>CAWALN010000028.1:0-469975 GCA_963782935.1 uncultured Chloroflexia bacterium | reverse complement strand
CATACGCACCACATCACTTTGAACGGGCGGGAGATCTCCCTGCCGCCATCCACCTTCGATTACCTGGTGACCTTGATGCGCCATTCGCCCAACCCGGTCCCTTATGAGACCCTGGTAAAGGAATCACAAGGATACCAGGAGATCAGCCGCATCGAGGCGAAAGAGATGACCCGCTGGCAGATCCATGAGCTGAGGAAGGCATTGGAGGAAGATCTTCAGCGGCCGCACATGATCATCACCGTCAGGGATGTGGGCTACCGGTTGGTGATCTAGAACCCATGCTTGAGTAGATGGACCTGTGAGGTTTTCGCAAAGCGCCCCTGCAGCGGAGCGGAAGGGGAAAACCTCACAGGTCTTTTTTTTAATCCCAATAATTCCAAAGCAATCCAAAGGTTTCGGAGAGAATTTATCCGTACAATTACAGGGTACTGCGAATATGTTCGAACTGAATTCGTACCATGCATCGAGAAGGCATCAGTTCAGTTATTTATACCAGGGGCAGTAGAGCCAACCTATCGGTACCGTAGAGTATTGATTTTATGTCGCCTAAAACCATTCTTATCGTCGACGACGACCGAAATTTACGACAGTCCATGGCGCTGATCCTGCGCCGGTCGAATTATGAGGTGGATACGACCGGCAGCGCCGCCGAAGCCCTTGCGAATCTGGAAACGTCCCAATACGACCTGGCCATCCTGGACATGATGATGCCCGACGATGGCTCGATCTTGTTACCCAGGCTCATGGATCTCTATCCCTGCCTGCCTGTATTAATCCTGACCGCCCAGGTCAGTCCCGAGACCGCTATGGAGCCGCCCACCGGGGGCCGCATGCACGCCTGACCAAACCGGTCACTCCTGAAACCTTGCTGGAGCGGGTCAAAGATCCTGGATAAGAAGCCTTGTTCTTCGACGGATAGGTAGCTTGAGACTTTCCATGTTTACAATAGCTCAATTGACTTGGCGGGAAAGATTCGCAGAAGCCAATTATCCAAAGTTACCCCAATGTTATCTCTACGCAAAATCCCTAAAATATAAATGGTGATGGGACGTTAGTTTGGCTTTTTCTGTTGGCGTTATCTTATATTCCGGTCAATTTATTCTTATCGGCGGAGGTCATGCATGAATTATTCCCAAAAAGATAAAACCCCAGTCTAATCTCATGGATAGTTGATCCATCGTAATAGATTTTAAAATTTCATCTGGAGGAGGAGAAACGAACAAACAAACAATTATTCATATTTGCCTGACACCTGGTTTATTTCCAGATGGATAGGTAGGCCTGCAAAATGCTCGCGGGATTTTTTACCCGGGCGGGCAAGGGCACAACGCCTGAGGAGGCGTTTTCCTTATTTTATTTGTAATTAGAGTTCACAGGCTTGACCGCCTGAACTTAAAGTTACAGGAGAGATAATATGTTCCGAAACAAATACTTCAGCCTGGTACTGACGGCACTTTTGGTGGTCACTGCCCTTTTTGGCAGCACCAAGGTGTTCGCCCAGAGCCAGACTACACCCGATAGTTCGAGCGCCCAAAGCGGCGGCGAACCGCCGTTTCTGAAGCACGGGCGGATCACCCAGGCCGACCGCGAAGCCGCGGCTGACCGCCGGGCTCAGGGAGAAGGCGGCGTGTCCGCTGCCGTCGTCCCAACCGCGACCGATTTATATGGCAACCTGGTCCCGGATTATTTCGGCACTACGCCCAACTATGCCAACAGCCCTCTGCCCACCTACCTGGGCGGCGGAACTGCTTCGGGCGGGCTCCTGAAATTCCAGAATGCATTACCGTCCATCCCGATCGGGAACCCCGACGTAGTTACATACCCCGGTTCCGATTATTATGAGATTTCCTTGGAGAAATATAGCGCGGTCATGGCTGCCGGGCTGCCCGCCACTCCTCTGCTTGGCTATGTTCAGACCAATAACGGTACGAATATGGGCGGCGGTTGTATTGCCCCCGGATCGACCGGTACAGGAACCTTATGTACATTGGCGGACAACACTCTGGCGCCGGCGGCCATCCAGTACCTGGGACCGATCATCCTGGCTCAGAGGGATCGACCTACCCGGGTTAAATTCACCAACGCCCTTCCCGCCGGCCAGGCCGGTGATCTCTTCCTGCCGGTGGATTCCACCTATATGGGCGCCGGAGCCGGCCCCGACCAGCCTGCAACCGGGACTGGTCCGGATGACTGCTCTGTGCCGCCGCCCGCCACCCGGCCGGCCTGGTGCTATTCCCAGAACCGGGCCACCTTGCACCTGCATGGAGGCACGACCCCCTGGATCAGCGATGGAACTCCGCACCAGTGGACCACCCCCGCGGGTGAGACTGCACCGTGGGCGGTTCCATGTATCCCAAGGGTGTGAGCGTCCAATATGTTCCCGATATGGACGGCGGCATTGAGCCGGACGGAACATTGACCTTCTACTACACCAACCAACAGAGCGGCCGGTTGATGTTCTATCATGATCATGCCTATGGGCTCACCCGCCTGAATGTCTATGCGGGCGTAGCCGCCGGCTACCTGGTGACCGACACGGTCGAACAGGACCTGATCAACGGCACGAACAATTCCCTGGCCTTCACCGGCGTCCCGGCCAGGGAACCTTGCCGGCCTCGGCACTCCTTTGGTGATCCAGGATAAGACCTTTGTCCCGGATCCGGCCACTCAACTGGCTGCTGAAGACCCCACCTGGAATGTCTCCCGCTAGGGCGGCCTGGGCAGTCTGTGGTATCCCCATGTTTACATGACCAACCAGAACCCCTATGATATGACCGGAGCCAACCCCATGGCCGCTGGGATTATGGTCCCTGGTTCTGGCCTCCTTATACGGGTCTGCAATTTGGTGAAGCCACGAACCCGTATTACAACGCCGCCTGCAATACAGCCACCACCTACTGCGAGCCTCCATTCATCCCCGGAACGCCGGTTATCTCGGGCGTACCGGAAGGGTTCATGGACACTCCCCTCGTCAATGGGATGGCTTACCCAACCTATGCTGCAACAGCCGGTTTGGAACGCTTCCGCATTTTGAACGCGGCCAACGACCGCTACTTCAACCTGCAGCTCTATGTGGCCAGCCCTATCGTTGGGAGTATTGATATTACAGCTGGCGGTAGTGGTTACATCGATCATCCGGCAGTCACCATTACGAATGCAGCCGGGGATACCACCGGGCACGGCGCGGTTGGTATTGCTGATATCGACCCGGTCACCGGAGCCGTCACGAGTATCTTCCTCAAATCTGTCGGCAGCGGTTACACGGCTGCGCCTACCGTGACGATCGCTCCACCTCCGGCGGGTACACAAGCGACAGCAGTAGCCTACTGGTATTCTGCCCTGACCGAAGTGGGTATGGTCCCGTTCAACTCAAGCCAGAACACCCTCACCCCCTTCCCGTCCACCTGGTACACCTCCGGCAATCCCTTCTCGCTGGATGACCGGGATGGCGGCGTCCCCGATCCGACCACCCGCGGTCCGGCCATGGTTCAGATCGGCACGGAGGGCGGTTTCCTGCCCAACCCGGTCAAGATCGGCAACACGCCGGTGAACTTCGATTACAACCGCCGCAGCATCACCGTCCTGAACGTTTTACAGCATGGGCTCTTCCTCGGCCCGGCCGAACGGGCGGATGTGCTGGTGGACTTCACCAATTTTGCCGGCAAGACCCTCATCCTTTACAATGATTTTCCTGCGCCGGTCCCGGCTGGCGATCCCCGCAATGATTATTACACGGGCAGCCCCGATCAGACCTCCACAGGCGGAGTTCCCAGCGTTCTGCCAGGCTATGGCCCCAATACCCGCACCATCATGCAGATCGTGGTGGCCGGCAGCGGCGGCACAGCCCCGGTGGATGATTTCAATGCCACCACGTTGGCTACTCTGAACACCCTTATTCCTCAGGCCTTTGCCAAAGACCAGGATACTATCATAGTCCCGCAGGCAGCTTACAACACGGTCTATAACCCCGGCATGGTTTGCCCCGGAACGGCCGGCTGCTTCCCCGGCGATATCAATGCGTATTCCCGCATTCAGGATTTCTCCAAGACCATCGATCCTATTGGCCCCATCACCTCTGCTACGTTTAATTTCGCTCCCAAGGCCATTCAGGAATTGTTCACGGTGGATTATGGCCGCATGAACGCGACCCTGGGTGTTGAGCTTCCCAATACCAACCAGACCATCCAGACTACTATCCCGTATGGATATATCGACCCAATCACCGAGTTGTTACAGGTGACCGATGGTGCAGTTCAAATCGGCGATACCGGTGACGGGACGCAGATCTGGAAAGTGACCCATAACGGCGTCGATACTCATGTGATCCACGTGCATATGTTTACAGCGCAGATGATCAACCGGGTCGGTTGGGATGGCGCCATCAAGCCGCCCGAAGCGAACGAACTCGGCTGGAAAGATACATTCCGGATGAACCCGCTTGAGGATGTTATCATCGCCATCCGGCCAATCTCGCTCGTAAACCTGCCCTTCCAGGTCCCGGACAGCATCCGATTGATGGATGTGACCAAGCCGGTGGGTTCCACCATGGGATTCTTTGGAGTGGACCCGAACGGACTTCCAGTAACCGTGCTCAATGACTATGTGAACTTCGGTTGGGAGTACGTCTGGCACTGCCATATCCTCGGCCATGAAGAGAACGACATGATGCGCCCGATGGCCATCGGCGTGCCGCCGGCAGCTCCTTCTAGCCTGTTAGCCACTACTGCTACCGGGCCCTATAGGGTTAACCTGGCCTGGAATGACAACTCCAATAATGCCACCAGCTTCATCGTCCAGAGGGCATTGGATGCCGGCTTCACCACTCCTACGGAATTTACAGTTCCAAAAGCGGCCGGAGTAGCCCAGGCCTTTACAGATACGACAGCTGTGCGCTTTACAACCTATTATTATCGGGTGATTGCCGTCGATCTGCTCGGCGCCACGCAGAGCTCCGGCTTTACGGCCGCTGTTCCAGGTTACTCAACCCTGGCAGTTAAGTCGACTCCATCCAATGTAGCCTTCCTCGTCACGCCTCCCGCAGCACCCTCGGGTTTGACGGTTCACGGTCCAGTGCCGGGCTCTCAAGTCCTGCTGAGCTTGACGGACAATCCACTAATGAGACCGGCTTCCAGATTTACCGCCGGATCAACACCGGGACCTATACCCTGCTTACGACATTACCGGCATTTACTGGCACGGGAACGGTCACCTACACCGACCTCGCAGCTGGCGGCCGGAAGCACCTACCTGTATCGAGGTCAGAGCGGTCAACACGGCCGGCACTTCTGCCTTCTCGAATATCGTCACCGTCGCAATTCCTCTGCCCCCGGCGGCTCCTACCGCCTTGACAGCCACACTGCAAAGTGGGCCAATAGTGCTCCTGAGCTGGACCGACAATTCTGCCAATGAAACCGGCTTCCTGATCCAACGCAGTGTCAATGGTGGAGCCTTCGCTAACCTTATAACGGCTCCCGCGGATACAGGCACTGGCACGACCACCTATACCGATCTGACGGTCACGGTAGGCAACAACTACTCTTACCAGGTCCAGGCCGTTGGTCTATCTGGCAACTCTGCTTTCAGCAATACTGCCAGCGTCTCTGTGCCCACTATTCCGCTTGCCCCCACAGGCTTGACGGGCACATTACAGGCAGGGCCTCAAGTCCTGTTGAGTTGGACGGACAATGCCACCAATGAGACCGGCTTCCAGATTTACCGTCGTCTCAGCACGGGAGCCTATGCCCTGCTTACGACAGTAGCGGCCCATACCGGCACGGGCTTGACCACGTACACCGACACTACAGTAGCGTTTGGGAATACCTACCTGTATGAGGTCAGGGCCATCAACCTGGTCGGAACATCCGCCTACTCGAATATCGTTACCGTCTTGGTAGTTGCTCCTCCGGCTGCTCCCACGGGCTTGTCAGCCACGCTGCAGACCGGGCCTCAAGTCTTGTTGAGATGGACGGATAATGCCACCAATGAGACCGGCTTCCAGATTTACCGCCGCACCAGTACCGGCGCTTGGACCCTCCTCACAACAGCGCCAGCCTTCACCGGCACGGGAATTGTCACGTACACCGACACCTCAGTAGTTACAGGGAATACCTACCTGTATGAGGTCAGGGCGGTCAATGCGGGCGGAACTTCTACCTACTCAAATATCGTTTCAATCGCCGTATAATGATAAAGGAGATTAATAAAACAAAATCCTGATTAAGTACTTCCTGCGCCGGCGAACAGCCGGCGCAGTTTTTTGTGCGCCCAGCATGGGCGTTGACTAGAGAGTGAAAGACTCTTGCAGCGGAGATTGCACTGACTGCTAGCGGAAGGCAAGGGCGTCACCGTGAGGTGGGGTCTGGAGGAAGCCGGACGCAAACCTGCGGCTTGAGGAACACGAACCCAATCAGAGGCTGTGAGGCTGGGCGAGTTGGCAAGAAACAACGAAACCTGTGCAATCAAAGGCCGAAGCAGTAAATTGGGCAAGCGTGCAGGGAAAGTCAACGACCTTACCTGGGGAGACCTGCCAACAAGCCGGAAGGTAACCCTGACAGAGATGTCAGACTGAGATGGCAGGAGTCAGCCGAGGCCGTAGTACCAGCTAGGGTTGGTGTATCCGCTGGGAAGGGCTGAACAATGAGAGGATGAGTACGATGAGCAGTTCGAGGGACGAACAAAGAAGGCAGAAACCTGCGGAAAGCGGGACTACTGAACCAACGAAGCAGGTGAAGCCTGCGGGAGTGGAACAGAGCGCTGAGGCGTCCCCGGCACGAGACAGCGGAAAATCCGACGAGGCAGTGTGGGAAGCGGTGTTTGAAAAGGAGAACCTGCGGACTGCGCTGAAGCGAGTAGAGAGCAACAAAGGAGCCGCCGGAATAGATAGGATGGAAGTGAAAGAGTTGTCGGGCTACCTGAAGGAGCACTGGAAGGAAGTGCGGGAAGCTCTCGAAAGCGGGAAGTATCGGCCAAGCCCCGTGAGGCGGGTAGAGATACCCAAACCGGATGGAGGGGTGCGGCAATTGGGGATACCGACAGTGCTGGACCGGCTGATCCAGCAAGCCATAGCGCAGGTGCTAACGCCGAAGTTCGAGAGCGGTGTTTTCGGCCCACAGTTTTGGGTTTCGACCCGGACGGAGTGCGCATCAAGCCGTGCAGAAATCCCAGGAGTACATCCTCCAAGGCTACGACTGGGTAGTGGACATTGACCTGGAGAAGTTCTTTGACCGGGTCAACCACGATATGCTCTGCTGCAGGTGGCAAGGGTGGCACGGGTGGTGAAAGACAAACGAGTGCTGAAACTGATCCGAGCCTATCTGGAGAGCGGCGTGATGTTGAACGGGGTGGTGCTGGAGACGGAAGAGGGCACGCCGCAAGGCGGACCTCTGTCGCCGCTGCTGTCGAACATCATGCTGGACGATCTGGATAAGGAGCTGGAAAAACGTGGGCACAAGTTTGTGCGCTATGCGGATGACTGCAATATCTACGTGAGAACGGAGACAGCCGGGGCACGGGTAATGGAAAGCGTGAAGAAATATCTGGAGAAGAAGTTGAAGTTGAAAGTGAACCCGAAGAAAAGCAAGGTGGAACGAGCGACCCGGGTGAAATTCCTGGGGTTCAGTTTCTTCAAACGGAAGGGAGCCGTGCTGATCCGCCTGGCGAACCGGACGAAGGAACGCTTTATGGAGAAGCTGCGGAACCTGACCAGGCGAACTCGCTCAGGCAAATTGGAAGATATTGTGAGCGAAGTCAACCGCTACATCGTGGGGTGGACAGCCTATTATCGACTGGCGGCTACGCCGAGTGTGTTTGAAGAACTGGACGAGTGGGTTCGCCGGAGACTGAGACAGATGCTCTGGAAACGCTGGAAACGAGGCACAACCCGCTACCGGGAACTGAGGCGACTGGGTGTACCCCCCGAACGAGCCGCACTTGGAGCCGTTGGGACAAGTCCCTGGCGCATGTCACATTCACCCGTGATACACGAAGCCCTGAGTAATGCCTATTGGCAAAACACAGGGCTGGAAAGCATTGCAAAACGATACTCCAAACTTCGTTATTCTTGTTGAACCGCCGGATGCGGACCCGCATGTCCGGTGGTGTGAGAGGGAGCGGCTAGTCACCGCTCCCTACTCGATTATTTTTGGAAGAAATTAGGATGTGGCTATAGCTGGTCGAAGAACGGCAATGATCTTATTTCATGATGGCCGGCAATCCTGCCGCCGGACGGGCCGCCTTCACCGCCCGCACGATCGCCAGGGCCAGCGCCTCGGCCGCGTAAGCCCCTACAATACTAACATTGGCTTTCTTTATGTCCGCTGGCAAGGGCGAAAACTGTATCCCCATCCAGCATGGTATGAGCCGGTCTAACAGTCCGGCCGATCCCATCCTGGGCCATCTGGGCCATCTTGGTGGCTTGAGCCTTGCTGAAGCGGGCATTGGTGGCCACCACCGCAATGACGGTATTGCTGCGGGTCGCCACTCCCAGGATGGCTCTTCCGGCAACGGTTTTCAGCACATCCATGGTGTCGGCGAATGGCCCATTCCCGCCCAGGTGCAGCGGTCCCACTTTTGCCGGACGGGCGCCTGCCAGGATCCGGCCGGTTGCAGGATCGATCACGTCCCCAAAGGCGTTAACGGCCACGATGGCGCCTACGATCACTCCACCGCCGATTTCCAGGCTGGCGGTGCCCAGGCCGGATTTCATTGCCCCCGCCATGCCAAAGATCTTTCCAACCGTGGCGCCCATGCCTGCCCCGGCATTGCCCTCCCGGATAATCCCGGATACAGCCGACGCTGCGGCTGCGCGGCCCATTTCCAGGTCGGGATGGCGTGTACTGCTGCCAAGGCCGAGGTCAAATAGGATCGCCGCCGGCACGATCGGTACCCGGTTGGAGCCCACTCCGAAGCCGATCTTCTGTTCTGCCAGGTAAGCCATAACCCCCGAAGCCGCTTCCAACCCAAAGGCCGAGCCGCCTGCCAGCACCACTGCATGGACCTTGTCGACCAGGTTCACCGGGTTGAGCAGGTCTGTTTCACGAGTGCCCGGCGCGCTGCCGCGCACGTCGACTCCTCCGACCGCCCCTTTCCGGCATAAGATGACCGTGCAGCCTGTCAGCGCATCATCATCCTGGGCCTGTCCCACTTCGATCCCGGGAATGTCGGTGATGCCATTGAATCGGATCATCTAGGTTCTAAATTCATTTCAGACTATGGGCGAGTTCGAGGAATTCATCCCATTCTTCTTTAAAGAAATGAATCGTGACATTGTTTAGTTCCAGGTGATAAGTCGTCTCACCATCCGGTTCGGCCGCTTTCCAGGCGAGATAACTCTCGGTCTCGGCCAGTGTTTCCGTCTTGGGTTCGAGGTCATTTGAATTCATAGGGTCTCCTTCGGTAAATTTTTATTTTCCGGTATCTTTGGTATGTGAGGTTTGTGATAATGTCTGGTGGATTTCTTTTCCTCGGCGCTTCCTCCACCACAGGCGCAGCTTGACCAGCCAGCGTGGTTGGCGGGGGGGCGGCAGCACATCTTCTCCCGGCGGCCATGGGTCCCGGTCAAGCAGCTTGCGGGAGGTGTAGCGGCCGATCAACTGCAGGGTTGCCAGCAAAGGCGCGGCCAGGACAATGCCCACCAGGCCCAACAGGTTGGCGGCAATAATGGCGGCGATGAGCACGAAGGCCGGGTGGACTTTCAGTGTTTGCGCCATGATGCGGGGGGCTACCAGGTTATCGAAAGCCTGGTCGATCAAGAGCGCCACGCCAATGGCCAGGATCATATACCATAACGGCGACAACCCAAACATGTTGCCGCCCTGGAAGAAAGTGACCAATCCAAGCACGATCCAGTTTATGGCTGGACCGATATAGGGCAGAAAACTGGCAAAGCCGGCAATGAGGGCCACTGCGATGGCGTAATGGACCCCCAGGATACTCATGATCACTATATACGCCAGGATCTTCGTAAAAAATATAATGATTTGCCCGCGCAGGTAAGCGCTCCAGATGCGGCCCAGTTTTTGAGACAACCGGCGGATATCATCGGAGTATGTGGGGATATCGATCTCGATGATCCGGTTGCGCAAGCCTCCACTTTCCAGGAGAAAGAAATAAGAGACGACAAGTACAAATGCCATCCAACCCAATATGGAGACGGCGCTGCCAGCCAACGTTCCGACCAACCCGCCTACCTTCCCAAGAGCCGGCTCGACATAAGAAAGGATGCTTTGGCTGATGGCCAACCAGTCAATGTTGGTAAAGTCGAATCGAAAAGGACCCAGGATATAGACCTTATGCGATAAGCTGTCGATGATCCCGGGTATATCGGTGGCGTATTTTTGAATGGAAGTGATAAGGTTTTGGATCTGGCCCACCAGCCCGACCCCGCCCCAGGTGAGCAATCCCAGCAAGACCAGGATGAATACCAAATAAATGATATTTACGGCCACGGCCCATGAAAGCGGAGTCTTCCGGCTCATCGCTGAAGCGAGCGGGAGAAGCAGATACGCCACAATGAAAGCCATCAATACCGGTACGATCAGGGTGCGAAAACGAACGATCAGCGCACCGAGTACGACCGTGGCCGCAAGGGTTACGACCAGTTTCTCGTTGGTGCCCCAACGCGGGGAGGTGGGAGGTGGTTTATCGGCCATAAAAAATCCTGCCCTTATTCTAGCGTCATTGCAGCGAATTTACAACCATAAATTGCGTATAATTGTATCGATGAACTCCACAAAAAAAGTTTTTATTCTGCTGCTGGTCTTTTTCCTGCTCTCAGCGTGTGAGCCGGTCTCATCCGCCAATCCCGCCGAGGCCATGAAGGTGATTTTTCATCCAGACGGTCCATTATTCGTGGGTGACCGGGTCAGTTTTGAGGTGCTTGCTCCTGCCGCTTCCAAAGGTCGGAAAGGCTCCGTCGAAGTAAAATTCAAAGGGCAGACTCTGGGCAGCGCTGCCTTCGAAGGGTTCGGTATCGGAGGTCGCAATGAGGCTGCTCTTTGGTGGGTCTGGGATACAAGCGGATTGAAACCCGGCCGCCAAACGTTGACATTTACGGATACATCTGACAACCTTGGCTGGAATGAAACGGTTACGCTCCATCCGGCCAATCAAGTCCCCCTGCCGGAGCCGGCGGCCCAATGGTCCGAGGTGACCACCGTATGTTGCGTTCTCCATTACATCACCGGTACGGCGGCTGCCCGGGATATCACCACGTTGAGCCGCCAGGCTGACGAGCAATCTGCCGCCATCGCCTCCCAGTTGAACTACCAATTGAAAACTCACATCGATGTAACCCTCATGTCACGCGTGATCGGGCAGGGCGGGTTTACTACTTCCAGCGTTTATCTTTCCTACCTGGATGGCAATTACATGGGCAATGAGATGCCCATCCTGTTTCATCATGAATTTGTTCATTTCTACGATGGGCAGATAGGCGGGGGCTACCGGCCTTCCATATTAGAAGAGGGGTTGGCTGTTTATTTGACCGGCGGTCACTTTAAACCCGAGCCTCTGCGGCCGCGGGCGGCTGCCCTCCTTACCCTGGGCTGGTACATCCCTTTGGCCAAGGCGGCGGATGATTTCTATAACCAGCAGCACGATATCGGTTATCTCGAAGCCGCCACGCTGATCCAATACCTGGTGGAGACCTATGGCTGGATGTCATTTAACGAATTTTATCGGAGCATCCCCGCGCCGGGCGACCAGAAAGTTTCCGCTGCCATTGAGACGGCTTTGCTCCAACATTTCCATATTTCCTTTGCTGAAATGGAAACTGCCTACCTGGCCTGGCTGCGAGCCGAACCATTCACGGACGCAGAACGGACAGATCTGCGCCTGACAGTCCAATTCTTCGATACCGTCCGCCGGTATCAAAAAGGCTCTCGACCCATCCGCCTATTTCCTGACAGCCTGGTTGCCGGACGGATCGGTCATGCGCCAGCGCGGCATCGTCGCCGACTTCCTCCGCCGTCCGCGCAAGATCGATAACCTTCTTATTGAAACCCTCTTCGTTAATGCGTGGAAGGAACTGGCTTCGGGCCACTACGGTCCCACCGAATGGACCTTGAAATTAGCTAATTGGGCCTTGGGCCTGCTGAGAGCGTAATTATTGAAGTACTGAATTTTGAGTGTGAGTGGCGGAGCCGCACCCACTCAAAATTCAACCTCCTCTTTATTTTCGGATATAAGCTTAATGGGTCGATTTCCGGTTTTGCCATAACAATAAAACTGGCGCTGTCATAGCCGCCAGTTTTATATTTTGAACCATCCTTTTACTTTTTTACGTCCGGCTCATCCTTGGCTTTCGCGCCTTTATCCTTGTTCTCCGGTTTGGTTTTTTTCTGGATGTCCTGCCAGATCTGTTCCCGTAGGGCTTCGGCTTCGGCAGAGCGAGGCGTCTGCGATTTCTTCGGAGTCAAGGGCCCCGAACCGGTCAGAGAGCAGCATGGTCAGCAATCCTTGCATCACGTTGGCTGAACTGCCGCCATCCTTGCCATCGCCTCCGCTCACGACCACGCGTGGAACCACATCCACACCGGAGGTCTGGATGGCCTCGGCAAAGCGGTTAAGGACCGTCTGGGTCACCTGGAACTGCGGCCCGCCGTAGGCCCGCACCTGTTCCTCGGTCGCCAGGGCCTGGGCAATACCTATCCGGGCCACTCTCTCAGCTTCGGCGGCTGCCAAAGCCCGGATTTGGGAGGCTTGCTGGAGGGAACGCTGATATTCAGCCTTACCCTGGTCGGTTTGGATGTTGATGTTCAACTCCGCCTCGGTCAACCTGGTTTGCATCTGCGCTCGAGCCTCGGCCTCGCGCAGCTCGCGTTCCTTTACTGCGGCCTGTTCCTGCCGCCCATAGGTCTCCACCTGTTCGGTGGCGATCTGGCGTGAGCGTAACTGGGTCAGGATGACTTCGATCTGGGTGTCGCCTTTTTGTGAAGTGGGGGTGCCGATGAGCACTTCTTCCAACTCGAGGTTGTAATGTTCGAACTTGTCTTTCATCTCCTCGCTGGCTATCTTTTGGATGGCGCTGCGCTCCTGCAGGAGTTGGATGAGAGTCCGCGTTTGACCGACGTTCTTGAAATATGCGCTGACCATCGGGTCGAGGGTCTGCTCGACCAGCTTCTTGATATCTCCAAACCGCTGGATCACCAGCGGCGCCTTCTGGTAGTCGATGTGCACCACCACCGAAAGCGGCAGGGATGGCTCGAATGCATCTTTGGTGATCAGCGATACTTCAGACAGGTTTTCGTCGAAGTGGTGGGCGCCGGTCTCGGTGCGGATCCATTTCAGGATGAAGTTGGTCGTGGGTATGCTGATGACCTTGCCGGCATAGGTGTTGAAGGCATATTTGCCGGGCAGCAGGGCTTCTTCCCAGACGCCTCGTTTACCCTTTTCGACCAGCTCGCCGTGGCGATATCCGGTGCCGGAGAGGTCCAACCCGGTCTCGCCGGTATAGGAAACGACCACGCCTACATTGCCCACCTCGATGGTTGTTTTCGGGATCATCTCGACCGTGCCAAACAGGCGGTTGATGTAATAGGTGCCTTCCACCAGTACCTGCAGTTGGCGGCCGCGCAACCCGCCCGCATCCAGGAAATGGTCTGCATCCTGGAATTTGTTATGATAAGTCTTGAGATTCTTGCGGGTTGTCCCCCACGACCGGCGCGATGATCTCGCCCTGGCCCAGGGAAGGACCGTCATGGATGGTGACGACGCCGATGGTATCGTCGGTATCCTTGATGACCACCGGACGGAATCCGCTCCGCTGGCCGATTACTTCGGCCATGCTGCGGATGGTTCCCCCCTCTTCCCGGCTAAGCGAGAGGCCGTAGATCTGCTCCTCCGTGATGACAATGAATTGGACCAGGTTGATGGCATACGTGCCTTCACGCAGGATCCGGCGCTGAGGTCCTCTCTGTCCACCGTTATTCAGAAAATTTTCCACATCCTGGAAATCCTGGGCAGTGTCATTGCATGCCAGCACCTGGGCCGGGTCGAGCGGCTTGCCATCCCGGGCGAAGATATAGCCGATCTTGCCTTGCGAAATGGTCACCAGCGGCATTACGTGGACTACGTACTGGATCGGCATGAGATAATGCAAACCGCCGCGGAGGACCTGCGGTTGGTAGCCTGCTTCACCATTCAAGGGAATAAATCCGGCCTTCACCGAGCCTTTGCCGCTGAATCGTTTTTCGACGACGCCAATGCGGTTGTTCGAAATGAAGCGGATCCCTGAGAGCAGAAGTAGCAGAATTATCGCTACGAGCACTACCCCCCCGTAGATCAAATAGACAGTCATATATTTTCCTTTCGAGAATGTGTACCATAAATATCTACGTACCCCAGCCTATCCAGGTTACGGGGGTGCGGTAGGTGGTGACATTTGTAGGCTTCACGCAGGATGTAACTACTTGTTATAACACAAATGGAGCGGGATAATCATCCCGCTCCCATTTGCTCAATTGACTAATTTGCGCCTCTGCGGCAAATTATATGGATGATACCGCCTTTTGAGTGTATGCGACGGAGATAATTATCCTCCCCACCCCCTTGAGTAAATTGCGTAATTTCGCCTCTTTATCCTCGGATGGACATTAATATTAATACTTATTCTTCCGCCAGGACAATGATCTTGTCCTCGGGGGAAAAGGTCACCTGCTCGGATTTTTTCGGGTTGGTATGGACCCCATACGATTTTCCCGCTTCACTGGATTCGTGCTCCAGCCGGTACCCGATCGCCACATGGCCAAGCCGGCGGGCGGCTTCCACCACTGTGTAAAAATTAAGCGGCTTTCCCACTTCAACGTAGTGGCTGACCGGCTTAAGGTAGATCTCCGAACCCTCCGGATCGAACATATCGGTGAATACCGGGAAGAGACCAGCCGTCTCGGAGAGTTGAGTCATCATCAGGCTGATTAGGTGGTCGCTGACGATGAAATCATCCACGTGGGCCACTTCCGCCAGTTCACGGTTGCGCAGATCGAGCATCTCGCTGACGATGGAGAAGGGCGTTAAATCCTTTTCCGCGATATCGCGCAAGTGCAGCAGAGTCACCAGGGTCTTGGAATCTGCTGCCTGTACATCCAGCCCGGCGTAGCTCAAGACAATGATGTGATCGTAATCGGCCGCTTTCAGTTCTTCCAGAAGGGCTCGATCGGTGGTGTCGCCGGTGTGGAAATTGACCTTCTGGTTCTTCATCTTCCTGAGTTCCACCTGCACTACCGCTTCGGCCTCTTCCGCCTCGGCTGAGACCGCCGTATCCACCACGACCATCGCCTCAGAACCGGGAGCGACGTAATTATCCAACTCACGCAGGATTATGGCAGCGGAGCGGTTCCAACCCAGGATCAAGCATTTCTCGGGAGCAGAGAGTTGAACTCCCTTTGCATTGGCGATTGAACCTTTGTCCAGAGGAATGGAAGGCAGACCCGCCAGGCGGATGGTGTCATCATCGGCAGAGATGGCAATGACTTTATCGCCGGTGGAGAGGCGGGTATCCATGGGAGGGTTCAGGCTGGTGCCGCCGACGGCTCGGCCGTCCGCGAACTGCACCCCCATAACTGCCGAATCTTCGAATTGAAGCAAAGCCTCTCCAAAGGTCTTTCCGGCCAGGGCCGGTTCTTCCTTGAAATAGATTTCATCCCCGCCGTAATTCATCAGCTCTGTATACACCACCGAAAGACCGGATTGGCGGGAAGTTTGGGCTACTACTCGGGCGATCAAATCGCCCGTCAGAATTGCCAGGACTTTATCCCTGGCACTTACCATTTTGACCACTTCCATGTTCTTGCGGATCGCGGATCTGGGTAACGATGTGATAAGGTTCGGGCCGGCGGTTGGGATTGTTGGTGATTGCCAGGATGGTTTTAATGACTGAGCAATCGGGGTCGTCATCCTCCGGCGGTAAAATGATGATGGATTTGGCGGATTGAGGGCTGGCAATCTCCAGGTCATTCGGATCCATGGGCGAGCCAGAGCGGCAAATGATCCTGGTGCTGCCTTTTGTTTCAATCCGCGTCGCGCACTTCATCCTCCATCTCGACTTTGTCCTTATCGGCCAGGATGACGATGCGGGCGTTTTTCTGGTTTTCATTGGCAACCATCAGTTCGGAAAGGATGGTGAAGATCTGCGGGGACCAACCCAGGATAAGGCTGTGCCCTTCTCGAGGACCTCGCGAGCGGCCCTTTCGTAGCTCTTCCACCTTGCCTTCCATGCCGCTCGGTCAGCACGCCGATCAGGGTGCTGACCATGAAAAGCCTCCCGACGTGACCAATAACATGACCACACGGAATCCCCAGCCGGCATCTGCCGCCCAAATCGTTGCCGGCGTCAGCGCCTGGCATCAGGCTTTCCCAGACGAGCTTCCTATCAAGATAAAGGCTGGCTTCCTTCGCGGATGGAGAACTGCCTGCCAGACCAATGAAATGGCAGTCAATCGAGTGACGACCAATGTAGCGGTGCCCAAGCCGCCGACCAAGCCGATCATGCCAGCGGGCCACCTGTAAACGTTATCGAAAAAATATTGCAAGCGTTGACGCCAAGTTGGTTTTGTGGCCATGATGCCTCCAGCAATTTGGGATGAAATAATTATAAAGTCATTCCAGGATTGGTACAGCAGAAGTTCATTGCAATTTCTGCAAGAGCTCTAATTTCATAAAAATCAGGTTTCCAATGAAGCCATTTTGGTCTATACTTAGCGGACTTATATACTCGTAATTGGTCAGGAGGAATTGATGATCACTCTCACCTGGTATGGGCATGCGACCCTCGGCCTTGAAACCGGCCTGAACAAACTCCTCATCGACCCCTATTTCACCGAAAACCCGGCTGCCTCCACTCAAGCCGATCAGGTTTCTGCTGAATACATTCTGATCACTCATGGGCATCACGACCATGTCGGAGATGTGGTCGATATTGCCAAGCGATCCGGATCGATCACCATCAGCAACGTGGAGATCTCCATCTGGCTGGAAAAACAGGGCCTGGATGCGCAGAGTCTCCGGTTCGGGCAGGACCGGTCATACCCATTTGGCGACGTTAAATTGACCCATGCCGTCCACGGCACCGGTCTGCCGGACGGATCGGATGGCGGCGAGCCGGGCGGTTTTGTTCTCACCTTGGATGGAAAAAAGCTCTATATCGCCGGGGATACGGCCCTGTTCGATGAAATGACCGATATCGGCCATGCGCACCTGGATTGGGCCGTCCTGCCCATCGGCGGCTTCTATACGATGGACCCCGACCAGGCTTTGCAGGCGGTCAAGATGCTGGCGCCGAAGAATGTCATCCCCTACCATTTCAGCACGTGGGACAAGATCAAACAGGATCCTTACGCCTGGGCGGCTCGAGTCGAAAAAGAAACTACGACCAAAGCTCATGTAATGAAGCCGGGAGATAAGTTGAGCCTTTAATTCTCTAGCTCAGATTGGTGGATTTAGCGACAAGAAGTAGGCATGCCATTAAATTCATACTGGAAACCAGGCGATGCATTGATCCTGCGCGGAGTATGGCGAGGAAGAATTTGGTTTGCCTGTCCGGTCAGATTGGTCCGGGATGATCCCAGCTTGATTGCCATATACTGGCGGGCAGGGACTAAAGTCAGAGCAGCCTCGTTTTCGGGCTACTGCCGAAACATTTCTCTCACCCGACCCTCCTGATCTGGTTGACCATACCTGGTCTGAGACGGATGTACTTATGCTTTCGATCCCTGGACAAAGTTATTCGGTTTGGGCCATGTGGGAGACTGGTCGGCCAAAACTCCACTGCTGGTATGTCAACCTTGAGGCGCCCTTGCAGCGGACAAACTTGGGTTTCGATTCCATGGATATGGATCAGGGGACGAGCTTTCCCTTGCAAGCAGGAACTATTTTTCCAGTTACATCCTTAAAGATGATAGAAGTCATTAAAACTGGCGAAATAGCTTTTATCCGCCAATAATGGGAAGTGGGTCGAGAAATAGTCGTTGAAGACCATCCTGAACGAGTTCACCGGTGAGATCGTTTCTGGAATGGCGGTTGGCGGCTTTCCCGTCAGGTAGTAAGCATTGAGGATCGAATAGCGCTCATACAGACAGCTATCTTCAGGCGAATCAGCCAGGTATAACCCCGGCCCGTGGTCCCCCTGCAGGATGATCACAGGCGGAGTTGGTGAGTTGGCCAAAATGGCTTTAAGCGTCTGAATGGTTTGATCATTAATATATCTAAGTTCGGCAATATAACTTTGTTTATAAGTGGATTCATCCATGATCTCGCGCATCTTGTCGACCATGGTAAATGGAGCGTTCGGGTTGACCGGGTTCCCAGCCTCATCAAAAACAAAGGGTGGATGCGGTGCGGTGATGTGGGCAAAAACGAATTTCGGTCCCGTTTCGGAGGCCGCCCTCGGCAAGGCTTCAAAATTGGTCTGGATGATCCGGCGCAAGGTCGCATAGGCGGGATAAGGGATCAAACCGCCCATGTCTCCCAAAGGAGCCAGGTTCGTGAAGCGCAGAAAACCGGCGTCGAAATTGTTCAGCATGAGCGGATAGGGTTTAACGAACTCGTCCCCATCCCGGATATCGGTATAATCGAAGCCGCTGGCAATGAAAATGGTCCGGTAGCCTCTGCCCTCAAGGAACTGCCTGGCCTGGCTGTGAATTAAGGCATCCTTCGCCAGCCACCATACATTTGAATCCCCCATTTGGGTAGACATTTTGTCGAGATACTGCATATTGAGGCTGGAGCCCAACGACAGGACCGTTTGGGGATAGTTAGCCTGGCTCGCCTCTGCCACGAAAAAGCCGAGGTCCCGCAGTTGGTTCAGGAAGTCGGAATTATCATATCCGTAGATTTCCTGGAGCATATCCGCCCGGCCGTAGCCATCCAGGATGATGTAATAGATGTCGGGCGTAGTTCCTGTACTTGCGGGATTGGTTTCAGATGCGATCACCGGGTCGATCAATGAATGGGGGTGTATGGAAGGCAGTTGGCTCAAGAATATGGCCAATTGCCCGCTATAGAGACCGGTCAGGCTAATGGCAAGAACGCTCAACAAGGCCGTCGCCTTGGCATAGCTGATTTTTTGATGGAGGAGGAGCAGCGCTCCCGTGCAAATGAGAACGACCAGGGTGATGAGAAGGGCGATCTGCCAGAGATAAAAAATGCCGATCACCAGGATGGCCGTGATCACCCCGGCCGGGTAGGCGCTCCGGGTGGCTAAAAATGCCAGGCCGTAGACAATTGCCCCAACCGCCAGGGTTAAAAAAATTGAACCGAATATCTCGGTCCAGGAATTCAGGATTTTATTATCGGGATTCGCCACATAAAATATGATCGGCGCGGTGATGGCAAAAAGTCCCCCGGGAAGCATGCTCAAGACGGTTTTTTTCATCGGATGGGCGGTGAGGCGGATGGATTTTCCTATGCGGCGCGTTACCTCTTAATAATACCAGTAAATCAGAAAGCCCATCCCGTTAGCCTGCTATTCTTTCTTCCCCGGAATGACGAGTGGAACGTCGGCAAATGGATGGGCGATCACCTGCACCTCCAGGTGATACGCCGCCGAAATGATCTCCGGGGTCAATATCTCCTTCGGCGTTCCGAAGGCCTGGACCCTACCGTCCACCAGGAGGGCGACCTTGTCTGCATAACGGGCCGCCAGGTTAAGATCATGCAGGGCGATCAAAACGGCTAAATGGTCCGCATGGGCCAACCCTTGCACCGTTTCCATCAGGCTGACCTGATGCTGCAGGTCCAGATGGACGGTCGGTTCATCCAGGATCAGGATGGGTGTGGATTGGGCCAGGGCCCGCGCCAACAGAACCCGCTGCTGCTCGCCGCCGGAAAGCTCTCCCACCCGCCGCTCGGCCAGCTCCGCCGCGTCCACTTTTGTCAGGGAAAGTCGGGCGATTTCCTCATCTTTGGCAGAAACGTGCCCCAGGAAGTTCAAATAGGGCGTCCGGCCCATTAAGACAGTCTCCCAGACGGAATAAGCCGGCGGCATAGCCGCCACTTGCGGCACTACCGCCAGGAAACGGGCCCGCTGGAGGGGCGGCAGCAATAACAGGTTGTCCCCGTTAGTGCGGACGCTGCCGCTCTGCACCGGGATCACTCCACTGACCGACCGCACCAGGGTGGTTTTCCCCGCCCCGTTCGGGCCGATCAGGGCCACCACTTCGCCGGAGTTCACTTCCAGTGAAACATCCCTCAGCACATGCCGCGGCCCATAATCGACTGAAAGGTTCTCAATCTTCAACATGTCAATCGCCACTCGTCAATCTAAAATCAGAAATCCAAAATCGTAAATCATTACCAGTACCCCTGGTTCTTGGCTCGCCGGAGGACCCACAGGAAAAACGGAGCCCCCACCAGGGCCGTCACAATCCCGACCGGCAATTCCTGCGGACTCATCACCGTCCTGGCAAACACGTCCGCCAGGATCAGGGTGCCCGCGCCGCCGATGATCGATAGAGGCAGCAGCCGCCGGTAATCCGGGCCGAACCACATCCGCATCACGTGTGGGACGATCAACCCGACAAAACCGATCGTCCCCGAAAACGCCACCGCTGCGGCCGTGGAGAGGGAAGCCGCCAGCAGAAGCACTGTCCGGATCCGGGTCACATTCAGGCCGAGCTGTTGGGCCTGGTCTTCGCCATATTGGAGCAGGTTGAGAGCGTGGCCGCTCAGGACCAGGATCCCCAGGCCGATCAGTAGATAGGGCACTATGATAAAAACCGGACTCCACCCGGCCTGGGTCGCGCCTCCGAGCATCCAGGCGATGGCCCGCCGAAGTTCTCCGGTGGAGCGCAGCATCAGGAAGGAAGTCAGGGCGGTCGCAAAGGCGGAGAAGGCCACCCCCGCCAGGATCAGGTTGGTGGTCGGGACCGTCTTCCCCACCCGCGCCAGCGCATAGACGATGAACACCGTGACCAATGCCCCTGCGAATGCCGCCGCCGGCACCGTTATCAGCCCCCAGGTGGTGGAAGTTCCTTGCAACCCCATCGCCAGCACGGCTCCCAGCCCCGCTCCCGAGGCCACCCCGATCAAATAGGGGTCCGCCAGTGGATTGCGGAAAAGACCCTGGTAGGCCGCCCCGCTGCCACCCAGGGCTGCCCCGGTCAACAGGACCAGGGCGGTCCGGGGCATGCGGATCTGCCATAGGATCAGGCTAGAAGTTTGCAGGGCTGCCGAGGTCTTGTTGGTGAATAACCCCGCCAATATCTTCCATATATCCTTCAGGGGAATGAAAACCGCTCCGATGGCGACCGAAAGCAAGACGGCCGCCACCAGGAATAGGGACACCAACAGGTAAGGCATGGAGCGGTTTTTCATTACAGCTTTCATGCGTTCGTTAGCCACATTACTTAAACAAATCCGGCCGCAACAATTTCGCCAGCGTCTCCAACCCGTCCACCAGCCGCGGGCCGGGCCGGCTGACCAGGTTATCATCGAAAGTATAGATCCGGTCATTCTGGACTGCCGCAATCCCGTTCCAGCCGGGCCGCTGCTTGACCGAATCGGCGAGTCACCCCGTAGGCCGAATCGCCCAAAATGATCACGGCCGGGTTGGCTGCCACCACCTGTTCCAGGCTGATCTGGGCCCATTGGCTGGTCATGCTGTCACCGATGTTGGTTCCGCCGGCCCTGCTAATCAGTAGGGAAACGAACGTTCCCGGACCGGCCGTATAGGGTTTGGTCGGGTCGGTCGCGTCCAGCTCATAATAGACACTTATGCGGGAATCGAGCTTGCCTACTTTGGCGTCCACCGCTGCCACCCGGGTCTTGAGCGAATCCACCAGCTTGTTGGCCTGCTTGGTGTGGCCCGTCAACCCCCCCACCAGAGTAACGTTGGAATACATATCCTCCAGCGTGGCGGGATTATTGAGAGGAAAGACCGGGAGACCCAACTGCTGCATCGAAGCCACCAGTTCGGGCGGATTGATCTCTCCCGCCAGCACCAGGTCCGGCTTTAAAGCCACGATGGCTTCCGTGTTGTATTTCCCGTTCGAACCGCCGATATCCTGGACGGATTTGGCTGTATCCGGATAATCCGAGAACATATCCCGGCCGACCACCTGGTCTCCCGCGCCTACCGCAAATAAGATCTCCGTATTCGAGGGAGCCAGGGAGATGATCCGTTTGGCGGGTCCTTTCATATTGAGGATGCGCATGGTTTCATTTGTAGGGTTAGAGGCGCAAGCCGATGTAAACAACATGATCGTCAAAACTGCAAGGAATAATTTGCGAAACATAACAGGTCTCCTCATCAAATCTGTAGTAACGATTTTGCGTTCGCGGAGCATCCCAAAGTGTAGCGGAGGGAAGCGCCCTGTCGGGTCAATCGTTATTACACCAATCAAAATCCCCTGTCCAATGACAGGGGAGGGGGAGAGGCAATCCAACGGGCCGTTCCCACCTCCTTTCCACGAGAGTATGGTGAAACAGATTTGGGCGGGCGGCCTGACTTGGTTAGTCGTATAGTCTTTAGACATTAGTCTGATAGTCTTCTGACTATCAGATATGCCCTTTGACTATAAGTCTAATGACTATATGTCTATTAGACTAACCTCACAGTTGCGGGACAGCGCCGGACTTTCACCGGCTTCGCCATTGAGCCTCCCATCCGGGGGACGGGCACCCAAATCCTTATTTAATTGTGCAGGTATTGTATGCACATCTCATCAAAACGTCAATCATTCTCATCTTAAAGAATGACTTCTGATATATTGCCATTCTAAAAAAAAAGGTATAATTGCCTTACCTAATTTGATCGATATGGAGTTGTAAAGCATGTATACGGCAAAAATTTCTTCCAAATATCAAGTGGTAATTCCGCGAGAAGTTCGAAAACAATTTGGTCTAAAGCCTGGACAAAGAATCGCTTTTATCCCTTTCAATAAAACATTGCATGTGGTGATTGTCCCTTCGATTGAAAAGGCTCGCGGAATACTCAAAGGGATGAACACTGATGGCTACCGTGAGGATGAAGATGAGGAACGGCTATGAATGTCGTTGACTCGTCTGGATGGCTCGAATACTTTTCAGATGGCCCTCGAGCTGCCTCCTATCGACCGGTTATAAAGGATGAAGAAAATCTTCTGATCCCAACAATCTGTTTATATGAAGTGTTTAAAATTACTCTGGCACGGGCTGGCGAAGATCAAGCGTTATACATCGCTGGGTTGATGTCATTTGGGAAATTTATAGATTTAAATAGGGAAATTGCTCTTGCGGCCGCTCAAGTTTCAATCAAAAATAAAATACCCATGGCTGATAGTATTATTTTTGCCACGGCCCAGGCCAATGAGGCCATCCTATGGACTCAAGATGAGCATTTTAAAGGACTTCCTGGAGTGAAATTTATAAATAGAAAATGAAAAACGTTACGCGCTCTGATCCATTCTTAATTGGCTTTCATCATAATTTGATATACTATTCTGTACATGTTATAATTTATAAGAATAATTAGATATAAATTATCCATAAATATAGGAATTTATGGCAGTCACACCTACCCGCGATCGAATCGATCCCCACACAATTACTACAACCCCTCAGCGCCGGCCGGACTGGATCAAGGTCCGCGCCCCCTCCGGCGAAACTTATGAGCACCTGCAGACTCTCATGCGTTCAAAGGCCTTGCATACCGTTTGCGAAGAGGCCATGTGCCCGAACATGGGCGAATGCTGGGGTAGCGGCACGGCCACCTTCCTCATGTTGGGGGATGTGTGCACCCGCACCTGCGGCTTTTGCGATATCAAGCACGGCCGCCCCGGCCTGGTGGATTGGCTGGAGCCGGAACGGGTCGCCCAGGCAGTAAAATCCATGAATCTGAAGCATGCTGTCATCACTTCGGTCAACCGGGATGACCGCAAGGACGGCGGCGCGCCCATCTTTGCCATGGTTATCCGCCGCATCCGCCAGCTCCTGCCGGGTTGCTCGGTCGAGGTGCTCATCCCCGATTTCAAAGGTTCTCTGGAAGCGTTGAAGATTGTCATGGATGCCCGCCCGGAGATCCTCAATCATAACGTCGAGACCGTGCCGCGGTTGTTCAAACAGGTCCAGCCCCAGGACCACTACGAGTGGAGCGCGGCCATCCTCTCCAGCGCCAAAAAACTCGATCCGGAGGTCTTGACCAAATCCGGCATCATGGTTGGCCTGGGCGAGGAGATCGATGAAGTCAAAGCGGTCATGCGGGATCAGCGCAGTTGGGGCGTGGACATTTTGACTGTGGGCCAGTACCTGCAGCCCTCCAAGCAGCACCTGCCGATCGCCCGCTATTACACATTGGAAGAGTTCAAGGAATTGAAGGAGTACGGGCGCGAGATCGGTTTCAGGTGGGTCGAGTTCGGCTCCGCTGGTGCGTTCCTCCTATCACGCCGCCGATCAGGTGCGGGTCCTTAGCGAAGTCCATCGAAAGCTTTACGCGACTAACTCTCTCTAAGTAATTCAGATTTACTCAAAAATTCTCCTTGTGAAGGTTGTACCCATTTCAGCAAGTAATTTGACAGAATGGATTTTGGGGTGTGGTTGGTCGGCGCAGCCGACCAACCACACCCCAAAATCTCTTTTTTCCGCCGCTTGCGGCGGGAGGCAGGCTGAGGCTTTCACAAAGCCAGCAACTTTATGAAAGTCCTGTTGCGAAGGTTATAAAACCTTCGCAAGTTTATTATGAACAGATACAATTCAAGGGGAAACTGAGGCAAAAGATGCATATTTTGGTCACAAATGATGATGGAGTCCAGGCGCCGGGCCTGCTTGCGCTGGCGCAGGAGATGCGCAAGCTCGGCCAGGTCACCGTCTTTGCTCCCGACCGCAACTGGTCGGCTTCCGGGCATGTCAAAACGATGGAGCGCCCGCTGAGGGCGTTGCAAGTGGCCCTGGCGGATGGTTCCACGGCCTTGGCCACCGATGGCGCCCCTTCCGATGCGGTCGCATTGGCTCTCCTGGGCATGGTCAAAGAGAAGATCGACCTGGTCGTCTCGGGGATCAATCCTCATGAGAACATCGGTCACGATGTGACCTACTCCGGCACGGTCACTGCCGCCATGGAGGCCGTCATTGGAGGCGTGAAAGGCATGGCCGTGTCCCTCAATGCGCCGGATGGTTTCCAGGGCGTGTTGGAATACGGCACGGCCGCCCAGGTAGCCCGCCTGGTTGCTGCCCGGGTATTGGCGGATGGATTGCCCGAAGGCGTTTTTCTGAACGTGAACGTACCCTATTTGAAAATGGATCAGATCAAGGGTTTCCAGATCACCCGCCAGGGGCTGCGGGTCTATCGGGATGCCCTCAATTCCCGCGTGGACCCGCGCGGCCGTCCTTATTACTGGATCGGCGGCGAATTCCCCACCGGCATCCCCGCCGATGGGACCGATTATGGCGCCATCAAGGCCGGTTACGTCTCCATCACACCCCTCCAGCTCGATCTCACCTCTTACGCGGCCATGGAGGCTATGAAGGATTGGAAATGGGGATGATCCGCTCCACGCCTAATTGACTATGGACGTTGGCCAATAAATAACGCATAATCGATTCATTATTCTCCTTTATGCAATCAGGAGGTTGGTATGCCCGCATTTACTTCCCCTCACGATCCGATCATTTTCAATAACCAGGTCTGGGATATCGTCCGTAAGGTGCCCGCCGGCCGGGTGACCACCTATGGCCAGGTAGCCCGCCTGCTTCCCATGCCTGAGGGAATGGACCCAAAGGCATTCACCGCCTTCGCTCCTCGTTGGGTGGGCGGAGCCATGGCTGCTTGCCCGGAGGATGTGCCCTGGCAGCGGGTCATTAACTCCAAGGGCGAGATCGGCCCTCGTCCCGGTGCGGAGCACCAGCGTGAGTTGTTGGAAGAGGAAGGCATTGAATTCGATGACCGTGGCCGGGTCGACCTGAAGATCTACGGCTGGCAGACCACACCGCCGAACCCCGACCAGCCCAATCTTTTGTAATCAACAATCGACAATCAACAATCGTAAATCGTAAATCAAAAATCGTAAATTATTTAGGAGGTTATTCATGCCTTACTGTGCTTCTGAAACCCGCTACGAGTCCATGCCTTACGCCCGCGTCGGTCGCAGCGGACTCAAACTGCCCCGTATTTCACTGGGCTGGTGGTACAACTTTGGCAGCCTGGACACCTTCGAGAATGCCCGCCGGATGGCCCGCAGCGCCTTCGACCACGGCATCACCCATTTCGACCTGGCCAACAACTACGGACCCATGCCCGGTTCAGCCGAGACCACCCTGGGCGAACTGATGCGGCAGGATTTCAAGCCCTACCGGGATGAGCTGATCATCTCCACCAAGGCCGGCTACGATATGTGGCCCGGCCCTTACGGCGAGTGGGGCTCCCGCAAATACCTGATCGCCAGCCTGGACCAATCCCTCCAGCGGATGGGTCTCGATTACGTGGATATTTTCTATTCCCACCGTCCTGATAAGGAAACCCCCCTGGAAGAGACAATGGGAGCACTGGATCAGATCGTCCGCAGCGGGCGGGCGCTTTACGTCGGTATATCGAACTATTCCCCTGAAATGACCCGCCAGGCCGCCCAGATGCTGAAATCCATGGGCACCCATTTGCTCATCCACCAGCCTCGTTACAGCCTGCTCGACCGGTGGGTGGAGGCTGGCCTCTTGAAGGTTTTGGAAGAGGAAGGCGTCGGAGCCATCGTCTTTTCGCCTTTGGCGCAGGGACAGTTGACCGACCGCTACCTGCAAGGCATCCCCGAGGGTGCCCGCGCCACCAAGACCGAGCGGGTCTGGCTGACGCCCGATGACGTCCAAACCAACCTGCCTAAGGTAAAAAAGCTGAATGAAGTGGCCAAACGCCGCGGCCAGAAGCTCTCCCAGATGGCCCTCGCCTGGGTCCTGCGCCAGCCCCAGGTCACCTCTGCCCTCATCGGCGCCAGCAGCGTAGCCCAGTTGGAAGACAACCTGGGTGCATTGAACAACCTCGCCTTCTCCGAAGCCGAATTGAAGGAGATCGATAAAATCTTGCAAAGCTAATTGGTCGAGTAGACCACTGCTTTGCTGTCATCAATAGTCGTGAAGCTCTGCAGAAAATAACAACCGCGACGTTCTGCGCCGCGGTTGTTATTTTCTATTTTTTTATATCTTCAAAAGCTTCTCCGCATTCCCGTGGGCGATCCGCTGCCTGTCTGCCTCGCTGACAGGCAGCCCTTCTAAAAATTCGACCGCTTTTGCCATGGATCCATACGGATAATCGGCCGAGAACAGGATCCGTTCCCGCGCCCACCTGCAGCAGCAGGTCGAGAAAGGTGGCGGTAAAGTTAAACCCACCGAAAGTATAGGAAAGATTCTCGCGTAGGTAGGCGCTGATCGGCCGCTTCAGCCCGGTCACCTGCGGTGAAAGCCGAAGATCGAACCTGGGCAGGAAAAAAGGCAGTCCCTCGCCCATATGGCCGATGATGAATTGGAGGCGTGGGAAGCGGTCGAAGGCACCGCTGAGAATAATCCGAAGGATATGCGTGGCCGTTTCGATGTGCCAACCCCACAAGGAAGTCGATAGTGCGTATGTGACCTCTGCGGAGAAATTGCCGCTGTAACTTGCCTGGATCACCGCTTGCGGCGGCGGAGCCGGATGGAGATAGATCGGGACCTGGAGCGTTTCCGCCCGCTCCAGCAGGGGCCAGAAGAAGGGATCGTCCAAATACCGCCCATGCGTGTGGCCGTTGATGACCGCGCCCTTGAAGCCGAGATCCTTCACGGCCCGCTCCAGTTCATCCGCGGCGGTATCGGGGAGGGCGGTTGGCAATGCTGCCAATCCAGACAGCCGGGAGGGAAATTTCCGGATGGCTTCTGCCAGGGTGTCGTTACATTTTTGAGCAAAGCCGGCCGCCTCGGTTGTTTCAAGCTGCTCAACTCCCGGGGAGTTTAGCGACAGCACCTGTATATCCATCCCGGCTGCGTCCATCTCCGCGATTTGCCGGCCGCCGATATCTAATAGCTGTTCCACCACCCGGGCCATTTGGGGTTGGCGCATCATTCCGTGCCCCGGGCCCTCCAGGTATTCCGGTGTGACATAGTGCTCCTCCAACGTGATCGTTCGCAGCTTCGAATGTATTTCAGATCCTGGAAACATCACTCCCTCCTTCTGGATGGACCGGGGATGGATTGCATCCCTCGGACCAATTGGTAAACGGTTCATGTTCCTTTTTAAACGTCTAACAAACCATCGTTAAAACCAAATGAAGATCGAGAAATCGACCTCTTTACCACCACCTCCTTGTGTCCTGAAGCAATCGCAGATAATCGCGCCAACACCGTTAAATTCCGCGAGTTCCTCTTTATTCCGACTTCTCCGTGGTGCACACCTGAAGTCATGCAGTTCCCGCTGAAATGAGTGCCAACGGCGTTCTGTGCCGTTGGCACTCATTTCAGCGTATTTTCCTCTTCCCGTCTCCATCTATTCTGGAGAATGAAGCCTATTTCGGGAAGGGGGTAGGGGATAGGTTGTGAGAACTCCATAACGTCTCTACTCGCCCAATACCGTCTCAAACCTGATCCTTGGGAGTGTACCAGGACAGGCAGCGGCTCTGCAGCCCATACGCAGGCGCGATTTGCCAGAAATAGGGCATAATTGAGAAGGTGTCTCGCACCTCCCGCCGCCATCTCTGAGTCAATCCATTGGGCGTTTACCGCACTTAAGGAAGATGATAGCGCGGGTGACTGATGGCATTATTCAGAACAACAAAACATGAGGAGATTTGTTCGATGGGACAAAAAACAGTACATCCCAATGGTCGGCTTGGAATACTGGGGATTCTTATTTTTATTACGGCGGTACAAACACTCATATTGTTTATTGTCGAACCAGATGTGCGGACAAGATTTGCATTAATCGAAATATTGGTATTCGTCGTAAACCCTTTAATCGTTTTTTATTTGCACAACAACTGGCCGCATAAAATTGTCATAATCAATATGGTGATTTTAGTGGTCGTATGGTTTGTTACGCTTCCGCTATTCCATGAATTGAGCCACCTCATCGGTGTTTTTCTGATCGGATCTAAACCGACAGCATATCAATTGATTCCAAAATTCTGGGAAGGCGATTTCACCACTGCATATGTGGGATCCAAGCCCGTCATTGATTGGCGAGCACCCATACCGGGACTGTCCCCATATATCAAAGATATTCTCATGTTGATCATCGGTTTTGTTTTTCTGAAAGGAAAAAAGGTGAGGAATGGTATTGGGGCTGGTTTTCTATACACTTTTTTCTGTTTGGGTTCGACGTTTGATATAGTTAATAACTATTCTCAAAAACTTCTTGGTTATCTTCCGGGCAACGATTTTTATGGAGTCACTTTGGGGTGGGGAGATGCCTGGTCCAATATTATCGGGATAACATTTTCGAGTTTTGCTATATGTATATGTGTTTGGGTGCTAATGGCTTATAAGTCTCCCAATAGTGTTAGAAAATTTAAATTACTGGGAGAATCGAGATTCAAAAGAAATTCTAGCGCCGTGATCTGGCGCAGAAGGCTGTCTCTCATACCTAGTGGGGACTTCACCGGCTTCCCTACAGCTTTGGCTTTCAACAATGGCGTGTCACTCAGTAACCAGTTTTCTGGTATTAATAACGCACCTCCATAAGTGAGGTGTGGGTTCGGCGACACTATTTGACGCATCTATCATAGGTTCATCTTAAAACCTACCTTTGTAAATTTTGGGGACCCCGTCCGAAAACAAAATGTGCGCTCAAAGATGAGCGCACATTTGTGAGTGGAGATGGCGGGAATCGAATATCATCCCCTTGTTGGGACCTGCGCCCGACTAAAAATGCGTACCTCGAAAGAGATACGCATTTTTAGTGGAGATGGCGGGAATTCGAATATTATCCCCTAATGGGGACCCCGTCCGAAAACAAAATGCGCACCTCATTCGAGGTGCGCATTGTTGTGGAGATGGCGGGAATCGAACCCGCGTCCGAAAAATCGACCCTCGGAAATCTACGAGCGTAGGCGGTTGAGCTTGTCGCCGCAGGTCACCCGGCCGTCAACTGTGACCTGCAGCCAGCCGCTCGGGCCCGAAAGCCCATCTTTCGCGCAGATAGCGGCGTCAGGCGCGGCACTCCACCTTTTTGACGCCCAGTCCCATCACCGGGTGGAGCACGGGACAGGTGGACGCCGCCTCGTCAGAGGCGGGCCGTTTACTCTCTACTGCTTACGCAGCGAGGGGCATAGCGGCATAGGAAGTGCGGTTGGCACTTGATTGTTTGCGCTGAGTTTACGAGTTCGGCGCCTCTCGGCTCGCATTCCGGGACCAGCCTCTCCCGTCGAAGCCTGTCATCCCCATAGGCAGGGAAGGTCCCCTGGGTCAAAGATTATACCATAACCAAACATGATATACTCGGCGCATCAACCTCTCAAATCCGGCGTCGCGCTTTCCCGCCGGTAAGGTGAAACTAGTGGTCGAGAGCAACATACTGCCAAGCAATGTGCTGCAAATGGATGATCGTGAGATCCTGGCTCTTGCTTCGCAGGGGGACCAGGATGCCTTTGGGGCCCTGTATGCCCGTTACGTAGAACGGATTTTTAACTACGTCTATTACCGGACGGGCAACGTCCATGATGCGGAAGACCTGACCGCACGTGTGTTTTACCGGGCTTTGCACCACATCCAGCATTATACCGACCGGGGCGTGCCGTTTTCTGCCTGGCTCTACCGGATTGCGCATAACCTTATTGCCAACTGGCATCGTGACCGCAGCCGCCACCAGGAAATTCCCCTGGATGACGCCCCCACCCTTCACTACAAGGGCGAGCCTCCTGAAATGGCCCTGATGCAAGGCCAGGATAAGGATGCCCTCCTCAAACTGATCCGTACTTTACCGGCCGAACGCCAGCATTTGCTGATCCTCAAATTTGTAGAGCAAATGTCGAATGCCGAGATTGGCCAGATCATGGGTCGCAGCGAAGGCGCGGTAAAAAGCCTATATCATCGCACCCTTTTAGCGTTACGAGATGACCTCGAAGGGGTTGAATCTGAATAGACGAGTAGCCTGATATGTACCCGTTAAAGCTAGTCTGGTTCTGGCTTAAGAAGCCTGCGATTTTTCTTATAGGAGTGTGTTATGGAAATTGGAAAACGGTTTTCAGAGGCCTCGATGGACAAAATTGCATCTCTGGAGAACCGCTTGTCCGGTGCACTGAAACCGGTCGCGCCGCGAAAAGAATTTGTGCATGGGTTGGGAAGGCAGATCCAATCTGGTTACCGGCCGACCTTCGTGGACAAGATGGCCAATTGGCACCTGTATGCCTTGCTGGCCGCGGCCGTAGTCTCCGTGGCCGTCTTCCTGGGCTTCATCGTCCGGGCGTTGGTGGAGTTTGTCTCCAAAAAGCGCATGGCCTAGGGGCTCGAATCAAATCATAAAGCCTGGAGTTCGACCTTCAGGCTTTTTTGACCATTTTTATTTTGTGCCAAGTGTGATCGGCCGGGTGGAATTCATTACCCCGTTTATCTTAATTTGATCCCCAGTTTTTCAGCCAGATCCTCTTCGGACGGTTCCACCAGCATGGAGCCGTCTGCCCACACGATGGTCGGCACGCTGCGGAAGCCATGATTCACGCTTTCCACGTATTTCGCCGCCTCTTCATCTTTATCAATATCTATAAAGACATAAGGAATGTTTTTCCGGTCGAATAATAACCGCGCCCGGCGGGAGCCTCCGCACCAGGTGTTGCCATACAGGGTAATGACTTCGGCATTGCTCATCCCAATCCTCCAATTATATTTCGCGCATCCGCGATCAAATCAACATCTTCCGGTAAGGTAAATTCCTGGCTGACCTTTGTGGTCAGGTGCTCCGCCGCCTTATGTAATTCTTCCGGCAGCCCTGGATAAGATACCAGCAATTTTAACGCATCGTAGGCGCTGCCTTTGCGGAGTTGGACTCCCTGCCGTGTTTCAAATATTCCTCGGCCGCCCAGCCGGCTGCCCGGCGGGCACAGACCCGGGCCATGCCCTCGTTCTCATTCGAGCGGGCTCGCTCCGCATTTTCCAGTTCCTTTTCGATCGATTTATGCAGATCCGGCCGCATAGCCGGATTATAGCCCAAACTCGGGTTTTCTTATCTTGCGGACTCCAAAGTCTCCAGACTTTGGAATGATTTTTACCCTTTCGCCAACGAAAGAAATACATCCTCCAACGTCGGTTCCCCCCGCTCGAGCGAATGGAGGATCAAGCCGGCCGACCTCAACCTGGATCGCAATTCATTTTCCCTCAAGCCCCGCCGGGTGATCAGCCGCAAATGGTCGCCTGCCAGTCCCACCCTCAGGATGCCTTCGCAGCGTTCGCAAGCATTCAAGCCCTCCTGCAGCGGCTCGGCTGAGACTTCCCACACGTCTCCGGGCACGACGGTTTCCTTCAGCCGTGCCGGAGTATCCATCTGCATCAGCTTGCCCTCCCGCATGATCCCCACCCGCCCGCAATATTCGGCTTCATCCATATAGTGGGTTGTCACCAGCACCGTCGTACCTTTTCCGGCCAGTTCATAGATCAAGTCCCAGAACACCCGCCGGGCGGCCGGGTCCACTCCCGAGGTGGGTTCATCCAGGAAGAGCAGTTTTGGCTGGTGGACCAGTGCGATCGCCAGTGCCAGCCGCTGTCGCCAGCCGGCCGAAAGGGACCTGGCCAGTTCACCTGCATGGCCGCTCAATCCCACCAGCTCCATGGTCGAGCGGATCTGCTGCTTATCCCGGATTCCATACACGCCGCCGTAAAAGGTCAGGTTTTCTCCCACGGTCAGGTCATCGTAGAGGGCGAATTTTTGGGACATGTAACCGGCCCGCATCCGCACCTCTTCCGATTGCCGGAAGGCGTCGTATCCCAGCACGCTGGCGTGCCCTTCGGTCGGCTGCAGCAGCCCCAGCAGCATCCGGATGGTGGTGGTCTTGCCGGACCCATTCGGCCCCAGGTAGCCCACGATCTCGCCCGCATCGACCGTAAAGGAAACATGGTCCACCGCCACAAAGTCCCCGAACCGGCGGGTCAGGTTATTGGTAATGACGACCGGTTCAGGCATCCTGCCTCCTTGGTTTTCCTTCGGCATTTCGGATCCTGCTCGCGGATCACGGCGGCTTTCTCAGGCCGACCGGTGGATTCGTAAGCCTTTTCTTCGAGCTCCAGTGGGAAAACCGCCACGCTTTGACCGTGCCATTCCAGCCAGAGCTTTTGGGAAAAGTCGGCCAAAACTGTCCAGGTGCCGTCCGGAAGTAAATGGCCGACCTCTGCCAACAACTCCACCTCTATGCCGCCGATCTCCGCCTTGCCGTCCAGTAATTTCATACTTTTGGTTTCCCAGGTATGTACAGGGTATTTTGAAGTATCCGGCCAGCCGTTCTTCGATCATCCGGATATGGCCTTCATCCGTCTGGATGTCCAGGTCATGGACATCCAGGTCCACACCCTGTAAGCGCAATCCGGCCAGACCCGGTCAGAACCCACGGGAATTCTTTCGGCGGAATGAGTTTCAGGAGGGTTTGGAGTGCCCGGCCATGTTTTTCGGGGAGATCCAGGATGGATTCTCATCTGACAACTCCTGTGTACGCAGATGAATACATCTTCCAGCGTCGGAGAAACTACCCGTGCCTCCAGGTGTCCTTCTTTGCGGTGAGACAATGCCTTCTCAAGCGCCGCCATCACAGTTCTGGCCTTGCCGGTTTCCACCCGTACGTGCAGCTTATCGCCAAAAGTTCGGACATCCTCCACCCCGCTGAGTGCTTCCACCAACGGCCGCAGGCTGATCGGCGATTCGCCCCGCACCTCGATGATCCTCCCATTCAAGCCCGCTCGCAGCATCGCCGGGGATCCTTCGGCGATCAGCTTGCCGGAGCGCATGAATCCCACCCGTTGGCACCTGGAGGCTTCATCCATGTAGGGCGTAGTCAGTAAAACGGAAACGCCTGCCATCCCCGTTCGTTTTCACCGGGTAGGGGGTTGGAAACCAACCGGATCAGCAACTGCCAAAAATCCTGCCGCGTCACCGGGTCAACCCCCGTGGTCGGTTCGTCCAAAAGCAGCACCGCGCGGTCGCGTCACCATCGCCGAGGCCAGCCCCAATTTCTGCTTCATCCCGCCGGAGAGCTGTCCCGCCCGCCGCTCCTTGAACGAGGCCAGCCCGACGAATTCCAGGATATCCATGCACCTCGGCAGCCACTCCTGCCGGCTAAGCCCGCGCAGTTCGGCAAAGAAGCGGATGTTTTCAAGGACGGTCAGGTCTTCATACAGGGAGAACCGCTGCGAAAGATATCCCAGTTGAGCCCGCGCCGGTTCGGTTTCGGTCTTGATGGAATGTCCGCAGATGGCTGCCTCGCCGCTGTCGGACTTGAGCGCCCCCACCAGCAGGCGGATCGAGGTGGTTTTCCCGGCCCCGTCCGATCCCACCAACCCGTAGATCTCCCCTTCTTCGACCCGCACAGACAGGTCCTCCACGGCGATGGTTTCTCCAAAGGTTTTCCGCAGGTCAGTCGCTTCAATTAGAGCCGTCATAGTCTGACCCTCTCCTTTTTCCTACCCGCCATGCTTGCTTCTTGAAGCAAATAGCTGAACCCGAACAGGATCGTCAGCAGTGCCTGAATGATCCAGGTGGGGATCAGCGCCGCGGCGGTAATATAGCCGGTTCTGGCTGCGACGATCTCATTGATCACCTCTCCCAGGACCACCAGCATCGTGATCGGCAGGATGCCCTCTGCGCTCGAGAGGTTTGCGATCTGCCCATAGAAGCAGGATTGTCCATGCCAGCATCAGCGGCGCACCCATGCCAATGGCATACCGGTAGGCCGGGGTGGGGGAGAAGCTGGTCGCGGGTTTGCTGACGATGGATAGAGCCGGGAATAGCATCATCAGCCCGGCGATCAGGTCCACTATCGCCCCGGCCCAGTAGCTGCAGCGGAGCCAGAAAATCACTCTTTTGTTCATTTAGTCTCGCTTGCCGGCTTCAGGATCACCATCGGGGTGGAGCCGCCCAGCTCCACCAATTGCGCTCGCTTTGGCCGCATGGGCAGCCCGTGGGCAAATTTCATCATCAACCCGATCATGAGTGGGTGATGCTTCAGCCGGTATTCCAGGAAATTGGCCGCCTTTTCCGGATCGGTGACCGGTTCGGCCACGCAGTCGAACTCTATCCGCCCGACCTGCACATTCACGCGCGGATCCGCCTGGACGTTGCGAAACCAGTCTGCTTTCGGACCGCGTCCCGCCGCTACCACATAGGCCCCCTCGATCTTCTCATATTGCAGCGGGGTAACGTAGCGATTGCCTGTTTTTCGACCGGTGTGCGTCAGGAGCAGGATCAGTTTTCCAATGATCCAGCCCTTTCCACTCTCATACAGGCGTTTATGAATGGTTTGGACGGGCTTGATCCGGGTCCAAAATGTCTCGGGTATCATCGTCTCACCTCCTTGAAAATCCATCTGCGGCCCCAGATCAATGTTCCCACCAGGATCAATACTGCCCCACTGATGCAGCCCGAAAAATACTCGCCTCTAATGAGGGCTGCGCTGGTGTGCCCCACCCCGTTCACCGTCTCGACGATGGCTGCGATATTGACGATCCTCCATGCCCACGTATGGTTGATGAAGGGGAATGGGCTGAACCCCAGGATTACCGCAATGATGATCATATTACCCAGCGTAAAACCCAGCGCCGACCAGCCCACTACGGGGAAGAATCCCAACCTGGCATGGATCTCTCCCGACACCACCGGCATCCACTTCCACAGCCCCGTTGCTACCTCCTCAATACTGTGTGCCGCCTGAACAAACCCGAGCGCCAGAAAAAGCCAGGGAAGAGTTCGTCGAACGTCAAACGTCAAAAGTCGGTTAGGCCTCATAAACCTCCCCTTCCTCGGAGATACGCCTTTTCCGTGGATTCACTTCCAAATAAGCAATGAACTTCGCTACTTGGCGACCACATTTTTCGGCCAGACTATAAGCTTCCTTGAATTGTTCTTCATTAATATAGCTTTGGTCGAGGGCTATATAAAGTTGTGCTCTAGTTTCTCCAGCCGAAGCTCTTGCTATGCCAAGATAACTAATAAACTGTACATCAGTACGGCTTTCAAAGCCTTCGGCGATGTTACTCATCACAGAGACGGCTGCGCGTCGGATCTGATCTCGCAAGGCGAAATCGCGATTGAATCCAGTGAGCTTTGTCAGCGCGTAAATTGAATTAGTAAGTTCCCGCGCTGATTGCCATGCCTGTATCTCTTCGAACCGGGCAATCCCAGTCATTGCTTTCCTCCATCAATAATTCGATGCCTTCTAATGACTTTTGACCTTCGACCTTTGACATTAGACATTATTTAAAAAGAACATCCGCCGGCATCCCGGGCTTCAACTTCCCATTCGGGTCCTCGACCTGCAACTTGATCGCGAACACCGTTGACTTGCGTCCTGATACCGTTTGCACGTTCTTCGGGGTGAACTCGGCCTGGTCCGCAATGTGGATGACCGTGGCCGTAAAGGTCTCTCCCGGGAAGGGATCCACCGTCATATCGGCCTTCTGGCCCAGCTTGACCTCCCCATACCGGTCCTCCGGGATATAGACGGTAATGGTCAGTTGGTCCAGCCGTCCCAGGCTGAACGCCGGTGCGCCGGCCGGGATCACCTCTCCTGGCTGGATGCTGCGGGTCAGGATCATCCCGTCCGAAGGCGCCTTGACGGTCAGCTTGGCGATCTGCGTATCGATCAACGCCAGGTTGGCCTGCGCCTGTGGGACCGCCTTGGCCGCCTGGTCTGTTGCGGCCTGGGCCTGCTGCAGACTGGCGTGTGCGGCTGCCAGTTTGGGGGATTGGTCCCCATACTGCAGCGCCAGCAGGCTGTCCTGGGCCGTCTCGTACCGTTCTTGCGCCGCCGTCAGCTCGGCCCGTGCCGTCAGGATATTTTTGGCCGCGTCCTGGTCTTTCAGGTCGTCATAATCGCTTTGAGCATTATCCAATTCGGTTTTGGCCGAGTCGTAGCTCTTTTGGGCCGCTAACTGTAGATCGTTGTTGTCCTTGGCGCCATTAGCCTTGGTCAATACTGCGTCCGCCACCTGGAAGGCTGCCCGGGCATTGTTCAACCGCGTTTCGGCTGCCCGATAGCTTGCCGAGGCCGAGTCATTTTCAAGTGTGTCCAGCTTCGTTTGAGCCGCATCCCTGTCTGATTTGGCGGTGTTCAATTCTGCCTGTGCCGCGCGGATCGCTTCGGTCTGGTTGAAGAACCAGCCCGGCAGCGTGTACCCCGCCGGCGGAGTCGCCTGCCAGCTCGAAGTCCGTGCGCCGGCCGCCTCCGTCCGGGCCGTATTCACCGCCAGGTCGTACTGGGATTGGGCATTCGCCAGGGCTGCGTTCGCGGAGGTGACCGCGGCCTGGGCTGCCTCCAGCCCCGCCGCCGCGACCGCCCGTTGAGCCTGCAGCAAAGCCGGATCCAGTTGGAAGAGGACTTCCCCGGTTTTGACTTCGTCCCCTTCATCGACCGGTATGTCAGTCACCTTGCCGCCTATCTCAGGCGACACGCTCACTTCCACCGTCTCGATACTTCCGGAGGCCGTCAGGGCGGTCACATTCTTTTTTAACAAGGCCTGCAGGCCGAAATACCCGCCGACCAAAATGGCCAATAAAACGATCACAATAACTACAACTGGTGCACGTCTTGTTTTCATCTGGATCTCCTTCTCTTTTCCTTTCCCGATAGGGGAAATTCACTCTTTAATTTAAGTGTTCTGTCTTTTTCAAATATCTTCTTTGTGTGTACTTCCTTAGTGTTCCTTCGTGTTCTTAGTGGTAAATCTTTCTTTTTTTCTGGCTCTTCATTGGTGTTACTTCGTGTTATTCGTGGATAATCCTTCTTTTAATCCAACCTCTTCCTGAACCTGACCGAGGCTGCCGTCATAATGATCACCCCGAACACCCCCAGCGCCAGGATCTCGAACCAGATCGCGCCCGGACCGACCCCCTTGATCAGCAAGGCCCGGATGATGACCAGGTAATACCGCAGCGGCACCGCATACGACACCCACTGCAGCACTTTTGGCATGGCCTCCAGCGGGAAGAAAAATCCCGAGAGGAAGATACTCGGCAGGATGGTCAGCCAGACTGTCAGCATGGCTTCCTGTTGAGTGTTGGCAATGGTGGAGGCGAACAGACCGATCCCCAGCCCCGACAGGAGCAGCAGCCCCGAGCAGGCCAGGATCAGGCTCAGGTCACCCCGCACCGGCACCCCAAACCACCAGTGCCCGATCGCCAGCACCTCCAGCGTATCGATGAACGCCAGGATGACGTACGGCAGGATCTTCCCGACCACCAGTTCCCACGGCCGGATCGGCGTGACGATCAACTGCTCGATCGTGCCGCGCTCCCGTTCCCGCACCACCGCCGTCGCCGTCAGGATGGATGTGATCGCGTACAGGATCATCCCGATCACTCCCGGGATCATAAAATAGGAGCTGACCAGGTCGGGGTTGTACCAGACGTTCGTGCTCACCTGCAGCGGCGGCTGGAGGGACTCGGTGTTGAGCCCGCTCCGTTCCAGCTTTTGGAGCATCAGCCGGGTCGCCTGCGCCTGTCCAACCATGGTGGCCGCGGAATAAGCTGAGGAACCCGCGGTCGCATCCGACCCGTCCAGGATGAAAGCCACCGTGGCATCTCCCTCCGCTAACCGGACGTTGTAATCCGGCGGGATGATGATGCCTGCCCGGGCTTTCCCCTGTTCGATCAGGCCGCGGATCTCATCTTCCGAGCCGGTATCGTAGGCCAGCTTGAAATAATTGGCCGCCCGGTACGCCTCCAGCAGGGACCGGCTTTCGCTGCAGCGGCACTGGTCGAACACCGCCAGCGGCACGTTTTGCACGTCGCTGGTGGCGGAATACCCCAGCAGGAATAGTTGCACGATCGGGATGATCAGGATGATCACCAGTGTGCGCTTGTCCCGCAGGATCTGGATGAATTCTTTCCGGATGATGGAAAATAGTCGGCTGTTCATGGTTCACTCCTGTGGCAGCATCACACCGTGCAGGAAAATCTCAATGAAATCGTCGAGAGCATTCCCTTTGATCAATGTCACCGGCGTATTTTTGAGCAGTAGCTCGGTCATGTAATAAGAAAAGACTAGACCCAGGAATACCCTGAAAAATATAAAAGGCGACATTTTTCGGAGGATTTTTTTATTCTTGTTGAACTTCTTGATCAACGGCAAGACCTGTGGCAGGATTTGGTCGAGCATATGCGTCATATTTCGCCCGTTAAACTCCACCATCTCGATGAACATCAGCTTGATGAAGTCCGGCCGCCTGTCCAGTTCGCTGACCATGGTGTGGGCGGCCGTGCGGACGAAGCTCTCCACGTCGTCCGCCGGGGTGCTCACCAGCACCGGCAGGATCTGCTTGTAAGGATGCCGGTCCAGGATGAGCTCCGAAAATATGGCTTCTTTGCCGGCGAAGTGGTTGTAAATTCCGCCCAATGCCAGCCCGGCCCGTTCGGCGATCTGCCGCATCGATGTGGCCGCGTAACCCTGCTCGAGGAACAGTTCATAAGCCGCTTCGATCACTGCCTGCCGGGTCCGCTCGCCTTTCGAAAGGGAGGTTTCTTCCATGTACTTCTCCTAATAAATGAACGAACGTTCGTTTTTTATTTTACCCCTCCTTGTTTTCCCCTGTCAAGACCTCTCAATGCATTTCCAATGTAATCCATACCACTCCAGCCGCGGAGTCAACGTCTTTGCGGTCGCGAAGCATCCCTGAAGTGTCACTTGCACCGCACTGCACATAACGCAGTGGGTGCAGTGCAGGTGAATGGAAGGGGAGCACCCTGTGGGCCTGACGCTCTGTGACAAACATAATGAATTACCGTAGGAGCGGTTCGTGAACCGCCCCTGGTTCGTGAACTCGTTATCTTTCCCCCTTCAATCGCATCTGCGTTAGTCTCTTGCTGAATACCAATCCAACACTCGTAAGGCGCGCAGCGTGATTCCACCGGCTCGGCCGGCCCTCGCCCTCGTCCATCTCGACCGGCATCTCACCGGGGTACTGGACCTCAAGCAGCCACCGTCCGTCGCTATCGCGCTTCGATTCGACCAGCTCGATCGCCTCCGCCACCCGCTCGTCCGGTGGGACCCGGCGCTGCGCAGGTACTCGAGTCCCCGCAGCACATCGTAGTGCCACCAGGTCGGGAAGGCGAAGCGCGTCCAGGCGTTGTCATCCTTGCGATCTCGCTCGATCACCTCACCGGTCGACTTCCGGCGGAAGAGACGCCGCTCGAGCAGGTACTCCTGCCCGCGGAGGCGGGCCTCCGTCACCTCCGGCGTTGTTCCCGACCTGCCAGTTCATATTCTAGCAAGGCTTCCAGCACGCAGATCGTGGTGTTGAACGACGACCGCGTCGAGCCGTTTTCGGCCTCGCAGTTCCAGCCGCCGTCGGCCAGCTGCTCTACCAGCAGGCGGTTGAGGATCCGCTGGATATCCTGCGCCGAAGTAAGCCCCGCTTGCCCCCACCTGCCCGTTGATGCACGGCTCCACCTCGCCTGCGAAGAAAGGATTGCCTACAAAGTCCTTTCCTCGCCACGTGCCGTCCCAGTCCCATCCCTGCCACCTGACGTGGTCGCGGACCCGTCCCACCGCATGGCGCGCCTCCTTGCTGGCGGGGTCGAGGCCCAATTCTCGCAGCAGCTCAGAACGTGCATGGTCGAGTCCCAGCCGTGGTTCCACGCCGCGCCGGCCCACGCCCCTCGGCTCCCTGTAGGGCCAGCAGCCGGCGCCCACGCCTTCCGTCGCGACCCGCGCTCGCTCGGCCGCCACCTCCTCCGCCGGCGCGCCGGACAGGTCCCGCATTACCTGCCAGCGGATGGAAGGGTCGGAATCGAGCAGCCACTCTATGACCGGGCTCTGAGGTTTGGGGACTTGCTGTTTGGGTGAATGAGTTACCAAATGTTGATGCTCCTTTTTGGTAAAAGGCAATGTTGGTTGCCTGGTTACTGCTTAGATTGAATGCTTTAATTAACGGATTATAGACTGGATATATCCTCTCTTCCAGAGGGTTACCAATAGTTTCAGATGCTTTGATTTCTTTCCATACATAGTAAAATCAGTGCCGGAAGATGAACTCCCCCCAGAAAATGGACCCAATCTCAATGAAACCTGCCTGGCTCAAATTGCTCAACCTGTATCGGATCTTTCTGGTCCTGGCTCTCCTGGAAGGAAGTCCTGGCCTTTTGGTTCCTCTTCAGGATCCCCTCCCAATCGGGCAATTCCCTTCTCCTCGGCTTCTCGCTCCAGCGCCTTGGGCTTGGGACCATGGTGCTACTTCTTATTGGACTATCTGCAATCTTACTTTTTAACTCGTTCCATTCCCGAACGCTGCTCCGAGTTCTCACGACCTGGATGGAGAAAATCCTTGCGATTGACATTGCCCATGTCATCCTGAAAACAACTCTCATCCTGGTGATGATGGCAAGCCTGGCAAGCCTCTTGTTCTATCTATTTCCTGTTTTGCAAAGGTTTGTCTTTTTCCTCCCCAATAATTATATCTTTGCCGTGCTGGGAGCCCGGGCCGGCATCCTGTTGGCATGGGTGTTCCTATTAAGTCTGCAGCTTATTCTTCTTTATCTGGTTTCCGGCCGGAAAGCTGCCGCTGATCCGCCTGTGCAGATGAAATTGATGGCTATTTGCTGGCTGGCGTTCCTTTTCATATTGGTATTATTTGGAGGTTGGAGTCTATTCTCAGGCAAGCTCTCTCTGTCAGATTTCATCGGTCCGGGATCCAAGGTCCTGGCCCTTTCAATCTGGTTTTCAATTTGGACTCTTCTGAACCGGAATAAAAACTGGGCCGCACGCATCTATCAACCCTTCATTGTCGTCAGCCTTTTCTTATCCATTTTCCTGGTTTCTCTCCAATTCAATCAATGGTTCAATATTTGGGGACCGCGCCCGGATGATCAGCTCATCCTCCTGGCGGACTCTTTCCTGCATGGAAAACTTTATTATATAAACGTTCCTTATTACACCCATGACATGAATTTCGTGAATGGGTTATGGTACCAACCCAGGCCTCCTTTTCCCATTATTCTCATTATGCCGTTCGTTGCCATCTGGGGAGTCCATGGCTTCAATATAAACACGTTTGCGCTGATCCTTTCGGCTCTCACTGCCGTAATTATTTACCTCATCATTTGCCGCCTCAAGCAATCCGGCTGGATCAAACTGAATCGGTCCGGAGCCATTTGGTTGACCGTTCTGTTTGAGTTTGGCACGGTCTTCTGGTGGCTTTCCATCGAAGGCACCTCCGGGTTTTTCTGCCAGTTAGTCACCGTTTTATTCAGTGCCCTGGCCTTTCTTATCGTCTTGAAAAGAGGCTCTCCCTGGCTGGCAGGAATTTGTCTCGCAGCCGCGGTTATGTCGCGTCCGAACGTATTCGTTCTGTGGCCGGCGTTGGTTTGTATCACCATACAGCTCAAATCTGAAGAAGGCAAAGTGGATTGGAGCAAAATATTCAGATGGGGTGTATCCTCGGCGGTTCCCGGAGTTCTTGGAGCCGGTCTCCTCCTTTACTATAATTTCCTCCGCTTTGGGACTTTTTCCGACTTTGGCTATGGAACCCTTAAGGGGGCTGCGCGATATTGTCCAAAACGTAAATCAGTACGGCTTGTTCAGCCCGCATTTTATCCCCACCAATCTCCGGGTCATGTTCCTGGCTCTTCCGGACTTGACCAGACAGTGCGCCTATTTCCTCCGCTCCGGCGATGGGATAAATATCCTCATGACGACACCTGCCATCATCTATCTGTTCCGCAGATGGAATTTCTCCTGGTGGGTGAGCGGATGCTGGATTTCGATCCTGCTATCGGTAGTTTTGCTTTCCATGTATTCGAATACCGGCGCCAACCAGTATGGATACAGGTACTTAATGGACTTTTTCGTTCCGGTCATTATGATCATTGCCTACAATGTAGGGGAGAAAGCGTCCATACTTCTGAAGACATTGACCGTCGCCAGCATTTTCGTAAATTATTACGGGGTTATATCCATTTTGAATATTTCTTGCTGATTGTGGGTCCGGCTGCCTAATCCGATCAAAGGCGTCTATTTTTTAAGGGTAAATGGAATCGATGGACGGCAAGGAACAGATCACCCGGGGGTTAAGTAACGCCGGCTAATTTTCTTGAAATGCAGAAAACTTTAACCCGCAAAGCCCTCGAAAGGGTCGTGGCAGTCATTCTACTTAGATGTTTTCAACCACCGGCCCAGGCTTGACCACCTTTTTGCCGGCCTGATCGGTCACAAATAACAAAAGCAGCCCGGTGACCAAACCTGATACTCCGCCGGCCCACAAGCGTTCAATCGCCAGCTTCGCATCGAACCAACTCCCGGAATTGACGTTGAATGGACCTGCCCGCGCGATCAGCAAGGCGAACATGCCCAACCCAAAACTGACCCACACGCCTGGCGACTTCCACATATGTCCTCAAATCGGGATTAAGGGCGTTTAAGGGAGCCAATACCCATCCGAGTATATTGACGCCTATCCACATGAGTAGAAAGACAAATTTGCTTTTGACTGCCAGATTGTTTTTCATCGCTTTTTCCTTTCCTGCAAATCCTCCCGGTTTTTAGCATCGGAGCCGCCGTCCGCTGGAGCTGATCTTCGCTGTTTTTTCGAAGCCATCTATTCCTTCAATCGGGAACGAATCAATTCCGTAGCTTGCTGCACAAGTTGAGGCCGACCCACAAAATTTTGTTTGTGAACATCGTGAACCGACAACAATATCTGCCCCAACAGGTTTCTAACCGGTTCATCTTCAATAAATAAAGTTCGCAGACCTCCCGCCGCCGAATAACCAACCATATTATCTTCTGCCATTGCTTCCAAGAGTGCGTGGACAACTTGTTCCGTTTGCCCTAAAAATGGGAGAATTTCCACCACCACCCAGCGAGTCCCTTCATCTGGTGTGTTCGTTCCAGTGCCTCTGAGACACTCAATAATGATCTTTTCGGCTTCAGGAAATTTTTCGATCCGAAATAGTGCCAACGCGGTTTGGACACGATCAATTCCAACAGCGTCTATGAGACGCTTTTTCAAAGGCTCGACCGCTTCTTTTGAACCGAGCAATCCTAATGCTATAACAGGCCGGCTATATATGTCTTTAGTTGTTCCTAAAGCTTGTAATAATAAACTCTCAGCTTCCCTTCGTTCTTCACCTTGTAAATTCAAAATAGCTTTTCGATCCACGCCATCGCGGATTATTCCAAACGAATTGTCGAAACAACTTTCATAAAATCGCTCAAAATCTTTTGATGCCATAGCAAATCTCCGGTACCGAAATAAGCAACTACGACTAAAGAAATTTTGCTCCAGCATACACCTTATTACTATACAAAATATATCCATGGAGTTCAAGGGGTTGTAGACTTGAGTTTGACAGCGCCTCTTCTTCTCACCGACCGACGTTCGACGTTTGACGTTTGACGATTGACGTTCGACCTTCGACATTCGACCTTTGACCTTTGACGTTTGACGATTGACGATTGTACGTCCCCCGTTAGAACACTCATCGCCATTTGTTAGCCCCTCGATAGGTTGGATTCCCGCTCTCGCAGTAATATAGTCGAAATCTACGGCGGCCTGTCTATACAGGCATGAAAGCGAGGAAAATATGTTCAACAAGGACCAACTCAAAAATGTCTCGGGCGGCAACGGGCACAAGTCCCTCATTCACCTTGATGGATTGAGCAAATCGTATTACTCGGATGCGGGCGAATTCCCGGCCCTCAAGGGGATCGACCTCGACATCCAGCCCGGCGAATTCATCAGCGTCGTCGGCAAGTCCGGCAGCGGCAAGTCCACCCTGATCAACATGATCGCCGGCATCGACCGCCCCACTACCGGCGAGATCTGGGTTGGCGGCACCCCCGTCCACACTCTCAGCGAAGGCCAGATGGCGGTCTGGCGCGGCCGCAACATCGGCATCGTCTTCCAGTTCTTCCAGCTCCTGCCCACGCTGACCCTGCTGGAGAATGTGATGCTGCCCATGGATTTCGGCGGCATGTACGCCTCCCGCCAGCGCAAGGAACGGGCCCTGCACCTGCTCGACCTGGTTGGTATCGCCGACCATGCCCGCAAGCTTCCCTCCGCCGTCTCGGGCGGACAGCAGCAGCGGGCCGCCATCGCCCGCGCCCTGGCCAACGATCCGCCCCTGATCGTGGCGGACGAGCCCACCGGCAACCTCGATTTCGAAGACCGCCGGGGATGTCTTCAGCCTGTTCGAGCGGCTGGTCACCCAGGGCAAAACCTTCGTCATCGTCACCCACGATGTGGGGCTGGCCAAGCGGGTCCACCGCTCGGTTGTGATCAGTGATGGCGAGATCTACAACGGCGAAGTGGCCAGGGCCGTCCTGGCCCAGCCCGAGCTAACTCCCGCCCGGATCCATTGAACCGGCTATAAGCTAAAAACCTGTCCTGAAAATTAAAGGAATGCCGTTTTTTGAGTGTGCGCGGCCCAGCCGCACACACTCGAAAAACGAGCTTCCGCAATATTTTCGGATGGATATCAAATGATTTTATGGAGGTGACACTATGACAGCACCACGCTGGCGCAAAGTTCTGGTCGACCTGTTCGGCAATAAAACCCGTACCATCCTGGCGATCCTCTCGATCACCATTGGATTATTCACCCTCGGATTCGTCTCGGCGAGCGGAGCCATCATGATGCCCGAGATCGATGCCAATTATGCCGCTGCCAATCCCCACAGCGCCATGATCTATACCGAACCCTTTGACGAGACCGTCCTGCAAGCTGCCCGGAAACTGCCCGGAGTCGGCCTGCTGGAGGGGCGGGTGAACCTCAACGTTCGCCTGCTGACCTCCACCGACCAGAAGTTCAACCTCGGCCTCGACGGTCTGCCGCCCATTTCCCGGGTCGACATCGATCGTTTGACCCCGGTGAATCCGGCTGTCCTGCCGCAACTGTTGGATGGCGAAGTCTGGATCGAGAACAGCGCCCTCAAGCTTTACCCGGTCAAGCCCGGCGACGCCATTAAAGTCCAATCCGCCGATGGCGCCACCCGCAGCCTGCGCGTCTCGGCCATCGTCCGGGATGTCTCCATGCCGGCGGCCATGTTCGGCGGTCCGCTCTCCGCCTTCACCACTCCCGCTACCGTTGCCTCCCTGGGCGGCCCGGCTCTGCAAAATAAGTTCCTCCTCACCGTGGCCGAAAACGGTCACGATGATAAGCATGTCCGCTCCGTGGTCGGCTCCCTCTGCGCCTTCCTGCGATCCGGCGGGCGCACGACCTGCGGCACCTGGATGTATAACCCCGGCGAGCATTTCTCCCGCCAGATCTTCTCGGGGATCATGCTGGTCTTGAATGTGCTGGGTGGCCTGGCGGTCTTGTTGAGCATGTTCCTGGTGATCAACACCATCAATGCGCTCTTGAGCCAGCACGTCCGCCATATCGGCATCATGAAAGCTATCGGCGGGCGCACCGGCCAGATCATCGGGATGTACCTGGTCATGGTGGTCGGCTATGGCTTGCTGGCCTTCCTGATCGCCGCGCCGCTTTCGGCCGTGGCGGCCTACTTCACCAGCAAGATGCTGGCCGGACTGGTCAACATCGGCCTGGGCCCATTCCACCTGGTGCCTTCTGCCTTGATCGCCCAGGCGGCCATGGCGTTGCTCATCCCACTGGCGGCCGCGGTCGTCCCTGTTCTCACCGGCACGCGCATTCCCGCCCGCCAGGCCATCCAGGACTACGGCCTGGGTTCCACTAAATCCGGCCGCGGCCGCCTGGGCCGCCTGCTCGAAAAGATGCAATTTATTTCGGGCCCGATCCGGCTCTCGCTCACCAACGCGTTCCGGCGCAAGGGCCGCCTGGCCCTGACCCTATCCACCCTGACGCTCGGCGGAGCCATCTTCATCGCCGTCCTCAACCTGGGTGATTCTATTCAATCTGCCGTGGATGACGTCTCCCATTATTTCGCCGCGGATGTGTCGGTCGATTTCATCAAGCCTCAGCCGGTCTCGGAAGTGGAGGCGCTGGTGCAGGATCTGCCGGAAGTCAAGAGCGTGGAGTCGTGGGGCCAGTCCAACGTGGACCTGGTCTCCGCGGACGGGTCCGAACCGTTGTCGATCACGTTCTTGGCCCCGCCGGCCGGTTCCACCCTGGTCCGGCCCGTCCTGGCGGAGGGTCGCTGGCTGCTGCCCTCGGATACCAATGCCGTCGTCATAGGTCCGCACCTGCTGGTGAAGCGGCCCGACCTGGGCGTCGGCGATGAGATGGTGGTCAAATTCGGCGAGCAGGAGACCACCTGGAAGATCGTCGGCATTTATAAGATGGCCGGCAATATCACCAATCCGCTGGTCTACACCAACTACGCCAGCCTGGACCGGTACATGCCCGAGAAAGGTCTGACCTATTCATTGAAGGCTACGACCTATAACAGCGATGTGACCACCCAGCGCCAGGCCGCCCAGGCCCTCGAAAAGGTCTTCGCAAAGGCGGGCCTGGAAACCTCGCAGGTACAGGTCAACGCGGATTGGCTTGCCCAGCAAAAAAGTTCCTTCAACCCGGTCGTGTATTTCCTGCTCGTCATGGCCTTGCTGATCGCCCTGGTGGGTGGCCTCGGTCTGACCGGCATGATGAGCATGAACATCCTGGAGCGGACCCGTGAGATCGGTGTGCTGCGGGCAGTCGGCGCCTCCAATGGAGCCGTCCTCGGCATGGTCGTCCTGGAAGGCATGACCATCGGCCTGTTCAGTTGGCTGCTGGCCCTGGCGATATCCTTCCCGCTCACCTCGGCCCTCGAGACGGGTGTCGGCCTGGCCATGTTCCAGAATGCATTCCCCTACGTGGTCGGTTGGCAGGGATCGGCCATCTGGTTGGGCGGCGTCCTGGCCCTTTCGGCCCTTGCCAGCGCCCTCCCCGCCCACCGGGCCGTCCGCTGGACCGTGAGGGATGTGCTGGCCTACGAGTAGCCGTTTATGAGGCCTGCTTAACCCTTTCGATTTCGAACCTCGTAAGGATTCTTCGGCACCGATCCTGAGTTCGGTTAAAGGTTTAATATCTAGAGGGAAGGGTAATGCCGGTAGCTTGAAGGAAGTCTTCTATAAAGGCAGGCTGAAAATGCAGGCTTTAGCCTGCACTCCAGGATTTCGAAAAACGGATGCAGGCTTTTTACAGGTCACACTCTTGCAGGAAACCTGTTGTGTTCTCGCCGACAGTTTGACGTTCGACGTTTGACTTTCTTCTGACTTTTCACGCCGTCTTGCGCATCTTTTCCAAAAGTTCTTCCATGCGCTCGTTGCTATCCACTATGCCGCGTTCCATCCCGGACTGGATCATCCCGTCCCGGTCCTCCACCGATTGAAAGAGATCCTGGGTGATGACCCGGCTCCTGCCGCCGGGCAGCTCTTCGAACCTGGCCGTCTCCAGGACCACGTGCCCCGCTTCCGGCAGGCCTTCGTATTCGAAGGTGCAGATGATCCGCTCTGGGACGGTCACGTCGTGGTAGACGCCGTGGAAGCCGTACTCCTTCCCGTCCGGTTCGAGGTGGATATAGCGCCAGCAGCCGCCGCTGTTGGGCTCGAAGGTCTCCAGCCGCATGTTGGTCCCGCGCGGTCCCAGCCATTGGATGTACAGCTTCGGATCCGTATAGGCCTTGAAGATCAGTTCCCGCGGGAAATCGAATTCACGGGTGATGACTACTTCCAGTTTGCCGGGTTCGGCAGTAATACGGGTGGGGTTTTTTTGTTCAGACATGTCATTGCTCCTTTTTATGTATACCTTTAAAATTTGGTCGAGACGGTCGAAACTCTCGCTCCAATACCGTTCAAAGGGGGTCACCCAGGTGTGGATGAGCATGAGTTTCTCCAAATTGACCCGGTACAACCGCTGCCGTCCTTCCTGCCGTTCGCTCACCAGCCCGACTTTCTTCAGGATGGCCAGGTGCTTGGAGACCATCGGTTGCGGCCAGCCGAGGGACTCCACCAATGCGTTCACCGGCCATTCGGCGGATCCCAGTGTTTCCAGGATCTTGCGCCGCTTGGGTTCGGCGACGGCATTGAAAGGATCAGAGGTGGTCGGTACACGTGCCATGACCAAGATTATATACCAATATGGGAATATGTCAAGGGGAAAAAATAGAGTGGAATAGTCTAAATCCCGTCCCGCAGGTTATCTCGAATAACCCTCGCCTATCGAATAAACCCTGCGGGACGATTTTGACACGATGCCTCCTATAAAATACAGACTGATCTTCGGACAGAACTCGGACATCCTGCAAGTCATCGGCAAAAGTGGGGTGACTGGGTTGTTCTTTACCCGGTCACCCCACTTTTGCCGTATTAATCCTTCCCCGAAATCGTTTTGTCCGGAAAAATGCCTTCAAAATTGGGGATCGCGTAGCATCCCGTAGCGGAGCGGAGGGAAGGGTAGGGTTAGGGGTCGATGGAACCACTTTCACAGTGGAAAATGCGACTTGCCTGCACCGAAAAGGCGTGTATTGCTTCCTTTAGGAAAAGTGTCCGAACCAATGTTCCAACCTCAGACAAGGGGTAGTAGTATTCAACGCCGGTTTGTGATACAGTAATGCTAGACGGGGGAGTGATTGGGTTGCCTTTATGGATGAAAAGGAGGTGGCTCATGATGGCTGATAATGTAAACTGGAATTTCAAGATCCTGCTGGGAGATGACCACTCGGAGCATTCGCTCGCGGCGGTGCAACTGCTCGAAGACCTCCCTCTTCCCCCCGGGACGGTCGTCACCGTTTTCCGGGCTTTCCACCCCAACCAGTCCACCGACCTGATGTTGATGGAAGTCGCCCTCAACCAGACCTGCAGCCGGTTGAAAGAGAGAGGCCTGCATGCCGAAACGAAGCTGCAGTTGGGCTCCCCCACTGAAATGTTCCTCAAGTTTGCCGAAGAAAACATGCCGAATCTGATCATCATCGGCGCCAAGGGATTGCGGGCGACCACCGGTATCCTGGTGGGCGGTGTGGCCCAGCAGGTGGTGGAATACGCCCCTTGCCCGGTGCTGGTGGTCCGGGCGCCCTACAAAGGCCTCCGAAATGTGTTGTTGGTGACGGACGGTTCCGCTTACAGCCGGCAGGCGGTCTATTTCCTGGGCAAGCTGCCCTTGCCGGCCGGCGCCCGCCTGTGGGTGATGCACGTGCTCCCACCCGTGGCCATTCCCATGCTGAACCCGGGCATGTCCATGGCAACCATGTCCATCGCCATCCCGGATTCAGAGGCCATGGCCGCGTTGATGGCGCAGGAGGAAAAGCAGGGAGAGGCCTTAATGAACACCACCCTCGAGGCGCTGGAAGTAATGGGCAAGCCCGCCGACCCCATCCTGCAGAGGGGGGATGCCGCCACCGAGATCCTGTCGGTCATAAAACAACGAAAAATGGACCTGGTCGTCACCGGCTCTCGCGGCCTCAACCCCATCATCGGCTGGATGATGGGCAGCCTGCCCCGCAAGCTGGTCCACTACTCCGGCTGCTCGGTCCTGGTCGTCCGTAACGTCCCTCCCGGCTAACCGCGCCTGGACGCCTGCCCCTGCTGCCGCTCGCGCCGCCATGCCGCAGTCGATAGCTCCCCGCGGCCCGCATTTGGCTATAGAGAAAAAGTAAAGTATCTCCAGTACATTACCAAATGAATACCCAAGAGAACCCTGTTGTGAACAGAGTTTGGCAGGGAATATGCAGTCAACCAGCCAGAAGGCAACTTTGAAAGCGGCAAGGACTGACCACCAGGCAATGCCCAGCCGGAATTCTTGGGATCGACCTAGTGCATCCGAGGTCAAGCCTCAACATACTTAATCCGATTTGACCAAGCGGCAGGGGCAGCCAAGCTGACAAACGAGGTCGCAAGCGCCTCAAGGTGGCAAAACGGTGTCCCCTGGTGGCCAAGAACGCCCGTCAGTCAAAGGTATCGATTAAGCTGGAGACGGAATGGCAAGAGGCAGTCTTCAGATGGACTGGCCGAAGGATGGGTTGTAAAAGGTCTGGTTGTGGATGAGAGCCCACAAGATATGCAAGAGCTTGTTCATGAGGACGCCCAGGGCTTGCATTTTGGTGAGTGGGTTATTCTGCCTCCTTTGCAAATGAGCATAGAGTTGAGCGAAGTGCGTGATCGAGCCGGACCATGCGCAGGCAGGTGAAGTAGAGCATAGTGCGCAAACGAGGGCGACCCTGATGCGACATGGGAGTCTGGCTGCGCTGTTTCTTGCCGGATGTATTGGGGGCGGGTTGGATCCCGGCCAGCTTGACCCATTGAGCGGCTGCCTGGTAACGTGTGGGATCGCCCACTTCTGCCAGGAAGATGGCCGCAGAAACGGCTTGCAGAGATTTCACCGAGAGCAAATAGGGAGCTTCCGGCAGAGAGGCCAGGCAGGCGGTCATGGCAGCGGTCACCCGTTCCAGCTGCTCTTGGAAGGTCTGTAACTCGGGCCAGATGCACTTGGATGGCCAGTTGAATGGCCGGCAAGCCCTTCGGTGAGCCCGATCGAAGTGGCTGCCAACTGGTGTGCTCGGCGCAATTTCGAGATCAGACAGCTTTTTGCCTGAATAAGCTGTTCGTACCTTGAGCGATGAACTCTTCTACGCTCATCTGGCGAATGATGGCTGCGCGGTGCACAAGCTCACTAGAAGTGCCTGGCCTGTCTCTCCAACCAGGTTCTTGAATACCTGGGATAATTCAGGGAAAACCTGCCCGGCCAGTCCCCACAGAACTTGCTTCTCGCGCCGAATGGCTTGCACTGATCTGGTCATACAAAGTGGCCATACTGGCGCAATTCTTCATACGCGCCTTTCTGCAGACGGGTTTGGGTGTAATGGCCGTTTCGGGAGAGTTCGGCGATCTGCCCCGCATCCCGCCGATCATCCTTCGATCGGTCCAGTTGATCTCCTTCGCGATGCTTCTTGACCGTGTAAGCATTCACCAGGTGATAGGTGATCTTCTTCTCTTCCAGTTCCCTGGCCAACAACTTCCAGAAGTAGTTGGATCGGCTCCATGGCCACCACCACTTCCGAAGCTTGATGTTTCTGGCGCACTCCTTCCACCCGCCGCAGAAAGTAGTCATAGCCTCCCCGGTCTTGAGGAAAACTGAAATGGTCCAATCGTTCTGCCTTTTCGTTGATCACGACTACCACGTTCTTCTCCAATGCCAGGTCGACCCCTCATGCACGGTCCCTGGTTGGACTTGCACTAATTGTCTTGGCTATGTTAGATTTTGACATGAGGTATCCTCCTAAGTACGGTTTGATCCAGAATGGTTCATGTACAAAGAGGATACCTCATTCTTATTTCACTATACTAACCTTGTCGAGGTGCTGATGAAACAATCCATCCTCCATATCGCCCTGGTCGTCCGGGATTATGATGAAGCCATCGCCTTTTATACGCAGAAACTTCATTTCACGCTCATCGAAGATACCTATCAGCCCGCCCAGGATAAACGCTGGGTCGTGGTTTCGCCCCCCGGCTCCACTGGGACCACCTTGCTCCTGGCCCGGGCCTCCAAGCCGGAGCAGCAGCCTTTCATCGGCCGTCAAACCGGCGGAAGGGTCTTCCTCTTCCTGAATACGGATGATTTCTGGAGGGATTACAACGAGATGGTCTCCAAAGGCATCCGGTTTGTCAGGGCCCCCAAAGAAGAATCCTATGGAATGGTGGCCGTGTTTGAAGACCTGTATGGAAATTTGTGGGATCTGCTCCAGATCAACGCCAACCATCCCCTCTTCGAGCGGACTGGATAAGCCGGGTTCCTAAAATCGACTTTGCTCGCTAGGTCAAAAGTTGAGAAAATTTTTGGCTCAGGTTACCAAATCACATTTACATTTGAGATCCCCAATATTCATAAATAAGGCTAATCGAGGAAATTATGTTTACTGAAATTCGTTCTGATGCAATGAAATTTCGCGACTCTTTTTTGTCGGAGGCGTCCCCCACAACTGTAGATAGAGACTATGGGGCAGTACTACGAGTTATTCTCTTTTATTTGTGGAGAGGGTGTTCTCTTACAAGAAAGGCAGGAATCACAGGAAAGACAGACGCGAGCGCCGCGTTGATTTCACTTTCTGCGTATGAAGCTATACTCGGTCTTATCCAACTTATAAGAATTGGGTATGTTGTAGACGCTATAGTTCTTGGAAGGGCGCTTATGGAAAGAATTGCGATTATTGGTTATCTTGGTGAAAATCGTTCTCTCATACCGCGATATTTTGCTGGCGGATTTACACCTTTTAAGGAAGCATTAGCATGGGCCAAACACAAATCTATCCCTAATTGGATGTTTCTCTATGGTTTATTTAGTGGCGTTGTCCATTCTCGAATAGTAGGACCGGCTGGACATATTAACAACCGAACACATATTGGTAATGCGTTCAGAGAAGTGCGAAATGGAGACACAGCTAAAGATTCTGATATGACAGCAGAGGCTCTTGGAATTGCATTATATTCCTTGTCGGCTCTTGACCCATTTGCCTTTACTTTAATTCAAGATAATACCACTCAACCATTTCCAAATGACACAGATATCGCCATCGAAATAAGCATTGATGACGTCATACTATTCCGCGATTTCCTCCAAAATTTTATTAAACGATATGAAAAAATCTCCAATTAGCTTACTGAGCCGAGATATCCCCCTTACATAGTTCCTCTTTGCCTTGGCGCGATTGGCGCACAAGCTCACGTTGCACCAGCGGTAACCTCCCCGCCTCGTCTCCACGACCAGCCACCCGCATCCGCCGCAGCAGGGTGTGATCCGCAAGCCATTGCCCCAAATCCTTCCTGTAATGGAAAGGGCCTTCACCAAACTTTGGTGGAGGCCCAACTTTTTGAATGTGTCCCGCGCTGGTTCTTGGCCGCTGTGCCGGCCCCTTGGGTTGGCGGCTTTAGCCTTGGCAGGTGTGTCTACTTGGCCAGCATCGGCAGGAACACAGAATAAACAGTCCCTTCGTAGGCTCCAATATCGCAGTGCTCTCCGACCGGGCGGGTTACGCCGCGCTGGTCGGTGCCGAGGCAGGAGCCATCGTCGCCGGCGTCGATGGCCGGGGAACCGTACAGCAGGGCGCGGGTGAAGGTGGGGCCGCCGTTATTTTTGAGTTCGCCCAGGTGCGGGTCCGAACTGAGCCCGGGAGTACCGCAGCCGACACTGATCCCAACCAGGTTATTCACATTATTGGCGATGGTCATCGTACTTCCTTCGGTATTACAGTCGTCGGTAGTGTTGTTGGCCAGGATGGTGTTGGAATAACTCAAGGTCGAATTGGTTATTTTTATCCCGCCGCCGGTCAGGTCGGGATCGGAAGGAACGATGAGATTGTTGACGATGGTGCTGTTTTTGATATTCAAAGTGGAATTGTAGATATAGATTCCCCCGCCTTGGCTGGTGTAATCGCTCGAACCATTTCCAGACAGGGTGCTGTTGTTTATATTCAACGTGCCGAAGCCGAAGTAGAGAGCGCCGCCCACGCCATGAGTGTTGCCGGGGCCGATGCCAGTGTTTCCGTTCATGGTAACCCGCTCGAGCGTTAGAGTGAGGGAAGTTGTATAAGACATGATCGCGCCGCCCAAAGCGGCCGTATTTTCCATAAATGTGCTGTCTGTAATGCTGATATCCACCAAAGATTGAATTGCGCCGCCGTAGCGTTCGGCCGAGTTCCCGCCGAAAGTGCTGTTCAGGATGGTGATTGAACCGTGCACGTTATGGAAAATAGCGCCTCCGTCTGCTCCTGACCCGCTGGCATGGTTATTCAAAAAGGTCATATGAGAAAGAGTCAGGAAACTGCCGTTATCGTTTATGGCGCCTCCGTCAGAACCATCGCTGATGGCGCCGTTTTCCAGGGTCAAGTATTCCAGGCTTACCGTCTGGTCATAATTTAAATTCAGCAGGTTGGTGATATTGTTGCCGCTGATCACCACATCATGCCCCGCCCCGCTGATGGTCAAACTGGGAGCCACATCGATCGGAGCGGTGAGTGTGATGGGGCCGGAGGCGGGACAATCCAGGTCGAAGTCGACGATGTCATTGTCCTGGGCATCGTCGACTTTCTGGCGGAGAGAGCCCTCCCCGCTGCCATTGCAGTTAGTGACGGTGTGGGTGTCCGCCCGGGCCGGTTGGGCCGGCGAGACCGCCAACAAAAAAATTAATGCCATCAGTATGGAAAACAATTGGGTTTTGAGTCTTCTGACTTCCATGGTGTCCCTCTCTGGATGAAGATGAAAATGAAACGATTGGCAATTATTTCAAATTGTTGTGATATTTTACACTAGTATTACATTAATTGGAGTCAATCATGCTGAATGCCGTTACCAGACTGCCAGGCGGATGCCGCCGGCTTCACGATACCGGCAAAAGCGGCTGGTGGGAATTATTCCTGCTGGCCCCGTTTGCCGGCCTTGTTTTGGTCGGGATCTTGTCAGGCGCTCCCGCCCATGCAGCCTCTCGCTGACGATAAGCTTCCGGCCTAATGGTCTCTGACTTTTGACGTTTGACGTTCGACGTCTTTCTAATACACCCCCGGTATTATCTTCCACCTGACTCTCCGGCAGTACTCCTCCCACGCCGCCCCGTATTTCTTCTGGCAGCGCCGGTCATCCCGGTTGGCCCGGTCGAATAATAGGATCGTCAGGTAGACCACGTAAAAATAAGGCGTGAAGTGGCTGAACCCCGCCGGCAGGCTCCACGCCAGCGTCAGCAGGATTTCCGGCACGTAGTGGAAGTGCCTCGCCAGCCCCCACCAACCCGAAGCCAGCAGCAGGTTCTCGTGCGACTGCCCATCCGCGGTCGTGTAACTCGCCCGGATCAGGCGGGGCGGCTTTCCCCACACGCTCGTGGCCCCGTTCGTGGCTCTCACCCGTTGGCGCTCCTCGTCGGCCGCATAGTTGACGTAGACCGCCGCCATCCCGATCAAGAGCAGGCCGAGCGTAGCCGGCCAGGCCAGGTCGTGCGGCCGCAGCACCAGGTACTGCGCCGGCAGCGTATACACCGCCGGCACCCACGCCAGCACCCCCCAGCAGATGTAATACCCGAACCGGTCGTGCATCACGTCCAGCGAGGTGAAATAACCGCTCTCCCACCGGAAGAACCTGAACACGTACACGATCATGATCCCCGCCGTCACCAGCATTGCAGTGCTGATCCGTCCATTCGGGTTCAGTTCCGCCTGTTTGGCTGCGAACGAGCACACGATCAGGCTCCAGCCCATCATGCTGATCCGGCAGTTGATCAGTTGCTTCAAGTTGATCCCAAAGAGGGTCGGATGCAGCTCGATCCCCCAGTAAAAGTCCCAGATGAAGTTACCCGAAAGGCTGTGGTCAGGTGAGGAGGGCCAATACCGCCCTTTCACATACAGGCCCAGGCATAGCCCCAACGCAAACAGCACCAGCGTCGCCAGGATCTCCCCGAAATGGTCCCACACGATCCCGGCGGTGAAGAGATGCAGCCCGTACGCTCCCCCCAGGAAAAGCCCATGCGTTACCACCCACGCCGCCACCCCATTGAGCTTGTAAGCCGGCCGGCTCCCCGCCGGCGTGATCGGTCCCTCGAACCTCTTCCCCGGCAGCAGCACCAGCAGGCCCGCCTCGACGATAATGAAGGTCCCCACGATCGCCGCCGCGCTCCAGCTCGGCCATGGCCAATGCGCCAGCAGCGACTGAAGACCGGCCTCCGTAAGGAGCGGCCTCAGCGACCCGTTGAACGGCTCGAACGTGCACACGACCCAAAAAAGGATCGCCGCCGGCGGCGTCAACAGGATCAGCAGCAGCGGCCCCGCTGTCGTCCGGATGAAATGGACAACCTTGCTCTGGCTCCCCGCCGCCCAGGTGGTCAGTGTCTCTGCAGGTGCTCTCTCCGGCATGTTTTTCTCTCATTCTCATAATGCTCTTCGCCTCGATGCCGTCTAAACGATCCATCTAACTATACAAAAGAACCCCTACCAAAGCAAGGGCAAATTCTAAGTTCAGACCACTTTCCTTCATCATAAACTTCCTCCCTCCTCCTCTCAAAGATACTCAGTGTTAGAATTATCTAGACAACGATCGCGAGAAAGTGTCGTGGCAGCCGATTGCTCGTCTCTGTTTATCGTCCGGAGTCACGTTAAGGGTTAGGGTTGCATCCCGAGTAAAGCGAAGGGCTCTCTAGCATCCTGGAGTGGAAAGCGGAAGGGGCTCGGTGGAGTATAACGCGAGTATCCCGAAGTGGAACGGAGGGGATAAGGTCGGGATAAAACCACTTCTCAGCGGAAAATGGGCATACCAGTATCGAAAAGGCATGTATCGCTTCCTTTGGAACAAATGGATGCCGAAGTTATGTCTGAATTTCAAGGAATCAATTTTCCAATTCAAAAAACCCTCTCTGAACCGGAAAAACATCGTTCTTGATGTTCGCCCGTTCAGGAGAGGGGCAGTTTTCAGGTTTCCTCGAAAGGGAGACCGCCCTACGGCGGTCTCCCCGTTTACAGTAGACTGGTTCCTTTACCGCATGATTATCGGAAGGTAAAGGCTAAGGGGGCGATATTCGTGATCGACACAACCTCTGTCGTGTTTCCGGCAGTGTTGTGATGGTGCAGCAGCAACAACTTTTTGGTTTCCCCTAACATCATGGCGGACTTGTCATAGGTAATGTCAAAGGTGGGGGAGTACACCGCTGCGTCATTCCACATTGGCAAACCCGTTGGGTAAACGGACTAGTATCCACCGTATTGAAAGCTTGATGGGCGGCATCATACGACATGACGTCGCTTGCATCCACAAGCCCATCCGCGTCCCGGCTGTATGAAACGACATAGAAGTCGAAGTCGGTGTTGACTCCATCCACCAGGCCAATACTGGTCAAACCCACCGGCAGAACCATGACATTATTATTGAATAGATTGGTGTTGACGGCTCCGCTCCAGTTGTTGGTGTAATAATCTGCATTACAGTCGCCTGTGTGGAGATCGCAGTAGGTGGTCAGCATGACGTCGTCGGTGGTGCCGGTGAAGAAGCCTTGGTTGGCATTGAAGATGACATAATCGTCGATGCCATCCTCATTCACATCGATGTAAACATCGAACTCCACCGAGCTCGGGCTGTCCCATTTGCCGTAGGTGGCAATGCCGAAGTACATGGAAGAATTGGCAAATGTGTAAACCGGGTAATCCGAAGTGGCGCCGATGTAGCGCAGATCCGCCGCATCGACGGCTCCGCTGCTGGAGGCGTCGTTGGGAGAAGTCCCCGTCAGTTCCAGGATGGATACCTGGGAAGTATCTTCGTCGGTGTCCACCGGCGTACCGCTGGGGGTAAGGCTGAAGGTGCCCGTCGCCGCCGTAGGCAAATCGATCTTGCTTTCGGTCGACGCTCATGTCGGAAGCCGGGCGCGCCGCAATGTGAACCGGCACGCGCAAGGTCGGGGCAGTGCCGGTCGAGGTCAGGCTGATATACCCGCCGCCTTCGCTAAAGCGTTGGCGACCACCCGCAGTGGAAATTGAAGCATCCAGGGCGCGGGTGAGATCCGCCGCCACCGCAGTGATTTTCACTTTGATCTCGAGCGTGCCGCCGGCCGGATGGTCACGGGGTGGTCCAGCGAAACATCGCTGGCATCCAGCAGCACAAAGGTAAGCCCCGGATTGGCCTGGTAGTAATTGTTAAAAGCGGCATTGTATTCCGCCGCCGTACGCGCCGGTATTCTTGAGGGTGATGCTCTTGACAAAGTTCTGCGTGCCCAGCACGGCCTGTTCGCCAAAGCCAGGCTGACTTGTCCGGGATCGGCGCTGTTGTAGGCGACGACCGAGGAGAGGGCCGCTTGTCAACGCCGACGCGTCCTGCCCCCACGCGGGTGGGAGGATAATTTGCAGTGTGGGCCTGCGCCGGTCCACAGGTCATTGGTGGCGGTATTCATGGCCAGGGCCTTTAGTTCGGCCACCGACCAGGTCGGATGGATCTGTTTCAAGAGGGCCATCACGCCCGCCATGTGCGGCGAAGCCATGGAAGTGCCGCTGAAGTTGGCGCCTTGATTGCCGGTTCCATTGGCGGTCGAGAAAATGGTATCGCCGGGTGCGGTGATATCCGGCTTGAGCAGTGTCCCGTTCCGAGCCGGTCCGCGCGAGCTGAAGGATGAAACGGTGTCCACAATGGTCGGGTCTGTCAGGACGACCCCATTGTGATGCGCCGAGGTCAGCAATACCGTGACCGTGCCGGCGCCCAGATCGGTCTTCAGGGATGTACCAAGTGCATTGCCTGCCATCATCGTCGGGATGGTGATGGGGGTCGTAATGGTTTCATCATCAGCCATGGGGATCGGCCATCCCGCCGCGTTATTGGCGATCAATACGCCCGCCGCGCCTGCGTTTTGCGCGTTCAGGGCCTTGGTTTTGAAGGTGCAGACCCCGCGGTCGATCAATGCGATCTTCCCGGTCAGGACGGTGGAAATGGCGGTACAACCATTGGCTGGAGTTGTAGTGGCCAGGACGCCTGCCTGGGCATAGGTCGTGGGACCAAAGTCTGCTTCCGCCGCCGCGTATGTGCCCACCGGCATAAGCGGGGTCGGAGCCGTATTTGCGGTCACTTCGAAGCCGCTGAAGACCGCCCCGGCATCCACGTTGCTGGCGACGCTGATGGCATATTTCGCCGAAGCCGGCGCGCCGGTGATATAGTACACATCCCCGGCGTTGCCCGAGGAGGCCACCACCACAACACCTGCCAGGGCAGCGTTATCGGCTGCAACGGCGGATGTATCGTATACGGATCCAAAATCAGATCCCAGGGACATATTGATCACATCCAGGTGATCGCTGAGATCGCCATCGTCGTTGGGGTCCATGGCCCATTCGATGGCCAGATCGGTCAGGTCCGTGGAACCTTCGCAGCCGAAGACGCGCAGCGCATACAGGTCGGCTTTGGGCGCAACGCCGGGTCCGATCCGGAATTTGGCGATGTAGGCGCTCGAGCTCAGGTTTTTCAGAGCCGCATAGGTATCCGCGCCGGCTTCCTCATAGGTGGAGCCGTCCGGATTGACGCCATATCCGGCCGCTGAACCGGAGACATGGCTGCCGTGTCCATTGCAGTCCATCGGGTCGGGGTCGGGTGAAGGGATTGGGTTATAAGCCGGTGAAGCGGGATCAGCATTGTAAGCATCGCCGGCAAAGTCCCATCCGCCGACCACTTTGTCGGTTGGGAAAAGGTTTCCGCCTCACCCAGCGTGGTGAAATTCTGGGTGGCATACCGACACCCGCTCCACCGAAATTGGTATGGATGTAATCGATACCCGTGTCTATGATACCAATTTTGATGTCATCTCCGAGAGCTTCGCTTATTCCGCCCCATACCTGCGGAGCCCCGATCAACGGCACGCTGGTCGTGTGGTCCATCACCTTTGGAATGATGGGATGGATTGCCTTTACTCCGGGGATGGACGCCAATTTTGGCAGGTCTTTTGCGTCAACTCTCAGCTAGATGCCGTTATATACTTTTTGGGTCCGGTAGAGTTCAGTGGTTTGAATGCTGCTTGTCTTCACGGCATTCATCACCATATTTTGTTTTTGGTTTATCTTGTTCACTTGAGCTGAAACAAGGGCGGCGCTGGAGACCGAATTGGATTGTTGACTATTGGCATAGATAATTCCGGCCGGAGTATCCTCCAGCTCAATGACCACCCCCAGGGTTCCTTTTACGCTTCCCAGGCGTGCATAGTAACTTTGAACTTCATTCAGGTTGACTGGGTTAACTTGTACTTTTTCCCTGCCGGCAGGTAGCTTGCCTTCTTGGGCCTGCGCCGCGCCGGCAGTTCGGGAAAAGGCCATAATAACCACGATCATGGCCGCGAAAAAACGAAAAAGCCTTTTGGTAACGTGTTGGTTGTGCATGATCTTCCTCCTCTACATTTACATTCGCTTAACTGTTTACTAGGGCTATGACGGAAATGGATCTTCGCAAACCTGATAATGGTTTCTTCTATATAACCTCCTTGGGCCTGAGAGTTGACCTTCTGTTACCCAAATAGATCACCGGCATCATGGCCAAAGGCTAATAATGCCGGTGATCTATAAGAGTTATTTCATGTCGAAGTTTTTATTCATGCTTTGCATGCCTGTTTAAATTCAAAAGATTAATTGCTCATTTTCCAAATTGCATAGGGTTCAGCGACAAGAATGGACATACATTATTATGACAGTTTTCCCTCTTTTTGTCAAGTTTCACAGGCTGATGTTTGGACAAAATAGCGGATATCTTGCATGCCCGACGTTCGACGTTTGACGCAAGCCCTGTTGTGTTTTTCTACAGGGTTCGACCGTCCTTTACCCCACCAATACCTCCAAAATCTCCTCCATATGATGCGCCATCAAAGAAATATGCCCCTCATTGGGGTAAAAATGCGCCCGGCAGTCCGAGATCCTCCCCGCCACGTTCCTCGCCATCGCCGCCGGCACATTCCTGTCCGCCTCCCCATGCCACAAATGAACCGGCATCCGGATCTCCTCCAGCCGGAAGTCCCACGGCCTGGCCGCGATCGTGGCATCCCAGGCCGTCCCCTTCAGCCCGTTTCGCCAGGATTCTTGACTGCTGTCCAGCAGCGCCTGTCCGACTTCCGGGCATGCCAGCACTTGCAGGTCTTCCGGCGGCATGCCCGGCATTTTATCCATTCTGGCATTCTTCATCCCCGCCTTCATCATCCCCAGGAAAGCCTCCGCCAGCCATGGCGCCAGGCGGGCTGCCTTAAGGTAGAAGCGTCCCTGGCCCATCCCCTGGGTGGCATTCGGAGCCTCCAGCGGGCCCACCCCGCTCGCCACCGCCGCCGCAGTCAACCGCTCCGGCATCTTCAAGGCGCATACCTCCGCATAAGGTCCGCCACCCGAAATACCCAGGATCGCGAAACGGTCGAAGTGTAGAGCCTCCATCAAAGCGGCCGCATCCGCCGGCCAATCGCTCATCTTCCGCCCTGGCAGGAAATCCGAGCCTCCCATCCCCGGCCGGTCTGGGGCGATGAAGCGGGCGTGGAATTTCCGCAGAAGCTCCAGGTTCGTCATTTTGGGGTCCAGCCGGGAGCCCGGGTTCCCGTGGCAATAGAGGATCGGCTTCCCCTCCGGATCGCCGTATTCGGCATATGCCAATTTTCTTCCGTCCGGCAGGGTGATACTTAATTCGGTCTGTGCTGTCATTGTGTTACCTTCCTATTTTTGAATGATCTTCCAGAAAAAATCCACGTGGTCTGCCAGTTGCTTTTTGAGTGTTTCCACGTCTGCGTTCTCATAAACTGTCATCAGGAAAACCGAAAACATAAAAGCCACCGGGTATTGATATTCGGCCGCCAGCAGTTTTGGGTCGTAGGCTTTGATCAGGTCCATTTTGATCATTGTTTTGAAGACTTTTTCCGTATACGCCACCGGCATTTGCACCATCTCATGAAAAATGATGTCGCGTGCCCGTGCGTCCCGGTATTGTTCGGTAAAAAGGATCCGCCAGACCTTCTGGATCTGCGGTGCCGCCATCCGCTCCATGAAGCGCAGGTTGCCCTGTCTCAGGAATTCCGGCGGCGGGATGGTGGCCAGGATCGCCTCGATCCGTCCTTCCGGCGGCATGGTCTGGGCGAATTCCGTTCTGTAATAGGAGAAGATGGCCTCGATCAGCTCGTCCTTGCTTTTGTAGTGGTTGTAAAACGAGCTTTCCTTGATCCCGATTGCGCTGGTCAAATCCCGGATGGACACGCCTTTGAACCCCTGGCTTGAAAATAGGTCGATCGCCGTCTCGAACAATCTTTCCTTGGTCGATTTTGGGCCATCTTCAGTGGGGGAGTCAATTCGTGTTGTAGTTCCTTCCATGGATACCTCCTTTGACAGACTAACGAACGTTAGTATGTCTCCAATAATAACTAACGTTCGTTAGTCTGTCAAGGGTAGCAGCCTCTCCCAAAGGGCTCACAGTCTTGGAATCCCTGGCCCTGACCTCACAGCCTTTAATACCTGTGAGGTTTGCTCTTTTTTCTCCATCTTCTCTACTCTCAGGCAATCGGGGGATTGACAGGTGAAACAAACGTTCTATAATGAAAGTATAGGTGTTAACTTTGCAATTCTCCCTTGCGAAGGTTTGGCATTCCCCCTCGATTCGCAGGTATTGTTGTAAAACCTTCAAAATTCGTTGTCATTTATCGCCGATCAATATCTTTCTTTTGCTGGTTCTTCCTTGGTGTTCCTTTGTGTACTGTGCATCCATGATCGCCAAATATCTCAGAGAGCAAACCTCAGCCCCCACAAGAACCTTCGCAAGGTTGTCGGGAGAACGCCCCCATTTTTTTGGTGAAATCTTATTTATCTTTGACCGAAATCTGACCCTTCGTTCCTTCAAACCTTGGAGCCCCCCATGCAGCCATCCTCCCTTCAATCCCAAATCGTAAATCCTAAATCAAAAAATCCTCGCGGCGCCCAACCCCACAACCGCAATGCCTTCAAACATGGTCTCTATTCCTCCAGGGAACCATCCCTGTTTTCCTCTCCAATTACACTGGCATCCCTCCGGACGACTCCGGGCCTTCCTCCCCATCCTTATGATCTTGCCATCCTGCACCTCCGTGAATCCCTCCTCCAATACCTCCTGACCGAGCCCAAATCCCCCGACGTTCCCACCCTCGCCGCCTGGCAGCGGCCCGTCTTGAAAGCCATCGATTCCATCCGCCGCCTTACCGTCGCATCGGTCAAATCCCGTCAATCCCATGAACAACTCTTCTTCGCCGCTTCCAACGCCCTCCAGCTCATCCGCTGGGGTTTTCATCAGGAAGGCATTACCCGCGACGCCGATTCGTTCCGCGAAAAAGATGAATTATGTGCCGTTTATTCGCCATCTCCTCTACCTCACCAGGGATCCGCCTCTGGGTTGCCTTTCCTCACCGACATCCAATGGGCCATCCTCGAACCCCTTCTCCCTCAATCGACAATCGGAAATCTGAAATCTTCAATCAAGAGGGGTCGCCCTGAATCCGATCCCCGTCTCCTCCTTAACCTCATCCTCTGGAAGCTCGCCTACCATACCCCCTGGTCCGACCTGGTTCTCTCCCTCTCCAAATTCGCCGGCCCTGCATTCTCCAAGCTCCTGTAAGGAAAATGGAGAGGACTGAGGTGAGGTCTCTTCCGACCTCCACTTTGCAAGCACCCTCTCCATTTTCGTCCTTTGAAAATGGGGAGGGCCGGGGTGGGGTCTCCTTCCTCACCGTCCGCCGTTACTACCGCAAACTCTACCTCAGCGGCCGACTCTACACCCTCTTTAAAAGCCCTTTACAAAGAGTTCCTTACCCGGGATGAACTAAACCTGATCTCCCTTGTAAATCAAGGCCTGATCCTTCACGACGGCAAAGAAGTCTACATTTCCGCCTCCCTCCCCGCCACCTGGCAGTCCCGCACCGCCCTCCTCTTCATCCAGTTGGCTTACCAAAACCTCCGCCGCCTCTTCCGTGAAATAGACCGCCTGGACCGCTGGCCCCCTCTCTCAACCAATCCACGAATTACCCCTCGCAACGATTCCTTTCATCAGAAATCGAAAATCAACAATCTAAAATCAGAATCTTCGTTCCCGCGGAAAACACATATTAAGTGACTTTAATTCATCCGATGTTCGACTCAAGCCCCGGAGCGTTCTCCTCCTGGGTTTGACGTTTGACGTTAGACCTTTGACGTTTGACGATCTCTTACTCCCCCAGCGCCTTTTCCAGCAGGGTCCGGATCGCCTGCGGCCGCGGCAGCAGCACATCCGCTCCGCCGCCGGTGATAAATGGAGCCACCTGGTCGTAGCTGATGGCATAAAGCTGCACCTTATTGGAACCAACTGCCTTCATCAGAGGCATCAGGTTGGTGACATCGATCAGGGTCAGATCGGTCACCACCGTGCGCCGGTAAGCGCCGTAGAATCCCGGCAGGTGAATGATCCCGTTCAGGCTGAAAAGTTTTTTCCCGATGGCCAGGATCACTTCCTGTGACCGCCGTAACCGGTCCAGATCGCTGGTGGTCTTGCGGGAACGGACGTACCATAATGCCGTCTCTCCATTCATATGGACCCGTCCCGGATCCACCTCGTACCCATCCGGATAGCCGTCCCGGGCATCGAACAGCTTTTTTTCTACCTGTACGTCCACCCCTCCCAGGCTGTCCACGATGGATTGGAAACCGCTGATGTTGGTCATGACAAAGGATTGCGGTGCAAAACCAAAGTTATATTCAAAAGTGGCTCTCACCAGGTCGAAGCCGCCGAATTCCTGGGCTGCATTTAGCCGCTGCATGCCTACACCGGGCAGGTACACCCACAGATCCCGTGGGAAGGAGACCAGGTTGACCGTTCCATCTTTCTTTATCACCACCAGCACCGCCGTATCCGTCCGGAAATCTCCCGCCTCCGGTCGTTGGTCCGAGCCCATCAGTAGGATGGTCCTTTCCCCTTCCTTGATGGAAAGTGGTTCGGCCTTCGCAGGAAAACCCTCGCCGGACTGGTCCGGTGTGTTTAAATAACCGCCTGGGACGCTGCTCCTATAAGGGAAATTGCAGGCCGTCAGGGCCAATAAAAGGATACCAATGAACAAGAATCGTTTTTTACGCATGGGCCCGAGTTTACTCCTCTTTTCAACAGCCTTGGGCTGGCCTTTAATCTCTAAAATTACCGTCCGAATCCGTGATTTATATGACATTTGACCTTCATTCTTCCTTCCATTCGTTCCGCGAAACCCGTGACCTGTCATACCTGTTGGACTTGTCAGACCTATCCGCCTTCTTAACGCTTCACCCTGCCAAGGAGTTCCCCGACTTTTGACGTTCGACGTTTGACGTTACTTATTGTTCCCTCTGGTAGAATCGACCCCATATGTCCAACCTCGAGCAATCCATCCGCAGGCAATTACGCTACAACATCACCGTCAACCTGGTCGATGGCGCCGGGTTTGGCTTGGGATGGGGCTTTGGCTCCATAGGGACCATCGTCCCCCTCTTCGTCAGCCACCTCACCACCTCCGCCTTGCTCATCGGGCTCATTCCCTCCATCCATGCCGTCGGCTGGCAGTTGCCCCAGTTGTTCATGGCCAACTCCGTCGCCCGCCTGCGTCGCTACAAGCCCATGGTCATGCTCCTGACCATCCACGAGCGCGTCCCTTTCCTCGGCATTGGCCTCGTCGCCCTCTCTTTGGGAGTATTGGGCAATACCTGGGCCCTCGTTCTCACCTTCCTGATGTTGATTTGGCAGGGGCTGGGAGCCGGTTTCACCGCCAATGCCTGGCAGAGCATGATCGCCAAGATCATCCCCTCCGATTGGCGCGGCACCTTCTTCGGGGTTCAAGCCGGCCCTCTCGAATATATTGATGAGCATCGCCGCCATCCTCGCCGGCCTTATTCTTGACCGGGTCAGAACTCCCATCAACTTCACCCTGTGTTTCGTGCTGACGGGCGTTGGCATGTCCATTTCCTATATCTTCCTCGGCCTCACCCGCGAGCCGATCGATCGTGAAAAGGTCGTCCCCGAGAAACTGCCCTCCCCCTGGCGCGGCGGGATGGAGATCCTTCGGCGTGATCGCAATTTCGCCGCCTATCTCTTCGTCCGCATCCTCTCGCAATTTGCCACCATGGGCTTTGCGTTTTATATCCTCTATGGGTTGCGCCGTTTCGGCATGAGCGACCTCACCGCCGGTTTCCTCACCGCCGCCCTGACCATCACCTCGACCGCTGCCAATGCCATCATGGGCTGGTTGGGCGACCGTCTCGGCCACCGTTCCATGCTCATCGCCGGCTCCATCGCCGTGACTCTCAGTTCGCTGATGGCCTGGGGCGCTCCCTCCCTCGGCTGGCTCTATCCGGTCTTCATCCTCAGCGGGCTGGCCGGTGTTGCCTATTGGACCATCGGCATGGCCATCACGGTCGAGTTCGGCACTGAAGAGACCCGTCCTACCTATATCGGCCTCTCGAATACCCTCGTCGCGCCCTTCACTATCATCGCCCCCCTCATTGGCGGCTTGATCGTCCAGACCGCCGGCTTCCAGGCGACTTTCATGGTCTCAGCCATCGGTGGATTGGTCATCGCCGCCCTCCTCGTCTGGCTTGTCCGTGACCCTCGTCCACGCAAATCCGCTCCCTCCTTGCCCGATGGACACCGAGTTGCGTTCTTCATGAGATCTGCTGAATTTTTCCGTGGTGTCCGTCTGTTAATTTTCTTCTTTCTTACCGGCTCTTGATGGTTTTGGCCATCGTTGTGTTTAACCTGGTTTAGATGCCCTACTGTAAATCGTCTTTCCATCGTGTTCTTTGTGTCCTTCGTGTTCCTTTGTGTCCTTTGTGTTAAATCTTTTTCCCTCTAGGAGCTTAAAATGAAAATCGATCATTTCGCCTATGAAGTATCTGACCTGGATGCTTCCATCCGCTTCTACACCCAAAAATTGGGTTTCAAGGTTCTTTTTGAAAAAATGACCGATGAAAAAGAGCATGAGGCCTTTGCCATCCTGGGGATGGACGGTGGGCACCTTGAGCTCCTCCAGGCGCTCAGTGAGAAGAACGAGCCTAAGCCCTTCAAGCCTGTCACTGTCCGGCCCCACGCCTGTCCGCACCTCGCCTTTCAAGTCGCCGACCTCGATGACACCCTTACCATGCTCGCCTCCGAAGGCATTCCCATCCTGCATGGCCCCTTGGAAGCCCCCGGCGCCAGGTGGATGTACGCCTGTGATCCCGACAACAATGTCATCGAATTCTGCCAGTGGTCTCCGAAAGCTCTTCCAGGGGACTCCAACGTCTCCTGATGCTCTGTTGCACGGATAAGAAAGGCATGTCCACCGTACCTCGCAGGGGCGACCCGGCAACGTGTCCGGCGCTGCTGGTCGGGAAGCTTCCGTAACGAATCGGAAAGGGCCGGGTTTTTCCCTCTAATCATGATTAAACTATCCATCTGACCAGTAACAATACCCCTCTCTAGTCAGAGGCTTCCTTACCCGAAGGCTCGTATGATAAGCGTGAAAATAGAAACAGGAGGCTGCCATGCTTATCATCGCCTTAACCTTGACCATATTCCTTATCATCTCTTTTTTGCCCTTGGCTATTGAAAAACTGTTCTCCTCAAGAGACCTCGCCGATATGGGCATTCGCCTCGAGCGTTTGTAAACTGACCTGGTGGATCGATCACCCATCATTTCAGCTCCTTATGGGTAGGGGCGATTCCGGCCGGTGTCGGGATCGCCCCTACGCCTTTAATTAAGGTAATACCAACTAACGCGGCTTTTCAATCCTTACTTACCGCCCCGACATCCTTCACCTTTTTGGAGTCCAATAGGTCCAGATATTGGAGTGCAGGCTCTGCGGAGCGCCCTGCGGGTTAGCCTGCTGGTCACTGCGCTCCCATTACTACATTAATCTGGATTGCTCCGGTTCACCTGCCTGACATGATAATGAGACAGGTTGCACCGGTGCAAAAGATCATGGTCTGCCAATATCTCTTGAGGCGGTCCCGCTGCCGCCAGCGAATGGTCTTCATCGAAGACGTACACCTTGGTCGCCACTTGCATTGCCACGTCCAGATCGTGCGTGGCAGTGATCACAGTCTTCCCTTCCGCATGCAGTTTCAGGATGAATTCCACCAGCCAGGATTGGCTGCGGGGATCCAATCCGCTGGTGGGCTCGTCCAACAGCCATACCTCCGGGTTCAGGCTGAGCACCGAAGCCAGGGCCACCCGCCGTTTCTCCCCTCCCGATAAGCGGTGAGGTGGCCGGTTGCGCAGTCCCAGGATCCGCAGGTCCTCCAGAGCATGTTCCACCCTCTCGTTCACCTCCTCCCGGCTGATCCCCAACTGCAGCGGCGCAAATGCCACCTCCTCCAACACCGACGCCGAGAATAATTGCACATCCGTATCCTGGAAAACCAGCCCTACCTGCCGCCGGAAGGTAAAATTGAACTCATCCTCCCGTAACGCCGCCTCGGTCAGTGGACTGCCAAAAACCTGGATACTGCCGTTGCTTGGAAAATAGAGGCCGTCCAACAATTTCAACAGGGTGCTTTTCCCGCATCCATTCGCGCCCAGGATCGCCAGGCTTTCCCCTTTCCGCACCTCGAAACTCACATTCGCTAACGCGGTTTGCTTGCCCTCGTAAGCGAACGAAACATCTTCTACCTCGAACACGGTGTCGTCCATCATCATATCCCTTTTGCCGTTCTTTCACCGTCCCAGGAAAATGGCCAGGCCGGCCAGGGAGACCAATAATGATAACCACAGCCAATCCCGCCTGTCCATTCGAAAGGGCTTCAACGTCACGATGACGCCTCGGAAGCCCCGTGACTGCATCGCCAGGTATACGTCGCTGCTCAACGCCAGGCTCTTGCTCAACAAGGTTGCGCTGACCGAAGCCAGGGTCTTGCGAGCCTCGGCATCTGACATTTTCCCCACCGTCCGGCTCTGCCGCGAAAGGAACATATCATTGGCAGTATGCAGGAGCAGGTATATATATCGATACGTCATTCCCAGAATAAGGATAAAAACATCCGGCACATGGAGTACTCCCAACGCGCTCAGCACCGTATTCCAGGGAGTAGTCAGGATCAGTAGCATCGCTAAAGAAAGGGATGTGCTCACTCGCAAAAGTAAAAAAAGAGCCGTCATCTTTCCCGTCTGGGTAATGACCAACCCCAGCGGTAATCGTATCCACGCAGGTCCGGGCGTGAGGAAGAGGGCCGGCAGGACCAGCGCGCCTGTGAATAATGGCAGTGCCAGCCAGACCCGCCGGATAAAGTAGTTCGCCGGGATGGCTGAGGCGAGCGCCAATCCAATGGTCAGGAGGTAGAGTCCCAGGATTACCCAAAGATTGCGGGAAAGACTTACTGCGATCAGCCAGGCCAGGACGGCCACCACTTTGACTCTTGCGTCCAGACTTTGCATCAAGCCCGCTCTCCCGCTGATCTCCTCGGCAAACAGTCCGCGTTCCAGCGTCCCGGCGATGTTGCGGAGGGTGTTTTCCAGGATGTGGCGGTGTCTTTGAATGGGCTTGGAAACCGTGGCGTTCACTTCTTGGAAATCCTCCCGGCTGTCAAAAGGGTGGTGAAAAGCCAGACGATCACCACGACGATCAGTATGCCTACCAGAGCCGATAGCACATATCCCAATGAAGTATTCCCCAACGCCGGCAAGTTATAGCGGGCCAGGGGTGCGCCCCATACACCCGCCAGCTTTTCCATCCCGTTCGGGATGTCCTTCATTCCCATGCGCGTCAACTCATGAGTCGACCATTCGCCCCAGGCTGTGCCAGGTGCCAGCAAGCCCAAAGGCGTAATCAGCGCCAGGGCCGCCAATCCTACCCATATCCAGCGAAGCTTGTAGGAACCTCTCTCTTCGGGAACTGCCGTGGGGTTTACGGTAGCCTCAAGGATCTTTGTGTTAAACCGTTGGAGATAGCCAATCACCAGCCCTGTCAAAATCGCCTCCACCACTGCCGCAATGAGCATATGGGGCAAGACCATCGCCGGGATGGCCACGGAGAGCGGATAAGGTGCATACAGCGGGACCCCTTGTGCATTTTTGAATAGCAGTGGTTGCAAACCAAACTCCACCCCGGCAAAAAAAGCGCCGGTCGTCACTCCCACCCAGGCTCCCACGGCCGCTCCTGCCAGGCGTCTCCTGGAAGTAACCGGTGTTCCTTTTGAAATGGCGTTGTAGGCGGCAAAGGCGATATATGGAATGACAACAGCCATATTAAAGCAATTCGCCCCGATGGCAAGAATTCCCCCATCCCCGAAGAAAAACGCCTGGATGATGATGGCTATGGAAATGGCAATGACGGCCACCTCAGGCCCTAAGATGATCGCTGCCAGCGCCGCGCCGACTGCATGTCCGCTCGTCCCGCCCGGCAGAGGCACGTTGAACATCATGATCACAAATGAAAAAGCCGCTACGAGGGCAATCAGCGGGACACTTCGGGCGCTCATGGTTTTACGGATCCGGCGCAGGCCAATGGCCCAGAATGGCGCTACCAGCAGGAACATGATCAGGCTGGTAATCGGACTTAAATACCCATCCGGTATGTGCATGGCGGTGGTGGCCAGCCAGGCGGCTAAAACCGCATAATAAATTCCCAAGGATTTGAGATTTTCTTTGGAACTATGACCGCCCATGTTGCCTCTCTTTTATAGGCCTTCCTTCCGGCAGGCCGGACAAAGTCCAAAGAAGGTCAGGTGGCTGGTGGCCAGACGGTAGCCGGTTTCGGATTCCAATTGCTGATAGAGTTTTTGCAGCAATGCATGGTCGATTTCCACGCTTGCGCCGCAGGACCGGCAGATCACGTGGTGGTGTTCGTGGCCGGCAATCTCGTAGACAAGGTGGCCGTTGCTATTCAAGGCCGGTCGGATAATATCATTCTCGGCCAGGAATTCCAGCGTACGATACACGGTCGCTTCGGTCACCCCTTCAGTCCTTTGCCGCACGTGCTCAAATATCTCTGCAGGAGAAAAGTGACCGGGTGTGTCATGCAGGTATGCCAGGATTGCAATTCGCTGGGGAGTAATGCGGTAACCGCGGGACCGCAGTTCCTCTAAAAGCTGAGAATTGGTCATAAAACTCCTTATTGTAAACTTTTGCAATAACGATTCTATGCAATCATCTGGTTCTGTCAATACCCGCCCAAAATAAAAAAATAGGGCGAGATATTATCTCGCCCAGTATTCTTGTGGAATGTTGGTTTCCCTAAGGTTCCCATTCCAGTTGTGTAGTGTTGAAAATGTAAGGCTGACCTCCCACGTATTCAAACCCGATTAGAACAGTCCGCCAGGAGAGCTCATTGCCGGCCGGCCCGGGTTTATAGGCCGAGTAATAATTGATATTGGTAAATTGCACCGGCCAGGAGGTATCAAAACTGGCGCCTCCCGCCTGGACGGTATTGCATGCAAGTGAAAAGCCGGGTGCAGGCGCATTGAAGACGTCCAGCAACTTGGGGAAGACCGTTGAGTGGACTGCTCCCACAGTATCATTACCACTCCCAGGGGCAGCGCCCCAATGGTGTTCATAGGTGCTGGTGAATACCCACTGGGTATGTTGCCGGTCGAACACCACTGTATTCCCGTTCCGCCATAAGCGGACCAACCAGCCGCTGGCCGGGCTGATCATAGCTGCCAGGCTGTTTCCATTCGATGTCTTCAGCGCATCCGTAAAGCCCGTGATCAACGTTGCAGCCCGACCGTCAGCGCAAAAGTTGGTAGGGGTGACGTATTCGGTCAGATACCCGGAATGGACCCAGCCAGTGCCTCCGTTCGGATTTTGGACTTCCACCCATAAAGCGCCCTCAACACTGGCAGACGGACCGGTCCGCATCACAGTATTGGCCGTGGCGGGGAATGATCCTACTGCCGGATAATTCACTCCGGGCCCTGAGCGGATATTCAACGTGTCCCCTGCATTTACCTGGATCACCCCATAAGGACCGGATGGATTACCGGGAGCGATGCCTCCAATAGTTGGAGTTGGGGCATAATTCTGAGGCTGGGAATTTCCTGACTGTGTAGCCGCGGGAAATACGACTGTAGTGTTGGGCGTCGGCATGACCTGGGCAGGTAGCGGTACCAATGCTGTGGGAGAAGCTAATCCTGCCAAAGTCGGGAAGGGTGTAGGTTGTTTGGCCGAGATAAGATTGCAGCCGGTCAGGGATAAAATGAACAGGCTGGTGATTAAGGCGACGAGGATAAGTTTCATATTCTCTCTCCTTAGGGTGGGGGAAATTTCCACCCACTTCATTCTATCACGGGGCCCGATCGAATTGAGAGAGATTAAATCCGATTTTAGAAAAAGGAAAGCTGGCCTTTCGCCTCATGGATCCTTCTTTGAGGTGCAAAGACAGGCATTTTAGTCGCAATTCCATATTGCCGGCATAGGTTCATAAATAGTCCCTCAAGCCGGTCGTGGTTCTGGGCCCTGGCCGAATAGCGCTCGCCGTAGTCCTTCTCATAACGGGGTCGTAACCCGGGAAAGTATTTATCCAGTTTGCTGTAGTAATACGCTCGTTGACGATCACGCAGGGTCACGCTGAAGGCCGGCAGGATATAGGTGGCGCCGTTCTCGTGCGCAAGGGTCACGATTTTGGCGATATTTTCTTCATTATCCTCAATGAAGGGCAGGATCGGCATCATAGTGACACCGGTCAAGATACCTTTTTCTGCCAACGCGCTCATGGCTGACAACCTTCGTGAGGGGGTGGGCGCACCCGGCTCCAGTTTCCTGGCTAGAACATCATCGGCAGTGGTGATCGTAAAGGAGACCGCTGCATACGTCCGGCTGATCTTTTTCAAGAGATCCATGTCGCGAAGGACAAGATCGCTTTTGGTGATCATATGAATGGGAAAATGAAATTCGGCGATGGCCTCAAGCGCCTGCCGGGTAAGCTGTCTTTCAGCTTCCAGCGGCATATATGGGTCATTCATGGAACCGGTGCCGATGGTACCTATCACTCGTTTTCCACCGAGCTCCTTGCGGAGCAGCTCTATGGCATTGGTTTTGACCAAAACGTCCTGGTTAAAATTCTCGATCTGGTAACACTCGGAACGAAAATCGCAATAGATACATTGATGTTGGCAACCTCTGTATAGGTTGAAATTGTAATAGAGCCCGAACCAATCATCGGGCCCTTTCACTCGCGTCAATAACGTTTTTGCCTGGATCTCTTTGATCAAACGAAACCTCTACTCGAACACCACCTCTCTGGCCCCCGCAGCGAAAGCGGCATTTCTAAGCAAGGATCGTTGATAGCCGCACATGATTTGGTGGAGCTGGTGATCTTCGTGAAAAACGATCTTTGGCTTGAATACCAGGACCTTCTGCTTCTCCAGAAGTTTGGCGATGTTGAATTCCAGAAAGAGTGTGCAATAAATCCGTCTTTTCCATCCCCGCCGGTAAATTCTGATCCAACTCAAAGAGGGCGTAAGATGTCACACCTTCGGCATCTGTCTTCTCTCCAATAGCGATCAATTCTTTCGTCACCGTATCGAGGCTGATCAGCGCGGCCACCTTCCGCTTATGGATTTTCCAGGAGAAGACGAAAAAAACGGGATTGATCTCAACATCAATTTGAGGGATGAAATTAGGCATAATTAACTCTCGCTGATTTCACGATACAGGAACCAGTGACCCAGCTTGTCGTTCACATTCCGGATCTCGCGGTCATAGTATATATCAAAGACCTGGCCTGATTCTACCTTCACCCGAAAAAAGAACCGCCCAACCCCCAGAGAACCTCGCGAGGCTGCCGCGGCTGCATGGGCAGGCTGCATGTTTCGGGCCATCTTGCCACGACGGGAAAAATCGGACCACTCCAATAATTTCTCAGTGACACGGTAGTTTCTCCCCTGCCAGGAGAAACCGTCCGGACAGGGTGGTGTCTTCTGCCGGACCGGAGGTATATTAAATCGGACTTCGATCTCTTCTCCTATAAAATGCTGGGCGCTTTCATCCTTCATCATTCAAGGCCCTCTATGCCATGGCATTCTTTATTACTTCTTTTCTTGGGCTTCTCCGAAAACGATCACAGCCATATGCTGGTTCAGGAATTGGGGCGAGGTTTTCGCGGATCCGGGGACTATCTGGCCCAAGGTGTAGCCACCTGCGATCGGGATCTGTGGACCCAACGCTTCCCGCACTGCAGCCACATCGGCGCCGGGCAAGGCTTCGAAAAGCATCTGCCAGGAAATATCGGCCAGTACCAATGCCAGAACCGGACGGGCTCCCTCCAGGGCCGCCAGGGCTTGCCCGGCGGCTTCGGCTGCAGCGGTCTGACATGCTGAAAGACTGCCCACTAACAGGTAAGCTTCTTTTCCATCCCCGACAGTGGCATTCATGCGGAATGATCCATCGGCTTCCACCCGCAAGGGCGAGCGCAAGAGAATGGTTTTGTCGGTTTGCTCGAGGCCCAGAGGATACAGCCGTGTCAAGTGATCGAGCGGAGGAAAAGCCCAATCCCTGGCAGGGTAGCCGAACAGATGGGCATAGGTTTCGGAGGCCGGGCGTCCATCGAGTGTCCGCACCCAAAAGCCGCGTGAACGAGTCACCCGGAAGTGACTGCCGACGGGCTGCCAACCATGGCCATATCCGACCCCGATACGGATATTTCCTTCCAGTCGTGCCAGGGCGAGCCCGCCTGCCCCGTATTGCATATTCCCTATTTGGTAGGCATTACCGGTATGCAGATCGCCGGAAGATAATGCCCCCACCAATTTTGTCCCGGGAGGCAAGCTGGAGCATAACTGTTCGGCATCAGCGTTGAACCCATCTGCGAAAATCAGGGCCGGCTGCTGAAGCCTGTGGGCCAAGAGATCGGCCAGCTGTTGTGAGACTTCCCGGCTGCCCTGGGTATAGCCTGCAAGCCAGTTGACATCTGCGCGGGCATCGGTCGCAGCAATGAGAGCCAGGACCACCGAATGGGTCTGGACACCGCTGGAGGTCAACCCTGCCGGGGTGCTAAACCCAATGATGGGCGTATTCCCCATCAAACTGGCAACGCCGTTAATGACTTGCTGGGCATCATACAGGTAAGAAGAAATAACAATACCCAGAATGGGAGCATTACTGCCCAGGCCATTTAATGCCTGGTGAGTGGCTTGTATGCCGGCTTCGCGTCCATCCAAAGCCCGCGCTTGTCCAACGGTGGCAAGGAGAGTCATGAGTTCTCAACCCTCATTGTAAAATTTTGCATCATCTGTAACCCAGCCTTTATCCTTCCGCCACCGGGACGGTGAAATGGAAGGTGGTGCCCTGGCGGAATTCCAATTCGAACCAGATCCGCCCGCCCATCATCTCGATCAGGCTCTTGGTGATATTCAAGCCCAGACCGGTGCCGGGCGCTTCACGAGCCTTCGAGTCTTCGGAGCGGAAGAATTTTTGGAATATCTTTTTCTGGTCTTCCAGGCTGATGCCGATGCCTGTATCCTTCACCCAAATGTGGACGACTTCCGCAGCGCCTTCCGGATCCCATTGGTTATGGCAATTCTCTGCGCCAACCGTGATCGTGCCGCCCTCGGGTGTGTATTTATTGGCATTGGAAACCAGGTTGGTGATGATCTGCGCCAACCGGGTGGGATCCGCCCAGGTTTTTGGTAACTGGGCGGGAATGTTCACCATGGCAGTTTGCTTCTTATCGTCCATCTGTCGTTTGGTGGAGCGCATAACCTCGTCCAGAACATCCGCCATATTGAGGGCCTTGAAGTCCATCCGCAGTCGGCCTGCCTCGATCTTGGAATTATCGTTCAAGTCTGAGACCAGCGTGGACATACGTTCCACATTGGAATGGATGGTGCTCAGGAAGTTGGACTGCATGCTGGTGATGGGCCCGACCGCGCCTTTGGCAAGCAGTTCGGTATACCCTTTGATGGATGTCATCGGGTTCTTAAGCTCATGCGCCACAAAGGAAACAAACTCGCTTTTGGCATCATTGGCTGCCTGGACTTCGTGATATAGCTGCGCATTGGCAATGGCAATAGCGGCATGGTCGCTCAGGCGGGTCAGAAAGGCCAATGTCTCACTGGCTTGCAACTCTGATTGCTTGCTCTCCAGAACGATCAGGCCGATAACATTGGCTTCCCGGTGGATCGGGACCACAGTCTGATTGTGAGCGCTCGGGAGCAGACCGGGGTTATTTTCATCCAACATTACTTGCTGAGGCTGGCTGGTCTCGACTGCCGTTCTCATGGCCGGTTGTTCGAGCGGCATGAGCGTATCTTTGTAGGTTTGCTCGATCTCTTCATAGCCCTGCTGGGCCATCAGGCGGATGCCTTTTTCTTCCAAAATGCCGATCAAGCCTGCATCGGCATAGGACTGGCGCAAGGCCCATTCCAAGGTCAAGCGCATGGCCCGGGCCACATCCAGGCTGGCGTTGAGTTCCCGATCGATCCGCTGCATGACCGAAAGTTCTTCCACGCGGGCATTGAGCTCCTGATCGGTCAGCGTATATAGGCGGGCGTTCTCAATGGCTACTGCAGCCTGGCCTGCGAAGGCGGAGATCAAGTTCTGATCGTCCTCGGTAAAGGGCAAGCCATCTTTGCGGTTGATGACCTCCACTACGCCGATGACCCGTTCCTTGATCTGCATCGGGACGGCCAGAATGGCCCGGGTGATGAATCCGGTCGACTTATCGGTGGTGGCTGCCCAACTTGTATTTTGCTCCACATTATTCGAAATGATGGGCCTGCGGTTTTGGACGGCCTCCCCAACGATGCCAGTCCCGGGAGGCAGGCGCTGCCCGGCCAGGTTCCGTGCCACCGGGCCTGCGGTGGCGTTAAAGACCAGTTCATCGGTCGTTTCATCCACCAGGAATAAGACTGCCGGCTTCGCAATTGAGGATTGAAACACCGCTATCCAGGATATTTTGAAGCAACGGCTCTGTTTCGAGGGTCCCGGTCAACTGGCGGGTAATATCATTCAGGGTCGCCAGCTGGTGGGCACGCCGTTCCGTCTCCTGGAAGAGGCGGGCTTTGACGATGGCGCCGGCAGCCTGCTCGGCGATAGCCTGGAGCAGTTCCTGCTGGCCAGACGTGTAAATCACGGTCGGGTCGCGGCTTCCGACGGAGAGGGAGCCAATCGTCTCTGCCCCCGTATTGAGCGGGACGCCCGCCCAGGAATGGATGCCTTGAGAGAGAGGCGTGACACCAAGGGCCTGGCATTCATGGTCGTAGTCAGAGGTAAGGATGGCCCGCCGGGATTTAATCACCTGAGGGCTCAGATCGGTATTGGGATATAAAGGAAGGTTTTCGCGATAGGTCAGACGGTCATCTTTTTCAAGGCAGAAGGCGAAATAGTAATAATCGCTCTCTTTGTTATAAAGGGTAAGGTGGAAATCATTGACCGGCAGGACCTGCCCGGTTTGGGCATAGATGAGTTCCAAAATATCGTCAAAAGCCACGGTGACATTTACACCCTGGGACACGCGGGCCAGGATATTCATCTCGCGCACCCGCCGTTCCAGGTTGAAGATGACCTGGGCCCGCTCAATGGCCACTGTGGCCGCGCTGCTGATCCTGTCAAGGAAACTCAGGTCCTGGGGAGCGTAATTTTCACCGGAGCGCCGCAACCCCAATGCCAACCATCCGACCGGCCGTTCACTGCCCGGCAAAGGCACAAGCAAAGGTGCTCCCAGCAACGTGAGCCGGGTCTGCTCCGGTTTAAGTTCGGGCGGCATACTTTCTTCATCGGCGAAAATGGCTACGGTGGACTTTCCCAACAGTTTTACAAGAGGACTGCTGGTGGTAAAGCGAATATCGCTGGTGGGCCGGCCGTCTTCTCCGCCTGTCGCGCCATAATAGTCATTGAGGGGATCAAAAATGTAAATATGCAGGTGTTCCGGAAGTCAGGCTGCTGGTGATATGTTGACGCAATATGCGCACAATCACCTTGAGATCCACTGTATTGGTCATTTCGTGGCTGAAATCGCGAATTCGTTGTTCGTACGCCTGCACGCCCCGGAAAAAGACCTTATCCACAAATTGTTGAAGGCGATTGCGGAGGGGATTCAGCCCTACAGCCAGAACCAATACGACCATGCCGACGAATAAAGGATTGGTGACTTTGAAAGCTTGCCCAAAGATCAGGGTCAACCCGCTGACCAATAAGGCGAAGCCGCCCAGCACCAGGATCGAAAGCAGCGCATAGAGTACGCCCTGGCGGACCAGGAAATCGGTCCTCAGATCCGGTAGCGCAGGATGGTGTATCCCATAATAACGGGGAAGATGACCGAAAAAACCAATAAGAAAGGCGAGAAGCTAAATAAATTCAGTGAGGGAAGAATTCCCTTGAGCAATTGGGTTACCAGCAGCCAGATTGCCAGCGGACCAAAAGCTATGATCATTCCCAGCAGAAGGGTGCTGGCTTGCTGTCTCACTACCGGGGATTTGGCGGTGACACGCCGGTAAACTGTTGCGGCGACAAAGAACAACACGGAAAGGCCGGCGAAGAAATAAACGATGCCCCAAATTTTTATATAGGCGGTCGGCTGGTTGAGGTTGAATTGAATGAATTCGGCTATGATAGTCAGCGCCGCGCCAATGGTGTACCCTATCCAGCGGACGTATCGATGTTCTTTAATCCAGGGGATTTCCACCGGGAAGGTCAGCGCCAGATCTATCAACGCACCGCCGGCGATGGCCACACCGGCGATCCACAGCCACGTCATCCAGTGGGTTGTATATAGATCGAAGAGCCCTCCGCTGGCTACGGCGACAGAAGTGGCGAAAACTGCAAAGCCTCTCCCGACCGCTTCGGTCCGGCGCATTCCAAATATCCATAGGCTGGTCGCCAGGAAGATCAGCCCGACCGCATAAGGGATCACAAAAAAAGCCACCCGGCCCTGGACGGGGAAATTGCTTAGCGGGATCTGTCGATCTTCCAGAGTCCCATCGGAAATACGGCGGATGGTGATTGTCACCTGATCGCCGGGCTGCTTGCCTTCCAAAGCCCTGGCCACCTGGCCCTCGCCGGTTACTTGCACCCCATTCACTTTTAATTAGTTGATATTTCAGTGAGATGGATTTATCGAGATAAAGTCCCCAGGCTTCTGCCGGTTTTTCCTGGCCTTCGCCATTGAAGACCATGGTTTGTTCGACAAAGGCTCCCGGGAAAGGCGTTTTCATCCATTTGACCGCCAGGAAAGGAATGATCAGGAAGGCGATCAAAGCGATGCCCTGATAAGCCAGGACAACGGCTTGCAGGATGCGGTTTGTGATCAGGTGGACTCGTTCGGTTTGGGCCATGTTGTTAAGTAAAACGGAATGGGAGAAATGAATTTGCTCATAATGATTTTACACTACATTTATTCTGACCAGCATTCATTTTCATATCATTTCCGTAAGCTGGAAAGATAAAGATGCCCGATGCTCGTTAGTAAGCATTTAGCGGTGAATAGTTTTCAGTGGGCAGTAATTAGGGAATAGTGGAGGAAAATTGGTTTGAAGGCGCTTGACAGCGAGGGTTGGGACCTTTCCCTATCGAAGCTATACACATACATTACTTTAAGATTGCAGATTGGGAAATGATATCCAACATATTGACATTGGAATATTAAAATCCCTACAATGATAAAGAGGAAATCAATCTGGCCCAGGTTGATTTTCCAGATATCCAGGGTGTGGAATAGTTCTTTTGATGTAATTTCTGATCTTGTACTTCGGAGGAGAAAATATGAACATACAGGCCGGGGTCCAGTTTTCGGAAATCCTTGTTTTTAGTCTTGCTGTTCCTGGGGGCATTTTTTGCTTTTGGGGCCGGCACCTTGCTGACTGTCCATGCGCAGGCCGGAGGCAATCCTTATTTCCAGGTCAAGACTATGGTAATTAATGGGAAGAGTATTGAGGCTGACATCATCAATGGGCCCTCCCATCCACCTGCTGGTTACGAGATCAGATCTTCGGCTATTCTGCCTGTACCCGGCGAATTTTCAACCATCCACTCCCTCACCGTACCTGCGTATGACTGGGTCTTTGGATGTTCGTCTGTTTCGGGTTCCATGATCGCCGGTTATTATGATCGGAATGGATACCCCAATATTTATACCGGCCCTGCCAACAGCGGTGTTGCGCCTTTGGATAACAGCATTACATACTGGCCAGAATGGTCTGACGGGTTCGAAACATATCCCAATCTTCCCATCGCCGCTTCTCATGCGGGCGTGGATGGCAGGTCTGGAGCTTTGAAAGGCTCCATTGATGATTATTGGATCTCATTATGGCAGCTCCGCACAAGATCCCTATATCACCGGTTCCTGGACCCAGCATACCTGGGGAACTGCAATCGGCGATTATATGAAGACCAGCCAATCAGCTTATGGGAATACTGACGGCTCCACTCATTTCTATAACTGGATCGGTGACCCGGGGCAATTCACCTGCGCCGATATGGTTTCTCATGGAATAGCACAACATAGATGGCACGTATGGCCGGAAGCTTTTCTATGAAGCCAGAGGCTATACTGTTACCGATTGTTATAACCAAAAAACCGATAACAACGGGGGCGGCTTTACCTATGCCATGTATAAGGCCGAGATTAATGCGGGCCACCCTGTGATGCTTAACCTTGAGGGGACATACCATCGTAGGCGTCGGCTATGATGACGCCTCTACAACAATCTACATCCATGATACCTGGGACCACACGATCATACTATGACCTGGGGCGGCAGCTATTCCGGCATGGCCCTTCGTTCCGTCAGCATCGTGAATCTGGCTTCAAATTCGAAGCCGGCGGCTTTCAATAAGATCAACCCTGCCAACACAGGCACCTCGGTTCGGAATGCAACCTTAAGTTGGCAAGCCAGTACCGAGGCGGACTCTTACTTTTATTGCATTGATCAAACTCCCGGGACTGCCTGCACTACCTCCTGGATCACTACGAATGCCAATACCAGTGTTTCCGTCGGTACACTTGCCCTTGGTACAACATATTATTGGCAGGTCTATGCTCATAATTCCATTGGAGACACTTATGCTAATGGCGGAAACTGGTATTCCTTCACAGCGGTCCAAACGATACCTGTTTACTTGCCTCTCATCAGTAAACCGGTCCCACCGCCGGTAAACTTCAACAAGATTTCACCTGCCAACGGCGCCGGCGGACAATCCACCAGCCCCACTCTGAGCTGGGGCGCCAGCAGCGGGGCTGTTTCCTATGAATATTGCCCTCAGCACCAGCGCCTGTACGCCCGCCAGCCCCTGGACTTCGACCGGCTCCAGCACCAGCGTTTCAGCCGGTACATTAAGTTCAGGTACTCCTTATTACTGGCAGGTGCGCGCCGTAAATGCCGGCGGCTCCACCTACGCAAACGGCGGCACCGTATGGTCATTTACCACCGCCTCACTCACCGGTTCCTGGACCAGCCTGATGACTGAAACATTCGAAGGCTCCTTCCCGGGGGCATGGTCTTTACGGAATAGGCGATATTACTGGGGTAAACGGAATTGTCAGCCTATGCGGGCAGTTACAGCGGCTGGGGGGTAGGAGGCGGTAATGGATCCTCCTTGGGCTGCGGCAGCAATTATCCTAATAATGCTTATTCATGGATGGTTTATGGCCCATTCAGCCTGGAAGGCGCCACTGCAGCAGACTTGTAATTCCATCTCTGGCTGAATATTGAGAGCAGCTATGACGGGATTTGCGTATTATGGCCTCAATGGATAATGATATGATTTTATGGAAATTGTATTCAAGGAAAATTCCGCTGGATGGACTCAAGTATACTTTTGATCTATGCCAATGTTTTCTACCATCGGAAATTTACTGGGACAATCTCAAGTGTGGATCGCATTCCGTTTTGTAAGCGATGTCTCAACACCTATCCGGAAGGAGCATATGTGGATAATATTCTGCTGCGGAAATGCACGGCGGCCTCCTGCAGTAGTGGAAGTGGATCTGCTCCGGTTGGAGGTAACATAGTGGTAGTTCCATCGGCCCAAAAATGAGACAAATAACGGCTCATTCCTGTATTCCTAGAGACTTCCAGGTGTTTTCCGATGCACCTGGAAGTCTGTTCCATGAGCCAGGCATTCCTTTTGGAATAGTTTGATGAGATTTTCTTCCTTCATTTTTTCGTTCAGATCATCTTCTGAATTATTTGCCAGTATTTTGAAACTTTAGTGGTTTTCTCGCCAAATCATTGAACCCAAAAAATTTCCTCCTTCTTAGTTCAGTTCCTAAGCGAGAAAACTATTTAGTATGGTATGGAAATTATTTTTAGCGGTTTATTAAAAGTACAATAAGCAAGGATTGGAAGAGAGGGAAACTTGCTGCGCACGCCTTTACTTAAGCATTGGTTGAACCGGATCATTGCCCTGGCATTCATGGCAATCCTTTTGAATGTCCAGGGGATGGGGGACGTGAGGAGTGTTCGGGCTCAAACAACCACCAGCCAATCTTCGAGCGCTCCCACGACCTGGGAATACCAGCTTGATTTCACCGCCGCCACCTCTGCGAGCGCCAGCCGGCAAGCCTACGGTATTTCCTCCAGCCTGAAAGGGCAGGGGGTGGCCGCTTATTTGCAGTCCACCGGTGCGGACCAATATCGCCTGAATATGTCCGGCAGCCAGGGGCTGGAGCAGCTTCGCCAGGTGCTATTTTCGCCGCTTCTGGCGGGATTTATCGGGGGTCCGGCCGAGATCGAATGACCTTGCCCGCTTACGGTTCGATGGATGTCAGCCTCAAACTGGAGAGCAACCTGAGCACCGGTTATGGCTGGGAAGTGGTCGCTTCTGAAACCAGCGGGTTCACCCAACCGGGCCAGCCCGCCTTCGCCACCCGTTCCGCCGGCTACGGGGTGGCAGGTTTGCAGAGCCTGACGGTACGCTCCTCCGCCGGGAATGCAGGGAAAAATAAACTTGGCCTACCGCCGCCCTTCGGCCCGGCCGAGACCGTCACCCGCCACCTGAGCCTCACTTTGGCGGGACCCCTGGCTACGATCGACCTGAGCAACCCCCATCCAAAAACGATCGCTTCCCCGCCTGCCTCCACCGACCTCACGATCCAACCCAATCGCCTACCGGCGCAGAATTCCTCATTACCGGCCTCCCTGGATTGGCGCACGGCCGGGATCGTGCCGCCCATCCGCAACCAGGGCAGCTGCGGAAGCTGTTGGGCTTTCGGCACAGCCGGGATCATGGAATCGGCCATCGCCAAAATCGGCGCTCCGCTGACCGACCTTTCGGAGCAATATTTGGTCTCTTGCAATACCAACCGGTGGAATTGTGATGATGGGGGCCTGACGGCCCACATGTGGCATTACGATATGCTCGGGAAGAACCAGACCTCAATCGGAGCCGTGCTGGAAACTGCCAAACCGTATACGGCGACAAACGGCAGCTGTGATGTCGCTTATGATCACCCCTATTCCTTATCCGGCTGGAAGTTCATCACCCCGAATGAATGGACGATGCCAACCGTCGCCCAGATCAAAAGCGCCATTGCCGATCTATGGACCCGTGACGGCGGGGGTGTGCGTGGGATACCACTTCCAGGTATATCGAGGCGGAGTTTTCTCGACCAACGAAGACTGCAATGGCTGGACCAACCACCAGATCATCCTGGTGGGGTGGAATGACACCAGCGCCACGGAAGGCTATTGGATCTTGCGGAATAGCTGGGGAGCCTGGTGGGGCGAGGGCGGCTACATGAGAATAGCCTATAACACCTCCCGCGTCGGCGAGGGCACCTCCTGGGTAATGTGGGGGAACCGGTATTATTTCCCATGGATCGGCACCCATTGATATAAAGTACTGGTCAAACGTCGAACGTCGGGAGGCATTCGATCCGCAGGTTCGAACACGGGGCACGGGAATACAACCCCTGCAGAGAAACACTGCGGGGCATAATGAAAAGATGAAGAAAGAAAAATTTTCCTATATTTCTACTCCCGCCGCTCAACTTGACTTAAGTGGTAAGGCGGCTTATAATATTGACATGATTGATAAATTAGGTCAAAATAGTAATAATCATCCATGTGAATTGGACCCGCGCTACCAGAACTTGCTGGCGGCTTTCCAGGAGGCGGCCCGGGGGGACGAGAATATCGAGCAGGTCAAGACTTACTTATTGATCTTATTGATCTCGAGCAAGCTGTTGGCAGAAGAGAAAGCCCTCTTCGACCGGTATAACCTGTCGGAGGGGAAGCTCTCGGTGCTGCTTCTGCTCAAGAATGCTCCGGACCACCGGCTTACTCCCTCACAGATCGCCGAAGCGACCCGGGTGAGCCGGGGGACGATGACCGGGCTCCTGGCAGGGTTGGAGCGGGATGGCTATGTGGCCCGCAAAGATGACCCGGTGGATGGCCGCCGCTGCGCCATTCAGCTCAATAAATCCGCCGGCGCTGCCATCGAGCTGCTGCTGCAGGAACGCTTCCGCCACATCGGGACGTTATTTTCCTGTTTCAACGAAAGCGAATTGAAACAGCAGCGCGGCATCATCGACAAGCTCAACCACCAGCTTATCCAGGAGAGCCTGCCCGTCCCCTGATGCGGCCGCGGTCTCTTTTTTTACCAACCTGGTAAGTCGCCTTATCATCCAGGAAAAAGGGAAAAAGCTTTTACCCCCGTTTTTTCTTTTCTTTGTGAGTTCTTCCTTCCTTTACTTTTGTGTCCTTAGTGTTTAGAAATTCTTATTAATATAAAGGAGTTAAATAGTTATGACAGATAAAATGATGAAAGCAGTCCGGATACAGGATTACGGCGGGCCGGAGACGCTGGAAATCGTGGAAGTCCCGCTCCCGCAGCCGGGCGAGGGCCAGGTGCAGGTACAGGTCCATGCCGCCGGAGTCAACCCGGCCGATTGGAAAATGCGGGCGGGCATGTATAAGAGCTTCCGGCCGATACCCATGCCGTGGATCCCTGGATTGGAAGGCTCGGGGACCGTCAGTGCGGTCGGGCCGGGTGTGACCGGCTTCAAGGTGGGGCAGGCCGTCTTCGGGGCCATACCGGCGGTCTATGCGGAATACGCAGTCGCCCCCGCGGCAGACCTGCAGCTCAAGCCGGAGAACCTGACCTTCGAGGAAGCCGCCGCCATTTCGGTGGGCGCCCTGACTGCCTGGGGAGCGGTCATCGATACCGCCCAGGTGCAGGCCGGGCAGCGGGTGCTGATCCAGGGAGCCACCGGCGGGGTGGGCCTGTATGCCCTCCAGTTGGCCCGCTGGAAAGGAGCCCACACCCTCGCGACCACCTCGACCGGCAACATGGAGCTGGCGCGCTCGTTGGGCGCTGATGAAGTCATCGACTTTACCAGGACGAAGTTTGAGACGGCCGCCCATGACTTGGACGCGGTCATCGATACCGTCGGTGGAGATATCCCCGAGCGGGCTATTCAAACGCTGCGGAAGGGCGGCATCCTGGTGACGGTGGCGGGCAGGCTGCCGCCGGACCTGGGCAAGGCCGAAGGCGTCCGGGCAACCAATGCCGGGCGGACGCCAAATTCCACCCTCAAGCAGATCGTTGAGTTGATTCAAAGCGGCCAACTCAAGCCGGTGGTGGGCAAGGTCTTCAAACTGGAGGAAGTCCGCCAGTCGCACGAGCTGTCCCAGAGCGGCCATGGCAGCGGCCGGATCATTTTGGAGATTGAAAAGTAATCCGGGGGTTTATTATGGAGGTTAATTTTTGACACCTAAAGCCTGATTGGACACTCATATCCGGCCAGGCTTTGAGTTGTTAAATGCGAACACAGCCAGGTATGGGCCTTGCTGTGCCTGGGTGAAGTATTGAACGTATTTGCGAAGTGATCAAGGGGGAAAAGTGTCAATTGTAGGAAATAGAAAAAGTAACCTATGTAATAGGCATCGTTTATCAATATGGGGACCCTTGTAACTCATGTCCTACAGGATGCTACGCGATCGCTGGGGTGCCGGTCCCTTACAGGAACGATGTCCGGGCATGAAGCCCGCTCGGCGAGAGGGAGATTCGATCCCGCCGCGGCATGCAACTCGGTGGCGCGAGCGATCTATATTTGCGCGATAATGAATAATAATGTTCGAGGGGGTGCATGGTTCTTAAGCGGAAAAGGTGGTGGAATATGAAACGAATTGCCAGGATATTACTTACCGCAGGTATTGTGGCGCTTTCCATATGGATAGTTATCCTGCGGAGCCAGGCCTCCAGCGGGACCGTCCAGGCCTCCTTTATCAATGTCGGGGAGGGGGATTCGATCCTGCTGCGGGACGGGAATGGCTTCGACGTGCTGATCGATGGCGGCAAACCCTCGGCGGGACCCAGGGTCGTGGCTTATCTGCGATCTCAGGGGGTGGATGATATCGACGTGATGGTCAGCAGCCATCCGGACTCGGACCACCTGGGTGGGTTGATCACCGTACTCGGATTGGCGGATATCCCGGTCCGGGCGGTGGTGTACGGCGGCTATGCCGGCACTACGGATACCTGGGACACTTTTGGAACCGCCGTGGCTGATGAGGGTCTGATCATGACGCCGGCGCAATTTCCAGATACTTTTAGCTGGGGAGATATGTGGGTGAGTGTGCTGAATCCAGAATCGGGGCTGGTCAACCCGGACACAAATAATGCTTCGGTGGTGCTGATGGTGGGGCATGGGACCGTAAAAATCCTGCTCACTGGAGATATTGACTCCTCCCAGGAAACAAAAATCGTCGCCCGGGGAACGCCGCTCGCGGCGGATATATTGAAAGTAGCCCACCATGGCAGCGACGGCAGCTCGTCGGCGGCTTTCCTGGGGGCGGTTCAAGCCACGCAAGCGGTGATCTCGGTGGGGCCGAATTCCTACGGGCATCCGGGGGCAGATGCGCTGGCCCGGCTGCAGGCGGCCGGGGCCAGGATCTGGCGGACGGACGAATGCGGGACGGTCGTTTTTGTTAGCGATGGGACCAATTACACCAGCGGTTGTGTGAAGAGTTATTCGGTATTTTTGCCGCTGGTCATGAGGCAACCGGCTATACCACCCGGAACGCCGGATTTGCGAATAGATAAATTGTTTGGAACGGATCATCCGGAAATCGTTGTCATTAGTAACTATGGAAATGCGCCACAGGACCTGACCGGATGGACTCTGGTGAGTGTGGTGGGACCGCAAACGTTTCATTTCCCGGCTGGGTATGTGCTTGGTTCATGGGGGATGGTGGTAATCGAGAGTTACACTCCCGCGGTGACCAATCCATACCATTTATTTTGGTCCAGTTCGGCCATCTGGAGCGATACGGGGGATAAGGCGGAGTTGAGGAATGCAAGTAATGAGGTGGTCAGTTCGATGTGCTATTTGAGCGGGTGCCCGTAAAAAAAAGTCTCCGGTTGACTGGGGGGGACAGCCAATCGGAGACAGAGTTATTTTATCATGAGATCAGTTTGAAGTGGTATGGAAGAGGGGGCCTTTAAGAATAGAGACCTCCTGCACTCAAAAATTGTTCCTTAGTGGCCTTCGTGTTTAAATCTTTTTCTTTGTGCCCTTTGTGTTAATATTTTCTTCTTTTTCTTTCCTATAATAGTAACAACGTCCCCGCCCGGAATGGTTGATATATAATAAGTCAGGAGGACTTTTAGCATGTCAGACGTTTTCATTTCTTATTCCCGTAAGGATATTGCTTTCGCCCGCCTGCTGCAGGAATCCCTCCAGCAGAACCAGATCGACACCTGGATCGACTGGGAACGCATCCCGGTAGGGGAAAAATGGTGGGTCGAGATTTGCCAGGCCATCGAAAACGCGAACGTATTCATGTTCATTATTAGCAGGAACTCGATCGGCTCCCCCGTCTGTAAGGATGAGATCAACCACGCCCTCAAAAACAATAAACGCATCATCCCGATCATCCTGGATGAACTGACGCCGGCGGCGGTCCAGGAGTTTGTGCCGGAACTGCCGCAATTCAACTGGATCATCTTCGAGAAGGATCACCTCTTTCAGATCTCGGAAAACCCGCGACGATCCATTCCGATAAACCGGAAGACAGCCAGGTGGCGCTTCCAAAGCAGCCCCAATTCGTGGAAGCCCTGGAGAAACTGAGCCGGCCATCCACACGGACTGGGAATGGGTCAAATACCATACCCGCCTGCAGGTGAACGCCCTCCTGTGGGAGAGTAACGGCCGCGACCCTGGCTACCTGGTGCGCGGGGCTGCCCTGGAAGAATCCGAACAGCAGTTGCTGCGGGCGAGCGGGAAGGAACCCAAACCGACCGGGCTGCAGGTGGAGTATGTCACCGCCAGCCGGAAGGAAGAGACCTTGCGGCAGCAGGAGAAATTGAAACTGGAGCAGAAAGCCCGCGCCCGCCAGCGCCTGGTCCTCTGGGCGGTCGGGATTGGATTAGGAGTGGCGTTGGTATTGGGGGGCCTGGCCTGGAATCAACGCAACCAGGCTGTCAGCGCCGGCAACTTCGGCCACAGCCGAGGCTAATGCCATCGGCGAAGCTCACAACCGCGCCACCGCCGAGGCCAATGCCATCGAGCAGCGTGATATCGCCGTGGTCAGGCAAATACCGCCCAGGCGCGCAATCTAAATACCGATCATCCGGATGAAGCCATGCTCGTGGCAATGGAAGCCCAGCCGCGGCTGGATATCAGCGACGCCCGCAACAGTTTGCTTTTTACCACCACCAGTCAACCCAAATTAACTCATTATTTATGGGACAAGGGTTGGGGCTGGGGCAGCCTGGCTTACAGTCGGGATGGAAAGTTACTGGCTGTCGGAACGGTTGACCATACTGTCCGGCTATTGGATGCCGATACCGGTGAACCGGTCGCAGCCCCATTGGAAGGCCTGGAAGGTGAAGTTATGAGCCTGGCATTCAGCCCCGACGGCAGTACGCTGGCAGCGGGGGATAGTACCGGATTGGTCATCTCCTGGAACATTTCCTTCGCAGCCTGGCCTGTGCAGGGAAAAACATATCCTGTGGGAAAGAAGCCTCGGTCGAAATTACATCGTCATGGGCCCGGCATGAGGGGGAGCAATGTTAACCCGGGTATCAACCATTATCTATGGAACGCACCGGCAGCTCAGCCGGCCGCTGTCTGTATATGTGCGATCACTGCCCTGGAGTTTTCTGCGGATGGTCAAACCCTGGCGGAAGGGCTTGGAAATGGCAATGTGGTCCTGGCTCGATTTCCTGCCGGGGATGCGCTCATGACCCTGTCTCCCCCTGCCCAAATTGGGGTATCTCCGGAAATGGTTATGGACCTTGATTTCAGCCCGCAGGGTGACAAGTTGGTCGTAAGCACAATTATGGGGTCCATTCACATTTGGGATTTGGCTGAAGGAGGCCACCAATTTCTTTCCTATATTGTTGAATTATCCCGGAGTGCGCTCAGCCCGGACGGCAAAACGTTGGCATACAATCTGGGCCGTGAAACAGCCATCTATTTACGCGATATGGAGACCCAGGAGGTCTCGAAATATCCCCTTCCAATCCGGCGGGTGGATCATCAGCCTGGCGATCAGCCCGGATGGAAAAACCCTGGCAGTGGGGCTGGCGGATGACACGATCCAACTATGGGACATGCAGAACCATCAACCCAAAGGTCTTCCCCTTGCGTGGGCATCCTGCGGAAGTGATCAACCTGGTCTTTAACCCGGATGGCCATAGGCTGGCCTCCATGGATTGGGAACACACCACCATCACTGTGGGATCTACAGGCCGGTGAACGTCTGCTGACCACCTATGATTACGCCACCGATTCGGTCACAAGTGTTGCATTGAGCTCCGATGGGAAATACCTGGCTTCGCTGGCACGGATAGGCCGGGATGGCATTATCCATATCCGCGATATGCAGAAATCCACAGAGCCCCCCGAAGACACTAGGCGTGCCGGAGCTGGGCGTCGCACCGGTGGAATCGGCCATTTATTTCTTACCCGCCAGCCATACTTTAATCCTGGATGGGAGCACGGATTACACCTCCGCCAAGAACCAGATCCTTTTCTGGGATGTGGAAAGGAATCAAATGGTCTTGAAAATCGAGGGGGCCCGCGGACCCTCGGCCATCAGCCCGGATGGAAAAGTGCTGGCAGCCTATAATGTAAAGAAGAATGTGGCCTTTTGGAACGCTCAATCCGGGGCCCTTTTATTCGAATTGGAGAATTTCGATTACAGATAGCAATATGACTATTGACCCCGATGGGTATATGGCTTTCAGCCCGGACGGGACCCTCCTGGCCATAGGAGAAGAAAACGGGGTGATCGACCTACGCTATGTTGAAGGAGGTAAACCCGTCGGCTCAGATCTGAAAGGACACACGGACCAGATCACCGGCCTGTCTTTCAGTCCGGACGGGAAAGTGTTGGCTTCCAGCAGCCGTGACCGGACCATCCGAATATGGAATATCGCTCAACCCGGGACGCTTCCGGTGGAACTGGACGGGCATGCCTCGTGGGTATCCGGCGTGGCTTTCAGCCCGGATGGGCGCACCCTGGTTTCGACAAGCCTGGATGGTACAACCCGCTTATGGGACAGCCGGAATTATCTGGCCATCGGCCAACTTACCGGCGCCTCTATTGAGCAATCCTTCAGCCCGATTTTTTCAAGCGATGGTAAACAACTTATTGCAGGCGGCACCAAGGTGATGGATCTGTCAACGCTCGACCTGGAGGATGCATACTCTGACCGCGGCCTGGTGTTGGAATGGAAATTCAGCCTGAGCGACTGGAAGAATACCGCCTGCTCGATCGTTAACCGTAATTTCAGCCTGGCTGAGTGGCATTCCAATTTTGGTGCGGAGCCATATCGCAAAACCTGTCAAATGCTGCCGCTGCATCCCTCTGTGGTCGAGAAATTCCTGCAGACCGAACTGCCGAAGATCGCCTCCGGAGGCATGCAGTCAGCCCTGGATGATTATGTGCAGAATATGCCTATTGACCCGGCTTTGGCCGGTGAATTGGAAACCAGCTTCCAGGCCTTTCCCATATTTGATGTAGTTGCCGATATAGCTTTGCGAACGACTACCGGCGAGATTGAGCCGGCGGTCGAAATGTACCAGGCCTTGCTTTCCATGGGAACGGCTAAAACCATACCGGCATATACCTGGAACCATGTCTGCTATTTAGGCAGCCTGTGGGGAAAGGCGGACCAGGTTTTGGATATTTGCGAGTTGGCGGTCTCCCTCGACCCGACCAATGGAGGCATCCGGGACAGCCGCGGGATAGCCATGGCGCTGACGGGGAATACAACCCAGGCCATCCAGGATTTTCAGGCGTTTATAGATTATGCCGGTGATAACCAGGATATGGCAGCCGATGTCCAACAAAGGCGCGATTGGATCACGGCCTTGCAAAAAGGTGAAAACCCCTTTACCGAGGCGTTACTCAAATCGCTCCGCGAACGAATAAAAATTGAATAATATGGAAATGCGCCATGAAGGAGAGGTTCAGAACTTCATGGAACATGGTCACGAGGCTTTACGAGGTCATCTTTTTAACTAGAAATATTTAGGATGGAATGGAATTTATTTCAGGAGGCTTGCATGACATCTAAGCTTTTCAAACCGTATGACTCCATTCCAGCTGCATTTCTCGCAGTCCTTGCCTGTGTTTTTCTAATGGTGAGTTGTGCCGCGCCTACGGGTAAAGCCGTCTCCACCCTAACCCTCCCGCCTCCGACCTCTCTTCCGTCGTCATCCATTCCTCCAACTCCATCGGCATCGGCTTTACTCAACTTGCCGGCCGGCTTTGCCCTGGCCGGTGAATGGAGCGGGATGGCGCGCGATGGGGATTTCGGGATGTCCGTGACTCTTGTCCTTTCCTCTTCATGCACCATCGGGCAGGTTTGCGGAAATATCGATCTTGCTGAAATCCCGTGTTCAGCTTCCTTCACATTATTGAGCGACTCTGGTGGCATCTATGAATTCCAGGCCGGCGATAAGATCGGCAATTGCGGAGCGGGGCGGGATTTCCTCAAACCCTTGCCCGACGGCAGCCTCCTCTACACCAGCCGGGGGGAATATGGTGAAACCAATGGGGTATTGGTCAATAAGGCTGCTTTTCGTAAGGCGGTGATCATCGATGATGACGGCAGCCCGGACGGCACTACCGCCTTGCTCTACCTGCTCAGCCGCCGCGACGTGGAAATCAAGGCAGTGGGGATATCCTATGGCGAGGCCCATCCGTCGGTATACATTCAACACATGGGCCGCATGATGGAAGATTTCGGATACACAGGGATCCCGCTTGGAGCCGGACTGGACGGCTCGCTCTCCGGCAATGAAGGTTTCCCCGAATGGCTGCGGGATGCAGCCGATAATTTCTGGAGCTGGCCCCTTCCCAATGCAACCAAGACTTACCCGGTGGAGGACAGCGCGGAATTGCTTGTCCGTCTCCTGAGTAAAAGCCCTCGGTCGGTAGATCTCTTCTTCAGCGGCCCGGTCACCAACCTGGCCCGGGCGTTGCGCCTGGCGCCTGCCATCCGGGATCATATCGGTACTCTCTATATGATGGCAGGAGCTGTATTCGTGGCGGGGAATGTGCACGATTTCTATCCGGATTCAGCCAATGTGTACGCAGACTGGAACCCATATTCCGATCCTCTGGCATACCAGGAGGTCTTCGAGTCGGGAATAAAGATGGTACTGATCCCGCTGGATGCAACCAACCAGGTCAAGGTGGATCGACAGGACACTCTCACCTGGCGGTCCGGCGGCAGGATCGCCAATTTTGTTGCCAATGTCTATGATGGCTTGATGAACGAGAAAGGCCAGACCTTTATCTGGGACTTGCTTGCGGCGACGGTCATGACTGAACCCGACCTGTGCGGCTACCAGGATCTACACCTGGACGTGGTCACCCAGGCGGGAGACCACTTCGGCCAACTGGTGGTCAATCCGCAGGCAGAACCAAATATCCGCGTTTGCCTGGTTCCCGCTGAAGCAGGGATTAATCAAACCCTTACCGATATATTTTCTCAGAGTCGATAGTGGTCAGGCCAACCATATTCAGCTCAATTCACTAACACACTGCTCTACCTGGGAAGTAGGGCAGTGCATAAATTCAATTTTTTTTGATAGAGACGCTTGCCGCGCTACAAGGCAACCGTAGGTTGCAGGCCGTCTTCGGAGCGTCACCTTTCAATTATTAGCTTCAGCTGGCTCTCCAGAGACTCGCGTACTTCTTGCGGTATTTGAGGTCATCCTCCGTTTCGATCAACTGAAGCGCCTTTGCTTTGACAGTTTCATCCTTGACGGCCTCATACACGTTCCAAAGGCTTTGGATAATGTCGTAACGGATGAGCGTGCAATTCTTTTCCGTGGCGCACTCCTTGAACCGATTTTCCAGCCCTTTCACCAATGATTTTCGTTGTTGCGGTCCGGCTGCACCGACCTTCCAGAGGGCTTGCATGCAATGCCGGGCGGTGACAAACCGTTTATCCTTCGTGACGGCCAACAGGGCGGGTAAATCTTTAAGCATTCTTTGCTTGGGGTCGCTCCTGGCAAGGTTGCACAGGATCTGGGCTGCAATCGCCCGATTGTGGTTATCCTTGTGGCTCAGGTTGTCTATCATCTGATCCCACACTTCGTAGGCCCAGTCCACGGGTTTATCGGTAAGTTCGAGCATGGAGACAAAGGCCTGGTTCTGCAAATCGCGATTCTCAGACCATAAATTGTCCAGGTGCGATTGGATGGTTTTGTTCATTCAATTCTCCTTTTTTATATTTTACCCAGTTTTGCAATCCCCTTCATTTTGGGTGCAGTGCCCCGGCTTTGTGGTAAGGCTAATGTTTTAATTTCAAGTCAAGCCTGAGGATACATAACGAAAAGTTCACCGCTCCCGGATTGCTCCGGAACGGTGAACTTTGAATGTCATGTGAAGCTATGTATTCTAAATATCCAGATTCCTGACCGCCTTCGCGTGGGTCTGGATGAACTTCTTGCGTGGGTCGACTGCGTCCCCCATGAGCATGTCGAAGGTCCGGTCGGCCTCGGCGGCGTCGTCCACCGTCACCAGCAGGAGCGTCCGGTTGACCGGGTTCATGGTGGTCTCCCATAGCTGCTGCGGGTTCATCTCGCCCAGGCCCTTGTAGCGGGAGAGGCTGGCCTTGTCGGCGCTCACCCCCAGTGACTTCAAGAGCTTGTCCTTATCCGCGTCGTTGTAGGCGTAATGGACCTGGTTCTTATACGCCAGCCGGTAAAGCGGCGGTTGGGCGATGTAGAGGTGGCCTTCGTCCACCAGGGCGGCCATATAACGGAAGAAAAAGGTCAGCAGGAGGGTGCGGATATGACTGCCGTCCACGTCTGCATCGGTCATGATGATGATGCGGCCGTAGCGCAGCCCGGTCAGGTCGAAGTTATCGCCCACTCCTGTCCCCAGAGCCGAGATGAGCGCCCGGACTTCGTTATTGCCCAGGATCTTGTCCAGGCGGGCCCGTTCGGTATTCAGGATCTTGCCGCGCAAGGGCAGAATGGCCTGGAAGTGACGGTCGCGGCCCTGTTTGGCTGAGCCGCCGGCCGAGTCACCTTCCACGATGTAAAGCTCGGTTTTGGAAGAATCCCGCTCGGAGCAGTCCGCCAGTTTCCCCGGCAGGGTCAGACTTTCCAGCGCGGATTTCCGGATGACCAGGTCGCGGGCCTTGCGGGCCGCATCCCTCGCCCGGGCGGAGGTGAGACACTTGGCGATGATGGCTTTGGCTGCCTGGGGGTTCTCCTCCAGGAAGGTGCTGAAGGCCTCACCCATCACCTGGGTGACGTAGGTCTGCACTTCCGGGTTCATCAGCTTGACTTTGGTCTGGCTCTCGAATTGCGGGTCCGGATGCTTGATGCTGACGATGGCGGTCAGGCCCTCGCGGGTATCGTCGCCGGAGAAGTTCGGGTCGCCTTCCTTCAGCAGGCCGCCCTTGCGGGCGTAATCGTTGACTACCCGTGTCAGGGCCGCCCGCATGCCGGTCAGATGCGTGCCGCCATCGATGGTGTTGATCGTATTGGCGAACGCATAGATCGATTCGGTGTAGGCGTCGGTGTATTGGACGGCACATTCGATGCCGATGCCTTCGATCTCTTTATCGACGTAGACCACCGGGTGGAGGATCTCCCGGTTGCGGTTCAGATAGCGCACGAAGGAGGTGATGCCGCCTTCGAAATGGAAGGTCATCTCGCGGTTCGTCCGTTCATCCAGGAAATAGATGGTGATGCCGCGGGTGACGAAGGCCATCTCGCGGAACCGTTGGATGAGCGTATCGAATTTGAATTCCATGGTTTCAGTGAAGATCATCGGATCGATATTTGAAGGTGGTCTTGGTGCCGGTTTCATCGGCTTTTTTAAGTTTGCCGATGACCTTGACCGGTTCCTTTGGGTAGCCGCGTTCGTAGCGCTGGAAGTAGATCTGGCCGTCCCGCTTGACTTCCACCTCGCACCACTCCGACAGGGCATTTACCGCGCTCACGCCCACGCCGTGCAGACCGCCGGAGACCTTGTACCCGCCGCCGCCGAACTTGCCGCCGGCGTGCAGCTTGGTCATGACCACTTCCAAGGCGGATTTTTTCTCGATGGGATGGATACCCACCGGGATGCCGCGGCCGTCATCGGTGACAGTGACTGATAAATCGGCGTGGATGATGATCTCGATGCGTGTGGCTACCCCTGCCAGCGCCTCATCGACAGAGTTGTCAACGACTTCGTAGACCAGGTGATGCAGGGCCTTGATATCGGTGCCGCCCACGTACATACCCGGGCGCCGGCGGACCGCTTCCAGCCCTTCCAATATTTGAATATCTTTTGCTTCATAACTTCCGTTATTATTTGCCATTCATTTCCTCTAACGACTATCCGACTGAAAACTGATGACTGTTTAGTGATAGAACTTGCGCAGTTGGTTGGGGGATGGGAGTGTTTGGGCGTGCGTAGCACGCCCAAACACTCCCAATTTCCCCTGAATTGCGTAGCTCCTGTTACTGATAACTGATCACTTCAGATCTTTGCCGACCGCGCCTGCCGCTGCAGCTGTTCGATCACGATGGCTAACCAGGTATTGATATCACGATAATAGATGAAACTCGCCGCCAGCAGCGCGGTGGACACGAATGCATGCCCGGCAATGCCGATCAGCATCAACCAGGAATTGGCCGGGGAAGAACCCCATAGAAAATTCAATCCAATGTTGATGATCACAAAGACCAGCAGGAATAATCCCGTGTTGGGAAGGGTGAACCGCACCATCCGCAGGCTGTTCAGGATGGCCCGCATTGCATCCATCTGGGAGGTAAAGATGCCGTGGGCCGAGAAGAAAACCGGCATGAGCAGCCAGATCAGCAGGAGCGCCACAATGAACAACAATAGCTGTCCGAGGAAGGGGCTGATGATCGAGACCACCGAAAGGAACATGATCACCGGCATCCCAAAAACGAACATGAAGGTCAGCCAGATGAACGAAAGCAGCAAGGCCTGTTTCACCGATTTCCAAAACGATCGGGTGGGAAGTTCGATCGCCACACTCGAGACGGAGTAATAGTAATAGGTGCCCACCAGCCAGCCTACCAGTGCCAGGATGATACACCAGCCGATGATCCCCAGGAAGGAGCCCGCGTCCAGCCCAGCCGGGTCGCCCCACGGCGTTTGGACCGGCATTTTAAAGGTCAACAAACTGGTCGTCCCGATTGGGAAGGTCCGCAGGAGGATGAACAGGTTGAACTGGTTGACCAGGCTCGTCCACATTTGCACCACCACGCTCGCATTGGGCAAATTGCTAGGGAAGGCGCTGGCCACGGAGGGAATGCGGTCAATGATTGGCTGAAGGAATGCTTTTAAACGCAGATGTGGCCCCAGCCAAAGGAACAGGTCCAGCAGCACTGGCGGGAGGATGACGAGGATGTGATTTGCGACTGTGTCGAACCCCCGGATCATAGTTGCTACCAGCCCTGGGGGTGGGGGTATCTGACCTTGCTCAGTTTCCATAATACTTGATTTTACCACACGGCGGAATTTCGCACAGATGTTCTCTATTTTGGCCCATTTACACTCGGGAAGTGTCACCGACCACTATTCTGGTAATTTAATAACGGGAAATGTCCAAACCCGACAAGAACCGTCTGATTATACCCATATACTCGCCCCTGTCAACGCATCCCATCTTTAAACACAAACTGCAGGTCTCCCTTTCACCGGAGACCTGCAGTGTTTTCCCACATGTAGCAACGATTGATATCGTTACTACAACAGACTGGGATTGGGGAGAAAATCGTTTGTTTCAGCCTACAGGGTGGAAAGCTCCACCTGGGGCAGGTGCTGCATGGCTTCCTGGATGGCTTCCGCCGGATATTCGAAGTCCTGCAGTTCGCCGCTCAGGTAGGACTGGTAAGCGGTCATATCGAAATGGCCGTGCCCCGACAGGTTGAACAGGATCACCCGCTTCTCGCCTTTGGCCTTGGCATCCAAGGCCTCGTCGATCGCCACGCGGATGGCGTGGGCGGATTCGGGGGCGGGGATGATGCCTTCGGCCCGGGTGAATTGCAGGGCGGCTTCAAACGTGCCCACCTGCGGGACGGCCACCGCCTCGATGTAGCCGGCGTCGTAGAGAGCCGAAAGGCTGGGCGCCATACCGTGATAGCGCAATCCGCCCGCATGGATGCCGGCCGGCATGAAGGTGTGCCCGAGCGTGAACATCTTGACGATGGGCGCCATCTGGGCGGTATCGCCGTAATCGAAAGTGTATTCGCCCTTGGTCAGGGAGGGAGTGGCAGTCGGCTCCACCGCCACCAGGCGGGTCCGCTGGCCGTCTTTCAGGTTTTGGCGCAGGAAGGGGTAGGCGATCCCGCCGAAATTGGAGCCGCCGCCCACGCAGCCGACCACCACATCCGGGTATTCGCCGGCCATGTCCATCTGTTTGAGGGCTTCCTCGCCGATGACGGTCTGGTGCAGCAGCACGTGGTTGAGGACCGAGCCGAGGCTGTACTTCTTCGCCCCGCCCGAGGTGGCGGCTGCTTCCACCGCTTCCGAAATGGCGATCCCGAGGGAGCCGTTATTATCCGGGTCTTGCGCCAACAGAGTCCGTCCGTACTCGGTCCGGTCGGTCGGGCTGGCGAAGACTTGGGCGCCGAAGGCCTGCATGTAGATCCGGCGGTAAGGCTTCTGGTTGTACGAGATCTTGACCATGTAGACTTCCAGGTCCATCCCGAAGAAATTGCAAGCCATCGAGAGGGCGGTGCCCCACTGTCCCGCGCCGGTCTCGGTCGTGATGGCTTTGGTCCCGGCGACTTTATTGTAATAAGCCTGCGGGATGGCGGTATTGGGTTTATGGCTGCCCACCGGCGAGACGGATTCGTTCTTGTAATAGATGTGAGCCGGCGTCCCCAGGGCCTTCTCCAGCCGCACCGCCCGCACGAGCGGGGTGGGGCGGTAGAGCTTGTAGATCTCCCGCACTTCCTCGGGGATGTCAATGTACCGGTCCATGCTGATCTCTTGCAGGATCAGCTCCATCGGGAAAAGGACCGACAGGAAATCGGGTGTGATCGGTTCCTTCGTGCCCGGGTGCAGCACCGGCGTCGGCGGCACGGGGCTGTCGGCCATCACGTTGTACCAAGTCTTCGGCAGGTCGGTTTCATTCAGTAGAAAATGGGTTTGTTCGGTCATTCTTGCTCTCCTTATGAAGTTATTTATCAGTTTTCAGTTATTACTTATCAGTGAATAGTCAATTTATTGTCATTGCGAGGCGGTGTTTTTCTGCCGTGGCAATCTCCTCGACGGCTAACCTTCGCCCAGTCTTCAGGCAAATCCGCTTTTAAATAAGCCTTCAAGGTGGATGGAACAAAATGGATGTCATCTGGTTACTCCATCGCATCTCAAGGAATGAACCCGGTCTTCCCTGCGCCGGATCTCCCGCACGAGACGCAGTTCAAATCCGTCAGCACGGTTCCGACCGGCTGTTCTTTCAGTACATTCTTCGGTGGCAGCCCGAAAGACTGCTGCTGCATATAGATCCCCTCCACCCGCTCCACCGGCCTTTCAGCCTGGCGTTTTCGGCGGGTAAATAACCGGGTCAGAGATACATTTTGTAGATTCATCTTTTCTCCTTTACAAACAAGAAAACGCGTTCGCCCGAAGAACGGGGCGAACGCGGAGTTCGTGGTGCCACCCGAATTAGGCTGTATAGTAACAAAAATCCCTGCAATGATGCGCAGGGAGAAAGCCAGCCTCACTCAGTAGTCAGCTAGGGACATGTCCCTAAGTGACTCCGCGGGGTAACGGCTGCGGGTTCCGGCTCGGATTACTCTCGAAAATCGATTTCGTCCTGCAACTCCGAGGTCCATTCGGCTCCATCGTGCGGACAGGATTCTCATCGCTTCCATCCTGCTCTCTGACCGCCGTACGAGGCGTACTCGTCCTCTTCAACGTTTTTAAGCGTATTGGGGCTGATTATATGCCGTATAGACAATTTGTCAATAGTTGGTTTCATTCTCTAAAAAGACTGAACCGCCAAGGCGCCAAGAACGCCAAAAAAACTGAACCGCGAAGGCAGGAAGAACGCTAAGAAAAATTTCGCAAAGAAAAGCCTTATTATAAAAACCTTCCCGTTCTTCTTATCTTGGCGGTAAATCTTTTTCCCTCTTGTCCATTCCCATGTCACCTTGTACAATCATCCTACAGGGGCGCCCCCCATGCAGACCTCCAACCCTCCCGCCGATCCTCCCTTCGAAAAGCTGCCCGTCTTCCTGCCGCTGCTGTGGATCTCCCTGGCATTCCTGGCAGGCGTCCTGCTGGCGGACCAGGTCCAGTCTCCCACCTCCATCTGGGTCATTTTCATGGTGGTCTCGCTGGTATTGGCGCTGCTCATCCGCCTGGTTTTCTCCCGTTGGAGCAAAGACCCGGCCCGCCTGTCGAACCTGTTCCTGGCCTCCCTTTGCCTGGCGGCATTCTTCTTCGGCGGCGCCCGCCTGCGTTCCACCATTCCCAAACTCGATGCCAACTACATCGCCTGGTACAGCGACCGGGACGTGGAGCTCCTGGTCACCGGCACCGTTGCCGATCCGCCGGACGTGCGGGATGCCTATACCAACCTGCGCCTGGATGTGACCACGGTCAACACCGGCGACGAAGACCTGCCCGTCCATGGGCTGATCCTGGCACGGGTCCTGCCGGGCCAGGATTGGCAGTATGGGGACGTGGTGCGGCTGCGGGGCCATCTCAAGACGCCCCCCTCCGGCGAAGATTTCTCCTATCAGGATTACCTCTCCCGCCAGGGCATCCGCGCCTACATGCCGGATGCCGAGGCCACCCTCCTGCCCTTCACCGGCGGGGACCCGTTCCTGCGCTGGCCTCTACGCCTTCAAAGACAACGCCGTCGCCCACGTCCTGCGCATTTTCCCCCAACCGGAGGCCGCCCTGTTAGCCGGCATCCTGCTGGGAGATGACAACGGCATTCCCCCCGACCTGCAGCAAGCCTACAAGAATACCGGCACCGCCCACATCATCGCCATCTCCGGTTTCAATATTGCCATCATCGCGGGCCTGTTCGTGCTCGCCTTCAGCCGCCTGCTCGGCCGCCGCAAGGGCGCGGTCGCGGCCGTCATCGGCATCGTCCTTTACACCATCCTGGTGGGGGCCAGCGCTTCGGTCGTCCGGGCTGCCATCATGGGCGGACTGTCCATCTTCGCCCTCCAGTTGGGCCGCCGCCAGAACGGATTCACCACCCTGGCGTTCACGGCTGCGGCCATGAACGTGGCCAACCCCAACGTCCTCTGGGATGTGGGCTTCCAGCTCTCCTTTGCGGCCACCCTCGGGCTGGTCCTGTTTGCCCAGCCGTTCCAGGAGGGGGTCACCCGCCTGCTCAGCCGGCGTTTGCCCGCCCAGACCGCCGCCAAGGTCGGGGGACTGGTGGCGGCCTTTGTCCTGCTCACCCTGGCGGCCCAGTTGACCACCCTCCCGATCATGGCTTACCAGTTCGGGACCATCTCGCTGGTCTCGCTCTTAGCCAACCCGTTCGTCCTGCCGGTCCAACCGGCCGTGATGGTGTTGGGCGGGCTGGCCCTCCTGTTGAGCTACATCTATATGCCGCTCGGCCAGCTCGCCGGCTGGATCGCCTGGCCGTTCGCGGCCTACACCAACCGGGCGGTCGAGTTTTTCAATACCCTGCCTCACGGCGTGATTGTCCTGGGGCAGTTCTCCTCCTGTTCGTCCTCTTGTGGTATGTCGTTATCCTCTTATGGGTTCTTCCGGGAGAGCGCCTGCGGCGTCTCGTCCGCCCGGCCTTTGCTCCCGCTGCCCTGATCGCCATCCTGGGGATCGCCATCTACCTGGTCTGGTCGGCCATCCTGACCGTGCCGGATGGGAAGCTCCACCTGACCTTCCTGGACGCCGGCAGCGCCGATGCGATCCTGATCCAGACCCCTTCCGGCCATACCCTGCTGGTCAACGGCGGGGAAAGCACCTCCACCCTGGCGGGCGACCTGGGCCAGCGCATCTCCCCGTTCGACCGCCGCCTGGATTGGCTGGTGGTGGCCTCGCCACAAGAGCAGCAGATGGCGGCCCTGCCGCGCCTGCTCGACCTTTTCCCGCCGGTGAATGTCCTGTGGGCCGGCAACGCGGACGCGTCCTTCTCCGCCGAAGAGACCGACCGCTGGCTGGCTGCCAACCAGGTCAGCATTACCCCCGCCTATCAAGATGCCACCCTTGACCTGGGCAGCGGGGCCACCCTGAAGGTCCTTGCCTCCTCGGCCAAAGGAGCCGTTCTGCTGGTCGAATGGCAGGGCTTCCGGGCCCTCCTGCCGCTGGGGGTGAATTTCGATGTCTTTTCCCAACTGGAGAACGGCAAGGCCGTCGGCCCCGTCACCGCCCTCCTGCTGGCGGATTTCGGGCTATGCTCCCAGCAACCCGCCCGAATGGCTCACCAACCTGCATCCGCAGGTGGCCCTCCTGTCGGTGGCTGCCGGCGACCCCAACGGCCTGCCCGATCCGGCCCTGCTGGATGAGCTCGAAGGCACGACCGTTCTCCGGACGGACCTGAACGGTTGGATCGAAGTCTCCTCCGACGGCCAGGGCTTCTGGGTGGATGTGGAGAAGAAGCAGAACCTCGCCGGGGGCTATTAACTCGACAATGTTACTTTTCGATTATGAGGGTAAAAACTTCACCACGAAGGGGACGAAGTAACACTAAGGAAAAGAAATAGAAAGAATAGATCACCTTTATCTCTCCTTCATAAGCTTTAGTTAGCGAAGTTGTCTAAACTAACCTTGTCAAGTTAGTCACTTTCCTTGTTTCTTCTCCGATCCAAACTCCCGAGTTCTTGCCCCTCCACTCCACTTCGTTACGGGATACCCTGACGGGCATGCTGCGCGATGCTATGCGATCCGTTCCACTGCGGGGGTGCTTCTCCTCCGCAAAGCTTCGGAGACACGACGCAAAGAACCCGGAGGTCTGGCTTCCGTAGAGAGAACGCGGTTTCCGAGGGATCGTTATTACAATTCAACGAGGAACAAAATGCATCTGACCACCATATATGGGAAAAAAAGGCTCGTTTTTCGATTTTCACTCCCATATGTGGGGGGCGTTCCGGAATTGTTCCGCGGGAAAAGGGCTCAAAAACTCAGGAAAAACGCGGTTTTAGGCGATATTTTTCACTTTTTTGAAGCTGGGGACGTGGGGATGTGACTCCATTCACGATTTGTTGAAGGTGGTTGCCGAGGCCACCGTACCGGCAGCCGGTCTGATCCAATTCATTTTGAAGGAATAGGTCGGGGTGACCATTTTCTATCATGTCAAAAGGGATTTCAGGAATTTATCCACTTGAGGTTATATAATTATCAAGTTACAGAGACCGAGAAATATATAGAACCTATCCTAAAAATATTGGAACGCCGTTTTTTGAGTGTGTGCGGCGTAGCCGCACACACTCAAAAAACGAACTTTTCCAGAATTTTCGGATAGACACAAAATGCGTTTGAGGAAAACGTTTGAAAGGAGAATAATCTTGTCAATTTACACTGATTTGAACACACCTGAGAGAATCTTATTGGGACCCGGCCCAAGTATGGTGCCCCCACGCGTCCTAAGAGCGATGGCACACCCGCTTATGGGGCATCTTGACCCACAATTCCTGAATGTAATGAAAGAAGTCCAGGATTTGCTCCGCTACGTTTTCCAGACAAATAACCAACTCACCCTGCCTATTTCCGGAACCGGCAGTGCGAGCATGGAATCCACCCTCGCCAATTTCATCGAGCCTGGAGATGTTATCCTGATTGGAGTCAACGGCTATTTTGGCGAGCGGATGTGCGATATGGCGGGCCGTTACGGCGCAGTGGTTAACCGCCTGGATAAGCCCTGGGGCGAATCGTTCGATCCGCAGGAAATCGAGGCAGCCCTGCAAAAAAGGCCGGCGAAGATGGTAGCGCTGGTGCATGCCGAGACCTCCACCGGCGGGCTCACTCCGGTCGAAGGCATGGCGGAGGTGGCCCACAAACACGGTGCCTTGCTCCTGATCGATTGTGTTACCTCACTTGGGGGTATTCCTTTGAAGATCGATGAATGGGATATCGATCTTGCCTATAGTTGCAGCCAGAAATGTCTGGGTTGTCCGCCCGGATTGGGGCCGTTGACGGTCGGGAGGCGGGCACTCGACTGGCTGCATAAAAGACAAACCAGGATCCCGAATTTTTATCTTGACCTGGCCATGCTTGAACGCTATTGGGGTGAGGAGCACATCTACCACCACACGGCCCCGATCAGCATGAATTTCGCGCTGCGCGAGGCATTGCGCCTTGTTCAGGAAGAGGGTCTCGAAAACAGTTATAAACGGCATCAGGAAAACGCCAGTCTCCTTTGGGATGGATTGGAAGAGCTGGGTTTGAAGATGCTCGTGCCGCTTCAGCGGCGTTTACCCATGCTGACAGTGGTAATGGTTCCTGAGGACGTGAATGAAATAGAAGTCCGCCGGCGTTTGTTGGAGGAATATAACATTGAGATAGGTGGGGGCCTGGGGACGCTGAAAGGTAAAGTTTGGAGGATTGGATTGATGGGTTATTCATCCCGCCGGGAAAACATCGTTTTATTGCTTGCGGCCCTCAAGAAGATCCTGGCTAAATGAGCGCCATAAAGGGAGTGATATGATCCATCGGCTCGCAGGGATTTATGCGGCCGCAGTCACACCGCTGAAGGCAGATTTTTCTCCCGACCTGGACGCCTTCCCGCCTCTGCTGGATTTCCTGGCCCGGCGCGGCTGCCATGGGGCCTTAATCTTGGGGACAACCGGAGAAGGTCCGTCCTTTTCGCCAGATGAACGCGCCGGGATCTTCCGCGCCGCCCTGGAGGTCCGCCGCGTGCATCCGGATTTTCGGCTGCTGGCCGGGACCGGGACACCCAGCCTGACCGAGACCGTTACCCTGACCCGCACGGCCTTTGATCTGGGTTACGACGGAGTGGTAGTGCTGCCACCGTACTATTTTCATAATGTGAGCGAGGACGGCTTATTGGCTTACTTTTCAGAACTCATCCGCCGGGCCCTGCCGGAGGACGGCTCCCTTTTTATTTATCACATCCCTGCCTTGACGGGCATTCCGCTCTCGACCGCCTGGTTGAAACGCTTGAAGCAGGCCTTCCCGCGCCAGTTTACGGGCGTGAAGGATTCCTCTCATCAGGCGGACTTTACCCGCCAACTGGGGGATAATTTCGGGGAAGAACTCGTTGTCTTTACCGGGACGGATTCTTTATTGCAGATGGCTTTGGAATGCCGGGCCGCGGGCTGCATCACGGCGCCGGCGAACCTGATCTCCGGTTCTCTGCGGAGTGTGTGGGAGGTTTTCCAGGCCGGCGAGGACCCCACCCGACTTCAAGATGCCGTCACGGCCATCCGGCATCTCCTTGAAAAATACCCGCCTTTCCCGCCCATCCTGAAGGCTTTGCTTGCCAGGCAACACGGCTTTCCCCACTGGCCTGTCCGCCCCCCGCTCATGCAGGCCAGTCCGGAAACGATCGAACAAGCCATGGCTGAACTGACAGGGCTGAATTGAAAGCCGCAAGTTTCTCAATCGCCGTCCTTAAATTGAGTTTCTGGTGCGAAAGCCTTGCGAAGGTTGTTCTACAGCTATTTTGCCTCTTCAATAAACCTTCGCAAGGATGACCCTGTGCGGTTTTGCACCAAGAACTAGATTGGTGGGAATTGAGGACCTGGCGGGGATGGACAGATCCTATCAATGACTACTTCCCCTCGATGACCCGCATAACGGCAAAGTAAGCCGGTTCAGGTTGGAATTCGGCATCGAACAGCAACGGCGCCGCATTCGGAGTCGCGTGCGGGTTGACCCAATCCTGGAAGCCGGTGATCCAACTCTCGGCGTCATCCAGCCCGGCTCAGCTTGTTCGAGGGCACGACCGTTCTGCGGACGGACCTGAATGGCTGGATCGAAGTCTCCTCGGACGGGCAAGGGTTCCCGGTGGATGTGGAAAAGAAGTAAAGCCAGATCATTGTTCAAATATATTTTCAGTGTTACAATACCTTTCAGCATTTGCTGAAAGGTATATAAATAATGAAAACGGATATCAGTGAAGTAACCGTCGCTCAAGCATTGCAGACCTGCCTGGAAGAAATTCCCTTCCTGAAATTGGAAAATATTCCAACCCCTGAAAACACCTCCGGATCTGATCTCCAATTTAAGATTCGCATCCATAATCGTTCCCTCACTATCCTGGCAGAATACAAGAGCAGTGGACAGCCACGGCTGGCGCGACAGGTTGCCTATCAAATCAAAGACGGGTTGGCAAAAGGTCTGGGCAATTACGGCGTTTTCGTTGCCCCTTACATTTCACCTGAAGCGGCTGCAATCTGCAAAGAGGCTGGGATTGGCTATCTGGATCTGGCCGGTAATTGCTTGATTTCACATGGGACTGTCTATATCCATCGGGAATGCAAACCGAATCCCATCGTTCAACGCCGGGAACTGCGTTCTCTTTATTCGCCCAGGGCGGAACGTATCTTGCGGGTCCTACTGGCACGGCCCCGAGAAAGCTGGACGACAGAAACCCTTGCCAGGACTGCCCGGGTCAGTTTTGGGCAGGTGTCCAATGTGAAAAAATTGTTGGCTGACCGTGAATGGCTGGCTTCTGCTGCATCCGGCATCCGCCTGAACAATCCGGGTACAGTCCTCGATCAATGGGCAGCCCAATATCGCTTCCGTCGCAACCAGGTTAAGGAGTATTATACGCTGGAGGAAGTGGCTGAATGTGAATACAGTTTGGCAGAAGTCTGCCAACGGCAAGGTATAGGCTATGCACTAACGGCTTTCTCGGGTGCGTCCCGGTTCGCACCGGCGGTGCGTTATCAACGAGCGGTTGCCTACGTGGAGGCTGACATAGATGCCTTGACTGCCTCCCTGGGTTGGAAGCCGGTGACCAGTGGCGCCAATGTCAGCCTCCTGGTTCCTTATGACGAGGGGGTGTTCTTTGATGGGCGCCAGGTGGAAGGAGTCCAGGTCTCCACGCCGGTGCAGATCTACCTCGATTTGCAGAGTTTCAGTAACCGCGGCGAGGAGGCGGCCCAGTCCATCCGAAAGGTGATCGATCAATCATGGTGACAAGACTAACGGATTACACCGCTGAGGCCGTCGAAGCGGCTCGCCGGGTCATGCTGGAATTGACCCGTTTGTTGGGGGAATATCGGGAGGGGATCGTGATTATTGGGGGATGGGTACCCGAATTACTTCTGAGCGGACCGGGTCACCGGCATACAGGGAGTCTGGATGTGGATATTGCCCTGGATCATCACACGCTAGATGAAACAGGCTACAAAACCATTTTGCAGCTCTTACTTGCACGCGGTTACAGGCAAGGAGAACAGCCATTTATCTTCTTTCGGACAGTCCAGCAGGGTAAACATACTTACGAAGTGGAAGTGGATTTTCTGGCCGGAGAATACGCAGGGACAGGTCGCAGCCGCCGGACCCAAAAGGTTCAAGATATGCGCCCGCGCAAGGCCCGTGGCTGTGATCTGGCATTTACACAGGCAGAAGATGTCACCTTGAGCGGCACATTACCGGAGGGAGGTAAGGACAGCGTCCAACTTCGAGTTGCAGGAATTGCTTCCTTCCTGGTGATGAAAGCGATGGCCTTGTCCAGCCGGCTCAAGGAAAAGGATGCATGGGATATCTATTACTGCATCCGATACTACCCAGGTGGCATTGAAAAATTGGCAGAAGAATTCCACCCCTTATTGAAGAATAAACTTGCACAAGAAGCCCTGTCAGCCATCGCCGAAAAGTTCGCTTCGCCTGAGCATGTGGGGCCGAGGCATGTAGCCGACTTCGAGGAGATCACAAACAAAGAAGAGAGAGATCGAGTCCAACGGGATGCCTTTGAACGTGTGAATGCCTTGATCTCTTTGTTACGCTAAGAACCGGTCATAGGCAATCTGGTCTCGAAATGTGACAGAGGTGGCGTCCGTCTGCCCGGCATCGAAGCCGTAGATGCTGGAGGCGCTGCCTTCGCTGCTGATCACATTCAATAGGGATCGAAACTCTGGTTCAGTGTCACTGCCCCGCTGGCATCGGTTAGCTGCCGTACGCTCCCCAGTGCATCCCCCAGGAAGAATTCCATATCCGTCCCATCCGTTTGGGCAATGCGGCCTAGGCCGTAGAGATAGGTATTTGTGCGATCACTCACCGTTTGCTCCATATCGTCGCCACTCAGCTCTTGAATGCAGGCTGCCGGATCACTTCCATCCAGAAGTTCCTAGGCCACAAGGAACTCAGCACCGCCATGATCTACACCTGCACCCACCGCAGGTGCGGTGTGCCCGCGTCCATGACCAGACTGTGGCTGACGACTATTATGCCACCATGAGTTAGGTGGAAAAACGCCTCGAGTTGCTCGGCACGCCGGAGAATACTCAAGAACCAATCACTAAGAATGAACGCACACAGATTTTCGAATTAACCGCTCAACTGGCAGCGCCTTAACTGAGCGCAGGAATACGCCTGGAACTCGTAGCGCACATCCGCGAAGTGCTGATTGGAAAGGAACACATCCCAATCAGCCTCCCGGTGTCCCTGAAGTCTGACCTGGTCTAGCGGCACATAGCCCTTGCAAAATCCTGAGCCTGAGCTACACTGGAGATGCCGGGTTGGAGGATAAGGCACGCTTGCGAGCGACCTGAGCGTCAACCCGGTAGCTATACAGCAAGGCAGAGCGGAGTTCCGTTCTGCCTTGCTGCCTCTCTCCTCTGCTGGCAGCCCCAAAAGCGCTAAACGCGACTATGGGTCAAGGAAAAGCCGCCAGAAATGTTGCAAATTTTGCATCCATAGCTTTGACTATGGTTTCTATCTGCTCATACGTCAAACCTTCGGAGTGGTTTCCTTCATGATCTGCTTGCAAATCCATGCGAATGTCCGTTACGTAATTGCGATAACGAGCTACAACTGTACAATAAGCAACGTATGCCCAGCCACAAGCCAACCGCATTTCATCAGCGACTTGGCTCTGGAAACCAATCTCGGTTGGTGGTTTTGGCTCAACGAAAATTGCATCAGGTTCTGATGGGCGAGATGGGTGAAACTGTCCTTGCAGTTCATCGTATTTTGTTTGTGCATCAGCAATTGTATAAGCCCGCCATATCGCCTGTTCGGCCTTGGCACCGGTCATATATCCCCAGGTTCTTCCAACATGATTGGTTTCAGTATCTGTCGAAGTATCCTGCGGAAAATCGACATTCCAACCTTGAGGAAAAACAGAGTCATCCACAAGCAGTTGATAAACCGGCAAGCGCCAGCCTGGGGGCGGTGTTGGTGTGATGCCTAATACGTTACACGCCTCCAGAAGACTTGTAAGAAGAATAATCGTTGCAAACCGCACATAAAGTTTCATGGTACCTCCGGTACATATATATTACCCTTGTTATTGAAATGACCAACAGAGTAGGGCCAATACTTCGCATATCGCTCCTGGACTGGTTGAGTACTCGGCGCGTGTCTCTGCAATCCGCCGAGATAACCGGACAATTCACTCTCGAACTGAGCCAATGTCATGCTGGCTCCATATTTCCCCCATAACTTTATACCTAAAGTTACGGCTACATTGTCATGCTTCTCATCTCCGAAATTCCATTGTTCTGGATCTGACGATGAGAGGTCAATCTCTCCCAGAGGAGCATCTCTTACGTATTCACTGCTGTTTGAATCGTGCGAAGGATCATTACTTTCAGCCCAAGCCGCCCCGGCCTTGATTTCCCACCACCTAAATCCAGATGCAAGACCGATGTAAGCAAAAAATATATTTCCCGGTACAGAGTATTCGACATCGTCGAAGCATCCTCCCGATGTACACAAAGTAATCCCTTGTCCCATTTGAATACCGATCTCATCCTTGAAGTCCCAACGAGCTCCGTTTTTCACTTGTTGACCAAAGACATATAGAGATCCAGCATGCAAAGCTCCTGCTCCGGCAAGAACGACTCCTCCAGTTGTAATCAGGATTGGCATAGCCGGTTCAGGGAGGAGACCGACACCGCAACCTATCAAGCCTAATCCCGCCAAGACTCCAGCAAGTTTGTTAGCACCTCGTAATTGGTTCACAACCGAATCGTTTTTGGCATTCCACACCATTTCATTGTAGAGCCATAGAGTAAGATCCCTGGGATTGCTGGACGCATAACTCAGAACATTGTATGGCCGCTGACAAGTTGGGTCTGTGAAGTTGACCGGATTATCCCGCACATAGGTGTACTTATTCCAGTCTGCCGGTTGGTACGCGTCTGGCACAATCGTATCGGGCTGGATAAATTGGTTAAGATAAGGATTATAGTACCTCGCCCTTAAGTACATCATTCCCGCCGCGGAATCCGACTGCTCTCCGTCGAAGCCGTAGATGCCGTTGTGGTCCCAGGTGTAGGCCACACCGTCCACGCGGGTGAGCCGGTTGGCCTCGTCGTGTTAGCATGTAAATGCAGCTTGGTAGACGAGTTGCAGTCGGGCACGTTTTGGGGTACGCTTTCGGTGTTTCGTGAACGAGAACGCGTACCCGGGAACGCTGCGTTAGGGTCCAGTCGACTATACCTATGGGAGGCCGCAAGGCCAGCCCGCCGTCGTGTTTGACTGCCCCGTTCGAATCCGCTTAACTGGGAAGCTCCTCGATACTCTTCGGAGCCAGCCCGTATCTGTGTGTGATCCAGTGGCCCAAAAAAGAGACGTGCCCGACTTTTCTTCTTAGCTACAAGGAGCCCACATGGTCAGCCTAAAGAAACGCTTTATCGGCTTGGATGTCCATAAGTATTACCTGGTCGCCTATGGGGTCGATCAGGATCTCAATGTCCTCCTGCCCACCCAGCGAGTGGAGCTTTCACGCCTGGAAGCCTGGATGAAAAAGACCCTCACCCGGCAAGATCAGCTGGTGCTGGAAATGACCACCAATACCTGGCAGCTCTACGATGAACTTTCGCAGTATGCCGGTTCGGTCACCGTGGTGCATCCGCCCCACGTGGCCCTCATCACCCGTTCGCAGGTCATGACCGACAAGATCGCCGCAGTGATCCTGGCCCGCCTGCTCGCCAAAGGCCTGCTCGTTTCGGTCTGGGTGCCCCCTGTGGAAGTGCGGGAACTGCGTGCCCTGGTGGCGCAGCGCAACAAGATGACCCGCCTGGCTACACAGTCCAAGAACCGCCTGCATGCAGCCCTGCAACGCCATCATCTGGCGCCTCCCACAGGCGATCCCTTTCGTCTGGATCAAACCCAATGGTGGCTGGATTTGCCCCTCGGCCAGCTCGAGAGGGTCAACCTGCAAAGCGACCTCGATACCTTGCGCTTCGCTGAAAGCCAACTTGCCCGCTTGAAAACCATGCTGAATGAGATCGCCGCCAGGGATGAGCGCACCATCCGCCTGATCCACCTGCCCGGTTTTGGCGTGGTGACCGCTGTCACCATTCTCGCCGCCATCGGTGACATCGCCCGCTTTGAAGATGCCAACCATTTGGTCGGCTATGCCGGTCTGGGTACCAGAGTCCATGATAGTGGCATGACCACCCGCACAGGTCGCATTACCAAAGCCGGGCGGCGAGACTTGCGCGCCGCCCTGGTCGAAGCCGCCCAGACTGCCGTCAATTCACACCCGCATTGGAAGGCCGAATTGGGCCGTCTGGAACCCCGCCTGGGCCGCAACAAAGCCATTGTGGCCATTGCCCGCAAGCTGCTGGTGGCCGTCTGGTATGTCCTTGCCAGGCAAGCCACCGACCGCTTTGCCGATCCTGAGATTGTCGCCCGCAAGTTGATGCAGTTCACTTACCAGATCGGCAAAGACAACCGCCCTCCCGATCAATCCACGGCCCAGTTCGTGCGCCAGCAATTGGATAAGCTCCATCTCGGCATTGACCTGCACGAAATCCCTTGGGGCAGCCAGAAAAAGCCCATCCCCCTCCCGCCTTCTTCTCTGCAGGTAAAAAAAGTGAGCGATGTCCCAAACACGTAACCGTGTAACTCCTTGAGGGAGACCTAAAATAGGTTTTGCGGGCTCATCGCTCGCCAACATTATACAACTTCACCAACGTTTCGCAAATCTGCGAAGGCGTGATTCTCGGTTGTTAAAGTTCCACCTTCCCCCGCTAGATTTCTGACGCCATCATCAGGCTGTTCCTAACCTTGACTTCCCATTACATCTGTAGGTGAAGTGGTGGAAGCGGCCGTCCGAGTAATCCGCCGCGGTGAGGCGCTATGGGGATATTGACCTTGTTCTACTCAGGGCGAGGCAGAATAGGGGATCTTTAGACATTCTGTCGCTGAAGGATTCTTGTATAAATTGTAGAATGCCTGGGGCTGAACTCCACTCACATCTTCCAAACGACTAAAGTAATTACCGCCCGACATCGGAGCAATAATCTCAAGTGCTCCGATGTCATCGAAGGTCTTGAACATAGCTGTGTCCCAAACCCATGATGTGAATTTATTTGCAGGCAGGAATTGAGTTCGGACAAATATTTGTCGAATAATTACTATCAACGCTATATTGGCCTTCATTTTCTAACATAATTCCCCTGTCGTAGTAAAGCACAAGTGTATAGGTAGATGGGCCTCCTGGAAATACATCTATATAGATCCAGATCTCGTCGGGTACCCCAAGATCGGCTAACAATGCAGGCAGAGCTTTCCCGGCCGGAGCGCTAATGGCTTCAACCGTGTCTCGTTTCTCTCTGAGCCTATCGGCAAAAATTTCAACCTGCCAGTACCCCTTTTGATTGAATGGGTTAGTAAAGCGAATTACATAACTGTACAGATCATTCCGAGCAGATGAGAGATCAGCCTGTGAAATGCTGGCCGCAAGGGGACCTAGATAAGCATTTACCTCCGGTACTTTGGTCTGTCCCGGTATGATCCCCCACCAACAGGGTAAGGAGCAATGACCATTCGTCTCGATCAGGTATTTCAACTTACCCATCACATCCTCGCCTATTGGTGTGGCTATCGGGGTCACAGTCATTGTGCTGGTCGGCGCTAAGATCAGCGTTTCGGTGAAGGTTGGGTAAATCTGTAAGGTTGTCGATGTAGGGAGTTGAGTAGGCCACTCTGTGAGAGATACTGTAGGTGACGCAGGAGCAGACCTACACCCGATTAGAGTGATTGTAAATACCAGGCAGAAACTGGTTTGTGAAATCACATGCAATAATCTTTTGTGTCTCATTTGGCATCCGGCAGCCAACTCACGCTACTGACCACAACTCCCAGAAGAATCCCGTATCCGCGTCATAGATTTGGAAAATCCATTCACAGCCATAATAATATTCTGTTTGATTACGCCGTTGTCCACCTCTTTTATTGATCACTGCTTACTGATGACGGATAACTTGTCCTGGCCCGCTAGATATTATTATAGTAAGTATAGTCATATTTCCCATCCTTGAGTAAAAAAACTGAATGATCGTGGTAAGATTTTGCAGATAAAAATGCAATCATCCTGATCCTTCCGGAGACCCATATGGCCACACCCCTCCAGGGCAAAACCGCCCTCGTCACCGGCGCCTCCAGCGGGCTGGGCAGTGACTTTGCCCGCCAGTTGGCCCGGCGCGGCTGCCGCCTGATCCTGGTGGCCCGCCGGGAAGACCGCCTGCTCGCCCTCCAACAGGAGCTCGCCTCCACCACCTCCATGCCGGTCGAGATCATCCCAATGGACCTGGTGGCCCCACAGGCGCCCGAGCAGCTCTTTGACCGCCTGCAGGCTTCCAACCTGCCGGTGGATGTGCTCATCAACAATGCCGGCTACGGCCTCTTCGGCGAATTCGCGGGGGTCCCGTGGGAGCGCACCGAGGATATGCTCCGGCTGGATATCCTCAGCCTGACCCACCTGATGCATATTTTTGGCGGGGATATGGTCAAACGCAACTTCGGCTATATTCTCAACGTCGCCTCCATCGGGGCCTTCCAACCTTCTCCCACCTATGCCGCCTATTCCGCCGCCAAGAGCTATGTCTTCTACCTCACCCAGGCCGTCCATTACGAGCTCCGCCGCACCGGCGTCAAATGCACCGTCCTCAGTCCCGGCGTCACCCGCACGGAGTTCCTCTCCGTCGCCGGCCAGAAACCCACCTTCTACCAACGCATGAGTATGATGGAAAGCCCCGCCGTCGCCCGCGTCGGCATTCAGGCCATGCTCAAAGGCCGGGCGAGTGTGGTCCCTGGCGTTTCTAACGCTCTCTTCGCCTTCATGATGCGCTTCCTGCCCTACCAGCTCCAGGCCTCCCTGGCCGACCTGGCGATGAGGGTGTGATCAAGCGGGAGGGAAAAAGATTTACCGCGAAGAAAGGAAGAACACGAAGGAAAAGAAAGAGGAAGAAAAAAACGTTTTATTTACTTCCATGAGGGAAAAAGATTAACCGCGACCCCTGCAGAAGAACACTGCGGGGCATGAGGGCGTGAAGAACGCGAAGGAAAAGAAAGAGGAAGAAAAACCTTTAATTTAAAGAGGGAGAAAAACCAATAAATTCTTTGCTTCCATTCAACCACCTGACTATTAGACTTACGACTATCCGACTAATGACTATCTCTCACACCGGCGAATAATACTCGTTCCAAATCCCCCTATACCTGCCCGCCTCCGCCTCCCAGCGCTGGTCGCTCCAACCCAGTTCAGGCTGGACGATCTCCCGGATGCGGGCCAGCTCGCCCAACCCGCCCACCGGCAGGTTGATATTCACCCGCACCCGTCTCGCCAGCAAGTCATCCAGGTGGACCACCCCCTCGGAGCGGGCCGCCCAGCGCAGCTCCGCCCACAAAGCCGGGCTCGGGCCGATCTGAGTCAGTTCGGCCGGCCGGGCGGCCTCCACCAGCTTATAGGCTTCCGAGCCGTACCTCCCCAGCAACCGCAGCCGCATCTCCGGCGGGACCTCGAACATGTCCGTCTCCGGCGGCAGCGGGTCCAGCACCCGCTCGTTGCTCCGCCGGGGCGCATGTTCCGGCAAGACCAGCCGGACCGCCCGCAGCGCCTTTTGGGCCATCAACCGGAAAGTGGTCAGCTTGCCGCCGCTGACGGTCAGCAGGCCGGCCTCGTTCCAGAGCACATACTCCCGCGACTCCTTCGAGGGATCGGCTTTGCCCGTGTTCACCACCGCCCGTATCCCTGCCATGGTCGATTGGACCTCTTCCAGGGTCAGGCCCGTTTCCGGGAAGGCATGCCGGACCGCCTCCATCAAGTAGTTGGCTTCCTCGAGGCTGATGCGCACATCCGTCGCGGGCGCCTCCCGCTGGTCCACGTCGGTCGTCCCCACCAGCGTCACCCCCTCCCACGGCAGGATGAAGACCGGCCGCCCATCCGCCGGATGCAGGAACGTCACCGCCCGGGTCAGGGGAAGTTTGGCTTGCGGCAGGAAGATATGGCTGCCGCGCAGCACCCTCAATCTCTTCCGGCCCCGCACCTGCTGGCGCAGTTCATCCGCCCACGCGCCGGTTGCGCTCACCACCACCTTGGCGCGCACTTCCGCCGTTCGCCCGTCCTTTTCAGCGGCGGCATCCCTCAGCTTGACTCCGCAGACCCGCCCTTTCGCTTTCAGCAGCCCTTCCACCCGGGCGTAGTTCAGGGCCAGTCCGCCTTCCTTGACGGCTTCCTGCACCACCCGCAGCACCAGCCGGGCGTCATCCGTCTGGGCGTCGAAATAACGGAAACCCGCCACCAGGTCCGGCGAGCACAGTTGCGGCACCAGCTCCCGCAACCCGGCCGGATCGTAGGTGGCATGGTTCCACTTGAGCGCCATGAAATCATACAAGCTCAATCCCAGGCCGAAGACCCACGCTGGCGTTTTATCCCCCCGGAAGTTGGCCATGATGAACGGCAGGGGCGTGACCAACCCGCGGCCCTCCTTGAGCAGGTGTTCCCGTTCGTGGACGGATTCGAAGGTCAGCTTGATCTGGGCATTCTTCAGGTATCGCAGTCCCCCATGGACCAGCTTGGACGAACGGCTGGACGTCCCGGAGGCAAAGTCGCCTTGCTCGACCAGGATCGCGTTCAACCCGGCCCGGGTGGCCTCCCGCAGGATCCCCGCTCCCGTGATGCCTCCGCCGATCACGATCAGGTCGAACTCCCGGTCAAGCTGCGACCAGACTTGCTCTCGCCATCCTTGGATCCACATGCATGCCTCTTTGAGTTATTTGGTATCTACCTTGACAATGTTATATTCCAAATTTGAAGGTATAAATCTTCACCGCGAAGGGGAGGAAGAGACGCGAAGGAAAAGATAAAGAAAGAAAGTGCATCGCTTTTAAAACCTTTCCTGCCGCTAGCGTGATCTTATACCTTAATCTAACAATGTCGAGCTACTTACACCCTTACCCTCCGGAAAGAACCCTTCGGGTACATGTGCGAAGGTTGCTCTTGACTGGAAACATTCCAGGAAAGTTGTCATGAAAGCATTGCGTCATTGCTGGAACAACCTTCGCAAGGATATCATGGTCAGAATAAAAGTATCATTATGGAGGTATTTATGTTATTCCCCTTCCAGTGCCTCTTTGAGCCAGGCCAGCACCTCGTCTCTGCCCGGGAACCTGCCGCTGGAGACGACCTTCCCGTTGATCACAAGCGTGGGCAGCACCAGCACCCGCGCCACCTTGCCGATTTCAGAGGCCTGGTTGACCTCCGAGATTTTCAATTGAAGCCCGGGGTATTCGATCAAGAGCTCCCGTTCGGCCGCAACGACCAGCCGGCGGAGAGAATACCGTTCGGGATCACCCAGGCTGAGGATTTTGACGTCTATCAAGAGGTTATATCCTTAGAGATTTTTGGAGTAATAACGACTGAAGTCGTTACTACCCACTCCTAAAAGTTATTGAGCAATAATTTACCCGGATTCATGGTCTTGTCCGGATCGAATTGTCCGCAGATCGTTTCCAGCATCTTCATCCCGAGCGGACCCTTTTCGGCTTCGAGGTAGGCGGCATGGTCCAACCCGACCCCATGTTGGTGCGAGATGGTGCCCCCGTGCGCCAGGATGACCCGGGTGGCGGAAGATTTCAACTTCTGCCAGCGCTGGAGTGTTTCCATGGGATCCTTTGCCCGCCGGTACAGATAGGTGATGTAGACGCTGGCTCCGTCAAGATACACATGCGAAAGATGAGCGAAAACCAACACTCTCTCACCCGCCTCGGCCAACCCCTCCCGGATGGCCTTTTGGGTCTCCACTGCGGTCGCCACCACGTTGACCCACGGGACGGCCGTCTCGAGGGTATCCAGGGCGTAGCCGCGTTCCCACAATGTATTCCGCAGATAAGGCGCATAGAAACGGGATTTCTGCCACATTTTGCCGATGGCAGTGCCGGTCATCAACCCGCCGTGCGACCGTATGATCGCCAGGGTTTCCTGGCGGGCTTTCTTCGCTTGCCGGCGGCTGCCGGTGACCCCGAAGACCAGCAGGGACCGTTCCTCCCCGTAACCCAATCCCCGCAGCCCCCGGCCGGCCCACCGCACCAGCTCCATCCTTTCCGGAGAGGGCCAGGGTGGTGCTCGTTTCCATGGCGTTGCTCAACCGCAGCATCGAGACGGCGATCCCGCACTGGACGATCTCCCGGACCGCCCTCACTCCTCTTTCCCAATCCCGGAAGAAGACTCCGTAAAAGGCTTCCATTTCGGGCAGCCGGTGGATTCGCACAGTGGCCCGGGTGATCACGCCCAGCCGTCCTTCCGAGCCGAGGACGATTTGCTTCAAGTCCGGCCCGGCCGCGGAGGCGGGTTGGATGGGCAGGTCGAGTTCCCCAATGGGAGTCACCACGTGCCCGCCCGCGAACAGGTTTTCGATCCGTCCATAGTGATAGGATTGCTGTCCGCTAGAACGGGTGGCGATCCAGCCGCCCAGCGTGGAGAGTTCGAAGGATTGGGGGAAATGCCCGAGGGTATAGCCGTGTGGGTTGAGCTGCCTCTCGACTTCCGGACCGACTATGCCGGCCTCGAAGGTGGCCAGCTGGCTGGTATCGTCCAGCGCCAGCATCCGGTTCAGGTGACTCATATCCATGGTCAGTATGGGGCCATTATCCATGAGAGGGTTGATATGCCCGACCACGCTGGTCCCGCCGCCGTAGGGGATGACCTTCACCTCTCCCTGGCGGGCAAAGGCCAGCAGGGCCCGCACGTCTTCGTCCGACCTGGGATAGGCCACCCCGTCCGGGAACGCGTTCATCTGGCCCGACCGCAAGGCTACCCAATCCGGCAGGGATTGGCCGCGGGCATGCCGCAGGCGATCCTCGCTGCCGGTCGAGATCAACCCGTGCGGCTGAAGGCGCGATTTTTCCAGGCTGCCCAGCACCTGCAGAAAATCGGCATCTTCCAATGCCAGTCCAACGCCGACCTGGTCCGCCAGGTAAAGTCCGGCCGACTCGGGCAGAGGATAATTGATGGCTTCATCACCCCAGCCGTTCCAGCGTTTCATTCCTTACCTCTTGTGAAATAAAGAAGAAAAGAAAATAGAGACGATTGTGGACTTCGATAATCAGTTATTCGTGAGATATTTCACATGAATTTTACCCCAAAATTTTCCCGTCTAAAATGTGGTGTAAGCAGGGCAATCGCATTTGGAGTTTTCGTATAAGAAAGATGGTGTCGTTGCGAGAGCCGGTTCCCTTCCGGCTCGACACATGCACCGCACTCCCTCCCCTTCGGTACGGGACATGTGCAACAAACGCAGTGAGTGCAGTGCAAGTGAGCAATCTCCTCGCGGGCCGGGAGATTGCTTCGCTCGCTGAAGAACGCTTGCTCGCAACGACACAATAGTTGAAATGCTATTACCCTATGGGTGTATGTAAGTTCAGGGGCAATGGGGTGGATTGGCCCCCAATCTAGCCTGCACCTTAAAATCTCAAGTGCTTGACGGTTAACCCGTCGTTGAGGATCTCCTTGAGCGAATTGATCCCGATGCGCAAATGCAATTCTGAATATTCTTCCGTCACGGTGGCATCCGATTGGGCAGTCTTGATCCCATCCGGGTTCATGGGTTGGTCGGAGACAAGCAGCAGCGCTCCCGTTGGGATCTTGTTATAGAAGCCGGTCGAGAAGATGGTGGCCGTTTCCATATCGATCGCCATGGCGCGGATCTGGCGGAGGTAATTCTTGAATTCTTCGTCGTGTTCCCACACCCGCCGGTTGGTGGAATAGACCGTGCCGGTCCAGTAATCGTGGTTGCGGTCGCGGATGGTGGTGGAAACGGCCTTCTGCAGGTTGAACGCCGGCAGGGCCGGCACTTCCGCAGGAAAGTAATCATTGGAGGTCCCCTCGCCCCGGATGGCCGCGATAGGGAGGATGAATTCTCCCACCCCGGGCTTGTCCTTCAACCCGCCGCACTTCCCCAGGAAGAGGACCGCTTTCGGTTCGATGGCAGATAACAGGTCCATGACCGTGGCGGCATTGGGGCTGCCCATTCCGAAATCGATGATGGTAATGCCGTCCGCAGTCGCGTTGGGCATAGGTACATCTTCGCAGCAATATTGGGCCTTATTGATCTCCGCAAAAAGGCGGACATAATGACTGAAGTTGACGAGCAAAATATATTTTCCGAACTGCTCCAACGGTGTGCCGGTATACCGCGGCAGCCAATCGTGGACGATCTCGGCCTTCGTCTTCATAACGCCTCCCAGATCTGGTACAGGCCCAGCAAGCCATTGGTGCCATCCGATTGGAAGGTTTCCCGCACACGAAAATGGCTTCCTTCTGCCAGGTCGTTTAATTCCGCTTCATCGTAATGGTGCACGTAACGCAGGCCGTGCCCGCCGCTGCGCCAATCCAGCAGGTAATCATTGGGATCCACCTCCTCAGGTGAAAGCCCGATGGTTTCCCAGGTCTGAATGCGGCTTTTCAGTTTTTCACTCTTCAGGAACTGCCATTCTGAATGGATGAACAGGCTCCCTGGATGCATGAGCGTGTGCGCTTTCTTCAGGATCTGCAAGCGGGCCGGGCGACCGGGGATGTGATGCAGGACCGCAAAGGCCGTGACCCAGTCGAACGGCTGGGCGGTCAGCGCGGTGACCTTCTTATCCCAATCCGCGGCGATCAGGTCGGCCCGCACGAAGGTGGACGGCGCATCTTCCCAGCCTTGCCGGGCAACCTGGAGAAGGGGCGGGCTGAAGTCTACTCCCATGTAACGGCCGCGGTGACCCCGCCGCATCAGTTCCCGGGCCACTTCGCCGTTCCCACAGCCCAGGTCCAGGATGGACTCGCTTCCACTTAACCTGTCCAATATCTGCAAGACGCCCGGTTGGAGCCGCCCGCGAGTGGAGGCAAACTCGTATCCGAAGGTCTGGTAGAATTGTCTGTTCAGTGAGAGCAGCTTCGTAAACTTCTGACTCTTCATACATTTCATTATAATGTGTATTGGTAATGTATTTCCGATGGTTAAAAAAGGACATTTTCAAGAACTCCGAACTCCCACCGCCCAGACGCTGACCCTGGCGCGTCTTATCCTGGAAGACATCCGCCTGGGGATGCCGGTATCCGAGGCCATCCGCCATCATCCCATGGAGGCAGGCCATGTGAGCAAGTCCGCCCTGGTGGCTGCCTACCAGCTGGCAGTCGATGCCGGCGATTGGCCCGAGGACGATTTCCTCCTGGCAGCCATCCGGCTGAAACCCGTCCGCACCCTTTCCGGGGTGACCACGGTGACTGTGTTGACCAAGCCTTATCCCTGCCCGGGCAAATGCATCTTTTGCCCGGAGGATGTGCGCATGCCCAAATCCTATTTGCCGGATGAGCCGGGGGCCATGCGGGCCCTGGAGCACAACTTCGACCCCTATGCCCAGGTCCGATCCCGCCTGGAGACGCTTACCTCGGTGGGTCATCCCACCGATAAGGTGGAGCTGCTTATCCTGGGCGGCACCTTCTCCTCCTACCGGCGGGATTACCAGGCCTGGTTCGTGGGACGCTGTTTTGAGGCGATGAATACGCCTCCCGCCTCTCCGGTTGCTCCGGCTGATCAAGAGAAAATGACAGCCGAGGAGTTGGCAGCCCTGCAGTCCTTCAATGAAGGCGCCGCCAGCCGCAATGTGGGCCTTTCCATCGAGACCCGTCCGGATGAAGTCACACCCGCTGAGCTGGCCTGGCTTCGCAGCCTCGGAGTGACAAAGGTCCAGATGGGTGTGCAGAGCCTGGATGACGCGATCCTGGCGCTTAACCAGCGCGGTCATACCGTGGCGGAAGCGCACCGGGCCGTGGCGTTGCTGCGAGCCGGCGGGTTCAAGATCGTCTTGCATTGGATGCCCGGACTTTTAGGAGCCACGCCTGCCTCCGACCGGGTCGACTTTATCCGCCTGTGGGAAGGGCTATGCCCCGACGAGATCAAGATCTATCCCACCCAGTTGCTCGAGAATTCGCCTCTCTATGAATATTGGAAGCGGGGTGAATACGTACCCTATACCACCGGGCAACTTGGTCCAACTGATCGCAGATGTGAAACCGTCCATCCCGCGGTACTGCCGGGTGAACCGCATCATCCGGGACATCCCCTCCACCCATGTGGTTTCGGGCAACCGGCGCTCCAGCTTGCGGCAGGATGTGCAGGCCGAGTTGGCCCGCCGAGGCACGCGCTGTGACTGTATTCGCTGCCGGGAGGTGCGGGGTGAAAAGGTGGCCCCTTCCGATCTTCGCCTGGACGACCTGGTCTATTCACCGGATGGGGCGGAAGAACATTTCCTCTCCTTCGTCACACCGGAGGACCGGATCGCCGGCTTTCTCCGCCTTTCGCTGCCTGGCCCGGAGTCGCCCGCCACGGGTCTGCCAGACCTTACCGGCGCCGCCATCATCCGGGAGGTGCATGTCTATGGCCAATCCCTGGCAGTCGGCTCGGAACAGAGCGGCGCAGCCCAGCATGCCGGGCTGGGTACCCGTCTCCTGGCCGAGGCCGATCAAATCGCCCGGTCACATGGGTATCACCGTATGGCGGTTATCGCGGCCGTAGGGACTCGCCAATATTACCTGGAGCGTGGTTTTGAGCGAGGCGATTTGTATCTGGTGAAAGGATTGTAAAGGAAGAGGCCACCTATAATTTCGAAATAAAATAAAAAGAATGCAAGCGGCCCTTAGTTCGCTTGCATTCTTTTCCATAGATAACAGATAATTTCAATAAAGAGATGATCAACCTTTCAAGGATTCAGAATCGATCCTAAAAATATGAGTCAGACCGTTTTTTGAGTGTGTGCGGCGCAGCCGCACACACTCAAAAAACGAACTTCTCCAGAATTTTCGGATAGGATTCTAAAACCTATTTCGTCGATTTCTCCCATTCAGTTATGGCCGCCCGGATCAGAGTTGTGATCTCCGTATCCGGCACAGCCTCCAGCCCCTCATACCGGTTGATGCCATCCTGGACCACCACGGAGCCGTTGGAGCCTTCGATAAGCTGAATGTCGCGGTCTTTCAAGGTGCTGGTCGCCAACCTGGCCTGAAGCACATCGTTGATCTGTTCTATGATACTCTTCATGACCGGCTTTGGTGGGACTTCTTTTTTCCCGGGATTTGGCGCAATGGGGACCACCGGCGGCACAGGGACGGCCACAGGAGCGGGCGAGTCCGCTTTTTCCATCTCCAACCATGGGCGCAATTCCAGCATCAGGTTCAATAATCTTTGGCGCGAATCAGGATCCAGTTCTGTCTTATCCCCCATATGTTTTCCGTTCATTTCCAGCCAGATCTTTCCAGCCGGCGTTCGACCGGCTCGAAGGATCCCGGGATTCGCCTCGACGATCGGTTTATCGGAGGAAATGGCCGCTTCAACCGGCGGTTTGGACCGACGTTCGATCCTGCGGCCGATCAAGACCCCGATCAATATACCCGTTAGAGCAAAGAAGAAAAACCAGAATATGATTACGCCGTTCATCTTTTCTCCTCATTCCAATGACAAATGAGATTTTAGAGGACTTACGCAATTATATGAGGGATGGATGTGTTTGGGCGTGCGTAGCACGCCCAAACACATCCAATTTCCCCTGAATTGCGCAACTCCTATTTGACATATATTACAACATTTCCCGTGACGGCGCTGCCTGACATTGAGGGCAAAAATGGGTGCTGCGCTCCCCAACGATGATCCGCTCGATCTTCGTCCCGCAAATCGGACAGGGCTGCCCCTTTCGACCATATACCCTGAAATGGTTCTGGAACTCCCCGCCGCGATAGACCCAATCGATGCTGGCGCCGTTGTGGCGGATGCCCTCTTCGAGCACTTCCCGGATGGCCATCCAGAGGATTTCGGCCTCGTTGACGGTAACCGAATCGGAATGAACCAAGGGGTGGAGCCTGGCCAGATGCAAGGCTTCATCAGTGTAGATATTTCCAAGACCGGAAATGAAGGATTGATCGAGCAGGAGTGGTTTCAGTAAGCGGTGCTGGCCGTGCAAGGCATTATATAAGCTGGTCGGTGTGAACTCGTCCGAAAGGGGTTCCGGCCCCAAATTATTGAAGATCTCTGAAGGGTCGTCTTCCAGCCAGACCCGTCCAAATTTGCGTGGGTCGGTAAAAACGAGAGTGGTATCTTCGCTCAACTTCAGGATGAGCCGGTCGTGTTTGGCGGGTTGGTATCCACCCAAAACCACCAGCATGTCCCCGCTCATGCGCAGATGGATCAATAAACAGGTGTTTGAAAGCTGGACGCAGAAGAACTTCGCCCGCCGGAACACTTCGGTGATCTTCTGGCCGCGGAGGCGTTCCTTGAATTCGGCCGGCGAAGGGATGACCAGAGTCCGGTCCCACAGCACCTCAGCGGAGAGAATGCTTTTGCCGATGAGGGAGGGGCGCAAGAGGCGGACGATGGTTTCTACTTCAGGAAGTTCAGGCATGTTCTATTAATAGATATCAGCAGCTATTCGATTCACGGATGACTGAGGGAAGATCCTTCCACCCGTAGGCAACTTCGATCAGATTTTGATCCCCAATTGTAATAGGCTTTTCTCTCAGATATGTACCGCCCATGGCTTCGTAAAAACGGCGGGAACGCAGGTTGTCCTTTAAAACCCATAAAAGCATGGACGCGATTCCGATTTTACATAATTCCCGGAAGGCCGCGTCCATTAATTTACGCCCTGCGCCTTTCCCTTGAGCTTCTTCCAAAAGATAAATTGCGTAGACCTCGCCCTTGTAATCGGGCTCGCTGTCCCGTCCAGCTCCAGCGGAAACAAAGCCGGTGATTTTGGCGGGATCAATTTCGGCAACATAGACGAAGCTATTATTTTGCGGATTTGACAGGTTTTCTTTCCAACCCTGGGTGCGTCGTTCATAGGAGAGACTGGCTAGAAATTCAGGCTGTGAGGAGGTCTTTGTATGTGGTTCGCCACGAATCCACGTGGACTGCTGCAATACCCGCTGCATCATCCAGCCTGGCCTTACGAATAGTTGTCGCCATAATAAAACCCGGGTTAGCTAAAATCGCCTATATACTACCCATTCCAACGGAGGAGAATAGAAATGGCCTTACTCATTGAACATCTGTCCGACGCTGCGGCCTTCATGGGCCCGGCGGATGACCTCTCCGAGCAAAGGAGCCACCGTGAGGATGGTGAGACGCTTGCCGAAGGCTTCCCGTTTCTCTGCCAAAATGGGGACGCTGTCTGTTGTAATGTATTCGGTGACCGGTAAAGCTGCCAGGCGCTCTGCGCAGCTGGCCGAGAAGATTGCATGGACGAAGGCAACGTAGATACGGCGGGCTCCATTCTCTTTGATCAGGTTGACCGCCTGGCCGATGGAACCGCCCGTATCAACCTCGTCATCCACCAGGACCACGTCGCGATCTTTGACATCTCCGATAATGGTGAGGGCCTGTGCCTTGGCATCGTTGGCGGCCCGCCGTTTCTCAATAAAAGCGATTGGCGCATTAATACCGGCAGCAAAATTCCGGCCTTTCTTGGCGTAGCCCAGGTCCACTGTGACCACGACCGGATCTTTCAGATAAGGGCGCAGGTTTTCTTTTACATAATCCATCAGTATGGAGGAGGCATTCAGCACATCTCCGGGGATGGAAAAGAAACCCTGGATTTGATAGGCGTGGGGGTCGAGGGTCATATAACGATCTGCCCCGGCAATCTGGATCATATCCGCCACCAGCCGCGAGGTGATGGGGATACGTGGCTGATCTTTCTTATCCGAGCGGCCATAACAGAGATACGGGACGACCGCGGTGATCCGGGCGGCGGAATCCAGGCGCAAGGTTTGGAGCAGGATCAGTAGCTCCATCAGGTTGCGGTGGACAGGTGAAGCCGTATGCTGGATGATATACACATCCTGGCCGCGTACGCTGCTTTGGAGCTTGACGAATAAGTTCTCATTGGGGAACTCGACGATGTCCCTGCCACAGAGGTTTTCTCCCAGGTAATCGGCTATTTTCTGGGCAAGTTCCGGGCTGGCGGTTCCGGCATACAGCTTGATGCCGCCATACACTCTTAATTCGTTCGTTTGGGCCATTCTTCAACCTGTTTTTTGGAATTCAACTCTCACCTGCTCATCGCAATTTTGGGTTGCGCTCCGGTGGTTCGGGGATGAGCACTCTGTGCTTTCAGTCTTGCACAATCTCGGCGGAGAGTATAAAGATTATACTCTCCTTGATTATGGATGAAACCAATTGTTGGAAAGGAAACTTTTCCAACCGAATTCATGGAACCCAGGATATTCATGGAGGTTATACTTCTTTCCTCTTTCCACCCATTTTCAGTGGAGCAAAAGTCAGAAACGCAAATTTGACGACCATTTTCTTTATTTTGTAAGGAATATGAAGGTTTTTGGCACCCTTGTGGCTTCAATTCTGATTTACAGATTGATACAATAAGCAGTAGAATTAATTTAGGTTCGCTGTCCTCGTCTAGTTTGCCTATTCGCAACTTATGCTATACTGATATTAACATGCAGATGAATTCCATCGCGGGAACGCGCCTTGCCTGGCCTGCCTGGTCCGACTTCCTCCGCAAATATGGGCTGGAAAATTTTGCTGCATTTCTATTGGAAGCTGCCGGTCCTCTGGCTATACTAGGCGCGCAAGCTCTCCATTTCACCGGTCCATTATTACATCCGGCATTGACCGAACCTCAGCGGGATGCACTGGCGAACCTCCTTGAGGATCGCCAGGAGTCGTTAGCCTTTGCTGCCTTTTTAAGGGAGGAAAAATCCCTGTGACGAACACTGTGCTGGGCATTCTTGGATTTGTGATCGTCTTTATCAGCGCTGCCTTGATGGTGGTTTTCTCTTTGTTGAAAAGAAAGTCGCCGCCGGTTTTTCGCGATATTCCCGCCTATGCCCGCATGCGCCATGCCGTGGGGCGAGTGGTTGAAGATGGCACCCGTTTACATGTTTCCCTGGGACGCGGTTCCCTTGCCACCCCGCAATCTGCCTCCGGATTGGCAGGACTGATCCTTCTTCGCCGATTGGCGGAATTGACTTCCGCCGGGGACGAACCTCCCATTGCCACCTCTGGCAATTCCGGCATGACTATCCTTTCGCAAGATATGCTGCATGCCGCTTCACAAGTTTCGGCCCAGGGAGCTTATGACCCAACCCTGGGGCGTTTGACCGGACTGACTCCCTTTTCCTATGCTGCCGGTACAATGTCTACCATCCAGGACGAGAATATTTCCGCAAATATATTTATTGGTAATTTCGGGGTGGAATCTGCTTTGATGATCGAAGCTGCCGAACGCGAAAATACCTTCACCATGGCCGGCAGCGATAATCTGACCGCCCAGGCAGTCATGTATGCCAGCGTTCAGGAACCTCTTATTGGAGAAGAACTCTTTGCTGCCGGAGCGTATAACGACGCCGGGCGCATGCATATTTCCAGCCTGACCACCCAGGATATTCTGCGTTGGGCGATCATCGCTATTATTTTTATAGGATCCATTCTAAAACTGGCAGGTGTTCTGTGAACCTGAAAGGCTTATTCAGCACATTTTCGAGGAGCTGGCTGGTTGCCATCGCAATAGCGTCTGGCTTGCTTACTTTAGCGGGATATTTTTTCATCTCTCCCACTTTCACCGCATTTCGTTTCGTCCTTCTAAATTTGGCTGTTATATTGACAGGCTTTGCGGTATTCGTTGGAGTGGCTAACTTGATCAATGTACATTCCAAAAAAATTCGCCGAAAAGAAAAAGAGTCCTCTTACAGTACACTCCTGATTGTTTTCCTGGCAATTACTTTCCTGATCGGTCTTGTGGCCCGGTTTTCTCCGGTTGTAAATGGCTTGTTTAGCGGAGCTTTTAATTATATTCAGATGCCTGTAGAAGCCAGCCTGATGGCCTTACTGGCTGTGACACTGATATTTGCCGCCATCCGTCTTTTGCGCCGGCGATTAAATTGGCTTTCGGTGGTTTTTCTCATCAGCGCCCTGCTCTTCCTTTTTTTCACGGCCTCACTGCCTTTCCTGGGTGATGCCCTGGCAGCGGATGGGATAGTTCGGCGAGTTCTCTCGGAGGTTTTTGCGACCTCCGGCGCGCGCGGCATCCTTCTCGGTGTAGGGCTCGGTACGCTTGCCATGGGTCTGCGGGTGCTCCTCGGCGCAGATCGTCCTTATGGGGGCAAGTAATGGCTGATATCCGTTGTCCGATGTGTGGCAAATCCAACCCCTCTGACCTGGATGAATGCCAGTTCTGTGGGGCTCGTTTAAAGCCGCTCCTTTCTTCTTCTGACAATTCACATAGTATTAAAGCCGGTGAACAACCGACTCCCAAAGGCACGGCTGAGTTCGAGAAAGTAAAGCCGGGCGGACAGGGCCCCATCCACCCCGGAGAAGCTCCCACCAAAAAGAATACTGCCGAGTTGGAAAGGGCGCTTCCATCCTGGTTGCGTTCCCTGCGGGGAGACCAGGACGAGGCGGAAGCAGGATCTGGAGAAACACCTCCTTCGGAGGAAGGCAGTACTCCAACTCCTTCGCCTGCGTCTACTTCTGAGAACTCCGGCGGAATGTCCGATTGGCTGGCAGGTCTCGACAAAGTCTCCACAGGGGATGAAGAAGCTGTTCCGGATTGGTTGGCCGGATTGCGGGATGAAAAAGCTGAAGAAGCCGGGGGCGGTCAAGGATTTGAAACGGAAGCCGCTTCTGACCTGGGAAATGCAGATTGGATGGCTCGTTTGGATGGGAATTCCCCGTTCACCCCCTCAGAACCTGGTGCGGCAGAGCCTTTGCCTTCAGAGCCTGTTGCAAATACTTCTCCAGACGATGAGACCCCAGCCTGGTTGAAATCTCTCCATGCTTTTGACTCTTTGTCTTCTGAACCGGCGGCGCCTCCTGCCAGGGAGGAAAAATTCCCGGATTGGTTCTCCGGCCTACCGGGGATTTCCGCAGAGGAGGGGACAACAGCTGGACCCGATCTCCAAGGAAAACACACCGGATTGGTTAAACCAATTTCCACAATCGAATGACTCCATTCCTAAATCGCCTCTTCAGTCTGATGGAGTTCAAGCACTCTCATCTAATAGCGATCTTCCAGATTGGTTAAACCAATTACAAGAAAAAAGTGGCACACCCGAAGCGGATGTTCCAACGGAGGCGGCTGCTGAACCTCCTTCGACAGGACCCCTTCCGGATTGGTTAAATCAGCTTAGAGAAAAGAACGCAGAATCCGAGATACCTTCGCAAACCGGGCAACCGGTAGATTCCGCTTCCGGCAATACTCTTCCAGACTGGTTGAGCCAGCTTAAGGAAAAAAGCGTCGAAAATGAACCTGCTTCGACCGCAGGAAATGAACCTGCTCCAGAATGGCTGTCAAGTCTGGAGCCTCAGACCGGAGACGGAGAGCCCCTACCCTCCTCAGAGGAAAAATGCCGGATTGGCTTTCCAATTTAGGGCCAAAACCCGGTTCAGAAATGGATAATGCCTCTGCATTGATTGGAAACGAACCAGCAGAGAAAAACCAATCACCAGAGCTATCACCAAGTTGGCTTTCCCAGTTCCAGGCCGAAATGAATGCTTCCGAAGAAGTTCCCCCGGTTGCTTCCGCCCAAGAGAAAGAGTCCGCACCCTTGCCGGAGTGGCTGGCTGGAATCGAGCCTGCCACTACAGCGGCCAGTTCGGCGCCCGCGTTCATTGCCGATGAAAAAGCCGGCTCGACTGCTGGAACAAGCCGACAAAACCTTTTCCATGGAAACCCCAGATTGGCTTTCCAATCTGGCGCCAGAGCAAGGCGCCGAAAAAAATAACCTCGCCCACTTAAGCGAGGAAGAACAAGACCAACAGCCGGCCGATAAGATACAAGCAGCCGAATTGCCCTCGTGGGTGCAGGCCATGCGGCCGGTGGAATCGGTGGTCGATCAAACCAAAACGGCCTCCCTGGAGGAAAACCAGGTCACTGAACAAAGTGGTCCGCTGGCAGGGTTGGTGGGAGTGCTTCCAGGAGGATCGGGCCTGGGAATGACCCGTAAGCCTCCCGCTTATTCGGTCAAGCTTCAAGTATCCACAGCACAACAACGCTATATTTCCAATTTAGATCAATTGGTGTCGAAGGAAACTCATGCCAGCACCGTCAAAGGGGAACGCCAGCAATCCAACCGGCTTTTGCGCTGGTTGATTGCGGGGATCCTTGTTTTTGTGGTTTGCCTGCCATTCATATTTACCAAATATGCGTTTGACGCCTCCCACCATACTGATCCCTTCTGACAAAAATGCCACCATTAATTTGATCGAAGGCATCCCTGCCAATGCGCCGGTACTGATCGCTTTTGATTATGATCCGGCTCTGGCGGGAGAACTCGAAGCAGTGGCCGCACCTTTGATCGACCAATTGCAATCCAAAGGGGTACGCCTGACTATCGTCTCCACTTCTCCTACGGGCCCAGCCCTGGCGGAACGCTTCTTGCAGAATACCTTGCTGGTGAACTCTCACCAATATAAAGCCGGCGAACAATATGTCAACCTGGGATACATTGCTGGAGGGCCGGCCGGTATTTCCTTCTTTGCAAGCCAGCCATCCATCGCCATGCCCGTTACCACGAGCGGACATTCTGCCTGGGGAACGGCTCCTTTGGAGGGCGTAACAAAACTGAGCGAATTTGCGGCAGTGATGATCCTGACAGATGACGCCGATACCGCCCGCAATTGGGTGGAGCAAGCGGGTCTCTATCTTGGCAAAGCGCCGATGATCATGGTTATTAGCGCCCAGGCGGAACCGATGATCCGTCCATATTTCGATTCGGGCCAACTCAAAGGAATTGTTTCGGGTCTTCCGGACTGCGAAGACTTACGAACAAAAATACAACCGCCCTGGCCTGGCTGACCATTATTGGGACTCCTTCAGCTTGGGAACGCTCGCGGCTGAATTGATCATTGCCATCGGGGCGGCTTGGAGCGCCCTGCTTATTTGGCGCTCGACGTATACAAAAATCCGGAAAAAAGGGCTGAGAATGTCGGCTGCCTCGTTGGTGGGTTTATCAGTTTTCTGCTCACTTTGATGATCTTTAAGTTATCTCATCGGGGATAATCCCTTTCTTTCGGATAGCTGTATACATTTTTGTGGGCGTGGCGGCGGGGTATGCGGCTGCCGTGGCGTGGTGGCAAATTCTTTGGCCGCGAGTATTCGTGCCTCTCCTTGGATGGAAATTTTTCCGAGCGCATTTTTGCCTTCATTGCCCTCATCCTGGGTATATTTCTCTTGATGAAAATTTCGCCACGCACATCCGGTATGGGCAACCCTGTAGTAGCATATCTGGTGGGGGTTGCCGCAGCGGTTGCCATCGGAGGAGCGGTTTTGGGGACGCTTATTCCGCAGACCCAGGCTTCGATCAATGTAATGAATACCAGCAATGCGGGCGCTAATCTGGCCGAACGGTTATTCTTCGGCGCTTTAATGCTAATTGGAACGGTTACCACCCTCGTTTATTTTCATTTTGGAGCCAAGCCCACACCTGCCGGGCCTCAACGTAATAAAATAGTGAGGGTTTTAGGGGCTATTGGTCAGGTTTTCATCGCCATTACGTTGGGTGTCTTATTTGCAGGTGTATTCATGGCTTCCTTGACGGCGCTCATAGAACGGATCAGTTCTCTCTCGGATCTATTTATCCGGATTAAAGCTCTATTCTTATAATCTTTTCACTTTGCCCAGTCTGAGACTTTCCTATGCCTGCTTCCATGATCGATGCTGAATCACTCCTGGCCGTAGACGTCGGCACCATGACCACCCGAGCGGCCCTGTTCGATGTAGTGGAAGGTTCTTACCGCTTCATCGCGGCAGGCCAGGCGCCTTCCACCACAGCGGCGCCATTCAAGGACCTCAGTGAAGGGGTTCACCGGGCGATCGAGAATCTCCAGACGGTCACAGGCCGAAAGTTTCTCGGAGATGACCAGGGGTTGATCATTCCCGCCCATGAAGGCAATGGGATCGATACCTTTGCTGCCACTATCTCCGCGGGACCCGCGATCAAGACGGTGGTGGTCGGTTTATTGGACGATGTCTCTGTGGAAAGTGTACAGCGTTTGTCACGGACCATTTATGCCCGAGTGGTGGATACGATTGGGTTGAACGACAAACGTAAACCAGAAGAACAGATTGATAGTATCCTGCGCCTGAATCCCGACCTGATCCTTATCGCCGGAGGCACGGATGGAGGTGCTACTCATTCAGTCCAGCATCTTTTGGAGACTATAGGGCTGGCCTGTTACCTTTTACCTACTGAAAAACGCCCCGCCCTGCTCTATGCGGGTAACAAAAACCTGGTCGAAAAGGTGAAGTCTACCCTGTCTCCGTTGACTTCTTCCCTGGGGATCAGTCCGAATATCCGTCCCAACCTGGATACCGAGGATCTACAGCCGGCCCAGCATGTAATAACGGATTTGTTTACGCAGATTCGCGCGGAGTCAAATGAACGGCGTGGATGAACTCAGCAGATGGTCCAATAATACGGGTGATGCCGACTGCTTTCGCAGAAGGCCGGATCATGCGCTTCCTCAGTCAGGTCTATGATTCAAGTAAAGGTCTTTTATGTGTGGACCTGGGGGCCTCGGCGGCTACGGTCGCGGCTGCCTTTGCGGGTGAGTTGACCATGGGCGTTTATCCCCAATTGGGCTTGGGTGAAGGACTCGCAAATCTTCTCCGTTACACCACAATCGATGAAATCTCCAGATGGATACCCCTCGAAATTTCGGATGAAACCATCCGGGATTATCTGTTTCAAAAATCCATTTATCCGACCAGTTTGCCGGCCACTGCGGAGGACCTGGCCATTGAACAAGCCGCAGCCCGCCAAATTTTATCGATCGCCTTGAACAGCCTGTCCAAAGATTTCTCCTCGGCGCAAGTCCGCCGGGCGGCCCAGGGATTGACCCCTTATTTTGAGCCGATCCTGGCGGGAGGCAGCGTCATTACCAGGGCTCCTACTCTGGGACAAAGCCTTCTACTTTTATTGGATGCCATCCAACCGGTCGGGATTACCACCATTATCCTCGATCAAAATAATTTGCTGCCTGCCCTGGGTGTGGCAGCCGCTCGTAATTCCATTCTACCTGTGCAGGTGTTGGAATCGGGTGCATTCCTTGGGCTGGCTACCGTAGTGGCGCCCTATGCCAATGTTCGCCAGGGCACCACCATCCTGAGTGGCAAGTTCATTTACCAAAATGGAAATGAAAGCCGTTTGGATATCAAACAAGGGATGTTGGAAGTTCTCCCCTTACCTACCGGTCAATCCGGGCGATTGTATCTAACCCCTCTCCACCATACGGATATTGGCTTTGGTCCTGGCCGGACCCGCACCGATGGCATTCCTGTCTCCGGTACGGCCCTCGGTGTAGTGATCGATGCAAGAGGCCGTCCTTTACATTTTACGCAAAATTATGCCCGACAGCGCGAAATTGTTAAAAAATGGCGCTGGACATTAGGAGGCTGATTTCCACATGCTGGCCCCTGTAGCGCACATACTCCCCCTTACCACCGTCCGGCGCGAACGCCTTCTTCCTTTAGCCGGTCGTATAACGGTAAAAGAAGGTCAAAAAGTCAATCCTTTGGACGTCGTCGCAGAAACGCGTCTGGGCGAGAACCATGTACTGATCAACGTGGCCAGGACATTTGAGATTTCTCCTGCGGAAGCGCAGAGATTGATCCAGGTCAAAGTTGGGGATGTGGTTCCCAAAGGGGAAATGATCGCCCGCCAGAAAGGGTTCATGTCCCAGGCGATTTCAGCTCCACAAAGCGGGCGGGTGTTGGTGGTTGGAAATGGGAAAGTGCTAATGGAAGTTGGAGATAGTACATTTGAATTGAAGGCTACTCTCCCGGGCGTGGTAACCCGTCAGATCGATGACCGGGGTGTGGAGATCACCTTTACCGGTGCACTTGTTCAAGGCGTATGGGGAAATGGGGAATTGAATGTGGGCATGATGCTGCCAATTATTACCACTGCCGATGGATCATTGGCGCTCCAACAATTGGATGTCAGCTTGAGAGGATCGGTGTTACTGGCAGGTTATTGTGATGATCCCGGCATCCTTAAAACGGCCGGTGAATTGCCGGTTCGTGGCCTCATTCTCGGTAGCATGTCGCCGGCTCTGGTGCCTCAGGCCTTACAATCCCATTATCCGATCATTCTCATTGATGGTTTTTATAAGCGGCCTTTAAACAGCATGGCATTCAAATTGCTTTCTACCAATGCCAAAAGAGATGTGACGCTCAATGCAGTTTCCTGGGATAAGCAAACCGGGGCAAGGCCTGAAATCTTTATCCCTCTGCCGGTCACGCAGCCGCCTCCTTCGCCTCGAGATGTGGAGGCATTTGCCCCCGACCAATCCGTGCGACTCAGCCATGAACCACATTCTGGCGAAGTAGCTACCTTGGTCAGCCTGAAGAACGGGTTTACTCTCATGGCGAGCGGATTAAAAGTGGCAGCTGCAGAGGTACGATTGGAATCCGGCGAGCAAATAGTGGTTCCGCTTGCCAATTTGGAAGTCCTCGAGTAATATAATTTAAACAAGGAGGAAGGCAGCGATGTTGGACGAACCCAATAATAACCCCAATGAAGGTGATCTGAACGAGGGCTATACCGAGGAATCCACAGAACAAATTCCCGCGGAGCAATCCAATAACCGGACATTCTGGATCGTTGGAGGCATCCTTGGTCTCCTGATCCTGTTGACTCTGGGATGCGTTGCTGCCTATGTATTCTATTTGGGTCCACGCCTGGCGACTCAGAGAAATACGGCTGCCAAGGCTACCTCGGATGCCAATACTGTTTTGATCCAGCAATTAACCGCCACCGCTCAAGCGGCATTGTGGACTCCCACTACCCAGCCCACTTCCACATCAACCAAGACGGCCATTCCTACTGTTGCCAAGGCTTCTGCTACGCCGGTAGTCGCCCAAAATGCTGCTTCTCCGACGAATACAGGAGCGGCCGAGGCCGCGACCCTGGCTTTCTTGCAAACTCAATTGGCTTCTCAGATGACCTCCACTGCAGCTGCATTAAATGGATCGTCGGGAAACGCCACACCTGGAGGCACACCTGGAACAGGCGGGTTGGCAACCACTGGCTTCTTTGATCAAGTCGGCTTGCCGAGCCTGATCGTTCTCACGCTGGCTCTTTTGGTTGTGATATTCCTGGCCAGGCGGTTGCGCGGAGTTCCGTCGAAATAAACGATGAAATAAAACAAAAGGGACGCTCCAAGCGTTCCCTTTGGTTAAATTCGCGTGAACCCGGTAGCCGGGTTCACGCTTTTTATTTATTTGTGTTGGTATTGGTTTACGTTACACTGCCTGCGATCGTTTGACCATACCCCAGAAGGGCTTTTACCATCTCCGGGCCTCGCCCTTCAGCATATACGCGTAATACCGGCTCCGTGCCGGATGGACGGATAAGCAGCCAGGAGTCGTCGCCCATAATATATTTAACTCCGTCGGTATTGCTGACCTCCGCCACCTTCTGGCCTCCAATCTCTGCCGGAGCTTTCTTCACCAGGAAGTCGGTCATTTCGGTTTTGGAGACCGGGTGATTCAGGCGGAGATCCGTCCGTTCATAGCAAACCGGTCCAACATCTGCCAACAAATCCTCCACGAGGTCATGCAGAGATTTGTGCGAGGCGGCAATGATCTCGACCAGTAAGAGCCCCATGATGGGCCCGTCCCCTTCAGGGATATGCCCTTTGAAGGAAATCCCGCCCGATTCTTCACCACCGATGAGCACATCTTCACTCATCATGTAATCGGCAATATGATTAAAACCGACCGGCGTTTCATAGAGCTTCAATCCGTACCGTTTGCATAGGCGGTCAATCATGCGGGTGGTGGATACAGTCCGTACCACCGCACCAGTCCAACCACGCTTTTCCACAAGATACTTCAAAGCCAGCGCCATAATTTTATGGGGATCCACAAAATTACTGCGTTCATCCATGGCTCCGATCCGATCAGCATCGCCGTCGGTTGCCAGGCCGAAACAGCCCATGCCTGCTCCGATCGCGCCGGCCAGAGCTCCCAGGTATTTCGCAATGGGTTCGGGATGAATATTCCCAAACCCGGGGTTCATCTCGCCTCTGATCTCGGAGATCTCGCAGCCCGTTCCTTGCAGGAAGGATTTAATCACCCCTCTGCCGGAACCAAACATTGAATCGACCACAAAACACTGAGGGTTTTCAGCAATAATGTCGCAATTGATCAGTTTCCGCAGGTGGTCGAAATAGGCCGGCAATGGATTGAATTTCTGGATGAGACCCTTTTCACGGGCCAGGTCGAAATCCATCAGGTTGGGGCCGCGGGCGCGGTTTTCATTGTCATTCAGATACACTTCCACCCGGTGGCACTGTTCCGGCAGGGCGGAACCTCCGTAAGCAGCCTTGAGTTTGAGCCCGTTATAACGGGGAGCATTGTGCGAAGCTGTGATCATGACCCCGGCAATAGCATTCAAGTTCTTTACCGCATAGGATATCGCCGGAGTGGGAGCATCGGCTTGAGCAAGATAGACTGTGAACCCATTGGCTGCCAGCACCCGGGCGACATCGCCGGCGTACCGGTCAGACAGGAAACGGGTATCGAAGCCCACCACGCACTTGGTGGGATCCGGAACAGGGCCACCGTTTCCCGATTTGTCCCAATGTTCCGAAGCCACTGCATCGGCAATGGCCTGGGTGAGCATGCGAAGATTATTGAATGTGAACGTATCCGAGATGACGGCGCGCCAGCCATCTGTACCGAAGTGAATCGTCATGATCAGAACTCCAATTTAATTTGATTTTTGCCGTAAAACTATACCCGAATTGCTCCGGTCGGCACCAAAACCTGGCTGCCTCCGGTGATATGGCAATAGTGTGGTTAGTCAGGCACTCTACGGGGTCGCCGTGAAGGTGAAAGTTGGTATAGGCGTTTGGTCAGTCGCGTTGAGTACCGTTTGAAGGACCCACCCCTGAACGTTGTTCATCAAACGCACCTTTACCCAGGTGGAGCTGCGGACGGTTTGGATCTCCGGCAATACTTGCACCAAGGTGCCGTTGATCAATGTCACGATCAAAACGCCTCCACCCGGTTCTGTGCGGACATTGGCCCCGCCGCCGGAAGAAGAGAGAATGAGGGCGTAGGCGGGGGTCGGCTGAAGTGTATCGGTGGGAATGGGCGTCTCACTTGCCGTAACCGTAAAAGTTAAGGTAGGTTTTGGAGAAAAAGTAGGTGTAATGGTCGGAATGATAAGCGCAGTGGGCGTTGGGACTGTTTTATGGGTGACCATGATCCCGTCCCGAATTGTGGTAACCACCCCGGTAAATGTCACTATTGCCGCGAGCGAGAGTAACCCGGTCATGAAAGGCAGGATATACCCGCCGGCTTTCTTTGGCTTGAAGCGAAGGCTCAGAAGGACGAGGCCTCCAATGATTATCCCTAAAGCCAGGTGCAAAAGGAAAACTTGTATGCCGTTCTGCCAGATGCCTGCATCGCCGATACCCCAGCCAAAACCGGCTGCACTGAGGGGCATGAACAACCCGTAGGCCACCATCAGGCTAGGCAGGATGGGTTTCTCCTCCGACCGGATGAAGGAGATCACCAATAGCGCGGCTCCCAGGACGACGATGAACAGGTCCAGCCACCAAATGTGAGAACGAACATACGCTTGAGGTTGGAATGAGTTCGGGAAAGGCAACCATAAACGCCCGGCCAGGCCAGCCAGGCCGCTGCTTAAAAACACCAATCCACACGCCACCAGCATTCCTCCCAGCATCAGGAAGAAAAAGCGCCAGGAACCGGTGGTGATCCCAAGGACCATGCCCACCCAGGGCGCCAATAAAGGAGCCAATAAAAGACCCAGCAGGAAGATGGCCTGCGAATTGGCTTTCAAGTCCAGTAAATAGCCGGCTCCGAGGACTGCTCCGCACAATAACGCAAATAGGAAAAATTCGAAGGAGGGAGTGGCTCTTCTTCCCAGGCTATCCATCAGGGCAACCCGATCCGCGCCTTCAGGGAGGACCAGTTTCCGGTGAGCCTGGCGCCGGCGGGATCGCTGGACGTGGGCCGTCTCTACCAACGGAATAAAGCCGTCCGGCAGGATGGTCTCGTCAGGATAACTCGGCTGTTCTGATGTGGGTTCTTCCGAAGGCCCCGTCTCTTGTGGTTCGAGGGGATCATCTGAAAAGCTCATGTTTTCAAACTCTCTCTCGTTCCGCAACCGGATGGAATTGCAGGTTATCTTCTGGTCTTGTTCCTTGAAATGAGAAGCGTCCCTACATGAAATGGCTGCGGTACTGGTATAAGTTTATTATACAACAACGAAGGACGCCAAATCCGGATTTGGCGTCCTTGATTTTTATCTGGGAGGGTTACTAAAAAAGCCCTCGGATGGGCTGTTATTGGGTTATACCCAGCCTCGTAATTGCATGGCCCTGACGACCCGGTCGATGGCTACCATATAGGCAGCATCGCGCATAGTGACTTTTTGTTTCAGGCTCATATCGAGGACGGCATGGAAAGCCTGGGTCATCTTGGTATCCAATCTTTCCAGGACCTCTTTTTTCGTCCAATAAAAATTCATATCATTCTGAACGCTTTCGAAGTAAGAGCAAGTTACTCCGCCGGCGTTGCAAAGGAAATCCGGAATATCGAAAATATTCCTTTGCTTCAGGACTTCATCTGCCTCGGGGGTGGTTGGGCCGTTGGCGCCTTCGGCGATGAGTTTCACCTTCTTGGAAATCTTATTGACATTTTCTGCATTGATCTGGCCGCCCAAGGCTGCCGGGATCAACACATCCACATCCTTGGTGATCCAGGCATCTCCATCTTCCACTACGTAACCGGCCTGAACGGCCTTGTCACGGTTGATCTCATTGTATTCATCGATTATGGTCATCAGGAAATGCGGATCCACGCCATTTGGATGGCTGTAGGTATAAGGCTTTCTTGTCCTTGTGGTCCCAGCAGGAGACGCAGGCGATTTTGCCGCCCAGCATTTCGATGAAACCAATGGCAGCATATTGGGCCACATTGCCAAATCCTTGGATGGCAGCGGTGCAATTCTTGCTATCCATGCCCAGATGTTGCATGGCTTCTCTGACCGTATAGATCACGCCGTAACCAGTGGCCTCGGTGCGCCCCTCGGACCCACCACCGTCGACCGGCTTGCCGGTGACCACGCCGGGAGTATATTGGCCGGATAATTTGGAATATTCATCCATCATCCAGACCATCATCTGCGGAGTTGTGTACACGTCGGGAGCCGGCACGTCCTGGCGCGGGCCGATATTCTTCCACATCTGCTTGACCCAGCCGCGGCACAGGCGTTCCTTTTCCTCGGTGGAGAGGGTGGCCGGATCCACGATCACGCCGCCCTTGCCTCCGCCCAATGGAATATCCGCAACTGCGCATTTCCAGGTCATCCACATGGCCAGGCCGCGGACGGTATCGAGATTCTCGGCAGGATGGAAACGCAGACCGCCTTTATTGGGACCGCGGGCATCATTGTGCTGGACGCGGAATCCGGTGAAGACTTTCAAGGTTCCATCATCCATCCGGACCGGGATGCGAAAGGTAAATTCGCGCAATGGCCAGCGCAACACTTCCGCGATTTGTGGGTCCAGATTGAGCAGCTTGGCTACGTGGTCAAACTGTTTCTGCGCCATTTCGAACTCATTGACTCCAGACATTGTATTCTCCTTATTCGGTAGGGTTTAATTTAAAATATAAGCGGGCATCCGGACGGAAGCCCGCTTATAATTGGTTTTATGTCAACCTGGTTTTGCATAGGCGGTTAAGACTCTAGTTGTCTTACAACTTGATTTTAACGATTATCGAGTTAAAGTCAATAGGTCAAAATCCACCTTCTTCGCGTGACTTCTACATGACTAATTATCTATCCGAAATTTCGGGAGACAATCAAAATGTGATTCTTTTATAATTTTCGGATATGGCCTAATCTTAAACAAGAATGGTCCGGTGAACGGACCATTCTATTATTAGTTAATCTTCGTCCTCCGAGCCTTCGTCCTCACCCGGGTCAAGTTCCAGACGGACCTTTTCAGGATCCAACTGGACCCATAATAATAGGACATGCCCGTCATTTGTTTCGACTGCGCGGGCAGCCACAATCGGCGCCTGTTCTGCCAATCCCAGGTCGTTGCGATATTCCAAATGGATGGATTCTTTCACATGCCAGCGCCGGTAACACCGTTCCACCAGCGCCGGGCCATTGAACGTCCGCAGGCGGGTGAGCAAGGTCAAAGGCAAACGCGGCCCTTCTCCCAGACCCAACGCCCAACCATCCTGAACGGGTTCGAAAACAGGCGGTGGACCTTCGATGATCGTAATTTTGTCTTCCATAGTCGAGAATATACCATAAATATCGTCTCCATAACATAATCGATATATAAGAAATTCGTCTTGGCTTTCTTTCCTGCCCATTTCATTCTGATATACTCACCCAATGACCAAATTAACCCCGAAAATCATCCTTGAGGGCACTCGCCTGACCTTCAAAACGGATATCGCCTTCGCCCTCAACGAGCATCCGCGCATCGTTGGCCCGAGAAAATACCGTTATCATTCGCCCTTGATCTCGGCAGAGTGGTGCGCTTTTACCAATTATCCATGGGGGCGTGGACCGATCAACTTCGAGCCGCAGGAAGAGTCCCTCGCCATGGAAACCTATGCCACCTGGCTGCGCCTCTTTGAGCTTCAGCGTTACTATTCCTGGATCGTCGACCGCTTTCATATCTCCACGCGAGCCTACCAACTCCGAGGCTTACCATAAGGATTACGACTTTCGTTGGTTGGAGGATCGGTTGCTGCCGCTCAACTTCAGGTTGGTTTTCCTATACCGCTCGCCCGAGTCGTTCGCGGCTGCTCGCCAGGAGAGGCTGAAGGTCTCCGGTAAACCCTCCCAATATGACGATCTGGATGTCTTTGTTAGAGAGCAGGAACTTAATGAAGCGTCTCGTGGGCGAATCCCTCTTGCCGCGGCTGGAATTGGATATTTCCAATAATAATATTTCAGGCGCGGTAGAAGTCCATCGCCGATTGGATGGATGCAACCGGCGGGTTGTGGATGAATTAGAACCTTCAGAATAGATAATACGAGGGGTGTTTACACAGTTGATAAGGCTCTTTGTGAATGGAAAAGGATAGCCACTGAGACCACAGAGAATTCAGAGAAAAGCCAAGATTTATTGTGAATTCTGCCAAATCAATCATCATTACTCGAAATTAATGTCTTGGGATGGGATTTTAAGAACATCCTGATTTAGTACTAAATGGGGCTGCTTTCATCTCCCTCAAGAAACTATAATTCCACTTTCGACTATTGGGTTAAGGTTACGTGAATGAAGGAGAAAACTTATGGGTACACCCAAAGATGACCGGATCCATACACCGACACGGCTTGTGGCGGGATTTATCATATTCATTTTATTACTGGCATTCGTGGCTTTATATATCTTCCCTACCCACACCGATATAGACTTTGCCTGGACGATCCAGCCGCCTACCTCGGCGATATTGTTCGGAGCAGGCTACACCGCCGGCGCCTTTTTCTTTCTCCGCCTGCTCGGGCAGAAAAAATGGCATCGCGTTCAGGCGGGTTTCCTGCCTATCACCGTTTTCACGATCATCATGCTCCTTTCCACATTCCTGCATTGGTCCCGCTTTCACCAGGCGGCGTTCTCTTTTTATCTATGGACTGCTATCTATGCGCTGACGCCTTTCCTCGTCCCGTGGATATGGTGGCGCAACCGGGCGACGGAGTCCAAACGCCTGGAAGAGAATGACCTGCGCTTTCGCCCATTTATGCGCGTTGGGATGGGGATCGTGGGGTTGATCGGGATCCTGTTCTTTTTGGTTGTTTTCATCCGCCCATCCATCCTGATCTCCCTGGCTCCGTGGAAGCTGACCGAATTGACGGCGCGGGTATTTTGTGGATGGAGCATCCTCACGTTTGCATCAGTGCTCTCGCTCGGCATGGATGGACGTTGGAGCGCCACACGGATCATGCTCGAGAGCGGCCTGGTGGGGATCCTTTTGACTATGTTGGCCCTACCGCGGATGTGGGCAGACCTGGACCAGAATAACCCGATGACTTACGTCTTTGTCGGGGGGCTGGTCCTGGCCTTGATTGCATTCAGTGTGATCCACGTATGGATGGACCGCTCCAGCAGGATGAAGCCGGTTCTCACTCAGCCCGGTATCGCAGATGAGTAAAAGTAACAATTTTAGGGGTATTTTTCTTGAAGGTTATGCAGCATGGCATGGAGCTGCTCGTGGCGTCCATGGCCGATGACCTTTTCTTCATGTTCCTCAAACCCTTCATACAATTTCGTTAATGATGTTTCCGGCAGCACTTTTTCCGCCAGGGGGAAGAGGATCATATTCTCTTTTTGGATATGATCCCGGAGCAGGTTTATATATACCCGGGCGGCAGTGGCAAATTTCTGCGGGTCGACCGATGGGGAGGCTGCGGCTTCCATCTCCCGGATCAATTTCCGGCCGTGTTCGTGCTGGCTCATCATCGCGCCGATGGGGCCACCTCGATCCGGCACGCCGAATGCCATCAAGGCCGGGAATAAAAGCCCTTCCTCTTTTCCATGATGACATTTATCGGTAAACTCTTTCAGGAACCCGATAAAATTGAGGATATCCTTTTGTTCTACGGGGTTACCATTCTCTTCGGCATCGGCCATTTTCTCCAGGATCTGAAGGGCCGATAGAATGGCTTGATGTTCATTCAGTAAATCTTCAATGGCTTTACTCATAAGCTACCTCCTAAAGCGTTCTTAAAAACACTAGGTCCAATTTATAAGCCGGGGCAAAGCTTAATCTTCCTTTGGCGGCGCAGCATCTCCATAGTCCAGCACCTCCCGCACACCGGTCCCGGGGGCGGGCGGACCGACGATACCCTTTTCTTCGAGGGAATCCACCAGGCGGGCGGCGCGGGTGTAACCGATACGCATGCGCCTTTGCAGCATCGACACGGAGGCGCGGCCTTCGCGGCGGACGGTATCGATGGCATCGTGCAAAAGCGGATCGCCTTCGGGGGCAGTAATATCCTCGAACATGGGAACCTGTTTCAGAGGCACGCCGGTCGGGATGGTATCGGCAGGGTTGCCGGGGACGCCAGCAGCGGCTGCATACGGGCTGGAGGCGCCGGCCTGCTCCCGCCAGTATTCCACCAGGCGGTTGATCTCGGTATCTGAGACGAATACCCCTTGCAGGCGGACAGGCGCAGGCGCATCCGGGGCCTGGAAGAGCATATCCCCACGGCCCAAAAGGCGCTCGGCGCCGGGCTGGTCGAGGATGACCCGGCTGTCGGTATTGGATGCCACTGCGAAGGCAATGCGGGCGGGGAAATTGGCTTTGATCAGGCCGGTGACCACATCCACAGAGGGGCGCTGGGTGGCCAGAATCATATGGATGCCGGTGGCGCGGGCAAGCTGGGCCAGGCGGGTGATGGTCTTTTCAGTCTCGTCGGGGGCAATCATCATCAGATCGGCCAATTCATCGATAACTACCAACAAGTAGGGCAATTTCTTGCCTCCCTGGCTGGCGGTCCGAAGGTTGAAGTCCTGAATGTTGCGGGCGCCCACTTCGGCGAACTTGTGATAGCGGTTATCCATCTCGCGGGTCATCCACTGGAGCGCGCCGATGACCCGTTCGATCTCCACCACCACCGGAGCCAATAGGTGAGGTACGCCGTTATAGCCGGTCAATTCGACCCGCTTGGGGTCCACCAGGATGAGACGGAGATCATCGGGGTGTTATTCAGCAATAAGCAGGTCAGGATGGAATTGACGCAGACGGATTTACCGGAGCCGGTGGTCCCGGCGATGAGCAGGTGCGGCATGGATTCGAGGGCGCTCACTTTTGGATGACCGGCCACATCCTTGCCCAGGGCAAAGCGGAGGGTGTATTTACTGCGAGTGAATACATCGCTTTCGACCACTTCACGCAAGGCGACCAGCGACATCTCATCATTGGGCACCTCGATGCCGACGTATCCCCGCCCGGGCACAGGCGCCTGGATGCGGATCCGGGGGGCGGCCAGCGCCAGGGCCAGGTCGTCGGCCAGGCCGGCGATCTTGGCGACACGGACACGGGTCTGACCGTTGCGGGATTCGACGAACTGCGGTTCGACACCGAACATGGTCACGGAGGGGCCGGTGCTTGTATCCACCACTTTGGCGGGAGCACCGAAAGAGGCGAGTGTTTCCTCTATGAGAGCGGCTCTCTTTTGGACAAACTCAGCATTGACGGTTGTGATCTGGGGCGGTTCAAGTATATCGCTCACCCGCGGCAGCCTCCAGACGATCTGCTGTCCGGAGGAAAGGTTGGTCCGAACGGCTACGCCGGGGGGATAGGCCGGTTTTGGTTCCAGCATGGGACGGTTGAGGGGGATGAAATCGTCCGACGGAGGCTCTCCCGGGGCTGTTGGAGCGGGGGCGCTTCCGGCGACGGGTTTCTGGATGGGCCGGCTCATCTTTTTCTTAAAGCCTTCATACAAGGGGCCGGCCCACTTGAACATTTCCTGCATGGAAATATCCAGGGTCATTGCCAGGGTGATCAACAACCAGGCCAGGACCAGTATGCCTGTACTGGCAGGACCGATCCCCTTGAATAACCAGGCCTGAAGATAGCCGCCGATGTAGCCGCCGCCGGTGCCGGCCCGGGCTCTGTCGAGAGCCGTGAGGGCGGGCCCGGAAAGACTGTGAAAAGTGACCAGTAATCCAATGAATAAGAACACGATCCCAAAGATCCGCTCGATGCTGAGGGCGGGTAACCGGTCAATGTTGCGGGCCACCAGCCATGAACCCAGCACGATCAGGCCGATGGGGAGAATGTAAGTCCCCCAACCGAAGATGGATTTCAGGGCGGAGATCCAATAGCCGGTCAGGCTCCCATTTTTTGCAGAAAAAAGACTGAGCAGCGTGAGGATGCCCACCAGGGCCATGACCACGCCGAGGATGTCCATCTTTCTCTCAGGAGAGATATTCCCCCAGATGGAGGTACGAGGATAGGATCTGCGGGAAGGAGCCAAGCGGGCAGGCTGAGAGCCGCGGCCGCGGCTGACAGGAGAGGCGCGGCGAGATGAGACGGATTTTACCGGCGTTCGGGAGGATTTCTTTTTGGAGGCGGATTTTGAGCGGGTGATCGGCATGGCAAAATCATTATAGCAGGGTAGTTGTCAGGCAGATAGTCGTTAGTCGGATAGTAGTTAGTTTATTAGTTTGATAGTAGCTCGACAATGTTACATTCCAAATTTGAAGAATAAAGATCTAAACACGACGGACACAAAGGACACGACGGAAAAGAAAAAGCAGGAAAAAACAAGAGCTTATAGCTTCTTTTTTCGCGACCGAGTATCAAAGGGCCTAATCTAACATTGTCGAGGTAGTTAGTTTATTAGTTTGATAGCTTTTATGTTCGATGAGCGGGGGAATAAAAGTCACTTAATGTGTCTCTTTCGCGGAACGAATAATCTTCAACGGACCTGCCTTTGGCGCGGAAAAGCGGATAACGAATTGGGGTGTTAATTTAGGTTCTGCTGCTGATAAAGGCGGAATTGAATCAAAAACGAAAGAGGAACAATTCAGGGGATTGGTGATCGAAGATTGACGATTGCCGATTTTTTCGGAGAAAGAATGATGAGCTGACATGGACAAATTCCATAAGCGAACATTATCGCGATAGATATACCTCAATGTATCCACTCAAACGCACTCGAAAATAGCAGGGAGATAATGTGGGTAGACTGGATTTCCATGGATGGAGCTCCGACAAAACGTTCCTCAGGGCTTTGGGAAGGGTTGTTGTATGCAAAGAACCTGCGGGAAGAAGATTGCGTTTGAAAGGATATGGGCATAGGTTCGTGGGAGTGAGGTCTCATACTTTCATTATAGAACGTTAGTTTCATTTGTCAAGTAGGAGAATCTGAAATTTCGATATTTTGAGGGGGACGTGGTGCGGAGTATAATACTCGCTAATGTATGAAATTATTTTCCTCGGAACATCCGCTTCGGCTCCTTCGGCCAAACGGGGCTTATCGGCCCAAGTCATCAAGCACGATGAATACCGTTTCCTGATCGACTGCGGCGAAGGCACTCAGCGCCAGATCCTCCAATCGGGGATCGGTTTCAAGAACCTGAACCATATCCTAATCACCCACGGGCACCTGGACCACATCCTGGGGCTGGCGGGACTGTTCTCGACCTTCATGCGCTGGGAAGCCATCGAGGAAATCAATATCTACAGCGGTAAATGGGCCCTAGACCGCATTTACGATTTACTCTATGGTGTGGTCCTGCGGGGCGGGGAATCGCCCATCCCACTCCACTTGCATGAGGTCAAACCGGGTGTTTTCTTCGAGGCAAAAGATTTTACGGTCTCGGCGTTCCCTGTGTTCCACCGGGGCTCGGACAGCCTGGGCTTCCGCTTCGAGGAACGCTCGCACCGGCCTTTCCTGCCGGAAAAAGCGGAGGCGTTAGGTGTGCCGCCCGGGCCGATCCGGCGGGAGCTGGTGGAAGGCAAAACCGTCACCCTTGCGGACGGACGCCAGATCGGGCCGGAGGATGTACTGGGACCGTTGAAAGCCGGGGTACGGATGGTGCATATCGGCGATACCGGCCGCATCGAGGACTTGATCCCGGCCTGCCAGGGCGCGGATGCCCTGGTGGTCGAATCAACTTACCTGGAAGAGGAAGCAGAGATGGCGGCGCAATTTTCGCATTTGACGGCCAGAATGGCGGCGGAACTGGCTGTGAAAGCCGGTGTGAGAGAGCTTTATTTGACCCACCTTTCCCGCCGTTACCGTGAAAAGGATGTGCTTGCCGAAGCCCAATCTTATTTCCCAAACGTGCACGTGGCCCGCGATTTCGATGCATTTCAAATCAAACAGGAATAACGCTCAAATCTATTTTTAATTCAAATTGATATAATTAGATACTATTGGAAGAAAGTGGAAAGCCGTTTTTGAGTGTGCGCGGCTCCACGGTATACGTAAAAAAAGAACTTATCAAGAATCTTAACTGAGATAGTAGATCTAAAGGATATTCCATGGCTCGTTTTGAGATCGACCTAGACCCCGTCCAACATATTACTGCCGATGCCATTGGCCAACCGGGCCAGCGTGTCTTTTATCTACAGGCCTGGCGCGAAACCGATGTCCAACCGATCACCATTATTATCGAGAAAGTCCAACTGCAGACCCTGGCGGCCGGCATCGAACAAATGCTTACAGAAGTGGCCACCCAAAATGTCGAACGGGTGGTGCCCTCAGGGGAATATGAGGAAGATAAGATGCGCATCACGCCTCCGGTGGACCCGTTATTTCGGGGGGGCGAGATGGGATTGGGTTACGACGCCGACCGGGACCTGATCGTCATCCTGGCCCGTGAGATCGTGGCCGAAGGCGGCGACCCGGATGAAGCCTCGGTCGTGCGTTTTTGGTGCAACCGCGTCCAGGCCCGTCAATTGGCCAATTGGAGCGACGAGGTGGTCAACCGCGGTCGTCCCATCTGCCCATTTTGCGGCCAACCGATGGACCCGGCCGGACATTTTTGCCCGAAAAAGAACGGACACAAGCACTAGACAATCAGCTATTAGCTATCAGCGATTAGCATTTACCGGTTAAACATGTCCTCGCCAACCCTTCCCATAGATCTGATGGATACCCTCTCCAACGGGGAAATCGATATCAAGGGCCAGTTTATGCTCGGCTCCAATTACACTTTCCTGGTGAACATTCACCATGATGGCCAGGAAATCCCGGCAGTCTACAAGCCGCAGAAAGGCGAGCAGCCTCTGTGGGATTTTCCATCCGAGAGCCTGGCGGGGAGGGAAGTGGCGGCTTACCTGGTTAGCGAAGCGCTCGGTTTTTGCTTTGTCCCGCTGACCATTTTACGGGACGGGCCGCTTGGCCCAGGGGCGCTGCAGCAATATATTGATTACAACCCCAACTATCACTATTTCAACTTCAAGGATGAAGACCTTCATCGCCTGCGACCGGTGGCCCTGTTCGATCTGCTGGTCAACAACGCCGACCGCAAAGGCAGCCACATCCTGGTCCAGAAACGCACCCGCAAACTATACCTGATCGATCACGGACTGTGCTTTCACACGGAGGAAAAACTGCGGACGGTCCTGTGGGATTTTGCCGGCGAACCGTTCCCTCCCGATCTGACCGAGACGCTCAAGCACTTTCGAGAAACGTTAAGGGCGGGGCTCTCGCTCCAATTATCGGCTTATCTATTGCCGGAGGAGATCACGGCGCTGGATGCCCGGGCGAGGGCGCTCCTTTCGGGCTGCCAATTCCCGGATCCGCCCGAGGACCGGCGGGCGTTCCCATATCCACCTCTTTGATTTTCGATTTACGATTTTGGATCCCCAACGCCCTGACGGGCACACGAGGGGACGCTGTTTTCGATTGAAGATGGACGATCGTCCATCCCCGGCCCAGAGCCATTGATTGTGATTTCCGAATTATAATTTGCGATTTGCGATTGAAAACCGAGGAAGGACCAGCGGTAAGGGGCCACTGATCACAAAGCAGTTGCCATTCGACACCAAGCTTCATCATTCCGCTCTGAGGAGAATCGTAAATGGTCCAGACCAAATTGGCTTTACTCGGATTTCGGGAACGTCGGACGAGCTTTAGCCCGCCTGCTCGAGCGCAAAGAAGGGGAACTGCAGGACCGCCTGGGTATCGATTACCGTGTCACCGCCATTTATACCGAACATCACGGAGCCGCCATTGACCCGGCGGGGCTCGACGTGGAGAAGGCTTTACGTTTGACCGAGAAGGGCCACTCCCTTGAGTCTCTCAGCACCACTGCCATAGTCGACTCGCTCGACTTTATCCGCCAATCCACTGCGGACGTGCTCTTCGAGAACTCGCCCGTGAACCACCAGACCGGTCAACCGGCCATCGACCACCTGCACCTGGCGCTCGAATTGGGGATGCATGCCATTACAGCCAATAAAGGGCCGGTAGTGCATGCCTATCGCGAGCTGACGGATTTTGCCGATTCGAAAGGCCGCAAATTCTATTTCGAATCCACCGTTATGGACGGAGCCCCCATCTTTTCGCTCTTTCGGAGCGCCCTCCCGGCGGCAGAGCTGCTTAGTTTCCGCGGCATCCTGAATTCCACCACCAACCTGATCCTGACCCGCATGGAGACGGGCGAATCCTTCGACGAGGCGGTCAAGTTCACCCAGGAGGCGGGGTTGGCCGAGACGGATCCTTCTGCGGATATCGACGGTTGGGATGCCTCCATCAAGGTGGCGGCGCTGGTGACGGTGCTGATGGGCATCCCCTTTAAGCCCCAACAGGTGGACCGGACGGGCATCCGCGGCATTTCCTCCGAGATGATCGACCAGGCTGTGGTCGAAGGGCAGCGCTGGAAGCTGGTGTGCTCGGCCAAACGGGAGGGGGGACTGTCCAGGGGAAGGTAGCGCCGGAACTGGTTTCTTCCGTCTCGCCGTTGTACGGTGTAAGCGGTTCGTCTTCCATCGTTGAGTTCCATACGGATACATTGTCGAGCCTGAGCATCATCGAGGGGAATCCCGGCCCGGAAACGACAGCCTACGGGTTGCTGGCGGATTTTATCAATGCGGTGAGGGAGTAAGTGGCGGGATAACCAGGCGACGCATGAAAGATGCGCCTGAACCTAATAATTAGTCAGATATTTTTCCAATTCCCAATCGGTAACCACCAGACGGTACTCTTCCCATTCCTGCCGCTTGGCGTTGAGGAACCGGTCCAGGGTGTGGGCTCCCAGGGCATCTTGAATCACTTGATCTTCCTCGAGCGCATTCAGCGCCTGGTTGAGCGATCCCGGGAGGATTGTGGATTTCACCTGTTTCTGATTGTCAAGCAGGTAAATATTCTCTTCCATTGCCTCAGGCACGGTAAGCTGCCGCTTGATCCCGTCCAGCCCTGCAGCCAGCATGACTGCGAAGGCCAGGTAGGGATTGCAACTCGGGTCCGGACAGCGTAGTTCCAGACGGGTGGATTCGGGTATGGTGGCGCGGGGGACGCGAATGAGTGCGGAGCGGTTGATGCGTGCCCAACTGATATAAACCGGGGCTTCATACCCTACGACCAGGCGCTTGTAGGAATTCACCAGTGGAGCCAGTACCACGCACATCCCCCGGGCGTGGGCCAGCTGCCCGGCGATGAACTGTTTAGCTATCTCGGATAGACCATGAGCGTCGCCGGGATCGGCAAACGCATTTTTTCCGGTATTGATGTAAGACAGACTCTGATGCACGTGCATTCCGCTGCCGTTGATCCCCTGGATGGGCTTGGGCAGGAAGGTGCAGTAGAGCCCGTTCTGTTGGGCGATGACTTTGAGAGCCACACGCAAGGTCACTGCGCTGTCGGCGGTGGCGAGCGCGCCGGCATAACGGAAGTCGATCTCGTGCTGCCCGGGTGCGCCTTCGTGGTGCATGGCCTCCACCTGCAGGCCCAGGGCTTCAAGGGTCGAAGCCATCTGTCGGCGCAGTCCGGCCGCCATGTCAGAGGGGGCATCGAAATAGCTGGCGCTGTCATGGGGGACCGGGGGGATGAGCCTGCCATCGGAATGGGGCTTCAGCAGAAAGAATTCAAGCTCGGGACCGGTGTTGTAGTGGAAACCCATCTCTTCCGCTTCGGCAAGGGCACGCCGAAGCACGGCCCGAGGGTCTCCCAAAAATGGCTGCCCATCCGGGTTGTAAACATCACAGATCAGCCGGGCAGTGGCCTCTTCTCCACTCAGCCAGGGAATCCCGGCGAAGGTGGAAATATCCGGGCGAAGGTGCATGTCGCTTTCGGCCACCCGCACAAACCCCTCCACAGAAGAGCCATCGAACCAGATCCCATTCTCCAGAGCTTCGGGCAGCTCGTGCGCAGGGATGGTGACGTTCTTTACCACACCGACCACGTCGGTGAATTGGAGGTCGATGAATTTGATCCGGTCTTGCTGCACGCGCTTTAGGATATTGGTTACGTCTTCGGAATCCGGGCTCATATAATTGGCCTTTTTAATGGTGAAAAGATTGCAGGAATAACGCCAGAAGAACGAACGCTCCCAGAATGGCCAGCCCAATGGCGATGCCTTTGAATACCTGTGACCGCCAGATAGAAGCCCCGGGAGGCGCACTGAGTGTATCCAGAATGCTCACATCGACCGCTTCCGGACTATCCAGGGCGGCAATCAAAGCCGGCATATCGGCATAGCGTTCAGAGGGATCGATCCGCAGACAGCGGGCCACAATGGCGGCGATCTGCTGCGAAACGGCCGAGGTCACCTTATCAAGCCGGGGAGCGGTTTTTTGCAGGTGCTGAGCCATCACCGCCATATTCGTATCGCCTGTATAAGGCAACTCGCCGGCCAATAGTTCATAGAAGATGATCCCCAACGCATAGATATCCGTCCGCTGGTCGCCACGCTGGCCATCGATCTGCTCCGGAGCCATGTAGTCGGGTGTTCCCATGGTAGCGCTCAGGTTCGAATAGGTGACGCGGTGGGATCCCTTGGTGAGAGCCAGTCCGAAATCCATAATGACAGGTTGGCCATCAGCCAGAACCAGGATGTTTTCAGGCTTAAGATCCCGGTGGATGACGTTGTTGGCATGGCAGTAGGCCATTCCTTCGGCGATCTTGTGAATGAGAGGCAGTGCTTTTTCGGGAGGGAGGGGCGCCTCTTCATTTATAACCGTCCGCAGGGAACGACCTTCCACGTATTGTGTGACCAGGTAAGGGATGCGGTTATATTTCCCCGAGCCCAGGCCCTTCAGGATGGCCGGATGATCAAGCGCATTGATTACTTCCAGTTCACGCTGGAAGCGTTCGTATTGGGCGGGATCCCCGATTATCGATGTATCCGGGATTTTAATGGCAACCACCCGGCGATTCACCACATCATAAGCCCGGAAAATGTCGCTCATGCCCCCTTGAGCCAGGTGCGCCTGAATTTGATAGCGATCGAATTGGTCCCCAACCTGAAGCATCTTGTCAGAAATTATAGCATAGGTGTTCATTTTATCTTTTCTTCCGGCTGAAGAGCCAGCTTTCCTTGACCCAATCTTGAGATAATCCCCATTGCGGGCTTCAGTTCGCGAATATGCACGGCTACCACAGAGACATTGTCATCGGTTTCCCTTTGGATGGCCAGGTTCACCAGGTTCTGACTGACTTGATCGATCCCAAGGCTGTTTTCCACAATGTCTGCGAATTCATCATCCTGGACCATCGACCAGACACCATCCGAACAAAGGATCAGGTGGTCGTCCTTGTTGCAGCCTCCAACGGGAAATATCCGGCCGCACGAACAAACCGGTGCCGATGGCCCTGGTCAGGATGGAACGCTGCGCATGGGTGCGGACCTTATCGGGGGGAATCAGTTTCGCCCGGACCAGTTCGCCCACCGTGGTATGGTCGGAAGTCAGGCAAATGGATCGTCTATCCCGCACAAGGTAGGCGCGGCAATCACCGACGTGGATCAGATGCAGATCCTCGCCTGAGATGATGGCAGCAGTGAGGGTGGTACCCATCCGGCCCGCCCCTAATTGTTGGGCCTTTTTATATACGCTCAAATTGGCACGATCCACCCCCCGTTGAAAATTGCCGGGAGACATTTTTGTTTTGCCGTCGTCCAGGCCTTCCACCAGTTTCTCGATCGCCAACGAACTGGCAACGGCGCCATGAGAATATCCACCCATGCCGTCGGCGACCACAAAAAGACGGCTTGTCTCCGGATCACATAGTCCATCCGACAGGTGGATGGAGTCCTGGTTGTCTTCTCGAACCGGACCGACGTAACTCAGCCCGCTGGATTCAACCACCGGCAACACCTTTCTCAAAAGCAATGCTCTCCCATCTCCGAAAAGTTTAAGAGCCAGGTTCTGGAACATCCCCTGGCTCTTATGAAAAGAACCAAACAGCTTCTATTCGTGCGCCGGCAATGCCATCGGCGCAGCAGGCAGGATCTCTTTCCCTTTGCGAATACTGGTCACGACGAAAGTAGATCATGCTCAAGAGGAACCACCCGGCAGAAACTCCCAGAGCCAGGTAAGTAGCCTTCGCAGAGATGCCACCCGAGCGGATGCCGATGACGAAAATCGCCAGCACCATGACGATGTTAGCCATCACGCCAAGCGCCGGGATCAACGCCATGCTTGAACAGATTGAAATCCTTGCCGCCGGCGAAGGCCACCACAGTAAGAGCGCAGATCAGCGCATAGAGTACGAATGTGCCCAAGTTGGAGGCCAGCGTGATCCCGGTGAGGGTCATGACCCCACCCAGCACGCCGATGCTACCGATCAAAGCAGAAACGATGACCATCACGATCACGCCCACAAAGGGGGTGGCATATTTTTCGTGCAGCAAACCCATGACATCCGGCATTTCGGAGTCTTGCGCCATGGCGAAACTGATCCGCACACCTGTGTTCATGGCGGCAAGAGTAGTTCCCAGGATGGCAATGGCGACCGTAAAGGCGATCACCAGCATCAAGGCGAAGCCATTGCCGCCCAGGAAGGCATTGCCAATCTGGATGGCCAGATCGCCGATTGGAGCGCCGGAAGCTGCGGCGGCGGAAATGCCTTTCAGGGCGCCATCTGCCGAGACCAGTTTGTCACTGAAGGCAAAGTTGGCGGCGAAGTACTCGAGCAGGTAGGCGAACAATCCTTGAATTGCGAGAGACAGGATCACTCCGCGGGGAATATCCCGCCTGGGATTTTTGGCCTCGGCCGATAAGGCGGTGGATGATTCGAACCCGACCAGAATGAGCATGGCAATGGTGGATTGGAAGAGCATCCCGGTCAAGTTATGCGGCATCACGATCGAGACGACCGCTGGGATGGTACCAGCCGGAAAGAGGTCACGCCCAGGGGATTCTTGAGCCTGAACAGGATCGCCAGGACAGAGAAAACCACCAGCGCTGTGAGCTGGATGATATTGATCGCAATGCTGGCGGTGGTTGAACCGGTGATGCCGCGCATGGCGATCAATCCGACCAGGGCTGAGAAAGCGCAGGCGATCAGAATTTGACCCCAGATGGGAATGACCAGCCCGAATTGGCCGGCAATATAGGTCAATAAGACAGCAAAAAAAGCCACCATCACTCCCGGGTAGACCCAATAAAAGAGGTGCGCCGCCCAGCCAGTGATGAATTTGGCAATGCGAGCGAAACGCCTGTGATTGGGGTTCTCACGATCCAGGAAGGCTTTCTCGGCGAAATAGTAAGCGCTGCCGCTGCCGGCATTCGGGTAGCGCCTGGCCAGCTCGGCGAAGGCGAAAGCTGTCAGAAAGGCGACGATGAGGGCAACCACGATGCCTGTCCACATGTCGATTGCGGTGCTCTTTCCGGCCGCGTCGGTATTGGCTGCCTGCAACTGGTATGTCATCCAGAGGAATGCGCCGGGGGCGATGAGGGCCATGGCGTTCACTGTTACGCCGGTCAGACCGAGGGTTTTCTTCATGGTAGGGGATGAGGTTGAGGCAGCCATGTGTTAATATCCTTTCCTTTTCATCAGGTTTTTGTATGGCGATATTGTAGGGCTGCCAGCCATATAAAAATATTCCCCGAATGGGATGCTTTTTATGACTGAGTTTTGTATCCTTGCTGGGATAAATTTCCACCGTTTTATTACCCAAATGGGTCATTCGATGGGATACCCCCATTCTTTTTAGATATTGGCGGGTTTATAAAATCTGCTCCTCTGAGCCATCTCTTGCTTTGGAGGCCAGATTTTTGCGCAAACTGTTAGCATGTCCCATTCCCGGTTTCAAGAGCCTGGCCCAGGTGAAGGAAAACATCCAGGCAATGGAATTTGGCCTGTTGAGCGATGAACAAATGAAGAAAATTGAAGAGATATTTGGGCGGGCGCCGGTTATTTCGTAGCCCAATCACAAAGGCAAATTTTTGAAGTCACCTGGCGCTTTGAACTACGTATTTCAGAAATGAGTGGGTCACCTGACTATATTAAAGTAAAATACCTATGGAAAATCACGCTTGCCCCGCGATCCTTGCGAAGGTTGTTTTTGCAAAGGGATCCTGCTTTCAATAATACTTGTCTGCCAATGGTTCTTGGCAAGATGAACCTTCGCAAGGATGTTGTAAGAGACTCACAATTATTTATGAAAAACCTCCTTTTATCCCTGGCGGCCTGGGCTGCAAAGATCCTGCCGGTTTCCTGGCAACAGGCGCTCTATAAGAACAAGACGCTGGCCGGGTTGATCCGGCGCAGCCTGAACCGGGCCGCGCCAAGGGGATCGTGCCGGTGAAGGTGGCCGGGGGAGACCTGGCGGGCTACAGCATCCTGCTGGATATGCAAATCGACAAGGATTACTGGCTGGGCACGTATGAACCGGGCTCTACAGGAGGCCGTTCGCAAGCTGGTGAAGCCGGGAGAGGTTATCTACGACGTCGGCGCCAATATCGGCTATATTTCGCTGCTGCTGGCTAAAGCGGCCGGGGAGACCGGGCGGGTTTACGCTTTCGAAGCCCTGCCGGAGAATGCCGAACGCTGGCGCAGGAATATCGAATTGAACGGGTTGGATTCACGCGTGTGCCTGATCCCCGAAAGCCGTCACGATGGCGGCCGGCCCGGTGACTTTCCTGGTGCATGCCTCCGGCGGGATGGGAAAAGTGGCCGGCTCGGGCGGGCGCCCGGACAAGTACCAGTCCGAGATCAGGGTGGAGGGGATCTCGTTGGATGAATTCGTCTACGGACAGGGCAACCCGCCCCGCAGGTCATCAAAATGGATATCGAGGGCGGCGAAGTGCTGGCCCTGCCGGGAATGGCCAGGCTCCTTCGCGAGGCACGCCCGCTCCTCTTGATGGAATTACACGGGCAGGAATTCAGCCGGGCCGCCTGGGACAGCCTGACCGCGGCCGGATACAAGATCTGCTGGATGCGGGGTGACTTCCCCCCCATCGCATCGTTGGACGAAATGGGCTGGAAAGCCTATATCGTCGCATTCCCACCTTCAAAGATATGAAACGACGCCCGGATACCTTCGCATTCCTCTGGCTGGCGCTGGTGCTCTTCATCGCCCTGTGCATTGCTTTCCTCCTGCCGGTAACACCGCAGGATTACTGGTGGTACCTGCGGGTCGGGCGGGACACGCTCGCCTCCGGGGGAGTGCCGAGGCTGGATACGTTCACCTTTACCCAGGCCGGCACGCCGGTGGATTACCAGTCCTGGGGCGCGGGCGTGATCTTTTACCTGATCTACCGCCTGGGCGGACTTTCCCTGACGGTGCTGCTGCGGGGGATCCTTGTGGGGCTGGCCTATTGGCTGGTCTGGCTGACGGCCCGGCGGGCGGGGGCGGGGCGGCTGAGCGCAGCGCTGGTCTTGTTTATTGCAGTACTGACCTCCAGCAACAACTGGTCCATGCGCCCGCAGCTATTTGCGTATCCTCTTTTTGGCCTGGCCTTATTCCTTTTGTACCGCTGGCAGGAAGGCGATAAAAAGGTCCTGTGGGCGCTGCCCCTGATCAGCCTGATATGGGTCAACCTGCACGGCTCCTTTGTCATGCTGATCCTGCTCACCGGCGCGGCGCTGGTCTTCGGCAAAGGCGACCGGCGCACCCTGGCAATAGCCCTGGGGGGAGTGCTGCTGGCTACGCTGATCAATCCAAGGGGACCGGGTGCATGGGCCTATGTCTTCAATTCACTCACAGCCGCCTCCAGTATGCAATTTTCAGCGGAATGGCTGCCGCCCACCAACACCGGCTGGCAGATGAACATCTTTTTCCTGTGGTTGCTGGGTTTCCCGCTCCTGGCGGTTTTATCGCCCATCACGATTGAACCGCCTGGAATGGGCCTGGTTCCTGGGGTTCGGATTCCTGGCGCTATGGGGAGAGCGGTACGTCATCTGGTTCGTTTTCATCCTGATCGTCCTGACCGCCCAACTCTTTTCCGGCTGGGAGAACCGCAGGACGAGAGCCCCGGCAGTGGGCTTCCCTTCGGTTAACCTGACCGCGGGAATAATATTCATCCTGCTTCCGCTGGCGCTGCTGCCGGGAGTCCGGGAGAAATGGTGGGAGCAATCCCCGCCCGCGACCGAAAATACCCCCATCGCGGCCACCGAATGGCTGGCGGCCCGTCCCGGACCTGCCGGGTCCGCTCTGGAGTGAGATCGGTTTTTCCAGCTACCTGGAGTTCACGCTGCCGCAACGCCTGACCTGGATCGATACCCGCTTCGAGGTGTTCCCGGTGGAGCAGTGGCAGGCCTACAAGGATATCACCACCGCCCGCTTCAACTGGCAGCAAGCCTTGACTGACAGCGGGGTTAACCTGTTGATGCTGTCGACCCAGAACCAACCGGCCCTTTTGACGGCTTTGCAGGATTCGGCAGGTTGGTGCCAGATCTACAAGGACCCCCTCGCAGCGATCTATGAACGGGGCGGGTGCCAGGAGGTCAAGTAATGACTGCCGGTCATTTCTCCGGCAAGCTGGCCATCCAGCAGCGCGTCCTGCCGGAGTACCGGGCCCATTTCTTCGATACCCTGGCGCTAGCCTGCGACGGCGGCCTGTATGTCTGCGCCGGGCTGCCGCGGCCGGTGGAATCCATCTCGGTGACCGACTCCATGCAGGCTGCCAATTACGCCTACGTTCGCAATATCCACCTGTTCAGAGGTCCCTTTTATTTCAGCTATCAGCCCGGCTTGACCCGCTGGTTGAGCGACTGCGACCCGGATGGGCTTATCCTGGAGGCCAACCCGCGTTACCTGGCCACGGCCGCGGCCGTCCGCTGGATGAAGCGGCGCGGCCGGCCCGTGTTGGGATGGGGACTGGGCGCGCCGGACTCGGCCTTCTTGCGCCTGTCTGGATCCCTGGGACGGAAGCAACGGGGGGCCTTCCTGAGCCGGTTCGACGGGCTGATCACTTACAGCCAACGGGGAGCCAAGGAGTATGCGGCTTTGGGGTTTCCGGCGGACAAGATTTTTGTGGCGCCGAATGCAGCCGCGCCGCGGCCAACCTGGCCCATGCCGGCGCGGCCGGCAAATATTGACGGGAAAGCGACTGTGCTTTTTGTAGGACGCTTGCAGGCTCGCAAGCGGGTGGACCTGTTGCTGCTAGCCTGCGCGGGCTTGCCGGAAAGCCTGCGACCCCGGTTGGTCATTGTAGGGGATGGACCCGAACGGGACACTCTTCAAGCGATGGCCAAGGCGACTTATCCGGCGGCGGAATTCCCCGGGGCAAAACACGGACCCGAGCTGGCGTCCCTTTTCGCGGCGGCGGACCTGTTCGTCCTGCCGGGCACAGGCGGGCTGGCGGTGCAGGAAGCCATGGCCTATGGGCTGCCGGTCGTCATGGGGCAGGGGGATGGGACCAACGCCGACCTGGTGAGAGCGGGGAACGGCTGGCAGATCCCGCCGGACGACCTGGGGGCTTTGACGACCACCCTGGCAAGGGCGCTGGGGGATGTGGGCCGCTTGCGCGCCATGGGGGTGGAGTTCTACCGGATCGTGAAAGAGGAGATCAACCTGGAGAAAATGGCAGAGGTATTTGTAGGGGCGTTGAAGGGAATGGGGAATATAACGCGGATTAAAAAGATCCCGAGAAAACCGGGACACGTAAAGTGGATTTAAGCGGATACTGATTTCAGTTACTGCTTCCTGCATAAATGTCTAAATTTTCCAGCGGTGAATTTCCTGAAAATCGGGTTGTTTTGTTTAGTTATTTACGCAGTACTCTGTAATTACGGGTTTGGCGTAATAACATGTTGGGCTTGACCCACGCTCGCGGCGGCGGTCGAAGGGCTTGTTGGGCAGGGCGGACAAGCCGTCACGCCCGTCAGCAGTCGAACACTGACCAGCAGATCTCGTTTCGCAACCGCTGATCCTCCAGGACGAGTTCGCGAATCGCATCGGGAAGCTGTTCACGCTGCCAACGGCACTCGAGCCGGCCGGCGCTCTCAGCCTCGTCCCCGGGGGCGGCTGCACGGGCAGCCTTGATCGCGTAGGCCGCAGCACCGAGCTCGTGGGCGGCGACATGCGCCACCGCGGCGGCCTGTCCGGCAGCAAATGCGGCGTGTCGGGCGGCTCCGCTCAGCTCTCTTGCCGCAGCCTGGGCATGGCCGGCCGAATCGCGGGACTGAGACATCTTGATCTCGCCGCGGACCCATGCCCGAGTCTGCTCGATCGCCCGGCGGGGCCGCGGGTCCGAGGGCTGCACCGTCTCGAAGAGGGGCAGAACGTGCTCTGCGCACACGGCCGCCCATAAAGCCAGGAGCCGATGGTCGGAATCCGTGAGCGTGCCTCCGCGGCGGATCGTGATGAAGAGAACGCGGGTAGATAGTATTTTCCTGAGCGCAGTAAGCACCACCTATTTGTATATCGTCATTACGCCGGTTCGACCATTGATCTCAATCTCGGCTCTGTCCGGTAAATCTTCAAAGCGAGTTTCAGGCAGGTTGATGAACGGGATACCGCATTCCCGCGCGATTTGACTCGCATGGTGCAAATCGGGGCCTTGCACCATGACCAGGCCTCGGACGACCATAAAGAGGGAATACCAATCCCGCCGCCACTGGGCTGGAAAACGCTCGGGGGCACAAATGAGAATATACTCGCTCGTTAACCCTTGAACATAGCCCATGCTTTCCATATCATCCACTTTATAGGCAATCCCGCGGGCCTTGCCAGGGGCAATGCCGTTTCCTTGAATGACCGTTTTGTTCCCTGAAAAATCCACGGATTCTTGCTTTTGATATTCAATCGGAGAGCTTGAGGTTGCTTCAGCCGGCTCGACCTTATCCGGAGCCTTGCCCAGATAAGGCGGCGGTTCCAGCCGGCGGTTCTTTTCGTAGCGGAGCTGAGCTTCGTGAACCTGCTGGCGTAAGGCTTCGGGATCGGGATCCTGCACAACACTAGCCCATTCATCCTGGGTCAAGAGCAGAAAGTCCTCCGGATGGTCGATCAGTTTCTCCTCCATGAGGGCTGCCTTTGCCCGCCTGGAAAGGTCAGCCTGGCGTAAGGTCATGGTAGAGTGCCACTTGCGATTGTCCAGCGCGGGTGTCCAGAATTGGCTCCAATCCAGAAGCTTATTGAAACGCTGCAATTGATCGGGCTGGTGCTGGCTCAAATAGGCTCGGACTTGGGTTTCGGCCGTCTGCCGTTTCCGGGCGCTCTCCTGCAGGACTTCATTCACAAACCGCATCCCGGCTTCGTTCTTCAGCAGGCTATTCTTGATCATCAGGAGCACACCCTCGACATCAGGTACATAGGGATGCTTGTCTTCTGAGGTGGGTGACAGGAGGCCATAGGTCCGGCAAAAGGTGGAAAATTCCTGGAGAAAGTAACAATCCGGGTAATGGGCTTGGAGGAAAGGGATCACCTGGGGCAAGGGTTGTTCCGCAAAAGCGGCCCGGACGAAATTTTCCTCCTGGTTGCGTCCCAAGGCCTGAGCCGCAGCCGTCCGCTCGACCGAAAAGCAAGATAATCCTTGCAGAAGGCTGCCAGGCAGATCCTCGATCCCGGAGTTGGGCATAATTTCCGTAATAAATCCTCTTATTAGCTCGTCACAGTTAAAGATCAGCCACTGGACAGCATACCAGCCGACCGCTTGCATTTCATCCTGGCGCGGCTCGTATTCCAGGAACAGCTTTACCAAATCCACAGCCCGACGAGCTGTTTCGTCCCTTTGATCGAGCCAGGCATTCCACTCCTGGGCGGTTTTCACATGTCCCAGCCAGTCCTGACGCAGCCGGGATTTGTTCGAATCCAGCCAATGTTCGATTCCTGCATTGTCGTACCCGTTTGGATTTCCGCCCCATTCCTGCTCGGTGGAATAATAATGGCCGTGAATGACCCGCTCCATGGCAACATGACGGGGGAAGATGTCATCCGCAGTCAGGTAACGGTTCCACTTTTCCAACGGCAGGCGGTTTTGCATCAGGGGCGCGAAAAGGCGTTCATCCGGCTTTACGGCTATGATGGGAGGATCGTAAGAACCAGGTTTTCCCGGCTTCCTGGGGAGACAGAGCATCCGGGAAGAACAAGCGGCAGAGTGGTCAGCGGGCGGGCCTGGATCAGGAAGAGCTGCTCTCCATCCATCGCCCATTCGATGTCCAGTCGTTGATCGAAAGCCCGATCCAACGCCAGGGCCATTTGAGCCACGGCCTGGATTTGGGGATCTGACAAAGCTTGTTCGTGCTGCTCTTCAGGCTTTAAATTCTTCTTCACCAAACTACCTTTTTCCACCAGTAAGGCGTTCGGTTTGATAGCCACCTGGCGATCAAGTATTTTTCCCGAGTCCCACTCCATGGTATAGCGGTCTGCGGGGGCGGAGCCATCGACCAAATGCATCGCCAGGCCGGGGGTGGCGTTGAGGATAAATTCCCAGGGATTGCCGGTGGCGGGATTGGCTGTAAAGATCACTCCGGAACTGGTGGCGGCGATCAATTTTTGAACCAGGACAGCCATGCCATCCATGGGAAGCGCAATGCCCATTTTGTGGGCGTAGGCGGCGGCCCTGGGTGACCAGGCTGAACACCAACAGCACAGCACCTTCTGCCAAAAATCTTCAAGGCTCGTGATCCCAAGAAAGCTGTCGTAAATACCGGCGAAGCTGGCGGTTTTCAAATCCTCACAGTGGCTGGATGACCGGACAGCAATCCCATCAGGAGATTGTTTGAGCAGTTGTTCAATAACCGGATTAACCCCAGTCTGGATTTTCTGGGGGACCGGTGAGGCTTGGATCTGTTGAGAAATGTGATCAAACTGTTTATTTTGGGTGGCCCAATCCAGGCTGCTGTAATTCTCCAGCAGGAGATGGATCCTGGCTTCCAGGCGGTTCTGCGCCAAAAAGCAGCCGAGCGCTGCCCGAGTGAGCACCACGCCGGCCGGGACGAGGAAGCCTAAATGAATTGCCTGCGACAATTGGCTGGCTTTACCACCGGCTTGATTGGCATCCCTTGCTTCTGAAAGGTCAATGAGGTACACCTGTTTTTCCCTCCAATTCTTCCGTTTCAACTATTTTTAAAGTATGGATGATTTCAGAACGGATTTCCATTAGCAATTATCCTCCTTTTTGGTAAATTATTATCGAATTGAACCAGAGCGAAAAATGGTATATTGCGGGGGTGTTTCTAGCGGGCAATCTCGAAGATGGATCGTTTTCGTGAAGTGGAGCCAGCATCAAAAAATAACAGGAGCGGTGGCGCTGACACAAATCCCTATTTTAAGTTGGGGCAAACAATAAAACCCAAATTTGATTGATAATCATCCCACTGGACTAAATCCATAATCATGAAATTACTATTCTCGCTCCCATAATGATCCCATAAATATGTATTGGTTGCTTGGCACGATTTTTCAAAGCTCAGACCTGTCAGTAATTGAGCTTGCAAATAAGAAGCGAGATCTACGAGCTCATTCCCTTTGCCGAGCCTGGATACAATGCCTTCATGGTTTTGAAAATGGCATCAGCCTCGTTCTGGCGGTGTAGATAAACCAGAAGTGAATATTCCTGGAAGTAAGCATAGGCAGTTTGATAGGCATGAAACGTTTTAGGATCTACTTCTATCGAGACACTTGAAGTATTCAGGTTCTCGATTTCATTCAGGGTTGGTACGTCTATCAAGGTAGTATCTGTAGCTGCCTCATGGTAAAGTTTTATCGCTTCTTCGTAATGACCATTTAGAAAAGCTATTCCGGCGTCCTCTAATTTATGATAACGGTAGGGAGAGGGCAATAATTCATCCGCTATTTGGACCACTTCATTTTTCTGAAATTCATATGTGATCTTCTTTTCCCTCCAATGCCAACATAACCCGACAGAACATATTCTCTTACCTTGAATGCTCAATAATTCAATGCCATTATCTGACCGATAAAATCTATTTTCGAATTTGCGATTAAAGGAGTCTCGGATCTAAATGAGGTTTTCCAAACTTGTTCAGCAGCTGAAAATAATTCAACAGTATCACTGCATTCTTGAAGAAAATAAGCGCTGTACCATGTTGATTGGATGAGCAGATCTGGTTCATCAGGGCCAATCAGATTTTCTACGGAAATGATTGAGAAATCCGTGACAGCACCATAAGAAATATCTTGAAACCGGTACGTTCCATTCACACATCGAAACACCTTCAATACCCCCCATTTATCTTCAAATCTTCCACCTTCTGGAGGATTTAATCTTGATGCGGCGACGACCTCATTCGATCCATCATTATTTAAATCAGTAATAAAGAATTGAGATGTATCAAGGATTGGTCCAAGCAGTTTAATTTTGATAGGAAAGTTTTTCCGGATCGCCACCCTGATCCAAATAATCCAAAATCTCCTGGCTGGCAGCGTCCTTTGTCTTGGCTTCAGACATTGTGATTTGATTATTTATGGAGGGGCAATTGGCGGTATCAGTCGGAACCAAAATCATAGTTTCGGTAGGAGAGATGGTTGCCGTAGCCGTCATGGGAAGGGCAGTCGGTGATTGAGCCGGTGTGGCTGTCGATGTTTGTGTTGGCGTCGCTCCGCAGCTTGAAATGCAAATACAGCTCAACAGAAGAAGGGTAACAACACCAAATTGTTTTTTTCCCATCCCATCTCCTCCCAATAACTATTTTCTATTGATTCACGGTTAGAGTCACTTCCATGGTCATGCCCCAACGCAGGCGGGGGTCGGGATTTTCCAGGCGGATGTGGAGGGTATAGAGCACATCCGTGCCCTGGTTGATGGGTGTCTGGCCGATGGTCTCGACCACGCCGGTCATTTTCACGCCGGGTAACGCATCCGCGGTCAGGTCCGCTTTTTGGCCGGGACTGACCTTGACCACGTCCAGCTCGTTCAGGTCGCTCGTGTCCACGTACCAGGTGCTGGTATCCGCGAACGCGACGATCCAGGTCTGCGGGCTGACGAGCTGGTTGGCGAGATACATTCACGTCCATGACGGTGCCGTCAAAAGGGGCCTTCAGGTCGAAGTTATCCAGGGCATTCTGAGCCGCGGCCACCTGAGATTTGGCGTTGTTCAACGAAGCCTGGGCCAGTGCGAGTTTATCGGTATTGGGCCCGTTGGAGGAGTTATCATAGGTGCGTTTGGCCTCCGCTTCGGCGGCCAGGGCGGCATTCAAGGTCGGCCTGGACCCGGTCCCGGTTGTTGGTCAGGTCTTCCAATTTCTGGATGGCCTGGTCGTAATTGGTCTGGGCGGTGCGCAGCGCGGTTTCGATAGGATTTGCGAGTGGCGTTATCGATGGCCAGGCCGCTGTACTTATTGAAATCGGTCTGGGCATTGTCCAGGTCGGTCTTGCGGGAGGTCACATCGGATTGGGCATTATCGATATCGGTCTGGATGGCGGTCTGGTCGAGCTTGTCCCACTCCAATTGAGCCAATTGGCGGTTCTTCTGGGCATCCATATAGGCCTGCCACGCCTGGGCCTGGGCCAGACCGGCCGTCCGGTTGAGCAGATCGAAATCCTGTTGGGCGGAGGTCAAGGCCCAATTGGGCTGCGGCCAGGGCGGCTTGAGCCGGCTCCCGGTCTGCCAGGCTGGCCAGCACCTGTCCCTGTTTGACCTGATCCCCTTGCTTCACCTGGATGGAGGCGATCGTGCCGGAGGCGGCAAAGGTGAGGGTCTGATTCCGGTTGGGGACCAGATGACCCTTCGGCGATGACGGTATTGGCCGTAGAAGCAGCCGGGGTGGGAACGGAATTATTGGTCTGATTCCCGCAGGCGGCCAGCAGCAGGGCCAGGGGCAGAACCAGCATGGTCAAAAGCGAAATTTTTTCATGGAAACCTCCGTACAATCTTCAAAGAAATGATTGCTGTATCAGGTTCAACTGCCAAGTCGCCAAGGCGCCAAGTTTTTTTTAGGTCGCCAAGGGGAAACAACCGCCAAGGCGCCAAGACGCCAAGTTTTTTTAGTTCGCCAAGGGGGAACAACCGCCAAGACGCAAAGTCTTTCTTGGCGTCATTATAGAAACCTTGGCGCTCTTTGCGTCTGTCCCACGTTTGTGGATGGCGGTTAGCTTGTTTACTCTTATTCATACGCCAACACCTCCCGGATGGTCAAGCGGGCGGCATTGCGGGCCGGCAAGACGCTGGCCACGGCGGAGAGGATCAGAACGATCAGCAGCCACAGGCCGAAGCCTTCAGGTGAAATGCACGGCGATTGGCGAATTGAAGACGGCCAGGCTGACGATGTCGCTGAGCAGGTAAGTGATCGGGAAGGAAAGGATCACGCCGATCAGCCAGGAGATGACCCCGATAACCACACCCTCCACGATGACCGTCCGCATGATCTCTGCATCGACCGCGCCGATGGAACGCATGACCCCGATCTCACGGGTACGCTCGAGCACATTCATCCCCATGGTGCCGGTCAGACCCATGCTGCCGACCGTGGCCGTCAGGAGGGCCATTATCAGCAGGAACGTCACCAGGATATCCAGGCTTTCCGATGCGGTTTTTAGAGTGGTTTGGCCGGTGCGGGCCGCGTTCACATGGAAGCCTTTGTCACGGAAATACTTATCCAGCCGGTCGCTCATCATTTGCTGATAGGCAGGGTTATGCTTATCCGTGACGATCCGATAAGTGAAGGAATGGTGGGTGGTATGGGTGATCTCGGAGACATATTCATAAGTGCTGTATCCGATGGTCCCTTGCTGGTCAACGAATTTAAAGATCCCGACCACCAGCCAGTTATCTTCTTGCCCGTTGATCTTCAGTCGGATGGTCTGGCCCGGCGAAAGGCCGGGAAACTTGGCATGGATCCCATCGCTCAGGACGATGGCATTCCGATCACCCGGCTTGAACCCACCGGCCGGCCACCATGATGGGCGAGACCAGTTTGCTGTTAGCGGGAGGGGCCAGGATGGTGATGGTATCGGCGGCAGTCCCATCGGGATAGAGGGCCTCGGCGCTGGCATAGGCCCAGCCTTCCGCGGCGACCACGCCGGGTACCTGCATGGCGGTATTTACCACCTCGTCGAGCCGGTAGGTATTGGTGAAATCGAGGGTCACATCCGCCAGGAAGTATTTTCCGATCTGGTTTATGAAGTCGTGCAAAGTTACCCGCACGTTGAAGACGGAGATAAAGATGGCGCCGCCCATGGTCAGGGTAAAGAGGGTCAGATACCAGCCGGCCCCTGCGCCGGAAGGTGTTCCTCAAGGATATGAGTAATGGGCGCGGCATGTGAATACCGTGGCGGGATAGCCAGGTATTGATCTTGGTCCGTCTCCGGCCGGCCTTTGTATCCGGCTGGACCCCATCGGCGGGCCGCTTCTTTTCATCCAACTGTATGTCGCCGCTCACGGCGCGCAGGACCGTGATATTCGAGCCATTCAGCACCGGGACCAACCCTGCCAGGAGAGGAATTGCCAGGCCTACAACGACCTGGATCAGCATGGCCAGGGGAACTATCCGGTAGCCAAGCAGTTGGAAATTGACCTTGTTGGCGATGTATTCTGCCAGCGCATACGCACCCTGCCCTCCCAGGGGCACGGCGATCGCCAGGGCGATGGCGCTGAAGATCAGGATGAGGACGATATACATTTGGAAGATCTGGTTGCGCCGGCCGCCGACCAATTTCATCACACCGATGGCGCGCAGATGCTGGTTGAGCAATGCGCTCAACGTATTGGCGATCAGCGAACTGCTCAGGAACAGGATCAGGATCCCCAGCGCCAACAAAATCCCCAGAATAGCCTGGATGGTGGAGGCCAGCGGATGCTCGTTTGTTTTGGACGAGCGGGTCCGCAGGACGGTCACGCCGCTCTGTTCAACGCTGTCCTTGACTTTGGCCAACATATCCCGCAGATGGGCAGTCATCATTTTGGCCTTCGGAGACGGTGGCATACAAGCGGTTATATTCGTGCCGGCTGGTGCAGATACGAAAGCGTATCGTTTGAAATATAGACGAAAGGATTGGCCAGGAAATCGCCGGCCCCCGTGGAAGGATCCTGGACGACCCCCACCACTTCCATTGGGCGGATGGTGCCGTTGTCGAGCAAAAACTCGAGGGTATCCGCCCGGTTTGACGTTCAGATCCTGGAGGGTTTCATGCTCCAGCAAGACCTGTTGTTTGGCCGGTTTTCCGCTCCCGCGAAATGACGTGCATCAAATTGATCTTTTGCTTGGTGAAATTATCTATGGAGACCACGTTGAGAGGCACCCACTGGCTGCTGCCGGGGATGCGGGCTTGCATGGTGAAAATCCTCCGGCCCTTCGGCCTGCTTGATCCCGCTCATATTCTGGACCGTCTTGACCAGGCTGCTGTCGAAGGAGGCCGCCTGGATCTCGATGTTGGCCGGGTTATTGGAGGCGTAACTGATACCCATGTCATGCGAAAGGATCACATACGCACCGACGATCACACCAATGGAAAACACTCCCACCACGATCGAGAATACGACCAGGGCAGTGCGGGATTTGCTATCCCACAGGTCGTGCAGTACTTTATGCCAGCGAGGCCGGATCATACCTGTCTTATCCTTTGCCCGATTTCGTTTGTCTTTTGATCCTGGGCTCTGCGCCGGTCAGTCGTCCGATTTTCTTTCAAACGCACCTGGACTAACTTGGCCAGGGCTTCTTCCGTCATCGGTGAACCCTTCCAGGAGGGCCACGAAATGGTCCCGCGGCAAGGCTACCAATTCCACCGGCGCTTCCGGAGCGGCCCGGATGCAGGCGATCGACTTTCCACCTCGGATGAGCTCAATTTCGCCGAAGAATTCCCCGGGCCCCAGGCGAGCCACGGTCACATCCTTGATGCCGGCGGCTGCAAAGGACCACTTCGACGCAGCCGCTTTCGACCATATAAAAATATTCGACATGCTGGTCCTGCTGGACAATGGATTGCCGTCGGGCGGATAGGTGAAATGCTGCAGCTGGCGGGTGACTTCCAGCATCTGAGCATGCGTCAAGAAGGGCAGGGATCGGGCGACGGCCTCGTTGATCAGTTCTCCGTCTGATATGGTGATGGTGCGGGAGGTACGACCGGTCAGGGAAGGGTCGTGCGTGACCATGGCGATGGTTTTGCCGTTCTTCACCAGCTCGTGAAGAGACTGATGATGGCATCGGCAGAACGGCTGTCCAGGTTGCCGGTCGGCTCGTCGGCCGCAATGATGGGCGGGTCAGTGGCAAGGGCACGGGCAATGGCCGCGCTCTGCTGCTGGCCGGTGGACACGGCCGCCGGGAGCTTGTGGGCTTGTTTTTCCAGGCCGACCATTGCCAGTAGATCCATTGCCCGCTTAGGGCGTTCATCGAACTCATACATGTCCACGTAATCCATCGGCAGCATCACGTTTTCCAGAAGGGTCAGCATGGGCATGAGCTGGAAAAACTGAAAAACGATCCCCAGGTTCCTGCCGCGCCAGAGTGAGCGCTTACTCTCGCTCATCTGGTAGATATTTGTTCCGCCGATGATGACCTTTCCGGAGGTGGGATGGTCGATGCCGGTGATCATATTGAGCAGGGTGGATTTGCCGCTGCCGGATTTACCCGACGATGGCGACGAACTCCCCCTGGTGCAGGGTCAGGTCCACCCCTTTCAGGACCCTGAATTCGCCGGCGGCATTCTTGAAGGTCTTGACGACCTTTTGCAGCTGGACCATCGGTTGCAGGAGCCGCGGGACTATTTGCGCTCATGGGAGTGGTTTCCATTCTTTTTCTCGTACCTGCGAGCCGCGACCGCGCCGGAAAATTCCGTACCAGGAACGCCGCCCATTTCCGTACCGGATTCCTTTGGCTGTGTCATTTTCAGCCGGGTCCGGTACGATCTCGCCATCCTGGATATAAAGACGCCGGGAGAAACGCGGCGCCAGGCTGTTATCATGAGTGACCATGATAATGGTCTTGCCTCTTTCCACCAACCGCTCGAACACCTGGAAAACGTGGTCGGCGGTGAGCGAATCCAGGCTGCCGGTGGGCTCGTCCGCTACGATCACGGGCGGATCATTGGCGAGGGCGCGGGCGATGGCCACCCGCTGCTGCTGTCCGCCGGAAATGTGGTTGGGATATTTGATAGGCATGCTCTTCGAGCTCCACCAGGCGCAATAATTCGATGGCCTTCTGGCGGCTTTCCCCTCGCCGGTAGAGTCCCGCACAGGTCCATCGGGAGTTGGATATTTTCCATGAGTGTCAGCATCGGCAGGAGTTGGAAGGATTGGTAGACCACCCCCACGTTGCGGCCGCGCCAGAGGGCCAGCTCATCTTCGCTCATTCCATGGATGGAGATCATCTTTTCCATTGGATCCGGAAGATCACTTCGCCGGAAGTCAAATGATCGACGCCGGTGATCATATTCAAGAAGGTTGATTTTCCCGCGCCGGACTTGCCGATGATCCCCAGGAATTCGGCCGGATAGACTTGCGCGGAAACACCCCGCAAGGCGGGAAAATCCCCAGCGGCGGTCACATAGATTTTATGGACCTGCCGTAACTCTATGAGGGCTTGATGGTTTTCCGCTGAGGAGAAGGGGTTGGGCCGCTGTTTGCGATGGATTGGATACTTGAAAACACGATTAACTAAATCCTGACGATTAAAGGAACCTATGGCAGGATTCTACTACATGCCCAAGGAAAATTGCGCCCTTAATTCGAATAGGCTCATGATAATCTTATTGTTGAGACTATCGTAAAGTACATGCCCATGGGAAAAGGGCGCATATTTGTATAGGACATATGCCTGACCTGCAGACGCGAGAAAAACCCGCACGACAGGTCGGAGCGGTCACCATGCAGATACTGCCTGTGCGATAGGCTCTTTATTCTCGACCAAGGCAGTCAGATATTTGTAGATATTATTACAACGCTCTTCCCGGTTCCTACCCGCAGGGGTGAAGTCGTATCCCGGACCGCCAAATTCATACGGGAGCCATTCCCACAGGTTCAGAGTACGGGTGTACCAGATTTGGAAAAGCTCTTGTTTAAGAGTTCGTGCGGTCAAGTCTTTTTCCGCCGTACGAATCATTTCTCACTATAAAAAAGTCCAGGTACTCGTCTCTCAGTCTCTCATCCCATTTGAAGAGCGGGGTGGGGGCGCCCAAGTATAAAGCAATGTCATAATATTTTGCATCAAGGATTACATCCTCGAAATCAATCAACCCAAGCTGGTCGTTTTTCCCAACCATCACCATATTATTGGGTCTGAAATCACTATGGACGATCCCAACCTCCAGGCTATTAATTTTCCGGAGTAAAGCGAGCGCGTTCGTTTGCAGGTCTGTTTTTATTTTGTTTGACCTACATAGCTCTTCCAGATCCTTGTTCAGATCACCTTTCCTGGCAAGATCCCATATTTTATCCAGGATATGGATTGACCACGGTATCCAGGTCTTCCAATCCCTGGTATCGTTTTTGCCCGCCATATCCCGACCAACCAATGATAAATACTCCAATGGAGGCTGGATGCAGGATAGCCTTGCAGACAGGTCGATGAATTTCATTAGATTTCCTTCAGATGAAAAAAACTTCCCTTCGTCCACGATCTCTCTTTCGTAGTCCAACAGCATTATTTCACGGCCCTGACTGTCACATTTTGCCCCATATAATTTTGGCGCAGGGATGCCGAGCCCGGTCAAATACCTGTAATGGTGTGCCTGCTTTGATTCCTTACTGTTCAACTGTCTACGGGCGAACAACATTATCGTCGCGGTCATCCCATCATTGAAGGCAAGCACGATCCGAGGTATGACATATTCCCCGCAGATCCCTGGCTTGCCGACCTTTTTTCCGGTCTCTTCAAATTGGATCGAAGTAATGCCGCGCTCAAAATTGCTTTGCAGCATCTCCTTCATCTCAGAGTAGTCAATCTCAAATAACTGGTCCTTGTACAATTCCATTTGATTCCCTTTTCTCAAAAACATACAGCTCCAAAAATGCTGCTTACCCGACATAGGATACCAGCAAGCCGGGTTGTTGTCATCTATATAAAGATACATTCTGGGGGTAGATTTCGAGCCAGCCCATTTGGAAGGCCCGCTCCACCGCTACGGTCCGGTTGGATGCACTATGGCTCAATGCAGGAAGTGGCCGATGTGGTCGCGGGGAGACTGCGCAAAAAGCGGAAAAGTTTTTTTGTTTTCCCCACTTAGTTCTATAATTAGATAAAACACCTATCCGGAAATTTCAGAAGAGCGTTTTTTAATCGTTTCCGGATTTGTATAAGTTTTGAAAGCGGCTGGAAGGTTGAAGATGGCCAAGAGAAAAAAGAGTTTCAAGAAACGAAGACCCGTCCCCGTATGGATCATTGCCATCGCCACCGTGGCCTTATTCCTCCTGCGCCTGTTCCAGGTCTATGATCCGGTGATCCGGCACCACATCTTGCAAAATGGGATCACAGGCCCCTTGTTTACGGGTTTGCAGTTCACAGCGGAGGGATTTACATTCATCTCCAGCATCATTTACCTTGTCCTGGCGGTCAGCGGTCTGGTCGTCTTGGGCGGCTTTTTGCGCCTGCGCCGCTGGAGCTGGGTTATGTTGATGGCCTGGACGGGCGCTTCACTGACAATCTCGCTGGTGGATTATTTCACCAGCCGTTCCAATTTTGCCGTCATGACTGCCAACGTCATCATCGCTTTTGCACTGAACATCCCTGATGTTCAAAGGATCTACAAGATAAGGAAAGACGATGAACCAGCCCACTGAACGCCCTTCGGCGCCTCTCAACTCTACGGACGTAGAGCTGCTGCGAGATTTCGAGCCGGTGATCCTGTTCACGCGGGGTGAACAGTTCTTTCCAACGGATGTTGATCACTATGTGGCCGAAAGCAGCTTGTGGGAACATACTTCGGAAGGGCGTGACAAACTCCTGGTCAAACAAGGCGATCTATCCCTGGAAAATTTAACCGAGAAGCGTCCGGCAAATTTTGGCACCATCCGTTATCTTCGCTTTGTCGAGACCCTCAGCCTGGTGGATGCAGCCCGGGTGCTGGCGGACCAGGCTCTTCTTCATACTCGCACGGGCAATCATTTTCATGCCGGCATCGGTCGCCTGGCTCGGGGTGGTTTTTTGCCGCGGTTCGTGGATGGTCTCTTCTCATTATCTTTTCTCTTGCGAGGCAGGGTCTCGGCTGCTACCGCCGCCGCGGCCGAATTAGACTACAACGAAATGCTCTCGGAAGAAAAGAAATACACCTATTACGGCAGGGTCGTGCGTCAGAACGGCTGGACCATTCTACAGTATTGGTATTTCTATTGCTTCAACAGCTGGCGTTCCGGATTTCATGGCGTGAACGACCATGAATCCGATTGGGAAATGGCGAATATTTACCTCTACGAAGAAGATGGAAAACTTGTTCCGGAATGGGTGACCTATGCCTCCCACGACTATAAGGGAGATGACCTGCGCCGCCGGTGGGATGATGAAGAGGAATTGAAAAAGATCAACGGCCACCCGATCATTTTTGCCGGAGCGGGCTCGCACGCCTCTTATTTCCATCGGGGAGAATACCAGGCCCAGGTGAGCCTGCCGCTTCCGAACTGGCTGGGCGGGCTGTTCAAGACGTGGAACAAATTCTGGACCGAGACGCTGGGCCAGCCGCCGATCGAACCTTTCCACATCCCCTTCGTGGATTATGCCCGTGGGGATGGCATCGGCATCGGGCCGAGCCGGCACAAGATCTGGACGCCTGTATTGATCGATGACTTCCACGCCGTGGGTCAGCCATTACCGGGGGTTGTGGGGACTTTATGCCCGCGATCCCATTTCCGGAGAAAACGCCCCGGCGGGTCCCATGTATAACCGGGACGGAACGCCACGCGGCGCCTGGTATGACCCATTGGGTTTTGGCGGGCTGGATAAAGTGCCTCCGCCCTCACAGGCAGCCGCCATGCTCACGGCGGATTTGAAGAAGCTGGCCGAGCGGCAGGATGAATTGCAAAAAGTTACACCGGATAAAGCGGCTCAATTACAGGCGCTTGGGATCAAATTGAATAGTATGGAATGCCATCCTCACCTGGCCCGCCAGCATGGAGCGCTGGAAAAGGAGATCAACTCGCTCTCGGCGGAAGTACGCGGGCTGCGGCGCGAATACTCGGATAATGCCACCCTCTTCCACAGCCTTTCTCAAACGCTGGCACAACTGAAAACCGGCATCAAGGAGGACCCTCGCCAGCACATCCGTCACATGGCTATCCCGGACGACCCGGCTCAGGTGCTGCGGTTCGACCGGGCTACCGAGACGTGGGCGGCCACCAGCTTGAGCCTCCTGCTCTTTGCCATCGCCGCGCTGATCTTTTTTGCTCCCAAGTTCGTCTGGATCTGGCTGGTAGTGATCCTGATCCTGTTCCTCGTGATCGAATTCGATCCTGCGAGGCCGTTTCATTGAAACTGTCGCCAAGGTCACCATCTGGCTGGCCTTGATTGCTTCGCTGATCCTCTTCTTCCATTTCTGGAAATGGATCATCGTTGGCGCTCTTGTGATCATGGGCGCATCGTTGATGTACCAGCGTCTGCGTGAGCTGACCTAGGCAATAAGGATGAATGAGATAAGCAGAGTCGGGCGTTCCAGGGAAGCCGCCAAGGCCAGCTATGACCGGCTGAGCAAGTTCTATGATCTTTTGGCCGGGGATAGCGAAAAGAAATACAAGGACATCGGGCTTGAACTCCTGCATGTCCGAGCCGGGGAAACCGTCCTGGAGATCGGTTTTGGGACGGGAAAAACATTAGTGGCGTTGGCGGGCGCGGTGGGACCCACCGGACGAGTTCATGGATTGGATATTTCGGAAGGCATGCGGGCGGTGGCCGAGGCAAGACTCCGGAAAGCCGGCTTATCCGAGCGGGCTGACCTGCGTTGCGGCGACGCGGCTGCCCTCCCGTACCCGGATGGCTCTGTCGATGCCGCCTTCTTATGTTTTACGCTGGAACTATTCGATACTCCCGAGATCCCGCTGGTCCTACGGGAATGCCGGCGGGTGCTGCGGGAAGGCGGGCGAATTGGTGTGGTGGCCATGTCCAAAAAAGGAAAGCCCAACCTGATGACCAGACTCTATGATTGGGCCCATGAGAGGATCCCCGAGTTTGTGGACTGCCGCCCTATCCACGTGCAGGAAGCCATTGAGTCGGCGGGGTTCAAGGTCAACGAAGCCAGGCTCATGTCCATGTGGGGATTGCCGGTGGAGATCATCGTTGCTAAAATAGAAGAACGCCGTTTTTTGAGTGTGTGAGGCTACGCCGCACACACTCAAAAAACTTAGTGATATGCGCCTGGTTGTTGATTTGGCATGTATAATTTATCCCTATGGAGGAGATTTCCAACCTTGCGCGAACAGCTGCCGGTCCGGGGTTAGAACCTGCCGGTAAAAAAGTTACCATCCAGAGTGCCAACCTTGCATTGAAGATGGCGCGAATGAGAGGCCAGCCGGAAGAGGTCGCGATTGCGCTCATCCGTCTTGCGCATCTGCATTTTCGGCAGGGGCGCTACGGCTATACCCGGACGCTGGTAGACGAAGTCCTGCGAGAGGCGCCAACAGATTCGCTCATGCGCTGTGACGCTCTGCGAATATTAGGCAACTGCGCCGCTGAGCAAGGCGATCCCGAGAGTGCAGAGGCTTATTACCATCAGGCCGTCGACTTGGCGCGCCAACTGGATTATCCCTATACGATCTATAAATGCCTGCATAGCCTGGCGACGAATATCTACTGGCCACGAGGTCAGTTCGACCTGTGCCTGGCAGCCGGCAAGGAAGCGCTCGCGCAAGCACAGGCATTAGGGTTAAGCGAGGAACTCTGGTTCCCGCTCTCCGATATCGCCTGGGTTTATTGGAGCACAGGTCAGCGCGAGCTGGCCAATCAGATTGCCGATGAAATAAAAAAAGTGATCTCGCCAGGCTCACTTGGTGAAGGATTCTACTGCTGTCTGCGCGCCGGCCTGTGGAACCCAGGTGAGGTTCCCTTTTGCGCAGCCATTTCGCTTTACGATCGCGCCCGTTCCATTGCCGAAATAACCGGCGATCCCGGTTTGAATGTTGAGGTGCGCCTGGGGCTTTGCCGCATTTACCGCAGCACTAATGAACTACCGACCGCCATGGCCTGGGCGGAGGATGCTGTGTCGGTAAGTGTACGCACGAATTACCGCCAGTTCCAAGCGCTGGCGCTGATCGAGCGTGGGCGAACCAGGATCGATAAAGGCGAGTTGGTCGGGGCGGAAGAAGACTTGCGGGCTGCCGGGGATATTGCGGCGAAGTTGCGCTCCAATTTTGATCTGGCGCGTGCCGGCCTCTACCTGGCAGCTTTGCATTCTGCACAAAAGAGCCCTGAAGCCAATGATACTTGGCAACAGGCGATAGACTTGATTTTGGATAACGGCTACTCTTTCCTGGTGGAACAGGAACGTTCACTGGTTATTCCATGGTGCGTGGAAATGCTCGATTCTGCCGACCCAAGCACGAATAAATCAGGTGCGGCGCTCTTTGAGATCCTAACGCAAGTTCCCCCGGCACTTATCCAGGTAAAAACTTTAGGCCAGCTTACCCTGCAGGTGGGGGCGAACCAGTTTTCGAAAGAGGGCCTGCGCCAGCGGCGGGCAGGCGAACTGCTGGCCCTGCTCCTTTCCAGCCGAGGCTATAGCCTTTCGGTAGGACAGGTGACCGAGGCATTGTGTCCAGATAAAGATCCCGATGCGGCGGCGCATTTCTATCATCATGCAGTTTCGTCCCTGCGGCGTGTGCTGGAACCGGATCTACCCGACCGCCGCTTTCCCAGTCGATACCTGGAAGTGAGTGAGGAAAGAGTCACTCTGATCGTCCCACCCGGTTCCAAACTCGATTTTCTAGAATTCGAGCAATGTGTGCAAAATAAGGATTGGGAAAAGGCGCTAGGGATCTATCAGGGGGAATACCTGCCCATGTTCAGGTATCACGAATGGACAATTGCCCTGCGCCAACATTACGCGGACCAATTCGAACAGGCGTTGCTGGCGTCCGCAGCCGAACGGTTAGATGCCGGAGCCGCACAGGCTAGTCTTGACCTGGCACGGCAAGCCCTCCTTCACAATCCCTGGCAGGAACAGGCCGTGCAACTGGGCATGCGCGCCGCGCTGGAATTGGGCGACCGCACGACCGCCATCAAGCTGTATCAGCGCCTGGAAAAGACACTCGACAAAGAGTTGGGCATAGCGCCGCAAAAGGAACTCCGGCAACTTTATACCGGGATCCGAGAACGACCCAGGGGAAAATAACGTTCTTGCAAATTCCCACCAGATGAAGCCGGGTTGGAGATGCCTTGTCTCCCAACCCGGCTTTTTTGATTCAAAAAGATGTAGATTTGGCCCATTTTGGCAATCAATTGGCAAACCTGTTTGGTAAAGTCAATCCAACGGAGAGACGATGCGACTCATCAGGACCTTTATCCTGCGATTATATACAGACCCCGAAATGCGGGAAAAAATTTGCGGCGATGTTCAGGCATTACCGGGACGCAAATCCTATCTTTTTAAGAACTATACGGAATTACTCGATCGATTACATCAATTGACAAACAAGGATAACAGAGAAATGCCTATAAGAGATTCAGAAGACAAAAACTAACCCACCTTGTCCGGCTCAAACCAGCCCAGCGAATAATCTTTCCAGCTCACTACAATACTTGTTTCGGAGAAACCAGATGAAAAAAATTTCGTTCAATTTTAAGACTTCGCTTCGTTTGATATTTCTTTCTGTTTTTGTACTTGGAGGAGTGTTAACCACCCAAACGGTAAAAGCTGTCGCGGGGCCCTGCGCATTGACTTCCTTACATGCTGGGCCTATCACTGCCGATGAGACCTGGTGTGGTGGTGGTGATAACAAGCACTACCTGACCGATGACGTCACGGTTCAAGCTGGAGTTACACTTACAATAGCCCCAGGGGTAACGGTTGACTCGGTAGAAGCGGCCTGGTCGCATTATTTAATTGTTCGGGGCCATCTGGATATTAATGGAACACTAGCTGACCCGGTGTTATTAACCCGCTCCATCAACTATCCTAATCAGAACTGGAGCGGATTATATTTTGACGGCTCTCAGGGTGACGGCAGCGGCACAATAAACTATGCCATCATCGAACACGCCGGTTCTAACTTCCTTCCTCCAGATTGCGTGGGTACATGTGGTAACGCTCAAACCGCGATTTTTGTGAAAGGTCTGTCGGCCGGCAAGCAGGTTACCATCAGTAACTCGACCATCCATAATAATGTTGCCAAAGGATTGTATGTTGTTGATAGCAAGGTGGAAGTGACCGATACTACCTTCAGCAATAATGACTACCCCATCTGGATTGATGGCGCTGGTTCGGTAGTCTCATATTCTGGAAATAGCTTTGTTGATAACACCTTTGGCTACCCCACTGTTAATTATCCCATGCCGCTGGATGCAATTGTCATCGGTCAGGGTGCGCTAATGGGACACGATTTTAGCCTGCAAGTACAACCCGGACTTGATGCTTACATTTTTCCGTCAGACACAACCATTCCCTTCGGACGGACAATGACCCTGGGACCCGGGGTGACGCTACGTATGTTTCCTGGTAAGTATCTTACCGTTCAAGGACATCTGCAGGCGAACGGCACGCAGGCGCTTCCCGTCACCTTTGATGGCATTCCCCACTATGATGATCTTACCAACATTGATTATTGGGGCGGGCTGTATTTTGATGGCTCGGCCGGAGATGGCAGTGGTGATCTTACATACACCAACATCGAACGCGGTGGGGATAACCTCGCACCGCCAACTTGCACGGGCACCTGTCCTGCCCAGAATGCAGTATTCGTGAAAGACCTGCCAGTTGGAAAACAAGTTAATATCGGAAATTCGGTTATCGAAGATAGTCTCAGCAAGGGGCTATATGTGGTCAACAGCCCTACTTTCAGGGGGGATAATAACCTGATCAAAGGAGGCCGAATTGGCGCCTATCTTGCAACGAATATGACTATCAGCAACCTGGCAGTGATTGACCAAGCGTTGGACGGTGTCATCGTCGAAACGGGATATAGCGTGGACGCGCGGCACCTGACAATTGCCCGAGCCGGTCAAAACGGTTTCCATGTTCTCACGGGAGGGATTGGGATGCTTAGAAATTCAATTCTCAGCCACAACGCGCGGGCAGTTTGGGTGGAAGGTAGCGGCCAGGCTACCTTGGGCACCAACCTGGCAGACGCTAACACAACCTTCAATGGCGGTACCGGTACGGTGACTGAACTGAACACAATCAATGGCGTCGCTGAATTTAAATCGGACGGATATCACATCCAAAATACTTCCTCCGCGGTTGGTAAAGGCCAGGTCGGTTTGAGTGTGGTGGATATAGACGGCGAGGCGCGACCTGCACCGGCAGGCACCTTGCCGGACCTGGGTGCGGACGAAGTTCCGGTGGGCTTTTGGAAGATCTTTCTGCCACTGATAATTCGATAATAGGCCAGGGGAGGCAGCCTTTCCCTCAAATTTAAGGGAAGGCTGCCGCGCCTATTTTGTGTTTATGGTTGGAACAGATCTTTTTGTTTTTTAGCGGCTTCCCGGATATGATACTGGGCAAACCCACCTTAGCCCAAACGCTCAGCGCTTCCGAAAGCCCAACTAAAATCGGTGCCATAGGTGCCGGATTTATAAGAGCGCTCGTCGGCTATGGACAGCCGGGCAGCGCTCTTATCGCTGATGAGGGGAATGGATTTCAAGCTATAGAAACGCCGGGTAACCACCCTGACGGCCTCTTCATCCCACATCCAGTTGGCGTCCCTGAATTGTTGGAGAGAGAACGAACGGGTGTAGCCCCGCAAGGTCTTGCGGCGTTCCAGGTTGTAAAAATGCTCGAAATAGGTCATGCATAATTCGCGCAGGCTCCGGTAGACCGGTTCACGGAAACGCAGGTTGGGATAGTTGGATTTGGCGATGGCTCCCCACAACCCATCCATTTTATAGAGGGCAAGGACATGGTCATCATCCGTACCCGGATCGGGGACCAGGTCCAGCAGGAGCGGGGGAAAGCCGGTATTCCATAAAGCCAGGGCGGCAAAGATGCCTCCATCCAAACAATGCGCCTGTCCATCCTGCATGACTCGCAGGGGTGATCGATCGAGCTCCTCGGCTTTGTATGGCAGGCTGTCCAGATATTCCTGGATGGCAGGCGGGCTTTTCAGGCTGCGGAAAACTTTTTGGAGGGGTTGCGGCAGGCGGCTTTCAAATTCAACAATTGGCGTTCATTGGTTTCGTTTCGATCCTTTGTCGGATAATGCATTTTCCCTAGCATTGGTATTCATCTATTTTTCATACGCTTATTTTATACTTAAAGCCTATCCGAACCTTCGATATAATCAGGATAGGTACTTATTTATTTTCCTTAAGGAGGAAGAAGATGACTATACCAGAATTGCCTACACCTAAGAAGTCGAATACCACTGTTTGGATCATCGTTGGCGTTGCCATTGTTGTGGTGATCTGTTGTGCGCTGGTTATAGCTGCCCTGGTGGGGGCTTTCTTTTTCATCAGAAGATCGGGCACCGGTACTCCGTTTACGCAACCAATCCCTTTTTTATCCACGCCCAATCCGGTTCAGCCGAAGGCAACTGCACTGCCTCCTGCCAATGGAGCCCTGTTGGTCGAGCCGTTCGATCCAAGCACGAGCAATTACCCGGCGCTGCCGGACCTCATTCCCAATTGGCAGGGACAAACGAAACCGGGTTCGCAGAATTGGTCTGTGACTGTTCCCGCAAACCAGCCGGTGCTGATCATGCTGGGTTGGTGTACCTCCACCTCCCAGATCTTGCAGCAGAATGACCAGCAGATCAAATGGAGTCTCAGCGTCGACGGTCAATCCGTGGATGTGTCGAAGCTGTTCTCCTTTGACCAGCAGGTACAGGGTGAGGTATGCAAATCCAATGTGGGACTCATTCGCCAGTGGCCTGGGACCACTCATAAAATCACCACGACTATGACGGTGGCTCAAAAGATCAACGACGGTTTTAATGATTACGCGGCCGGTGACTATACCGACGTGTATACGGTCACTGTCGGTCCATAAACTACCACCCGATTGATACGGCAGAACCATATTTTGAGTGTGTGCGGCTTTGCCGCACACACTCAAAATAAAAACCCTCTTGAATTCTCGGATAGGACTTAGAGGTCTACCGGCGCGGATAGAAGAGCCGTAAGTAATCGGACGGAATTCTCCACGTCGCCGTAATCGACCATCTCGGAGGGGGAATGAATGTAACGGGATGGAACTGACAGGCAACCCACCGGGACGCCTGCACGCGCCAGTTGGATGGCGCGAGCATCGGTGCTGCCGCCCTCCAGGACTTCCCGCTGGTAGGGGATTTTCGCTTTTTCGGCGGTGCGGATCATCCATTCCACGATGCGCGGGTCGGCCAGCATGCCGCCATCCTTTACTTTGACAGCCGGGCCGCTGCCGAGGGAAACTGCCATCTTGGAACTCCGGGGAGTATCGCCGGTGCCGGTCACATCCACCGCCAGGCCGATTTCAGGATCCACCCCGAAGGCGGAAGTGGTGGCGCCGCGGTTCCAATTTCCTCTTGAGTTGTAAAAACGAAATAAAGATCGTGAGGCGAGGCGCTCAGGGAACGCAGGGTTTCGATCAACACGACGCAGCCGATGCGATCATCCAGGGACTTGGCGATCAGGCGCTTGCCCAGGTCGGCGAAAGGGCGGTCGAACGCCGCACACGTCGCCCACTTTTACCGGACAATCTTTTTTGCTGGAGGCGCCGACATCGATATAGCACTGCTCGAGGGAAGGCATCCGGCTCGCATATCGGAGAGGCGGTCGGAGCTGATCACGCCGGTGCGGCCATCCATGAAGCGGACCCGGCTGCCGGTCAGCGCGGCGGGACGGATGCCGCCCACGCCGGTGAAGCGGATGAAGCCATTCTCGTCGATGTGAGTGGCCATCAGGCCGATCTCGTCCATATGAGCCGCCAGCATGATGCGCTTGGATTTTCCCGCTAGGTGCTCTTCCCGGGGGCTTTATGGGCAATCAGGTTGCCCAGCGCATCCACTTTTATATCGTCCACGAATGGGGTCACCTCGCCGCGGATGACCTCCCGGATGGCGGTTTCGCAACCGGAGGGGCTGAACGTTTCGGTGAGTTTTTGGATAAGAAGTCATTTTGACCATGAGTTTTTACTCAAAGGCAAAGTAGGGGTTGTCTAATCCTTGCTCCCGCCAAAAGGTCGGGAGTGAGGCGGTTCAGGGCCGCCTGCAGAAGAGCCAGGGTATTCTTCCAATCTTCCAGACGACGCGATGGAGGCAGCCGTGTGACTGTATCGATGCGGCACGGATATGGATGCGCTCGGTACGCCGGCGCGGCTCCGGTGGATGCCGCCGGCGTCCGTCCCGCCGCCGCCGGGTTGGCGGAACTGGTACGGGATTTTCGAGCCTCGCCGGACTCTGCCAGCCAACGCACCAACCGCGGATCGGAGAAAGTGGCGCCATCGGCAATGTAAATGGCCGGGCCCAGGCCCAGCTTTGTATTGTAATAATCGCTTTCGAGACCATCCCAGCGGGGCAGGTCATAGGCAGGGGTCGAGTTCACCGCCAGGGCCAGGTCGGGTGCGAAAGAATAACCGGCCACTTTGGCCCCGCTCAGGCCGATCTCTTCTTGGCACGGTGAAGGCCGCCAGCAGGTCGACATGCGCAGGAGGGTTGCGGAGCAGTTCGATGAGAAGGGCCACACCCATGCGGTTATCCAGCGCCTTGGAGATCAACGCAGGCCCGCTGCGTTGGAAGCGGGTGGCATAGGTCGCCCGGTCGCCCGGCTTGACTTTTGGACTGCCTGGCCCCACATCGATCCGCAGGGTGTCCAGGGAAATGGTCCGGCGGCGGTCCTCCGGCGTGGTCAGGTGGATAGGGCGCGTCCCGATCACGCCGGGAACATGGTCCTTCCCGACCAGGACGGATTTGCCGGGCAACTGGCGCAGATCCATCCCGCCGACGGTCTCGAAGCGGAACAAGCCTTCGTTCTCATCCGCTACCAGCATAAAGCCGATCTCATCCATATGGGCCGACAGCATGACCCGGAGAGTTTTCTTGGCCGGCTTCCCGCGGCCTTTCGGGACGACGGCTTTTTTGACCGCCAGCACGTTGCCGAGGGCAGTCCACCTTCACTTCATCGGCGTACCCTTTGATCTCTTCCAGGACGATCCGGCGCACTTCGCCTTCATCCCCCGAGACGGCGCAGGCGTTGCAAAGGCGTTCCATCAATTTGAGTTGTGAATTAAGGCTGACCGGCATATCAATCATCCCAAACGATCTTATCCATAAAATCCGGCGCGAGGTTGCTGACGAACTCAGCCAACAGGCGGCCCAGGCGTTCGATATCCTTGACGGCCACCATTTCCACCGGCGTATGCATATACCGCAATGGCAGACCCATCACCAGGGTGGGGATGCCTTCCATGGTCGTCTGGGTGGCATAACCATCTGTTCCGGAGTGGGTGGGTGTATATTCCAGGCAATAGGGGATTTCGAGGTGGTCGGCCAGATCCTTCATGGCTTTATGCAAGGCCGGGATGGGTATTGGGACCCATCAGGATGGTCGGCCCTTTGCCGAGCGGGAAAGGTGCTCCAATCGGAAGCGCCCGGTCCCTTTGCCCAGGTCACATCCACCGCAATGGCCATGGTCGGGCGGATCTCAAAGGCCGAGGTATAGGCTCCCTTGGTCCCCACTTCTTCCTGCGTGGAGGCGACCGCCCAAACATCCCAGCAGTGAGGATGGGAAAGTAATTCATCCAGGCAAACGGTCAGGGCTGCGACGGAGGCGCGGTTGTCGAGGGTATGGCCCGCCAGCGTCTCGCCGCTCAATTCAAGCGGAGGCTGTGCGAATGAGACTATATCCCCAACGTGAACCCATTCGGCCACCCTGCGCGGCAGGAGACCGGTATCCACGAGCAAGTATTCCAACGGAAGCGGGCCGTTCTCCACCTCCGCAGGCAGGAGTCGGTTGGGCGGTTGGGCGATGACACCGGGAATGGGCCGGGGCCGGTCCTCAAGGGGAGCTCCGGTCGCCATGGATGGTTACCTGTTGGCCCGGCAAGATGCGAGGGTCGACCCCGCCGACGGAGGTGATGCGCAAGAATCCATCCACGATGCCTGTGACCATCAGGCCGATCGCATCCATATGGGTCACGATCATCACCGAGGGGGCCGGCTTGGAGCCGGTCAGGTTTACCCGGGCGCGCCGGAGCGCATGCAGGGAGCCCAGTTTTCCCCGGCTGATCTCATTGACCAACGGCCGCCATTTCTTTTCAATGATCCTGGCGGCAGGGTCTTCATAACCGGAGAGACCGGGAGCGGATATAAGTTTCTTTAAGAAGGGCAATATATCTGTCATGGGTTTTGGATCAAGCTGAAAAGTATAGAGTGGATTCGCCTGTTATTCCTGCCATAAGATAGAGAGATTGAAGGCTCGCTTACGGGGTCGGTGAGGCCGTCTCGGTCGAAGGCAGCGTCGGCGTATCGGTGGGTTTAGGCGTGAAGGTCTCCGAGGGAATGAGTGTGAATGTTTCGGAGGCTGTAAAGGTGGGCGAACGGAGTGGACGAAGAGGTAATGGTCTCGGTCGCAGTGAAGGTGGGTGTTTCCGAGCCGGTCACCGAGGGAGTAAAAGTTGTGGAAGGTGTAACCGTAAAGGTGATCGTCAGCGTGGTGGTTGGTGAGACAGTTTCAGTGGTTGTGGGTGTTGCTGTCGGCGCGTTGTGGGCCGGAGCAAGTTGTAAAATAACGAACCCGAGGCAGTAACACGGAATGGTTGCAAGGATAATGATGATAAGGATGATGCGGGCACGGTTGCGATTGGGCACATTCGTGAACACGCGGCTATGATAACATCATTTTCATCAAGTCGGGGAAAAGGGAATCGGCATCCAGCCTGTAATAATCATACGAGATTTTACACGGAAAGAGAATTGACCAATTCTAAAATTAAATATATACTAGACAATTATGGTGCGATTTATGTAAATAGCCTGTATCGCACTTCCCTTTAAAGAAAATAAATTTCCTAGAAAGGAGATTAAACCATGGCTACTACCAAACCAAGGCTGGCAGCAAAGGCGAACATCAAGAAGGCTCAGAAGAAATCGGAGGGGAATGGATCGAAGGCAGCCTGCAAAGGCTCAACCGGAAGGAAGGGCGCGGGCCAAGATCGGTACGAAAGGCGAAGGAGAGTTCTACCGCATCGAGGTGCGGAACAAAAAGGAATTCTCCACGTTCCGGTACCATGATGTGGGTAGTAAGGGTCACCTGATGCGCCTGTCAGGCAAACGACCGACAGGTTCCTGGGGGACGGCAGCCTGGTTGGTCGAGAAAGGGGATGCGCATGTAGCAGGGAGTTCGCTTGTGCCCGATACCCGCGCCGCCAAAAAATTATTCGACACGTTAGGGTCCAGGCCCAGGCGCGTGAAGGGGGATATCTTCGAGGCCAAGGACCGGCGGAATATACCCGAGGGCGAGAAACCCACCACCGCTCAAAGGAAGGCCCGCACCACCAATATCAAAAAAGCTCAACAGTCGCGGCGGGCTTCTGCTTAAAAGAATTTAATGAAATGAGGCGGATACACTGGTTTCGATTGGGACCCAGTGCAAAAGAAAGTGGCGAGCCGCGCGGCTCGCCACTTTCCTTAAGATGCAACAATAGATACGTGACTCATCTGTGGAGCAGCGGCAGGTAGATATACCACCTGAGCTGGAGTTCATACGCCCCAATGTCGCAAGTAGAAACGCCGTCGAGATTCCCATCCTGCGGGCGCAGGACACCCCGCTGATCGGTGTCGGCGCAGGTGGCGTTATTGCCATGATCAATGGCATAACTATTTCCGTTCGTAATCGCCATGGTCTCAGTGTAGCCGCCGTTATCTTGCAAAGGATCCAGATAAGGGAAGTCGGAGTTGATATTGGAGCAATTGAATCCGATGGAAGGACAAGTTATGCCCCCTTGAACCACGCTGTCATGGATCGTCACGGAGTCGGTTCCATTATTGTAAAGGGGAGCCGCATCTCCCCATAAGATGGTGTCGTCGATGGTCATGGCCGTTTGAGTGAAAATGCTTCCGCCGTTGGTGGAGGCGGTGTTCGCGTCGAAAGTGGTGTTGGTCAGCGTTAAAAGTCCATTGTTATATATGCCGCCGCCATTCTGGGCCGTATTTCCGCTTAAAGTTACGTTGGTCAGGTCGACGGTAGCCGCTTCGCTATTGTTATTATAAATACCGCCTCCATCGCTCGTACTGATATTTCCTGAAAACGTTGCGCTTGATAATGTTAGCAGGCTCGCCGTATTGTAAAGGCCTGCCCCAAAATCGGCCTCATTATTGCTGAAGGTTACATCGGTTAAATTGGTCGCCTGATGGTAAGTATTCAAACCCCCGCCAATGAGAGCATGATTGCCATTGAAGTTTACACGGGTAAAGTTAATGGTGCCGCTGTGATTTAAAACGCCTCCTCCGCTTCCGCCACCGATCTCCTGAGGCTGTATTTCCATCGAAAAGGCTGTCTGTAACGGTAAGGTTTCCTTGATAATTGTATATCCCGCCCCCGCTGACAGCGCTATTCCATTCGAATGTAACCGAGGTGAGCACAGGCAGACTGTCGCCCGAATCAACAACCAATCCGCCTCCATTTCCTCCGGCTGCATTGCTCGAAAAAGTTACATCCGTTAAATGGGGACCGCGTGCGAGAGATATATTCCTGCACCTGCCTCGGACGTGGAATTGTCCTCGAAAGTTACACTCGTAAGTGTTGGGCTGCTGTTGCTGACGTACATGCCTCCACCAAAAGAAGCTGAATTCGTTGTGAAGGTCACATCAATCAAAGTGGAATTCCCAATATCATTATACAGACCGCCACCCCCTGACGTGGCGCTGTTGTTCTGAAAGGTTACGTTCGAAAGAGCCGTATTGGTCCCCATCAAATTGGTCATACCGCCGCCCATAGCCGCGGTATTCCCGTCGAAATTGGCGCCATCAAGGGTGAAAGTGCCGTCCCCGGCAATATACAGGCCGCCCCCTTCATCAGCAGCGGTATTGGTGATAAAAGCCAAATCAGACGTACTCAGATCGCTGTAGAGGCTCATCAAACCGCCTCCATCCCCGCTGGAATAGTTGATCACAAAGGCAACGTTTGAGAGGGTGGAACTGCTGTAATAATTGAACATCCCGCTGCCCAGGTTGGCTGAATTGACGGTGAAGATCACATTATTTAGAGTCAAAGTGCTGGAATCGTTGAACAACCCACCACCGGCGTTATCGGGATAGCTGGCGGCATCCGCATTGCCTCCCACAATCGAAAGTCCATCCAGGATGGAGGTAGTATTCAGGCCTCCCCCCTTGACTACATGAAGGCTGTTGTCGCTGTTGTGATCAAATCCGGAATCATCATCATCCTTCAAATCACCGCTTAAGAAGACATAATTAGTGTCGAAATCGCGTTGGCTGAGCAGTGTCTCTCCTCCAATAAAACCACCGTAGATTGCCACTTCATCCCGCAGGTTGAAGCTGGCATTTCGATCCAAATCTACCGTGGGCTTGTAGGTTCCAGCCGCCACCCAGATTTCGGTACACCCGAGATCTGCCAGGGCAGCCTGCAGGCTCGTGTAGGCATCTTCCCAGGTGGTGCCATCATTCGTTCCTCCGGTGGCATTGGCGTCCACATAGCAGCGAGGTCCGGCCGCCGCCGCGAGCGAGGCTGTGCTGAGCGACAATGGCGCGATAAGAACGGTCACGACCAGGATCGTGGTGAGGAAAAATGCAGGCTTCATGGCGTTCCCTCCGGGGATGTGAAAGATGGCTGATTGCAGAGTCGGATGTATGTTGGGGAAATCGATTTTGTTGCCCCTTCTTTGGGCGTCGATGCATAAGAGTCTCAATAAGATTATAGGGCCGGCGCGAGGCGGAGTCAATCAACGAAAAAGTAAGCCAGGTTATGTAGGCGATCTTGATTAATGCCAACGTCAACCAGGTTCGAATGTTCCTCAATATTGTATAATGATTAAGTCGTCACTTGTAGATCCATTCAGCTAATTACAACCCGACAGCCCCTCAAACAATTTTACCGGTCAACATCCAGCGCGAGCAGCGCTCGAACAATGCTCACCTTCACAGCGGGGAATTTCGCAAAGGAGGAATACTATGTTGCGCGTGGATGTCTTTCCAAAATTCTTTCTGACCTTCATCCTGGTTATATCTGCCACCGCTCCGGTAGTGAATGTATCCGCGGGGCGGAAAGCCGCTATCAGCGCGGTGTTGGATGGTCCGAATTTCTGGGTATTCCTGGAGGATTTTAATAGCGACCCCTATGATGGTGTGCAGGCGGATATTCAGGGCTATGGATGGCCCAATGATAAGGCGATCAGCCTGACCATCGACCTGCATGATACTGTCCCATCCCCTGATTACACATTTGAACCAAGTGATTTTGAGGACCAGGGTGGAGGCTTGATCCATGTTTATTTTCCCTTTGTAACCGTCCATCCCGGTGATGTCGTCAGCATGACCAATGGGGATATCAGCCTCACTCACACGGTCACACCCCTGGCGGTCACCCAAATGAATATTCAAGCGGCTTCCATTTCCGGCACTGCCGCCCCCGGCAGCCTGGTATATGTGGAATTGCGAGAGCCTTACTTCATCCATCGGAATGAGACCACCAAACCCGATGGGACCTGGATGGCCGATTTTTCTGTCCCGGGAGATGAGGCCGGCGAAGAAGCCACCGCTTCCTTCACTCCGGGATTATGGATGTGGGTAAGACAGGACAACGGCCAGACCCAGGCCTACCAACCTCATGTTTATGCCCCATGGTTCTATGTATGGTTTGAGAATTGGGGAAACCCAAATAACGGGATCCATTTTGACGTGCACGGGTATGAGTGGCCGTCCAATACACCCGTGACCATGACGGTGGATAAGCTCGAAACTCCCCTCTCCCCTGACTACACCCGCATAGCTTATATGGAAACGCCGGAGTGGGGCGGCGATCCGCAACTTGTATTCGATACGGCCGGCATGGTCGTCCATACCGGCGATCTGGTCAGCCTGACCGATGGGACATACACTATCCACCATACCATCACAGCGCTGACCGTTTCAGGATTTGATGTAGACCTCGACACAGTCTCAGGGACGGCTGAACCCGGTTCGGTGGTTGAACTATCTCTGCTTGATTTGAACGTATACCGGCATGTGACTACAAAGCCGGATGGGACCTGGATCGCCTATTTTTCCGTCCGTGGCGTCGAGCCCGATGAGCAGGATGTCGCCGACCTGGTTCCCGGCTCTAAATTTTTCATCGGGCAGAGCAATCCCGGCAACCCCAAAGCAGTTAACGCTTATGGGATCCAGATCCCCAATCCATACATTGAGGCAAGACCCGGACCCGATTGGATCCGGGCCTGGAATTGGCAGGCGGGAGTAGACTTGACCTTGATGATAGATGACCCAAACACACCTCAGCCGGTGGATTACAGCGCCAATGACACAGCCGTCAATGAACCCCCGTGTGAAAATCCGGATTGCACGATCGGATTTTTCGACCTGGTCGATTTCGATCTAAAACCCGGCCAAATCGTTTCCATTTGGGCTGGAGCCAGGGTTAAAAGCTATACGGTGGCCTTTTTCGGCGTCACTAATTATGATTTTGAGGCCGACACGATTACAGGCACCGGCCTGGCAGGCCATTTTCTCCAGGTCTGTGCGGATACATCCGCCACCACGGTTTGCCGGGCCATCCAGGTGGGAACAGACGAGAGTTGGTCGGCCGATTTCCACATTCCCGGCCCGAATCCAGGAGAAGATGAAACGCTGGATTTGCAAGGCGGAAGCAATGGCTGGATCAACGATTCTCGAACCCGATGGAGATTGCACCATTCGAAACTGGTTTGCCAATTATGAAATTTTCTTACCCCTCCTCAAGAAGGATTGAAAAATACTAATCCCCCCGCCTCTGAAATTTAGAATTGCATCGATGTTGTTTGTACCGCCAGTTCAAAATGCAGGGAATAATGAAACGAAAGGCTCCGTTGACGCAGCCCGGAAATAATCATATACTCCGTTCGATGTCGACAAATGCTGCGCACGAACATTGGTGGCAGATTTCGGAGGTGGTTTTCGGGATACCTCTCCTTGCCGCCGTTGCCTTGCAATTGTTTGTGCCTCTCAGAGTTACACCCGGATTCCTGCTGCCACTGATCCTGGCGATGGGCATTGCCTTTTTCATTGCCGGAGTTGCCCTGATCCTGGCTGCTCGCCGGCAATTTGCCCAACATGGGCAGTATACGGATCCCGGCCATCCTACAACGAACCTGGTCATGACCGGCGTCTTTTCTTTCTCCAGGAATCCACTCTACCTGGGAGTGGTCGGTATTTTGATTGGGATCGGGCTGGTCATTAATTTTATGTGGGTATTAATATTCCTATTACCTGCCCTGGTAGCCTGCCACATCATTTTGATAAGGCCTGAAGAGAAATATCTGAGTGTCAGGTTTGGCGAGGAATACCACATCTATACTGCCCGGGTGCACCGGTGGCTGGGGCGTAAACGGCGGTAAAGGGAAAAAGAAAGGCCGGGTACTGCCTCCTGGATAATACGGTAAAATAATCTCGTGATCCCCCTTAATTTTAAAACTCTCAGGGTTCCTTTCTTATTGCGACCCGGTCGAAGTGGATTTCACCGGCTTCGACCTGGCCTGTATCTCCGGCTCCAACGGCGCCGGCAAATCTTCCCTGCTCGATGCAATGACGTGGGCGCTTTTCGGACAGGCTCGAAAACGGGATGAATCCGTTATCAATATGCAGTCGAACGCCGCCCAGGTGGCTTTTGCGTTCGAGTATGAAACCAATGTATACCGGGTCATCCGCTCTCTCCAGCGAGGCAAAAATACTTCTCTCGAGTTCCAGGTGCGGGATGACGCGGCCGGTTCGTGGCGGCCTTTGACCGAGCATACCCTGCGGGAGACTCAGGCCCGCATCGAGCAGACCCTTCGCCTGGATTACGACACGTTCATCAATGTCTCCTTCTTCCTGCAAGGGAAGGCGGACCAGTTTGCCCAGCAAGCGCCCGACGCGTCGCAAAGAGATCCTCAGCAATATCCTCGGCCTGGAGGCCTGGGAGGTCTACAAAGAGCGGGCCGCCGCCCGCCGCAAGGATATCGAGACCCGTCTTGATTTGGTGGATGCCCGCGTGGCCGAGATCGATGCAGAACTGGCCGAAGAGGCCCCTCGCAAGGCTCATTTAGCCGAACTGGAAGCCCAATTAAAAGGCCTGACCGAGAGCCGCAAGGTCCAGGAGGAAGCGCTTGCCAGCGTGAAACAGGTCCGGGCTGCCCTCGATAAGCAACGGGAGCTGGTTCGCAAGATGGGTGAAGGTGTGGCCCGTTCCCAGGCTTCCCTGGATGGGTTGCTCCTCCGCCGGCAGGGTCGGGAGGTCGAGCGCCAGCCCCATGCCGAGCTGCTGCAACGGGCTGAGGCAGTCGAGGCGGCTTACACCGCCCTCCAAAAGGCCCGCCGGGACCTGGAGAAATGGGACCAGACCGCCGACCGGTTCCACGAGCACGATCAGCTCCGCCAACCTCTGCTGCGCGAAATCCAGAGCGAAGAGGCCCGTCTTCTGGAGGAAAAACGCCGCCTGGGGAAGGACTGCCAGGCTCAGGAAAATCAGCAGGCCGAGACCGTCTCCCTTCAGGCGGAGATCAACCTGACCCAGGCGCAATTTTCCGATGCACAGGCAAAGGTGGCCCGTCGCCAGGAATTGGAAACCCAGACCCAGGCTGCCCGTGAGCGCCAGGCCGAGCTGCGCACAGAGAACCTCAGCCTGAAAAAAGAGATGGATGAATTGAAGGAGCGTATCTCGCGGTTAACGGTGGCGGAAGGCGTTGCCTGCCCGCTATGCGGGCAATCGCTCACACAGGAACACCGCCAGTCCACCCTGGACCTATTGAATATCCAGGGAAAACAACTGGGCGACCGCTGGAGGGCCAATACCAACGCCTCCAAGGAGTTGGCTGCCCAGGTGGCGGTCATGGAACCGCAAGCGGCGGGATTGGCCTCCGCCGATGCGGACCTGCTGTCCATTTCCGGCAAGGTGGTCAAACTGACCGAGCGCCTTGAGACCATCCGCAAACAGGCGACCGAATGGGAGAGCGGTGGGGCCGTCCGCCTGGCGGAGGTGACCCAGCTGCTGGATACGGGGGGCTTTGCCCTGGAGGCCCGCAAGCGCCTGGCCCTGAAGGACAAGGACCTGGCGGCCCTCGGGTACGATGCCGCCGCCCACGATACCGCCCGCCGAACGGAGGTGGAACTCCGCCCGGCCGAGGGGGAGTTCAGGGCCCTGGCGGAAGCTCGCTCGGCTCTGAAACCGCTCGACGATGAGATCGCCAACCTGACCCTGGAAATCCAAAAGCAGGAAGCCGGGATCAAAGTACAGCAGGCCGAATATGGCGAGGCCGCCGCGGCGCTGGCCGATTCCGAGGCGAAGGCGCCCGATTTCGAGGCGGCTGAGCGGATCCTGTACGACTTGCAGGAACGCGAGAATGCACTCAACCAGGAAGTGGGTGGGGCCCGCCAGAAGGTCAGTGTATTGACGGACTTGCGCAAGCGCAAGAAGGCCCTCGAGGTCGAACGGGCCGAGCTGGCAGTCCAGATCGGCCGCTACAAGACTCTCGAGCGCGCCTTTGGCAAGGACGGTGTCCCGGCTCTCCTGATCGAACAAGCCCTGCCCGAGATAGAGATGAAAGCCAACGAGGTTCTCGGCCGCCTGAGCGATGATACGATGCACTTGCACTTCGAAACCCAGACGAAATACAAGGACGAGAAACGCAAGGACCTGCGCGAGACCCTCGATATCCAGGTGAGCGATGGGGCCGGCCTGCGTGACTATGAGATGTTCTCCGGCGGGGAGGCTTTCCGGGTCAACTTTGCCATCCGGCTGGCCCTTTCGGAAGTGCTGGCCCAGCGCAAGGGCGCCCGCTTGCAAATGCTCGTCATCGACGAGGGCTTCGGCTCGCAGGATACATTGGGGCGCCAGCGCCTGATCCAGGCCATCAACACGGTCAAGCCCGATTTCGCCAAGATCCTGGTCATCACCCACCTGGAAGAATTGAAGGATGCCTTCCCGAACCGGATCGAGGTGGAAAAGGATGAAGGCGGCTCGAAAGTAAAGGTAATATAGCTGTCCGGTTATGGAGAATCCTCCGATGCTAAACAGTGAGATAAAAACAGAATTATTGGACATGATCGACAAATTGGCGGGGTTGGAGAAGGAACGCAACGAGATCAAGCAAAAAGAACTTCTTGCCCGCGACCGGCTCAATTTGATCCGCGCCAAAAAACTCATCGAGATCGCCTTTGCAAAGGACGATAAAGATAGACCCTTATATTCAAACGAGCAGGTGCGGGAGGCGGCCTTGATCCTCTTCCTGGATAAAGAGCCGGAGTACTGTTCCATGCGGAATGAAGTCCGCCTTCTGGATGCCCGACTGCAGGAGATTTCCATCGAGCACCAGCGCCTGTACGACCGCAAGGCCTTGCTTATGTTCGAAGCCGGCCTGGCGAACGCGTCTGGGCGCGAAACCGGGACGATGCCTGAGGTCTGATTCCTCAAGGGTAGCCACCTGGGGGCTAACTCAACAATCGTCTATCCGGCCCTCGAGAGAAGAAATGTATCTGCAAGTCTTTGCCCGGGTTTAAGAATAATGCAATCCTATTATGGTTGGCTGACGGGAAAGGTCGATTGGCCGTCTTAGGGAGGTTTCAAGAGATGTTCCAATGCTGTCTTCTGAAGAGGTGATAGTGGATTCTTCAACCTTCAAACGTGATCGCCCGGCGATAGGTATCCTTACAGGCAGGGCAATTCTCGAAGGAGCGCCCGGAGATAATTATCGCGTCTCCGTTATTCGGGGCATCCAGGCGGCTGCCCGCCTGCATGGCTGTCATTTGCTCATGAGTTGGGGTATTCGCCCGATCACCGATATCAATCATATCTATCCTGCCTGGCCGGCAGTTTCAAATCTAACTGATTTTGTACCCGTAGGGCCCTGGAATTCCGATGGTTTGATCGTATTCACGCCCTTGGATTTCACCCAGGACTCCCATTACCTGCAGGACTTAAATTCCCACGGCTATCCTATATTATTTGTAGCAACCGGAGAGGCGGGCCCGACCATCTCGGTGGATAATGCCATGGGCATCCACCAGGCGATGAAGCATTTGGTGGAGCATGGTCACCGCCGGATCGCCTTTATCGCGGGCATGCCCATCGATCCGGGAGATAGCGCCGCCCGCCTGCAGGCTTATCATGGGGCAGTGGCTGAATTTGGTTTGGAAGCCGATGCCCGCCTGGTGGAATGGGGCTGGCATTATTATCCGGAAGGATACAAAGCCATGCAGAGGCTGCTCGCCTCCGGGGTGAAGTTCACTGCCGTAATGGCGAGTAATGATAACTCTGCCGCGGGAGCCATGCAGGCCATTCGAGAGGCCGGTTTGCGCATTCCCGCGGATATTGCCATCATCGGCTTTGACAACCAGCCCATCTCCATGGCACCGGTGCCGGCATTGACCACCGTCTACGTTCCGCTGGCCCGCATTGGAGAGAAAGCTCTCACCTCGATGTTGGATTGCCTCAACCGCCAGGCGCCGCTGGAGTCGGTTCAACTGCCTACCAGCCTGCTGCCGCGCCGGTCGTGCGGATGTTTGCCTGAGGTGGTCTCTTCGGCGCTGGATGAAAGCCTGCAAACGAAAACCATCTTTACCTCCTCCGGTTCAGAGCGGATGGATTTCGCCGGAGCCGAACAATGGCTGGTGGAAGAGATGGTGAATCGGATGCCGGTGGAATTGGGGGTCTCCGGTGGAAGTGATATCCGCAAGACATACAAAACTTTAGTCGAAGCTTTTTACCTAAGTCTCCATGAAATTGCGCCGGCACATTTTCAAACCGCCTTTATGGATTGTATCCATGAAATGGAAACGGCCGATGTCGGCATCGGCTCCTGGCAGGATTGGATCACCTTCCTGCGTCACGGAATGGAACGGCTCCCTGTCGATTGGAAAAAGGAAGAGGTCCGCCTTCTGGCAGATAACCTGCTCCACCAGGCCCGCGTGGTCATTTATGAGAGCGCTCAACGGGAGGTCTACCGCCATGAATACCGGCGCTCCATCCATGATCACAACCTTTATGATCTGACTGCCAGCCTGAGCGCAGCTTTGAATGAAAAGCAGGCCGTCGAATTCATGAATAGTCGCCGGGCGAATATTGGGCTCCGCCATCTCAAGGTCCTGTTATTTGAGGCCGGGGCGGAAGATCCGGTTGCCTGGAGCCTGGTCCTGGATCCGGAGACGGACGCGCCACCTCGACGGTTTCCCAGCCGGGAATTTCCGCCTCCCTGGCTGTATCCGCCGGAGGAGCTGCTGGATGTGGCTCTGCTCCCGCTGGTCTTTCAAAATGAAGTGTTTGGATATATTGCCGGTGACGCCAATGACCTGGAGTCTTGCGCCGTGATCGCCATTCAACTCGCCGCGACCATTAAAGTGGCCAGGCTCCACGCCCGCGTCATAGAGCTTTCCTTGACCGACTCCCTGACCGGTTTGCACAACCGCCGTTATCTCAGTATGTTCCTGAAGAATGAGATCATCCGCAGCCAGCGTTTTTCTCATAGCCTGACCGTGATTATGGCAGACATTGATTACTTTAAAAAATATAACGATCTCTTCGGGCACCCCTCCGGGGACGCGGCTTTGCAGGAGATCTCCCGCTGTTTGATCAATGAGAGTCGCAATGCCGACGTGGTGGCGCGGGTAGGAGGGGATGAGTTTGCCTTCATCCTGCCGGAGACGGATGTGAAGGGGGCTTTGGAATTGGCAAAAAAGATCGCCAGGGCCGTCGCCGGTCTGACCGGTCTCGAAAACCGGCTCACCATGAGTTTTGGGATATGTGAATTGAAAGGCGAAACCGTCACGGCCGAAGCATTGCTCGAATTGGCAGACCGGGCTCTCTACAAGGCCAAAAGGAAAGGCCGTAACCGTATTGTTGTCTCGGGTGAATGATGAATAAAAGCGGGATAGTTTTGTTGTTTCTTGGCGCTTGCGCCAACTTCGCCCTCGCGCTGGTGCATGTCGGGATTGTCCTGGTGGGTCCGCCCGCCTACCTGTATTTCGGCCAGGCTCCCCTGGCAGACCTGGCCTCCCAGGGATCGCCTCTCCCGGCCATTTTGACGTTGATCCTGGCGGGTATATTCGCCGGCTGGGGCGCTTATGCTCTCGCCGGTGCGGGGTTACTGCCGCGTCCGCCCTGGCCGCGGGCGGCGTTGCTCTTCATCAGCTTTCTTTACCTGGCCCGCGGGTCCATCCTGGTGCTGGACATCCTCCGCTTGATCCTCGGAGCTGGCTATCCCTTGAGACAGAGCTTCTTTTCGCTGGTGGCATTGGTCATCGGGGTGATCCTCCTGGTAGGGACCATTCAGCGTTGGAAATGGATCGGTGTGGTTCAGTTCGCGCCTCCGGTAGACAAACGACTCTGAAAGAGTTTTTTCCTTTGCCTCTTGGCTTCATTTCGGCAACCATTTCGGCTTCGAACAAACGCTGGTCAACTATTCCAAGGCGGAGTCAAACTCAATGATAACTTTTCAGATTATTGCTCTCATTCTCGCGGTGATCTGGCTCATCCTGGTGGCGGTCCGCTTCCGCCGCTCCACCCTCGTCCTCTTGATCGGCCTCTTGGTCCTCGGAGGTTTCACCCTGGTGGAATGGTTAGTGGGTAAAGTCACCCCCGCAGATATTGGTCTCGCCATGCCTCGCTCCTGGCTGACCACCCTTCTCTTTGCTATCGGAGGCCTGGCAGTCATGCTCGCCTACAGTCCCCTGGCGGATTGGCTGGCCAGCCGCAGGTTCAAAAAACCGCCTGAGTTGCAAGCTTTCAGCGCCATCCAGCGCGGTTGGGGCAGCCTCATTGCCGGTATCCTGGCCGCCTGGCTCTTGGGCGGGATCCTGGAAGAGCTGGTGGCCCGCGGCATCGTCTTGAATTCGATCGAGGCCGGGCTGAGTCCGGTTCTGGGTGTTCCGCTGGCAGCCGGCCTGGCCATCCTGCTGGCTGCAGCCGGAGCCGGAGTGATGCATTCCTACCAGGGCCCGCGGGCGATGGTCATCATCGCTCAACTATCGGTCCTCTTTGGAATACTGTTTGTGGTCAGCGGCTACAATTTATGGGCCGTCATGATCTGTCACGGTCTCTACGACACTATTGCCTTCGTCAGGTTTGCCCTCAGAAAATCACGGTATTCAAATATCCAATAAAATGACATGTAATAGAGTCATAAGAATGATTGCAGGAATGTAAAATAATGATAAAGCGAATTTTGCTGGCTTGGTTTGGGGCTAATTTCATCCTGGCCGGTGTGTTCGCTCTCCTCACCGGCGGTTGGTATTTACGGCTGCCTACATCCGTTGGAATGATCGCAGATTAGTCTGATCATGTTGCCCAATCTGTCTTTCCAATCCAGCTTTTGCGGTATGCCTGGCCCGTGCCGGTAGACAATTTGCGCCAGGCTCTTGGATGGCAAAGGAAAGGTTGGCGGCCCTTTCTCATTGGCGGGGGAGCCTTAGCTATTTATTTATACTGTCCTCTCTTTGGCTAACCTTTTGGGGCCTTCCGATTCCTTATTCAAAACCGGGAGAGGTGGAGGGGTTGGTGGACTGACGGAATTTGCTTTAGTTATATTTTATTGTTTGTCATTATTACAGTTACATGTGAAGAGACCATGGTCCGCGGATTGATCCAAACACAGGTCAGTCAAAAATATGGCGTTGGATCGGAATACTGCTAACAATTGTCTTATTTGGTTTACGCCATTTACCGGCTGACATCTTCTATGCTCAAGTATGGCAGGCCACTCCGCGCATGTGGCTGGCACGTCAGACGGATTTATATGTGGCAGCGACTGCATTAGGTTTAGCCCGCTATTTTGGGCGAACCACTTATGCTTCCGCGACCATGCATCTTTTGCTTTTTCTATTCATTCTGGTATCAGGCTTTTTCCAATGAGCTGTAGTCCTATGCAGTTAAGGCGGATAAAAACCAAACTGGAGGGTAGAGATGATTTAACGATGCTATAAGAAAATACATGTTGAAGCATTTTCAATAGTTGACTTCTAAAATGAAAAAAGAAATGGATAACCAAAGGCTGTACCGGCTCGTCATCAGGCTTTTCCGCTTATGGAAGAACTGACAGGACCGTGAACTGATTGCAAAAACCATCCAGGCCCTGGACATTCGCTCTGATCTGAGCCGTAAAATTGCGAGGGAGCCGGGTGTCGAAGATATCCTCGAACAAATGCTGGGAAGGCTGGCCAACTCTTATGATTTTTTATCTGCCCTGGAGGGGAAGATGATTTTGGATATTGCCTGCGGATCGAATTCCAGCAGTTGCCGGCCTCACTCTATGTGAATACAGCCTTTTGGAGAAATGGCTCTTGGACGCAAGAGCCAGGGTACACCGCCCTGTTCGAACCCTGGTTCTGCCGGATCTTGTCCAATTAAGGGCCGCCCTGTGGCGTCGATTTTGGCGACCTGGAGCAGGAACTATTCACCATTATCGAGTCGATCTTGGTAAAGCGGGGGCACTGGATTTTCTCCCCGACCATTCCTTCGACGGTATTCAGGACAGCCGGCTCTTTGGTTCGCCGGAGTTTACTGACCAATTTCCGGACCCGGCCGGCCGCTGAAAGTGGCCCGTGAGATCGTAGGGCAGGAAAAAAGATTATTGAAAAGCAATGGGATAATCATCCATTCAGATGCGATGGAATTGGTCGGTGGACCTTTATAGTTCTTTCTCTTCTTCCTGGAACCCGGTCCGGTAGAGTTCTGCGTACATCCCCTTCTTCTCCAGCAACTCCGCGTGGCTGCCCTGTTCGATGATGCTGCCATCGTGGATGACCACGATCCGGTCCGCATTCGTGATGGTGGACAGGCGGTGGGCGATGACAAAGGATGTCCGCCCCTTCAGCAGCCGCGCCAGCGCTTTCTGGATAAGCTGCTCGGTTTGCGTATCCACCGAAGAAGTAGCCTCGTCCAGGATCAGGATGCGCGGGTCCGCCAGCAGCGCTCGGGCAAAGGAGAGCAGCTGGCGCTGGCCCACCGAGAGCATCACCCCGCCTTCCTCCACGGAGGTCTCATAGCCCTTGCGCATGCGGATGATAAATTCGTGGGCTCCCACCGCCAGGGCGGCCGCTTCCACCTCCGCCTGGCTGGCGCTCAACCGGCCGAAGCGGATATTCTCGGCTACGCGTCCCATTAAAAAGGAACGGGTCTTGCAGGACCACGCCCATCTGGGCCCGCAAAGACGCCTGGGTCACCTCCCGCAGGTCGCACCCGTCCACCCGGATGCGTCCCACCGTGGGGTCGTAGAAGCGGGAAAGCAGCTTGACCAGGGTGGTCTTGCCTGCGCCGGTCTCGCCGACCAGGGCGATGGTCTCGCCCGGGCGAATGTGCAGGTCGATATCTTCCAGCACGGGGGTCGGGTCGTCCGAATAGTTGAAGGAGACGTGCTCGAAATCCACTCCACCGGATATCACCGGCAGGGGAGTTGCCCCGGGCGCGTCCTGGATCTCGACCGGTGTATCCAGCAGCCCCATGATCCGCTCCCAGCCGATCAGGGTGGACTGCATGGCGTCGTACCGCCGGCTCAGGTCCCGGATCGGATCGAAGAACCGGTCAATATAAAGAATGAAGGCCACCAGTACACCCGGTGTGATGTGGGCTCCCAGAACGGCCGTGCCTCCCAGCCAGACCACCAGGCCGGTCGCGATGGCGCCGAGCAGGTCCACACTCGGGCTGAAGAGGGAGGAAATGCGGGCCGTGGCAATAGCGCGCTGCAGGTAATAGCGGTTAACGTAATCCCGGAAGTGCTCGAAGTTGCGTTTGTTGCGGGAGAAGGCCTGCACCACCCGCACACCGTTGACGTTCTCCGCCAGGACGGAGTTTACCCATGAGACGGCTGCCCTGACTTTACGGTAGGCCGCCCGGGAAGCCCTCCGCAGAACGATGGTGATCACCACCATCACCGGCAGAACGGTGAAGGTCAAGCAGGGCCAGGCGCACGTCCATCTTCAGCATGATGAAGATGATCAGAGCCAGGGTGAAAATATCCCTGGTGATCGCCAGCACGGCCCAGGTCAGGAAATCCCGCAGGGTTTCCACGTCGTTGATGGCCCGGGTGATGACCCGCCCCACCGAGTAACGGCTGTAAAAGCCGAGCGACAGTTTCTGCAAATGGGCGAACAGACTCTTGCGCAGGTCGTATATGATCCCCATCGCCACTGCGGTCATGATGTTTATCCGGAAGAGGGTGCCGGTCCAGGTAACAATGCTCACCCCTAGCAATTCCAGCAGTGTATTCCGCAGGACGAGCTGGTTGCCGGCCCCCAGGCCCTTATCGATGACGACCCCCACCAGGTAGGGCTGCGCCACGGCTGCCGCCGAGGCCGCCAGCATCAGGAACGCCGCCAGGATCAGCCGGCCCGTATATGGGCGGACGAACTTGATCAGCCGGCGGGTATTCTGCGGGTTGATGCCCTGGTCGTATATCTCCTCGGATTGGGTCACATAAGGGGTGGAATAATCGTTTCAGCCATAAATCTCTTGTTTCTTACCGTCCCGCAGGCTTACCAATACTTGCAGGGACGATTCCATGCAGATTCTGTATTCAGGAAAGCGACCGGTCGGAAGGTGGTTCCTCGAGCAGGTCTTCTTCTTCCGGGGTTTCTCCAATTCATCTTCCAGGTGTCCATCCAACTGCAAAAGTTGCAGGTCGTGGATCTCCCGGTATAAACCCTCCTGTGCCAACAAGTCAGCATGGCGGCCGCGTTGGACGATGCGTCCGCCTTCCATTACCAGGATCAAGTCGGCCCGCCGGACGGTTGCCAGCCGGTGGGCGATCACGAAGGTGGTCCGGCCTTCCATCAGGCGGTCGAGGGCTTCCTGGATGAGCTTCTCGGTCTGCGTATCCACCGAAGAGGTGGAATCGTCCAGGATCAGGATGCGCGGGTTCATCAGCAGCGCCCGGGCGATGGCGATACGCTGGCGCTGCCCCCCGGAGAGGGTCACACCCCGCTCACCGACCAGCGTGCCATAGCCATCCGGGAATTTCACGATGAAATCATGGGCCTGGGCGGCCCGGGCGGCGGCAAAGATCTCTTCGTCGGTGGCATCCGGGCGTCCATAGCCGATATTCTCCCGGATGGTATCCGAGAAAAGCAGCGAAGTCTGCAGGACGATACCGATCTGCCGCCGCAGGGATACCAGGTCAGCTTGCCGTACATCCACACCGTCCACCAAAACTGCCCCTTCACTGACGTCATAGAAGCGCGGGATCAAATTCACCAGGGAGGTCTTGCCCGAGCCGGTCTGCCCGATGAGGGCCACCAGCCGGTTCGGTTCGACCGTCAGATCGATGTCTGTGAGCGCATCCAGCTTCTCATCCTGGTAGCGCAGAGAAACGGAGCGGAACTCCACCCTTCCTTTGATAGTCGGCAAAACCGTCGCATCCGTTGAAGACTGGATCTCCGGCTCATGCTCGAGGATCTCGAGAATGCGCTGAGCCCCCGCCTCGGCCTCACCGGCGGTGTTGACCAGCCACGAGAGCTGCTGCACCGGGCCTGAAAGCATCAGTAAATAAGCGTTGAAGGCCACCAACTCTCCCACGGTCAGCTTCCCCTGCAGGACCATCGGCCCGCCGACCATCAGGATGAGGATGGTCCCCATCGTGATCAACAGGTTCGTGGTGGGCATGACTTTGGCCCATTCGCGGTTGACTTGTAAGCGGGCCTTGAAAAAGTTCTTGTTGATCGTGTCGAATTGGGCGATCTCATGCGGCTCGCGGGCGAAGGCGCGCACCACCTGCACACCGCTGACGTTTTCCTGCAGCCGGGCGGATAGGTCGCCCAGGGTATTATCCACGTCGTAGAAAAGGCGGGTGATCCGGTTGCCGAAATCCGTCGTCATCATGACCATGGGGATGAGCGGCAGCAGGCTGACCAGCGCCATGAAGGGGTTGCGGATGAAAAGGATGGCCACCACGCCCAGGGCCAGGATCCCCAATTGGACGATCTCGATGATGCTCTCGCCCGCGAAGACCTGCACCGAGCGCACATCCTCAATGCATCGGTTGATCAACTGTCCCGTGGTGGTGTGGTCATGATAGGTGAAGGGCAGGTACTGGATGCGGTCGTACATACTGTTGCGCAGGTCATAACCCACGTGGGCGGAAATCCACTCAGTCACGTAGCGCTGGCCCAGGTTGAGGACGGCGGTCATCAGGCCGATCCCCACAGCAGCAGCGCCGAACGGACCAGGAAGGCGGCCGCGCCGGTCTTCAGACCCTGGTCGATGACCTGCTGAATGATTTGCGGCACCACCAGGGAGAGGCCGGTGACCGTCAGGAGAAGGAACAGGTTGAGCAGGAGCTGCCCCCGGTATGGGTTGAGGTAGCGGCGTAAACGGATAAGATATTTCATGAGATCAACAAAAGAAAACCGTTTTTTCCAACAAACAGGATGATCGACGCGAGGTTCCGTCGATGAAGACACGTTGACCATTTACCAATGGCGGAAATCCTATTTTACTCCTCCTTCGCCTTGAATAAATAAGAAAAACATTAGGTGACTGGCCTTTCTCTACGTCTGACAGTCCGAGAGGGACGGATCAGCTTCCAGAACGCTCCGTAGAGAGAATGCGGTTTCCGAGGGACTGTCATTACAATTCAACGAGGAACAAAAAGAGAAAGTGATCAGTTATTAGTGATCAGTGATCAGGAAAACCCGGTTAATCGCATAATTTGAACGGTTTTAATCGTTTCGGGCTATTCCAAATGATAATTTTCCGAAGGTATCGAGTTGCGAGCAGAATTGTTCCGCGGGAAATCGGCCCAAATAGCTCAGGAAAATTGCGTTTTAAGGCGAATTTTTTCAATTTGTTGCAACAAAAAACATTATTGGGGATACATCCCCTCCAGGAAGAACCTTTCGGGGATATATGGGAAGGCCCCGCGGAAGGAGTTACAGTTTTTTATACTATTGCGAGGATAGCGTTCTTCCCGACTTTAGTAAAGCATACAACATATACTTTGTGTAAACAGGAAACCGTCCGTTGACCGGAGGATGGGACCCGGAAAGATTTTGAACTTTAGGACATCCTGCGTAATAAAGCCCTCATGCTATAATGAATCCGAGCCTTTCCAATTCATTTATTGAGATAGCATGGGTGATAACCTGTTCCGGTTGGGCTGGCCAGGCAGTCTGGGGTTCTAATATGCACAAAACCAATGATCTCTTTGAAATTGTCGCTCATCGGGGGATAGCCACAGAAGCTCCTGAAAACACGCTGGCTTCGTTCGAGCGGGCCATCGAACTGGGCGCGGATGTGGTTGAGATGGATGTGCGCCTGACGGCCGACAAAGTGCCGGTGGTTTATCACTATTATTACCTTGAAACAAATACTTCGGCATCCGGGGCGATTTTCAATTGCACGTTGGAACAACTCCGGGATGTGAAGGTATTTTGTAAAACCGATCCCGAAGCGTCGCCAGGCCGTATTTCGACTCTCCCAGAGATCCTGGATGTCATTGGAGGCAGGATTGGAGTTGAAATACATATGCAAGGGCCGGAACCTGAAGCTCCGGAGGAAATAGGCAAGGCGCTGCTCGACTTTAAGCAGTTATGGGATTCCATCGAGGTCACATGTTACGAGCCGGCTTTATTGCTGACCGTTCTTAAAATATGTCCTGGGATCGCGGTGGACTATCTGTATCCCCGTACTGAAAGCTGGATGAAACTGGATGTGGTTGAGTATCAGGCCCTACATGGTTCCCGCGTGGCGCATGCGCGGGCTGTCCATTTGCACCCGACCCAATTATCGAATGAAGTGGTAACAGGGCTTCGACAGGCGGGCCTCGAGATCCATGCATGGGACGTGAATGACAATGAGGCTCTCGATGCAGTGATGCGTTATAAAATTCCCCGCGTATGCACCGATAACTTCAAACAGGCGCTGGCATTTCGCCAAAGGTCGGCTGCTGCATAAGAAACCGGTTATAAAATTTTCAATTGCGATATTTTTGTAGTATAAATTAATACAAGTTCAGTCCTATTTAGTGTTAAATCCATCCCTTTATCCGTACCAGGAGGCAACCATGAGTTCAACCAATGGAAAAACCAAACCTTATGCATTAAATCCAGCCGACGGCTGGGTCTACCGATCCGATATCGATTATGTCGTCAAAGCCAGTGAAGCCAAAGCCGGCCGCAGCGCGGCGGTCATGGAATATACCGCCAAAAAAGGGGAGGAGCCCGATCCGCATACCCACAAAACCGAAGATGAGATGTTCTACGTCCTTTCAGGCGCGCTTACATTTCGGTGCGGAAACGAGAGTTTCGAGGTAAAGAAAGGCGGGTTCGTCTTCCTGCCGCATGGGATCGAGCACGGCTACACCGTCCGCAGCAAGGAACCGGCTCAACTGCTGGTCATCACCGCCCCGGTCCGGCGGAGTAAAAAGACCGGCTGGAACGGCATCGTCGGCGAGATCGAGTTGTCCAAAAAGAATCTCGTCTCGAAACCATCCTGAAGGAGGCGGGGAGTTCAATATCTTCGTGTACTTTGCACCCTGTGGGCCAGATATTGGAGTGCAGGCTTCAGCCTGCTGGTCCTTATACGCAATGTGTCAGAAAGCAGCCAAGGGGTCTACGTCTTCGCGGTCGCGTAGCACCCCGAAGTGAAACGGAGTGGGAGCGCCCTGTGGGTCAGACATTGAGCGGCAGAGGCGCAATATCAGGAGATATTGCATTCCCGTGGTTGTTGCTTTGCGCTTCTGGACTGGCAGGCTAAAGCCTGCACTCCAATTTACTGCCAGCAGCGTCATCGTCTTCGTGAAGCACCCTGTAGGCCAGATAGTAAAGAACAGCCTTACCTAAGCACGCTGCATGCTTTTTAGCCTGCGGATAGGAGGAGAATCATGCGGGACCAAATCAACACCTTGAACCTCCATCCTGACTTTCCCGAGAAAGTGTGGGTGGTTGTCGAGCAGCCGTCCCAGGAACCCTACCGGCTGAAGTACGACCCGGTCAGCGGCACTTTTTCACGCATGACCATGCTGTCTCTTACTTATGAACGCGGCTTCAGCGGCGCCTATGGTTGGATTGGCGGCTCTGGCACGCCGCCGGAACCGCACTTCGATATCCTCCTGATCACCTGCCAAAAGCCTCAGCCCGGGGATATACTCGAGGCGTATATTTGCGGCGTTTTCTTTCGGGCGGACAACGATCATAAGTTTGTCGCGCTCGATTCCGAATTGAGAAGTTCGGTCGCCCGGGCAGACCTGGATGGCCTCGATCCTGAAACTCTGGCAGAACTCAAGCGCCTGTATCCGCGAGTTGGCGAAAATGAAGGCTGGTTCGGCGCTCGAATCGGCCTGTTCCTTTTTGAGGGCAAAATCAGCCCGTCCATGATTGATATCTAATTGAGTGACAATGGATAAAACAAAACTTACTGAAGACTGGAAACGCGAAGAACAGGAGCCCTTCACCGGCTGGGATTTTTCCCACCTGGATGGGCGCATGCTCGAGGACCAGGCGCCCTGGTCCTATACCACCCGGGCTGCCGAACTGATGGATGGATCAAAATCCGCGCTCGACATGGGTACCGGCGGGGGCGAGCGCTTGCTCAAATTGCGGGAGCATTGGCCTCCGAAGGTGGTCGCCACCGAAGATTATCCGCCCAACATCAAGCTTGCGACCGAACGCCTGTCTCCTTATGGGGTGAAGGTCTCCGATGTCCGCCTGGCGGATGACGGCCCCATGCCTTTCGCCGAGGGCGAGTTCGACCTCATCCTGAACCGGCATTCCGGTCTCAACGCCGGCGAGGTGGGGCGCACCCTGGCAAAGGGCGGGACCTTCCTGACCCAGCAGATCCATGGTCTTTGGGCCGAAGATCTGATCGCCGAGTTTGGCGCCATGCCTCCCTGGCCCACTTCCACTCCCGCCAAGTACCTGCCCCAATTGAAGGCTGCCGGCCTGACCATTGTCGATACGCGGGAATGGAGCGGGCAGCTAGCCTTCACTGACGTGGGCGCCATCGTCTACTATTTGAAGGCCGTCCCCTGGCTGGTTAGATGGCTTTTCGGTGGACTTACACCTGGAGCACCTGCTTGACTTACAACGCCGTTTAGAAGTCGGAGGCGGCTTGATCTTCACTGCCAGGAAATATCTGATAGAAGCGCATAAAGATCCGACCCACTGAATAGCATGCTATTCTTGATCATTTCAACCATCTTCTGTATTACTGGGCATCCTCATCATCACCGTGCTGCATAACCAGCACTGGCTGGATGTGATCGTCCGGCCGGTGGCGGCTCCTCCCACCGAATCCCCTTTCATTTCAATCCTGGTGCCGGCTCGCAATGAAGAGCGTAACATCCGCCGCTGCATCGAGTCCCTGCTGGCCCAGACCTGGCCAAATTTCGAGCTGATCGTTCTGGATGACCGCTCGACCGATCTCACTCCTTCCATCCTGGATGAGATCGCCCGGCGGGAGGCGCGCCTTCAGATTATTCGCGGCCAGGAGCTGCCGCCCGGATGGGCCGGGAAACCGCACGCCCTCCATCAAGCCTCTCAAGCCGCCAAGGGGGATTGGTTCTGCTTTGTGGATGCGGATACATTCACCTCAGCCGATGCCCTTGCCTCCGTCTATGCAGCCGCGCAGGCACAATCCGCGGATATGTTCACCATTTTCACCCGCCAGGAGTTGGGATCCTTTTGGGAGAAGGTCATCCTGCCGCTGGTATTCACGGCTCTGTCGGTCGGGTTTACGCCTCGCAAGGTCAACGACCCCTCCCGGCCGGATGCCATTGCGAATGGCCAGTTCATCTTTATCAAGAAGAATGTCTACCAGGCCCTCGGCGGCCATGCCGCCATTAAAGACTTCCATTGTAGAGGACCGCGATTTGGCCATCCTGGTGAAGCAGGCCGGGTACCGCCTGGTGGTGGCGGATGGGCGGGCGGTCGCCAGCACCCGCATGTACACCAGCCTGGCGGAGATGTGGGAAGGCTGGACGAAAAATATTTTCCTGGGGTTGAAGGACCGCCCCGGCTTGCTACTCCTGGGAGCGTTTGGCGCTTTTGTCTCCTTCTTCGCAGCGGTCATCCTGCCGGTCTGGTTGATCGGAGGTCTTTTATGGTGGGTTGCGCGGAGGCGGGACCTTCGCGCTGATCGTTGGGGTTGAGCCGTTACTCCTGTGGGCTTACCTGGTCTTTTGGAGGGCTTTGGCCCTGCGGGGAATGGATGTTTCCATCGCTTATGCCATCTTTACCCCCCTGGGAGCCGGGATATTTGCCGCCATGATGGTGGCTTCAGCCTGGAAAGTCCTCTCTGGCCAGGGTGTCACCTGGAAGGGCCGCCGCTATTCCAACCGCGAATAGAAACAGGAAAAAGAGAGACCGGTCTTGATTGAAATGAAATCGCCTACACTCAACACACTCCATTTATGCCTGCGACCCTGGCGGCTGGACGATGCAGCCTCCCTGCTGGAAATCATGCAGGAAGAGGCCGATCTTTAAATACTTTCCTCCCTCCACTCCGCCCTCGCTGGAAAAAGCGCACCGATTTATCGCTCACCACCTTTCCAATTGGGAGAAATACGGCTACGGTCAATGGGCCGTGGAGATTGCCGGTGAAAACCGGTTGATCGGCTGGAACGGGTTGGAATACCTGACCGACACAGACGAGACCGAAGTGGGTTACCTGCTCAGTCACTCGGAGTGGGGAAAAGGGTACGCCACCGAGGCAGCCCAGGCGGCCGTATCCTTCGGTTTTCGGACGGCAAAATTGGAAAGCATCATTGGATTGGTCCATCCCGAAAACATGGCCTCCATCCGTGTGCTGGAAAAATCCGGCCTGCGCTTTATCGACAACAAAGTCTATTTCGGCATGGAAATGCGCCGCTACCGCATCAGTCGGCCGGAATTCTTAGTATCGGCTCTATGAATTGAACTGGTCAAATTGCTTCCAGATGGCCCTCGCCTCGAAAAAGCCGAGATATACATCCCGGAAAAGCCGGGAAATACATCCCGAAGGGTTGAATTAAGACTTTGGTCATGAAGCCTCCTTTCCGAAAGGTATTCGTCGTGCATAATAGCAGGCTTACCCACGGGGCTCGCAAGCCTGCACTCCACTGTTCACCGTTCACTGACCACTGATAACTGCTAACTGAAAAATGATAACTGAACCTTGATAACGAGGTAAAATTTAATAAAGAATTTTCCCCAACGTTGATCTTCCCACTGGCTTAAGGCCATTTCCCACTTGAATATACCCTCGATCATACCGATTTACTTTTTTTACGGATTAGCCTTCTTTAGCATGGGGCTACTGGTCATGCTGGAGGGGGGGCGGTCTTCGGATGCGCGCCTGCGGCGGGCCCTCCGTCCCCTGGCTGCCTTTGGCCTGATCCATGCCGCCAATGAATGGCTCGAAATGTACCAGGCTGTTGCGGATTTCGGAGGTTATTCCTTCCCGGGCTGGCTGATCGGCCTGAGGCTGGCGATGCTGGCATTTTCCTTTGTCTCATTGGCTGCTTTTGGCAGCTATCTCATGGCCGTTTCTCCAAACGGGTGGAGGCTGACCCTTCTGGTTCCGCTCGGCCTGGAAACCATCTGGGTTTTTGGCCTGTTGATCTTGCGCCAACATTATGCCATCCCTGACCTGTGGAGTGTGGCCGATACCTGGACCCGCTATTCATTGGCTATTCCGGCGGCAGTTTTTGCGGCGGTGGGCCTGGTGGTGCAGCAGCGCATCTTCCGCCGGGCAGGACTGGTTTCGTTCGGGCGGGATGCATTATGGGCTGCCGTGGCCTTTGGCTGGTATGGATTGGTCGGGCAATTGTTCACTCAAAAATCGCCTCTGCCGCCCTCCAACTGGATCAACCAGGAATTGTTTAGCCAGCTTTTTGGCGTACCGATACAGGCCTTTCGAGCCCTGATGGCAGTCGTGGCCGCCTTTTTTGTCATCCGTTTCTTGAGAGCTTTCCAGGTTGAATTGGACCGCCATATCAGTAATTTGCAGGAGGCCCGCCTTAGGAATTGGAACAACGGGAGGCTTTAAAAGGCGAGTTATACAAGCGGATTGTGTCGGCCCAGGAATCCGAACGCCAGCGGATCGCCCGTGAGCTCCATGACGAGACCGGCCAGGCCCTCACAGCCATTGGGATGGGTCTGCGAAGCCTGGAAGGCGGGGTAAAGAACTCAAAGCAGGAAAGAACCAGGGAGAACCTGCACCAGTTGGAAGCTTTGACGGACCACTCCCTGAATGAGTTGCAGCGGTTGATCGCCGACCTGCGGCCTTCCCACCTGGATGATTTGGGGCTTTCCTCCGCCTTGCGTTGGTATGCCGGCAATGTCCAGGAACGGACAAAATTAGATGTACAGGTTGAGATCCAGGGAAATGAGCCGGAGGTCGCCTCGCCGGTCAAGACTGCCCTTTTCCGGATCTTCCAGGAAGCCCTGACAAATGTAGTCAAACATGCGCACGCCCGCACGGTCCGCATTTCCTTGACCTATTCCCCCAGGGAACTGCAAGCCCGTATTTCCGATGATGGGCAGGGGTTCACCCCCGGTTCGGTTGAATCCGGCGCCCGGGTTCCATGGGGATTACGCGGTATGCAAGAAACGGGCCTCCTTGCTGGGAGGCAAGCTGGATGTCTTCTCGAAGCCCGGCGAAGGTACTACAGTGGAAGTATCCGTCCCTTATCAGCAGGAGGAGAGCAATGAAGATCCGGCTATTATTGGTTGACGATCACCAGGTGGTTCGTTCGGGACTGAGGATGCTCCTCGGCAATGAAAGCGATGTGGAAATTGTCGCCGATGCCGGCACGGCTGCCGAAGCGTTGGAGGCTGTCAAAAAATTCAATCCCACCGTGGTTTTGATGGATATAGGCCTGCCGGACCTCTCCGGCATTGATGCCACCAAATTGATCAAGCAGGCCAATCCCGAAGTCGCGGTAGTGGCCCTGACCATTCATGAAGATGAAGAATATTTCTTTAAAATGCTGGAGGCCGGCGCGGGCGGATATGTGCCCAAGCGGGCTGCCCCGGAGGAACTTTTAACCGCCATCCGGGCGGCGGCGGTGGGGGAGGTCTATCTCTATCCGTCCATGGCAAAATTATTGGTCAAGGATTTCCTGGCCCAGGAAAGGCCCAACGAAGGCAGTAATATCCTGGACGGATTGACCGGGCGTGAACAGGAGGTCCTGCGCTATCTTGCCGAAGGCGTCAGCAATCCTGAGATCGCGGCTGCCCTGGTCATCAGCGCCAAGACAGTGGCCCGCCATCGCGAAAATATCATGCAAAAGCTGGGTCTGCACTCCCGGGCGGAATTGGTGCGCTACGCCATCCGCAAGGGCATCATCAAGCCCTGAGGTTATACTCATAAAACGAGCTTCCCGGGAATTTTCGGCTATTTTCTAAATATTCTTTTTCAGATCACTTCACAGTTTGGTAAATCAACCTATAGGAGTGCGGGCTTCAGCCCGCTTTGGCTGGTTAAGAGGTCTCATAATATATCTGAGGGGATTTAATCTCAAGTTGGCGATATCCGACTCATTCCTCGACCCAGCTACACGACAAGTCTCCTTGCGACCCACAAGGCGCTATGCGTAGCCGGCCTGAGCAGGCTGACCCCTTACGTTCCACTCCAGGGGTATGCCCACAGGGTGCTACGCGAAGCCCTGCACTCCAGAGAAATTAAATGCCAAAGTGTAGGTGGCTATATTTTTTCAATCTTTGGAACAAAAGTTCACGAACGCCTGCCAAAATAAGAGCAGGCGTTCTTTTTTAGGGTGGTCAACCCAACGTTCTCCCCAATCCAGAATAAACCTTATGGGAAGGGCACAGTATTTGGAGGTTGTACAAGTCTCTTTTCATGGGATATTTCTCCCATAAAAAAGATTATGCGCCTACCGGATTGAAGAGGGCATCCCAAATGGATACACTGATAGTGAAAAAGAATACAAAGGGAAAGGAAGGTTTCCATGAAGGATATATGGATGTTCGTGGGTTTCATTTTTATAAGGTTGGGCATTCCCGTGATCGTTTTGTTCTCGATGAGTGAGATCGTGCGTCACCGCGACCTCAAAAGGAAACCAGCCGGAGGCGCCTGATGGATGTAGCCATTACGCTTGTTCTCGGTTTTCTGCTCCGTGTGGGTATTCCCATTATTGCCACGGCGCTGGTGCTGGTGGTTCTTTACAAACTCGACCAGCATTGGCAAAAGGAAGCCCTGGCACTGCCCGTGGTCCCTTCAGGCAAACGCTGTTGGGATATCAAGGGCTGCACCGAAGAGATGAAAAAGGATTGCCCGGCGGCTGCACAACCAAATATCCCTTGCTGGCACGTTTTCCGGACCCATGAGGGTGTAATGAAGGAAACATGCCTGGAATGCAAGGTATTCCGCCGGGCGCCGATGCAGGTCAAAGCCTGATCCTTTTGTTGGAGGAAATGGACTGATGAAAAACCTGAAACGCTTCCTGATATCCATAGCCGCAGCCTTGTTCCTGGCCGGGCTGACTTATTTTCTGGCCCAGGCCAAGGCAGGTCCAAGCTCACCAGTGACCATGGAACAGCCTCAACTTCAAACGCAAGTGGACTGTTACATGTGCCATCCTACATTTTCCACTGCCTGGTCCAACGGCGCGCACGGGCATTCCATGAGCGATACCAAATTCGTCGAAATGTGGACCGACCAGGGCAAGCCGGGCGCCTGCCTGGTCTGCCATTCAACCGGCTATGATCCTGCAACCGGAATCTCCAAAAAGACTCCGTTTCCTGCGAAGCCTGCCATAACCCCATCCCGGCGCAGCATTCCTTTGAGCCTGCCAAGAACCCGGTCCCGGTCGACCGCTCCAACGACCTGTGCGCCCGCTGCCACAGCGATGCCCGCTTTGGCCTGCAGGAATGGCAGAGCAGTACCCATTACCAGGTCGCGATGACCTGCTCTGTCTGCCATGATCCACATACGGCCGCCTTGAAAACTGTAAAAGGAATGGAGACCGCCGGCCCCTCGGGTCTTTGCATTAATTGCCACAGCGAAGTATCCATGGATTTCCCCTATTCCACCCATAACCAGGCCGGGGTCAGCTGCGTGGATTGCCACCTGCGCCATTTCGAAAATGGCGATCAGGATGTGCATGCCATGCCGGACCATAGTTTTACGGCCAGCCTGGCCACCTGCACTTCCTGCCATTCGGATCAGATGCATGAAAAAAGCGTCGAGGCCAGCCTGGCCGTGTCTGATACCGCCCCGGTCGCGGGGGATAAGCCGGTTGCCACCCCCATGCCGACTCTCCTCAGCAGCCCGGCGCCGGTGGGACCATTCGGATTTTCCGTCCTGGCGGGCCTCCTGGGGTTGGCAGGCGGCATGGTTTTACAGCCCTGGCTCGAAAAAACCTACAATAATTTGAACGGTAAGAAAGGCTTTAAGAAATGAGCGCCAAAAAACTCAGCCGGCGTGGTTTCCTAAAGTTGACGGCAGTCGGCGTCACCGTCGTGGCCGGGTCGCAGCTCATCCACCGGGCGGGCGCCTCCGAACCGGTCCCAGGGGGTAAGAGGAAATGGGCCATGGTCATCGATCAGGCCAAATGCACCGGCTGCGGATATTGCACCCTGGCCTGCCGGGCCAATAACGACGTATCTCCGGATATATCCTGGAATGTTGTTACCAAGACGGGCATGGTGGGGGCGCAGGACGTTTATATGGCCCGCCCCTGTATGCAGTGCGCCCATGCTCCCTGCGTGGACGTATGCCCGGTGGGTGCCAGTTCTTACCGCTCGGATGGGATCGTAATGATGGACTATGATCGCTGCATCGGCTGCCGCTATTGCGAAGTGGCTTGCCCGTATGGAGCCCGCTCCTTCAATTGGAAAGCCTTCGAAGCGCCCAATCCCTCCGTGCCAGAATGGGGACAACCGGAAGTGAAGCGCCGGCCTCGCGGGGTGGTGGAGAAGTGCGCTTTCTGTTATCAACGCATCGACCGCGGCCTGAGCCTGGGCCTGACTCCCGGTGTGGACGCGGAGGCTACTCCCGCCTGCGTGGTCGTCTGCCCGTGGGAGCCCGTCAATTTGGAGACCTGAACGATCCAGAGTCGAACGTGAGCAAACTCCTGCGCGGCCGGGTCTCCTATCGCCTGCGGGAAGACCTGGGCACGTCCCCGCGGGTCTATTATCTGCCGGCCACTGAGGAGGCGCCCTCATGAAAACCAAACGATTAAAGATCACGCCCTGGATGATTTGGATTGCTCTCCTGTCCATCCTTTTGGCGGGAGGCCTCTATGCCGCCTTTAGAGTATTCCGGGAAGGGCTTTCGGTCACCAACCTGACCGACCTGGTCCCGTGGGGATTATGGATCACCCTCGACCTGACTTCCATTGCCATCAGCGCGGGCGCGTTCAGCCTGTGTGCGGTGGTATATCTGCTGGGCCTGAAACAGTATGAATCGGTCGCACGGACGGCCACCTTCATCGGGTTGCTTGGCTATTCCATGGCTCTGCTCTCGCTGATGCTCGATATCGGCCGGCCCGACCGGTTCTGGCATTCCATGGTGTATTGGAACAGGCATTCGCTCCTATGGGAAGTCACCATGTGCGTGACGCTCTACCTGGCGGTCTTGCTGCTGGAAACGCTGCCCATCTTCGCAAATTTCAGCCTGCTGCGCGCCCGCATGCCCAAACTGGCTGAAAAACTATCCCATGTCCATCATTATGCGCCTTATCTTGCCCTGGCCGGATTGGGACTCTCCCTCCTGCACCAATCCTCCCTCGGCGCGCTCTATGGTGTTCTCAAAGCCCGCCCACTCTGGTACCGGCCGGATATATCGGTCCTGTTCATTATTTCCGCGGTGGCAAGCGGAATGGCTTTGACCGTCTTCGCTTCGATGGTGTCGGCCCGGCTGACCCCTCGTGCAAATGTGGATGATAAGATCTTGAACAAGGTCTCCCAAATCATCGGTTGGATCCTGGTGGCGTACTGCTATTTTCGTTTCTGGGATGCCTTGTCGATGACTTACACCTACCAACCCGGCCGGACGGAAGGCCTGGGCCTGCTCACCGGCGGACCTTTATCATTTAATTTCTGGGTGGGGGAGATCCTGCTTGGGATCGTGCTGCCGGCGGTAATATTGATCAACAAGCCCATGCGGGCGCGCCCCGTCTGGCGGATGCTGGCCTTGCTGCTGGTGGTGGGTGGAGTGGCGGCCTACCGCTGGGATACGAACATATCCGGTTTAATGGTGGTCCTCTCCTATTTGCCAGGAGACCCCGCCATTACCTACACCTCTTATTTCCCGTCACTGGTGGAGATACTGGCAGGGGCGGGGATCGTCAGTTTCGGTCTGCTTTCCTTTTCTCTTGGAGTGCGGTATCTAAAAGTAATCGACCATGGGAAGAAAGCCGCTCAGGCCGTGACAGTTAAAAAGACTGCCAAAGTTCCACTTCAATCCCACGCTTAATAATAATCTATCCTAAAAATAGAGGAACGTCATTTTTTGAGTGTGTGCGGCGGAGCCGCATACACTCAAAAAAAGAACCTTTCCAGAATTTTCGGATAGATACTCTATACAAAAATCAGGCCGCTCTTTTGGGCGGCCTGATTTTTATAGAGTCGTTCCCTTTCGACTACAAAAGTTTGCCTGAATTCTGTTACTTTTCCGGAACTCCGGCCAATATCCAAGCCTTGATCTGGATAATTTCTGCCTGGCTCAACTGGCCCGGATGGCCGCCGGTCGTCTGGATCTTCAATAGTAAACTACCGGCTGCGTCTCCCGCAACGATCACCGCTCCGGTCGAGCTACCCTTCATCGCCGTAGCGTAACTGGTCAGGTCCAATCCCTTGTTAGCCAGTCCGGGCGCATGGCAGGTGCTGCATTTAGCGGTCAGCATTCCACCGATGGAGCCATCCCAGGTCAGCGGGCCCTCCGGCACCGGAGCTTTTGTGGGCGCGGGTGTGGGTGTTTGGGGCATATAGATGGGCACCGGGTTGGAAATGGGCAGGACTGTATCAATGGCTGTTTTTTCTCCATTGATAAAGCCGTAGATGCCAAAGAGCATGCCGGCCGAAAGGACCGCTGCAACCGGCCAGTAAATGGAGCGGCGCCGGCTTAATTTTTTAGGTTCCAGCGGACGTTCGGCAAGACCGGCTTTGATATCGGCCAGTTCCAATGGATGTTCGTGGAGCATTTCCTCTTCGGTTTGTTTGCCGGTAAACATGGCCTTGTTAAAACGCTTGAAATGGACTCCGTACATGTGCCAAACTACGATCGCCATGACCGCCAGCAGGGCCTCGCCTCCATGGGCTGCCTTGGAAGCCGGGATGATCTCGCCGGGTAGGAGCCTGGCGGTTGTGATGGGATTCCACATCATAAAGCCGGTCAGGGCCATCATGACCGTTCCCCAGATCAGCGCCCAATATTCGGCTTTCTCTTCAAAGGTGTAGCGGCCCATCTGGGGGCGTTTCTTAGAGAGGCCGATATTGTAAACAAATGCCTGAAAGGCATCCTTGATATCTTTGACGCCCGGCAGCATACTCAAACGGACATGTTTTACAAAAACCTTATAACCGATATCCACGGCATGATAGACCATCAGCAGCATTAATATCAGGGCAAACGCATGGTGGATCTTGCGGGTCATCTCGATGCCGCCGAACAAGCCGATCATCCATTGAGCCCATCCGGTCATGGCATATTTCTGGGGCAGGCCGGTGATCGCAAGCATGGAAAAAGAGATCACCAAAAGGGCATGCGCAATCCGCTGAGCCCAATGGAATCGCTCATAGAGTCTTACCCGCCTGGCAGCGACCTTTTTTGGCCTGGGTTTCACTTCAGTTTCGCTCATGCTAGCTTGGCTCCTTTGCGGCGATTAATGAGCCGCCGCACGATATCACTGATGACAAAAATCAACATCCCGCCGATCACTGTAGGGATAAAGATCTTGTAAAAAACGTTGACGTAATAAACGATTGGGAAATGGGTCGGGCTGGGGATGTAGTGACTCATCCAGGCGCTGGGGAAGTTGGCATTTGCATTTGTATGGCAGCGTTGGCAGACCAGTAACAAGTTCTGCTTCATTGCGATACCGGAGACAGGATCGTTCACTGGCTTGATATCGTGAACCCCATGGCAGTCAAAACAGACCGGCTTGTTGGTCACCTGGTCGGGCGAGGTCTTATTGAAAAGGGTAACAGTCGTGCCGTGAAAATCGGCCACGTAGGTATTCACTACCTGGGTGGAGATGCCGTATTTATCCATGATATTGGGATCCGTATGGCATTTCGCGCAAATCTGCGGAGAATTTAGCCGGAAAGAAGCGGTGGTCGGGTCGCCAATATTATGTACGCCGTGACAGTCGATGCAGGTGGGAACGTCCTTATTATTCTCCTGGGTGAGAGCAGCCCCATGGACGCTTTGTTTATATTGCTCGTAGATGGCGTTGTGACAACGGGCGCAGGTCTGGGGGATTTCCAAACGTGCCTCCGGCAGCAAGGCATTATTCGCATCGGTTATGACGGGTTGAGAGTGCGGACTATGGCAATCGACGCAGGTGGCTGCATCCTTGTTCCCTGCAGCCAGTTGTTTGGCATGGACCGAGTCCAATGTCAGCGTGTATTGGTCCTTGTGGCAGTTCTGGCAGGCCGCGCTCATCTCCAATGAAACATCGCGGGAGCTTTGCGCCTTTAAAACGGGGTGCGGGAAAGTGATAATGCTGCTGTGGCAATCGGTGCAGCCGAGCTTGCTGTGAGCCGAAGTCTTGAAATGGGCGTTATCAATCGTCAGCGATAGTGTTTCTCCGCTCGGCAGTTGCAATTGCAACCCGGCTTTGCCATGGCAAAACAGGCAGGCGATGTTATCGGGTTTTTGTTGGGGGAGGGCAGCAGGTGAGGCCGAAGCAGGGATCGCCAATATTGCCACGACAACCGCCAGCAGGACAATTCCGGCTGCTATGAGAATGTATTTCAGGTAACGGATCTTATTCCCGACCATCATCCACTCCATTTTTCATATAAAAAAATTTCGGTATGGTCATAAGCAATATTCCTGTCCTATACTTATTTTCGAACCAAAGCGGGGGCAGAGGATTCTGCCCCCGCTCGAAAACTATGCTGCTGACAAAATCCTCATGGCCTGGTCATCTTGCTGACGTCTGCACCGAGATTCTGTAGGGTATCGTAAAGAACCTGGATCACGTATTTGGGATTGTGGGCAAATAAGCCCGGATCCTTATGAGCGTATTGGTAGTTGAAAGCGGCGATAAGGAGCTTGGGCGTCCAGGCTGAATAACTATTGGCGCTGGTCATTTCATCCGGCTCGGCTTTGCCGTTGCCGTTGGTATCCACGAAGAAGTAAGGATAGCTATCGGCTGAGTAGATAATGGCGCTGCCGGCCGTATCCTTCGCATATGTCTGCATGGCCGCATACAGGTCGTCAGTCATACCGGCAATTTCTTCTTCCATGGATTCGGTCACATTGCCGTTGCCATTCCAGTCGGTCAGATCGTTGACGTAACGGATCTTGGTTGGATCGGTGACGCCTGTGTGGCAGACGGCGCACGTATCAATCTTTACTTCCCCGGAATGGGTCTCATGGCAGGCCAGGCAGTTGGCCAGCGAGCCGTCTCCGGGATGATTGTTCTTTCCCAGATAGGTTTGGCCGCTGAATTCGTACATGCCTTTTGCTTCGGTCCCGAATAAGGTGGCGCCGGCGGCAAGATAATGGACGTTTTTGAAACTAAGCCCTTTTGCGAGTGTATCCGGGTCTTTATTTCCAATCAGCACGTTCAGGCTGGTGGTGGACTCGCGGCCCTGGTGGCAGGAGATGCAGATATTGTTATCGTCTGGGATCGGTTTTTTATCCGCATCGTAGCCCCCGAAGGTTACCTTTAGGCCGCTGGGCATGGTCACTTCCGCGATCGAAATTCGGGCGGGGAAGTTGGTTTCATCATGGCAGGTTGTGCACATAAACCCGTTACTGGCCGGGGCCGCGCCCATCCCGACGATGTTCGTGGCTCCCTTGTTGGTGACCACGATTGAGCCGCCGTTGGCAACAAAATCAGGTAAGCCGGTGGCAGTATGGCATTTTACGCAGCCGCCAGGTACCATTCCGGTGCTATCCCAATCCCGGAAAGGCATGGTATCGCCGGCAAAGTGAGCCGCATCATCGCGCGAAGCCTTGCTCAGGTCGACCTGGGTCGCCAACTTGGTATTCAAATCCGCGGTGGAATCGTATAACAGTTCGATGATGTACTTGGCGTTATGGGCGAACGCACCCGGATCTTTGATCGACATCTGGTAGTTGTAAGCGGCCTTGAGGAGGCGGGGAGTCCAGGAGATGTACTTGCCTTCCCCTTCATCCACCTTGCCATTGGCATTCTTATCCGCAAAGAAATAAGGATAGGCATCTGCGCTGTAGGCGATCGGAGCATTGAGCGTATCCTTGGCGTAGGCCTGGATGGCCTTCAGCTCGATATCCTGCATCCCGCGGACCTCGTAGAAAATACCTTCGGTCACATTACCGTTGCCGTTGTAATCTTTGGTTGATCCCTGCATGCGGATGTTTAGAAGGTCTTCCGTCGTTTTCACGTTCTCATGGCATTGTTGGCAGGTCGTTAATTTAACCTGCAAGCTGTGCTGATCATGACAGCTTTGGCAAGTATCCATGCTGGCAACATGAGTGAATTTCATGTCGTAAATTTTGCCGTCGTATTCATATCCGCCATTAACCTGGGCCCCATATTGCGTGGCAGCCGCGGCAAAATAATGTAGATTGATGAATCCCAGTTTTGGATTGACCGTATCCGGGTCCATCTTATCCGTGGCAGCATCAACGGTGATCTTGGACTCGCGGCCGTCGTGGCACACAATACAGGTTGCCTCGGCGCCTAGCCCGTTCAGAACTGCCCCTGGATGAGCCTCTGTGCCGGGGAACTGCACGCTGGTGAGGGAGGCTGTAGCCTCATTATGGCAGGTGGTACAGGAAATGACTCCGCCTGGAATGGCAATGTTTACCGGCGATCCGTTCAGGAAATTAACGATGCCTGTATTGGTGTGGCACTTGGCGCAGGCCACCGGAACGCCATCCGGGTTGGCGGTGGCATCGTTCCAATGGTTAAAAGCTTCTGCATCGCTTTTCGCATGGGCCGAGCCCGACCAGGCTTCGAAGAACGGGACTGAGGCGGCCGGCACAGGCGGTTGAGTGGGAACCGAAGTGGCTGTAGGCGTTGATTTGGGGATGCAGCCCGCTGCCAGGATTGCCACAAATAGGAGGATCCCGCCGATGACCAGATTTTTCTTATTCACCATATCTCTGCTCCTTATTACCGCTCGTCTGCCGAAAAGATCGTTCAGTTTCAGAGAACGGGTTGCCCACCCCGCTTGTGAAATTTACCCCAATGTAATATTGGGCAATAGTCCCATTGATTGGGTATGTATACCCAATCATAGATTAAAGGGACATTAATGACAAGTGAAAAATAAGTCAAACGACAGTATAAAAGTCATGTTTCGGTCATGACTTTTAATCATAAAAGCCGCATGGGTTGTGGAGTAAAATACCCAATGGAGAGGACATGCCTGTTCCTTCATTTGATTTAGTTCTCCTGCTTGTATTTTTTTTATATGGATTTGCTTTTCTGACACTCGGGATTATTCTCGCAGTGGAGTCTGGCCATTTCTCGGCATTGGCCGATGCGAAGATCCTGCTTCCATTGGCGATTTTCGGAATATTGCACGGGACCCATGAATGGGTGGATGCGTATCTTCTCCAATCCGAGGCTTTCAATGCCCCCTTACCGGCGTGGTTCTACTGGCTGAGAGTTTCTTTACTAACCATTTCATTTATCTTTTTGATCGTTTTTGATATTCAGGCATTTCGCCTGCGGCCCCATGGATTTAATCGAATTGACGTTTTGGTTGTAAGCGTTTTAAGTCTATATATTCTCTTTATTTCGATCAGCGCAATAAGAGCCGTTTCCTTGGGAGAGGAGACATGGAGTGATCTCATTGGGATCATTCCGCGTTATCTTTTAGGTGTCCCTGGGGCAATTCTGGCAGCTTTTGAATTGCGGCTCCAGGCAGTGAATTCCAAAGGTGAAGAGCATCATCACCTCCTTGTCCACCTGACTGGGGCGGCAATTGGTTTCGGGATCTATGGCCTGGCCCAAATCTTTGTGCCCCAGGTAAAGATGTTTCCGGCGAATATCATTAATTCGGTCGTATTCAGAGAGTGGACCGGTTTTCCCATTCAAATGGTGCGGACAGGAGCAGCCATTCTGATCACACTCGGAATGGTCCGGGCTACCCAACTGGCGGAACGTGAGCGCCAGCGCCAGATCCAAATTGCGCTGAAGGCTCATTTGGACGCGATCGAAGAGCGTGACCGGTATCGCCACGAGTTACTTTTGCATACTGTTACAGCCCAGGAGGAAGAACGGGCGCGTATTGCCCGTGAACTCCACGATGAGACCTCCCAGGTCCTGACAGCTTTTTCTCTTGACCTGGCAACGCTCGGCACCCATATTACGAAAAACAAGGAAGCCGTCAGGTTGGTCGACCGGCTGCAAACCCTTAGCCGGCAAATCTCTCAGAGGCTTTACCGCCTCGTCCACGATCTGCGCCCGGCAGAATTGGATGACCTTGGATTGATCCCGGCCATTCACTATCTGAAGGACAGTAACAACGGGCTGGGTTTGGATGTTTCCCTGGAGGTCCACGGTCAAGGCCGCCGCCTCGACGCGATCATTGAAACGGTCTTATTCCGGGTGGCCCAGGAAGCTTTGAATAATGTCCTCCGCCATGCCAACGTTAAAAAAGCCTCCGTGAGTATGGATTTTCGGCCCGATGAGATCGTATTGAGAATAATGGACAAAGGGGACGGGTTCGATCCACAGAAACCCCTTACCCCGCCTCATGGTTGGGGTATCGCCGGTATGCGTGAGCGGGTCGGATTGATCGGCGGACGATTAAGCATTATGTCAAGCTCGGGGAACGGCACTACTGTGGAAGTGATCGTCCCAAACTCGCCATTATTTAATATTGTAAAAAGGTCCTATGAAGAAGATCCGTTTGCTGCTCGTGGATGATCATGAAGTGGTCAGGGTGGGCCTGAGAACGTTCCTGGATACTCAGGCCGATTTCGAAACCGTGGGTGAAGCCGGCAATGGCGAACTTGCCATTGATTTGGCCATGAAAACCCATCCGGATGTGATCCTCATGGATATCTCCATGCCGGTCATGGATGGAATGGAGGCTACCCGCCGGCTGCACAACCTTTGCCCGGATTGCCATGTGCTGACGTTGACCGTTCACGACGATAAGCAGTATTTTATGCAAATGATCGCGGCGGGGGCCTCCGGATATATAACCAAGCAGGCTGCCGCGGACGAATTGGTGGAAGCCATCCACACCATCTCAGAAGGGAATGTGTACCTTCAACCGGCCCTGGCCCGCTGGTTGTTGGAAGATTACCAAAGGCTGGCCCATAACGATAACTCCAGCGGGACTTCAGCCGCCGAAACCGGGGAAGGAAAAGTGGTGGGATTAAGCGTTCTCAGTCAACGGGAAAGGCAGGTATTGGAGATGGTCGCCCATGGCGACACGAACCAGGAGATCGGCCGCCTGCTGAATTTGAGCCATAAGACGATTGCTCGTCACCGTGAGCGAATTATGAAGAAGTTGAATATCCATTCACGGACCGAATTGATAAAATTTGCCATCCGGACAGGCCTGGTTCAGTTGGATTAAGAAACCTCTCATAGGAATGCCGGTTCTGGCTTCAGAATCCCAACGTTTGATAGCCTCTGATAGACCTCTGAGGTAAAATCTTACAGGTATTCCTTGTATCATCCGTATATCAGTTACCCTTCGTTCTGAGGTTTCTTCTGGAAAGGTTATTTATGCGACCAATCGCTATTCTGGGCATCGGCCAAACTGTCATCGACGAACAATGGGAAAAATCCTTGCGCGATATCGCCGTCGATGCCATTATCGCCACCCTAAGAGACGCCGGGCGTGAAAGTGCGGACGGGCTTTTTGTCGGAAATATGATGTCTGCCATCATTAACAGCCAGAACAACCTGGGAGCCCTGCTGGCGGATTGGGCCGGGCTGAAGGGCAAAGATTCGGTCAAAGTCGAGGCTGCTTGCGCCTCCGGCTCGGCCGCTTTCAGGGCTGCCCTGATGGCGGTGGCCTCCGGAGAGATGGATTCTGCCCTGGTGGTCGGCGTCGAAAAGATGGTCGACCGCACGCCTCACGAGGTGACGGCCGCGCTCGCCACCGCCGCAGATGCCGACTACGAGGTGGACATGGGCGTCTCCTTCGTCGGTTTGAATGCCCTGATCATGCGCCGGTATATGCACGAATACGGCTGGAAGCATGTCGATTTCGCTCCTTTTGCCATCAATGCCCATGCCAATGCGGTCCATAACCCGTTTGCCCGCTTGCGCCATAAAATCTCGTTGGAGGATTTCGAAAAATCCGCCATGATTGCCACCCCCATCAATTTGCTGGATGCCTCGCCGATCGGAGATGGCGCTGCGGCCGTGTATATCGTTCCGGCGGATAGCTTGAATGGCGGAAGTCATGTCCTGGTGGCTGCCTCGGCTGCTGCCACGGATACGATCGCCATCCATGATCGCGCCGAACCGCTTTTTTTGAATGCAGCCTATCAATCCGCTCAAATGGCTTACCGGCAGGCCGGCGTAACAACGGAAGATATAGATGTATTCGAGCTCCACGATGCCTTCACCATCATGTCAGCCCTCTCCCTGGAGGCCTGTGGCTTTGCGGAACAAGGCCAGGGGGTCCGCCTGGGCTTGGAGGAGGAGATCGGCCTCCGCGGCCGCATTCCCATTACCACCCGCGGCGGGCTCAAGGCGCGCGGCCATCCGGTAGGCGCAACCGGGGTATACCAGATCGTGGAAGTGGTTCAGCAATTGCGGGGCCAATGCGCCGAAACGCAGGTGCCGGATGCGCGGATCGGGATGGCTCAAAATATCGGTGGAAGCGGGGCCACGATCATTACCCACATTTTGAAAAAAGAATAACCCATATATCCTCTCTGCTCGCAGGAAAAGATATTTACCGCCAAGTCGCCAAGGACGCGAAGTAATATAAAAAGGTTTTCTTCGCGTTCCATTCTTCGCGTTCTTTCTTCCTTCGCGGTTCAATCTTTTTTCCCCTTAGCAGGAAACGATCTTCACCGCCAAGCCGCCAGGAACGCGAAGTTACTTTTTATGTTTTTTCTTCGTTTTTCTTGGCGTTCTTTCTTACTTGGCGGTTATTTTTAATTCTCATCCAAAATAGCACTTGCAACTGGAGAAGTTCGTTATATAATAATTTGTAGAGGCAGGTCCCCATGGTCATGGAAAAAAGGAAATTGGCGCGCAGGAAAGTGTCCTATTATCTCCCGGTGACCGATCCCAGCTCTTCCAAAGTATTGGGAGTGGTGATGGATATAAGCCCGCAAGGGTTCAAGCTGGACAGCGGGGATAAGTCCCTGGTAGGTGAGGTCAAGCGTTTCCACATTAACCTTCCGGATGAGATCGCTCCCCAGCCGGGCCGCACCTTTATCGGTCGGAGCCGGTGGTGTCATCCGGATCAACTCGATCCCTCTTCGTTTACCGTCGGTTATGAATTCCTGAATATTTCAGAGGATAACGCCACCTTCTTTCAGCGCGTGTTCGAAACATATGGTACGAAAAGCAGTGAGAACCGGGAATATAATGCCTCCGATTATTTTTGGAAATGACCATAATCTGAAGAGTAAATAAAACGGACCGGAAGGTCCGTTTTTTTATTGTACAATTGTGTCATGCGGCTCAAGGTCACTCGTGCCATTATCCGCCTGCTTTTGTGGCTCCTCACCCACACCGAACTGCGCGGGAAGGAAAATATCCTTACCTCGGGCAATTTCATCATCGCCTCGAACCATCTGGGCCTGGTGGATGCCCTTATTCCGTTCTATTTCCTCAATAACAGCAACCTGGTCCTGCTGGTGGGCGAAAAATGGGGAAAAGTCGCTTTTCTGCGTTGGTTGGGCCGTCAGTTGAACTTTGTCTTTGTCGACCGCTTTAACCCTGACCTGAAAGCCATCCGCGAGGTGATCGAGCGGATGCGCTCGGGCGAGGTGCTGGTTATCACGCCGGAAGGAACGCGCTCCAAGACCGGCCTTTTGTGGGAGGGTCGCCCGGGGGTGAGCTACCTGGCTGCCAAATTAGGCGTGCCCATCCTGCCGGCGGGAATCAGCGGGACATTTGACCGGGATTTCTTCGGTCAGCTAAAACGATTTCATCGTCCCCATGTTGTCATCAATGTAGGCCCCAGTTTTACATTGCCAAAGCTGCCTTCCGAGGGGGCGAGCCGGGATGAGGCTTTGAAGTCCGATACCGATGAGATCATGTGCCGTATCGCCGCCTTACTTCCGCCGGAGCAGCGCGGCTTTTACGCCGGTCACGCCCGGGCGAAGGAATTGGCCGGAGATTGATCCCCACCCAAGCATCATTTTGAACGGAGGGGGGTTTTATGTTTACGGTCCATCATGAACAAATTCACCCATACAATATTTCGATTTATTATCCGCTTGATCCTCCGCCTGATCGCCCGGGTGAAGGTAGCCGGTTTTGAGAAAATGACGGAAACGCAAGGCTACGTCATTGCCGCCAACCATATCGGCCGGCTGGACGCGGCCATGCCTTACTACTTGCTCGATCGCCCGGATATCATCGTCATGGTGGCGGAGAAATATGAAAAGTATGCCTTCACCCGCTGGCTGACCCACCTGGTGAATGGTATTTTCATCGACCGGTACAATGCCGACGTAGGCGCCCTGCGCCAGACCTTGCGGCGTTTGCAGGCCGGGGGCATCCTGACCATGGCTCCGGAAGGAACGCGCTCCAAGTCCGGCAACCTGATCGAGGCGAAGCCGGGAGGCATCTTCCTGGCCTGGAAGGCGGGCGTATCCATCCTGCCGGTGGCGGTTACAGGCACCGAGGATGCGGTTGTGCGGGACCGCCTCAAACACTTCCGCCGCCTGGATATCAAGATCAACGCGGGGAAACCCTTCACTTTGCCCCCGGCAAAAGGGAAGGACCGCCAGGCGCTCATGCAGGTATACACTGATGAGGTCATGTGCCGGATCGCAGCCCTGCTGCCGCCGGACCGGCGCGGCTTTTATGCGGACCATTCCAGGTTGAAAGAAATATTGGCGACGGAAATGTCATAGTAATAGAAAGAGCCAGGGTTCAAAGCCTCTGGCTCTTTTTTATTACTTTCTTATTTTCTTCTTTCTCTTCGTACTCCTTCGTGACCTTAATGTTTAATTCCTGATTACAGCACCGGCGCATAGGGCTGGCGCGGCAGGAACCGGCCCTGGCCGCGGCGGCCCAGCCATTTTTCATCCTCCACGATCAATTCCCCTCGCAGGAATACCTTTTCCGGATAACCGGTCAACTCCCAACCTTCGAACAGGTTGTAATCGGTCCGCTGCTGGGAGTGGGCCACCCCGTATTTGACCTTCTTGCCGGGATCCCAGATGACAATATCCGCATCGGAGCCGGGCAGGAGGGCGCCCTTGCGCGGGTACAGGCCGAAGATTTTGGCCGGGTTGGTGCTGGTCAGGGCGACGAACTGCTGGGCGCTGATCTTCCCGGCGCCTACACCGGTCGTCCACAGGACGGGCAGGCGGTCCTGCACCGCCGGCAGGCCGTTGGGGATCTTGGTGAAATCGTCCTTGCCCAACTCCTTTCCGGGGATGGCCACCTCTTTGCCCTCATAGAGGATCGGCCTGGTGCCATCGTAAAAGAAGGGGCAGTGGTCCGTACCGACGGTCTGGACAATGCCATCCGCCAGGCCTTCCCATAGACGTGCATTGTCGGCCGGACTGCGCATAGGCGGTGAGCAGACCCACTTGGCCCCGTCCGGGCGGCGCAAGTCGTCTTCGGTGAAAAAGAGGTACTGCGGACAGGTCTCTCCCATGACCTTCACACCTCGCTCGCGGGCATACTTGAGCATATCCACTTCCCCGGCCGCGTTCATATGGACCACATACAAGGATGCGTTTGCCTGGGCCGCCAGCGAACAGGCTCGCAAGGTGGCTTCCACCGCGCCCCAGGCCGGGCGGGTGCGGGCATGCCATTCAGGCGTAAGGTGATGCTCCTGCAGGGCCTCTGCCACCAGCGTTTCGATCACGTCGCCGTTCTCCGCGTGCAGCATGACCAGCATCCCGTTTTGGGCGGCAATGCGCATGGCTTTGAAAATAGCCCCATCATCCAGCCGCAGGCGGTTGTTGTAGGCGGTGAAAGTTTTCAAGGTGGTGATACCCAGCTCCGGCAGGGTGGGGATCTCGGCCGCGATGGCGTCGTCGAATTTGGTCAGGTTCATATGGAATGAATAATCGATGGCGGCTTTCTCAGCCTTGAGATGCCAGGCCTCGACGGATTCGTGCAAGGTCGGGTAATCGAAAGAGACGAAGTCGATGGCAGTCGTGGTTCCCCCAAATGCGGCCGCCTTGTGACCGGTATAGTGGTCATCCGAGGAGACTGTCCCGAACATGGGCAGGTCGAAATGAGTGTGAGGGTCCACCCCGCCTGGCAGGATGAACTTGCCGGTGGCATCCACAATTTGAGCGTCGGGGATTTGTAAGTTTGGTGCAATCTGTAAAATCTTTTCGTCTTCGATAAGAATATCAGCCTGGAGTGTCTTTTCAGCCGTAACCAGATTTCCACCTTTAATCAAAGTTGTCATTTTCCTGTTCCTTTACCCTGTATGACCCTTGAACTTCCTTGATTCCCAGGAGTGCCATTAATACGTCCGCGGGGATATCGACTTCCGGTAAACCGGTCGTGTAAACCTGCTCATTTTCGGCCCTCTCCCTCAGCGACTGCCATAAAAGCTGGCGCTCATCGCTCTGCACAACCAGGTCGTTCAGCGTGCGAGCCCGCTGCAGGTATTCGCCGGTGGTGTAGAGGAAGGTCAGCCGCCGCCATTTATCCGCCGTGATGGGATGCTCCAATTTCTCCAGCGGGCCGAGCTGGATCTTGTAATACTCCTCCCGTGCCCGCGGGTGGGCCGGCTCATCCCGCAGCAGCTCCGCCCGGGTGGTCAGCTCGTGCCCCAGCACCGGCGCCATCGAATTCGATCTTCCCGCCGGATTCTCCGAAGGCACCGGGTTGGTAGAACGCCAGCGCATCCACCGCTACCACTTTGGGAGCCGTCCGCAGCGGGATGCGGTACCATCCCAGCAGCCGCGCAATCTCCAGGTCCCGCGGACCCGGCAGGACACAAACCAGGATCAAATCAGTAGGTGTGATCATGACGCCATCCTTCCTCCAACTTTACAGCAAAACCCCCCTCATGTCGAGTAGGACAAATTGGTAATTTGTCCGCAAGTTCCATTCCTCTTGATCTCCGAATTCTTGACGGACTCGGAGATCTTTATATTCCATACCTCCGTCCCTAACCTTAAATTAACTTGACAAATGTAATCCAACGACCCATAATGGTAGATAGAACATGTGTTCAACATACCTCTCGCTTTCATACCTTTGTTCGAGAAAGACCTGCTATGGATCTTACCCTTTCACGCCATCCACTGATCTATGGACGTGTCCCGGTATTTTCGGAGATGGATAAGGATAATTGTTCCTCCCTTCGTTCCTTGAAACAAATACCCGTCCCATTTTCATTGCGGACTGAATTGCATGTCCCGGTTTTATCGGGGTTCCTCCCCTTGCGTATCCAGACGCGTTCTTCGTCAGGGTGTGTCCAGACGTGTTTTTCGTCAGGAAAGCCCTGGACCGTTCTTCGTTCAGGGAAGCCCTGTTGTGCTCTCCTACAGGGTTCGAAACCGCGTATCGAATACCCACCTCATTGAATTTTTGTTGAACCTCAAGTTCAATTCACCACCCTGCGCCGAACGACTACTCAACTACCTGACTACACAACTATTAGATTAACTACTATTCGACTAACGACTACATAACTACCCAACTACCCAACTATCCGCCTAACGACTATTCGACTAACGACTCCTCCATTCTCCCCTTTTTCGCCTATAATTAATTCACCTTCAATGAAAACACAGACACTGACGATCAAGGAACTCTTCCGGCTGGCCTTTTCCGATCCGGTGGTATGGCTGGCGGAGAGCCCCAACGAGCGCCCCAAGCTCGGCTGGGTGTTGACCAGCGTGGAAGCAGTCCAGGAGGGGGATATCCTGCTGATCGCCACCTCCTGCGAGGCCGCCCCCATTCTTGGGCGCGCCCGCGATCAGGGCGCCTCTGCAGTTATCTTCCTGGGGGATGAATCCCCCCCTGAAAATACACTGCCGGAAGGCCTGACCGTGGTGGCCCTGCCCGGCCAATCCAATCCACAGACCGTCCAGCGGCTGCTCCTGACGGCCATGATCAACCAGCGGGTGGCCCTGGTGGAACAGGGCGTCCGCATCCATGCCCAGCTTTCGCAGATCGAGGCGGAAGGGCAGGGGTTGACCGGCCTGGTGAGGACCATGGCGGAAATTTCCGGCAAAGGCATCGCCGTTCAAGATAAGCGCCTCACCGTCCTGGCGCAGCAGCCTTCCGCCGAATTAAAGCACCGTTGGAGCCGCTGCCTGGCGCCTCTTTCCAACCTGGAAAGCCTGCCCGAATCCCTGCGTGACCGCAAGCTGGCGGCCCTTCATACCGCCACGGTCGATCAAAAACTCAATGGCGACATCTCCCGCCTGGTGGCGCCCATTACCGTCGGCGGGATGGCCCGCGGCTACCTCTCCCTGATCGGGTCCACCGGGCAGCTGGATGCGCTCGACAGCCTGGTGGTGGAACAGGGAGCCCTGGTCTGCGCGGTGGAAATGTCCCGCACCAAGGCCGTCCGGGAGGCCGAGAAGCGCCTCAAGGGCGATCTCCTCAACGCCCTCCTGCAGGAAAACCTCAGCCCGCACGATGCCCAGTTATGGGCCCAGAACATGGGTCTCGATCTCTCCGAGGCCCAGGTAGCCATGCGCTTCACCTGGATGGGAGTCACCAGTCCCTCCCGCCGGCGGCTGGAAACCCTGGTCAATGGCGAGGTCAGCCGCCTGAACCTGAAGGTGATCGTCAACCCGATGGGATCGGAGATCGTCTGCTTTTGCCAGGTGCCGGGCGGCCTCAGCCAGCCGGAGATTGTCCTGCAGTTTGCCCAGGCTGTCATCGACCAGGGCGAAAAGGAATATCCGGATACCCTGCTCTTGTGCGGATTGGGGACGCCTTCCAGGGACATCATCGAATGGCGGACCTCCTTCCGCCAGGCCGGCCAGGCCCTCGAACTCTCCCGCCGCTTCCGCGAACGCAAGCCGCTCTACTTCCCGGACCTTTCCATCTACCGCCTGCTCATTCAACTGGAGAACAGTCCCGAACTGATCGCCTTCCAGGAAGAGATGTTGGGCGGGTTATTGGCCTCCGAAGGGGCGCGTGAGCTGATCCATACGCTGCAGGTCTATTTCGCCCATAACGGCAACCTTTCCCAGGCCGCCGAGGCCCTCTTTGTCCATCGCAATACCCTCATCTACCGGATGGACCGCATCGCCAACCTGACCGGCGCCAACCTGGACGATCCCGAGATCCGCCTGGCGATGCAGTTGGCGCTGCATATTTACAGGATGATGGAGAAGACGGGTGGATAAGAAGGGGATTAAGTAGTGCTGATCGAAGATTGCTGGTCGAAGTAAGACCTCGATAGCAGATAGCCCGGAAAAGAGCCAGAGACTGGGATGTTCTTATTCTCCCGTGACGATCTGATCGCAACAGCCGAAAAACTCCTTGAGTTGGATCCGGACCCTATCCCGCGCTTCCGCCTGCTGCGCGACGGGCTTCGTTTGGACCCGGCCGATCCAGTTTATCAGGAGGCGAAAGAAGAGCTGGAAGGGTCAAAATGGATTGCCCTTTTGCACGATCTCCCAACTTGCGGATGGTACGTGGGGGCGATTCCACTCTCGCGACAGCCGCCTGAAACCTCCCTTCCCGACCACGGAGATAGCCATTTCCATCGCCCTGGACTGCGGGTTGGACAAGGAACATCCCATCCTGAAGAAGGTCATAAAAAGAATTGTGGATTATGTGGAGGGAAGATCCACCTGGCCTGACCGGGCTGAATCACATGACAACCCTCTCGCATGGGACATATGGGTGCGGCACTTTTCAGCCGCGGTCCTGGCTCGGATCGATGAACGCCATCCGTCCTTGGATCAATTCTGGCGCCTATGGGTCGAGGCCGTGGAGACTTCTTTCCAATCCGGCGTGTATGACCGGGGGGTGGAGATCAAAACCCTCAACCAATTGTTGGATTGCCGGATGAAAGACCCGGTTCCATTCCATCGGAAATATCCATTATTGATCCTTTCTGCGACGGGGAATCATCTCCCCGCAGATCTTGAGCATAAAATTTTGGATTACCTCCTGTATGTGCCGCAAGGGATCTATTATGTATGTAGTGGCCCTCTGATCGATTTCCCATGGATCGATTCCCGGAATTTCTGGAACTGGCTCCAGGCCCATAAGTTGCTGTCACGATTTCGGTCATGGAAAACGTCCTGTCCAGAGGCGGCCAACTGGATCTGGTCTCAACGAAACGAAGCCGGATTTTGGGACCTGGGTGACAGGGTAAGTCGGAAGCCATTCACAAGTTTCCCCCTTTCAGAGTTGTGGAAGCGCCCCAAAAACCGCCTGATCGATTCATCGGTGGAAGTCCTGGATTTATTATTCCGCTGCTATTCCGTTGATGAACCGGACGGAACGGGGTCATCCGCTGGAATTCAACCTCAGTGAGGATTTGAACCGTAAATATGATCCGGTTTAATGATCCCCTTAGGAATCCTCGCTAAAATTTATTCAGCCTTAAATATCGATCCTTAGAATCAGGTTGAGCAGCAAGGAATTATTTAGAGGTAGCCTATGGCCGAAAAAAGGTTAAAAAGTGGTCCGGAGATGTGACCCGCAACAGCAATGCCCTCGATCTGGAAAAAGGGGTTTTCGCGAAGGACGATCCTCACAAGATTGCCCTTTCCCTCAAGCGGTCTGCCGAAGAAAGCCAACGCCGGAAAGCCGGGCCCTTTCAATCCGCCATGTCCATGCTTAATCTCTATATCAATCGGGCCGGCAAGAACCTCCCCAGGGAGCGGCTGGAAGTTCTCAATCAGGCCAAGGATGAGTTGCGGGAATTGTACGGAAAGCCTCGCAAGGATTGAAGCTTAAGAAACGGAGATCGTCCCTATGGCAGAAATAGCCGGACCGGATTTCATCACATTACATGTACGGGACCTTGAAGCCTCCAGGCATTTCTATGCGGATCTGCTTGGACTGGAAAAGTCACCTGAAAAGCGTCCGAATGCGGTGGCATTTACCACCCGGACCATCGGCTTTGCCCTCCGTAAGACGGAGATTGATCTGGAGGCCGTCTCTCAATTAGGGTACGGCATCGTTCTCTGGCTGCGGGCGGACAATTCGGCGGCCTTGTTGAAACGATTAAAAGGTCCGGGAGTCACTATCGTACAGGAACTTGCCGAAGGTCCGTTCGGGAAGACGTTTACCCTTCCGCGAACTCGGATGGCTATCTCATTACGGTCCACGATCGCGGTTAGAAGACATCCCAATTTTATAGGTGAGGTGAAATATGGTCATAACCATGTTGGAAGCCCAGGTTGCACCTGAAAATGCAGCCAAATTGGAAAGTGAGTTTAACCAGGCGATCAAAGAAATTGATCCGGGACTTCGTTCAAACCCTTTTGGTCCATTCTTTCAAAGATGCGGGCCTTTGGAGGATCGTGACGTTGTGGGAGAGTTCGCGAAGCCCTGGACGCCATGCGCAAGACCGCCGAAACGCCCCGGGGAGTCTTGATCTTTCGGGCCGCTGGAGCCGAGCCGATTCTCTCAGTGTTTGATGTGGTAGGCCAGGGAAAAGCTCAGACCCAACAAGATCTGGAGGGGAATAATTCGGGTTCCGTAGAAGGTTAGTCTCCCAGGGAACGCTATTCTTTATTGATTTCCTGGTGATATATTCTTCCTGGAGCCGATTTTCATTAGTCAAATCATATAAAAAGTGGGGATATGTTTTTGGGAATACTTCCAATAGACAAAGACCCTTGTTGTATATACACTTGTACCACTATGATCCATCCAGACCGAATTTACCGGGGCAACTGCGCAACTTCGATGGTCGCTGCTGCTCAAACTTGAGGCAGCCTGGCCGCATATTGGTACACCGAATCAATCCGAAGGGCCGGAGGCTGCTGAACCAAAGCAGCCTCTTTTTATACAAATACAAGTACAAAGATGCCAAACACAAAGGGCACCAAGTAGCACAAAGTAAAGAAAAGAATTAAAAATCTTTTATTGGTTTTTCCTTCGTGTACCTTTGTGTCCTTGGTGTTTAGAATTCTTCGCTCTTTCTTAGATAAAGGACTTGCTTATGTGCCGCATGGCTGCCATCAAATCGAAAAATCCGGTCACCCCCGCTATCGTCCTGCGGATGATGCTGGCCATGCAAGAGGGGCATGACAATTCCGGTTTTGCCATGGTCATGCAGGACCTGGGCGGTGCTTTCGCCAATTTCAAAGAGTTCCCTTTGCTTTCCATGGCCTGCACCCATGCGGGCCTGGAGCTGGCCGAGGAATATCTCGAAGAGCTCGGTTTCACCCCCAAGTTCGATTACCAGCCGGACGTGAATGACCGCCCCGGCCTGGATTTCCAGAAGATGCCCGTGTATGTCTTCCGCAATTACCGCTATCCTGAGAGCTACGTCCACCGTCCCTGGGAAGAAAAGAAACAACTCCTGGCAGAGACCTGCCTGGAGCTACGCAAACTTCTCTCCGAGGACGGGCAAGGCTATGTCTACTCTTTTTGGCCGGACGTGCTGACCCTGAAAGAGGTCGGCGACCCGCGTGATATCAGTGCCTATTTCCAGATGTGGGAGGCAGGTCACTGGCTGCAGGCCCGGGTCATTTCGGCTCAATGCCGCCAAAATACCAATTACAAGATCGTCCGTTATGCCGCCCATCCCTTCTTCCTGGAAGGTTATACCCTGATGGGCAACGGCGAAGATACTTTCTACCAGAAGAATAAGGACTTCCTGAACGGGCTTGTATCCCGGCTATATTGGTTTCGAATCCGATACCCAGTGCTTCCTGTATACGCTCCACTACGTGGTCGATCAATTGGGCTGGCCGCTGGATTATTACAAGCACGTCTCACCCCGCTTAGTTTCGAAGAGACTGAAACAGCATCCGGATGCGCTGGTCCTGCAACATATCCGCCAGTCCTGCCAGCACCTGGAGATCAATGGGCCGAATACGGTTGTCTTCGTGCTGCCGGATAGCCGGATGGGCATCATTGCGGATGCCAAAAAGCTGCGCCCGCTGGTGATTGGGGGCACAGGATGACCTCGTGGCGGTGGCTTCGGAGGTTTGCGGGATCAATACCGTCCTGCCAGACCGGGACTATACGACCGATGTCTATCCGGGGAACGCGAAACGGTCATCATCAATAATCGCCTGGAGGTGGAAGAATGGCCTCAATGAACCGTCCAGTTCCGGGTTAAAGTTGACGAGAGCCAATCCCTCTGACACGAAGAACGCAGCCGGCCCTCCCGATGCCGGGAACCATGCCTGTAAAAGGCCAGCCGCCCCTCGGCCAGCTGCGCGCCTCCCCTGGCCCCGCCTGTCTATGTGAACAAGCCTCATCCCACCGATTTTCCCTGGCTGATCCAATGGAATGCCGAGACATGCATCCGCTGCGGGGCCTGTGTGGCTGCCTGCACTTTTGGCTCCATCGAAGCCACACCTCATGCGGCAGGGACAGACCATCAGCGTGGGCAATTTTCCCACCCCGGTCACGAATTACAATGTTGTCCTGGCGATCCAGCAGGTGCCGGATTCCAAGCTGGCCTGCCGGGGCTGCAGTATGTGCGAGCGGGTCTGCCCGACCAATTCGATCCACCCTGTTTTCAATGACCAGAACCGTTTCCCCATAGTTGCCCGGCGAGGCGGAACGCCCATCAAGCGCGGCGGTCGAGCCCACCATATCCCGGTCCGGGCTCTGGATTACATCAAGGTCGGGCGCATCAGCCAGATGACCGACCCGGCCCTGGATGCAGCCCGGCATACATTCGACCTTCTGACGCCGTTGGGCCGCAACCTGCCAGCCAGTGAACTGCCCTTCAAGGTTGAAGACGGCAAACTGGTCATGGCCGGGCCAGACTCCGCCGATGCAGTGGATCTACCCGGTCATGATCGGGGATATGTCCATCGGAGCGCTTTCCTGGCGCATGTGGGAGGCCCTGGCGCTGGCAGTAGCTTACCTGAACGAGCAATGCGGCATGCCGGTGCGGATGAATTCGGGCGAGGGCGGCATGCCCATGCGCCTGCTGACCTCCGAATATCTCAAATACTTCATCATCCAGATCGCCTCCGGGCATTTTGGATGGAACCGCATCCTCAAAGCCATGCCGCAGATGGTCACAGACCCGGCCGGCATCCTGATCAAGATCGGGCAGGGCGCCAAGCCCGGAGATGGCGGGCTGCTTCCCTCCCAAAAGGTGGCCCCCCATATCCAGGCCATCCGGGGCGTACCGCAGGCGGATCTGCTCAGCCCGCCCAACCATCAGGGACTTTACAGCATCGAGGAAAGCGTCCAGAAGATGTTCCTGAGCATGAACTCGGCTTTCAAGTTCCGCGTACCGGTGGCGATCAAGGTGGCCGCCAGCTCCACCAGCGTGGCTGTCTACAACAACCTGATCCGCGACCCCTATCACATCGTCGGCGGCTTCTTCCTGGATGGCATCCAGGGCGGCACCGGCGCGGCGCATGAGGTCAGCATGGACCATACCGGCCATCCAATTCTGAGCAAGCTGCGGGATTGCTACCTTGCGGCAGTAGAACAGGGCAGCAGGGCCAGATCCCGCTCTTCGTCGGCGGCGGGTTTGGTGACTCAGGGCGACCTGGCCGCGGATGCCTTCAAGGCCATCTGCCTGGGCGCCAGCGGCGTTTTTTCGGCCAAGATCTTCCTGCAGTTAGCCGGCTGCGTGGGAAACGAGAAAGGCCGCTGCAATGCTTGCAACACCGGTAAATGCCCGGTCGGGATCTGCACCCAGGACCCCTACCTGGTCTCCCGCCTGGACGTGGATGCGGTGGCCCAGAATATCGTCGATTACTTCCTGGCGATGGACAGCGAATTGAAAAAGCTGCTCGCCCCCATCGGGAACTCCAGCCTTCCCATTGGCCGCAGCGATGCCCTCATCTCCATGAACAAGTCCATCGCCGACCGCCTCCAGATCGCCTATGCGTGTTAAGAGCAGATAGTCGTTAGTCTGATAGTCGCTAGTAAGAACTATTAGTCTAATGACTATCAGACTAACGACTAACCAACTATCTAAACTACTCAACTAATAAACTTATGAAACGAATTACCACTTTCTCTAATAACAGTCCGCACTTCCACCCAGGACCTGCTCCAGCAGGTCTATACGGCCATGGCGGAGGGCGAGACCGAGTTCGAGATCGATGGCTCCGGCCAGCATGACATCGGCGGACCCTTGTGGAACCGCCAGGGCCAGTCGCTCAAGTTCATCGTCCGCAACCCGGGCCAGAGGGTCGGCTCCATGGGCATGCCCGGAACCGAGGTGATCGTAGAAGGCTCCGCCCCGGCGGATGTGGGTTGGTTGAACGCCGGCGCCACCATCACCGTCAAGGGCGACGGCGGCGATACCACCGGTTATGCCGCTGCAGACGGGTTCATCTATATCGGCGGGCGGGTCGGCACCCGCTCGGGTTCCATGATGAAACACGACCCGGCCTTTCCTCCGCCGCAGCTGTGGGTCCTCAAGAATACCGGCTCCTTCCCGTTCGAGTTCATGGGCGGTGGGATCGCAGTGGTATGCGGTCTACGATTGTGAGAACCTGGATTCGGTCATCGGTGACCGGCCCTGTGTCGGCATGGTGGGCGGCACGGTCTACGTGCGCGGCCACATTGGTCCGCTGCCCGGGAATGTCCGCCTGGTGGAAACACTGAACCAGGAAGACCAGGATTTCCTTCTACAAGGCCTGCCGAAATTCCTCAAGGCGATCGAACGGCCCGATCTTTTGGCTGACCTGTCGGATACTGAAGAATGGCATAAGATCGTAGCCAAGCCGGAAGCCGAGGCCAGGCAGTCCCGCCGGGTACCCTTGAAGGAATTCCATGCCACCCAATGGATCGAAGGCGGCCTGTTCGGGGATGTGGTGACCGACCCCGGCAATGTGACTGCCCTGGTGAATACGGGCCCTTATCGCCAGTATTATCCGGTGTGGAATAACGCTGTCCGGGCTGCGCCATGCCAGGCAGCCTGCCCGGTCGGGATCCCTACCCAGGACCGCATCAATCTGCTGCGGAAGGGTAAGCTGGCCGAAGCGCTGGAACTGATCCGCCAATACAGCCCCTTTGCCGCCTCCGTCTGCGGCGCCGCCTGCCCTAACCCATGTATGGCCGCCTGCACCCGCCAACAAATCGATTATTCCATCCTGATCGGCCCGCTCGGGCGGCATTCGCTTGATTTGCCTTTGCCCGTCCCTGCCACCTTCCACCGGCAAGAAGTTCGCCATCCTCGGCTCCGGCGCGGGCGGGCTTTCCGCCGCCTGGCAACTGGCTTTGCAGGGGCATGCCGTCACGATCTTCGAGCGGGATAAAACCCTGGGCGGCAAAATGGCTCAAGCCATACCGGAAGAGCGGCTGCCCCGGGATATCTTTCAAGCCGAGCTGCAGGCCATCCTCGGCCTGGGTGTGAAAGTGGAATACAACAGCGAGATCAGTCATGAGAAATTCGACCAGATCTATAAATCCTATGACGGGATCGTGATCGCCATCGGCGCGCAGGAGCCGCGTATCCCCGAGTTCAAGGGCAATAAAAGGGCCGTTTCGGCGCTCAAGTATCTCACCGGCTGCAACATCGGCAAGCCTCCCGTCGAAGTGAAAGACAAAAATGTGGTTGTGATGGGCGCAGGCGATGTCGGCATGGATGTCTGCACCATGGCCTGGCAGAAAGGCGCCGCCAGCATCACCGCCGTGGATATCCGTGAACCCGCCAGCTCGAGCCGCGAGCGCACCGCCGCCATGGCCCTGGGGACCAAGGTTCTCTGGCCGCGGGCGGTCAAATCCTTCGAAGCGGGCAGGGTCACCTTCGAGACCGGCGACGCTCTTCCCGCGGATGTGCTGATCATATCGATCGGCGAAGTGCCCGAAAGCGGCTGGATCCCCGAGTTCATTGGGCGGACCCACGGTCTGTGGATTTCTGTAAATGAATATGGCCAGACAGCCGACCCGAAGGTATATGCCGTCGGCGATGTGGTCAAGCCGGGTTTATTGGCCGACGCGATCGGGCAGGGCCGGGTGGCTGCCCTGGCGTTGAATGCACGCGTAACCGGCGGGACCTTCGAGCTGCCTCATAAAGAGGTCATTCCGCTGGAGTGGCTCAAGCTGCTTTATTTCAGTCCCCGCCCCAGCCAGTACCAGGTCAATCCGTTGGAGGAATCCGACCGCTGTATTTCCTGCGGAACCTGTCGCGAGTGCAACATCTGCGTGACTATCTGCGGACAGAATGCCATCAGCCGGCTCGATAGTCCCGCCGGCAAGGTGGAGTTCCGGGTGGACGAACAGCGCTGCATCGGCTGCGGATTTTGCGCGGCGGCCTGTCCCAGCGGCATCTGGACCATGATCGCGAACCTTCCTCCCGTCAGCGAGCACGCCATGCTGCATGCGTAGTAACGATTTAAATCGTTACTACGCTACTCGTTACTACGAAAATTGTCTTCATCCCTGGGACTGTCTTGGAGCAGCCAGTCCCGTCAAACAAAAAGTCGAGGCCTGCGTTCCCTGCCGGCCTCGACTTTTTGATTTAGAATTTATCCGAAGATTATGGAAGAACCGCGATTTGAGTGTGTGCGGCGAAGCCACATACACTCAAATCGCGGGCAGCTCCCGAATTCGGATAGATGCTTAATCCATCTCACTCCTGCTTCGTCCCGCACTCTGCGCAGAACTTCGCCCCCACTGCCAGCTTGGCGCCGCAGTTGGTGCAGAACTTCTCGGCGTTGATGGCAGATCCACACTCAGGGCAGAACTTGACATTCTTATCCAGCGGAGCGTTGCACTTGGGGCAGGTGGCCCGCACCCCCGCCCGCCAGCTTTCATCCTTCAACATGGACCGATCCGACTCGGCCATCTTGGAATGGGCCCAGATCTCTTCCACCGTCCGGCTGGCCTGGGCGGCGGCCATTTCCACGCCCATATCCGGGGCGCAGTTCTTGCACAGGCCCCGTTGGGTGTTCCAGCAGCTCTTTTTGCAGACCCAGGTCGAACAGCGCGGGCATTGGATGAAATCGGGCCGGATCTCTTCAGCCGCCTTGATGAAGGCATCATCCTTGGCCTTTTGCCAGCTGGCGGATTTCACCTGTTCGCTCACGTTGGCGGCGCTGTTGAACAAGCCTCCGAAGAGGTTGCTGGCGGTGCCGAGCGCCTGGGAAATGGTCCCGGCGGCAAAGGGAACGAAGCGGGTTCGGTATCCCGTTCCACAGCGGTTGCAAATAAATTCAAACTGGAAACCGCGATCGGTGGAATGATCCGAGTAGTTCCGGGTGAACTCAATAGTTTCGCTCATGGGCTGTATTCTCCTGGTGGAATGGAAGCTGATAGACGTAATTATATACCTTGAGTGTTGTAGTCGATGGTAGTTCATTGCCAGGCCCTAGCTTTCCGAAAGTCCGAAAACCATGTAGTTCCATTCATTGAATCCCGCCCACCGCGTTTTTTTAGAAGCTAAGAAAACATGTTTGGCGACATAATGTAATCAGCGACGTAACCAAAGCTCTTCCTTGACCGATTGAAAACCCGCCGCAAGCCACACCATTTCAATGGCTGAGGCCAAGGCAGGTTTCTCATACGACTTCACCCAGAGGATTGCCATCTAAGAACGCTTGTGCTAATATTGAAGGCGGAACACCTGGACTTCTTGAAAGCGCAGAGGCCTGCATGATCGTCAGGACCTACAAGTACCGGCTCTATCCCTCCTCCCGACAACTCCGCCGACTGGAGGAAACCCTCGAGACCTGCCGTAGGTGGTATAACACCTGCCTGGCAGAACGGAAATCCGCCTGGGAAAATGAACACAGAAACGTCCGTCATTACGAGCAACTAGCCAGGGTCAAGGAGTATCGGCGCCAAGACGAATACGCCGCTCGGCTCCACAGTCATATCCTGCAAGTCGTCGCCACGGATCTGGACAATGCCTTTCAAGCATTTTTCCGGCGGGTGAAATCTGGAGAGAAGCCGGGATACCCGCGTTTCAAGGGAAAGAACCGCTTCGATAGCTTCGGGCTGAAGGAATATAGAAATGGCTTTCAGATCGAAGGGCGGCGCCTGCGTCTGGCGGGGATCGGGCGGGTGAGGCTGCGCTGGCACCGCCCCCTAGTCGGGAGGATCAAGACAGTGCGTCTGTGCCGACAGGCTGGCCAATGGTATGCCTGTTTTGCCTGTGAAGTGTTGGAACACCCTTTGCCTGCCACAGGGAGAGAAGTGGGCATCGACGTGGGCCTGCATCATCTCCTGGTGACGAGTGACAACGAAGTGGTCGACAATCTCCGCTGGTACCGGACCGAACTAAGAAAGCTGCGAGTGCTGCAGCGGCGGGTCTCCCGCAGGAAGTTAGGAGGCGTCAACCGGAAGAAGGCGGTGTTGGCGTTGCAGCGCCAGCATGACCACGTCTCCCAGCGGCGGAAGGATTACCTGAACAAACTGGCCTGTTCCTTTATCACTCGCTATGAGCGGATCGCCTTGGAAGACCTGCAGATCTCCAATATGGTTCAGAACCACCATATATCGAAGAGTATTATGGATGCGGGTTGGGGTTACCTGAGAAAACGCCTGATCGACAAAGCGGCAGAAGCTGGTCGGCAAGTCGTTCTGGTAAACCCGGCCTATACATCCAAGACTTGCTGCTCGTGTGATGCTTTGTTTCCCGAATTATCCCTTGCGGATCGCCGGGTGGATTGCGCTTGCGGTCTTTCTTTGGATCGAGATGTAAACGCAGCCTGTAATATTCTGAAGCGGGCGGGACACGCCCGTTGGGACATAAGCACAGCCGTTGGGCTCGGGCTGTCCCAAAAAGCCTCGCCGGCTTAATGCGGCCGGGGAGTGTCACAATTCTTTTCTTTATCGGTGACAATGCCTGCATGCCAACGCCTACACTTTTTCTCGATGTGGAACTCCGCATTCTTCCGGTCCTACGGGTTATTCACCGCCTGCTCCTGTTTGCTTCCAGCCCGGTCAACCCGGATAAATTCATTCGACCGGCTTTTAGCGATCTCCGCCAAAAGGTCAGCGCGTACGGCCTCGACCCCGATACTCTCCTCTATGTGGGCATCCCCGATGTAATCGACGGCGAGCTGGTCAGCTATGATTGCTGCATCGAGTTTCCCTTGCCCGAGTCCGAAATCCATCCAACTCCTCCCCGGTGGACGATACGCCGTCTTGACCGTGGAAAAAACACCTGCCAGGATCCGCCCGGCTATCCGGGCTTTTACAGGGGATTATCTGCAGGAGCATGGTTGGATCAAGGATGCGGAGAGGCCTGTGTATGAAGTTTATTTTAAGGATACACTGGAATTCTGTGTCCCGATTTATTAATGGCCCAACCTTTATTCCTAAGGTGGTCCATGTAGGGGATGCACGTGTCGAAGTATACGGCGCGATACTGTAAAAATGTTCGTGCCTGGAGAATGACAAGCTTAATTAAAGGCAGGCTGACCCCTTCCGCTACACTTCAGGAGCATGCCCACAGGGTGCTACGCGAAGCCCGCACTCCAGAAAGGTGCAGGACCAAAGTGTCAGGTAGGTAGGCTGAAAACACTGCCAACCTTTAGGGAAGCTATTTTATTGGTTTTCATTGGAAAGGATTTTATCGATGGATGAAAATATTCTGCAAAAGTTTTTTGAGCACAATCAATGGGCCAACCTTCAGATCCTGCAAGCTTGTTCAACCTTGAGCGACGAACAGCTCGACGCCGAACCCCACTCCGCCACCAAAGGAACGATTCGCCTGACCTTGATCCACCTGGTCGAGGCAGAGCAGGGTTACCTGGCAGATCTATCCGGGGTGAAATCCCGCTTCGATTGGCAAACTCCTCCCACGCTCGCCGAGATGCAGGCGGCCCTTTCCGATAGCGGTGAAAGGTTCATTGCCCTGGCAGGGGACGAGTCGAATGAACACTTGAAAACTCCCGCCCATTCGGAAGACGGGTACATCATCGAGCCGTGGGTGCTCATGCTCCAGGCGATCAACCATGCGACTGAACACCGCGAGCAAATCAAGAGCATGCTGACCGCCCTGGGAGTAAAACCGCCCAGAATCGACGGCTGGGGCTATGCAAAGCTTAAGAATCCGGTGATCGCACCTGCAAAATGAGGTAAGTCGGGTCACTTTTCCCCAGGATGGCCGGGCAGCAGGTCGGCCATGGCCCGGTAGAGGCTTTGGCTGGCTGCCTGCAATTGAGTTTCTTTCACGTGGGCCAGGGGCGCCTGGCAGAGCCACATGGGTGCGCCCACGTGGACACTGATCCTGCCGGTCAGGTGGATCTTTTCCCGCCCTCCACAGCGGCTGGACATCATACCCACCTTGGGATACGACCGGGATGAGCGGGGAGGCCGTTTGGAGCGCCAGCCAGGGGGCTCCCGGAGCCAGCGGAGATTGCAGACGACCGTCCCAACTGGTCTCTCCCTCCGGCGCGATCGCGACGCAGCCTCCCGCCAGCAGGATTTGGCGAGCCCGCAGAAGCTCGCTTGTGTTTTGGGCCGGCCGCAGACCGGTGAGGAGCAGACGTTCGCCTGCACCGGACGGCTCATAGGTGTTCATCAAGCCTGAAACGACTTCCCGGTTCAGGTCCCAGGCGAACAAGTACACATCCGGCCGGTAATATTGAATGACCAGGTAGACCATCGTATCGGCGATATCCGAGACGTGGTTGAACGCGACCAGGCAGCCTCCCTTCGGCGGGATTAGACTGCCTCCTTCCACCTTCAACCTGTAAAAAACACGGGCCAGGAACAGCCGCAACCGCTCTCCGCCCAACCTTTTTGCCAGGCCTGAGAAGAGCAGATTGTATTGTTTATGGAGGCTTCTCTGTAACGGTTCGTTCATGGCTAATTAGAAATGAGATAAGCGGATCTTGTGCCCGCTCCCGGCCTGCAGCCTGGGGGCCAGCCCGGCTGCATAGGTGACCCATTTGAGCGGGCTTTCATTGGCGAAGCGGAAGGTGTACAACCGCCGCCCGACCACCAAAAAGAGAGCCAGGTTGAGGAAGGTGTGGATCCCGTCCACTTCCTGAAGGGGGAAGGAAATGGTCTCGGGATCGGCCTCGGCTGCCTGTCTCTCTCCGGCCCGGCTGGATCGACGCCACAGGATTTGCCGGTCGGTCAGGAGAAGGCTTCCCCTTCCAATCTGCCCGGTTAAATCTGCGCCAGGCCGGGTCTCGCCTGCGGTCTCAGCCCAGAGGGTGACCGGATCCGAGACCAGGTACAGGCTCTCATCGCTTTCCAACAAACCCGGCGGCGCGGGCAGCGCTTCCAGGCGGAGAGTCTGCTTCATCAAGTCATACCAGACCGGGATGGATAATTCAAAACCGGGAGGGTAAGCCGCCGGCTTCGCTCCGGGACGAATGACCCTCAAATAATAAGTATCCCCCACCGCCCGCCGCACCCGCCAACGGGCTCCGCAGGCCAAACAATCCACTTTTTCCCACAACAGCCATGCCCGGGTGTGGCGGAGGCTGTCATTGGTTGCACAGAGGGGACAACGCCAGAGCAGGTCCTGGATCACTGCTGTACCTGTCCCAGGTAATACTGGTAGGCTTCCCCCACCGTCTGGATGCGCCAGGCCAGGTCGGGTGGAAACTCCAGCCCGCGCGCCTGGAATTCGAGCAGCATCTCCGCCAGCCTGAGCAAGTCCACCCCCAGGTCGGTCACAAAATAGGCCTGCGGTTGGATCCGTTCGATATCCACCTCCAGTATCCCGGCGAGGAGGGCCTGGAATTCCTGGAAAGAGATCATCCCGGCTTTATCATCCACGCTGCAGCTCCTGTTGGGCCAGCTCGCGCAGCCTGAATTTTTGGATTTTTCCCATCACGGTGATTGGCAGGCGGTCCATGAAGCGGACCTGTTCGGGGATCTTGAACGAAGCGATCTGGCCGCGGCAGTGGTCCAGCACCTGCCCGGCGGTCAGCTCGGCCCCGGGCTGCTTTTCGACGAAGGCCCAGACTGTCTCGCCGATCATTGCATGCGGGACACCCACGACGGCAGCCCGGCGGACCTGCGGATGGGTGGCCAGCCATTGCTCCACTTCCGCCGGGAAGATCTTCTGCCCGCCCCGGATGATGACATCTTTTTTGCGGTCAACCAGGCGTAAATAACCCTTCTTGTCCAGCACTCCGACGTCGCCCGTGTATAACCAACCCTCGCGTCCAGCACCTGGGCGGTCAGGCCGGGATCGTTGTAATACCCTAGCATCATCATCGAGCTTTTCACGGCCACCTCGCCGGGCGTTCCCGCCTTAACGGGTCGGCGCAGGTCATCCACGATGCGCAGGCGAACTCCTGCAACCGGCTTTCCCACCGTGGCGGCGACGGTTTCCAAATCATCCCGCGGCCGGGTCCATGAAATGATCATGCTTTCGGTGGTGGCATAGATGTTTTCCAGGCCGCAGCGGAAACGCTCGTAAATGGCCCGGGCCAGTTCCGGAGAGCACGGCTCGGACCCGTAGGTGACCCGCCGCAAGGAGGACAGGTCAAAGCGGCTGATGGCAGGGTTTGCGAGCATCAGGCGGAACATGGTGGGAGAGCCGGCCACCTGGGTGACCCGCTCATTCTGGATGGATTCGAGCATCCGGACCGGGTCGAAGCGCTCCATCAGGATGATCTTGCCGCCGCTGATCAACGGTCCCACCACCCCGATCATGCCGCCGATCTGGTAGAGCGGGAAGGGCAGCAGCATGCAACGCGCCAGGCGCAGGTCCAGCCCCGGCCCGACCAGGCTGAACAAACGCGGCAGGCTGTGCATGACCCCTTTCGGCAGGCCGGTGGTCCCGGAAGTGTACGTGATCACCGCGACCGCCCGGCCGTCCAGGCGCGGCAGTTCGAGCGGTTTCCGCCGGGCCAGCAGCGGCTCCATCCCGAAGAATACAGGCCCGTCTGCCTGAGCTGCATTGACCACGACCACGAGGCGTAGATCCGGCAATTCTGGCAGCATGCGTTCCAGCATGGCTGGAAAATCCCGTCCATACAGCCTTTGGCAGGTCACGACCACGGCGGCTCCACAATCCTTCAGAATGTGGACCAACTCGCGCTCGCTGAACATGGGGTTAAGCGGCACGTGGACCGTACCCAACGTCTCGGGCAGGAAAAGGGTATAGACGGATTCCGGGCAGGCCGGCAACAGGCTGACCACCCGCTCGCCCATATGCACCCCCAGGCTTTGCAGACCGCCTGCCAATGCGAGGATATTCTCGAAGACCTGCCGGCGGGTCAGGCGCTGTGCCTCGAAGATGATCAGCTCGCTCGCGGGATGCAGGCTGAAGGCCGTTTTGAGCAGCTTTTGCGGGTTGAGTTTTCCCAATAGATGCGGGATGAACATTGGCGTCATTGAATTGGGCTATAAGTAAGAGCGCTGCAAAGCCGGTTTAGGGGTGGCAACCTTCCGGTAGAGTGATATCCACGGGTTGGTTGGCATTGGTCAGGTCGATCGACATATCCATATGCAGGACGGCCGAGGTGGATGGGTCCTGTGTCTCAGCGACCAGGGAGTACTTGACCAGGTATTGCCCGTCCTGCGCCAGCCAGTAATCGCCCTGGTTGGCGGTGACCTGGGCTCCGGATTGCAGCCCCAACCCGCTCACCTGAAAGCTAAAATGGTTGGTGGCGAGGCCGTTCACATCTTCCGCCCCGACGAAGGTGGGGTTTTCAGCCTGGACGTTGTAATCGAATAATCCACCCAATAAATTCTGCATTTCAGCGGCCTGGCCAGTGACTTCTGAATATTCCCATTCATTTTGATCAGAGCTGGAACAGGAGACATTCCCAACGGTATACATATAACTTTCCACCGGGTCCGGATTGGGATCGTCTTTTGTGGCGGTGATGGTAGTGTATTGGACCAACTTCGCCTGCTGATCCCTGGAAGCCTGGATCTCGACGTGGGATTGGAGAGGAGTTCCACCTCTGTGGGTCCATGAGTATTCGAATCGATCACCATGGAATAGGAATTAAGGCTGGCCAGCCCTTCCTGAAAACCGACTGCCTTGGAAGGGATGGGCGTCGGCGTGGGGATAGGCGTATCGGTGGGGAGCGGGTTTGCAGGCGGGTTGGATCCCGCCGCCCGGGTTGGAGCCGTTACCCTGGGTGGCTCCCGGCCCTACTGCAGTTGGCGTTCCGCTCAGGCTGCATGCCAGCGTCAGGCTGAGCAGAACCGCAAGGGGGAACAACATGGTTTTCTTCATCTTTGCCTCCGGGAAAGTAGTCAGGATCAATCGGAACGGAGCTGGCGGGCCAGGATGGACCGGCTGAACCACCAGGCAGGGAACAGGGACCCGCATAAGGCGATGAAGGTAGCAATGGCGAGACCGCTGAGAAAGGTTGGCAGGCTGAGGCTGGGACGTAGGGTCATCCCAACCAGGTAATCGTTCTGGAGTGAAAACATGACGGCCGCGCCGAGCGTCCCCAGGATCACTCCCACCCAGGTCAACACGAGGGCCTGGCTGAACAGGTACAGGACCAGGGCGCGGGGATTGGAACCCGACGCTGCGTAAAATGGCCAGTTCCCGCCGGTGGATCCAGGCCATCCGGAACAGGACGGTGGCCAGGGTCAGGAGGGAGGCAACCCCGAGGGCATTGTAGATTTGCTCCATTACATTAAAGAGCGGCTTGAATTGATCGCTGGTGATCTTGGGTCCCTGGCCGCGGGCGACGATCGAGATATTTCCCGGCAAGATATCCCCGGCTTTCAGCGTTCCATCAGCGGGGATGATGTAGATCGAAACATCGCTGCCATATCCCAACAGCGCCTGGGCCTCTGCCAGGGCGATCCAGGCTTCGTTATCCACATAGGTGCCGGTCTGGAAAGTGCCCATGACTTGAAAGGACCGGCCGCGCAGTGAGATCACCTGGCCGGCCTGCAGCCCCAGCCGTTCCGCCAGCCGCCAGCCGATCATGGCGGTCCGAGGCGGGTCTCCCGGGCGAAGGGCCTTGCCTGACAGGACCTTGAAGGAGTTGACCCGTTGATATTGCCCCAGGTCGATGCCTCGCAAGATGATGATGCTGGAGATGGATGTGCCTGTATAGTCGTGGATTTCCGGGATGACCGGAGAAATCCCCAATGCCGCCAAATTGTCTCCCACCTGCGGGGATAAATGGCTGCCAAAGAATTCACCGGTGGTATTGCTTTCCTGGACGACAAGGTCGTTGTAGGGCAGGCTGTCGAATTCCTGGTGGAGCGCGTTCCGGTACCCGCCCAGCCCGAGGAAGATCAAATGGGTGGCAGCTACCAGGGCCGACATGGCCAGCCACGGCTTGTAGTGACGGAGCATGTCCTGCAGGCTGAAGCGGATGATCGCCAGCATGGCTCGATTACTCCCTTGATCTACTCTCTAATCAGGCCTGCCAGGGTTTGCCGGCTTTGGCCCTGGATGACCATCCACACGCCCAGGCTGGCGGATAGAATGGTCAGCAAAAATCCCCGGATTATGGTGGCGGTTGAAAGATGCAGGACGGCTATGCGGGCGAAGAAAATGACCGGGTCCTTTAAATTATGGTTCACCAGGAGCGTAACCACTCCCCAGGCAAGCAGGAAGGCCAGCAGGGCCTGGACCAGCGTCCGGCCCAGCAAAAAAAGGCGGATCAGCCCGGATTTGAATCCGATCGTTCGAAGGATGGCAATATCCTGCTTTCGTTCCGTCATGGTCAGGCTGGCGGCGTTGAAACTGCCAAAAATGATCACCACCAGCGCCAGGATCGATATGATGGAGGCCACCCTGACCAGGTCGCTCACCAATTCATTGTAGCGCCCATACAACTGTCTGTTCGTATAAACTGCATATCCCTCCGGGAAAGCCGGCTCTCCTTCCAGGGAGGCCTGAACGGTGGGGAGGTCCAGGCTTCCATCCAGCATAAGCACGCCGATCTGGAATTCATTTTGGACGTCGAAGAGTTTTTGGCCGCCGGAGTAAAGCATCCAGATGACCGAAGTGACCGTCTTTTCCTGGACGCGGCCGCTGATGCGGAGATGGCTGCCTCGCAGGAGAATATCGTCCCCCAGCGACCAGTGGTTCAATTCCATTCCTTCAGCCGTGACGGCAATCTCGTTATCGGCGGCGGGCCATGCGCCGGCCTGTAAAGCCAGGTCGTAACTGGATCTCATATTTTCCTGCGGGATGGCCATCACCTGCATGGTCCGGTCATTGATCTCGAGGGTGCGGTAGATCACCGGAAAGGCGCTGCGCAGGTTGGCGGAGCCGAATTTTTGGCGGACGATCTCCGCGGCGGCCTGCAGGACTTGTGGATCCATTTTGCTTTGCATGGGTTCCAGGGCGTTCTCCGCCAGGATCAACAGCTCACCCGAGCCGGCCTGCGGCTGGCTGCCGTATTCCCGGAACACGTTCGCGATCGCCGAAGCCGCCAGGTAGCTGACCAGCACCGCGGTCAGGCTGACGACCGTGAGGAGGCTGCGGCCCAGGTCGTAAAACAGATCTTTGAAGAGAAAGGCGGCGTAGGCAAAGAGTTTCATGCCGTTCCTGCAAGCGAATACAGCCGCCCATCCTTCATTTCGTAGGTATGGGTGGCAAATTCACTGATGAGCCGGTTATGGGTGGCAACAATGAAGGTGATGCCGAGGTTCCGGTTCAGGTCCAGCATCAATTGGAGGATCTCTTCGGCGGTCACCGAATCCAGGTCGCCGGTCGGCTCGTCGGCCAGGATGGCGGCCGGCTGAGCCACCAGGGCCCGGGCGATGGCCACCCGCTGCTGTTCGCCCCCGGATAGTTCGCCGGGCATGTGCCGCCAACGAGCCTGCAGGCCAACCCGCTCGAGCAGCGCCTCGGCGGCCTGCCTGGCCTTTTTCCAGGTCCAGCCTTTGGCCAGCAAGGGCAGGCTGACATTATCGAGCGCATTCAGGGAAGGCAGGAGATTGTAGAATTGGAAGATAAAGCCGATGTTTTCCCGCCTAAAGTCGGTCAAGCCGGCCTCGCCGGTTGTATCCAGGTGTTGGCCATTGACCACAATCTGGCCCTGGCTGGGACGGTCGATCCCGCCCGAGGATATGCAGGAGGGTGGTCTTACCTCCGCCGCTGGGCCCGACGATGGCGACAAATTCGCCTCGAGCTACGTCCAGGTCCACCCCCCGCAATGCTTCCACCTGGACTTTCCCGCGCTGGAAGTGTTTTTTCAGACCACACGCTTGGATCAAGCAGTCCAGTGGAAGATCGGTCATCTTAGTCCGGAATGAGCGTCGGCGAATAAATCTTTAGTTGAAATCGAGAGGGTAAGATTAGGTAATAGAATAGCCCGGTGGATCGGTCGCTTCTTCTCACTTTTGATTAAAAAACCAACGGCTAACCCACAGGGTGCTGCGCAAAGCCGTTACTACGAAAAAACCGGGATTTACTGAAATTAAGTATACATGCAATGATAAAGTTTTACTATTTCATATCCATTACGTTCTTCGAGTTTTACAGCCCCGGGGTTCATTTTTTAGGAAAAAAGGGAATCTCTCTTGCGATATTGAAGTTTCTTCTCCAAGGTGGGCAGGCTAAAGCTTGCACTCCAACAACTTGACGATGGAGTGCAGGCTTTAGCCTGCCAGTCCGGTTTTGCGGAACCTTCTTTCTTTTCCCGATCCAACAGGACCCGTAAAACCACCACAGAGTCCCACGGCGGCAACGATCCAGATGACCCTGCCGCGCAAGCCGATCAACTAACGCAAGCGATCAGAGAGCCCTGCCGCAACTGGCAGGGCTCTCTAAAAGCAAAACCGATTAAGGTAACGATCTCGTTTAGGGTGTGGTTGTGGGAATTTTGAGGCCGGTGATATCCCAGATTTTAAGGTTATCGAACTCTACCCGAACCGGATCAGGGCTTTTGCTGCAGAGGTTAAGATTCATCGTGCCTGATAAATATCCGCTGCTTTTTTCGGTAAAGGCGTATATTTGTCCATTTACAAAATAGGCGATTTGTTCGCCCAGGGCTACAATCTGCATGTGATCAGGTTGGCCTGCAGGAACAAGTGCGGGATATGAAAAACTGGTCACGTTCAACGGCATATTACTACCAGGGAAATTGATCATCAATGTTCCTCCCTGGTGTCCATTCAGCATGGCGCCATAGAATTTTTCACCCTCGGCGCGAAACTTTATCCCCAGATCTCCTGTGTTGCCGGTAACGATCTGACCATCCACTTCCATTACAAAATCCGAAAAAATTTTGTTGCCGGGGATGAAAGATTCCAAACAGGATGAGCCGTTGTTGTTGGATTCAATCTCGATAAAATATTTTCCTTTGTCGTCATAACCCTTTTTGTAATATGCCGTACTTGCGCCTGTTAATACGATCTCCCAACCGCTGTTCGCATTGTCAAAATTATCTGCATAGGTCGGGGTTTCCCGGGCAACTGCTGCCAGAATGTCGTCCAAAAATCCATTTGCCCTGGCATTTTGGCCGGGTACGTTTGTATTCTTTCCAGAATATCCGGTTGGAGTTCCCGTCGCAATTACAGCCGTTTGTCCCGGGAGGTGAAAAAAGTTTTTAAACAGAATAACCCCGGTCAGCACGACCGCGATTATCCCCAGCCCGATTCCGGCCCACAAATATGGTTTTGGGCGCCTGACGGAACTATCCATGCGGTGATGTTCCGTTTCAACAATTTGAGGCTGGGCTGCCTTATCTTTCCCAGGGGAGGCCAGGTTTTCGTTGGGATCTCTCAGTTTTTGAGAAAGCGTTTTTTTAATCTTACGGGTATATGAGTCGCTGGTATGGTTATATTTCAGGATAGCCTGGATACTGCCCATGCGCAAATTCAAACCGGACGGTAGTTTAGTCGGTGCAAGATAGATAGCCAGAAAATCTTTATTCTGGCTGATCGCCAGGTTGATCTCATCCCGAACGTTACGGGAGGCTACAGAATTTGGACTGATAAAAATTATAAAACAGGAACAATTCAGGATAGCTTCTTCAACTTCCCCACTCCATTCATTGCCCGGATCTATCCCTTCGTCGTACCATATCCGGTATCCCAGATCATGGAAGAATTGAATATCTGCATAGACAATTTCGGCATCCGCATGGGCATAGCTGATGAAGATATAGGGTTCTTCACCTTGATAGGCTTCAAAAGGAAGCGGAAAGCTGACACTTGGCATTTTTCTCCACTAGTTGGGGCGGTTGATCCAAATTTCCACCGATAATTCCCGGTTTTTATCCCGGGTTGTGTAAAGGATGGGCTGGTTGAAGGCTTAGAGCAGGGCGGGTAACTATAGCATCATTGGACAAACAAAAAACCTGACTTTACTCACCTTTCTGCGGGTGACTAATCACAACTATCAGCGGCAAAGGAGGAAATCTCTCTTGCGAAATTGAAGTTTCCTTGCCAAGGTGGGCAGGCTAAAGCCTGCACTCCAAGATCTTATGGAGTTTTTTTCTTCTCCCGGTCCAACCACAATTCCCGATAGTGGCGGTTCCAGTCCACCAGGAAGCGGAAAGCCACCACGAGTCCCACCGCCGCGGCGATCCAGATGACCGTGCCGCGCAAACCCAGCAACCACAACACCGGCGCGAACAGCAATCCCGTAGCCACGCTGGCGCGGGCGCTTTGACGGATGAGCAGGGTCAGCAAGCCGACCAGGGCATAGCCGATCACGGGCGCGTAAATAAAAGCGGCCGACATGCCCCCATTGGCGGTAGCCAGCCCCATCCCACCTTTGAATCCCGCGAAGAGAGGCCAGCAGTGGCCCACCACCGCCAGTGCAGCCGTCAAGGCCGCCATCCATTGGGCCGGGGCGTATTGCAGCGCCAGCCAGGTGGGGAAAAACCCCTTGGCGATATCCATAATGAAAACCACCGCGGCCGGCAGGACGCCGGCCTGGCGGTAGGTATTCGTCGTGGTGGCATGGCCTGAGCCGGCCTGGCGCACGTCCACCCCCTTGACCAGCCGGGTGATCCATACCGCCGAGGGAATCGACCCGAACAAGTATCCCAGCAACCCAAACCCGAGCGTATATAAGATGGTCTGCATTGAAGTCTCCGATGAGTTAAACCCAAAAGACACAAAGAGTCACGGAAGGAACACAAAAATCTTTCCTTTGTGTGTACTTCCTTCGTGAACCTTTGTGTCCTTCGTGTTAAAGTCTTTCTAATTCAGCCCGACTTCGGCGTTGAACTCCTCGATGAGGGCGTCTATCTCGGGGGCCTGCTGCTGGACCTTCGTCCAGTAATCGGGCTCGTTCCACATGGCCTGGATCTCTTCATAGGTCTTGCCCTGCTGCTCCACCCAGGTGAAGTATTTCAGGTTGTGGATCCGGCGCCGGTCGGTGTAGCGCAGCTCCAGCAGGTTGTCGGTGGATTGACCCAGCAGGTAGCGGGCGAAGTCTGCCGCGGCGCTCTTCTCGTCGTATTCACCGAACTCCTGGTGCATTTCCTTCAGGCGGGACTGGTACAGTTCCATTGAATCGGTCAGGACGGTCAGGACGATATCGTGCTCGCCCAGCTCGTAATACTTGGCGAACTTGATCGCGCTGAGGACGTTGGAGATGCCCGAGAACCCGAGCAGGTCCAGCTGAGAAATGATCCCTTCCGGCACGCCCTGGGCCGCCAGGTATTTCTGGCCGGCCTTTTCGTTGAACAGGCGGGACAGGTTCACCACGGCGTTGTCGTCGATGGCGACCACCATGTCGGTGTTCTTGACGTTGTGGATCCAGGGCACGTGCTTGTCGCCGATGCCCTCGATGCGGTGGGCGCCGAAGCCGTTTTCCAGCAGGGTGGGGCACTGGAGGGCCTCGCTCGCGACGATCTTGCTGGCGGGGAAGACCTGCTTCATGTAGTCGCCGCTGGCGATCGTCCCGGCGGAACCGGTGGCGGAGGCCATGCCGCGGTACATGTCGCCCGTCCGGCTGACCTGCCTGACCACCTCTTCCATGGCGTGACCGGTGACCTCGTAGTGCCACAGGTAGTTGCCGAACTCCTCGAACTGGTTGAAGATCATCATGTCCTGGCCGGACTTGCGCAGCTCCCAGCACTTGTCGAAGATCTCTTTGACGTTCGATTCGGTCCCGGGCGTCGTGATGATCTCGCCGGCGATCTTGGAGAGCCACTCGAAGCGCTCCGGCTCATCCCCTCCGGCAGGATGGCGATGGAGTGGCAGCCCAGCAGGGCCGAGTCGTAGGCGCCGCCGCGGCAGTAGTTGCCGGTGGAAGGCCAGACGGCCTTCTGGGCGGTCGGGTCGAACTGGCCCGTCACCAGCCGGGGCGCCAGGCAGCCGAAGGCCGCCCCGACTTTATGGGCCCCGGTGGGGAACCACTTGCCGACCAGCGCGACGATGCGGGCCGGCACGCCGGTGAGGGAGGGGGGCAGTTCCAGGTAGTTGACGCCGCCGAACCCGCCGCCGGAGGCCTTGGGCTGGTTGTGCCAGGTGATCCGGAACAGATTCTGAGGGGCCACGTCCCACAGGCCCGTGCGGGCCAGGTTTTCCTTCACCTTGGCGGGCACTTTGGAGGGGTCTTTCATCTGGGCATAGGTGGGGATGACGATATTCTTCTCGCGGGCGCGCTGGATGGCCCGCTTGCGGCGGTCTTTCAAGACGGATAAGTCAATTGTGGTCATTTTGGGAAGCTCCTTACACGAGAATGGTTAAGTTGTCAGACAAGTGGGGATTATACCGCCCTGATTGGGATACGTCAAAGAATTTAAAAACTTCACCACGAAGAAGGGAAGAACGCGAAGGGATTTATGAAAAAACCCAACAGCGGGCGGTCACCATCAGAAACAATAATCTTGCAACGATTTTCATAATGGCGCAGATATAGGTATTCATTGATCTTGAAGCGCAGTCCGCAGCACCTCTGTCACCCAGCTATTCACACTCTTATCTGCCAGTGTCGCCTGGATGTAGGACTTCCGGTGTAACTCCGCCGGTAGGCGCATGACGAACTTGCAGGAAGATGGATTTCCCGGGTCTTCTTTCTATCTTGCTAGAGCCAGTCTGCTATTTCAAATTCTTGTGCAAATGGATCCGCGAACCGGATACCTTCCAAAGTCTGTCCGTCTTGAAAATCTTCACTAAAAATGATGGGAACCTGGTTCAGCCGAGCCGCTGCCCAGATCTGGGAATCATAATAGGCCAATCCATGGTCGCGAACTCCGCGTGCAGCTTCCAGAACAATTTGCGGCGTAAGGTTGAAAATAGGGAACAAGCTGTTCCATTTTTCCACCTGGCCCATTGCCTGATCGATCTGAAGCCGTTTCTTTGTGACTACCACCTTGAAAAATTCGGACAGGCATTGGACGCTAAGGCAGCCTTCTCCGGTTTCATTGAGTCTCTGGATAACAGTAATGGCTTTTTCCTGGCGTTCTTCATCGCGTGGCTCGAACATATAGACGAGAATGTTGGTGTCTATTAAGATCGAGGGCATGAACTAATCCCCTTTGCTTTTTTTCGTTAACCGGCTTTCCCGCTCCTCATATAGCTCTTCCCGGTTCCATTGAATAGGCTTTCCTTTCATGAGTTCAGGGTTTTCACGCAAAGAACGGGCAAAGGAGGCCATCTCATTGAATACTTTCCTGGTATCGCGACTTACAGGCACGCCTGATTCCGCTGCCTGATCGATCGCCTGGCGGATTACCTCGAACTCACTTATCTTTCGTTGCCTGGCAAGCCTTTTTACAACCTGGTTTTGCCGCCGGGCTAAATAGATCTGTTTGCGTACCATCATTTCACTCATAAGTACCTCCAATATACATTACAATTATACATCATTTATACCAGTCGGAGTTGGTTGTCATGATGAAATAATATCCTAAAGTGATTCTAGGCTCCTGCGGCGAGCATTTTTCTACCTTCAGGTTTATACTGATGTAAAGCCTTATCCAAGCCCTCTCTTGCCGCTGCACCCTGCGGGTATACCCTCCCGGAAGGGCACCGGGACGATGTGACGGGCATGCTTCGCGAAGTCAAATCGTTGGTCGCTCACTGAAAAAGTTGCCGGGTCAATCGCTGAAATACTTTTGTGCCCCTGGAAAGGAACTCCCATGAACAGAAAGATAAGCGCAAGAATTGCTTCCGTATTGCTGATTTTGCATGGATTCATTGAAGTGGCTGGCCTGGTGGCAATCTTTTCCCCGGCTCAATTCGCGCAAACATTCGAAAACTTTGGCGGCATGGGAAAGACACAAATTGCCGCCAATATGATCCCGATCGTTATGCTGGGGGTGGTATGGGGGATCACCCGGTTCATTGCCGCCTGGGGAATATGGTCAATGAAGAAATGGGCGATTTGCCTGGGGTGCATCGTAAGCATTGTCAGCTTGATCGCGGCGATCTCCATAATTCCAAGCGGGGTTGCTGACACTTTCCTCGGCGCGCCTGTGCTAATCCTCTTGCTCTACACCTGGTTCGGTAATGCAAAAACCGAAATAGAATGATCTAAAAAAGCGCTAATAAGAATATGAGATTCATGATTCTCAGAAACTTGCCTACTGTATTTTTTGGGATTGCATTCTTGTGCGGATGTATCCCCCAGGTGGCAAAACTATTCCGACGTTTGAGGTGACTCTCACCGTTGAAGAAAACCAGACGACTCAGCCTACAACCGGGACGAATCCAGTCGATGAAATTATTGGCGAGTTTGATGTAAAAAGGGCATTGGAAATAATGTATAAAGGATGGACAATCACTACAACCGATACGGGGAAAATATATGCCCAGCAGGGAGGCATGGATAAGGGCAATATACCTATCACCATGCCAGAATATGTGACGCTCGTGGCGCCTTTTAGACAGCAGCAAAAGGATAGATATCTTGTGGTGACAAGATATTCGGATTCTCAAGAAATCCGGGCTTTGCACTCTATTGATGGTACGGTTTTCGTACAACAGAACGGAAAATGGATTTTAGAGCATACCGGAATGTTAGCGAGCTATTCGGGTAGTGCAACAAGCGAATTGGTCCAGATGGGTATGGAGCATTACGGAGTGCTGGTTCACACCCAATATGCAGGGACCGGTAGAGGGGTTGAATGGGCGGTTCTGAACGCCTATACATCGGATGGATGGCAAAAGGTATGGGAGGCGCAGATTGGGGAAGCTGAATTCGAAAAATGGGATTATTCGTCGGATTTGGTTTTTTTAGCGGATGAGAAGGGGCAATACTACAATATGCAGGTGACCACTACAGGGACAGACAGCAGCTTAAAACAATTTGAGGAAACCAAATTATTTTCATATGATGAAGGCGTTTACAAGTTGGTGAGCAGCATTCGTCATGAGTTACCCTGAGTTGAATTGCGGCTCTACACCGCCTCCACCGGACAAGTGCGGGCGCTGCCTACCCATTCGGGGAAACGGTTCCAAACGGTGGATTCGGCGACCGGTGGCATTGTCCGCCAAATCCCGCCCTCGCCGGTAACGCAATCCGTAGAACATCTGCCCTTCCGGGCAGGATGAGTTCATTCTTTATTTCGTACCCTGAAAATATGGTGTTCAAGGTTATTGCCTCCTATAATTATCTCAAGGAAAAGTTTTTGCGAGAATACGCCAAAAGGATAAATGAAAATATGAAGGCATCAGACGTTACAGTAGAGTGGGTGCGCTCCATTAATTTGAAATTGTGCCTAATCCTTCCGTCCCGACCATAGAAGGTGTCTTGATCAAAGATTTACGCGTCAATTTGGACGGCAGAGGCGAGATCACCGAGCTATGGAGTTCTCCGTGGCTGAAGGATGGCTTCCTGCAAATTCAACATGTGTACCAAAGCGCAACAGATTTTGGAGTAGTTAAATGTTGGCATTATCACGAAATCCATACCGATCAATTTACGGTCACTAGGGGCAAGTTACAAGTAACGCTGGTTGATTTACGAGAGGATAGCCCCTCGTTTGGCGATGTTAACGCAATATTCCTGGGAACATTAAAGCCCCGGCTTCTAAAAATCCCCCCGATGGTCTTGCATGGATGGAAAGCCTTATCCCAACCGGAAGTGCTGGTGGTAAACCTTCAATCGCATGTGTACGAACCCACGGATGAGTATAAACTTCCATGGGATTGCATCATTCCTGAAGTATGGGAACCAAACAACGGATAATCAGTTTTTTTTGAAATTATAAAAAAAAGGACTTACGATGCTTTTCCCATATCGCTTACGCTTCCTCACCGGCCTGATGCTGCTGACCCTCCTCTTAGGTGGATGCGTTGAAGCCCAGACCAGATCAGAAACTACACCAACCCAAAGCAAACCCATGCCGCCTACGACAACTGCCAGCCCTGTGTCTGTGACCAAACCGGAGCTGGGAAAATATTTTCGGGGATCCCGGGGCGCCTTCGTGCTGTATGACCTCAATGGGGATCAAACCATCCGCTATAACCCTGAACGCTGCGCCGAACGATCCCTGCCGGCTTCCACTTTCAAGATCCTGAATTCGCTGATCGGCCTGGAAACGGGTGTCATCCCGGATGAAAACTATGTCATCAAATGGGATGGCACCCAGTACGATATTCCCTCCTGGAATCAGGATAATACTTTAACAACGGCCATACAGAATTCGGTGGTGTGGTATTACCAGGAACTGGCCAGGCGGGTGGGTAATGAAAGAATGCAATCCTACGTCGAGGCAGCCCGCTATGGGAACCAAAACATCACCGGTCAAATTGACACTTTTTGGCTGGAAGGGGGATTAAGGATCTCTGCGGATGAACAGGTCGAGTTTTTAAAACGGTTATATCAAGGCGACCTGCCCTTTTCCTCAAGGTCAATGGATATCGTCAAAGAGATTTTGGTATTGGAGAAGACCGATTCTTACCAGTTGAGCGGGAAAACCGGGTCAGTCCAACGTATCACCCCTCACGAGGGCTGGTTCGTGGGTTACCTGGAAACAAGTGGGAATGTGTACTTTTTTGCCACCAATTATGAAACCTCAAGCCCGGATGGATTTGCGAATGGCGACACTGCCAGAAAAATCAGCCTGGACATTTTGAAGGGTCTGGGAGTACTTCCATGAGCAAAAGAGTCGGGAATGGATTCGCGAGAGTCCGGTTTTGTCGGGAGAAACAAGATGACCATTGCAATCCTGATCCACGCCCTTCTTTTCCTGGCCTTCTGGCTGACGAACCTGGCCTACCAGAAGACGCTGAATGACTTCCTGGTCGGAGCGACCGGCCAGCGAATGAATTTCCTGTTGATCTTCATGATCTTCGCCGGGCTGGTGGCCCTGTGGAGCGTGCGCGCCTGGCCCTGCGCCGGCAGGCCCGCCGGATGGGTCCCGCCTGGCTATACCTTTCCATCGGCATTTTCTTCCTGGTCTTTTTCTACGGCAGTTTCATTTTCCTGTTCCTGAAGAACCCGGCCCAACTTTCCCGGCTGGGGCAACTGTTCCAGTATTTCCGCCTCTTTGTCGACGCCGGCCTCCTGTTGCTCCTGGCCTGGGGCTTGCGCCGGTGGGTGAAGGACGGCAGCGGAAAGAAGAAAGTCCTGGTCTCTGCCGGCCTGCTTGGCCTCTGGCTGATCCCCGTCTTCTGTACCCCGGGGAACGTCTTGCGCGGCGTGCTGCCGGAAAAGCCCCGCCTGATGGCTCACCGCGGCGCGGATACCCTGGCGCCCGAGAACACGCTCGCCTCGATGCAGGCTGCCGCCGGCCGCCGCGTCTACGGCCTCGAGACGGACATCAGCCTCAGCACAGACGGCGTGCTTTTCCTGATGCACGACTCCAGCCTGGCCCGCACCACGGACGTGGCGCAGGTTTTCCCGGGGCGGGAGAACGACCCGGCCGAGACCTTCACCTGGGCCGAGCTGTCCCGGCTGGACGCGGGGAGCTGGTTCGATGGGCGGGCCGATTTTTCCGGCGAGTCCATCCCGACCCTGGCAGCCATGCTGCAAGTGGTCAAGGAAAACAACCTGTATTTTATCTACGACCTGCGCATCCCCTCCGCCAATCATCCCTACGCCGGCCAGGCTCTCGACCTGTGCCTGCAGGCGATCAAGGCGGCCGGCGTGGCTGACCACACCTGGGTCCTGGCGAAGCCGGATGAGATCGATCAAGTCCGCTCGACCCTGCCCGAGGCGATCCTGGCGGCCGGGATCGGCTATACCGACAAACCGCCCTCGCCGGCGGCCCTCGTCGCGGAGGGTTACCGGGTCGTCAACAGCGTCTACAGCCTGTCAAACCGCCGGATCCAGGCTTACCAGAATGCCGGTTTGTGGGTCAACCTGTGGGTGGTGGATGAGGCCTGGCAGTACTCGCGTCTCTGGCTGGCGGGGGCGAATTCCGTGGCGAGCAACTACATTCAGACGCTGGCGGCCCTGGCGCACCCGGTCGCGGCGATCACGTATCCGGTCTACCTGGCTATTTGGGGGCTGGTGGGCCTGCTGGCAGCCTGGCTGTATTTTTCGAAGAAGCCCTGAGTGGGGTAGGCGGAGGTTAAGTCTTGACCTGGCAGGTTGAAAGGCTGAAAGCAGCGCTAATTGACGCGAGAATGACAAACCAACGCAAGTGGCTTTTCATGGATTTCCCTCAGGCTTTCTAATGGCTGGTCAGGGTGTTAAGAAGAAAATCTTCAATGGATCGAGAGCGTCAATGAAAAATCCACTACCTCGCCGTTGTTCGGAATGACCTCGACCACGTAATAGCCTGTCTGCGGCAGTACCCCGGTCCAACTGGAATCCTTCTCAGAGGAACTCAGCAGCACTCCCGAGCCAAGTCCGAAGACATCCAGGTAAGCTGCGCTGGAGGGAACGTCCAGGCTGGCGGTCAGGGTCTGGCCGGCGTTGGCGCTCACCGCATAAGAGATGAGGTATCCCCGCATGGTGGAGCCCTTCAAAGTGACGGAGTTGGCGCCCGCAGCGAAATCGACCGGTTGAGCCGCCTTGGCAGTCAGGTTGTACTCCTCCGTGGTTGCGCCACCGGTCAATTGGATCTTATAAACTTCAGCTTTGGGCAGCAGCCCCTGCCAGCGAGTCCACTCGTAAGAGGGATCGAGCAAGACGGTGCCGTCCGGTCCGTAGACTCCCAGGGTGACATCATTGTTGATGGAATTCGTGATCAGGATCAGCGGCTGGCTCTGTTTTGCTTCCAGCTTATAGGTGACCACCTGTCCGGATTCGATGGTGCCCTGGACCACACTCGCGGTCGTCCCGGGTGCCATGACGATATTTGCCCCCGTGGTGGGGTTAACGGAAACTACCAGTGAATAATCCACTACATCGCCGTTATCCGGGATGACCTCGACCACGTACGCCTGTGTCTGCGGCAGGATCCCCGTCCAGGTGGCGGCATTCTCCACTGAGTTCAGGAACGATCCTGTCGATAGACCGAAGATATCGAGATGGGCCGCCCCGCCGGGAACGTCCAGGCTTGCGCTCATGGTCTGGTTGGCATTCAGGTTCATGGCATAAGAAAACACATATCCCCTGGCCGTTGAGCCCTTCACAGTAACTGACGAGGCGGTCGGGGCGAAATTGACCAGTTGAGCCACCTTGGCAGTCAGGCTGTATTCCTCCTTGAGCGCGCCTGCGAAGACCCGGATCGTGTAGACTTCGGTCCGGGGCAGCAGCCCCTGCCAGCGGGTCGGCTTGTTTTTCGGATCGAGCAGGACGCGGCCGTCCGGTTCGTAGATCCCCAGGGTAAGATCATTGTTTGGCGAACTCAAGATCAGGATGACCGGCTGGGACTGTTTACCTTCCAGCGAATAGGTCACGACCTGTTCGGGTCCGTCGATCGTGCCCTGCATGACACTCGCAGTTGTCCCGGGCGCGATGGTGATTTTCACCGCATTGACCGAGTCAATTCCGGTCGCTGAGGGCGTGGTGTTGGAGGGGACAGGTGCCTTGGTCGGGTTGGGGAGGTGGACAACGGTCGGGGATTCCGCCAGTGTTGGGGGAGGCGTGCTGGGAGTGGGATGTTCGATGCCCATCTCGAACGTGCCCCGGCAGGAGGCAAAAATTAGGATAAAGACTGCTATCGACAAAAGGCTCGATTTCATAGGCTCTCCTGGACTGGTTGTATATACCCCTATTGTAGGCTATCCATGTTACGCCGGGTTGGCGAACAGGTCACGACCTTGCAACAGCAGGTGTCAGACCTGTAACAGGGGACCTTTGCCCGGCAGGAGATTGAAAACGGCTATAAAGGACATTCCCCCCTTTCAAAGCTTACTTAATGGCCAATTGTGTTGATATTGCCTCAGCCATATATTGGGCATCTTCAGCGACCCCGTAAACGATGCCGGATTTACGGCTGTTCAGCCAGGGGAATCCGATGAAATACAAACCCCGCACCGGCGAAATGCCGCCTTGGTGGACCGGCCGGCCCTGCGGGTCCAGCGTCGGAACGTGGACCCAGCTGAAATCCGGGGTGAACCCGGTGGCCCAAATGACTGTGCTGACCTGGGCCTCGTGCAGGTCCAGCTCCCGTAATGGGGAAACGCATTCGGCCTGCGGATCGGGGATATCCGCCGGATCAGCCTCCAGCGGTGGAGGCAGGAGGCCTGCTTGGGCCAGGTAGGCATCGATATCGTCTTTCAACTTACGGGAAAAAGCATCGGCAAATTGGACATGGGCGGCCGCCTCATCACTCAGGATCAGCCGGTCTCCTTCTACATCCAGCAGGCGTCCCAGGACCGTGGCTCCCTGGCGCTTCAGGGATTGCAGGCTGACCGTATGCCCCTGCAGTCCCAGGCCGGATACCTGCGGCTGAGCCGCCCGGCTGATGGCCTTGTCTTCCAGGCTGTCAAAAGTGACATCCAGAAATTTCTTGTCGATCCACCACTCTAAAATATCCCTGCCTCGATAACGGCGGGGAGCCCGTCCAACTTTGCTTGTGCAAAGATACACCGTCCGCCCGGCTAAAAGCAGCTCTTCGGCGATCTGGCAGCCGGATTGCCCGCTCCCGACGACGACAATTGCTCCAGGCGGCAGCTCCATTGCATTCCGGTAGCCGGCCGTATGCATTTGTACTAAATTCTGGGGCAGCCGGGAATGGATTGCAGGAAGCTTCGGATTGTTCAGGACGCCGGAGGCGATGACCAGGGAGCGGCAGGTCACAGCTTCTTCTCTCTGTTCACCGATTTTAATTTTGACGATGAATTCGCATTCGTCTTTTTTCGGCTGTTCCACTGCAATCACAGTTTCACCGGTTCGAATCGGCAGTGAGAAGTGTTCCGCATAACTATTGAAATATTGAGCCAGCTCGTCTGCCCGGGAAAAACCGCCCGGCTCAGAGCCTTCGTATCGGAGGCCGGGCAGAGCATTCATGAAATTTGGTGTATTTAGCTTGAAGGAATCCCACCGCTGGGATAACCATGATTCGCCAATGCGGCCTCTTTCAAGGACAATATGATTGCAGCCGTTCTGTTGAAGAAAATAACTGATCCCCAGGCCGGCCTGACCTGCACCTACGATGACTGCATCAAGAGTTTTCATACCCATAAATCCTTTCCTGCCAGAAGAGCCAGCTCACCTGGTCGTGGATTGCTCATCCGAACCTGTAAGATATCTTCTCTGGGCAGAGTATATTTTTCTACCCAGCCCCGGTCAATAACCTATAAGGGGCAAAACCCCGTTTATTGGAAGAGCGAGAAAATGGTGGGATTGAACCTCGTGAAGAGTTCGTTATCCTGGAAGAAGGTGCACTGTAATATCCCCGATCCTATTTATAGAAGCCCTACTTACTATGGTAGGGTGAACTTCAGGTGGTGTTGTTCATCGGTATTACTGAAAGTGCAGGAGGCTTCCCCGCTTATACTTACACCCGTGGGAGCATTTCCATTGTGGATAAAATTAGCAGTGCCGCCGCCATTTCCAGTATTGGGATTGTTGCAGGAATTGAAAGAAACCTGTTCCGCATCTTTGCTGTATGTGCCATAGACAACGACAACGCACTTATCCTCAGGGCGGATCTGCTCACACGCACCGGATTTAAAATGGACAGGATCACCCACATAGCTCAGGGAGATGCAGCCTCCGCGCGAAGTCAAGACGGCTTCATTTGCAGAATTAATAGTCAATGTCATCTCATTCGGGGTATCGCACGTATACTTACCCTGTTCCCAACTCCAGGTATTGGTACCGGAGCCTGAATAAGTGGCGCCGTTATTCTTTGATCCGCCCTCTAAAAATAGTTCTTCAACAATGCAGGCAATAGTGCTCATACTAACCGGCAGAAGAACCAAAGTAAGTGTGCCTCGTCCTATTTTTCCCGGCATGGCAGCCTCCTGTTGGAAGATATTTTTTCTAGATTGCGCTGGTTTGAAGTTTTAGTTCTTTCCCTGAGACTTCTTCAGTTACTGGCTTTGTGTGTCGATGACCAGCAATGTCACTCCATCCGAAGGTATGATCGAGATGGAAATATTGCGGTCCTGCTTCTGCCACAGCAGTAAGGTGTTGCTGTCGGATTGGAAGTTCTGGGTTAGGTTCCATCCCAGTCCAGGCATTTGCGCCAGGTAAAATTCGACCAGGTTACTCACCGGATCGGAAGAATAGACCATGACAACGCCTCCATTCTTGATCATTCCGGTAACCCCCGGGTAAAGCGGGATATCCTCCGGTAGACCGCTGTCCAACGGATTGACGGTTGGCGCTGGAGTGGGTGGCAGGGCGTCTCCGGGAGTAGCCGTGGCCGCGGGAAGCACTGCTTCAACTGCCGAGATGACCAGGTCTACGTCCACCCCGGTCTGGAATGAATTGTCAATGTTGAGCGCCAGTTTCTGTTCGCCCTTGGTGAATAAGAAAGACATGGGCAGGTTCAGCTCACCCGCTGGTTTTTTCTGGTCCGTCATCCAACCCAGCTTCGGCAGGGCCTGGAAATAAAGGTTAACCACCTCGGCAGCCGGTGAAGTTGTGATGAATGAAAGCAGCCCGCTGCCGCGGGTGATCTCCTGTGCGTCGGGCATGGCGGGTATCTCCACCGGAACGGGCAGGCAGCCCTGTGGAAGCTCTATCGAATCGACCGCGTTGACTTGCGAAACCTCGTATGTCCAATCCTGTCCTACTTCCATGCCCTTACCCGTGGGGCTGGACGGCGGGGCAATGGTTAATGTCATCTTGACCACGTAACCGCCCTGGTCGGCGATCCAGAGTTCGCCGGTTGCCTTCGGTTTCGGTGTGGCAATGCGCAAGTCATCCTGGTCAAACTGATAATGGGTGGTCTGGATCTGATTTACCAGTTCGGTGCCCTTTTTGGTGGCGCCGGTCAGGTTGTACAAAAGCGAAGCAGGCTCGCGTGTTTCCCCGACCCCCAGTTGCCCGGCTTCTCCCTGGCAGTTCTGGGAGGCGTTGGTCCAACGGTAAACCGCCTCACCATCCGTGATGGCATGAAAATAAGAAGCGGGTTCCTCGCTGCCTCCCAGCTCACGGGTGAAATCCACCTCTCCAGGAAGGCGGCTCATTTCAATATAAGTATGGTAATCGAAAGGCTGTCCATCCAGGCTGCCGCTGACATCCTGTCGCAAGCTGACGTGGTAACTTTTTAATCAGTTCCAATCCAACTATCGGATCTGCCATGGCGCCTGAACCACTTTGAGTGGGGGTTCCACCCGCTGAGATCTTGCATGCTCCCGCGAGCAACGCCGCCACAATAAAATATCCAAGATAGGTGTATGAGCGTTTCTGAGTTTTCATTTTGGTTCCACCCGGCTCAATGTCACAAAAGCAGTATAAGAGGCAGCCATGCCGCCGCTCCTGGCGGCATTTACCCCCTCTTCAAAATTAATGATTTGCACGCTTTGAATGCCTGCACTATAGGGAAAGGTCGCTTCGACCCACGGATCCTGGTCGCCCGTTTGTGGATATTGTGCATTGACGGAAAAGGGGTCTCCATCGCAGACTGCCTGCAAATTAAGCTTCCAGGTGAGGTCCTGGGGAGGCGAGAACTGCACCACCATGGTGTCATTCCCGAGCTGTTCTCCCCGGACATCCACCGTCCCTTCGCCATAACCCGGCATCCAGGTGAAAAGCGCGCAATCTGGAAAACTGAAAGTAACGATGTTCGTTTCCAGGGCAATATTCACCGAATTGGCTTCGTAGTATCCCGGCCTGTTCGGGTCGGCTTTCAACAATCCCTTTGCCCGAAAAATAAAGTTAAAGGTGTAGGTGACATCTCCTTGGGATGCATCCGCGTCCAGTTGTCCAAAGAGCTCGAAGCGGTAATCACATTTCTTGACTTCGAAGGTGATCTCATTTTGACCGACGCTTTTCAAGCTGTTGTCCATGGCCTGAAATATTAGCACTTCAGGGCCTTCATGGTTGGCAGTATATTTGAATGTTGTCGTCCCACTTGGACCGGCGGGATGCATTGTGGAACGGTCAAGCTCGCCTTTTCGGGGAGTCTGTCCGTAAATGGTCCGTGGACCGGTGACAGGCGCTGGATCTTTGATGGAATTCGGAACGAGAGGGGCCAGATCTGAAAATGGTTCGGTATCCCAGGAGACGGTGATCACCCTGGCTTCGCCGATGCAAACCGGGGTTTTGGGTTGGCTGACCTGGATGAAATAGAAGTCATTCGCAGCGCCGGCATCGAAGGCGGGCAGGACCAACGACAACAAGCCGGTGATCAATAAAAGCGCCATGGCAGGTTTGAATTTTCTTTGATGGAACGGTTGAAAAGACATAGATTCTCCTGTTTGGATTTATTCCGTCACTTTGTGTTCAGGCACTTTCAAACGATGTATGAAGATTTGTAAAAAATAGGTTTTGGAAATGTACCGGGAAGCCAGTTTTATCCCTACCCAACGATAAACCAACTGCCGGCTTTCTTTTTCATAACATAAGTGTAGCATACCCATTGTTGATTTACGGCTGGGAGGGGGGATTATTTTTCTTACTGATAAATGGAAAACTCCGAGGTTCGAACGCTCGGAGTTTTGGCATCAGTCCCTTCTTAAGAAAATCCAATTATCCCTATCCACCCCCACTCACGCCTGCCTCAACCCCCATATTCCTTCTGCGACAAAGATCGCTCCCGCGATCATATACGTTCAATTGATGCCGCTTCCTCCTGCCAGCGGATTGAAGGCGGCTGCAAAGAATATCCCTCCCGTGAAGATGGTCAAAGTTTCGCTGGGGCGGACTATTTTTAGAAGGGGCCGCGAATAGATTGAATTTTGTTCATCTTTAAGAGCCAGAAAAAATTTAAGGTTCCAATCGCCCGGACTGTATATATAATCCAGAAAATGAGGAAGATAACAACGCAGGTCAAGCGCGGCGCCGGTCAGGCTGGTATCCTGATCCCCCTAAGGTGAGCCCATGGAGAGTTGGGATACGATCAATGCCGTTCAACGGATGCAGACCTATATCGAAGCGCATCTACAAGAACCGATCACGCTGCACATGCTCGCGCAAAGCGGCGGGATATTCGCCTTGGCACGCCGCCAGGAGTCTTTAAATCGCTGATCGGTAAAAGCCCTTTGAATACATCCGCGCCGTTCGGTTGTCTCGAGCGGCCGTCCGGCTGAGGGATGAAGATGTCAAGATCGTGGACGTGGCTTTTGATTTTGTCTTCGATTCACACGAGGGCTTTACCCGCGCTTTTTCGAAGCAGTTCGGGTTCACGCCTCAGCGCTTTTCCCAAACAAAGCCGTCCATCAAGCTGTTCATGCCCAACAATGTCCGTGAAATCTACCTCGCCTTGGAAAAAGGAGAATATACAATGTCTGAAATTTCAAAAGCCAACACGATCTTTGTCCAGGTGGTGGACCGCCCGGCCCGCAAACTGATCCTCAAGCGGGGCATCAAGGCCGCCGACTATTATGCCTACTGCGAAGAAGTGGGCTGCGAGGTGTGGGATGTCCTTACCGGCATCCAGCAGGCTCTGTATGAACCGATCGGCATGTGGCTGCCGGCCGAATCTGCAAAAACCCGGCACCTCCATGTATGTCCAGGGGGTTGAAATGCCCCTGGATTATGCCGGCCCTGTCCCGGAAGGGTTCGATCTGATCGACCTGCCGGCCTGCAAGATGATGATCTTCCAGGGACAGCCTTATGACGATGCCGATTTCGAGGACAGCCATCGGAAGCCTGTGGGAGACCATCAAGAATTACAAGCCGGAAATCTACGGCTTCGAGTGGGCCGATGAAGACGGGCCGCGCTTCCAGCTCGAGCCCCAGGGCTATCGGGGATATATCGAGGGTCGACCCGTCAGGCCTCTCAATAAGTAATCCGAGAACCAACCTTTTTATGCAAGGGAGCTGTCCAAGATTGGATAGCTCCCTTCTTTGTACTTCGGAGACGATCTAAAATTCCTGTGTCTCTTTCCTGTCGCAACTGTCCGGGGTTCTCCTGCAGGTTCGCGGTGGATATTGTTACAGCCTCAATTCCAAGGTGTCGCCTGCGTTGGACTCCGGATCTTCCTACTCGCCTGTTTCAACCTTTGATTCTTCCTTCTCCGCCGGCTTGGGTTTCGAGTTCGTCTTTCTTTACAGCCTCTGGCGCCCGCGCTGAACCGCGCCCGCCCGTATTGCCATTCGCTGGTCTGGTACCACTTATCCAGGGTCATGGTGAGCTCTTCCACCGGCATGTCGAGTGTCCCCGTAATGACAATGGGCGGCTTTCGCCCGTACCTGACGCGCCACCCGCTCCACATATAAAAGCTTTTCCAGGGCCGGAGTTTGCGCATACCTCTCCCGCCAACCCGAATTAGGCGTCAACCAGACCGCAAAGGTCTCCGCAAAATCCTCATCGGGATGCTTCTGGGCGTACCAACCTGGAATGTGATGGACAAATCGAACACTGAATGGATGCGGTTGGTATTTATTATGATAAGGTTTTGAAAATCGCCCGAACAGCCGCCGCCAGCTCAACTTGTCATAGAGACGATAGGCGTAATTGAATGCGTGCCCGGCTTCATGGCGCAGGTACATCATTGCCTCCGCCTCATTTTCAGCCTCCACACCAGTCAGCTCACCTTCCAGTTCGGATAATTTCGGGTCCGCCAGGTAGAACGGGAATGCCCATGACCGGCACACCTTGGGGACATCCCCACTCATCCGAGAGGTAGGTCTTGGGTCTGAAGGAAATACCGGAACCCTCCAATTCCTGGTAAAGTTGATCGATCAATGCTTCCAGTCGTGTTCCGGGAATCGCCAGGGAAAACTCGCTGATCTTCCGTGAGAGTAATTCGGTCTGTTCGGTCTTTTGCCCATCCCTGGGATCGGTTCCTCGGATTTCCGCTGAGTTCATGTACACCTGTTAGGTCGCCTATTGTTTCGTATAGAAGATATACAAGGGTGCGAACCGTCACCGGAGAGTGGCCGGGCTATACACGAAATCGTGGAGGTTGACATAAAAGAACGGGGCTCACCTTAAAACCTCCTGACGGCGTGGAACATTTCAACCGCGCAAATACCAACATTGTTGATTTACATGGTCAAGTATGTCTAAATAACTATCAGATAAGGAATTTAAAATATAAACACTCCGAGGTCTAAACCTCGGGAGTGTTTTGCATTCATCCTTCCGATCAAATTTCAATCAACATCAGCTGCATTTGAAGGCCAACTCCCTATTGTTTTTCTAAATTCTTTATCTAGAAATAATCCTATAACAATACCGAGGAAAAGACACCGCCAATGGATAGAAAAGCATTTTCTTAAAATCATCCATTCCATAATTCAGATGACTCCAAGTCCATAAATGCCTATTTTCATCAATGGCGTAAACGCCTCGCCAATAACCATCTGAGGCTCTATAGCTCCTCTGGACACAATTATTAATGTTTTTTGGAGGATTACTCGGGAAGGTGAATTCTGGAAACGAATAGCTGCAGGGTTGAGAACTCTCGAATTCATTCGAAATAATATCCGTTGAAAAAATGGCGAGATCCTTCATTGTTGGATTTGGCAATTCATTCCAGTGCTCAAAAAAACCGGATATATCCAGCTGAAACCAACCCATTCCCAGGAGAAGCCCAATGATTGCGAATAATAGTATCCGAAGGAATCGCATGAAATTCCCTGACCAATTTTCAGTTGCTTAATTGAGGCTGCTTTCCCTCATCGAAGGATTGACCGCTTCTGAAATGAAAAGCACCTTCGTAACAATATTGAAGATCGCGCTGGTTCTCAACCGGTGTTCTTTTTAACAGGACTTCATTCACGTTTTCCTCAGCCCCCATATTCCACCCCCGATAAAGATCGCTCCTACGAATATATATATCCAATTGATGCCGCTTTCCCCGGTCAGTGGATTGAACGCGGCCACAAAGAACAATACCCCCGCGATGATATTCAGGATCGCGCTCGTCCTCAACCGGTGTTCTTTTTCTTGAGACTTCATTTCCTCTCTCCTTTTAATTTCTTATTTATGCCATTCTGGTTATTCGTAAAATTCGCGTTAAATTTTTTCCTTACCTCAAATTCGCCCACACCATTAACGCAATGATCAAAATGACCAGCACTGCCACCGCCGACCATAATACCGTCCGGACCGGGTTCCTCACCTGGCTGGCCTCTTTGACGTGGTTCAGCTTCAGTTGCTCGATCACGTATTGCGCCTGGGTCTCATCCGTCAGCAGCCGCTTCGGCACCATGTTGAACATGTTATCCGTGCGGTAGAGCAGGATGATCTTTTCGTCCGATTTCCACTTGGCGAAATCCTTCCAGGGGATCTTGCCGCTGCCGTAGTCGTTCTTGATGTTGTACCCCTCGTCCGTCAGGTCCATCTCGAAGAGACTGGAGAGTTCCTTGTGCTGGGTGTACGCCCGCTTGATTTGGTAGGGTCTCAGCCAGTAGCGGTAGAGTGCCAGGAAACCCAGGATGAAGACGGGATAGATCATGAAAGTCCACGAGATGGAATTCCTCAGGGCGAAAACTATGCCTGTGATAATGAACAAAGCTAACACTACGATCAGGATGATGATCACCCAGCGGGCGAACTTGCTCGTGCGGGCGTGCAGATCCTGGGCTGCCTTCAAATCTGCCAGCTCGAATTTTCCCTTCAAGTTCACCATGTTCCCTCCAATCCCAATAGTCCGGCATCGTCAGATAGATTGTATAACATCTCCCTCCGAAATAAAAGTAGGAGCCTTCGGACGCCACGCTTTCAGGCTGAACCGCCTTTTTCCGTCTTATTTCACCTGCCGACTGTTTCACTGTTTACTGCCCACTGATCTCTGGTCCCTCTCCCGATCCTCTCTACCTCGGTCATTCTTGATCCATACCGTCCGGTTGCCTTTGGGCGACTGGCCCGTTCGTATTCCACCAGCCGTTCCGCGGCTTGCCTGTCCCCGCCCACCTTGCCGAGCAAATCGTTGAACAGTTCCGCCTGGTTCAGGGCCGCCCCAAATAATTCGTCCACCGCATAGGGCTTCCTGGTCAGCCGGCGGAACAGCCCGTCCAGCCGCTTGCCCCAGGCTCCTTTTGGAAGGTTGGTTTTTCCTGGTCGCCAACTCAATATCATCTTCCGGCTCATACAGGCTTACTCCGCAGTTCGGGCAGCGGGTCAATTCCATGGAAAAATGTGCCCCGCAGCGGGCGCACTCGGTCTCATTTTCAGCGGGTTCAGGGTCGATACTATGAGGCATTTTATATGCATCCTTTCATCAGCGCTTTTTTTCTCAACTGCTGCACAATTCAAGGGCAGCACCACCATGATCCCGATGTATGCCGCCAACCCCACCGGCGGCGCTTTTAACCCCTCCTCCATCCCGTGAGCGCTGTGTTCGTCGGATCGGATCCATTCTGCGGGATTGTAGCACAATCTCACTGCTGCTAATCTACCAGGCTATCCACTAAATATCTATCCGAAAATAAAGAGGATGTCGTATTTTGCAACGTCACCAACGAGAAGAGTCCCAACAAGGCCGGTGTGGTGCGAGCTATGGCCCAATCCGACCACTGTCTCTGGGTTTCCACACCGAGATGATCCCTGACTTCATGAAAAGTAACCTCCAGTTGCCACCTCATCACAAACCACTCCAGGATTTGCTCAGGTTTTTCGTTCAGGTCGGTGCACAGCAAGGCCTGCGATTTGAACTTCCCTTTCGGATCCCGGATCAACACCCAGCGGATGGGGAGAGGCGGCAGGCCATTGTGATACCAAACCGCTGTAGCTGGAAGTAATTTCAACTTCTCGTCTTCCTTCGCCATACCAGTTGGGAATGACAACTTTCTTCCAAACTGTCTGAGCCTCTTCCAAGACCTGTTCCAAAGTTAGGCAAGCGCTTACCTTTCTTGCGAAGTCGTCCCTTTTTCCCGGCTGGCGCTCGGGAGCGGGTGCATACAAGGCCGCATCCAACCGAAAACGAGCGATCAAAGTGATCGGATGGGCCAGTTTGGCCACTTGAGCCAGGAAATCGATGGCGGCATAGCCTCCATCCATCACCACGACCAGTTTTCGACCCGGCAACCAGCGTTTGGCTTGCAAAAGCACTTGTCTGGCCCAGTCGGTCAGCTTCTTGTGAGCTCGCTTCCGTTTTTCATAGTAGCGCTCGGAAGGCGCCAGCACCGTCAAAAACGGCAAGGCCCAGACCTTCTTCGCCCATGGGATAGGGGCCAGCAGCATCAAGCTCAGCCAGCGCAAGCCACTGGCTTTGACAAAGTGACTGTGGCTCGAACGCACCGGATCTCGGTAAATCCCTTTCGCCTTGATCTTGGCGCCTCGACGCCGCTCGATCGTGTCATCCAGATCCCAGCACCACTGGTCCACGAAGGGCGAAGGTAGAGACCAGCAATCCAAGAAGCAGCCGGCTGGCCTCCCGGCTCGACCAAACCGCTCGGTTGAGCACCCGATGAAAATTCTGAAAGTGCTTGTCGGCGCTCAGCCCCATGATCCGCAAAATGGCCGTCACCGTTCGTTGTCCAGGTGTAAGGATCGCTCCCCACAACAGGAGTTGCACGTTCTGCCAAATCCGTTTGGAAAAAAGTCTGGTAAAGGTCTGTCAGGATCGTGGTATATTCGCTGCGCAAGGTGGGCTTGGTCCTTCCTCTTGGCGGAGAGAAGACCATAGCTTACCTCTGCATTTTGTTAATGTGCAAATGGATAAAGTCTAGCTTAGTATCTATCCGAAAATTATATTGAGCAAAATTTGCGAACAAGCCATGTGGACAAATGCCAGCCAATTTTGCGGTTTCTTGCACCAACGGGTAGCGACACTACGGCGTTTTGAGAGCCAACCGAAGGTTCTTTCAACCACCCAGCGTCTGGCTGGAAAACTCTTCTCTCCCGGAATGGGGCATTCGTCTGGTGGTTCATTTCGTCTCCGTCGATGTTTGATATGGTCAATGTAATTCTTCAAACCGACAAACACATGCACATCTTCATAGTCGTAGCCCTTATCTGCACAGAAATGCTGCTCACAGTTCGGGCGTTTGGTCACGATGTGGACGATCAAGTCGTCGGCTGACCATTTATCATGTTCATGTGCTCCGGTAATAAAAATAGCCAGTGGAGCGCCTCGCTCATCTACCAAAAGATGGACTTTGCTGCCCAGTTTGGCTCGATCCGTTGGATTTTTGCCGGTTTTTGAGCCGCCTAACGGTGCTGGGCTCATCATGCTGTCAACGGATTGCCATTTCCAACCAATTCTGCATTCTCTGGCATAGAACTTGACCATCTTTTTGAATAACACTTCAAACAGTCCTTGACTTTGCCAGGTTTGAAAACGCTCGTGCAAGACGCTACTGGAGGCGCCAAACCATTCTTTTTCGATGGATTTCCACTGGCAGCCTGTCCATAAAACATGCCAGATCCCATCGATCACATTCCGATTGTTTACCCGAGGTCGTCCAGGTGCCTTGACCTTCGGTTCTTTGGGCAAGTGCTTTTTGAGTAATTTCCATAACTTGCCGGGCATGCGATAAACTTTGGTCGATTTTGTGCTATCCTTGTTCATGGAGACGGGACCTTTTAGTTCAAGATGTGGTAATCCTGTTCTATCAGGTCTCGTCTCTTTTTTCAACTAATTTTCGGATAGGTTCTAAATATTCCCGATTAGCGGATTTCAAATTGTATATGTAAATAAACTACCCTTCTATGCTTCATGGGGTTATATAGATATGTTCATAGAGTCCAAGGGTGGGTTGCGATATTTATAAATCGGACATGACCTATGGGTACCAAGAACCTTAGATTTTTATGAGAAAATTCACTCTTTATGCTACAATTTTAAAGACATCATCCGACTGGAGGAGGCTGGCATGACGGAAAATCCCTGTTGTATATGCGGAAAAACTGGTGAAAAAGTAATTGGCACGCGCTGGTTTTGCGTCGATCACTACGAACGCGCCACCCACGAACGCCGTGGCAGCTGGAGATCGCTGCTGGCCCTGCTCCTGGTGTTGGTTGTCTTCGTAGTCATCGTCTATGCTCTCGATGCAGCCATCAAACCCGTCTTTACCGGCGGGATGCTGGTGGTAGTCGGGGTTGTCCTGGCCCTGGTGCCGGCCGCCATCTGGCTGGCCTTCTTTTACCAGCAGGACCGCCTCGAGCCTGAACCTGCCGGGTACGTCCTGGGCGTGTTTGCTCTCGGCGCTCTCCTGGCGGCTGCCGTGGGCGTCCCGTTACTGGACAAGGTCTTCCGCGTGGGCAACTGGCTTTTCGCGGATACACTCACGACCATCCTTGGCAGCATCCTGGTGGTCGGTTTTACCCAGGAATTTTTGAAGTACGCTGCCGTCCGCTTCAGCGTCTACAATTCGGCTGAGTTCGACGAGCCGACCGATGGCATCATTTATGCCACTGCGGCCGGCCTCGGCTATGCCACCGTCCTCAACATCCAATTCGTCGTCGGCAACGGAGGTGTCCACCTGGGATCGGGCGTTATCGCCATGGCCATCGTCGCCCTGGCCCAGGCCAGTTTCGCTGGCATCACCGGCTATTTCCTCGGACGGGCCAAGTTCGAAGCCGATCCCATCTGGTGGATGCCCCTCGGCGTGACCCTGGCAGCCGTCGCCAATGGCCTGTTCAACTGGCTGCGCGGCCGTATTACGAGCGGAGGCATCAGCCTGTCGGGCAGCACGGCCAACTCCTGGTGGGGCCTGGCCCTGGCCGCGTTGGTCGCCGGCGTCATCATGGGGCTGTTGGTCTGGTTGATCCGCCGCAACATAAAATCCGCCCTGGCGGCCAAATAGGAGGAGAGCATGACTGCATCATCCAAAACCGTCCGTTTTGTTTCGTTGGGGGATCGCTTTGCGGAAATTTCCGTCGTCATTTTGACGGTCATCGCCCTTGCCCTGGGTGCGTGGCTAAAATCCGGTGTTGAAAACCGCAGCCTGGCTTTCAGTAATTCCGGCATTGCCGCCAATACTCCTGCCGGCTGGCTGGTTTCCAAGGCCGGCGGGGAAGAAGTCCTGCGGGTCACCGATCGCACCTCCAGGGGCTTTGGCACCACCTATACCATCCAGCAGAAGGCGGTTGCCGCCGATGCCGAGATCGGTCAGGTGGTGGGTATGCTCACCCTCGAGCGTGGCAATAGCCTGACCGCTTACCGGGTTTTAAAGCAGCAGGATGTCACCGTCGCGGGTCGGAAGGCCGCCGAGATCGAGTACGTCTATGTCGAATTGGCTGCCAACCTTACCCACGCGGTCCTTCCCGTGGTAGTGCATGGCCTGGATTATGTCTTTGTCGAGAACGGCAAGGCTGTCATTGTCGGCTACCAGGCCGATCAATCCGCCTTCGATACGGACATGGGTCGTTTCCTTCGCTTTCTGGTTTCGGTCAAGTTCTAGGATGGAGGTGAGCGATGACTGCTAAATCAAAACTCTTCCGCATTTCAGCCGCTTTGGCGGCGCTGGCTCTCGCCATTCTGGCCTGCGGTCCCACCCCCACGGTGGTTACCCAGGCCCCCCCGACTCAACCGCCGACGAATCAAAACCCGCCTGTAAATCCGGATAACAATAACACCACCGTTTCCAGCTCTCGGCTTGATCTCGGCTACCGTTCAAATTTTTGGCGTTCACATTACCGGAGGAGATATCTCCCCGTTCTATGTGGGCTCCGGTTCGATCATCAGTTCAGACGGCCTCATTCTGACCAATGCCCACGTCGCTTCCCCGGCCGCCCGCGGCGAACCTCAGGATGAGCCGGATGCGCTCGTTATCGGCATCATCAAGTCGGAAGACCAGCCGCCCATCTATTCATACCGGGCCGTCGTCCGGGCAGTGGATGGCTATGTGGACCTGGCGGTGATCCAGATCAACGCCACCCTGAAAGGCGAGTCGCTCGATCCTTCCACCTTGAACCTCCCCTTCGTCCCCCTGGGCAATTCGGATAATATGCACGTGGGCGACAAGATCAATATCTACGGTTTCCCGGCCATCGGTGGGAATACCATTACCTTTACCTCCGGGAATGTGGCCGGCTTCACTTCCGAGGACCAGCTGGGCGACCGGGCCTGGATCAAGACCGATGCCACTATTTCGGGCGGCAACTCGGGCGGCATGAGCACCAATGACAAGGGACAATTGATCGGTGTACCTACCATCGCGGCTTCCGGCGCCGATACCGAAGCCACCGATTGCCGGGTGATCCAGGATACGAATGGGGATGGGCAAATCAACAACCAGGATACCTGCATCCCCATCGGCGGTTTCATCAACGCCCTCCGGCCGATCAACCTGGCCATGCCCCTGATCAAAGCGGCTCAAGGTGGTTTGGCCTATACCAGCCCATACAATAGCTCTAATGGTCCCTCCAATGTTCAGGGCACCGGCTCCGAAAAGATCGGGCCCATCTCCTGGTTCACGGTCGACTCTCAAGGCAATGTGGGCGACCAGGTCAACTCTTATCCAAGCGGCACTTCCGTCATGGTGGCGGCCTTCGAGTTCAGCGGCTTCACCAACGGCGAACCCTGGAAGGAGATTTGGACCTCCGGCGGAGACACGGTTTACTCCGGCGACTATAACTGGGATCAGGGCAGCGAAGGCCAGTATGGCACCTCCCTCAGCCATCAGGGCGATCCTATTCCGGATGGTTCTTACCACCTGGAGTTATTTGCCGGCAGCAACAGTAATCCCCTCACTCAGTCGGATGTGGTGATTGGAAACGGTACGAATAATCCTCCGCCTTCCACCGGCGGTGGTGTCCAGATCTCCGGCACCATCACCGATGAAAATACCGGCAACCCGATAGTCGGAGCCTATTTCCTCGTCTTGAACTCCGGCGTCACCTGGGACGAGTTCTCCGGTGCGGATTTCCCCACGGACGATATTATGACCTACGCCAAGACCGATTCCAACGGCGAATATTCCCTGCCAATCAAGATACAGCGTAACGTTCCCTACACCATCGTGGCCAGTGCGGATGGATACATCGATTCCTACGGCGACGCCTTGGTTTGGAATGATAGCGATCCGGCCGATTACACCATGGACATCAGCCTCGGCCAATAAATAAATAGTTTTCCTCAATTTGGGGAATGTTTCCACATAAGTTAATCGAAAAAAAGATTGTGAGCCGCGTTTTTCCGCTCACAATCTTTTTTTCGAGAGTACATCCCTTTCCCGCACAAACTCATCCCACCATGATCACTACACTCCACAATGCTGCCCCCGCCAGGGCCGCCATGCCGAAAATGGCCAGCAGCAGCCTCAGCCTGGGCGAGAGCGCCTGGGCCAGGCCGAACAGGAAGAATGCCAGCGCCAGGATGGCCAGCACGGTGGTATAGCCATCCCCTTTCCGGTTCCAGCGATCATACTCATCCGCGGCCGCGTTCTGTTGCACTAACAGGTCGTTGGCCTTCACCTGGCTGTCGGTCAGATAGGCTTGCATATCCGGCATCCCGTCTGCGCCTTTGGCGGCATAGCGGGGATCGGTGAAGAAGACTGAGAATTTTTGGGCGGTATCGGCTCGCGCCTGTGCCATGCCAGATAGCTGAAGGCTGGTCCCGCTGCCCTGTGTATCCCCGGCCTGGTCTTGCTGTAAAGCGGTCAATTGCATGACGGTGGATTCCTGCGAGTCTTTCAGATAGGCCGTCATGACATTGGTGTCATATGCCCATTGCAGACCCGACCGGTGGAGTTCACCCGACGATCAGGATGGCATCCACCTGTGAATCCCGGTTGCTCACCGATGCGCGGATATTGGCATCTGCCTGCAGGCAGGCGATTATGGCGGTAATGACGGTAGTGAACACGGTCAGCACTACCACCAGCGTCTTGTAACGCTCCGGATTGGAGGTCTTTATCTCTACAACCGGTTCAGCTTCAGCAAGGATGGGGGGAATGGTCTCGGTCATAACGCACCTCCCCGCAAGAAAAAGAAGACCACTTCTATCACAGCCAGTGCAACCACCCCCGCTGCATACACTCCCGCTCCGATAATGAGGACGGTCAGCGCAGGCGCTTCCCGCTGATCTCTGCCAGCGCCAGCCAGAACAGGCTGATAGCCAGCAGTACGCTCGCCACGGTCAGCCAGCGCTGCTCTGCGAAATACCGTCCGGCCAGCTGGAAGGCGTCCTCCGGCTTCAACCCGCTCACATCTGCCGAATCCGCTTCCAGGTCATCGAACAGCTTCTGGAGATCATAAGTGCCGTCCGCTTTCTCATACTTGGCGTCGGCAGCCAACCGCGCCAGGCCCCCAACCCCAACGCTGCACCAAGCCAATAGCGAAGCCACTCGCACTAACCCAAAGCGTCGAACCGCAAGCAATCAGCAGCCGTAGCGAGCTAAACCGAAAGCCCCAGCTAACCAACGATCGCCAGCAGCGCTAGCAACCGTAGCATGCTAGCTATCAACCTGTTCTAGCTACGCTGCAAACAGCGAAACACCGCAGCTAACCGGCTCATACAAGCAAATGTAACCACCAAATAATCTCACTAATAGTGAAAAAGTAATCTTCTTTTCTGCAAGCGGCGTTAAACCAAAACCACCCCCCAACCTCCCAAACCAAACCTATTAAAAAAAACCCCCTTATCTAGCGACAAAACCCTAAGCACCATACACCACCACAAACCAAACCCCAACCACCAAACCCAAAAACAAAAACCAAAAAAAATTTCAGATAGTCCGTCAGGACATTGGTGTCATACGCCCATTGCAGACCCGACCGGTGGAGTTCACCCGCGATCAGGATGGCATCCACCTGTAAATCCCGGTTGCTCACGGATGCGCGGATATTGGCATCGGCCTGCAGGCAGGCGATTATGGCGGTAATGACGGTGGTGAATACGGTCAGCACTACCACCAGGGTCTTGTAACGCTCCGGATTGGGGGTCTTTACCTCTACAACAGGTTCGGCTTCGGGAAGGCTGGGGGGAATGGTCTCGGTCATAACGCACCGCCCCGCAAGAAAAAGAAGATCACTTCTATCACTGCCAGTGAGACTACCCCGGCGGCATACACTCCCGCTCCGATAATGAGCACGGTCAGCCGCAGGCGTTTCCCGCTGATCTCTGCCAGCGCCAGCCAGAACAGGCTGATAGCCAGCAGTACGCTCGCCACGGTCAGCCAGCGCTGCTCGGCGAAATACCGTCCGGCCAGCTGGAAGGCGTCCTCCGGCTTCAGCCCGCTCACGTCTGCCGAATCCGCTTGCAGGTCATCGAACAGCTTCTGGAGATCATAAGTGCCGTCCGCTTTCGCATACTTGGCGTCGGTCGCCAGCGGTTCAGCCAGCAGTTGCAGGTTGGGGAGCAGGTACTGGCGCAGGTTGGCTGCCTGGACGGCTGCCGTAGGATCGCTGCTTTCCTCCAGTGCCTTCACTTCCGCCAGGTAGGCGGCATAGTTTTCGGCAAAATTAGCCTGCTCGTAGGTCCGGCGCCAGTCCTCATTGGCTCCGGTTTGCTTCTTGACCGCCTCGAGGATGCCATGACGGCCGGCATCGCTGGCGCTGGAGGCCACCATGCTGGTCCGCCAGGCCGCCGCCGCGAATGTCATGGAGACCACGGCGATGAAAAACGCGATGATGAATTCGAGACGAGGGGAATTTAGAAAAGAAGATTTGGTCATCGATGCTCCTTGGGGCCTTCGGATTATTCTGAACCATCTCTCGTCTTTATTATCCCATCTTTTTGGGGATTTCACCCTCGTCGTGGATCATTCCGGGAATTATGTTCGGGCGTTCGAGACCACCTGCCTGTAGTCGATGAATTCCACCGGCGCCAGGCACTCAGGATATAGAATGGAAGCGAATTTCTTCACCTCGGCAGATTCGGAATGACGTTTATCTGCCTCGGCATCCCGGAAGATAAAGATGTGGACAAAGCGGGTCGGATCATTCAGTTCCTGCCAGACCTCATACCGCATGGTCCCGTCCTCGTTGGCCCTGACGTAAGCCACGAATTCGTGGATGGCTGCCAGCACCTTCTCAAGAGATTCGGGATGCACCTGGTAATGGGCAAGCTGACGGATTTCCCCCACATTGCTTTTTTCTTGATCGGACATGATTTTCTCCTTTACCATTAAAAGTTCCACGGACTGAGGAATTCCCATAGAGAAGCCAGTAGGAACAGGGGCGCCACGAGCGCATAGATTCGGGCGATATCCCATAAGGCTTCTTTTGCGATAAAACCGAACAGTTTCCCCCCTTGATAGTAGGCTGCCGGCCGGAATAAAGACATGCCTGCATTAACTCCTGCACCGACCGCCAGCGAATAAGGGATTATTTGAAGCAGCAGGGTCAAAAGATAATAGAAAGCCGGGCGGGGGTCATTGAATCGGCTGGTGTGATCGCTACGGACAGAGACGATGCCTCCTATCCAGCCCTGGTAGGCTACCAATGGATAGGGGAAGACGATACCCAAACCGCTGACGGTTTTCGGGATGGCCCCCAGGAACAGATTGCCACCAAAATCCAATAAGGCCGCCCGAAAATTGTTGCCCTGGTTGGCGGCCTGGCTGATGGAGCTCTGTTGGTTGGCCTGGTTCACTATTCGATCGCGCTGCTTCAGCGCAAAGCCGTTTCCGCTGTGGACCAACAATATCCCGACCAGTATAGAGATTACATATACGGCGGCGATGCTGAGGCTGGACCAGCGTGCCCTGTATATGGCTCTGGGTATGGTTTGTAAAAGAACTCTAAGGGAGGCTTGATTGTTCATACAGACTATTTTACAACCATTAAATATAAAGTCCTCAAAAATGTCCAGCCGCGGATCCGATTTCCGCGGCTGGTAAAATTCAGTCTTCCCGCTCAGCGTTGTAGGATCTGGAAACCGGCTGCAGCATATTATTAGCCGATCTTAGGGTATGCGTGGGTGGTGGGGAGGTCGCTCTGGGTGTGGGATATCTCAAGGTCTTTCTTCAGGATGCAAATCCGTGTACACCGCGATCATATTTCCCGTTGGATCGGCAAAAACGCCGAACCAACCTGTCTGGGAGATCTCGGACTTTGGCACCAGGATTTTTGCTCCCAGGGCCTCGGCCTTTTTCAGATCCGCCTCGATGTCATCGCTGTCCACGTAGATCAATACATCCCCTACCTTGGTATTCTCTCCCACCATGGTAAATCCGCCGCCGGGACCGGTCTCCGGCTCGAACAGGGTATAGTCCATTTCCGGCACGGGGGTGATCTTCCAGCCAAAAAGCTGTGAATAGAATTTGCCGGATTCCGCCGCATTTGCGGTGGGGATCTCGATATGCACGATATTATGTTTGGACATGCTCGCCTCCTATGGAATGTCCCAATAATAGAACAAATATTCTATCCCGTCAAGAGGTGAACATGGTACTTAAGTCCTGAAAATGCCATGGAAATGAAATTCCCTTAATAAACGAGATGGACGCAAAATTGAAGGCCAGCGGCGTTTTGTGCCGCTGGCCTTCAAACTAAACCATCACCTCATTTGATCGAATGCTGTGTCGACACGGGCGCGGCTTCCTGCGCCAGCGCATTCCGGTTTTCCTTGCCTCGTACGAATGAAATCCCCGCTGCAACCACCACCAGTATCGTTGAGACCACAAATGCGTTATGCATCCCGGTCACGAAGGCCTGCATCGGCGCTGAACCCAGCGACACATTCGTCCCCACGAAGAGCTTCATCATCACGTCCTTCGGCAGGCTGCTGGCTGCCACTGCCAGGGCCAGTGCAAAGCTGGTCACCATCCCTGCTTGCCGGAGGGTGGCCAGTGTTCCGGAAGCGATGCCCAACCGATTCTTCGGAGAAGCGTTCATTACCGCGCTCGTATTGGGCGGATAGAACAGTCCGCCGCCAAGGCCCATCACTCCCAGGCCCACGCCGATCTGCCAGTAGGGCATCGCCGGCGTGATCCGGGTGAACCAGACCAGCGCCGCCCCCTGGATGATCAAGCCGATGGTGGCCGGCAGGCGTGCCCCGATCCTGTCGGCGATGTTCCCGCCCAGGGGCGCTACGATCGAAGTCATGACCGGCAAGGGGATCAGTAGCAAGGCCGCTTTCAATGGATCATAGCCCAGGACACCTTGCAGGTAGAACACGATCAGGAAATTCACTGCGAACAGGGCCAGTGACTGGATCATGGCAGACAGGACCGAGAAATTGTAGATCCGGTTCCTGAACAGGGTCAGGTCCAGCACCGGGTTCTTGGCCCGCCTTTCCCACCATAGGAAGAATGCCACCCCGATCAGGAACACGCCGAAGAGGATGAGGATGGGTGGCGAGGTGAAGTTGAACTCGATTCCCAAGCGTCAGTGCGATCAGTAAAGCCGTCAAGTCCCGCACTGAAACTGAGTGCGCCGATCCCATCGAAATTTTCGTTTTTCCTGGGTACAGACATTTCCTGCAAGACCATGTATCCCCATAAGGCTCCGAATATCCCGATGGGGACATTGATGAAAAAGATCCAGCGCCAGCTAGCCAGGGTCAGGATCAAGCCTCCCAGGATTGGGCCCGCCACCCCGCCGATGGACCAGGTGATGGCATTGATCCCAAGCGCCTTGCCGCGTTCATTGGGCTTGAAAACTTCCGTAATGATCGCCACGCTGTTTACCACCATCATGGCCGCGCCGCTGCCTTGCACCAGCCGGAAAAGGATCAGCTGGGTGGCATTGCCCGCCAGCCCGCACAGGGCCGAGCCGATCGTGAAGATGACGAAGCCAAGGTTGTACATCCGCACCCGCCCAAACATGTCGGCCACCCTCCCGAATGTCAGCAGGAAAACCGTGCTGACGAGAATGTACGCCATGATGACCCAGATCATCTCGATCAGGTCGGCATGCAGCTTGACCATCATTTCCGGCAGGCCCAGGATAACGATGGTGCTGTCGATGGCAGCCATCAGTGAACCGATGGTGGTGACGCTCAATACGATCCACTTATATTCGAGCTTTCTACCGAATAAAGAATACTGTTTATCCATTGAAATCGAATTGCTCCTTTGACATTGAAATTATGGGAAATCGAGGCCGCTTGACCGGTTGGGTTGCTCATGCGCGGCCGTCCCCGGTCCCTGGCTGAATAAACCTTGCATGTCCTCCAGGGCCTGGTTGATCTGGCTCCGTTCCGCCTCCGTCAGCCCGGAAAATTTATCGGCGAAGAAGGATTGCGTGTACCGGAAGGCTTCCTCGAGTTCGTCCTTGCCTTGCCGGGTGAGTGAAAGACAGATCCGGCGCCGATCCTGCCCGTGTATCTCCCGAGTCGATCAGGTTCCGCTTGACCAATGTCTCCACCAGTTTCGACATCGAAGGCAGTCCCAGCCCGATATGGCCGGCCGCCTCCGACAGGCTGGCGCCCTGCTGGTCATTTACGAACGCCAGCGTGCGGAATTGGACCACGGAAAGATCGCCGGCGTACTTTTCGCGGAACTTCGACCGCAAAATGCGCATCATCATGGGGATGTTATCCATTACCAGGGCAGCAGTCTGATCTGGAGATATCAAGGCTTTATTTCCTTTTGAAATAGTTTCAATTGGAAAATTATATATTTATGATATAAGAATATCCCCTCAATTTGGATAATCTTAGGTAATTTATCCTTCCCCCAATCCGGCGGAATATCTTAGGAAGCGATCCTGTCAATGTGCCCGTCATTCCCTGCAAGTGAATGGGTAGCCTCACTCTGTTGGCCCTGAAATAAACGCCAGCCAGCGCAGAGCCAACCAATGGCGTGGATCCGGCCAGGCCCAGGGATGGTGCTCCCGCACCCTCGCCAAGGCTGCCTCGGCTGATAAACCTTCCAAAAGGATGAGCACGGCGCAGCACACGCTGCCGGACCGGTTCATTCCTGCCGAGCAGTGGATATATACCCGTTCCCCTTTTTGAAGATGTTCGATCACCCAGCCGGCCTCTCCGGCAAGGTCCTCGGCCGCATATCCGTGGGAACCTTCCCCTTTTTTCTGCCCACCGGTCCGAAGGAGGTTCGGAAGCCGCATCCGTGCACCATAAGCTGGGCAATTCGCTTAGATTTAACACTGACTCCCACTTGCGGCCGCTGTTTCGGCTGGGTATCCAATCCTCCGACGAAGAGCCGCAAAGGTTGTTTCCTGCCATTTATATGGATCGTGATCGGGTCGCCTCCAAATCGCTGCCACAGCCTCCGGGGTGCTGGAATTAGGCGGCGAGCCGCTGAAAGAGGCGGCGGAGACCAATCCCGTTCAAATTCTTTCAGCAGGACCGGGCCGTTACGATCCTCCTGCACACATCCTTCCGCAGCCAGAAAAAGGGTGTCCTCCTTTTGCCTGAACAGGTTTATCATGTAAGTGCCTCGCCCATCCAATTTCCGCCAGGCCAAAGCAGAGTAGATCAGCCGGTCAGGATGCTCCAATGACAGCCCTTCCAGGCTTGCCTCAACATTCTCACCTTGCAGGTATTTTGCTTCAATGAAACGCCAGCGTCGCGGCACATATTGTCCCCGGATGTGTTCCCATGGTCGCCCCTGCCTCTCAACCAATTCAGGCGGAGCCGTATGCTCCAATGCCTGAAAATCGAAGATCAGATCTGTCCGCCCTCGCCGCCGTTCCAGGTGCAATGCATCCAGCATACCCTCCCCCGGGATTTTGATTTTCGGGAAAAGCCAGGATGCGATGGAATTTGAATTGGTTTTTCATTTATTCGTTTACGTGTCCCGGTTTGCTCGGGATCGTTTATTATCCTGACAACTTTTATCAGGGTTCGTTTCCCATTCGATGTCCCTTTATTTTCCGCTTTGAATGGCATTGAGGGCGATCCGGTCCACCAATCCCGGTGCGATCAGTTTCAGCCATAGACCCGCCTTGCCTCGCAGGGTCATCACTTCCTCCCTTTGGCGCCGGCTCATCGCCCGCACGATCAGGCGGGCGCAGGTTTCCACCGGCATCACTTCGCTCTCCCTCACGGGGCTCTTTCCCAACGGTTTCCCATCCGGACCCACCGCCCGCTGGCGCACCTCGCTGGCCACAAAGCCGGGATAGATCATGGTCACGCTCACGCCCGAGCCGGCCAGCTCGATCCGCAGAGAGTTGAAAGAACCCTGCCATGGCATGTTTGCTGGCGGCATAAGCGCTGCGGGTGGGCACTCCCGTCTTGCCGGTCAGGCTCGATATCCCGACGATCATTCCGTGAGTCTCTTTGAGATAGGGCAGGGCATAGTGGGTGCAGTACAGGCTGCCGAAGTAGTTGGTCTGCATGATCCGCTCGAAAGGAGTGAGGTCCTCCACCTCTTCGAATTTTGCCCACATGGTAATGCCGGCGTTATTGACCAGCCCATCGATGCGCCCGATACTCCTCCTGCGCTGCTGCGGATGAAATTTTCGCATTGGTCCCGCTGGCTGACATCGGTGCGGATGGCAATCGCCCGCCCTCCCAGACCTTCGCATTCGGCCTTGGCCGCTTCCAGGCGGGTTGCATTCCGGGCTGCCAGGCCGAGCCACGCCCCTCGAGCCGCCAGTTGGTATGCCAACTCCCGTCCGATCCCGCTGGATGCGCCGGTGATGAGAATGACTTTGTTGGGAAATTCGAAACGGCCCATTTTTCCTCCCGATGACACAGTTTGTAAGCTTCGCTCAAAAACAAGTATACCCGCTTCCACCGGCTATCTACTCTGACACCTTTTCCTCCAATAATTATCCAGTTCTAATGTAATCCAAAAAAACTTATGATATATTATTATTAAGAAGATATTTTTATCGTATTTATTGTTACTCAAGGCGGGCCATTACCTTCAGGAGGGTTCTTCCATGAAAATCAAGCGAATTCTTGTCGTTATTATTTTCCTGCTTGGCATTTCCTGCAATCTTTACTCTCAAACAACGCAGACCATCACCTCTGTGATCCCCCAGACCGGAGATGCCGCAGGGGCCGGCGCGAGTCCAATGCCTCTTCCCCGTTATATTCCTCCCCAATGCGCAGGCCAGCCGGTGGCAACCTTGCCGGTCGCGACCACCGAGGCGCAGCCGACGCCCACAGCCCCGACCAAATCCGCCCCTCACCCAGGCCGAGCAATTGAAAGTGTTCGATGAAATCGCAGCTCCCAATCCCAAGCTTATATGTCTATCCCGATTTGAACGGCTTGAACTGGCCCGCTACCGTGGCCAAATACCGCGCCATGATCGAGGCCGGCCTGATCACGGATGCGTTTTACACAGAAATGAAGAATATGATCAATGAATTGGGCGATGACCATTCCCAATACGAATCCCCGGCCGATGTTGCGGCTGCGGCTGCAGAATTATCCGGCCATAATGATTATGTGGGGATTGGCGTGGAGATCGCGCCGTTCGTCCAAAATGATCTGCTTTCAGTATCCTGGTCTTTCCTGGCTCTGGCTGCCGATCATGCCGGGATAAAACCTCATGACAACCTCCTCTCGGTGGATGGGATCCCATTGGTCAAAAATGGACAGCCCCTGGCGCAGCTTGTCCGTGGTCCGGCTTGCAGTGCCGCCGTGGTCACAGTCCAGACTCCTGGAACAAAACCCCGGAATATCACCATGCTTCGTTATGCCATCCAATCCTATGTCCCCATCGTGGCTCAACTGGTGACTACTCAGGATGGCTCCCGCATCGGTTACATTTTTTTGCCGTCTTTCTTCGATGACACCATCCCCGGCCAGGTGAAACAGGCCCTCCAGCAGTTTGGCCAATTGGATGGATTGATCCTCGATAATCGCATGAACCCAGGAGGCTCAAGTACCGTGGTGGAACCGATCCTCAGTTATTTCACCAATGGCTTGTTGGGACATTTCGTCAGCCGCACCCAATCCAGCCCATTTGAGGTGTCGGCCGATCCGGTGGATAATTCCCAGACGGTCCCCATGGTGATCCTGATTGGCAAGGACACGGCCAGCTTTGGTGAATTATTCTCAGGGCATCATGCATGATATTGGCCGCGGCCAAATTGGTCGGGCAGACCACTCCTGGACATGTTGAACTTCTCGAAAGCCACAACTTCAGCGATGGCTCCCTCCTGTGGCTGGCCCAGGAGCGTTTCGCCCAGCTTAATTCCACCACGGATTGGAAAAAGACCGGCATTGTCCCGGACGTACAGGTCAGCGCCGAGTGGGATACCTACACCTTCCAGAACGATCCGGAAATCGCGGCGGCCTTGAAACTCCTCGGGCCATCAATAAACCGATTGTCATTGCAAGACCATGAGACCCCTGACGTTCTTTGTCAGGGGTCTCATGGTCTTGGCAATCTCGCATTCATTAAGAGTTGCTCTATCAATTTCCCAACTCATCCTTCCTTTTCAAACACCCATTTTTCCCTCCCCGGCACCTCATCCCGGAATGAAAACGCCGACACATTCCCTTCTGTGTTTCTCTTTAAAATGAATGACGTACCAACCGATGAGTGGCGGATAGCGCGCCAGGAACATATCTTTGATTGTTGGGGTAAAGACCACATTCAGCAGGTCGTTTGCCGGATTTGTGTTTTCCAGCCGGATGCCGTGGACGGCTGCCCACACCCTGTACGAAACACCCAGGGGGCGACAGGTGTAAAGTCCATCATATTCTTCCAGGCGGTGCGGGCGCGGGCGGTCGCATTCGAGAAAGCGTTGGAAAACCCTGCATGTGATCTTCTTGCCGGACCTCGATTTCTGTGAAGGCCCTCGCTGTCCGAGCGGCGGAAGACGCCGGTCAAGGCAGGTTCATTCGAGTGGAATGGAATTTGATCTGCTTCAGGCGGCTTCCATAATCTCAAGAGCAGAACCGTTTGCTGTAGTTCTCAAGCACATTGACATTCATACCCTCCAGGCTGACTTCCCAAATATGTGAGCTGCCCGGGTCTTCATAATTTCCCACCAGACGATTTGAGTGCATGTCGGGCAGCCCTCCTGCACGCCGGCAGATTCCGTCTCTTTTACTCTTTGTTTCTTCTGTCGCTCTTCTTTCCCCGGGCTCCCATCCCAGGACGATCCCGGCGGCCCGCTCGTAACATTCCTCTCCCAGTTTCCTTAATTGGACGGTCAGGAAATCGCTCGTATTGGCCAGGCAGATGATCGACAACTTTTTTTCAGGGACCCGGTAAATGACCGTATTCACTCCCGCGGCTCCGCCCTCGTGGAAAATCACCTTGAGTCCGTTTCGTTGGCCGATGAATTGGCCGTAAGCGTAATGGGTCGGGTCCCATCGTTCAATTTCCCCGGCTGGCTCATTTTCTCGATCAGCCGCGACTTCTTTCCGCCCAGGTGGTTATCATAAGAAGTTGGCCTCCCACTTCACCAGGTCGTTCACGCTCGACCAGGCCTGTCCGGCGCCACCGAACTCGATCATTTCATTCTGCGGTTGAAATGAAAATGCCGGGCTTGATGCGCCTTGTCCGTTCTTGTATGGAAGCCGGGCGTATCCCTTGGCGCGCCGGGGGATTTCCATGAACCGGTCTGTTCGGACAAATGTATTGATCATTCCCAGCGGTTCGAAAATATGTTCCGCACGAAAACATCGAAAGGCTTGCCTGAGACTTGCTCAATGATGCAAGCCAGCAGGAAATAACCTGTATTTCCATAGGACCACTGCTCGCCGGGCGGGAACTTCAACCAATTCGCTGCCGAAATGATCCGGATGGCGTCCTGCGCAGAAAAATAATTCCCCTCCGGGATTCCCATGATGAAGCTGGTGATGTCGTAAAAATCTTCCAGTCCGTTGGTCATGTAGACCAGGTGGCCCAGGTTGATTTCATGGCCATAATCCGGCAGGAAAGAAATGTACTTCTTTAGCGGATCCTGAAGCGAGAGTTCCCCGGCTTCTTCCAGCAGTGCAATGCAGGCCGCCGTGAACTGTTTCGAGACCGAGGCCAAATGGAAAATAGTATCGGGCGTGATGGGCGTCCGCGCCTCCAGGTCGGCCATCCCATATCCCCGTAAATAGACCGGTTCACCTGCCTGTACGATCCCCACTGCGCAGCCGGGGCTGTCCGTTTGTCGTAGTCCCTGAATACTTCATCTATTTGGTATTGGCTCTTCTTATTCAGCATTAATTGCCTCATTAAAATGAATTCGTTTACTCGCCCTGGCGTTCTTTGTCAGGGTTCGTTTCTCATTCGTTGTCCTCTTTGTTTCGTTCTAATATCTCCTTCAAATTATACGCGTTCCTTTAAGATTCCCTTAATCGACATTGTATATCCTCTATATTCATTATCATTGGTACCTCCTTGTCAAACCACTTCCCTTCGAGTATCCTTGCCCGCGGGAGTGGTTAGGTCCCGGAGGGCTTCCCGGTCTTCAAAACCGGCGGCGGGTCGCGTTGCGGGCCGCGGTGGGTTCGACACCCATCCACTCCCGCCTGTTTTTGGACGATTGACAATTGACGGTGGACTCTCCTTTCATCGTCCTTCGTCTGTTGTGATTGTCCTTTTTTTTATAGGTGAAAAATGGCAGTATCTGATTTGGCTATACCTACTTCTTTTCCTGACACCGATGTTCTTACTTCCATCGTCTCCCGTATTTTCCGGGTGGATGAGATGACTCTCGGCGACCCGAAGAAGGGCTATTTCGTCCGCTATAAAGGCCAGTTGTTGACCGAGTCGGCCCAGGCTTATGACCGCCTTTCCGAAGCCCTTGCCCCTCACGACATCACGCCTTTATTCCGCGTAGAGGATGGCCGCCCTACAGTTCTCCTGGTACAAGGGACCATCCATGCGACCCTGGGAAAAGTATGGGTCAACATCCTCCTTTTTATCCTCACAATCTTTAGTGTCTTGATGGCCGGTGCAATGTATGCTGGTGTGGCCACCTCCACTACTTTTTTTGGTCAATTGCGGGATGTAATCAAAAATATCTGGGCGGGCTGGCCGTTCGCAGTGAGCTTGCTGGCCATCCTCTCTGCCCATGAATTCGGTCATTATTTTGCCGGCCGGGCTCATGGAGCCGCGGTCACATTGCCTTATTTCATTCCCTTTCCATTTACTTTGTTGGGGACCATGGGCGCATTCATTCAATTGAAATCCCTCCCGAAAAACAAGCGCAGCCTCTTCGACCTTGCCGTTGCCGGGCCTTTGGCAGGTCTGGTAGTGGCAATTCCGGTGTTGATCTATGGGTTGGCAACATCTACGACGGGACCGGTAACCCTCAATGTTCCTTTCATAGAGGGTAATTCTCTTGCCTATGTAATTGGCAAGTTCATGATTTTCGGTAAACTTCTGCCTACTCAGGTAGGCGCATCAGGTCTCCCGCTCTTGCTGCACTGGCTCGGTTATTTCTTTACCGGCCGGCCTCTTCCCATCGGAGGCAGTGATGTCTATTTGAATCAATTTGCCTGGGCGGGCTGGGCGGGGTTGCTGGTTACCTTCCTGAACCTCATCCCGGTTGGACAGTTCGACGGCGGCCATGTGATCTATTCCGTCTTTGGACGCCGGGTTAACATCGTCGTGCCGTTTATCCTGGTGATCACCATCCTGCTTGGCTTTTTATGGAGCGGTTGGTGGTTGTGGGCATTCCTGATCTTCCTTCTCGGGCGGTCCCATGCCGAACCTCTTGATCAGATCACCAGGTTGGACCCGCCTCGTATAGCTATTGCAGTTCTGATGCTATTTATCTTTATAATGGTCCTGACTCCCATTCCATTCATCGTTCCTTAGGAAGCTAACCATAAAACACCTGGCCCACTCAGATATTTCTGTTTCAAGATCCAAACATTCCCATAGTTTCAGCAGTTCTTGCCGGCGGTCGTTCCAGCAGTGTATTCGCCCCGCCGGTATGTTCCTTTGCGTGCTGCTTTTCATTTCTGCCTGCGGCCAGGCCTCGCCGTCGCCAACGCCGACTCCGGTTCCCTCGCCGGTAGACACAAAAACCCCCGGACCCACCCGCACCATTGCGCCCACCCATCCCGCCCCCATTGGCATCCAACCCGCCGATCTGAAAGGTACCCGCATTAAAGTTTGGGATGCGTTTGCCGGTCCGGCTCAGGATGTCTTTTCCAGCCAGGTCAACCTGTTCAACGCCTCCAACGAATGGGGCATCTGGGTCGATCCCACCGGATTTGGCGACTACAGCAGTCTTTTCGATGCCGTGAATACTTCCCTTGAAGCCGGAGCCGCCGAAACGCCGGGCCTGGTGGCTTCTCTTCCCGAACAGACTCTTACCTGGGCAGCCTCCAACGCAGTTGTCGACCTGGCCCCTTATCTGGCCGATCCGGCCTGGGGCATGAATGCGGAGAGCCTGGCCGATATCCCCCCGGTTTTCCTGGCCCAGGATAATGTCGGCGGAAAGCAGTGGGGCTTGCCGGCCCAGCGCTCGGCTCGTTTCCTTTTCTATAACCTCACCTGGGCCCGCGAACTCGGTTTCCAGGACCCGCCTGCTACCACTGCTGATTTTCGAAAGCAGGCCTGTGCTGCCAACGCCTTTTTCAAGACAGATGCTTCTCCAAGTAATGACAGCTATGGCGGCTGGATTGTCGATACCGATTGGCAGACCAGCTATTCCTGGTTACTCGCCTTCGATGGCAGTGTGGTCGAGGCCGGCCTGTACGGGTTTCGCACCGACCCGAACCTGATCGCGCTGCAGTTCCTGAAGCGACTCTATGATGACCACTGTGCCTGGCTGCCTCTCGAGCCGGCTTCCTTCAATTCATTTGATGCATTTGCCAGGCGCCTGGCCCTGTTCATCAGCTGCGGATCTCTCCGATATTCCTCAAGCGGCCGCTGCCATGAGCAGCCTGAAGAATGGCGACCAATGGGAATTGATTCCCTTCCCGGGCCAACAAAACCGCGTTCTCGTGGGCTATGGACCTTCCTACAGCGTTCTTGAAATCCACCCCTCAAAAGCAGTTGGCCGCCTGGGTCTTCGCCCGCTGGCTGCTTTCACCCGAAAACCAGGCCCGCTGGGTTCAGAAGACCGGCTTATTCGCCCTGCGTGACTTCTTCGCTAAGTCAGCTCACGGACTTCCGAGCCGCGTCCCCTCAATGGGACGCGGCCGAGGCAGACCTCGGCCTGTCTCAAAACGGGCCCCAGCTTGCCTCCTGGCGCAAGGCCCGTTATATCCTCGGGGATGGCCTCGCCACCGTTTTCCAGAACAACACCCCCATTGTTCACCTGCCTGCCATCCTCACCGAAATGGACACACTCGCCCAGGAACTCACGAAGTAGTGGCGAACTCATGTATCTGCCCTGATGCTCTTGTTCAGGGTCCGCCCACCTCGGCGGTTTCCATATATCTTGCAGAACTGTCTGCCCTCGTTTAGAATATTTGTGCTATAATAGGGTATATTACCTCCCTTGCGAAGGTTTGTCTTGTCGAGAAACATGAAATGGAAGTGTTTCTGAAAGCTGGGCTACTCCGTATAAAGAACCTTCGCACATGTACCCGAAAGGTTCTTTCGGGAGGGTAAGGCTGTCCCCGAATTGTCTCTTTGTTGAACTAGAGGTTCAATTCACCCGCCCCTAACTCGTAAACTATTCGTTCCGCGGAAAATGCGATTTACAGGGTGCTGCGGTAATAATCAGAAAAACTATCTATTTTCAGGATATTCACCGCTGGGCAATAAAGATTTTTATGCAAGAAGCAGTAAGTGACCATTATTCAGGCCGCCAACGAGCCAACGTGAAAACTTGCCAATGTTCTCTCATTCGTTCCGCGAAAAACACGATTAAAGTGACTATTATTCAAGCCGCCAACCTGCCACCGTTCCATCATTCGTTCCGCGGAAAACACATATTAAGTGACTTTAATTCACCTTACCTCACCGTCGAACAGGCGAACGAGCAAACGTGAAAACGTGCTAACCTGCACCTGTCCCCGCGTGCTTTTCGTAGGGAAACATTCCTTCGACGTTCGACGTTTGACTCTCCTCTATGGCTTCTCCGAAACCAATTCCTCCTTGGAATCAACTGACCTTCCAAATTGACTTGGGACCCAACCAAATGACCGCCAATAAACAAAAGTACTATGTGGTGTGGAAAGGTCGCCGGACCGGTATCTTCAAAACCTGGGAAGAATGCTCCGCCCAGGTGAATGGCTTCACCGGTGCCCGTTACAAGGCCTTCACCTCTCTCGCCGAAGCCGAAAAAGCCTTCAAGAACGGTCCTGCCAGGTCTGCCTCCCCTGAGCCGGCCTGGCGTCAGCAAAAGGGAGTCGTCTCCAGCCAGGGCCCCATCCTGGAGAGCTATTCCGTCGATGCAGCCTGCTCCGGCAGCCCCGGCCCGGTGGAATTTCGAGGCGTATCCACCCGCACCGGCCGGGAGATCTTTCATGAAGGTCCCTACGAACACGGCACCAATAACGTCGGCGAATTTCTCGCCATCGTCCATGCCCTCAAATGGCTGAAGCGTAAAAAACTATCCGGCCCGGTCTATTCGGATTCGGCCACGGCCATCAAGTGGGTCAGGCGGAAGGTTTGCAATACCACCCTTATCCCCGATTCAAAAAATGCCAGACTGTTCACCCTCATCTCTCAAGCCGAATCCTGGCTGCAAGACAACAAGATCGATATTCCCATCCTGAAATGGGAGACGAGTGAGTGGGGGGAGATCCCCGCCGATTACAACCGCAAATAAAAAAGAGTAAAATGTAGTAACGAATTGTAGTAACGACTTAAGTCGTTACTACCTAAAGAGGTATCTATGCCCATTTATGAATACGTCTGTATAGATTGCAGCCATGAATTCGAAGCCCTCCGCTCCATGGCCCAGGCCGACCTGGCCTTCGCCTGTACCAATTGCGGAGGAGAAAACCTGAAACGCAAGATTTCCAATTTCTTTGCCGAAAGCGGCGGCAAGGCGGTTGCCGGCATGTCCGAGCCCTCCTGCCCGTCCTGCTCCGGCGGCAACTGCGCCCATTGCGGCCATTAAATTTGGGCGTCATTGCGAGGCGGTGTAATTCCGCCGTGGCAATCCCGCTGAAATAAGAGCCTTCATCAATCTGTAAGGAATTCTGGAGTTAATAAATTCTTCCATATTCACATCAGAGGTCATTATGGAATATACCCAACTAGGTCGTACCGGATTAAAAGTTTCCCGTCTCTGCCTTGGCACCATGAACTTCGGTCCACAGACCAGCGAGGCCGATTCCTTTGCCATCATGGATAAAGCCCTCGAATTGGGCCTCAACTTCTTCGATACAGCCAATACCTACGGCTGGAAACTCGGCGAAGGCTGGACCGAGCAGATCCTCGGGCGTTGGTTTGCCCAGGGTGGGGGCCGCCGTGAGAAAGTGGTCCTGGCCACCAAGGTATTTGGCCGGATGGGCGAATGGCCCAACCAGCAACGCCTCTCCGCCTACCATATCCGCCAGGCCGTCGAAGGCTCCCTCAAGCGCCTCCAAACCGATCATGTCGACCTATACCAGATGCACCACATCGACCGGTTCACCCCCTGGGAAGAGATCTGGCAGGCTATGGAAGTCCTCGTCCAGCAAGGCAAGATCGTCTACGTCGGCTCCTCCAATTTTGCCGCCTGGCACATTGTTCGGGCCCAGGAGATCGCTCGCTCTCGCCACTTCATGGGCCTCGTCAGCGAGCAGAGCCTGTATAGCCTGAAAGACCGCCTGCTCGAGTTGGAAGTGCTGCCGGCCTGCCAGGCCTATGGGCTGGCGGTCAACCCCTACAGCCCCCTGGGCGGCGGCATCCTCGGCGGCGCCCTGGAAAAGGCCAAGGCCGGTCGCCGCGCCAGTGAAAACGCCCAAAAGGAAATCGAAAAATATCGGCCTCAATTGGAAGCCTACGAAAACTTCTGCAAGGAATTGGGCGAACAGCCTGCCGACGTGGCCCTCTCGTGGATGCTTTACAACCCCGCCATCACCTCGCCCATCATCGGCCCCCGTACGATGGAACAGTTGATCGCCGCTCCGCATGCCCTCGAGATCAAGCTGGATGACTCCGCCATGAAAAAGTTGGACGAGATCTGGCCCGGACCCGGCGGCACCGCCCCCGAAGCCTACGCCTGGTAAGATGATGAGCCCGCCAGGTTTACAAAACTTGCCAGGCCCCTTAAACACAAGGACGGGATGGTGGTAAGATTCCACCATCCCGTCCTATGATTCCCTACCTACTCGTACCCTAAGGAAGTGAGCTGGGGGCTGGCTGCCAGTGTCTTCTTTGGCTTGCGCCGTTCTTTTCGCCTGGACGGGCAAGCCTGCGTCAACCGCCTGGATCCGCCGCTCTTTGTCCTTGGAAAAGAGAATATCCCTCCGGCCGGCCCCTGCCTGATCCTATTCAACCATTACTATCGACCCGGCTACAATGCCTGGTGGACCGCCCTGGCGATTGCCGCTACCGTCCCGCAGGATATCCATTTTGCCATGACCGGTGAACTGACCTTCCCCGGCAAATGGTATGCGCCTCTCGGCATGGCCGGGTCCCGCTGGCTGTTGAAGCGGATCAGTCGTATATATGGCTTTACCACCATGCCGCCCATGCCGCCCCGTCCGAAAGATGTGGAAGCCCGGGCTTTATCCGTTCGAGCCTTCCTTGCCTATGCACACTCTCATCCCCGCGCCATTCTGGCCCTGGCGCCGGAGGGCGGCGATCAACCCGGCGGCTTACTGGCGTGGCCTCCCGCCGGGGCAGGCCGGTTCATCGCCCTTCTGACCGCTTCCGGCATGCCCATTGTCCCGGTGGGAGTCTATGAAGAGAATGGGCGCCTCTGCCTGAGTTTCGGGAAATCCTACCAGTGTCCTCTTCTCGGCTGACCTCTCGGCCGAGGCAAAAGATCATAAAATCAGTGAAATGGCCATGAGATCCATCGCCAGGCAGCTGCCAGACCGTTTGCAGGGGGAATTTGACCAGGTAGTGTTGGAAGCGGGGACCGAAGACTATACCTTCAACCAGTCCGAATAAATCCGATAGGTGGTACGTTTAATAGGAATAGGATGATTGATAACAATTTGGTAAGGTCGAGTTGCGCGACCAGTTGCATCCACCTGCGTATACACTATTAGAACGACCTACGAGGAACCCCTGTGACTGACGAAATGGCCTGGATCATCCAGGCTCAGAACGGCAATGACGAAGGTTTTACTAATTTGGTCGAGACTTACCAGAAGCCGGTTTATAACCTCTGTTACCGGATGTTGGGTGAGGCAGAGGCCGCTGAAGACGCGGCCCAGGAGACCTTCCTCAAGGCATACCAGAACCTCGCCCGCTATGATCGGGAACGTTCTTTTGCCACCTGGCTTCTATCCATCGCAGCTCATTACTGCATCGACCGGCTCCGCCGGAAGCGTTTCAGCTCTTTTTCAATCGATGAAGATGAAGAAGGCCAGACCGAACTGCCTGATAATTCCGCCCCGGATCCGGAGTCTGAAGCGGTCAAGAAACAGACCCGCGAACGACTCCAGCATTGTCTCCAAACTCTCGAGCCGGTGGACCGGGCAGCCGTTGTGATGCGCTACTGGCAGGACTGTTCGGAGATGGAAATTGCCCAGGCTCTTAAGCTGACCATCCCGGCAGTGAAGAGCCGCTTGCACCGGGCCCGCCGGGCGCTGGCACAATCTTGGGAAGAGAAAAACCGGCGCGAATGCGCCCAGAAAGGAAGCCTTATGGATCACCGGCCTTTTGAAGACTGGCTCCTCGAGAATAAGGATCTTACAAGTAACGAAAAACGGCAGTTGAATGCCCATTTGCAGAATTGCCATTCCTGCACCGCCCTCGCCGAGGTCAACCTGGCGTTGAAGTCGGTCCGGCTGGCAGCACCCGTCGAAGGGTTTACGGACCGTTTCCAGGTTCGCCTGGCTGCCCGCAAGAAAGCTTTGCGTATCCGCAATTTCTGGGGCTTCCTGATCTTATCTTTGAGTGTAATCAGCCTGTTGCTCTGGGTCGGTTGGCCGGTTCTCATGGGTATGTTCCAATCGCCGGTGAATGTGATTGGTCTCCTGGCTGGCCTCTTTGATGTCCACCTGGGCAGCCGTTCAAGCCATGTTCCATGCCGGCGAGACGGTTTTCAAGGTCATTCCGGGCTTTGTTCCCGAATATATTTGGGCCGCGATCTTATTCGCCGCCATGTGGATGGATTGCTTTATGGGTGTTTTCATTGATGAAAATCACCAAGATTCCACGAGGAGTGTAATGATGAAAAATGTGGTGAGACTTGTTTCGGTGTTGTTGTTGGCATTATTCTTTTTACTGTCGCCTCAACCCGCCGCTGCGTCGAACGGTCACTTTGATGGCCAGGTGATTTTCGGCCAATTCTATACCTTGAAAAGCGGCGATACCATGGACTGGCAACCTGCTGGTCTTTGGCGGCTCGGCTACCATCGAAAAAGATGCGACGGTCAATGGCAGCGTGGTCTTATTTGGTGGCACCTTGACGCTGGATGGCACAGTCAACGGAGATGTCGCCGTAACAGGCGGTGGTGTTAATCTTGGTTCTGCGGCTCATGTAACCGGCAACCTTACTACCGTGGCAGCCACCCTCAATCGTGCCGATGGTTCCAAGGTGGATGGCCAGATCTACAACACCGCCACCACTTCCACGGTCGCCAATGGCGGCAACAATCCGCCGTCATCGTCACCCCACCGGTAGTTACAGGGCCTGCCTTTGCCGTGGATCAACCGGATCTTTCAGTGTCAATGTCCCGGATGCCTTTATGTCTTTCTGGAATGCGTTTTCGCAATCGGTCGGCCTGGCCTTGCTGGCCATGTTGTTGATGCTTTTCCTGGCTCCCCATGCGAATAGAGTGGCTCATACCGTTATGGCGCAGCCGGTCACGGCCGGTGGTCTCGGTCTCTTGACCGTCATTGTGGCCCCCATTGCGGTCGTTATGACGGCGATCACCATCATCCTGATCCCTGTCTCGATCATTATCATCTTCGCTATCATCGTGGCAGGCGTATTCGGCTGGATTGCCATCGGCTATGATATCGGGCAGCGTATTACCAAAGCGATCCATCAAAGCTGGCATCCGGCCTTCTCGGCTGGCCTGGGCGTCTTTGTCACCACACTGGCAGCCAAAGCTTTGACCGGGATCCCCGTGCTCAATTGTGTCGGCTGGTTGGTTCCTTTCCTGCTTCTCATGGCAGCCTTGGGATCGGTCATCATGACCCGCTTCGGCCTTCAGATGGTCTCCTCCCCGGCTGAAGCCGCTTCCATGACCCCAACCACTCCTCCTGGACAGACTCCCGCCTGATAAAAAGGCGATAAATCCCTTCCAAACCCCGCTTCCCCCTTTTGTTGGGGTTTCATAAGGTCAAGGTTTTCGGGGTGTTGTTGAACGGCGAAGCCGTCCAACAACACCCCAATTTTTATTTCGCTGCCCCTGTGTGAGATTAGAGGAATTGTCCGCATGGCTTTCGGACATTTGGAAAGCCGTATCCTAACCACGGCTTTCTCAAGTTGGCGTTTGGGGTAATGGTGAAAGGTTTTGCCGTTCGCCATTACCCCAAAAATTTTTTCTAGCCGCCCCTGGGCGGAGTTTGATGCCATTTTTGAAAGAGTTTCAGAGTTGAGTAAGCCCTGGTGCCCTCCCTGAGCAGGGTGATGGTTTCCAAGGAGCGGATGATATAATTTAGCTTGCCTCCCTTATTAGTAGAAAGTGATGAGATATGACTATCGAAATCAAAATTCCCGAAACCAAGACCCCCGTTCATCCTAATCCACCGCCACTAGTGCGTGTATCCGGTACTCACCGTGAAATGGGTCGCCAAATCGGCGAAGCCTGCCGCAGGCAGGTCCAACACGGCATCGATAACAGCCGTAAACTGGTCTCGGATGCGTATGTCCAATTGGAATTGACCTGGGAAGGCGCCCAAATCCAGGCGCGCAAATATATTCCCTTTGCCCAGGAACGTTACCAGCAATACGTGGATGAGATGATCGGCATTGCCGAGGGGGCTAATGTTTCTTTCGAGGATGTGGCAGTCGTCAACTCGATGGAAGCCGTGACTTCAGATGCCTTGCATCTTACCCGTTGCACCAGCATGGCGGTCAACGACGATCGCACCGCCGATGGGCATGTGCTCCTGGCTCACAATGAGGATTGGGTCCCCGAAGACGAGGATGATGTCTTTATTGTCCATGCCACCCCCAAGACTGAACCGCCTTTCCTGGCCATGACCTACGGCGGTTTGTTGCCTAACATCGGTTTTAACGCCTATGGCATCGCTCAACTTTGCGATTCGGTCTATCCCAATGACTCCCGCATCGGCACACCCCGCCTGGTGGTTTCCCGGGCCGTCCTGGCTACCGAGACGCCCGATGAAGCCATCCGTCATATGCTTTCGGCTCAACGCGCCGCCGGCTATAACCACCTGCTTGTGCATGAAAGCGGCGAACTATATTCGGTGGAGGTCTCAGCCCGTCATTTCGGTATCCTTTACGGGGATGATGGCTACATCGTCCACACCAACCACTATCTTTCCCCGAATATGCAGCCGGTGGAGCGCGAGCCCGAAGACCTGATCGCCTCCCGGGTGCGGTACTTCCGGGCCCTCCGGCTGGTCAAGCGTGAGGATCAGCATTCGATTAAGACCCTCCAGGCCATCCAGCGGGACCATGTCAACTTCTCCAACTCCATTTGCAATCATGCGGTGGATGTTAATGATCCCCTTGACCGTGAAAAGACCGTCAATGCGATGGTCATTGATCTGACTGCGCGCGAGATGCATATTTCCTGGGGGAACCCGTGCGAGAATCCGTACCATACCTACCACCTGGACGCGTAAGCCCCAAACATAGGTAGTTTCAAATGAGCTCGATTAGGGATAAGTTTCGATTCCCTAACTCTTACAACTTTTTATTTGTAGAGGCGTAGATATACACTGGAGGCTTAAATGGACCAACATAAAAGAAAGACAGTCCCGTGGTATCTTTGGCCGTTCTGGGCCATTTGGAAATTGGTGATTGGCATCGTGGCAGGGACCGGTCGCCTGGTGGCGGTCATCCTCGGCCTGGTTTTCCTGATTGTCGGGATTGTGTTGACGATCACCGTAGTGGGCGCCATCGTCGGCATCCCCTTCATCATCTTTGGATTGTTGTTGATTGTCCGAGGACTTTTTTAAGGATCAGTGCGGCCGTTGCTTTTTAGAGTTCAAATTCTTTCAGCCACTCTTCGACCTCTTCAGGGGCGAGAGTGGCTTCGGTTTTAATTTTGGAAGAAGAGGCTGCTTGAATCCTGGATATTTCCGCTGCAAAATCTTCGGAAGTGAGTACATGCGCGTGTACAGCCCGGGCTGCTTGCAGGACGCGCTTGTCCGAACTGACGATGGTCCGGTTACGGGCCTGCCGGCCTAATTGAGCCAGGCGGACCTCAATGGCTGCGTCGGCAGTTGAACCCTGGCGAATGAAGTGAGCCGTTACCGTACCCGCAGCCCGTTTGGAGGCATGACCCGGGAGAGCCCCATCAAAATAGATCTCCAGCTGGGCTCGCCTCAGGCGGCCGAATTCCTGCAAGAGTTGGATGAGCTTTTCTTCATCATCCAGGCTCTCAAGCCGCCAGCCAAGTTTGGGGATCAGGTTATGCCCGTCAACCAGGTATTCCATAATTCCGGAATTCTACTGCTTTTAGTTAAGAAATACGGTTGAATTGATGCATTTCCATAATAAATTCATAACTTCAAAGTGGGCCGGTTTCCATTTTATGCGAAGACGCAGTATACTAATCGATAGAGATTGAGGAATTGGCTTTCTGAAGGGTTTTTTATGCCTGAAGACGAAACTAAATCATCCCTTGAACTGCTCTACAATGTCAGCCGAGAGCTGGCTTCAGCTTTGGACCTGCGAACGGTCCTTCAGCGCGTCCTCTTTCAATCCCTGAAGTATGTGGGCGGCGAGCGCGGCAGTATTGTAGTCATGGATGATAACGGGAAGGTGGTCGATTTGGCCATCGTCTACGGTCGAAAGATCCATGACCACACCACCCAGCAGTTGCGTGAGACGGTGGAACGTGGGCTGGCCGGATGGGTGGTTCGCAAGCGCCAACCCGCCTGGGTACCGGATACAAGCCTGGATGAACGCTGGCTACGCCGCCCGGATGACGCGCTCGACCGGTCCGGAGCCAAGGCGGCTATGTGTGTGCCCTTGATGGCCCGCGAACGGTTAGTGGGGGTGCTGACGCTGGTTCACCCGGAACCCGGGTCTTACAGTAAAGATCATTTCAACCTGATGCAAGCCATTGCCGACCAGGCGGGCATCGCGGTCCTGAATGCCCGTTTATATGCAGAGAGCCAGCGCCAGGCCCGCGTCATGACTGCTCTGGCAGCCAGCGCGGCCGCCATCAATGCCTCGCTTCGATTGGATGAAGTGCTTCAACGTATCTTGAATGAAACCATCCAGGCCTTGCAGGTGGAGACGGTCACCCTTGGATTGGTGGAGCGAAACTGGGACCTGACTTTTCAGGCCGCCACGGGAGAGAATACCGAAGCGCATCGTCGGTAAGCGCGTCCCGTCCGGACAGGGAGTGGTTGGCTGGGTGGTGCATGAGGGCGAAGGCGTAGTCATTCCCTCCGTGAAAGATGATAAACGTTTCAACCCGGCCGTGGACCAGTTCGAGGCATCGAAGTGCGGGCAATGGCGGTGGCGCCGATCTATGCCCAGGGACGAGTCAGTGGCATCTTGCAGGCCATCAACCCGCGGTCCGGTGGATTTCGATCCGGATGCGTTGTTGGTAATGGCCGGCATTGGGAACCTGGCCGGAACGACCATCCAGCATGCCCAATTATTCGAGCAGCTCCAGGCAGCCCATCAGCGCTATCGTGAGTTGTTCGATGACTCTGTCGATCCCATTTTCGTTACCGGTTGGGATGGCAAGATCCATGAGGCCAACCGCCAGGCGGCTCTCATCAGTGGCTATAACCCCAAGCAGTTGCAGGGCATGCTGATCGATAAATTGCATGAAGTCACCCGCGGTGATAAAAATATCAGCATGGATAAATTAAAGGGGGACGAGACCCTTAGCTATGAAGCGGTACTGAAAAGCAATACAGGCCAGACCATCCCGATCCAAGTCCAGGTAAAGAAAGTGGTCTTTGAAGAGGCCGAAATGCTTCAGTGGATGATGCGGGATATTACCGAGCGAAAAGATCTGGATGCATTACGGGATGATATGACCTCCATGATCTACCATGACCTGCGCTCACCCGTTGGCCAATATCGTTTCGAGCCTGGATGTCCTGTCGGCATTGAATACGGGTGGCGGAAATGAAACCATGCAATCGGTCTTGATGATTGCACGGCGTTCCACCGACCGGATCCAACGATTGGTCAGTTCGCTATTGGATATCAACCGGCTGGAATCGGGTCAGGCGATCGTTTCACAACAATCTGCCTCGCCGTACGGTTGACGGATGACGCCATTGAAGCCGTCAATCCCATGGTGGAAGGCCGCCATCAAGTGCTAATTAACCGCGTCCCCGAGAAATTGTGCTCTGTCTGGGTGGATACGGATATGATCCGGCGTGTCTTGATCAACTTGCTCGAGAACGCTTCAAAATTTACTCCTCCGGAAGGCAAAATCGAGGTCGGAGCGAAAAAGGATGGGGATTGGGTTCAAATGTGGGTCCAGGATAACGGCCCGGGCATCCCGTCCACCGATCAGGAGAAGATTTTTAATAAGTTCACCCGTTTGAAGGGTGGGATCTCCGCCAATGGCTTGGGGGTGGGATTGGCCTTTTGCCGGTTGGCGGTGGAAGGCCACGGAGGCCATATCAGGGTTGAGAATCAAACGGGCCACGGAGCCAGATTTGTTTTGACTCTGCCGGTCCAGAATGAAAAATAGACGCCCGCCTTACCCTCCTTTCGCATTCCCCTTACTTCACCATCAGATGTAAGCGGAGAAACCCTGTTTTTATTAACATCCCTTTGCCCGCTCGTTTTCCAGGGGCGAAATAGGGCAAACGATGGGAAATTTATCAGTTTCTTTGAAAAGTAATCATATTTATTAGGAGTAGCTATGCGAGAGATCGCTAAAGATGTTTACATTGAAGACGATTATCTGGGCGTGACCCTGGGAGCCATCCCTCTCAGCCATGGATTGATCCAGATCGATGCGCCGCCTTCGCCGGAGGATTGCCGGGCCTGGAGGGCCGCTTTGTTGAATCTGGGCGGCGGTGCGGAACGGATGCTGATCAACCTGGACGCACATCCGGATCGTACCCTCGGTGCCCGGGCGATGGACTGCACCATTGTGGCTCATGAGAGAACCGCCCAGGTATTCCGCAGCCGGCCGAATACTTTCAAAGCCCAGGGCGAAGAAACCGGGGCGGATTGGGAAAGCATTCCCGGCCTGGGAAATATTCGCTGGATCTTGCCCGAAATCACCTTCAGCCAGGAAATGACTATCCACTGGGGTGACACGGAAATTTTACTGGAGTACCATCCGGGTCCCTTCAGCCGGAGCCACCTGGGTGATCCTGCCGAGTCTCAAAGTTCTCTTTGTGGGCGATGCGGTTCTTGCGCAACCAACCGCCTTTCCTGGCAGGAGCAGATCTGCCGGATTGGTTGGATACGCTGAAATTACTTCTCTCGCCTACTTATAAGAACTGGCTTGTCATCAGCGGGCGGGGAGGCGTGGTCAATGTGGATGCCATCAAAGCTCAAAAAGAATACCTGGAGCATGTTTACAGCCGGATCGAAAAACTGGCTCAAAAGAAATCTCCGGCAGAAGAACTGGAGAAACTGGTCACACCGTTGCTGGCCTCTTTCAAAGTTCCCTCCACCAAACACCAGAAATACGCTCAACGACTCCGCTATGGCCTGTACCATTATTATGCCAGGCATTACCATCCTACCAGCAGCACTGCCGGAGAGGAGTAAATTTCGGTGGCTAATGGATATCTTCCCGTATTGGAGGTAACCAGGGGTGGGATCGTGGAATCGGTCCATTTTGGGGCGGCCGCGGTTGTCGATTCAAGCGGACGCTTGCTGGCGTGGTATGGAGATCCAAAGATCACCACCTTTCTCCGTTCCAGCGCCAAGCCGTTCCAGGCCCTCCCGTTCATCGAACGCGGCGGAGATCAGGCTTTTCACCTGACTTCCAAAGAAATCGCTATTTTGTGCGCCTCCCATGATGGAACGGATGAACATGTTGAAGTGATCAAGGGTATCCAGGCAAAAGTGGGCGTTCAGGAAAGCGATCTGCTATGCGGTACGCACCTGCTTTCAGATCTGTCTACCGTGGAAGCGATGCGGCAGCGCGGAGAGGTACCCACTCCCAACCGCCATAATTGTTCGGGAAAGCATACGGGCATGCTGGCGCATGCGCGCATGCGCGGCCTGCCTATTTCTGATTACATCAATCCCGAGCACCCAGTCCAAAAGAACATCCTCGAAACCTTTGCGGAAATGTGTGGCGTCCTGGCGGAAAATGTAGTCATGGGGACGGACGGCTGTTCGGCTCCCAATTTCGCCGTCCCGCTTTCCAACGCCGCCCTGGGTTTTGCCAAGTTATGCGATCCGCGCGGCCTTTCCGCCGAGCGCGCCGCCGCCTGCCGGCGTATCACCACGGCCATGATGACCAATCCTTCCATGGTGGCCGGCCCCTCCCGTTTCGATACCCGGTCATGGAGGTTTGCGCCAAGCGGGTCCTGGCAAAGGGCGGAGCCGAAGGGTTTATGGCCATGGGGATCCCCGCCGGCGCGCTGGGGGCCGAATCACCCGGAATTGGGATTGCGTTCAAAGTCTCGGACGGCGATGCCTCCATCCGGCAGTCGGATGGGAGTTTCCGCAACCGCGTCAGGCCGGCCATGGCTTTGGAGATCCTCAACCAGATGGGATATATCTCCCCGGCCGAGTTGGAAGAGTTGTCGGAATTTGGACCGGTTGGTCCGGTGACCAATGCCAGAAAGATCGTGGTAGGCGGCACCCGCCCGGCGTTCACACTGGGGAGGGGATGAGAGGAAAATTTAGTAAGGGATAAAGGCTTCATGAAGTATCGCGCCAGGTTACCTCACTATGAACACTCTACCGGCTGAATTTCTGGAAAAATTGGTAGTTCGATTGAATGATGAAAATACTGTCGGAATTGCGCTGGTAGGCAGTTTTGCCGCGGGACGAAGGCAGTTGTTATAGCGATGTAGACCTTTGGCACTATGTTCGTCAAATCCCTGCTGGTAAATTTCAGACCTCCCGCCTGGAATTGATCGAAGGCCAGTTGGTTAGCATCAAAACCCTCCAGATCGAAACGGATCAACATGAACTGCAAATCCCGGAAAAAGCCATTTGGGCAGTTCCGGGCTGGCGGCAATCACGCATCCTTTTGGATAAGGACGGTAGCCTTACTACTGTAAAGGAGATGGCCCGAAACCTGTCCTGGGATTTTCTTCAGCCTGCCGCGGATACTTTTGCCTCGCACTGTCTCGCCGGTACGGCAGAGGAAATCTATAAGATCCTGGATGGTTTGATCACAAAAAATGAATGCAAGACTCTCTATGCCATTTGGAGTCTCAGCCGCGATATGGCTGATGCTTTGTTGGTTCAGCAAGGAATATTCATCCCTACTGAAAATGTATTCATTGATCGCGCCCAGGAGACCGCTGGAAGATCATCGGAATGGACTCGCCTTTTCCGCCTGGCAATTGGGCTAGACCCGCTGTCTGCTGATCAGCCGCCTTACGTCAGTTATGGGATTGCAGGATTGGAGCTCTATCGGGAAACTGCAGCTCTATTAGATAAGGTCATCCTGCAGGAGGATGCTCCCCTGGTAAAGGTGGCGCTTGAAGTCATCCAGAAGGCCGGCTACTGATGAAACCCTCGAAAAAAGCTCTGGAAGTGTACCGGCGGCTGATGGATTTTTATGGCCAGCCCACCTGGCGGGATCCAAAATCTCCCGTGGATGAACTGGTCTCGACGATCCTCTCCCAAAATACGAATGATGCCAGCCGGGATCAGGCCTATGAAAATCTGATCCGAAAATTCCCCAGCTGGGAAGATGTTCGTCAGGCCAGGACGGCGGATGTGGTTGCCGCCATCCAAAAGTCGGGTCTCTCAAACCAGAAAGGGCCCCGCATCCAAAATGTTCTCAACGATATCGTCGCGGAGCGAGGCTCCCTCGACCTGAGTTTCTTGAAGGATATGCCCGTCGAAGATGCCCGGGCCTGGTTGATGAAGTTTAAAGGCGTAGGCCCCAAGACGGCCGCGATCGTCCTCCTGTTTTCCATGGGGCTGCCGGCTTTTCCGGTGGATACTCACATTTACCGGGTTACCGGCCGGATCGGCCTGCGCCCGGAGAAGATGACCGTGGAGCAGGCTCACATCCACCTGGAAAAGTTATTTCCTCCGGAAACTTATTACGCGGCTCACCTGAACCTGATCCGCTTGGGCCGGGAAATATGCACGGCCCGTAAGCCGGCCTGCCCAAGATGCCCGTTGAGAACAATTTGCAATTTTGCAAAGGTTAATGGTTTATAAGCGTTGTACAATGAAATTGGAAAGGAGGTGATCATTGTGTTGTGGGATTTGCAGGAACGTGGCCAGGGCCTGGCAGAGTATGCAATCCTGATTGCCCTGGTGGCTGTTGTCGTGATTGCAGTATTGCTTCTAATGGGTCCAATAATCGGAAATTTGTTCTCAAAAGTTAACAGCGGTATAATTTCCAATTCATAATTCATTTTTCTTATTCATTATTACTGTTTTTATAACGACCTCCCATGGATTAGATGGGAGGTCGGTTTTTATCAACCAGGGGCTGGAGCAGGAAGAAACCGTTTTCAGACATTACTATTATTTGTAAGAAGTTTTAGCAAACCATCGGGATAAAGAGGCGGTTTTTCCGGCCCGAATTCTTCGAGCTTTTTCCAGACGGCTCGAAATGATTCTCCAAGTTCATCACCCTGAATGGAATTCTGTTCATAGAGATTTTCATCCATCAATTTTGCATCGAACACAAGCACGATTTGATGACAGCGCTCGCCATCGATCGAGTAGATATTTTCAAGCGTGCCTAAATAATCTATATCCGCCAATTCCGCCGAGATTTCTTCACGGAATTCACGCCGGACGGTCTCTACCCCATATTCGTAAAATTCAATGCCTCCGCCGAGAGGCCGGTAATATAAACGTCCATTTTCCTGGTATTCGGCCGCCAATATGCGGTCGCCATCCCGGCAAACACAGATGGCAATGGGACGAATTTCATTTGCGGGCATAAAATCCCTCCATTCATTCGAACACGCCTCCGGGATGGAGCGAGTGTTAAATCAATGTTTCTGAGGTAAAGCGGCTTGCATCGACCAGGGACCGGTCCAGGTGATCATAACGGGCAGAGACCGACCGCGCAGGTCCTCCTCGGATTCCAGGAAGACCAGTTTGTTGGTCGGCGTGCGGCCTCGCCAGCGGCCTTTGACCTTGTCTTCGAAGAGGACCTCCACCTGTTTACCCAGCAGGCCGCCGTTGATAACTCCAACGATCTTCTCCTGCAAATCTTCCAGCATCCGCAGGCGCCGCATCTTTTCCCCTTCAGGTACATCATCGGGGAAGCGGCGCTCGGAGACGGTCCCGGGCCGAGGCGAATAGCGGGCCAGGTGGGCCACATCCAGCCGCAGGTCCTCCAGGAGGTGATAGGTCTCCATGAATTGGGCTTCCGTTTCACCCGGAAAGCCGACGATGATGTCGGTGGCAATGGACCCATTTGGAAGATGCTCACGGATCATTTCGATCTTCCGGCGGTAATCGGCCTGGGTATAGCCGCGGCGCATATTCTTCAAGACTTCATCATCCCCGGCCTGGATGGGAATCTCGATATGGGGCATGACCTTGGGGAGTTCCGCCACCGCATCCATGATTTCTTCGCCAAAATAATTCGGATGCGAGGTGAGGAAACGGATCCGTTCCAGGCCATCCACCTGCTGGATCTGGCGGAGCAGGCCGGCCAGGTTCGGTCCTTCGGGCAGGTCCTTGCCGTAGCGGTCCACGATCTGGCCGAGCAGGGTCACCTCTTTGACGCCCTGGGCAACCAGGGAGCGAACTTCCGCCAGCACGGCCTCCGCCGGCCGGGAACGCTCACCGCCTCGGCGGGAGGGGATGATACAAAATGTGCAGGCATGGGAGCATCCCAACACGATCGGGACGTGGGCCGCGACCAGCCGGCCGCGCTCATGCTCCGGCAGGACCAGGTCCCCATCCATCTCGGCAAACCTCGCCGCGGTGGTGTTGGTTTCGAGGGCGAGCGCATCTCCCTGGGTCAGGAAGGAAACCAGCGGGCCGGGATCGGAGGGCGGGGAAAACACGTCCACGTAAGGAAACCGCGGCCGCAGTTTCTCCGCGTTGTGAATGCCGACCAGGCAGCCCATCAGGTTGATGACCAGGTTGGGATTGTGGTCCTTGAGAGGCCGCAGTGAGCTCAAACGCCCGTAGGCTTTGTCTTCAGCCGACTGGCGGACGACGCAAGTGTTCAGGACAATGACATCGGCTTCTTCGGGTGTACCGGTAAAAGTGTACCCAAGGTGCTCGAGCGCGGAACCGACCCGTTGAGAATCGGCCACGTTCATCTGGCAACCTTCGGTCCATACGTAATATCTTTTCATACTCTACCTTTATTTTATGGCATTCCTGTGGATTCCAGCGACAGGATTGCGTAGGGCGGGAATTATACCAAGTTTGTCATAAACTATTCAAAGAATAACCAGATTATGGAACTGCTGGTGGGCCTCAAAAGAGGGCCCTCCGCCTGAAGGTCCTCGCGAGTCAATAAATACTTGAAACAAACCTTCAGGACGTTTCTTCCTTTCTCTACGGGATCGGCTTCATGCTCGAGTTCCTGGTATATTTTTTCTTTCTCTTTGTACTCCTTCGTGTATGATCTTTTTCTTTCCCCTTCGTGCCCTTAGTGTTAAATTCCTGGTATTATTCCCTAATGAAAGGGGCTAAAACCCACCGTCGTGCCTCGCAATGGAATCGAGATATGGTAAAATGGCTTTCGCCCGGAGAGATGGCCGAGTGGTTTAAGGCAACTGACTTGAAATCAGTCGTGGCCGTAAGGTCACCGGGGGTTCGAATCCCTCTCTCTCCGCTCAGATAAGACTTACGGCACGCTGGAATATTACGACGTGGGCAATTGTACAAACCTGGGGAGGTGCCAGAGTGGCCGATTGGGCTCGCCTGCTAAGTGAGTGCTGGGCATTAAAAACTCAGCCGCGGTTCGAATCCCGCCCTCCCCGCAGTTACACTCCGTAGGGGTGTAGTACCCTTCCAGGGTATTACACCCCGAAAAGGTGTCGCACGGCTGATGCCTTATCAAAGGCAAAAACGCAACAGATGGCTGAACCGCCGCTAATGCGTTTTTTCGCAAGTAGAGTGTTTCGATCGCGAGTCGAAACACTCTTTTGCGTTTAAATTGGGAAAGGTCTGACCAGTTTTCTAGTTGAGGGCGAATATCCTCAAGCAATGCTATTTTAGCATGAAATGTGCCGAGCTGCAATCTATCTTTATCGTTATCATAGCGGATTTTCTCAATTTCATAATTTGACCGGTCAAGTTCCCCAGAAAGGTAAAGGTCTCGAGCTCTTTCATAACGCTGTTCGATCTTTCGGGATTGCAACTGAATATCATCGGTCCGACCATCGTCGAAGGCGGCGCCGGCAACCGATTTGAGCCAATTGACTACCCTTTCTTCGATAATTTGCGCTCTAATAATCGGTTGTGGGCATTCACACCTGTTATCAAGCTGGTTTCCATCTTTATAGTAAAACAATTTCCCATTGGAAACGCCCCGCATATGACCCCCACAATAGCCGCAAAGCATTATGCCTGTTAAAGGATACACTCTGGCAACGCGGCTATTTTTCACGCGAGGGTTCCGAAAATTCAGGAGACGAACCTCTTGAGCCCGAAGAAAAGTCGCTTCATCTATGATCGGAGTATGGGTTCCCTGATAAAGTTCAAGAGGGACACAGCGTTTACGATGCCGGCCATCTTCGGCGATCCCCTGGTACGGCAATTTGCCGGTATAGGCCTCTCGTTTGAGCATATCCCGAATAATATCTCGACCGAACGGCCCAGGGAGGCTGCGGCCGGGCGCCCCCTTTTGACGAGCCGGAACGCTGCTCCCATCTTCTAACGAAACCTGGAAGCCATTGAGCTCCTCAGCAATCAGCCGATGGGACATATTCCCGCCGGCATATTTTTCGTAAACCATTCTCACCACCCGGCTCTCGATCGGATGCGCAATCATCACCTTGCCATTTCCCTTGTCCTGAATCCCGAAGTCGGGGCAGTAGCCTTCACCGTTCGGGTCAGTGCAGTGAGAACAAAGACCATTGCAATAGCCATAAGGAATGCCCCCCAACCAGAGACCTTTGCGGGCCCGCTGGATCTTTCCCTTGCGGGTTTCCTGGCGCAGGTTATCGATATAGATCTCGGCCAGCATCCCGAGCACGGTCAGCATTAATTTGCCCCATGGAGTGGTGAAATCCAATTTCTCCTGCACAGAGGCGAAAGAAACGCCGCAACTATTCAACTGGTCCAGGGCGGTGAGCAGCCCGCTGAGGTGGCGGTAGAACCTGTCAATTTTATCTACTATCACGACGTCAAACTTTCCGGTTTTTGCATCTCGAAGAAGTCGTTCAAAGGCGGGACGACTGCTTCCTTTCTTGGCCGAAATGCCGGCATCCACATAGATTTCGACTAATGGCCAACCATGTTCCTCAGCGTAACGTTTGATGTTTGTTTCTTGTGCATCCAGACTATGCCCGTTGATTTGTTCGGGCATCGAAACACGTCTGTAGCCCACAGCTCTACACATTGGTGATTTTAGGGTATCCACGGTCATATTCACCTCCTATCCTTCGGATATAATGACTTAGAAATTGTAGTCCAAATTATAGGAGAAAGGCATGGCTGATAAACCTTTTGCCCATGTCCGCCGACTTTCGTATGAAAAGCCATATAATCCTAAACCCCTCGTGAATCGACTGAGGACCTTCTCGAGAAACAAAATGAGAGCTTCCGGGAAGGCAGCTTTAAAATCCGGACTGGACCACCAGGCCGTGCGGCGAGTCCTGGGGGGACAACGGCCGAGTTTCGCAACCTGCATTTTGCTTGCGGATCATTTTGGCATCAACCCCAATGAGTTCCTTGGACTGGCCAGCTTGCCAAAATTGAAGGCTTTCGAGGTCAACACCGCCAGCGCCGCAGGGCTTCCAACCGAGGCAGTGGAGGTGGCGATTGATATCGCCAAAATTCAGAACCCGGGTACGCGGAAACAGGTGGCTGACGCCATTCGGATCCTCCTGGCAAAATACTTCGAATAATTTTTTCGCGACTGGCGGCAAAGGGACCGCCGCGGAGTTGCTCATGGTCGATCATCGGGCCGGGTGGAAAACATCAGAACCGATAGAATTAATTGTCTTTCACAGTCCTGCCGCCGATTGAAATTATTGCTTCCCATTTCTTTATTCTGTGGGGCGATTGGGAGGTCACATCCAGTGGGTATTCAACCCGCAACTTTGAAAAAAAAGACCCTGAAGGCTTTGAAAACATTCAGGACCCGTTGATTACGCCAGTCCCAGCAAAGGGGCAAAGGGGGCGTGCGGACGGGCTTTCACCAGCTGCCCCTGCCCATCAAAATAGAGGCCGGCGAAGATATCTTTTAGAATTGCACGCTGTTCGAGCGGCGTCATCCGGGCAATTAATCCCCGGAAATCGGCCAGCAGGGGCAATATTTCGCGCGCCTCCGGACGGGCGGCGGGCTTGAGTTTGTCGAGGTCGGACAGAATCTCATCCCGTTCCTGTTCCAGGGAGCGGGTGTCGAGAAACCCAAGCGAATGCTGTTCACGGGCACGCTCCATGCGCAGGAACAAATTCCTCTGCCCCAGGATAAACTCTCCCATGCCTTCATCAGAACAATAATAGGCCAGGATGTGATCCATCCAGTCGGAAGGGATGACCATTCTGCTGATGAGCGCCATTACCTGAGGTTCCAGGATCCCGGCCGGAAGGCAGGAGCGGGTGTGGTGGGCAATGATCTCGGCAAACGCCGTTCCGCCTCCCGAGGCCAGGCCTTTCCCTGCGGGGAGGTGGGGCAGCGGATCCTGACGCCGGCGAACTTTTACCCGGTCATGCAGCGTGGCGCAGCGGTAGGAATGCTGCCCGCTGCCGTTGGTGGAACCGCGCAAACCGACCTGGCCGCCCAGCCCCAACCGGTAACATTCCCAGCAAAAACCGACCCCGCTGAGCAAATAGGTGCGGGTGGGTTTACGGGCAGTGGTTGGAGTCTTCGCCTTGGCCACCCGGATAAACTGGTTCTGCATCCACAGTTCGGTCGGAATTAGGGCCTCGTGCAAACCCCGGTAGGAGGTTTGGGGATGGCGGGTGTGATGCTTCTTGCCCGGGATGTGCTCCGGGTGTTCGAGATCATCATGCATGTTTAATGGCTCGTATTCGGCATAGGTGACCCACCCTGCGTAGAACATGCTCTTCACAATATCCCGGACGGCATCGCGGGAGAAGTTGCCCGGTGCATGGCCTCCATTATTCTGCTTCATGGCAGGGGACGCCTTTAGTGCGGAATTCCACGGTTTGGCCATTCGGCAAATTGAACCTGTGTCCGTTGAGATAATCTGCGATCTCCTTATCGCTCCAATCGTCGTGGTACAGGTGAGCGATTAAGCGGACGGCATGCTGTTCGACCGGGTGTGGCACCATAATCAGACGCTTGCCGGAATAAAGAGCCCGATCCGGACCGCCAAAGCACGGGCAATATCCCTCTCCATTCGGATCCATGCAGCGGCTGCACAATCCGTTACAATATCCGAATCGGAAGGATGCGTTTGTCAGGCCATCCTCCGCCCGGCCATGTTTTGCCCCTTTGCCACGAATGGAGGCGGTCCAGATTGGCCATTCGGCCATCACCCCTAAAACAATGGCGATCAGCCTGCCGTGGAAAGTGCGTGTATCGAATTGTTCAGTCACGCTGGCGAACTGCACGCCGCGCCGGTCCAGGTAGTCCAAAAGCTTTGGAAAACTGAAGCCGTTCCGATAGGCGCGATCGCTGTAAGCCACGATCACAACGTCAATTCCTTTTTGTTGGAGGGAGTGAAGCATCTGCTGGAATTGGTTGCGATCTGCATTTCGGCTGGATTGGCCCAAATCCACGTAACAATCCACCACGTCGATCCCTTCCTGGGCAGCATATTCACGGCAGAGGCGCTCCTGATTTTCGGGTGAGTAATGGTGGGAATGTTTTTCCATCACGGATTTGCGCACATAGATGACCCCCCTCCGCTTTCGCATGGTCAGCGTTTGCGCAGGATCATCCTGGTTCGATTTCAGGCTGCGAAACTGGCTAATGATCTCCAGGAGGCGATCCGCCTCCAAATGAGTATAATCGCTGATGGCTGCCCCATTATCCTGCATATTTTTTCTCCTTATCCTTATTCGGTATCATTCGCCACAGGCAAGCGGGTTGGCTGGAGATCGGTTCGCTGGGGCAACTGGGATGAATCCAGGTCCACTTCTCGGCCGAAAATGCGCCGGAGGGCAAGTGCCAGATCGCGCTGGAACGCGTCCAGGCGGACCTGGTCGGACAGGTTTTTAGAGTTCATTTTTCCTCCGTGTAATTGGGTTGCACGGCGCGCCGTGATGATAAAATTTCATTCTGACGGCACACAGAATAGCGCAGATCCGTCTGAAAAATCGAGGGAGAGGTTCCTCCCCTCCCGTGAAACTGGTTGAAAATCATGAATCTCATCCCCTCGCCCAAATTTTCAGCCTCAAAAATCGACTATATCCTGGCGGTGAATGAAGACTTGCCCAGCCAGCCTGAGTTCCGCACAAACCAGAAGCAACGCGCTCGAAATCCTGGCTCAGCGCCTGTGCATCGATCCGCGGGTGGCCCAAAATTGGCTGAGAGGCGACTTTCGCCAACAAAACGTGACCGGGGAACAGTTTGTCCGATTTGTTCAGATCTATCGTGGGAAACAGGGCCTCAGCGAGGAACAGGATGTGATCGATCTTGCCGTTTATCTTTACGGGGACCGGTTCAAGCAAAAGCTGGCTCTCGTTGACATCGATCCGGACCATCTTTCCCCCGATCTACCTGGGCAGGGCCAATTCGGCGAAGCGGACCCAATTCATTTCATCTCCAACAACCTGGCTGCTTCTATCGCCCGAGGCATCATCGGCCAGTATGGGAATTCCGCTAATTTTCGTGAAACCTATGAGCACCAGTCCGCCAGACATTTTCAGATCCCTCTGATCAATCCCGAGATCCGCACTGTTGTTGCCGTGGCCATGCAAAATTTTACCGAAACGGAAACATTGGCCTTTACGGCCCTGGGAGCTCTGCCCAGGTTAGGCAGCTATAGCAGACAATGTTTTGGCTTTCTGTGGGAGCAGGAGGAGGCGGCCACCGGTATTCTTCTGAAATTATTCGAGAATTCGAATCTCATCCATTCAACCCAGGCAGGGACATGGGTAATTGATGCCCAGGTACTGCGGGTTTCGGAACATTATCTTCTCTCCCTATCCACTAAAGCCCAAAAACGATCCCGCAACTGGTGGAAGCGCGCCCTGGCGAATCCTGAAATTCGGATGGCTTTTGGAAATGCTTTCAACCAGAACAATGGAGGATATATCAGCCTGTTTAGTGTGAGGACCCTGAGGGAACGGCGAAAACGCCTCAGAGTCCATGACTACAGGGAGAACAATCTGTTCGTATACCTGCTGAAGCGGCTTTTCATTCCAGGTTATAACTCCGACTGGGAATATATGCGCAACTATTCCCCCCATCTCACTTCGGATCAATATCTCTACGCTTCATTCCTGCTCACCTATGGCAAAAGAAAATTGAGATTATTTCTCTTAGATGTGTTGCTCGATCCTCATTGCGATATTCTTATTGACCGGGATTTCCGTCTGGCTGGCTGTCCCAGTTGTTGCCATTATCTTGTGGGATCTCAGTCACTTTTTCAGAAACGCTTATTCCCAGGATGCAGCCTGGACAGATTTGTGGGAGGAACTCATTCCGCACATCCAGGTGGAAGGGTGAATTGGGATAATAATGCCAGCCGCGGGGCTGACCTGTAATCCGTGTACGATCGGCTCAAATCTCCCTTGCCGTTCTTGCCTTATTTCTGAATCGCATCAAACACTGCATCAGCCCGATACAATCGGTTACGCCTTCGACCGGTTATTTCATGGATAATTCCAGCTTCTTCAAGATCATTTACATACCGCTGAACGGTCTTGAAGTCGGCCAGTTTGAGTGCAGACTGTAGCCCTCGCACTGAGAAGATCGGATTGCCAATCAGGAAGTCCACGGCTTCAGCCAGGCGCTTAGCCGACCGCCGACCGGTCAATTGGCCGCGATACTGATCCCGCAGCCTCTGCAAGCGCTCAACCCGGAGAGCCGCTTCGTGGGATTGATCCCGTACGCCGGTCAGAAAGAAACCCAGCCAAGCCTCCCAATTCCCACGCTGGCTGATGGCGAGCAGGCGTTCATAATATTCGCTGCGGTTGCGTTCAAAGAAAGCGCTCAAGTAAAGGAGAGGAATCGGCAGGAGATTCCATTGGCACAACAACAGGGATATCAGCAGGCGCCCAACTCTCCCATTTCCATCCAGGAAGGGATGGATGGCCTCGAACTGGTAATGGATGAGGGCGAGGCGGGTCAGGGCAGGCAAATCGCTGGGGGCATGGATGAAATTCTCCAAATCCCCCAGGGCAGCCTGCATTTCTTCTATAGGAGGCGGAACGTAGGTGGCCGTCTCTAAAGTGCAGCCAGCCGGCCCGATCCAATTCTGACTGCGGCGGAATTCTCCCGGCGTCATGATCTCCCCGCGCACCCCCTCCATTAAGGTGGCATGCAGCTCCCGGATCAACCGCAGGCTGACCGGCAGGCTATTCACCCGCTCAAGCCCGTAGTCCAGGGCTTTCACATAGTTGTACACTTCGCGGGCATCCGAAGTTGGCTCCAGAAAGGATAGCTGCTCGGCTTCATAGGAATACAGATCTTCCAACGTGGCCCGGGTGCCTTCGATCCGGGAAGAAAGCACAGCTTCAGTGCGGACCAATGTCCGGGTCAGGATTTGAGGATGGGGAAAGCCTTGGCCGACCAGGGCCAGGCGAGCCAGCTCCCGCTCCGCTTCGGAATGGAGCCGGACGAGCGAGCTTGTCCAGGCTATTTCCGGAGGCAGTGGATTGGGCAGGAAAGCGTAATAATCGTGGCTGGTCTTGACCAACCGGCCGGGGGCGAGGGGGAGAAAATCGGAAGGTCTCATGGTGAACTGCCAATAAGGATGTCTATTATTGGCATTATACATCATAAGTGCCAATTAGGCAGGATGTTATTGGCAGGTATGAACGGGTGGCCATCTTTCTTTTCTTCTCGGACAATTTGTCCGGTTCGGATCCGCCATTATTGCCGGGGAGGGGCAGGCTTTCTGTTCCTCCGGCCTGTGCATGTGCAGGCGGGCAAAGGAATTTTCCTGGCCAGAGGAAGGCATCCTTCCCGTAGGCAAGAGAATTACTGCCCGAGAACCCTCGGAGATCGTCCACAAGATAAAGGGGCGTGTTGGCGATCCGGAAGTCATCAGTGAGGCGGAGGCTGCATCGAAACTGCCCCCATTGCCAAATTAGATTTCTTCGATAGGTGGATGGTTGAGCTATCATTATTTTATTCTGGTTGTCTTACCAGGTGATGATTTGCAATTAAGACTGCCCAAAAAGCCCCTGAAACGGGCTATTTCCGAATTAATTAAGGAATTTAAGTTTGTCCAAAAAGATAAACTGTGATGTCTACATGATGAATTTTTACAATTTAAGAATGTCCCCTTAAAGACTATTGGATTTCTTGGCTCCTTCATGCAAATAATTAAAGATGGACGGGAAAAACATGTCTATCGGGTAATACACACGATATCGTAAACCCTCACTTGGTATCGAAAATATCTTTGTGTCTCGTCGCCTGGATCGTTTATCGACAGAACACAGTTCGGATTTCGCGGGAGAGATCATATCTCCCATATGCTTGGATCAATCGTTCAAGAAAGGGAAACAAACTTGGTCAAGTTTGTCTTATGAAAAATTACCCGTCTACACAATCAATATAGAGTATTTTTTACTCGAGTCAAGTCATAATTGAGGTGTTGTAAAAAGAACTTTGGAAACTTCGGGCATGACTACCTAATAGTCAACGGCAAGTAGATCGAAAAAACCTTTACTTCAAAGGCGCCGATGTCGCAATGTGCGCCTTGCGGACGGGTCATGCCGCGCTGGTCGGTGGCCGGACAGATGGATCGTTGCCAGTGTCGAATGGCGGATGAAAACACCAGTGATCGGGATGGTCTGGGTGAAGCCGCCATAGTTACCCAGCACGCCAAGTAAGGGATCAGTGGTGAGGATATTCGTACCGCCGGCATACCCGCCCTGGATAACACTGTCGCTCACGCTGGGGGTACTGTCGCTGTCCCAGATCTGGGCTCCGCCGCCGGGAGCCGTATTGCCCCAGAAAATCGTGTTGCGGATGGTCGGGTTACCGTTGGTATAGTTGGCATACCCCGCCACCGTTGTTCGCCGAATTGCCGCTGAAGGTGATGTTCGTCAGCAGCGGGCTGCTATAACCGTTGTACATCCCGCCGCCAAAGTTTGCCGAGGAGTTGTCGATGAAGGTAACGTTCGTCAAAGTCGGACTGCTATACCAGTTGAACATGCCACCGCCGCCGTAGATTGTGGCCGCAGTTGCCGCTGAAGGTGACATTTGTCAACGTCGGACTGCTGGACGTGTTGAGCATCCCGCCGCCGATCGTTCCCGCCGAGTTGCCGCTGAAAGTACGTTGGTCAAAGTCGGACTGCTGGACGTGTTGTGCATCCCGCCGCCTTCACTTGAGGGTCACACTGCTCGCATTGGCATTGCCCGCTGTGATGGTGAAGCCATCCAGGGTCGCCCCAGTTGCGCCAATGACCACGTGATAGCTGTTGGTGGTATTGCCGCTGACGCTCGTCAGGTTGGTAATGATGGGCGTCTGGCTGTCGTCGCCATCAATGTCGCCGCTCAGGATGGTGAGGTTGGTCGCCGGGTTGCGCTGGGTGCGGGCAGTCTCCGTCCCAGCGAAACCGCCGTATACGGCAACGCCGTTTTGAGTTGGAAGGTAGCGCTACGGTTGATTCCGGATGGTGGGTTTGTATGTTCCGGCCGCGGCCCAGATCTCCTGCCCGGATATAGCACTGGTCAGGGCGTATTGCAAATCGCAGGCATCCGCCCAACCTGCGCACAGGCCGCTGGTAGCCGCCGCCGGGGGCTGCAAACTGGATGATCTGTACTTCATATGCGCCGATATCGCAATGTGCGCCTTGCGGACGGGCCATGCCGCGCTGGTCGGTGTCTGGACAGACAGAATCGTTGCCAGTGTTGATAGGCGGATGAGCCCGGCAGGAGTGGGATGGTCTGGGTGGAGCCGCCGTAGTTGCCGAGCGTTCCGAGCAAAGGATCCGTGGTGATAATGTTCGTGCCGATTGCATACCCGCCCTGCACGACACTGTCACTCACGATGGGAGTACTGCTGTAATCCCAAATCTGCGCTCCAGTCGGGAGCCGTATTGCCCCAGAAGATCGTGTTGCGTAGAATGGTGTTGCTGCCCTCAGTTGGTCATCGCGCCGCCGTAGGTTCCTGCCGAGTTGCCAGCTGAAGGTGACATTCGTCAATATTGGAGTGCTGTAAGTGCTGGCCATCCCACCGGCATAGGGTTCGCCGAGTTACCGCTGAAGGTAACGTTCGTCAACGTTGGGTTACTGTAATTGTTCTCCATACCGCCGCCATTGAGCCCTCCGAAGTTGCCGCTGAAGGTGGCGTTCGTCACAGTCGGATTGCTATACCAATTGAACATCCCACCGCCGCCGTATTGAGCCGAGTTGCCGCTGAAGGTGACGTTCGCCACAACCGGATTGCTTTCAAAGTTGTACATCCCAGCGCCGCAAGTTTCACCAGGGCATCCCCCGACATTGGCATAACCCGCAGTGATGCTAAAGCCATCCAGGGTTGCACCGGTTGCGCCGGTAACCACATGGTAACTGTTGGTGGTATTGCCGGTTACGGTGGTGAGGTTGGTAATGATGGGGGTCTGGCTGTCGTCGTCGTCAATGTCACCGCTCAAGATGGTGAGATTGGCGGCAGGGTTGCGCTGGGTGCGGGCCGTCTCTGTTCCGGCAAACCCGCCGTAGAGCGCCACGCTGGCCTTGAGCAGGAAGGTGGCATTGCGGTCTGTTCCGAGGATGGTCGGCTTATATGTTCCGGCTGTGGCCCAGATCTCCTGCCCTGATATAGCACCGGTCAGGGCAGTCTGTGCCGTACATGCGTTGGCCCAACTGGAACAATCGCCTGTACCAGTAGCGGTTGGATTGGCGTAGCGAACTAGACCTACGGCGCGAGCCGCTTGAAGTGGCGCGCTCAGCAGGATGAGCACAATGATGAGCAAAACAGAGAATGCACGAAAAAATGATTTATTGGGTATCATGAAACACTCTCCCGCCTTCACCTGAATATGGCGATCCACAATAATCTCGGTATCCAAAAACCCCAGCCTCTTCATACTATTTTATCACTTACCATTTTTTTAGGGTTTAGACTACGTTGTAATATCTCGGCAGAGCCGAGAGGAACCTCAGAACCTTAAAATCCAGTTTCAAGCGACCGAGTCAAGTCTTGGGAGGCGAGGAAGAGTGTTTTTTCACCACATCAAAGCGCTCCCGGCGGGCTCTGGGGTGGCCTTTTGGCCAACCCGGGGATTTTCCACGGGGTTTTGGCATACAAGCCGGAGTGCCGATCCGTGCGAAAATGTCGTTCATGCCCTGACAGACTCGCCCCGGTGTCATTTTATCCTGCTCTTTCAGCCAGGGTAGAGGTTTGTCCACGCCCAGTGGACGCGCCAGCCAGAGTTTCCAGGTAATAAGCGGCATCAGATCACTCCAACGTTCTCCCTGTTCAGGTGTGCTGAACATCGGCAAAGTCCAGTACAGGCGCTGTTTGGCAAATCGGTACCAGTGATCCACTGGATAACGCCGCAGATATTTCTGCCACCACAGGCGCGGCTCGGGTGGTTCTTGCCCGATCCAGGCGATCCAGATCACCTTGGGCAAACGGCGGGTGCTTTTGTGCTCCAAACGCTCCAGCCGGGCCACGATCATGGGACAGCTGGCGGCTTTGCGGAGGTGCAGGACCTTCCAGAGCTGGACGCGGAGCTTGCCCAAGTCCGGGTCTTCCATCTCGAAGCTGTCATCGGCCGCCCGCCAGGTAGTCGGATCTTTGAACCTGAACTTGGCCCCATGGATCGGATGCTTACCTCGGCCTTTGTAAGGCCCGGGCGAACCGGCCAGGCACAGGTTCGGACGCAGCCGGATGATCTTGTCACTGGGGATGTCTGCCGTGGCCAGGAAGAACGGGGCACACCCATATTCGGCATCCCACAGCGAGATCGCTCGATCCCCAAGCTGGCCTTGCGCCCGGCGCAGATGAGCGCTGGCCACTTCGAAAGGCGTTTGCTGGCTGGAAATGCGTTCGTGCAGCAAAGGTAAGGTCCAGCTGGCTTTCTTCTCCGGGGTCCAACTTAGTGTGCTGTAACCATGCCCCAGGGTGATCGGCCGATTGCCTGGGATCGGCGTCGGCTGGTGTTCCACTGTCCGATCCCGAAGGGTGTAGGCCGAAGGTCGCGGCCAGGCCGTGTGATCGCCCACCAGGATCGGTCGTGTTTCCAAATGGACACGCTGGCACGCCTTGCACTTGCTCGGCGCTTTGGGATCCTGGCAGTCCATCCCGACCCTGGCGACGCTCTCCGGCCGGCCCAATAACTGGCTCGCAGACTTGCTTGCGGAAGTCTGGGCACTCATGGGCATGGAGGCTGAGCCAATCTTGTGGATGCTGCTGGAGGATACAGCCTCCACGACTCAACGCCGCGGCTTGGCCGCAGAGGCTTTGACCTTCCTTTCGGAGGATGAGCCGCTGTTGAGCAGCAAAGTTGCACAGGGCTTTGGACAGATAATCCAGAAGGCCCAGCCTGCCAACTTTACACTGAATGCCTATCTCATCCATTTCGCACAGGAGATCGGTGAACTGGAGCGGATCTTGCCAATCGCCGAGGCTGCCTTCGACGAGGAGCGGGTCGATTTGGAAATAATCACTCCAGAAGACCTGGATGGGGAGGAATGACCCATGGCCTGGAGTGATCTGCGCGACAGCGTTCAGGAATTATCCAGGAAGCAAATGATCGACCTGCTCAAAGGATTACATGATCTATCTCCGCAAAATAAAGCCTGGCTGCGCGGCAAGCTCTTGCCCGTGGGACAGGATGCAGCCTTTCTGGAGGATTGCCGACGGAAGGTAATTAAAGCGGTCTATGATCCTGCCAGGAAACTCCCAGGGATGCCACGCTTTCGAGATGCCAAGCGGATCATCAGCGAATATCGGAAATCCGCCCGTGACCTACGGGGCACGCTCGACTTGATGCTGACCTATGTCGAACGCGGCCACGCTTTCACCAATGACTTCGGGGATATCGATGAACCCTTTTATGATGCTTTGACTAACATGCTGGAACGTTTCTCGGTAGAGCTACGCAACAGCCCTGCCAAACGTGAGATGTATGCCCAATTCCGCCCACGCTTAATGGACATGCTCCGGTCTTCTGATATTGGTTGGGGATATGGAGATATGGTCCAGGAGACCATCGATGAGTTGGAAACCGAACTAGGATAATCTGATTACATTATCTTCAGTGCATTGTTATTTCCATTGACAGGATAGACTTTTGTCATTATTATTCACGTCATGAATAACTTTTATTCACCACCAAAAGAATATCTTTTCCGTTGGATTACCCCCTCCCTGCAAGACGCCAGCCGGGATCACGCCATCATTGTTTTAACCGGGGCGCGCCAGGTTGGCAAAAGTACTCTGCTTCTCAATGCCGAACCATTCCGGAACTGGCGCTACCACAGCCTGGATGAATTCGATGTTCTTGCCCAGGCCCGCCGGGATCCGGAAGCACTGTGGGCTGGCACAGACCGGGTGATTCTTGATGAGGTGCAAAGGGCGCCTGAATTGCTCGTGTCTGTAAAGCGCGCAGTGGATCGCAATCCAGGAAAATCCCACTTCATGCTATCGGGCTCGGCCAACCTCTTGCTGATGAAGCAGGTCAGTGAAAGCCTGGCTGGCCGAGCAGTGTATTTTATCCTTGACCCCATGGCGCTGGGAGAAATCCACCAAGCTCCGCCTCCCGAACTCCTCAACCGCCTCCTGGCTGGCGATTTTCCTGAAGATGACATTTTACAACAGGCTCCTTCTGACCCGACCGAGATCCTGATGCGAGGTTTGATGCCCTCCTTGCTCAGCCTGGATTATCCCCAAGCCTGGACGCGTTGGTGGGATGGATACGTTGCTACCTACCTGGAGAGAGACTTGCGCCAGGTGGCTCAGATCGATGCCCTGCTCGACTTCCGAAAGATGATGGAGATGGTGGCATTGCGATCTGGGCAATTGCTGAATCAGTCTGGAGTGGCTCGGGATGCCCAGCTTTCCCAGCCAACGGCCCATCGTTACTTGAATTTCTTGAAACAACCAATCTCTTTGAACGCTTGCCGGCGTACACGATTAGCCATGCCACCCGGTTGCTCAAATCCCCCAAGGCGTTCCTGAATGACCCTGGGCTGGCGGTTTTCCTCTCAGGCTATTATGAACTGACCGACCTTAGGAAAAGCCGGGAGTATGGGTCGTACTTCGAGACATTGATCTATCATCATCTCCGCCTATTGACCCGCCTGATGACACCCTCCGGCCGGCTCTCCTTCTGGCGCACCACCGCTGGAATGGGAGTTGATTTCGTGGTGGAGCATGGGCGACGTGTTATGGCAGTTGAGGTAAAAGCGACGGACAATCCCGGATATCGCGATATCGCCGGGCTGCAGGCTTTCTTGGGATTGCATCCGGAAGCCGCAGCTGGCCTGCTACTACATTGCGGAAACAGCATCAAGCGGTTGGATAAAAAGATCATGTCTGTTCCGTGGACTATGGTGACCGGGTGACTGCCGGCCTATCTGACTGACTGGAACTTCCAGTTGGGGCCTTACTTCAACACTCATTGCTTTTCCGTCAATCCGGCCAGGGGCATTATGCAGGCCTGGCGCCAGTACTTTAAAACACTGGTTTCGGACAGTGATTTCCAGGCCGGCCCCTGCCGGGATGAACTCCATCAAGTTTTTCTTCATCAGGTGGTATTAAGTGTCTTGATCCTGAAAATGATCAAGTGGGAGCGGATCCGGTTTTTGCCGCCGGAGTACAGCTATCCGCTCCACCTGCAAGAGAAGATCCCGGCTTCACGCCAAATTCAAACTCTCAACTCCACCGTCTGCAGTGTTTATGAAGATGCAGGTTCAATGACAGGGATTGAGGTGGAGGAGCCTATAAAATCCTGGATCAAGGCCCATCGGTAAATGGTCTCTCATTGAGAAGAGAGGCCCATTTTCTATTTCGGTCTTTCGAACAATATCTCGTTCCTGGATGGATCGGTTAGCCCGATTCCCGCTTCAGTTTGCCGATAAGGCAGCTGGATCTCCTCCAACCGGGCCATGAAATCATGCCAGGCCTCCTGATCGGGGAAAGTGAATGTGATCTCCTGCAGGCCGGTGGCATCCGCCGGGGGCGGGGGAGCCCCCTTGCCTTGCCAGGTGTTGTAGCCGATATGGTGATGGTAGCCGCCCGCGGAGACCATTCCCATCCGCGCCTTGGAAGATAGGCCCATGTCGTCGAAGCCAAGCAGCTCATGATAGAAATGCCGCGTCTCTTCCAGGTTGGAGACGAAAAGGTGGAAGTGGCCCATCCGGGTTTCTGGGGGCACCGGCTGGTCCAGGCGTTCCTCTGGCTTTAGGTTGGAAAAGAGAGCCTCCAAATCCAGAGGCTCGCGACCGTTGCTGAGAGTTCCGTCCGCCCGGCGGGCATAATAATCCCCTTGCGGGTCGATGATCCAAATCCCATCTTCAGGTGATTCGCAATATAGTTCGATGGTGTTGCCTTCAGGATCATCGAGATAGGTGGTTTTGGTCAGGATATGGTCGGTGGGGTAATTCTGCCAATGCAGATTGAAAAGCCGGGCAACCGCCCGGGCCAGTTCGTGCCGGTTGGGGAAAAGAATGGCAAAATGGTAAATGCCCGTTACACCCTCATAGCGTTTACCGTTGGGGATCCCGGTCATTCGGACGAGGTCTCGCCCGTCAATACCCAGGCCCGCGCTTTCATCCTTGCGCCAGTTGAGTTGCAGGCCGGTCACCCGCTGATAGAATTCGATCTGTTGATCGAGATGGGCTACTTTAAGATGGACGTGTCCTGGCCGGGTCTCAGGAGAAATCCGATGGGGGGCAATTGCGACAGGTTGAGGCGCAGTCATACTTTATTCTACCATTTCAGAGTTAGTTTATCCACTTTGGACAATCGCTTCAATTACGAATCCATCCCTTGAAACCGAGCTTTTTAATAACCAATTGCCTTAGTGTCTCTCCATTATCCTTGGAAAATATCCTGGCGAGGGATTTCAATATAAGCCGCCCACCCAGGCGCGGCTTTTTTTCGTTCATACCTTCGTTCATACCGGGCCGGTAAGCTGGAAGAGAACCGCTGAATGAAGGAGTGAACCACGTTGTCAAAAATTCATGCAAAGAAATTGTCCCTGACCCGGCCGAATGCCATCCTTTACCCGCGAGCATTCATCATTATCCCGACTTTGATTGTTCCTTTCTTCGTCCGGACCGTTGTGGTATCTGCCGACCCGGGTTGTGGGGGTGTCGATGGCTAGGCCATTTACCGGGGGTTAAACGCCGTCATGTGTAAATATCAGCTCAATGCGATCGCTACCCGCGCGACTTGTCGATCCGGCTTTCAGCCAGGCTATCCTGAACGGGCAGCGGCGCCAGAAATTGCTCGAATTTGATCTACCCCAAGAACTGGTGGATGTCATTATGTCCATTAAGGGGAATGACATCCACCAGTTCATTAATCAATTGCATCAATTGACCATACTAAATGGATGGTATGGCCCTGAATTTAAGCGCTGAATTCATAACAATAATATGCCTGAATACCAACACAAGGTGGAAATGCTTTTATTGAACGGTAGCAAAATATGAATGCCGCGGTGCGAATTTTGCTCGTCGAAGACGCGCCTGCCGATGCCGAACTGACTGAGCGCGAACTTCTCAAGTCGCTCGGGCGTTGTGAATTTCAACTCGTAGAGACCAAACGGGATTTTGTCGACGCGTTGGAAAAATTCGCGCCCGACTTGGTCCTGGCTGATTATTACTTGCCTGAGTTTTCAGGCCTGGAGGCCTTAAAGCTGATCCTGGAACGCCAACTTTTGACGCCGGTGATCATTATTACCGGTCTGTCGAACGAAGAAATGGCCGTGGAATGTATGAAGGCAGGGGCTGCCGATTACATTTTAAAAGACAACCTCAGGCGGTTGGGTCCGGCGGTTGAACGGGCTCTCAAGGATAAAAAAGTTCGCCTCGAGCGAAATCAAGCCTATGGGATGCTTCAACGAAATGAAAAGCAATATCGTATTACGCTCGACAATATGTTGGAAGGCTGCCAGATCATTGATTTCGATTGGCGCTACATCTATATAAACAAATCTGCCGAGATTCAAAACCGCCGTTCCAGCCAGGAATTGTTGGGAAAGAAATACACGGATGTCTGGCCGGGGATCGAATCCACCGAGCTATACAGGTTGCTCAAACACTGCATGGAGAAAAGGGCCTATATTCGCTCACAAGCCGTATTCACATTCCCGGATAAGACAACTGGCTGGTTCGAGGTCAGTCTTCAGCCCATTCCTGAAGGGATTTTCATCGTTTCGGCTGAGATAAGTGAGCAGAAGCAAGCCGAGGCATCCCTTGAGTTTTTCCGGTCATTGATCGACCAATCGCCCGATGCCATTGAGGTGGTGGATCTTGAATCCACTCGCCTTGTCGATGCGAATGAAGTCGCCTGGGAAAGTCTCGGTTATTCACGGGAGGAATTCCTTTCCCTCCACTTCAACGATATTGTACCGAGCGAGACCTTGGCGACCAAGGTCACTGAAAACCTGCGGAAAAAAGACCATATCGTCCTCGAGGGAATGCATCGGCGAAAAGACGGGACAACCTTCCCTGTCGAACTGCATATCCGTTCTGCCCACTTGGATCGGACATATCAGGTGATCATCGCTCGGGATATCACCCTCCATAGGCAGGCACAGGATACCCTCCATCGTCAAAATAGGGAATTGGCTCGCCTCTACCGGGCTTCCGAATCTCTGTTGATTGGCGGCTCGGTAAACCTGATGGAACAAGCGCTTACTATTGTTTCCGTGGTTCAAAAGGAGTTTGGACAATCTACTTGCAGCTTGATCCTCACTCAAAAAGGGATCAATGATCTGAAACGGCTTGTCACAGTCGGACCATCTTCGGATGAGGTCCGGGATAAAGTGATTAGGCTGGATGAGCCGGGTATTATCGCCGAAGTGATCCGTTCAGGTAAAGTCATCAATATTCGGGATCTACAGGAAGCCCATGATTCTCTTCCTGAGGGGGAAGCCGCCCGGTCGGAGCTTTGTATTCCCTTACAGGTAGGCGCAGAAGTCATCGGGGCGATAGATGTTCAAAGCGTGGATATTGGCGCATTTAATGGCGACGATGAAAGAATGATGTCGATCTTTTGTGAGCGAGCTGCCCTCGCGCTCGAGCGCAGCCGGTTGAATGCACAAACGGAATCCCGTTTACGCCAATTGCTTTCGTTGCGAACGATAGACATGGCGATTACCAGCAGCTTTGATATGAATTTCACTCTGAACATATTGTTGGACCAGTTGGTGGAGCAATCGAATATCCATGCGGCCGATATCCTTGTCTACTCTTCCAGGAGCCAGACTCTGCAGGTGTATGCGGAGCGCGGTTTTCATACGCCGGTGCGGCTGCATTCTTATGGTTTGTTTCATACCAGCCTGGGCAGGCGGGCGATCCATGAGCGAGCCGTTGTCGAGATCCATGACTTGGAGAAGATGCCTCGCGATTATTTACGCTCGGATGACTTTTCAAAGGAAGGTTTTCAATCTTATCTTGGCGTACCGGTCATTGCGAAAGGTCAGGTCAAAGGCGTTTTGGAGTTGTTCCAGCGCGGTCCTCTCGAATTGACACCGGAGCAGCGCAGTTTCGCCGAGATGCTGGCCGGACAGGCAGCCATCGCCATTGATAATGCCCAATTATTCGAAAGCATTCAAAGCTACAATGCTGACCTGATGATGGCTTATGACGAGACCATCGCGGGCTGGTCGCAAGCCATGGATCTGCGGGACAAGGAGACGGAAGGCCATTCTCGCCGGGTAACCGATGGAACGGTGTTGCTTGCCACAAGCTTGCAGTTGAGACCGGAAGAATTGGTCCATATCCGTAGAGGCGCGCTTTTGCATGATATTGGAAAACTTGGCATTCCGGATGAGATTCTGCGAAAGCCTTCGGCCCTGACAGAGCCTGAATGGGCTATCATGCGAAAGCATCCGCAATTTGCCTATGATATGCTCGTTCCCATCCGTTACCTTCATCCTGCCCTCGATATCCCTTATTGCCATCATGAAAAATGGAATGGCACTGGTTACCCCCGCAACTTAAAAGGAGACCAGATTCCCTTGGCTGCCCGTATATTTGCCGTGGTCGATGTGTGGGATGCCCTTACATCTGACCGGCCTTATCGAAGAGCCTGGTCTAAAGAAGAATCGATTAGCTACATCCGCGACCAATCCGGCAAGCATTTTGACCCTGAAATTGTCCAAAAATTTCTTGAAGATGGCATAAATGCTTTGTAAAAAGGAATTTTCATATTGAGGCTAAAATCCCCAGTATTTTTGCGTTGCAACCGACAAGTTTGCTGTGGGTGCCTTCCCGGCGGACCTTGCATTTCTAATAAGTATCCCTTACCTCCTTTATCTTCATCCAGTGTTAGAATAGTATAGACATTCTCAGGTAGACTTTTAATGGCCAGGTATAGGGCGATAAAAATGCGATTCATGGAGGTGGCGTTTTGGACAATGACGCAGTGTCACCTTAATTCTCGGCAAAGTCAAATTTCCCGGGGGAAAATTCTTTAGAAAATAGGTAACCTGGAAAAAGAAATTTTAAAATGATCACCCTGGATATCAGAACTGTCTTGGTAAGTTACGTAATTAGCAATGCCATCTGCCTGGCGGTGGCGGCCTCGATTTGGGGGCGGATCCGTAAACATACTCCCGGCCTCTCGTTTTGGTTGGCCGATTATGTTCTCCAATTTCTGGCCGTATTATTGATTGCACTGCGCGGTCGTATTACCTGATTTTATTTCCGTCCTTTTCGGCTCGCCTCTGAACCTTTTGGGGACTCTGTTTCTGTTTATAGGGTTGGAGCGATATTTCAGTGCAGTCACTCGCCAGCGTTATAACATCATCTTTATCAGTCTGCTGACTGTGGCCCATGCTTACTTCATATATGTGCAGCCGAGCCTGGGAGCCCGGAATATTATTTTCTCCCTTGGGCTGCTATTTCTTTGCATTCAATCCGCCTGGTTGGTGCTTCGGCGTGCCGAACCGGCCTTTCGTCAGGCGGGCAGGTCCCTTGGCCTGATCTTTGCGATTTATGCAGCCATCAGCCTGGTCCGTGTTTTTGTCGACCTGGCCGTGCCTCTCGAGAACAACTTGTTTAAGTCGGGCCAATATGACATTACCGTGATCCTGGTCTACCAGATGTTGTTCATTGGGCTGACCTTCGCGTTGACCCTGCTGCTTAACAACCGCCTGGTGACCAGCCTGGAGAAGGATATCCTCCAGAGGCAGGCAATAGAGAAAGAAAAAGATTTCCTGGCGCGTTTTCCCTTCGAAAATCCCAACCCAACCCTGCGGTTGTCCGGCGAAGGGACGATACTTTATGCGAACCCGGCCAGTTATGAAATACTGACCGATTGGAAGAGCCAGGTCGGTGGACCCGCCCCGGAATTCTGGCATAAGACTGTGAATGAGGTTCTTTCTCTCGGCCGTACTAAAACGGTGGATATCCGTCTGAATGAACATGATTATTCTTTCTTCACTGTCCCGGTTCATGGCGAAAATTATGTCAATCTTGTATGGGCGGGATATCACCGAACTGAAGCTGGCGGAAGAAACGTTGGTCGAGAAAGAGCGCCGCTATCGCTCTCTCTTTGAAAACATGCTCAACGGATTCTGCTTACTGCCGGATGGTGTTCGATCATGGTGTTCCGGTGGATTTCATTTATCTTGAAGTGAATGAAGCCTTCGAAAGACTGACCGGGCTCAAGGATGTGACTGGCAGGAGAGTCAGTCAGGTAGTTCCAGGCATCCTCCAGGATGACCCGGGATTAGTACGAAATATTTGGGCGGGTGGCGCGGACGGGGAATCCGGAGACCTTCGAGACGTTTTTGACTTCCATGAAATTGTGGTTCTCGATATCGGTTTACAGTCCTCAAAAAGAGCATTTCGTGGCCGTGTTCGATCAGATCACCGAACGTAAACAGGCAGAAGCAGATTTACGGGTAAGTGAGTCCAAATTCAAAGCCGCCTTCGATTATGCCCCCATTGGTATATCATTGTTGGATCAGGATCGGAATCTGGTCGAGTTGAACACTACCCTGGAAAAAATCACTCGGGTCACCAAAGAAGAATTGTTCGCCGGGGTGTACCGGAAGCGTAAATACCTCCGGCCAGATGGGACTGAGATGCCGGGCAGCGAGTTGGCCAGTGCTCGGGCGATCCAGGAAAACCGGCCTGTGCTAAACGTACAAACGGGCATCCTCCTGGAAGATGGGCAGACCATCTGGACATCCGTCAGTGCCGCGCCGTTTGACCATCCCAGCGCGAAATATATCGTCATTACTGAAGATATTTCCGACAGGAAGCGTTCGGAACAGGCATTGCAAGAAAGCGAAGAGAAATACCGGCTGATCGCAGAAAATTCCAATGACTGGATTTATTGGCTCCTACCGAATAAACAATTACGCCATGTTTCCCCCTCCTGTGAGCAAGTGACCGGTTATTCACCGGCAGAGTTCATCCAAGACCCAGATTTGTTGCACAAAATAGCCTTGCCGGAAGATAGGGAACTCATGCGCAAGCATCTCGTCCACGCGATAACGGAAAATGCAGAAGGCGATTTGGAATACCGGATCATGACTAAAACAGGCTCGATCCGCTGGATAGGCCATACATGTAAGCCGGCATATACCTCCGATGGAACCTTTATAGGGCGGCAAGGGACGAATCGAGACATTACTGAGAGGAAACAGGCAGAACAGGCTAACCAGGAAGCCAATGCGCGGCTTCGTCAATTCGTGGATTTTAATATTGTCGGCGTTGTTATAGCCAATTCAAAGGGAGATGTGCTTGAAGCCAATGACTATTACCTTAACCTCATCGGCCTTACCCGGATAGACCTGCTGGAAAAGAAAGTAGACTGGCGTGCCATCACTCCGTCGGAATGGCTTCCGGCGGACGAACAGGCCATTCAGGAAATGGGACAACGCGGTAAATGTGAACCATACGAAAAAGAGTATATCCGCCCTGATGGAAGCCGGGTGCCGGTTTTATTGGTGGATACCATGTTGCCGGGACCCGATGAACAGATTGCGGCCTTCGTTATTGACTTGACCGAACGAAAGAAGGCGGAAGCTGCTGTCCTTGCCAGCGAAGATAAATTCAAGTATGTGTTCGATCACTCCCTTCTTGGAAAATCCATCACCCAGCCTACCGGCGAGATGGATGTGAATCAGGCTTTTTGCGACATGCTGGGTTATACCGCCCAGGAACTCCGCAGCAAGAAATGGCAGGAGTTAACCCATCCGGAAGACGTCGAATCAACTGACCATGAATTGGCGCCACTCCTTTCCGGAGAAAAAGACTCTCTCCGTATGGTCAAGCGTTATATCCACAAGGATGGAACGACTGTCTGGGCTGACTTAAGCACTCGCTTGCGGCGGGACAAGAACGGCAAACCGCTTTATTTTATGTCGTCCATTATGGATATTACTGATAGGAAAACCGCGGAGCAGGAAATCATAACCCTTAACGGTCGTTTGCAGGTGCTCATTTCAGCCATCCAGGAACTGGCAGCCTCGCGTGACCTGGATACTATTGTGAAAGCTGTGCCTGTATACGCCCGCCGTTTGACCGGTTCCGACGGTTCCAGCGTTGTCCTGCGGGAGGGCGACCAGGGCTATTTCGCCGGCGAGGATGCCATTCAGCCCCCTTGGAAGGAGCAGCGCTTCCCCATTTCGGCCAGTATCAGCGGCTGGGTGATGTTGAACAGGCAGTCCAAAGTGATTGAGGATATCGATCAGGATCCTCTTTCATTAAACCCTGACTATAAGAACACCTTTGTGAAAGGTTTGGTGATGGTGCCCATCCGGATGCAGGATCCGTTGGGGGCCATCGAAAACTATTGGGCCGGCCCTCACAAGTCGACCGAGATGGAGGTTCAGCTTGTTCAGACCTTGGCCGACGCCGCTGCCCAGGCAGTGGAGAATGTGCAGTCTTTTCGATGATCTCGAAAAGCGGGTCCAGGAACGCACGGCCCAATTGGAAGTGGCCAATCAGGAGCTGGAATCTTTTTCATATTCAGTCTCGCATGACCTGCGGGCGCCTCTGCGGGCCATGAGCGGCTTTTCCAGGATCCTGATGGAAGATTACCAGCCCCAATTGGCTCCCGAGGCCGCCCGCTACCTGGGCCTGATTGCCAAAAACGCCAGCCAGATGGGTGAATTGATCAATGACTTGCTCCAGTTTTCACGGCTCAACCGCCAGCCTCTAGAACGACGCAAGGTACTTCTGGAGCCCATCGTCAGTGAAATCCTGGCAGAACTTCAGGCGGAACAAGGTGAACGCAAGGTGCAGGTCAGCCTTGGCCGGCTGCCTGCCTGTCAGGCCGACCCGGCTTTGTTGAAGCAGGTTTGGGTAAACTTACTATCCAATGCTTTCAAATTCACTCGCCGGGTGGAGTTGGCTTGCATAGAAATCGGCTCCATGACGCTGAAAGCCTTGGAAGCTCAAGGAACCGGTTCGATCCCTGAAGCGCTCAAACATACCGGCTTAAGAAGAAAACCGTCATCTATTACGTCCGTGATAATGGCGTGGGCTTCGATATGCAGTATGTCCATAAACTCTTTGGAGTATTCCAGCGTTTGCATCGGGCCGAGGACTATGAAGGCACCGGTGTTGGGTTGGCTATCGTCCAGCGGGTGATCCACCGCCACGGGGGTCAGATATGGGCCGAAGCAAAATCCGGCCAGGGCGCTGTATTCTATTTCACAATAGGAGGCGAGTGAGATGATTACAAATATGGTCCAGATCCTGTTGGTGGAGGACAATCCAAACGATGTGGAATTGACCCTCCACGCGTTGAAGAAGAACAATTTAGCCAACAACATCGAAGTGGTCCGCGATGGCGCCGAAGCCCTGGATTTTCTCTTTGCCAGGGGCGCTTATGCAAACCGGAGCTTGGAAAATGGCCCTAAAGTGGTATTGCTGGACTTGAAATTGCCCAAAGTGGATGGTCTGGAAGTGCTTCGCCAGATCCGCACCGACCCGCGCCTCAAAAAACTGCCGGTGGTCGTGTTGACCTCCTCCCGGGAAGAACGGGATATCGCCGAGAGTTATCACCTGGGCGTGAACAGTTACGTGGCCAAGCCGGTTGATTTCAATCAATTCACCGAAGCAGTCCGGCAATTGGGCCTCTATTGGCTGTTGATTAACGAGTTGCCTAAACTGTGAGTTTTTGATTGATATTCACACAATTAATCATTGCCGCTTCGGCTCGCCAGTTGAAAAATTTCATTATCTGGAGAATTAATGTCTGACCCTATCCATGTTTTAGTGGTGGAAGACCGTGAAGAGGATGCAGAACTGATGCTGGATGCCCTCCGCCGGGATGGTCTCGAACTGCGGAGCCGCCGGGTCGACTCTGGAAAAGGAGTATCTGGCCGCTCTTCAGACGCCTATCGACATTATCCTATCCGATTGGTCTCTGCCTCAGTTCAGCGGCCGGCGCGCCCTCGAGTTGGTGAAAGAGTGCGGGCAGGATATTCCCTTCATCTTGGTTTCCGGCAGCATTGGCGAGGATGCCGCGGTGGAATTGACCCGCAAAGGCGTGGATGATTACATCCTTAAAGATCGTTTGGTCCGCCTCAGTTCGGCAATGAAGCGCGCCTTGGAAGCCCGGCGTCTGCGGGAGGAAAAACGGAAAGCCGATCAGGCCTTGCGGGAGAGCGAGAGACGTTACCGCCTCATTTCGGAAAACGCAGGCGATGTGATCTGGGTGATGGATCCGGAGACGGGGATGTTCGATTACGTCAGCCCTTCCGTGGAAAAGCTGCGCGGCTACACCGCCGCCGAAGTGATGGCTCAACCTGTATCCGCTGCACTGACTCCTGCCTCAAAAGAAAAGATGGACGAACTATTAGCGGCCTGGAAATCCGGTGTTAGGGTTATTGGCGATGGAGGTGCACTCCTCTATAAATGAAATCGAACAACCCCGAAAGGACGGTTCCATCGTCAATACCGAGGTCACCACCAGTTATATACCGGATGAGGCCGGCCGGATCAAGGTCATCGGGGTTTCGCGGGATATTACCTTGCGCAAACGCATGGAAGCGGCCAATGCGTTGATCCTGGATGACGGAACGGCAGATCCTTGCAATGGATTCCGCCGAGGACATATTTAAGTTGGTGGGACGGAAGGTTCAGGAACTGACCGGAAACGCATATGTGGGCGTCACCATCCTGGATGAGGAACTTCCAGGCGATGAAGGTCATTGGGATATATGGGTTGGGTGATCTCTATGACCATCTGGTCCAAATGTTCAAGGTGGATCCAACGAAGTCCCTCTATTATTTGAAAGACATGACCCCCAGGGATTTGGCCCTCTTCAGGAGCGGGAGGTTGGAAACATTTGAAGACGGATTGTATGGTCTCTTATTGAGAAAAATCCCCAAACGGATTTGTTCCGCAGTCGAAAAAGAATTGAAGTTGACTGGGATATTATACAATGGGGTTTGCCTGGAAAAATTTCCATTTCGGCGGCGTTACCATCCTGGCGAAAGGACGATATCTACTCCGTTCAAGGTGATGATCGAGACGATTGGTGAACCAGGCCAGCATCGCCTTGAAAAGGATCCGCTCGGAAGAAGCCCTGCGTGCCAGCGAAGAAAAATTCCGGGGTGTGATGGAACAATCCACCGATGGTATCGTTATTATGGACGACCGCGGTCTCATCGTCGAATGGAATCGAAAGCAGGAAGAGATCCTGGGCTATGGAAAAGCCGAATTCCTGGGTAAGCCCATCTGGGAGGCGCAATACCAGGTGGCGTTGCCAGAGATAAAAACCCCCCGATTATTTAAGGCCATTAAAGCCCGCATAATCCACATCCTGCAAGATCGGAAATCGGGAATCTTTGGCGAGACGATCGAAGGAAAGATCTCTAGAAAAGACGGAACTGTCAGGAATGTGGAGACAGTAATCTTTCCTGTCCGTTTAGGTGAGCATTTCTTGATTGGCAGCGCCATGCGCGATATTACCCAGCGCAAGCAGGCGGAAGAGGCCCTCCGCGAGAGCGAGACCCGCTTCCGCATCGTTTTCGAGAACGCCAATGACGCCATCTTTATCGAAAACGAACAGGATGAGATCCTCTTTGCCAACCCGCGCGCCTGCGAAATGGTGGGATACAGCTTGGAGCAATTGGTAAAAATGCACGTGTCGGACTTGCAGGCTCCGGAGTTCCGCCAGCCAGTCGATACGCTCAAGAACGAGCTGATGGCCCATGGCACGTCCATCTTCGAGGCAATGAATGTCCATGCCAGTGGTCGGCCGCATCCCCGTCGAGGTGAGTGTGGCCCGCATCGAACGACCTGTTGGAAACATATACATCTCTGTGGTGCGCGATGTCAGCGAACGCAAGCAGGCAGAAGCGGCCCGGCAGGAAAGTGAACTCCTGTTCCGGGCGCTATTCGAGCTCTCGCCGGATGCCATTACCCTCATTGACCCGAATGATCCCAAAACCTCTTGGCCGATCATTGATTGCAACGCAACTGCCTGCAAGATGAACGGCTACCAGCGCGATGAAATGATTGGCCAATCCATTGATATTTTAAACGCTTCTCCTTTCTCACCTCCCGAACGAAATGATTATTTGAGACAACTAAAAGAGGCGGGTAACACTTATTTGGAGACCAACCATCTTCACAAAAATGGGACCGTCTTCCCGATTGAAATTTCTACGAAACTCATCCAGGTCGGCGAGCGCGAATTAATAATCGGTATTGATCGCGATATCACCCAGCGCAAGCAGGCGGAAGAGGCATTGCGCGAAAACGAACAGCGCTTCCGTGAGATCTTCGAGAATATGAGCAGCGGGGTGGTCATTTATGAGGCCCTCGATTATGGAATGGATTTTAAGATAACCAACATCAACCGGGCTGCCCTGCAAATTGAAAAAATTTCAAAGGATGAGGTTGTCGGAAAGTCAGTCTGTGAATCTTTTCCAGGGGTAAAAGAGTTCGGGTTCTTGAAGTGCTCCGGCGTGTATGGATGACCGGACAGGCTGAGCATATTCCAACCAGGTTTTACCAGGATTTCCGTCACTCGGGCTGGCGTGAAAATTATCTGGCGAAACTGCCCTCTGGGGAGGTCATGTCAGTCTATGATGATGTAACCGAGCGTGTGCAGTCACAGGAAGAGTTGAGTTTTAGAAACATTTTGCTCTCCACCCAGCAGGAAGTGTCGATCGATGGGATCCTGATCGTGGGTGAGGACGAAAAGATTATTTCTTATAACGGCCGTTTTGTTGAAATAATGGGTATGCCCAGGGACTTGATTGAAAAGAAAGCCGATGAGCCTGTCTTACAATTCGTGACCGAGAAAATGGCCGATCCGCAACAGTTTTTACAGCAAGTTAAATATCTTTATGAACACAGAAATGAAACTAGTACGGATGAGTTGGTATTCAAAGATGGCCGGGTCTTCGACCGCTATTCCGCGCCGATGTTCGGAACGGGTGGAAAATATTATGGAAGGGTTTGGTATTTTCGGGATATTACTGAATATAAACGGGCCATGCAGGAACTGGCCGACCGCAATGACGAGTTGGCCCGCCTGTACCATGCTTCCGGTTCCTTGATCTCCGGCCTATCCTTGAATATTCAGGAACAGTCTGAAAAGATTGTCGAGACCATCCAGCAGGTATTCGGTCAGGATAATTGCAGTCTCTTTATCCTTGATAAAGAGTCCAATGATCTGACCCGCCTGGCCGTGGCAGGTCCATATGCAGGCCAGGTCAGGAATTCCCCATTAAACCTGGATGGGAAAGGCCTGGTCGTGCGGGCAATGCGAAAGGGGGATGCCCTCAATATCCCGGATGTCCATGCCGAAGCGGATTATCTTCCGAGCTGGGAGGCGGCCCGATCGGAACTGACCATCCCGCTCAAGTTGGGGGATAACGTGGTCGGCGCCATTGACGTCCAAAGCCCTGAATTGGACGCCTTCAGCCCGAACGATGAACGACTGATGACCACCTTTGCCGAACGGGCCGCCCTTGCCATCGAACACAGCCTTTTGAATACGCAGATGGAAGCCCGTATCCAACAATTGATGGCATTGCGCAATATCGATCTGGCCATCAGCAGCAGTTTCGACATCAACCTGACCCTGGGCATTGTGCTTGATCAGGTGATTGGCCATCTAAATATGAAAGCCGCGGACGTATTGCTCTTTGACCCCGCCACTCAAACGTTAAAGTTGGCCTGCGAACGGGGATTCCGCCCGGTTGCGTTCACGCGCCCTCAAATTAATCCTCACACGGTTTATGCCTGGCGGGTCATCCGCGAGCGCAGGACGATTTCCATCCTGGATCTGCAGGAAGCTTCTTCGGGCTCCATGAAACTGTCACACTTATCCGGCGAGCCTTTCGAGACGTATATGGGAATCCCTTTGATCGCTAAAGGACAGATTCGCGGCGTCATGGAGATCTTTCATCATGAACCGATCCAGTTGCAACCGGAATGGGCCAGTTTCCTCGAGATCCTCGCCGGCCAGGCTGCCATCGCCATCGATAACGCCGAATTATTCGAGAACCTGCAGAATTCCAATTCCGAGCTGAGCCTGGCTTATGACAGCACCTTGGAAGGCTGGGCCAATGCATTGGAATTGCGCGACCACGAAACCGGCGGCCACACCCGCCGTGCCACCGAAATGACCATCCGCATGGCGCAGGCTTCAGGGGTCAAGGAGAACGATATCATTCATATCTATCGCGGCGCCCTTCTCCACGATATTGGCAAAATGGGCGTTCCCGATAATATCATTCGGAAAGAGGGACCGTTGACGGATGAAGAATGGGTCATCATGCGCAAGCATCCTCAATACGCATATGATTTGCTTTCGCCCATCAATTATCTAAAACTGGCGCTGGATATCCCCTATTGCCACCATGAGAAATGGGATGGGACCGGTTATCCACGCGGGCTGAAAGGGGAACAGATCCCGTTGTCGGCCCGTCTTTTCGCCGTAGTCGATGTGTGGGACGCCCTCGTCTCGGATCGACCCTACCGGAAAGCCTGGCCGCAGGAAAAAGCGCTGGATTACATTCGTGACCAGTCCGGGAAACAATTCGATCCGAAAGTGGTGGAAGTATTTTTGAAAGAGGTAAAACATGACTGAACAACAAGTATCCTCATTGGACCAGCAATTGCAGCGTGCGAATGTCGAATTGACGATTGCGTATGATGCCACGGTGGAAGCCTTTGCCCGCGCCATGGAGCTGCGGGAGGGGGAGCCCTTGGGCCATACCAGGCAGGTGGCGGAAGTGACTGTGAATTTGGCCATTGTGATGGGAGTCCCCATACCGCAACAACCCCATATCCGCCGCGGCGCTTACTTGCACGATATCGGCAAATTGGCTGTTCCCGAAGCCATCCTGAAAAAACCGGGTGCCCTCACCGAAGAAGAATGGGCCGTAATAAGGCAGCATCCCCAGCATGCCTATGAATTACTTTCTCCAATAGTTTATCTATTTCAGGCTATCGATATCCCCTATTGCCATCATGAACGCTGGGATGGTCGAGGCTATCCGCAGGGTCTGAAGGGCGAGCATATTCCCTTGGCTGCGCGCATCTTTGCCGTGGTGGATGTTTGGGACGCCCTCACTTCCGACCGGCCTCAGCGCCAGGCCTGGCCGGAATTGAAAGCAATGGAATACATTCGCGAACAATCCGGAAAGTATTTTGACCCTGCCGTAGCCGATAAATTCCTCGATAGCACGATCAAAAAGAAGGTCACCCGGCCCTTGGTTAAATGAGGAACACCGGTTAGGGTGTGTGTGGCGAAACCGCGCACACTCTAATAACGAACTCCCTTCGGGGGATTGACAAATGAAACAAACGATCTAATATATAAGTGTGAGGCATTCTTCTCTTCCCGATCACATCTCTCCATTTTTCGCCTCATATTCGTTCCTCCCCATGTCCTGAAGAGCTCTCCTTCAGGGCTCGTTCCTTGAAACGAATATGTGCAGGCGGTGCCTTTGCGAGGCATCCCCATGGGACAAGCATCGCCATGCTATACCGACGTGGGGTATGGACGTCGGTATTCTCTCTGAATTCGGTAGGGGCACGATATCATCGTGCCCCCCACTGGTGTGGAAATCTATTGTGCCTCCAGGATCCGCCCTCCCTTCGAAACGGTCCCGTTGTAGCGGCGGGTCTTCGGGATTTCTGGCAAAGGTTCCCTGCCCGGATGGTATTTCTGAGGTTCCGGGACCAATGCCTAAACAGACCCGCCCCCTATCCGGGGTATCCAGGAATTCTTCCGCCGGCGCATCGATGGAAACAGGTATTCGTTCCGCGAATCTTTAAATTAAGTGACTTTATTCGCCTCAACAACCTGCCAACTTTCCATCCTCGCCGACGTTTGACGTTCGATGTGTCAATGTGCCAACGTTTTATCCCAAGCCTATTGACTATTTATTGCGAAGTCCTGATGCTTTTTCAGGGAACATCAACTTCAATTCCTCGACTTTCGACTTTCGACTTTCGACTTGCCAACGTGCTAACGTATACTTGTCCCTGTGTGTTTTTCGTAGGGAAACTTGCAACCTGCCAACGTATTTTCGATCTTGTTCGTCCGAAAATACGTTAGAATCGATCCACTACCATGCCTGAATTCCTGAAATTGATCCCCCCGCTGGAAGCCCTGCGTCTCCTGCTGGATTCCTTGCCTGAACAAGGAACCAGTAGTGAGCTTGTGGATACCCTGGCTGCTCTGGGACGTATCACTGCGACCGAGATCAAGGCGCCGCACCCCTTGCCGGCTTTCCCGCGCAGCACGATGGACGGTTATGCCGTCCGGGCCGGGGACACTTTCGGAGCCTCCGAATCCATCCCGGGTTACCTGAAATTTTGTGGTGAAGTGCCGATGGGTTCCGCCCCCACCTTTCCCATCGAGAGCGGACGGCGCGGCCGGCATCCATACCGGCGGAATGCTGCCTCCCCAGGCCGATGCAGTCATCCCGCTGGAACAGACCGAGCGCCTTCAATCAGGCGAGATAGAGATACTAAAAGCGGTGGTGAAGGGCGAAAATGTGATCTCGGTCGGTGAGGATGTACGAGAGGGCCAGGCGGTTATCCCAGGCGGCATCCGCCTGCGGCCGGCAGAGATCGGCGGCTGCATGGCTCTCGGGCTGACCCGCATACAGGTCGCGGTCAAACCCCGCATCGGGATCCTGTCCAGCGGCGATGAGGTCGTTTCTCCCGAAGAGATACCCGCGCCCGGGCAGATCCGGGATGTTAATTCCTATACGCTGGCCGCCCTGGTAACGGAGGCAGGTGGGGTACCGGTTTTATACGGCATCGTGCCGGACCGGCTTGACAGTCTCAAGGAAAATATTTGCAGGGCCCTCTCCGAATGCCAGGTGGTCGTGATCACAGCCGGTTCATCCGCCAGCGCCCGGGATATGACTGCCGAAGCCATCGGCAGCCTCGGTGCGCCGGGAGTGCTCGTCCATGGCGTCAATGTGCGTCCGGGAAAACCAACCATCCTTGGAGTGTGTGAGGGGAAAGCCGTGATTGGTCTGCCGGGCAATCCGGTCAGCGCGATGGTGATTGCCGGCTTGTTCGTGGTTCCGGTCATCCGGAAGTTATTGGGAGTGAGAGTGGAACGACCGCAGGCCTCCTGCGAGGCTCGCCTGGCCGTAAATGTAGCCTCACAAGTGGGTCGGGAGGACTGGGTGGCCGTAAAATTGATCCCCGTCGTTGAAAAAGGCGAGGCAGATGAGGCCTGGTTGGCCGAACCCATATTTTCGAAAAGCAATCTTATTTTTTCCCTTTCATCCGCGGATGGGCTGATCTCCATACCGGGCGATGTCAGCGGGCTGGCTGCCGGTGAGCGGGTCCGGGTGATCCTTTTCTGATAAGGCAAAGCCGAATATGTCTGTCTATTTGCATGATATTCCCCTCAATGAAGCCAGGGAGCGTTTTGAAACTGCTCTGAAAGAGGCAGGCCTGGGGGGCATATTGGGCCGGGAAACCATCCCTTTGGATGAGAATGCGCTTGGGCGGGTGCTGGCGGGAGCCGTTGTTGCGAAAGTGTGCTCTCCTCATTACCACTCCGCCGCCATGGATGGGTTCGCCGTCCGGGCTGACCAGACTGAAGGCGCCCAACCTGCCAGTCCTATCTTGCTTCACATTGGCGACCGGGCCAGGTACGTGGATACCGGCGACCCTTTGCCGGAAGGTTTTGACGCGGTCATCCCGATCGAAAATGCGGAGTCATTGGATCCGGCCGGGAAGATCAGCCGGGATATCCGCACCCCTGAAAATATCCGCATTCGCAGCGGAGTCGCGCCCTGGGCTCATGTACGCCTGATGGGAGAAGATATCATCGCCACCCAGTTGGTCTTGCCGGCCGGGCAAGTGCTTCGTGCGGTCGACCTGGGGGCGATCGCCGCCGCGGGTCATAAGGAAATACAAGTGGCCCGAAGTCCGCGGGTGGGTATCTTGCCGACGGGTTCGGAGTTGGTGCCGGTCGGCGCAGAATTGAAACCCGGCGATATCCTGGAGTACAACTCCCTGGTTCTGGCGGCCCAGGTGAAGGCGTGGGGAGGCGCCCCTACCCGTTACCCAATTGTCCGGGATGAGTTCGAGGCGATCTGCGATTGTGTCCGGGAAGCCGCCCGCGCCAATGACCTTGTTTTGATCGGAGCCGGTTCATCCGCCGGAGCCGAAGACTTCTCCTCCAAGGTTGTGGAAAAATTGGGTCTGCTGCTGGTGCACGGCGTGGCCGTCAGGCCGGGTCATCCGGTCATACTGGGAATATTGAAAGTGGACCGGCGCACCGTACCCGTCATCGGCGTACCGGGCTATCCCGTTTCTTCGGCGATGACCGGGCGAAATCTTTGTCGAACCGTTGTTGGCCAGGTGGCTTGGGCGAGAGCCGAGGCGACTGCCGTTGGAAGAGGCCAGCCTGACTCGCAAGGTCACCTCTCCGGCGGGGATGATGATTACATCCGGGTTGCCATGGGGAAGGTGGGTGAGAAAATGCTGGCGGCGCCGCTGGCGCGTGGCGCCGGCATCATCACTTCACTGGTAAAGGCGGATGGGTTATTGGTATTGCCGCGGGGGATACAGGGCGCCGAAGCCGGCGAGACCGTATCCGTCCACCTGTATACAGAAAAGTCCAAGCTGGACCAGACTATTTTCTGCATCGGCTCGCATGACCTCACCCTGGATTTGTTGGCCCAATTCCTGGCCAAAGTTGATCGCCGGCTTGGTCTCGGCCAATGTGGGCTCGCAAGGCGGTTTGGTGGCGCTGCAGCGGGGTGAAGCCCACATGGCCGGCTCGCATTTGCTCGACCCGCAGACGGGTGAATATAATGTCAGCTATCTGTCAAAATATCTGCCCGGCATTCCGGTCCATTTGGTCGCATTGGTTCTGCGCGAGCAGGGGTTGATTGTTAGGAAGGGTAACCCACACCATCTTCACAGCCTGAAGGATCTCGGCCGGGCGGGACATACGTTTTGTCAACCGCCAGCGCGGCGCCGGCACACGGGTGCTGCTGGATTATCACCTGGAGCGGAACGGAATTTCCCCCGCATCCATCTCGGGATACGGGCAGGAGGAATACACTCATCTGGGTGTGGCGGTCGCCGTCTCATCCGGCTCGGGCGGACTGCGGTCTCGGCATCGCCGCCGCGGCGCAATCGCTGGACTTGGATTTCGTGCCATTGTTCCAGGAACGCTATGATCTGGTCATTCCGGCAGAATATGCCGAGAGTCCGCTTTTGGCGCCGCTGTTCGAGATCCTCGCCGGCCAGGAATTTCCGTAAAGAAGTCTTGGCTATGCCGGGTTATGATGTTTCGGTGATGGGAAAAACGATTTTGAAAACCTGAAAGTGATAGCTTGCCTGCGCTGACCGCACTCTGTATATTTAATCGGAATATGATGAATGTCACTTGAAATGGGGGTGAAAAATAAGTAGAGTATTAATGTCTTAGTCGGAATCAAACTTATATAAGGATAATTATGTCGAAAACCGACATAACCGACATGAAAATTGTCGAGCTGCTCATGCGGGAAGGGCGCATGCCGGCAGCCGAAATTGCTCGTCGCATCGGGGGAATTACAGAACGGATCGTCAGGTATCGCATCGATAAAATGATCGAAGAGGGGCTTATCAGCATCAGCGCAATCGTCCATCCCCAAAAAATAGGTTATTTCGTCGCAGCAGATGTGCTTCTGGAAGTTGAAACAGGCCGGATCCAAGCTGTGGCTGAAGCCTTGGTCGAACTGGACTGCATCAGTTATGTAGCCTGTTCCATCGGAGAGACCGATGTGAGCGTACAGGTACGCGCCAGGGATACAGACGAGGTTTACCGCATTGTCACGGAAGTGATCGGAAGGCTCCCGGGAGTGCGAAAGACCACCACCTCCATCGTTCCGGTGGTCTTGAAAGATGTGTACCAATGGCGGATCCCTTCCACCGCGGTGAAAGAGAAGGATCGCCAAAATCACGAACTCATGAACTAAATTTTTCTTTCCGAAGAAGGAGGGCTGTAACCGAATTGAATATAAACTCTTTCCGTTCCCGTTCATCCAACTACTGCTCTATGTAAAGATTCCAACCGGGACCAGGTGAAGGACCTGTTGAGAGGAGAATCGGTTGTGAAGATGAAGCAGTACCCTGTCATTCATTCTGGAGGAGAGAAGGTATGACTGAACAAATGGCGTTTGCACGCAAGGCCAGTGGCCTTGTCCGGGGGCTGTCCATCGTGGATGCCTTCGGCGTCGGTTTCATGAACCAGGGAATCACCGTATCGATGTGGGTGATGATCAGCATGGGCCTTTCCGTGTATACCGGGGGCAACCTGATCATTGCCACGCTTCTTTCCGCCTTCTTTTGCGGCGTGGGATTTCCGCTGGTCTGGGGCATCCTGGGCGGTTCGATGCCTCGCGTCGGGCGGAGAATACATTTACAACTCCCGCATCCTGCATCCCCTGATCGGCATTGCCGAATCGTTCGGGAATGCCTTTGTCTGGATCATGTGGATTTACGTCCTGGCTCCCTGGACGGTGGATCCCGGACTGGTGATGTTGTTCCAATTCCTGGGGAAGCCGACCTGGGCCGAGTTCTGCACGACCAAACCGTGCCCTGTTCCTGATCTCTTCGGTTGTCAACCTGGCCGCTTTGCTGTTCCTGGTCTTTGGGATGAAGATCTTTGCCACGGCCCAAAAGATCGTCATGGGTCTGGCGATGCTTGGGATGTTCGTTATCCTGCTGGTCTTAACCTTCACAACTCATGAAACTTTTGTCGCAGGCATGGAATAACATTGCCGCCCAATATGGATCTTTGGATTTCAACTGCCTTCCTTGCCGGCGCAAAAACAGCCATGGCGGAGGCAGGCACGGCCTTGCCGACGACCTGGAACTGGTTCGATACCCTCGGGGTGATGGTGGCTGGCTCGTGGATGTTTGCCTATTCCTACTGCATCACCTTCATTGCCGGCGAGGTCAAGCGGCCGGATAAATCCATCATCCTGGGCAACCTGTTTGCCGTGCTGGTGCCGGCCTTCTTCATGATCTGGCTGGCCATCGTCCTCTACCGGGTGGTTGGGTTCCAGTTCCTTTCTGCCACCGCCTGGGTGGACTATAACGGCCTGGCAGGGTATACGGTGCCGTGGTCGACCCACTTCGTCGGCCTGGCGGCCATGCTGACCCGCAGTCCGATCCTGCTGATCCTGATGGCGAGTTCGTTCATCCTGTTCAACATCTGGTATGTGGCTCTCTCCTACCTGGCCTTCCCGCGCATCCTCTTTGCCTGGGGCATGGACCGGATGGGACCGAAATGGTTCACCGATATCGATTACCGCTGGGCCACACCGGTGAAGAACCATATCCTCTGCTTTGTCCTGGGCGAGATCGGGATTGGGCTTTATGCATTCTGGCAAAACCCGATGTCGGGTCTCTCCATCACCGCGCTGGAGATCGTCTCGGTCTTCGGGGTCACGGCAGTGGCAGCGACGATCTTCCCGTATGTCAAGAAGGTCAAGAACATTTGGGAATCTTCTCCTTATAAGACCTGGAAGATCTTCAACGTCCCGGCTGTCACCATTGGCGGCATCGTCAACCTGGTCTACCTGGGCATCCTGTTCTATTTCTATGTAGTCATGCCCAACTTCGAGCAATTGACGGTATCCTCGTTATTCCTCTACGCGGGCATCTGGGGACTGGGGATCATCTGGTACTTCGTCTGGAAAAGGCTTAATGCCAAAACCGGCCTGGATGTCAAAATGACATACGGCGAACTGCCGCCCGACTAGAATTTTTCGACCGAAGAGGGCAAGGCTGATAAGCCTTGCCCTCTTACTTCTTCCATATTCTCTTTACACTTATCACAGGAGACGCGGATGGGTAAACAGATCAAGATTTTCTTCGTGACCGATATTCACGGGTCCAATACGTGTTACCGCAAGTATTTGAATGCGTTGAAAGTATATAACGTCGATGTGGGCATCCTGCTGGGAGATCTGACCGGGAAAGTCCTGGTCCCGCTGATCGAAAAAGGCAACGATTGCTGGGAAACCACCCTGATGGGCCAATATACCGAAGTTGCCGGCCAGGAGGAGCTGGATAAGCTCAAGAAGACCATCGAAATGATGGGCTATTACTGGACCCACCAGACCCGCGAGGAATTCCAGGCTACTAAAGCCGATCCGAAAAAGATCGATGAGCTTTTCAGAGAACGGGTGCTGCAGCGGATGAGAGAATGGATGGCCCTGGCGGATGAACGCCTGTGCAATTCATCTTACAAGGTCTATATGGCCCCCGGCAATGACGATTATTTCGAAATCGATGACATCATCGCGGATTCATGCGTCATTGTCAATTGCAATAATAAAAATGTCCAGATCGGGGACCATGAAATGGTCACCTTCAGCTACGCCAACCCGACCCCCTGGAATACCCCCCGTGAAAAGCCGGACGAAGAACTGGAGCCCATGCTGGAAGAGTTGATCGGAAAAGTCCAGGACAAATCCAACTCGATCTTCAATTTCCACGTGCCTCCCTACGGTTTCGCGCTGGACCTGGCGCCCGAATTGACAAAGGACCTGATCCAGGCCGCCGACCGGAAGATCCACGTGGGCAGCCACGCAGTCGCGAAAATGATCGAGAAATACCAACCCTTGTTGGGTCTGCACGGGCATATCCACGAGTCCCGCGGGGTGCAGAAGATCCACAAGACGACCATCATCAACCCCGGCAGTGAATATTCCGAAGGGATCTTGAAAGGCGTGGTGGTCATACTCGAAAAGGGCAAAGTGAAAGATTACGTCTTTACCAATGGATAGGAGACCTGGATGCCACTACAATTCCGATTACCCAAAGACATCCCGCTGGATGAATACCCCAAACCGGAAGCCTACCTGGAAGAAGGTTTGCGGCTGACCGAAGATGCCCAGAAACAAGGGCTCATCCTGCGGGTGATGGGCCCGATCGCCCTGCATTATTATTTCCCGGATCATGTGGACCTGTACCGCCGGATGGAGCGGTTGGGCGAACGCGTCTTCACGGATATCGATTTTGCGGCGTATGGAAAACACCGGGGGAAACTGGTGCCCTTCTTCGAGGCGCATGGGTATGAGTTGGAGAAGCGGGCCGCCATGATCAGCGGAGGCACACGCATGATCTTCTTCAGCGCCAATATCCCCATGATCGACGTGTTTTTCGATAAGCTGGATTACAACCATCCGATCGATTACCGCGGCCGGCTGGAAGCGCATCCTCATTGCGTTTCCCTGGCGGACCTGATGCTGCAGAAATTGCAGATCGTTCAGATCAATGACAAGGACCTCAAAGATGCCATGCTCTTGCTGCTGGCTGCCCGGCTCGGTGATACCGATAAGGATTGCCTGAATGCCAAATATATCGCCAGGATCTTTAGCGACGATTGGGGTTTTTACCATACCGGAACCACCAATCTACAGCGGATCAAAGACTCGGCCCACCACGTCAAGGCGTTGACGGATGAACAAAGGGATATTATCGCGGCCCAGGTGGAGGCTCTGCTCAAGATCATCGAGGAGACTCCCAAGTCCGGTAAATGGAAGGGCCGCGCCAAGACGGGTACAAACAAGCCCTGGTATAAAGAAGTAGCGGACTGGGCTTAAGGATAAGAGAGAGGGAGAATCTATATGGCACAAACGATTGCCGAAGCGTTGGACTATTCAAATCGCTGGATGGATATAATCCATAAGAAAGAAGTCTCAGCGGATGAAGGCAAGGTGATCATCGAGGAATCGAAACAAAACTTTGCCGAACATTTCAATAAAGGCTGGTTGGATTATCGCAAATCCGTGACGGAAGCAGGGGACTGGGCTGCGGCAGAATGGTCCGGGTCGGGCGCGATATTTCATGACATTCTGGGGCGGGAGTATCTCGATTGCCTGGGCGGATATGGGATGATGGACCTGGGCTGGGGTCATCCGGATGTGATTGCGGCAGTGCGGGATCAATTGACTTTCCGCACGCCCATGCCCAGCCAGGAACTGATCGACCCGCTCCGAGGCGTGCTGGCCCGCCTGTTGGCGCTGATCACGCCGGGGGATATCAAGTACAGTTTCTTTGCGGCCAGCGGGACGGAATCGATCGAAGGGGCCATCAAACTGGCCAAGATGTATACCAAGAAACCGGCTTTCATCGCCTCGCTGAAAGCTTTTCACGGCAAGACCATGGGCTCGCTCAGCATGATCGGCAAATCGGATTACCGTGAGCCGGTGGGAATCCTGTACGGCGGACCGGTCTACCATGTGCCGTTTGGGGACGCGGACGCAGTGGAACGACAGCTGGAGACCTGCAAGGCACTGGGGATTGGAGTGGCGGGCGTCTTGATGGAACCCATTCAAGGCGAGGCCGGGTGCGATTGTCCCGCCGGATGATTTCTGGCCGCGCATCCGCGAAGCCACGAAACATTACGGGACCCTGCTGTTGGCGGACGAGGTGCAAACAGGCCTGGGCCGGACGGGCAAACTCTGGGGAGTGGAGCATTGGAACGTTGTCCCGGATATCCTTTCGGTAGCCAAATCGCTGGGCGGAGGAGTCATGCCGGTAAGCGCATTCTGTTCGACGGAAGAGATCTGGCAGTGCATGATGTACCCGAACCCGTTCATCCATACCACCACCACGGGAGGCGGAGCGCTGGCGTGTGCGGCCGCCATCGCAGCCATCAATGTCACCTTGCGAGACCGGCTGTGGGAAGCCGCGGCCGCCAAGGGAGATTATCTCATCCCCAGGTTGAAAGCCCTGGCGGTGAAATATCCGCAAATCTTCAAAGGATTACCGGCAAGGGATTGTTGATCGGCATGCATTTCCAAACGCCGGAGATCGGCTATAAAGTGGCCTCGGGGCTGTTCAAGCGGGGTGTGCTGGTGGCAGGGACCCTGATCAGCGCCCAGACGGTGCGGATCGAACCGCCGCTGGTGATCACCTTTGAACAGATCAACGAGGTGTTGAACCGGCTGGAAAGTACTCTGGAAGAAGTGGCAAAAACAGCCGACGTTGAATTGTATCCGGAAAAGGTAGAATCGTGAAAATCGTCAAAAAATAGGTGCTATTTGTAACGTTAATGATTAAAACAGTTGAATTTAATGATGAAACGTTGTAATATGGTCTTATGACGACCATGGACGTTAATCCGGCTGACGAACTTGATGAGATTGACCGCCAGATCATTGCCATATTACAGCAGGATGGGCGGGTTCCACTGGCCGAAATCGCGAAGGAGTTGAATGTCTCTGCGGGGATGGTGCGAGTCCGCTACAACCGGTCTGGCGGAAAAAGGTGTGCTTAGAGTGGTGGCGATCACCAATCCACTGCGGATGGGCTACAACACCATGGCGTTGATCGGTATCAAGGCGGATGGAAAAAATTTATTGGAAATCGCCGACCAGATATGCGGCATTGGATGAGGTGATCTACCTGATCGTCGTCAGTGGAGCCTACGATATCATTGCCGAAATTGTCTGCCGGGACCAAAATCATTTGCTTCAGTTCTTAACTGAGCGGTTATATAAAATCGAAGGCGTTCGAGAGTCAAAATCTTTCATGCACCTGAAGATCGTCAAAGAGATCTACTTCTAAGATTACCGGCTCAAGCCGGAAAAAGAGATTTTCTCAATAAGGATGGGCAAGGTCCCATTCTTATTGACAGGAAATGGAACACATTCTGTAAAGGAGGAAATATGAAGGTATTGCTCGTCGGTACCGGCGGCGTGGGCGAAGCCATCGCCTGCATCGCCAAGGAACGCCCCTGGGTGGAGAAAGTTGGTCTTGACCGATTACAACCGTGACCGTCTCAAAGAAGTCCAAACCAAACTGGGGGATCCTGAGCGATTCCCCATCGAATGGATCGATGCCAGCCGGCGTGAAATGATCGAGGAGCTGGCAACCCGCTACAAAGTGGACCTCATCATGAACGCCTGCGACCCTTCCTTCAATGAGCCCATCTTCGATGCAGCTTATAACGTAGGCTGCAATTATATGGATATGGCGATGACGCTCTCCTCGCCGCATCCACGAGGACCCGTATCACCAAACCGGGAGTTAAATTGGGGGACTACCAGTTTGAGCGCGCCAAGAAATGGGAAGAGAAGGGGATTTTATGCCTGGTCGGACTGGGAGTTGAGCCGGGCATGGCGGATGTATTTGCCAAGTATGCCGCCACGCACCTCTTTGATGAGATCGAAGAAATCGGCATCCGGGATGGGTCCAACCTGGTGGTGCACGGGTATGACTTTGCCCCGAATTTCTCCATCTGGACCACCATCGAAGAATGCCTTAATCCTCCGATCATCTGGGAAAAGGAGAAGGGCTGGTATACCACGGCTCCGTTTTCCGAACCGGAGATGTTCGAGTTCCCCTGCGGAATCGGGGCACAGGAATGCATCAATGTGGAACACGAGGAAGTTCTGCTGGTGCCACGCTGGGTCAATTGCAAACGGGTTACCTTTAAATATTCCCTGGGAGAGCAGTTCATTTCAGTGTTGAAGACCTTGCATATGCTTGGATTGGATAATAAGGAAAAGATAGCGGTCAAGGATGTGATGGTTGCGCCGCGGGACGTGGTGGCAGCCTGCCTGCCCGACCCGGCTCACCTGGGCGACCGGATGTCGGGTCTGACCTGCGCGGGTACGTGGGTGAAAGGCATGAAAGACGGCAAACCGAGGCAGGTCTATCTCTACCAGGTGGCGGATAACGAAGACTGCATGAAGCGCTTAGGCTGCCAATCCGTGGTGGCTCAAACGGCTTTCAATGCGGTCATCGGCTGGGATCTGCTGGAGCATGGCGAATGGAAAGGTGCGGGTGTGCTTGGTCCGGAAGCCTTCGACCCGATCCCATTTATGAATAAAATGGCCGATTACGGATTCCCGTATGGAATAAAGGAAATGTAATTTTGCAGCCCCTTCCCACACTAACTATGTGCGAAGAGGATTTCACTTCGGAGGAGGATGTCCTATGGCTGAAGCAATTGCATTGACCCAGAGAGAAAAAAGCAAACTAAAACGCGAATTGACACTTCTACCGCTGTTTGGGTTGCTTTATTTCACTGTCTGCGGGGGCTCGTTCGGGGTGGAGCCGATGGTCAGCTTATCCGGGCCGGGATTTGCACTCGTTCTGTTATTCCTGACCCCGCTCGTTTTCAGCATTCCCAATATGCTGATGGTGCGTGAGTTGCAATCCATGATGCCGGTAGAAGGCGCCTATTATCACTGGCTGAAGAAGGCCTTCGGTCCCTTCGTCGGGTTTATGGGCGGATGGATGAACTGGGTGGTTTCGTGGGTGGATGTATCCATCTATCCGGTCCTGGCAGCCACATACCTGGCCTTTTTTATCCCGGCCTTGAACAACGGCGTGACCATCGGAGGCGTCTACCTTTCAGGAGTCCTGCTATCCTTCATCGTCTCGATGCTGGTGATCTGGCTGATCAGTTATCTGAACGTCCGCGGGGCGCGGCTCACCGGTCTGACCACAGACTGGCTTGGTGCGATCATGCTGATCCCTCTGGTGATCATGTCAGTCATTGGGATCGCCGCCTGGATCAAGAGCGGGCAGACCATTCACCTGCCATTCCTGCCAAGCGGTGAAGCCGTGAACTTCAAGAGCTTGATCCCGGCCCTGGGGACAGGCATTTACGTGGCCATGTGGAATTACATGGGCTGGGAATTGCCGGCTGCCGCCGGCGATGAGGTGGTCAAACCCAAGCGGACCTATCCCCTCGCGATGGCGCTGGTCCTGGTTGCAGCCATTGCCACTTATACCATCCCAACCATTGCCGGATTATATGGCGGCGCGGCAAATGATGGCAAATATGTGGTCTGGGGTGTGGATGCTTCCGATCCGAATGTGGGAATTGTTGGCGATATCGTCGGGTCCGGATGCAACCGATGCGCAGGTCGCTGAAACCGGGAATAAGTTAACCAGCTGGGGGGTTGACCCGGCCGGTTCGACCGGTTGGTGGTTCCCGGATATTGCCCGGGTGGTGGCGGATAATCTGACCGGCCAGGAAGGCAGCCCGCTTGGGGAAGATAATGGGTGGGTTGGTCTCCTTTGCAGCCATCCTCTCGATGATTGGCCTGTTCATCGGTAATGGATTGGGCGGGACCCGCATCCCATTTGCGTTGGCTGAAGACGGCATGATGCCAAAATTCATGGTCAAGGTGCATCCAAAATATGGCACGCCGTGGGTATCCATCCTGGTGGTCGCGCGTGATCTATTCGGTCTTCAGCCTGTCAGGCCTTCCAGGCACTGGTGGTTATTGACGTGTTCCTTAACATGCTGGTGCTGCTGGGATGCTTCTTTGCGGTGTGGGTGCTGCGCTTCAAAGATCCCGACCGGCCACGCTGGAAAGTTCCCGGGCGGCTGGTTTGGATTAACCTTGATCACGGTATCCATGACCGCGGTCGTCACCCTGGCGATCGTGTTCAATTACCTGGATACGGGTTGGTCTTCCATTTCCTGGGCTTTCGATCGCCATGGTCATTGGCGCGATCGTGTATATCCCGATCCGCTTGTGGATCAAACCCGGGCTCCCGGATGTGGATCCTTACGCAGCACCGGCGGAAGAGTAAAAGAAATACCATCACCCCCTCCTGGCAATCGGATGGAGGGGGCTAGGCCAAAGGAGGCTCCCATGCCATTCGGTTATCATGGCAAAATCTTTCATATTAACCTGACCACCGGTATGATGGAGGTGGAAACACCGCCTGAATCGTTCTATCGGAAATATATGGGCGGTTCGGCCATGGCAATGCACTACATCCTGCGCGAAGTGCCGCCAGGGGCAGACCCGCTCGGACCGGAGAATCTTTTGACCGTTTTCGATAGCGTGGTCACCGGGGCCTCCATTTCCGGACAAAGCCGGATCAATGTCAATGCCAAATCGCCCGATGAGCGGAGCGATCGGCGATTCGCAGGCCGGTGGATTTTTCCCGGCCGAATTTAAGTTTGCCGGATATGACGGCCTGGTGCTGCGCGGAAAATCGCCCAAATGGGTTTACCTGACCATCATTAATGGAAAAGCAGAGTTGCATGACGCCTCCCATCTGCTCGGAAAAGTGACCGGCGAAGTGGATGCCCTGCTGAAACAGGAAGTCGGCGACCCCAAAGCCCAGGTAATGCAGATCGGCCCGGCCGCGGAAAAGGGAGTTCGATTTGCTGCCATTGTCAACATGGCCAACCGCATGAACGGGCGCACCGGGATGGGCCTGGTGATGGCAAGCAAGAACCTCAAGGCCATTGTGGTCCGCGGCAAGGCGAAGCCTGCCGTGGCCGACCCCAAGGCGATGGCGGCTTTGAACCGGACCGGACCGGAAGGAGTCAAAACCAATCCGGATATGGACGGCCTGGCGAAATATGGCACGGCTGTGGTGGTCATGTTCAATAACATGATCGGCACGCTGCCGACCCGCAACCAGACGTGAAGGCCAATTCGAGCTGGCCGAACCGATCAGCGGCGAGAAGATGGCCGAAACCATCCTGAAAACCCGCGAGACCTGTTATGCCTGCGTGGTCCGCTGCAAGCGTGTGATCGAGATCGAAGAAGGGAAATATAAATTCGATCCGATATACGGCGGCCCGGAATACGAGACGATCGGCCTGTTTGGCTCTTCCTGCGGCATTGGCGACCTGGCGGTGGTTGCACAGGCTCACCAGATCTGCGATATGCACGGCGTCGATTCGATCACGTGCGGGGGAACCATGGCCTTTGCGATGGAGTGCTACGAGAAAGGCATCATCACCAAGGAAGACACGGGCGGGATCGACCTGCGGTTTGGCAATGCGCGATGCCATGCTGGAAGTGCTTGCAGCAGATCGTGACCAAGATCAGGCAAGCTTGGACCGATCCTGGCGGAAGGCTCGGCGCGGGCTGCCGAAGGTATGGGGAAATGGGGCTGACGAATGCCTGACCACCGTAAAGAACCAGGAAGCTCCGGCGCATATGCCCCAGGCCAAACGCGGCCTGGGACTTGATCTATGCGGTCAATCCGTTCGGCGCCGACCACCAATCCAGCGAGCACGATCCTTATTATGAAGAAGGGGTGGCCGAGTTCAACCTGAACCGGCTGAAGGAGATCGGCCTGGATACGCCTCAACCGGTCCACAGCCTGACGCCGGAGAAAGTCCGCTTTGCCTACCTGACCGAGGTTTTTTACAGCATGATGGATACACTGACGCTATGCCAGTTCGTCTATGGGCCGACCTGGTGCCTGTATGGGCCGAAAGATACCGCCGAAATGGTGAGGGCAGTGACGGGCTGGGATGTCACGGTGGATGAACTGATGACCCTGGGCAAGCGCCGGCTGAACCTGATGCGGACCTTCAATGCCCGGGAAGGGTTTACCCGCAAGGACGATCAACTCCCCAAGAAGTTCTTTAAACCTCTGGTCGGAACCGGCCCCACTGCCGGGATTGCCGTCACCCATGAGGAAATGGAGGCGGGTCTGGACGAGTATTACCGGCTGGCCGGTTTCACCAAAGACGGCATTCCCACCCGGGAAACCTTGAAGGAACTGGATATCGAATGGGCGGCCGATTATTTGCCGGCCTGATCAATAAGAAAGGTGAATCTCATGAGTAAACTCTATGATGAAAATTTTCCCCACATGGCGCCCGTGTGGTCGCGGATCTTCCCGATCGAAGCGGAATGCGCCAAAGGCTGCTACATCTATGCGGCGGATGGGAAGAAGTATCTGGATTTCACCTGCGGCATCGGCGTGACCAATACCGGTCACTGCCATCCCAAGGTGGTGGAGGCCATCCGGGAGCAGGCGGGGTCGTTCCTGCATGCCCAGGCGAATATCGTTGTCCACCAGCCGATGCTGAAACTGATTGCCGAACTACGGACGATCGTCCCGCCGTCCATCGACAGTTTCTTTTTCAGCAATTCAGGAGCAGAGGCGTTGGAAGGGGCAGTGAAGCTGGCCCGGGCTGCCACCGGCAAACCCAATATCATTGTTTTCCAGGGCAGTTTCCATGGCCGGACGGGAATGACGATGGCGCTGACCACCTCCAAGACGATCTATCGTTCGGGTTTCCAGCCGCTGCCGGCAGGTGTTTTCGTGGCACCCTATCCGTATGCGTACCGGCTTGGAATGAATGAAGAACAAACCACGCGAATATTGCCTCAACGCGCTGCAGGAACTGTTGTTATCCCAAACCTCTCCGGCTGAAACGGCCGCCATCCTGATCGAGCCGGTATTGGGTGAAGGCGGTTATGTAGACCCGCCGGCCGCCTTTATGAAGGGACTGCGGGAACTGTGCGATCGGACACGGGATCCTGCTCATTTTCGATGAAGTCCAATCCGGTTTTGGGCGAACCGGAAAATGGTTTGCCCAGGAGCATTTTGAGGTGGTTCCGGATATCATGACGGTTGCCAAAGGAATTGCCTCGGGCCTGCCGCTCTCAGGTGTTTTCAGCAGTATTGATTTGATGAAGAAATGGCCAACCGGTTCGCACGGCGGGACTTACGGCGGGAACGCAGTAGCCTGCGCGGCAGGCGTCGCCACCATTCAGGCCATGCGGGATGAGGATATGCCCGGCAATGCCGCCCGGCGAGGGGTCCAACTCGTAACCGGCTTGCGAAAATTACAGGAGCAGTATCCGTCATCGGGGATGTGCGCGGACTGGGGCTGATGATCGGCACGGAGTTCACGGTCAACGGTAAGCCGGCTGATAAGGCGATTGATTAAAAAAGTAGTCCATGCCTGTGAAGAGGCGGGGCTGCTTCTGTTGACCTGCGGAACTTACGATAATGTCATTCGCTGGATCCCGCCGTTGATTGTGAGCGAAGCCCAGATCCATGAGGCCCTGGGGATCTTTGCAGAAGCTATGAAGGCAACGGAAAAGTAAACCCTACCCCTCCGCATATTCCTGAAAATGGGGAGGGGAAAGAATTATTGAGTAGAAACGATGCGTGTCCTGGACCGTCCCGTTTGGAACGGCTTCTTCATGAGGAAGAGGTTCAATTCCAGGCAGAACATCCACAATCTTTCGAGCTCTACGAGCGTGCCCGCCAATCCATGCAGGGGGGTGTACCGATGCTTTGGATGGTCCGCTGGGCAGGCGGATTTCCCGCTGTTTGTCAGAGGAGGCGAAAGGGGCGCATTTCACCGACGTGGACGGGCAAACATACATCGATTTTTGCCTGGGCGATACCGGCGCGATGACCGGCCATTCTCCCGATCCAACAACCGCCGCGATTTGCGAGCAAGCGAGCAAAGGCATTACCCTGATGCTGCCAACAGAGGCCGCCATCTGGGTTGGCGAGGAACTTGCAGCGGCGATTCGGCATTGAAATACTGGCAGTTCACCCTGACGGCCACTGACGCAAACCGCTTCGCCATCCGGATGGCGCGGCATATCACCGGACGTCCAAAAATCCTGGTGTTCAATTATTGCTACCATGGCTCTGTGGACGAAACGTTCATCAGCCTGGATGAAGACGGCGTACCCGGGCCAAGGCGATGGAAACCTGGGCGCCGCCGGTCAACCCGCTCGACACGACCAAGGTGATCGAGTTTAACGACATTCCGGCGCTGGAGACCAGTCTGCTGGCCGGAGATGTGGCGGCTGTGTTGGCTGAACCGGTCATGACCAATATCGGAATCATCCATCCCGATCCGGGTTTCATGCGGCTATACGGGAGATCACCCGCCGGACCGGGACGCTGCTAATCCTCGATGAAACTCACACCATCTGCTGCTGGGCCGGGAGGCTACACCGGCAAATACGGCCTCCAACCGGATTTGCTGACCTGCGGCAAACCGCTGGCGGGGGGATCCCGGTCGGCGTCTATGGATTTACCGAGGAAGTTGCGGAGGCGTTCTGGGCCAAACTGGAATCGGGACAGCTCTGATGTCGGAGGGATCGGCGGAACACTGGCGGGAAATGCCCTGTCCATCGCGGCCATGCGGGCCACTTTGGAACATGTCCTTACTCCCGGATATGTACACACCGCAGCGAAGCACTGGCCGATCGCTACGAGACGGGTGTTGTGGATACATCAAGGAATTCGAACTGCCCTGGATCGTCAAACGGCTGGGTTTCCGGGTGGAATACTGGTTCCGTTCCAGACCCCACCGCACAATGGAGGCGAAGCCAATGCAGCAATTGATAGCGATCTTGACCGCTTCATGCATCTGTACGCTCTGAACCGTGGTATTTTCATGACACCTTTCCATAATATGGCCCTGATCGCGGCGATACACCGAATCCGATGTGGATCTGTCATACTCAGATTTTTCGCCAAGCTGCGGCAGCTCTGTTTGAATAGTCATTTCATAACCCGGATCGATTCCCGACCAGGAGTAAAGGAGGCCTTCATGGCAAACCCAAATCCGAAACCATACCAATCTCAAGTCTGGCGAGTCAACGTGCGCACCCAGACCTTTCCACGGGAACCTGTCCCGGCTCTTGGGAACACCTGGGCGGGCGCGGACTGGTGGCCCGTTTTCTGCTTGACGAAGTCCCGGCCGCTTGTGAACCCATTGGACCCTATAACAAGTTGATCTTTGCCCCGGGACTGCTGGTTGGGCATATGCTTTCGTCCTGCGATCGTATTTCAATCGGAGGCAAGAGTCCGCTTACGGGCGGAGCGAAGGAAGCCAATGCAGGCGGCACCACCGGCCTGCAGATGGCCTGTCTGGGCATCAAGGCGCTTATTCTTGAGGATATACCGGCTGAACCCGGCATGTGGGTATTACATCTGAGCACTGAAGGTGCGCGGTTCGACCCTGCAGATGACTTGACAGGCATGGGTGTTTATGCATCGGGGCACAGAAACTTATCGAGAAATATGGAGAAAAAGTTGCCATTGCCCTGATCGGTCCAGGCGGGGAAATGAAAATGAAAACCGCTGGAATTCAAAACCTGGATAAAGACAAAATCCCTGCGCGCATCGCTGCCCGAGGCGGTTTGGGGGCGGTGATGGCAACCAAGGGGATCAAGGCCATTGTTTTCGATGCGAGCGGCGGACAGAAACCGCCCATCGTGAACCCGCAAGCCTACAAAGAAGCGCAGAAGATCTATAACAAGGCCGTGATCGAACACCCCAGTCACAAACCTACCGCGACTATGGTACGGCGGCGATGGTGCAGATGTGCCAGTATTTGGGCTCTCTGCCAACACGAAATTTTTCCGTCCGGCCAATTCGAACAGGCGGAAGCAATCTCAGGCGAGAATATGCGTGAGCTGCTGCTCGAGCGGGGTGGCGAATCCAATCCCACCCATGCCTGCATGCCGGGCTGCACTATTCGCTGCTCGAATGTCTTTGGGGGGGAAGATGGCAAGATGATCGTCTCTCCGCTCGAATACGAGACTATCGGCTTGATGGGCTCCAACCTGGGCATTGGCTGCCTGGATGTGATCGCCCGGATGAACTGGCAGGTCAATGACCTGGGAGTGGATTCGATCGACGTGGGGGCGGCATTGGGCGTGGCCGCGGAAGCGGGCCTGATGAAATGGGGCGATGGCGACCGGGCGCTGGAATTGATCGATGAAATCCGCCAAGGAACCCCTCTGGGCCGGATCCTGGGCAGCGGGGCGGGATATAGCGGGAAAAGTCCTCGGTATCGAGCAGGTGCCGGTGACCAAGAATCAAGCCATGGCGCTTATGAGCCGACGGGCGATCAAAGGCACGGGCGTGACGTATGCCACCTCGCCGCAGGGAGGCGATCATACCGCCGGACTGACCATCAGAGATAAGGTCAACCATCTCGACCCTAAAGGGCAGGTGGACCTTTCGCGGGCGAAGCAGATCAGTATGGCAGGCTATGATACATTGGGAGCCTGCATCTTTGCCGGTTTGGCTTTGCAGCTTCCGGAGCAGGATACCATCGCCAACCTGTTAAATGCCCGCTATGGATGGAGTGTGGATAATTGCATCCTTCAAACCCTGGGCAAGGAAACCCTGAAGATGGAGCGTGAGTTCAACCGCCAGGCGGGATTTACCGCGAAAGATGATCGCCTGCCCGAATGGATGACGCGGGAGCCGCTTGCCACCGACGAATGCGGTCTTCGATGTACCCGATGAAGAGTTGGATAGCCTGTTCAACTGGTAATGAAAGCCTAAGATCTGGAATAACATGCCCGTCTTGAAAATCCCCACCCCCATGCGTTCCTATGTGAACGGAGCCAGCCAGGTGCGCGTGGATGGCAAGACCGCAGGCGAGGCGATGGAGAGCTTATTGAGCCAGTTCCCGGCCTTGCGGCCTCATCTCACCAAAGGTAACGGCAAGTTGAGGGCTTTTGTCAATTTGTTCCTGGGGGAAAATAATATCCGCGATCTGAAGGGGTTGAAGACGGTGATAAGCGAGGACGAGGAAATCCGGCTGGTCCTGTCCATCGCAGGCGGATAGGAAAGGTCTCTTTTGGTGGTCATTCTGTGGCCTGGTCTGCCCGGCACATTCTTGATTTGCGCCGAGTAATAACGAAAGATGTAGGTGGTGGACAGACCCATCGTGACAAAAACACTGAAGTAGGTAATACAGGCAGGGCAAGCGGATGCAGATACTTGTGCGGTCGGAGAAATCCCCCGGCGGGATGATGTAAGTGAGTGTTGCTTGCGTTCCTCCGTCATTCATCGCAAGGTGATTGGGTGTTTTCGATCCGAGTGGGGCTCTCAGGTCTATGCCAGCTTGGCTTCGGTCATCCAAACGGTGGCATTTAAAAACCTATCTCTTTCGCAGCGATCCAAAGTCTCTTCGGTCCACTCGCATTGCCGTTTCCTTGTGGGGTGTGAGCAGCTCGATAATGTTACTTTTCGATTGTGAGGGTAGCTGCCCAGGATGATGTTTTGGGCATCGGGTGTCAGGTGGATCTCCACTGTCTTGTAGGATTTATTTCGTGAGCTGAAAGCAGCTTTATCCCCGCCCGAGCCGGCATAGTGCTGCGCCTACTAGAATTCTCCTTGCAGGTTGGTTTTGATCAGGAAGATCTCATCCGGATGCAGGTCGGGGTAAGTGGCGAAAGAGAAATTCCCCGCCATGAGATAGCCGTCCGCCACTTCCACGATCGAGGCGATGGAGAATGCGTCCGGCAGCTTTGGCTGAAGATTGGCAGACCAGAGCTCCCGGCCCAGAGGATCCAGGCGGATCACAAACCGTCCTTTGCTGCCACGAGGCTGCCAGCCTGGATCCAATCATCGCTGCCGTTGGCGCGGATCCAGGTGGAGTTTGCTGCGGAGCCGCCCGCTGTGGAAAGCGGGATGGAAGTCGGCGTCCATGTGGGCGAATCACTCGGAAGCTTTGCAGGGGTAGCTGTCCGGACGGGTTGCCCGTTCTGCCCCGGGGTTTCTGAAGGCATAAGCGTCATAGGTGGAGTGGCCGTGCCGGTCGGGAGGCAGGAGGTCAACAACAGGCAAAAGAGCAGCGCGTAACGGAGGGAGCGGGTCATGAGTATCCTGGTCTCTCCTTCTAAATTCGCACAGCAACCGGCTACTTGACGATCAGGCTGTCCAGCAGCGCCTGCGCCCCGGACTGAAAGGCCCAGAAATCGTCAGGATTGGTGTACTCCGTCCAGATGGAAATGATATAGATCTGGTCATCCAATTCCAACCAGATATCGCGGAGTTCGTGGGTCGGCTCGCCTGCGGTCACCCGGTAGGCCCACTGAAGACCGGTCTGCCCGGCGACGGTTACCTGTCCGGTGGAGAGCACGCCGCTGGGATCCTGAGGGTGCTTCGCTCCGGCCTGTTCGTATACATTTTGCAGAACCGCCTCCAGGTTGGATCCGGACGGCATTGGCAGGCGGGTGATCTGGACGCATCGATAATAAATGCCATTGGAAAGGAAGCGCGGCTCGCCCAGCCCGACCAGCCGTTCCCCCCCGAAGGGAATGTCTGGGAAGCAATCAGAGCGGCTTTCCCCGGCAGGGAGCAGGCTCAGCCCTCGTGGATAATCAAAGGAAAGCAGGCTGTCCTCATAGTGGGTAAGCAGGGCGACGGGGAATGGGGTAGGCGATGGGGTCGGCACGAGTGTCGGCTGCTCGGTCAAAGGCGGCGGATTATCCCGGATCTTCAGGCTACTCAGGAAAAGGTCGGCAGCGGCCTGGAAATCGGCCTCATAAGCCTCCATGTTGAGCGAGATTCGTAGGACCACGCCGTCCGCTTCGAGCCAGATATCTTGGAAAGTGTACCAGAGTGGCCCGGAAGCGAATCGATAGGTTCTCTTTATGGTGGTTTGTCCATCCAAGGGATAGGGTCCGCTCTGTTCGGGAACCTCTTCCGGAGATGGGCCTGTATTTGTAGCATAAGCAGCCTGCAAGACCTCATCCAGGCTGGAGCCGGCTGGCAGGGCGTGGCGAAAGATCCCGATCGAACTGTACAGAATCCCGTGGTTGTCCATCCAGCCTGGATTTGCCAGCCCGACCACCAGTTCGCCTCCCAGTTTGTAGAAGTTCGAGTAAGGATGAAAAGTTGGATCGCGGGCAGCGAAGATTTTTGCCGCGGCCGGGTAATCAAAGGCCACGAGTTCATTTTCGAAGGACAGGTGTTCCGTTGGTATGATTTCTGTTGGGATGGGGGTTGGTGTGGGGTAGAGCGTGAATAATGTGCAAGCCAGGGTCAGGGGCAGCAGGAGCACAAGGAACTTGAGCTGTTGATTTTTCATAAGACCATCCATTTTATGCTTTCCTATCAGAACAACCGATGGAATTACTGATTATTAGGCGATCCTGGCCCCCCATAACATTGGGCACAAGAGAATATTCTTTTGGTGTAAAGCGTCACTCCCGCAGAGGAGGATATGCTGAGCCACCGCGACAAAGCCCAGGAAAATGGATAGGAGGGCCAACGCCTTCGAGCGGGTCCGCCTGGCCAGCGCCAGTATTCCGAGCAGGCCAAGAATCAGGATCGTCAGGCGAATCTCGGCAAATAGAGGTCCGAGGTAATATGTGGGTCTGGCAATTGTGAAGAGGGAATAAAGCAAAGGGATCGCTTGCGCTGTCAGCGAAAGAAAGATGGCGATTTTCGCGACTCGTCTGGCCTGATCCGGATTGGAGGGAATTGACATGGGATATCTCCACAGCCCTATGAAACGGCATACATCCGCCATTTTGTCGTTTGAAGGCGCGCCCCTGCAAATTCATTGTAGGGTAAAAACAAGGAAAGTGCAAGATGGAGTTGGCAAACCCTCCAAATCTTCGATACAAGGCCAGACAACCTTCGGGGTAATATACTATCGGGATTGAAGTTGTGTATTACAATCTCCGTACTGCAGAAGGTTATTTTTAGCCACCTGATAGTTTGAGTTTTAAACATGCCTCGATGTTCGAGTAGCCCCGGGTGGACTACGAGGCGCGTATCGTAAAATCAAGGGCATTTCTCTACTGGTGGTTCGATACGTCGGAAGAGCATCTCCTACGCTTCGACAGGTTCAGTGCACCGCTCAACCACCGCTCTGATTCTTAGGCAAACTGTCTGGATAGAAGGTTAACAATGCCAATGATGTAAAAGAACGAACGATAGACAGACATGCTTCCTGCTGGATCCGGTCGGTTTGAGCAGACGAAAAGGAGAATGTCATGAAGAAATGCAAATTCATCCTGATGGGCGCCTTCATCCTGGCAACCCTGTCCTGCAGCTTGCTCTCCCCCGATAAAAAAAACGAAGAACAGGGCGTTTTCGAAAACGATGCGTTTCGCTTCACCATTCCGGCGGGTTGGGGAATGGCGCTTTATGGCGGGGATTACAATGATCTCAATGTGGAAACAGTGGTTACAGTATATGACAACCCCATCATGTTCTGGTCAAAAGCCCTTTTTACGGTCGCAACTTCCCCGCTCGATGGCGACCTTTTGACCCACTTTAGACAAACCTATGAAAATATTGAATTGCAAAATACTCCCACGATCGAAGGGAAAAGTCAGGCTTTTGAACGAGGTGCCTTGTCGGGCCTGGAAATATTTTACACATATCCATACGGTGAAAAAATTTATTCTTATCACGATATCTGGTTGGAAAAGGATGGTTTCGTTTATGTGCTTTCCTTCAGTACCTGGCCGAGTGAATTCAAAAACTACACGGAAGAGTTCGATTGTATACTGGATAGTTTTCAGTTCAAAGAATAATAAAAGTCTCCGACAAGTAAAAAAGAGTGTGTTTACACAGTAAAAAACATCTATTAGTTCTTAAAAACAAATTTTCCCGGGTCCATGTCAATTATTTATTAAATATTCCGTCGGTAATACGAGTTGAATTGACCTGTTAAGTTGGAAAACAAATACACCCTCAAAGAGGGCGTATTTGTTATGGGGTATATGGTCCATGGAAATTCAAGGCGGCAGCTCCCGCGTTAAATCTCTATGGACGAATTTATTATTGGAAAGAGAACGAATTTTTGATTCTGAAATCAAACTTTTAGCAAGCTATTCACTTATCGTTCTTTGCGAACGTTGTATGAGATCGCACCTGTTGAAAAAATAATAGATAGAAGTCTTTTATCCAGAGGCCTTAAGATCCGCTGAAATTCTGGATGGTGACACTATCGCCGCGTTTCATGGATTGGTATATTTCGTCGAGGAAAGTTTCTATCGCCAGGTGAAGAGTAACGCTATTTTTCCCTGTGCGCTGGATTGTCCGTTGAACCAATTCATCAAGACTGGGACAGGCTGTCTAAACCTACACTTCTTCCGGTTTGGGATGGCTTTTCAGCCAATTGGTAAACCACGCCTCGTTAAGTGGGATAACACGGGCAAGCCAGTCATGTTTTTCATAGAACAGCCGGTCGAGGTCGCGGCGTTCTCTGTAAGTATGATCAAGTGCTTTGTTGAGTTCGTCGGGTGAAAGCGAGCCTGCTTTCCAAGCCTGGAATTTCTCATAGATCGGGTCGAGTAGTTCATTCCACTGGTCGTCCTCAAAGGCTGCAATCATCTCAGATTCCCAAAGATAAAGGCGGGTATGCTTATTAGGTGTCATCCATCGCTCTCTTTTCTCTCCTCCTCATGGAAAGCGACCCGGAGTGCCTCCTGACCGAAGGCCTCATATGCGGCCCGCAACAGGGGCTCGATCCCTGGGTCCGGGACAAAGGCCGCTTCGCCCAGCCGTTTGAGCAGGGGCATTTCGACCACCGGCGGCCGGATGCTGACAGAGATACTTTCCAAAGGCGCGCCTAATTCCCAGAAATGCTCCAGACGATCTTCCAACGGGATGGCGACATCAGTTTCAGCGCGTTCTTCTTCGATCATTTCCATCTGACCGGCCCGGCGCTGGCGCAGGGCGTGCAAGACCTGTTCCTGCGTTCGGCCGCGCAGGCGAAAGAGCAGGAACGGATCCTCATCAAAGCGCTCGCCCAGAATGTAATGCGTCGCGGCGATATGCTTGCATGGATTGGCGTAATCGGGGCAGGAGCAATCGGTCTTCAAGTCGCCGCGTCTGGCAGGGAACAGGCTGACCCTGGCAGCGCTGAAGGCCTGTCTCAATTTCCTGCGGCATTTCACCTGCCAGCAGCTGGGCGGTGAAAATGGCCTGTTCGGCCAGGGCGTCGATCACCTTTTCCCATTGGGCATCGCGTCAGCGGGGCGATCTGGATGTTGATCTTATAAGGCGTAGCGCTGTGAGCCTTGCACGCGGGCCGCGATGCCTTCCTTGGTCTCTTCGATCGACAGCACCTGGCCTTTGCGGGCATAACTGCGCCCGCGCGTACAGCCGGCCCGAATCCACCAGCCGTTCCAGCGCGGCGATCCAGCGCTGCGCCCACCAGTTTTTGGCAAACGCGCCGCGCTGGCTGCGCGCCTTGATGCCATCTTTGGCTTCCTTGGGTTTGGATCGGTTTGAAGTAGTAAAACGTCGTAATCGTATCGGCGACCATGTCATTACCTCCTCAAGCTGACCAGCTCTCGCAGCTCATCCGTGCTCATCTCGGTCAGCCAGCCCTCGCCGCTGCCCACCACCGCCTGCGCCAGGCCCTTCTTGCTCTCGATCATATCGTCGATCATCTCTTCCAGTGTGCCGGTGGTGACGAACTTGTGCACCTGCACGTTGCGCTTCTGCCCGATGCGGAAGGCGCGGTCGGTGGCCTGGTCTTCCACGGCCGGGTTCCACCAGCGGTCGAAGTGGAAGACGTGGTTGGCGCGCGTCAGGTTCAGCCCGGTGCCGCCGGCCTTGAGCGACAGGATGAACATGGGCGGGGCGTGCTCGTCCTCCTGAAAGCGCTTGCACCATCTGGTCGCGCAGCTTTCACCGGCGTGCCGCCGTGCAAGAACTGGGTCGCCGCGCCGAATGGCTTTGGGCAGATAGTCTGCCAGCAGTGCGCCCATCTCGGCAAACTGGGTGAAGATCAGCGCCCGGTCGCCTTCTGCCAGCATTTCCTCCAGCAGCTCGCCCAGCCGCTCCAGTTTGCCGCTGCGCCCATCCAGTGCAGATCGGCGGTATCCCTGCCGGCCTGGTGCAGGTACTGCACCGGGTGGTTGCAGATCTGCTTCAACTGCATCAACATGCTCAGCACCAGCCCGCGCCGTTCGCATGCCTTCCTCTTCCTCGATCCGCCTCATGACATCCTGGACCACCGCCTCGTACAGGGTGGCCTGTTCCTCGGTCAGGGTGCAGTAGACCTTGGTCTCCACCTTTTCAGGCAGGTCCGAGATCACGCGCGGATCGGTCTTGACGCGGCGCAGGATGAAGGGCGTGGTCAACTGCTTCAAGCTGCGCCAGGGCGGCTTCGTCGTGGTAGCGCTCGATGGGCAGGGCAAAATTGCTCGCGGAAGCCTTGCGCGTGCCCCAGGTAGCCGGGGTTCAGGAAGTGCATGATCGACCACAGCTCCGAAAGGCGGTTTTCTACCGGCGTGCCGGTCAGCGCCATGCGGAACTCGGCGTTCAATCTTGCGCATGGCCTGGGTCTGTTTGGTTCGGGGTTCTTGATGTTCTGGGCTTCATCCAAAATGACCGCCAGCCAGTGACATGGATTGGATGAGTCTCGGCATCCAGGCGCGCCAGCGGATAGCTGGTCAGCACCATATCCTGCCCTCGGACGGCCTTGCGGAACGCCTCGCCCCTCAGCCTGTCTGCGCCCCGGTGAACGTAGGTCTGCAGCCCGGGCGCAAATCTGCCAATCTCGCGCTCCCAGTTGGTCACCACCGAGGTGGGGCAGATCAGCAGGCCGGGGCGGGCAGGCTGCCCGCGCTTTCTTTTTCATGCAGTAACAGCGCGATGGTCTGAATGGTTTTCCCCAGACCCATGTCATCCGCCAGGCAGGCGCCCAGCCCCCACTGGCGATGGAAATCCAACCACGAATATCCATATCGCTGGTATGGGCGCAGTTCCCCGTTCAACCCCCCCGGCTGGGGAAGTTCAGACATCTTTTCGGAGGTCGAGAAACGTTCCAGCCAGTCTGCCAGCCAACCTTCGGGGAGAATTTCCTCGATGGGTAATCCGCCCCGTTCGGTTTCACCACCCAGACTGTATTGCAGGGCTTCCAGCAGACTGATCTCACCAGTGGTCTGCTGTTTTTCCCAAAACTGGATGGCAGCGTCGATCTGTCCCGGGTCGAGCATCACCCACTGGCCACGCACCTGCACCAGGGGCGATTTGAGCGCCGCCAGTGCCCGGAATTCCTCCTCAGTCAGGGTCGTTCCACCCAGCGAGAGCTGCCACTCGTAGCTGACCAGTTTGTCCAAGGTCATCACTCCTTTGGCAACTGTGTCCTTTCCCTTGGGGGTTTTCATCTTGACTTTCAAGCCCAACTCGCGCCCCGGGACGGTTCCACCAGGGAGGGGCAAGCAGGCCGAATCCGGCCCCATCCAAGATGGGGGCGACCTCACGCAGGAAGGCGTATGCACCCTGGACATCGAGTTCCAGCCTGGAGGGATATTTTTTTCTCAGGCTCAGTACCAGCGGCGGGAACAGGCGCGCCGCATAACCCAATCCGGCCAGTAATTTTTCCTGCGGGTTCTCGAATTTGTGCCCCAATTTACTGATGACATTGCCCGTTTTTTTCCATACCTGCTCCGCCGGGATGAGCAGGCTGGGATCGTCACTGGCTTGTAAGAGGTAATGCAATTGCCAGGGAGTGTCTTGAGATGCCGGCGTTTCTATGCGAAAAGCGATGCGGAAAGTAGCGTCCCCGGCAACATGCAGATTACGCATCCAGGCACGCTGGCTGGAAGCCAGACTTTGTAATTGTGCTGGCGAGGCCTTGACGGCAGGATTTTCACTGAAGAGGGCTTCGATCCAGCGATGGGCGGGAAAGTCATCCTCCCGGTGAAACTTCGGGGCGACGGGTTTACCCCACAGGCGAGCCAGGGCATCGCAGGTGGTATCGAGAAAACTGATGAGCAGACTCCTGGGAGATGATATTTTCCTTAATCCCGTAAGTTCTGCACAGCAAATGGGAGGCATGGCGGCTTCCAGCTGTGCTAAGCGTTGACCGTCTTGTGGACTGTCGAGCACCGGCATCCAGCGGGCGTGGAAGGCCTTGATATCTGCATCGACTGGCACGAGGACCGGGATAACCTTGTGCCCTGCTAAAGCATCCAATGCCAAGGCAGCTGCGCGGCTCCAGAAGCGTAAACTGGCTCCAGGTCTGAAGCGGGCTTGAGCTTCCTGACCCGCAGCGGATAATTCCAGCAAGGCAGGTACGGCCTCGGCCGGTGTCAGCCGGATGCCGTGGACGATCCAGGGAATTAAAGACGGAGACGTTTCCGTATCCAGGTTCCAGGCATGTGGCAGTTCGGGTGATGGCAATGGGCCGGTGCGGACTGTCGGCAGGCGCAAAATAGCCGCGGCTTCTTTCCCGGATTGGCCAATGGTTGACTGTAGTTCTGGAAGGGATGAACAGAAAGGATGGCGTCTTGGCCTGGGATTTCTGGCTGACCGACCGCGCTGACTTACCGGAGGAGCGACATCTGTTGTTTCCGCCCAGAATAGAACACCGCCGGTCTCAGCGGGTGTCTGGGGCGGCTGCCAATGGACGTGGAGGATAAGCATAGTTGGCCTTCAAGAAGTGGCAAAGCTATTTTGCCTCATTAGGCTTATTTTGGCAATGCCCGGATCAAAAGAATCCGCCTTACAAGCGGATCGGACGGAAACGGGTGAATTGACACCGCGCCGTGACGATCTCCGTCGGCTATAAGGCGCCGGCTTCTGTGCTAATGCAAGGCCTCACCGCCCTCTTTACCGGCTGACCGCTCCGTCCAAGCGGAGTATGGAAGGCTGCAGAACACCGACAAAAGACATTTCTGCACCGGGGAGGGGAAGATCGGAGAGTCTGGCCATACTGGAGGTCACATCCAGATGAAGTTCATCACCCTGGAATTTGAACGTGATGGTAGTAGTGTGAGGCGTCTCAAGGTATTGTAGGGAAATTGTAAACGTCTCAGCATCCCGCCATTGTCCAAACGCGGCGACTTTCAGGGGGGATCGACCGCTGAGCCCGAGAAGGAGGGCCATCATGGTTGGTTGCATGAGAGGCAGCCAGGTTTCGCTGCACTTCCAGGTACGGTCACCAAAGACAAGTTGAAATTCCGAAGAAGCATCCCACAGATGGAAGATAGAAGCATCTTGGCCAAAGGAAATGGATATGGCCTGGAGTCCGAGGAAATTTTCCTGCAGCGAGAATCGCCTGCCGAAAAAACCGTTTATAGCCCCCGAAGGAGAATATCCAGGCCCGAGATGGATCTCTAGAGATGCAAGTCTTGAATGTAAGATCGCCCTGGTCCTTGGGTCGGGCGGTAGCGGGTACGCAGTCATTTCAAGCAGAAGATGTTTCCAGACGCGGTCAAGCACCTTCTGCATGTCAGGCGTCTGGCTGGTAATCGCCAGGACGGCATCCTGGTCCGGCATAACGATGCAATACTGCCCGAAAGCCCCGTCGCCACGATAGGCATTATTCTGGCAACGCCAGAACTGATATCCGTAGCCCTGACCCCAATCAGAGGGCTCTTTTTCCCGCTCTTCCGGGTCTGCCCGGACCTGGGCAGAGGAGGCATCTGCGATCCAGGCGGCCGACAAAAGCTGGCGGCCATCCCAGCTGCCTTTCTGTAGATAGAATTGGCCGAATTTTGCCAGGTCCTCCGTGGTCAGGCTGAGGCCCCAACCGCCCGTATTGATGCCACGTGGGCAGGTCTCCCAGGTCATACCGCTGATACCGAGCGGTTCAAAAAGACGCGGGGTAAGGTAATCCAATACGGATTGACGGCTCACTTGTTGGACGATGCAGGAAAGAAGGTAGGTGGCGCCGGAATTGTATAAGAAATGAGTGCCAGGGGGAAAATCGACCGGCGCGGATAGGATGGCCTGGGCCCAATTCCCTTGCCTTTCCGGAAGGATCATCATGGTGGTGTCGATTGCATGGCCGGTGGACATAGTCAGGAGATCTTTCAAGCGCATGGCTTCCAGATTGGCACTGATTTTCGAGGGGAGATGATCCTGAAAGAAAGAAATGACCTTCTGGTGTACGTCCAGTAAGCCTTCCTGGATGGCAAAGCCCACGGCGGTGGAGGTAAAGCTCTTGCTGAGGGAGTACAGGTAACGCCGGCAGGTCGCCTCATAAGGGCGCCACCAGGCCTCGGCAATCACGTGTCCGTGACACAGGAGGATAAGGGAATGAACCTGGAAATCTACACCTTCCAGAAAGTCCAGGAAGGAAAGGATGGCCCGTGAAGGCAGCCCTTGCTCCTCGGGTTCACTGCGAGGCAAGGGATTGTTAGCGCTCAAATTCTTCATCGTTCTCTCCTTTCCCAGGAAGAATTGGCCCAATATCTTATTTGATATCCTTATTTGAGGACGCTAATAGTATAGAGACAATCCCGAGAAAAGACAAGCAATAAGAACACGTTTCTTAATTTCTATGCACACTCACGTTGAAAAGGGGATGGAGGCTTACCCAAGCCAGAGCATGGAGTGTTGCATGGACAGGCTGCCCGCCTTCTCATATTTTTAGGCAAGCAGACCTGACAGGCTAGTGTCAGGCCTGCTTCTGCCAGCATTTCGGAGAGTAAAATAACATGTGTTTGAGCGGCAAGAGGGTCCTCTATCCGACCGAAGCCGATGGCTGCGGGTGAGTTATTTTGGGGCTGCCTCTATCAGGATATCGGCGACGATACTGCCGGATTTCTCAAAAGTAAAGGTAAGTGGCACGATCGACCCCGCTCCAACCCCGGATGTGACGTAACACTAGAGGCGCCTACCGCCGCCAACCAGGATGAGTGTCCCTCCGGCAGGAATTTCCACGTTTATTGGCACATCATCGCCAGGCGGGTCAATTCCCATGATCTGCATGCCCATCGTGGCACATGAACCGGACGAAGTACCCACCAGGCGGTCAGAGGTAAGATCCGTATCGTGGATCTGCATATATAACGTAACGATGCTGGCATTAAGGGTGACATGGCCCCATTGACCATCTACAGTAATGATCGCCCCGAGGGCGTGGCGGCGGCAGTTGGGAGAGGTGTGATCGTTGCTGAGGGGGTGCCTGTGGAAGTCGGTAAAAGGGTGGGTTCCAGGGTTGGCGTAAAGGCTTCGGTGGCAGGCAGATCGGGGATGGATCCGGGGATATTTTCCAGCCAGGTCTGTGATTCTTCGCCGCTGATCGGACGCACCTTACAGTTTGGAAAATCGGCGGCAAGCTCGCAAGTTTGGCCGCCGGTCAGGTTGCTGGTGCCCGGATCAGCGGCCACATCGCAGTGTCCTTCAAGACATGCGACCGTGGTTGTTGTGCCATCAAATCCGACACTCATCTCACTGCCTCGTACGGATGCCGGGCCTGTAGGCGTTTCCACCACCAGAATACCCGCACCCAATACGATCCAAAGGTCGCCAATATTCTAGTCGCAAGAATGGGTTTATGGCTACGACGGGATGAGATGATAAAGGCGGTTTATTTACTGATGACGATTGGAATCCGTTCGGTCAAAAGGTTTTGATTTACCGTGCGGGAGGTGGTGCGGGCATATCTGCAGATCACCAAATCATTCGGGGCTGAGGTAACTGCAGTTTGCAGCCCTAGGAATCTGGACATAGTGCGCTTGATCGGGGCGGAGACTGTCATTGATTGCGCTAAAACGATATCACCCGCATGGGGCAACTTTATAACCTTATCCTGGTCGTTAACGGATACCATCCGACCTAGAATACAGGCGTGCATTTAGTCCCACGGGGACCTACGTCATGCTCGGAAGTTCCTCTACTCATTTAATCCAAGCCATACTCCTAGGGCTGTTAATCTCAAGGATTGGGAAACAGAAAATGGTTTCCAAATGGATAGCGAAAACAAACCAGAAGGATCTGGTTTTTATGATTGAGCTTCTTGAAGTCGGAAAAATCGTACCTTTGATCGATAGACGTTATTCGTTAGGTGAGACTGGCGAGGCTCTATCGTACCTTGGAGAAGGACACGCTCGAGGAAAAGGCGTTATCACGATTGAGTAGAACACAAAACCCGAAATGGGGTAACCCCGACGGTGGCACTCCCCTGCCACTACATGGGGACTGTGTTCTGTCGGGAAAGCGGCAGGGGCGTGTCACGATGATAATTGGCAGAATTTCGTTGGCACAAAGGGTTAGTGCGTCGAAGTCATCGGCTCCCGGCACGGTTCCCACCTTGATGCCGCATCCTTCCCGCATTTCCGTAAGGTTTTCTATTGGGTCGAGGCCGAGGGCCTACTTTTCACGCAGATCGAGGGCAACCAGTTCTGCTGTTTGAATAACTATTTCGGATATAGTTGCACTATCCTTCTCGGTGATTAAGGTTGATCTAAATTCCAGGTTGGAGATAAATCACTCATATTCGAATCCCAAACTGGGTATAATTCACCGCAGATTATCGGCTGCCCCGAAGTTGCAAACCGAATCACTTTATCAAGGATCATTAAAATCTGGTTCCCCATGTGCGTCCGATGCCAATAAATTAAAAGTAAGCCTCCCACCTGGATCAGTAAACCCATTCGATGGAGTAGCACGAGCTGCTAGCTTCGTCACTAAAGCCACAAGGTAACTGTAACACTTTGAAGGAGATGCAGATAATGGATATCATCTTGGGTGTTGTTGTTGGTGTTGTCGTTGTTGTTGGCATCTTGGTAGTTTTCATTGAGTATCGTATCCGCCAGCCGGACGCCTTGGTACTTTATGAGTCCAACGGCCGAATAATCTTGCGAAAAGGACTGGTCTATCCACGCCATTTCAGTCTTCCCATCCAACGCACAACCTGTCCAATCCAGTTGACTGTCGAGGCGACCGCTGCAGGAAACCTTGGAATACGGGTTAAACTCATTGGCTCTGTTGCGCCGTCTCTCGAACACATTCAATCCCTGATCCGTGTAGGCGGATGGAATCGTGATGCAGTGGTTCATGCCGCTGACGAAGTTCAGGTACTGTTACAGGGGATGGTCAAAGAAGTCACGGAGCGTTCGGGGATCCAGGCACTTGCCTCCGCCAACATTTTGAACTACTTAAATGAGCGCTCGGTCGTTATCAAAGAAAAATTCGGTCTTGAACTTATTTCATTGGCTATCCAATCGTTGGAGCCAACAGATCCCGAGATTGCAGATGCTCTCCGCCAGCAGGAACAGGCGCGTCTGCTCGAAGAAACTGAGCACCTGAACCAGCAGGCGCGCGTCTCAGCCGCAAAGGCCAAACGCCAGGCCGACGAAGAAATCGCAGAAATGGAGCACACTCTTGATTTGAAAAAAGCCGAGTTAAAGCAACTTCTGCTTGAAAAGGAATCGGCACTGTCTCATCAAAGCCTGGCAGACGAGCTGACTCGTAATCGCATGCGTCTCGCCTTCGAAATTGAAGAACTGGATGTGCTTAGGAGCAGTCCGGAATTGTTGATGTTGACCCCCCAGGCCGCTCGTTTGGCCGAGGCGAGCCAAAATTTGAAGAACGCACGCACAGTCATCTCTCTAGCCCCTCAAGAAGCAGGTCACGGTTCAGAACTTCTTAACTTATTCCAGGACCTGTTACAGAAGGCGTTGGAATCAAAGAAACGGGCAGAGTAAAGGCGGACGATTTAAGAGTTCCTCGACCCATCTGACCCAGTCCGAGCGTGCAACCGATGCTGTCTCATTCTGATCCCATGTCTTTCTTTCGCCTGAAACCGATTTGGGCTGCGCGTGTTTCCGAGATCAGTGAAACAACAGCAGCAGCGCCGGTTGCGCCGGATGAGCATGTCAATTTCCACATCGGGAACCCCTTGCAGGATGCACGCCTTTCTTCAGCTTTTTTGCGGATCGCCCTCGGCATCGATGTCCATCAGGAAGAATTGCGGGACACAAATCCGGATGGGATCCTGGAATATCTCGGATGGGATACTTCCGATAAACCCAAACTCGAGGCAATCATCCGGACGATTCAAAAGAGTTCGCCGTACCTGCCCCGCGGCGGCTATTCCCGGAAAAACCCCCATAGCCTGATAAAAGCGTTTTGCGCGTGGTTGGAGCAGCAACAAGAACCGCTGCACTATGATAACGGAGAACAATCCGGCCGGCGGGAGATCATACTCGCCTCGGGTGGGAAAATCGAAGCACTAAGGATCATGCTGTTTGCTTTATCGTCCTACCTGGAGAGCCTCCCTGCCCGCATCCTGTGCTTTCATTGCGAACTCCCACCCATACAGAAAACTATCCCCAATCTGCTTTTTGAAGATCTGGCGGTCGACGAACAGGTTGCCCGGGAGCAGATCGAGCAATTCATGCTCGATGCGCCTGAAACCCCTACGTTTCTGCTGATCGGCAGCTTATTGGGGGAAGAAACCCGTCGAAAGCTGCGGATTCTCAGCATTGAGCGCCCGCTGTACTTCATCGAAGTGAATAACGCGCCTAACCATCTTTCCCTTGCTCGTGAGGCGAAGTTGGTGCAGCACGTCTTAAGATTTTTAACGCCGGCGATATTCGCCCCGCGCCTGGATACTCTTTCGACTGTATTCATTGCCGGAAATGCCGATTTTTTGAGCGTGATGGAGAATGTCCATTTCAATATCAAGGGGACCCCATCGGCTTCGGAGGTCGAGTTCCTGATCTATCTTTTGGATCAAAAACTGGTTCATCTTCCAAAGGAGACTCCCGCAGATGTACCTCAAGTCAGGTCTGCGTTTGACGGCCTGGCATTGGGCATTTCTGCTGAAAATGTCCTGCCACAACTGGCTGAGCGGACAGAACAGCATCTCGAACGGTTGTTGAATGATCGCGCCCGGATGCTGGCGCGTAGCCTGGAGGCTTTCGAACAGAAAACCAGTTTGGTCACCCGGCACATTCAAAATACATGGAATGACAGCATCATTGATGAATTTTCCAGTGTGGAGGCAAAGGATCTTTTCGACCGGTTGGTTCAAAACGCGCACGAAAAAACCTGGTCTGAGGCGCTTCAACGCAGTTTTCTGAGCGCTTTTGTAAAACATCAGCCACAGTACAGGCCAAAGGCCTGCCTGGTGGTAAGCGGTTCCTCCCGCACAGCCCTGGGGATTCTGGGTTTTCATTGTCAGATCACCGAAGTGGTAATCCCGGATCTGAGCTGGTCCTACGAACAGTGCTTTCCCATGGTTCATCCGGTGCCTTTGACTCCATCTCTGGATATTGACGTAAACGCGATCATTGAAAAAGTGGAGCAGCTTTACCGGCAGGACCCCTCCTGGCAGAAGCGCGGCGCAGTGGCGATCAACAATCCCCATAATGCAACCGGAAGAATATTCGCTGAAAATACCATCCGCAAACTGGTCGCTTACTGTCTTCAGCACAATTTTTACCTGATCGACGACCTGGCTTATCAGAACGTTGCGCCGGTTGACGATCTCCCGGAAATCAAAACTGCTCGCCAGATCGCCTCGGAGCTGGTCCGCCTGGGCGAATTGAATGAGGCGCAGGCCGACCGGGTGATTACCGTCCATTCGATGTCCAAGACCGATTGCCTGGCCGGGGCCAGGCTTGCAGTTGTCGAAATACGCCCCACTGAATTACGCCAATGCTTCCAGGAGTTGAATTCGACCATTCAACCAAACCTGGCAGCCATATTCGTCTGCTATTTGTTCTACCGGAACTCGATCCAGGCGGCGCGAACGTATTGGCAATTGCGGAACAGCATTTTCCGTGAACGAACGCAGGCCTTGTTGACTGCCGTGGAAAACCTTCCGCCCGATCGCAATCCGTTCGGGTTGACCATTCTGCCGCCTACCGGGAGCATGTATCCCTTGTTGCAGATCGGACGCTTACCGGCAGGCCTGTCCCTGGATTGGCTGGCCTCCTCCCTGGCGCGGCGCGGCATTGGCCTGCTGCCGCTGGCTACATTTGCACGCACGGAAAAGGGTTTCGAAACCGGAAGAACCACCTTTCGCCTGACCTTGGGGGGGATAGACCCGGCAGAAGTCCTTCTGGCAAAAACCCGCCGCCTATTAATTGACTTGAATCGCCTGATAGGAGAAGAAGAGGCCCACTATAACCGGAAGCCATTGCCATTCCGGATCCAGACCGGCCGGAGCAACCGGTCGATTGGGCTATCGCATGCGTGGGATGGCATTGCAAAGCAAATTCTTCAGCAAGGAGAAGAATACGGATACACGCGCCGGGCGATGCCCTTGTCTCCCCTGGATGGCCAGAGGCTACAATCCGAATTCGTGCAGTCCTACGGGCCGGAACGCCTTGAGATTTTCCGGACCCGCCTGCTCGAGCGGGCATTCATCAGCGACGAATTGATACAGCGGGCCTTGAATGACAATGGCGATTGGCTGGATGAACGCCTGGAACGGGAATTGATGAAGGATTCCCTTCCACGCCGCCAGGAACTCTTCAGGCTGCGCTCCTACGACCGTACCGTTCATCCCACCCAGATGTATTCACTGCAAGCCGAACTCGCGCTGGATGAACTTGTGGCGGCATTGGTGTCGCGCCGGTCCATCACGCCATCCCAGATCAGGAAAGCTGCGCAGGAATTGTGGCAGGAATATCTTGGCCGGAATGTGAGCATCAACTCACAACAAGAGGCTGACGAAATCCTGCTGGATCTGGCCACGCTGATCACCGGCGAGGAATATACCGAACAACTGACGGACACGACACTGCCCTCGTTCCTGTCGTTTTGGAGCGACTGGGATGGGAGCAACCGGCCATCCGGGCAGGGACACCGTTTAATCGCCGCAGTCGTGACGGAAAATGTGCGGCGGATGACCCGCATCCTCAATCTCCTGCGCCAGGCTGACCCACGCATTCCTGTGAGTCCGGAGTTGATCGCCGAACTCGATTGGCTGCCTCAACGGAACCAGCGGTTTAGCAGACTCCTTACAGACATCACTATCTTAACTCACCAGTTGGAACAGCGCTATCGGGGCATCCTGCCATTCTCTATAGATACCACCTCCCTGCAACGCTTGGCGACCCGCTGGCACTTGCGGCGCGACCCGGCCAGGGTCTTGTGGCAGCATAATGACCGCTACGAGCAGAAAATGTTGGAACTCCGGCAACAACGCCGAAAGATGCTTGAGTATTACTGCGATCTGAACAAAAAGCTCCGCAAACAATTACACGCCCTGATACCGGATATTCAGAATAACCGTTCTTCGGAAGCCCTGCTCCGCCAGGTGGTTGGATACCGGGATATCTTACAGCGAACAGTGATCACCCCCCGGATCCATCAAGGCATGGTTACCGCCCGCGATCAGTTTGCGATCGATACCACCGTATATAACATGTACGAGATCAACGCCATCACCGGAACGTACGGTAACCCGGGCGCGGTGCTGGCCCTGCAGGTCAGTTATTCATCCAAGCCGGAAGCTCTGATCTCACTCGACCGGAAGATGCGCACCCGAGCAGACCAAATGCACAGGGACCGTCCAACGGTTGAAATCCCCACGATCTGGCTGATCCCCCTGTTTGAAGACGTCGATTCGGTCAAAAATATTCGTACCTATCTCGACCGGGTGTGGGATTACGCCACCCAAAGCCGCCAAACATTACAGTCACCCCAGGACCGGTTTGCAGAGATCCTCCCGGAAGTCTTCATCGCCGGATCCGATCTGAGCCAGCAGGTAAGCCAATCGGCTGGAGCATTCCTTTACCTTAAAGCAAAGTTCGACATGCAAGCCTGGCTGGCCGAACATGCATTGGCAGCCTCTCTGCGCATCAAACTGGGCAGCGGCGAGCCAATGCAGCGCCAGGGCGGATATTATGCCAGCGTCGCCGGCCGCCCGGCATTCCTGAGCTCCGAAGAGAACCGGCGTCGATTTGCCGCCCGCCTGCCGGGAGCAGCCCGCAAAAGCACAGCCTATGCGGTCACGCCGTTACAGGGTGTTTTCCTGGGCGGGGATCTAAGAACATTCCAGAGTAATCTATCCGAACAACTCCGGTACCTGCCCGTGCCCGATTTTGTCAGCCTGTTATATCATGTGCGCGAATCGCAACGGAACCACCGTGAAGATCTGATCCGCGCGGCCGAAAGCATTGCCGAGAGCCGAATGAGCGCTCAAAGCCGGAATGTCCAGGAATTGGAACGATTGACGATCGGGATGAACGAGGCTCACTACGAGGGCTTCCTGGAAGAACTGACTGACAATTTCCGCCATATCCTGTATGGCCGCGAAGAAGATGTGATCGGCATTCATATTATCTCTTACTTTATTGGGAGATCCATCCCGCAGCTGCGCGACCGTCCCACCTCCCGGAGAACGCCTGAGGCGGGCACTGAACGAGGGCAGCAGATCCTGGCAAATATTGCCAAGATCATTCCTCTTGCGAAACAAGGCAGCTTGTTGCGAGCCATTGCGCACAACCAATCGCAGACGGTTGTGCTCGGCATTAATCAACTCACTACCGGCCTGTTCCGCGCCCTGGAGCGCTTCGTCCAAAAAGCGGGTGTAGAGGCCGAGCAGGAGCGCATGATCGCCGAACACATCCTGCCGCACCTGCCGGTTTATGAAATTCTAAGCAGCCTGCGCATCTACCAGGACTGGAACGGAGAGTTTCTCAAGCGCATCGAAACCGCCTTTCCTGCCGGTAACTCTGCTTTTGTTGCGGTGCGTGAAGACAACCACGCCCTACAGCGCTATTTACCGTTATTCCAGCAGGAACTTCTCAGACGTCACGGCGTCAATGTCAACGACTTCTTTGCCAAAGGGGTCTTTATTCCGGAACTTCTCCCCACACTTCGCCCCGATCTGGCCGTATTATTACAGAAGAACCTGTTTAACACCGACATCGATCTCCTCCTGGAACATGTACCTGGAAGAATTGATGCAGGCTGGCGGGAAGAGGTTGCACAATTGCTTCAACTACCCAACCGGATCTGCAATTGGCGTTCGATCATTTGGGATGTTATGGGCGAATCGATCTACCAACGAGTGCAGAGTTTTTCCGAACTTGCCACCGCGTTGTATTCTTTCTCAGCTGCCCGATCATTTGGGGTAACCTCCACAACCTCACGCGCGGCAAAACTATCCCCTGCCCTGAGCGGATTCTTTCGAACCGCACGCGCCGACGACGAAATGCGGAATTTCCTCATCGACGCCATTGAATACTTGAGTTCGTTCACAGAAGGGAACATCGAGGTGCCGGTCAGCATCATTCGGGCTATGAACGACGTTGAGCGTATTGCCCAAATAGAAGAGAGCGCCCTGCCTCCTGAAAAACAAGACGTGATTCGCACCTGCATCTTGCAGATAGCCCGCCTGGCAGGTGAAAATGGGTAGCCGGTCTCCATACCCTTAGTGCGCATGGGGGTTGGAGATATCGGCTCTATTATGAAGCCGGTAAGTTTCTATTTCCTTCATGAAAACATTCATAAGATTCTTCTTTGCTGGTAGCGTAGAACAATTTCTAAAATTCACCAGCCGCATGGATTATGGACTCGTATTTCTTTCAGCTTGACACCAAATCAATTTGCCAATATACTATACATATGAGTATATGTTCATATGTTCACTATGGCTAAACAAAACGCACTTCCGCTTCTTGATGAATATACCGCCGCCCATGTGGCAGAACTCTTTCGGGCCTTCAGCGATACAAGCCGCGTACACATCCTTTCTGCCCTCTCCACGCAGGAATTGAATGTCGGAACTCTGGCTGAGGTGGCCGGGATCAGTGATTCAGCAGTATCCCACCACATGCGGAGCCTGCGCCAGATGGGCCTGGTCAAAGCACGGCGGGATGGCAAGGAAGTTTATTACCGATTGGAGGATGAACACATCATTGCCCTCTTCCAGCAAGGCGTGAGGCATGTGCAGGATGAATAACGCTTCTTGCCGTTCCTTTGGGCTGCCTGTGGGATTATTGGTTATCCTAATCATCTGCTTGGGCGGACTCTCGGCGCACTCCCTGGCAGGTGACATCGGATATTTTATCGTGGAACCCATAGTTGAAACATCTAGTCTGGACGGAGACCCTGGCAACCATCAGGATGAAAACTCACTTTTCACCAGTCCGGATTCTTCAGAATTATTTGCAAGGATTCAGTGGCTTCCAGCAGATGACCGTATTCACAAAATCCTGCCTTCGCTTAATCCCCGGCTTCCCCCTCCAAAGTTTGCCACAACCGCATAGTTGCTTCTGACAGGCAACAACCTATTCATCGGAACAAAGATGCAACCCTGCACTCCTGTATTTGCGGGCATATTTATGAATATCCGTTCTGCCTCCATGAAATTCAAAATCCATCGCTTGTTTGGAGAATCTATATGATTGATAAATTCAACGAAACCAACATTCAGGGCCTGACCAATCAAGAAGTACTCGAACGCCTGGCTGAAGATGGTTACAACGAACTCCCATCTGCCAAAAAACGGACCTTCCTGCACATCCTGCTGGAAGTGGTCCGCGAGCCGATGTTTCTAATGCTAATCGCCTGCGGCCTGCTCTACTTGTTCCTCGGCGACCGCGCGGAAGCCTTGATGTTGATGGGCTTTGTAGTTGTCATCATCGGCATCACTTTTTATCAAGAACAAAAAACCGAGCGAGCACTGGAGGCATTGCGCGATCTTTCCAGCCCGCGCGCGTCTGGTGATACGCGATGGCAATCAGCAGCGTATTGCCGGTCGCGAGGCTGTGCGCCAGGATATCATCCTGCTTTCGGAAGGCGACCGGGTTCCGGCGGATGCTGTGTTGCTCTCGGGGAACAATGTCAGTATCGATGAGTCGCTATTGACGGGCGAATCCGTTCCGGTGCGCAAGCGACCCTGGGATGGGCGGCTCGAAATGGGTCGCCCCGGTGGCGATGATTTGCCGTTCATCTATTCAGGCACCCTGATGATCAAGGGACATGGCATTGCTGAAGTTCGCACCACCGGTCCGCGCACCGAGATTGGCAAGATCGGCAAATCGTTACAGATCCTCGAACCGGAGGATACCAACCTGCAGAGACAGACCAGCAAGATCGTGCGAAATTTTGCCATCGTCGGTTTGAGCCTGTGTGTCATTGTGGTAGTTGTCTTTGCCCTGACGCGCGGCGACTGGTTGAACGGGTTCCTGGCCGGCATCACGTTGGCAATGGCTACCCTGCCTGAAGAGTTCCCGGTCGTACTGACCATCTTCCTGGCCCTGGGCGCATGGCGCATTTCCCAGCATCACGTACTGACTCGGCGTGTGCATGCTGTCGAGATGCTCGGCGCGGCTACTGTCCTGTGCGTGGATAAGACCGGAACGCTGACCTTAAACCGGATGTCGGTTACAAGGCTATCGGTTGGGAAGGAATTGCTCGAAGTGGACGGGAAGCAGATGTCGCTACCCGAACCATTCCACCCGATCCTCGAGTACAGCATCCTGGCCAGTCCCGCCGATCCATTCGATCCGATGGAAAAGGCCATGAAGGAATTAGGCGGGCGTACACTGTTGAATACCGAGCACATCCACAAGGATTGGGAACTGGTGCGTGAGTACCCGCTCTCCGAGAATTTACTGGCCATGTCGCACGTCTGGCGATCGTCGGAGGGAAAAGACTATGTGATCGCCGCCAAGGGCGCCCCGGAGGCCATCGCTGACTTGTGCCATTTCGAACCGGAAAGAACAGAGGCGTTGAAGAACGAGATCAACGAAATGGCCGACCGCGGGCTGCGTGTTCTCGGCGTGGCGCAAGCAGCCTTCCAGGACAATTCTCTGCCCGAGGGCCAGCACGATTTCGATTTTAAATTCATCGGCCTGATCGGCCTGGCCGACCCGGTGCGCCCTGAGGTAGCCGGGGCGGTGAGGGAATGTTATACCGCCGGGATCCGTATCATCATGATCACAGGCGATTATCCCGGCACGGCTAGCAACATTGCCCGCCAGATTGGCTTAAAGCCGGACGACCAGATCATCACCGGCGCTGAGTTGGACGAGATGGATGACAAAACATTGAAGGAGCGCATCAAAACCGTCTGTATCTTTGCCCGCGCTGTACCCGAGCAGAAGTTGCGTATCGTGATGGCCCTGAAAGCCAACGGCGAGGTGGTGGCCATGACCGGCGACGGCGTCAATGATGCCCCAGCCCTCAAGGCTGCCCATATCGGCATTGCAATGGGTGGACGCGGCACGGACGTGGCGCGTGAGTCGGCTGCTTTGGTTCTCCTTGATGATAACTTCGCATCCATCGTCCGGGCGGTGCGCGGCGGGCGACGCATTTTCGATAATCTCAAGAAGGCCATGGCTTTTATCTTCTCAGTCCATATCCCCATTGCCGGAATGTCGCTTATTCCGGTGCTATTCAACTGGCCACTGGCCCTGCTGCCGGTGCATATCCTGTTCCTGGAACTGATCATCGACCCGGCCTGTACAGTCGTTTTTGAAGGCGAGGAGGATGAGCCGGATATCATGCAGCGCCCACCACGCAAGTTGGAAGAACCACTCTTTGGGCGAGCCATGATCCTCTCCGGCCTGATCCAGGGGCTGGGTATACTGGCAGTGGTGGTGACGATTTATGCAGTCATGCTGACCAAGGGGTATGGCGAGACCGTCGCCCGCATGATCGCCTTCGTGTGCATGGTGATCGGCAACCTGGGATTGATTTTCGCCAACCGCTCGTGGAATCAATCCATCCTGAAAACTATCCGCATCCCCAATAAAGCCCTGTGGTGGGTGACAGGTGGGGCGGTCATTTTCCTGGCGCTTATATTGAATATCCCGTTCCTGCGCGACCTCTTCAAGTTTGCGCCTCTCAACCGTTGGGAACTGGCGCTGATCGCTCTTGCTGGATTTACCAGCGTGTTGATTGCAGAAAGCATCAAGATCAAGGGTATTCAGGAGTTCATTCAGGGAGGCGCAAGGAGCTTAAATGGCAAAAGGTAGTACTATCATCGAAACCGACCCGATCCTGGCAGGCATCACCCTGAGGGTAGATACTGAAAGAAGATATATACATACTCATCTGGTCGATAAAATGAAACTATAATCATCCTTACTCAGGAGGCCCACATGGGTCAGGAGAAGAAGGCGAGAAGAGTTACCAAGTTATTTGACTGGCTCCGGACACGAACCAAAAAACCGAAGCCTGAACAGCCTGAGCCCGAGAGGACCAGTCTGCGGGTTACCTCTCATGTAGCCAGGGATCTGCTCCAAAACGCGGCCTATTTCAGTGCCCTGCCCAAAGCCATTGCCGAATATGTAACGAACGCGATTGACAGCGCCGAGCCGGGAACGCCGGTTCATTGTGATGTTGCCATCGCAAATAATGAAATCGCCATTTCGGATGATGGCAGCGGAATGACCCATGAAGAGCTCTCCAATTTTTTCCAGATGCACGGAGAGAATATACAACGCAAGCGAGGCAGGACGGTGCGGGGCAAGTTTGGCACCGGTAAGTCTGCTGCCTTTGGGATCGCCAACGTTTTACAAATCGAAACCGTCAAGAACGGCTTGCTGAATATGGTCGAACTTCAACGGGGGGATGTGGAAGCTGCTCAAGATGGCCGGCCCATACCGGTGCGCGAGATTGCAATCGATCAACCGACCGATCATCATCCCGGAACAACCATCCATATCCGCAGCTTGCTTGTCGAGAATCCCGACCCGAAGGAAGTGCGCGGATATCTGGAGAAATTACTTGGACAACACCTGCGCTCCCATAAGGTCCTGGTCAATGGGGTTATTTGTCGCTACAGGATGCCGGAGATCGATCTGACTTTTAATTTCAAGCCGCCTGCCTCGGTCAGCCAGGTCATAGGTCCGGCGAAATGTAAATTGTATGCTGCTGCAGAAACCCTCTCCCGGGAGGACAATACGGTGGCGGTGCTTTGCCACGGGTACTTGCATGCCAAGACGCTCGCCGGAAAGAACGGCGAACCGTTCATCGAGTACCTTTTTGGAGAGGTCGAGGTTCCCGGATTGGATGAAGATCCGGGGCCCATCCCGGCATTCGACAATACCCGCAGCCTGGCCCTGAATCCACAGAACCCAAAAATCCGCGTTCTGGAGGCCTGGCTGGGAGAATGTATCGATGGGATACTGCGAACCCTGGCAGAACGCGAAAGAAGCCGCCAGCATGCCAGGGATCAATATCTGCTGCGCAAGGTAGCCAGTCGGATCAAGGGTTTTTTGGACGAGGATTTCCGGACCATCCAGGAATCCATGCCCTGGGCCAGCCTGCCTGGTTCTCGTAAAAGTTCCCGCCTGCCCAAGAGCGATTCGCAGGTGGAGCCGGCCAGTCCCATCAAAACCGGCCGAAAGCGAGCTTCGGTGTTCAAGCGTGGAATAGAGTGGCTAAGACATGCTCTGAGGATGGACGAGTCTTTGAAAACCCCTCATCCGCGCCGGGGGGAGCCGGTCGAATTCGAGATCCGCTATACCCGTGAGGGAGCCCAGGCGCCGCGAGCGCACTATGACGTGAAAGAAGGTAGCATCTACCTGAATCGCGACCACCCGCAGCTACGCAGCGCCGAACGGGAGGCCGGCATCTCCAGCAGCACGTATTTGATGCTTTCGTTTGATATTGCTTTTACCGAATATGCCCTGGCTGTCACAGACTATCTTTACAAGAGGGCGTCCGATTACAACAAGCATTTGGACCCGAACGAGCTGGCCCAGGCGATCCTCGACCGCCTGGGCCGGAAAGCGGCTGATTACCTGGACGCTGTTTCGAGGACGGCCGAGGTGATCGACCAATAACTCTTCCATGCTTATATTTCTTTTTCTGAAAAGCTAAAGTTAATGTCCCAGCATAACCTGGTACCCCTTCAGCAACATGGAATTATCCTCGAAGCCTTGATAAAGTAGATTCTCGTCGCCACCGAGATAACGAGCCCAGCCGAGGGTCGCAAGCCCAAGTTCCCAGGCACCTTTACGGGCATTCCAGACAATTTGAGAGCAGGCAGCTCCAGTTTCATCAGTGCACATGAGACTCTCAGCGGTATTCAAGGGCGATTCCAGTTCATTCGCAACCAGCCAATTCCACTCGTTCAGCGCTTGTGCAGGACGCAAGGCGGCGATCATCCCGGCGTAGTGTGGAATGATCACTGCATGACCCAGTGTGATTTTCGTGCTTGAACCATTTCCATCCGAAAGCGGACCAGTACCATCGAAGGAACGACCTTTTCCACCCACACCAAAGTCCAAATAGAATATTGATGTATTGGGGGGAAAGATGGATAAGTCGGGAGACTCTGCCGGTGTAAGGCCAAACAATCCCAGGTTTCTATAGAAAACACCGTCCTTATTGGCTGAATTCTGGTAGTAGGCCAATTGGCTATCGACCGCCTTTTGGCTGTAGGACTGCCAATCGAATCCCCAACGATCGCGTTCCGGGATGGGCATAAGAAGCCAGGCAAGCTCATCAATAAACCCGCCTCCGTTGGCAGTGGGGGGAAAAGTTGTAAAAATAGCGGTTCTGCCATTTGATGTGGCTTCCCCCAGATTGACAATCCACGACTCGGTCCCGAAGTCTTGCCAACCACCGTGCCCAGCCGGCTCGATTGACACGCAACCTGAATTTTTTGACCAATAGCCATGACTAATGTGACCATCCATCAAGGTCAGCTTTTCCCAATCGATGTTTTTCAATACTTTTTCGATTTTCGTTGTATCGAGACCCAGGGCTTGTTCGGATTCGATCATGGATATGGATGCTATCACTGTATCTATACTGGACCATTCGGTACCCAATGCGATGATACCCTTCGTAACAAAGTGGGGCCAGAGACCGCTGCCAGCACATCCATCGGGCTGGATGTTCAACAAGCCCTGGCTCGTTTTGGAGACAATTTCCACTGCCGAGGTTTTGGAGATGAATCCCAGCTGGTAGGCCATGACGGCTGCAGCTGCCTGTAATCCACTGGCTGAAAGGTTATCATACTGGCCGGCGGCGAAATAGCCCTGATCGCGGGTCAGGCCCGAGTCAGGAGACCAGTTAGAAAGCAATTGAGAATAATTCCACAGGAAGGCCTGTCGGGCAGCCGTCAATAATGGCACAGTTGCCACCAATTCTACCCGGCTCACAACAACATAGTTCCCCAGGCCTCCGCGGATATACCAGTTAAGATTGCTGATTTTTCCCACACCTTCTGGAAGATCAAAGATGATGGTTTGAGGCCCACCAGTTAGCCGGAATTCCTGGGCGTTTATCACCTTCTGTGTCGAGGAATCGCAGGATGGCTTTTCCCCTAACTTTAAGCTCGACATGGAAAGTCCCAAGACCGTCCATTACTTGTATTCGTACTGAATTGATCCTGCCTTGGTATTGCGATTCAATCTGTTCAGGAAAAATCGCATCGAAATTTAGGGGTTCGCAGTCAAAAATGGGATGATTTAGGGATGTCCATACCCCCGCGATGTTCGAAGCCAGGGAAGCCATGGCCGTTACAATTCCCTTACCCCATATAATCTTCGCATCGCTCAGGCCGCGGTTCGTTCGATATAATGCCGCGATCTCCATTGAGTCGATTGTGAGGCCAATAAGCTGCCCCTGTCCCTTGAATTGGCTGAGTATCGAAATCATCCACGAGGATCGACATTGTTTGAGTAATTTGATCGGGGGTTGCTAGAAGTGGATTAGGAGAAGGAAAAGGAGTAGTAGACGGGATTAATACGTGTGTTAAAGTTTGAGGTGAAGCAGGCGAACCATAAGTCGGTCTAGAAGATAAATTTTGGGTACACGATACAATAAATGGCACAAGTATAAGAATTGAAATATTTTTATTCAGGTACTTCATAGCGCCGGCTCCAGTCGTAATTAAAAAAAATAGGGGTCAGGCTTTTTTGAGAAAGCGGCCAACCTACCACATAGAACCTTATAAAGAATTCCAAGATTCATTTACAAACCATTTTTACGGATACGCCACGGGAACTTTTCTCATTTATTTACCCGAACCAAGCTCCTCACTGACTATTCATCACCATTGTTCAATTCGAGTCATTATCGCGCTTAAATTTCCAGCGTACAACAACCTGGGGCCTATCCACCATGCGGCTGCAATAGGATAACCCCCGTTGTGAAGGACACAGAGGTAGTTTCCCCCTCACACGTTCGTTGCTGCGAAGTTCTGTTTAATCAAGCTTTGTTTCCGGCAATAACGCCAGCCGGAGCAGGATAAAGACGACCAGCGCCACGAGGATAAGCAAGAGCGCCACCGGCTGGGCTGCCTCCAGCCCGAAACCTTCAAAGCGCTCGTAGACCAGGACAGGTGCGATCTTGGGGTGATAGGCCAGGATGACCACTGCCCCGAACTCGCTGATGCCACGGGCCCACATCATGACCGCCCCGCCGGACACGCCGCGCCAGGCCAGCGGCAGAGTGATCCGCCAGAATGCCTGCCATTGGCTGGCCCCATCAGTGAAGGCCACTCGCTCCAGCTCCTCATCCACCATCGCAAAGGCATCCCGGCTCATATTGACCAGGAAAGGCAAGCTGACGAACAACATGGCGACCACAATGCCGCCCAGATTTTCCGTGAAAGTGATCCCCAGAGGAAAAAGCCATTGCCCCACCAAACCGCGCCGGCCAAAGACAAGCAGAAGCGCCACCCCGGCGGCCGTGTGGGGGATAACCACGGGCAGGTTGATGATGGCTTCCAGCAGACGTTTGCCATGGAAATTATGCCGGGCAAGCAGATAGGCTAACGGCACTCCTGTGGCAAATGCCAGGGCCGTGGCGATGGCTGCGGCGCCAAAAGTGAGACCGATCGATTGCATGACTTCCGGGTCGCTGAAGGATTTGAGGAAGTCTGTTGGCGTGGTTGAAAAGATCGTACTGACCAGGGGCAGGATCACAAAAAGGACCAACAAGCCGCCGGCTAAAGAGAAGAATATATTGAAGAACAATTTCTTTTTATTCATGGTGTCGTCGCCGTTGGACAAAGTGCCTGCAATGCGGCCGGGATGTTTTCGCAATTGTCCACGCTGACCGGGTCAAAGAGGGGATGAAAGTCTTTCTCCATAATGGCACGTCCATCTTCGCTCAGCAGGAAGTTGATGAATTGGGCTGCTTCAGCAGGATGGGGGGCATTGGTCGGTATGGTAATGCCGTAACCAATCCGCTCGCCGCGGAATTGGGGTTTGAGCGAAGCAAAGCGCTGGAAATCCAGATCGACCTGCACAGTGGAATAGGCTGAATCATACTCTGCTGCGCCCAGATTGAGTTCATCCGGAAGCTGTAGCAACTGCAATCCATGCTGGCGGATGACGCTTTCATATTCGAAACAGTAGTCCAGGTCACCCGACTCCAGTAAGGCGATCAATTGAATGCTGGCCCCCCGGATCACGAGATGGGAGCCGGTTTTCGTCTCGATGATCTCCGGCACCGTGATGGTGGTCAGGCCTTCATCTGTAAAGATCCCGAATGGAAAGGAAAACTGCCCGCCGAACATGTCCGTGAAGATGAGTGGATTCTTATAATAGTCCTGTGCCAGGGCAAAGGTCATCAGGGCGCGATAGCCGGCGGCATCGAAGCGCGGATCGGCGATACCCACGCGCACATCCGGGCGGGTCAGGATCGCATACCAGTTATCGGCAGTGATCTCATGAGCGTATTTACTCTCCGAGTTATAAGCCAACGCCAGATGATTCGTGGCAAAGCGGATATACCAGTCGGCATAGGCACGGCCGGTATCGGGATCCTCAGTGGCATACATCAGCATGGGAACCAGGGATGCGTCAGCGGTAGCAACCACGTCGATCTGTTTGTGCAAATCGGTTGCCTGGCGGATGACCTGGATGCTGCCGTGATACTCGGCCTGCACGTCGATGTCAGGATATTCCGCCTCGAAGGCCTTTTCCAGATCCCCGAATGGGATAATCAGGCTGCCGGCAGCGAAGACAACCAGGGGCGTTCGGCGCGAGCCGACCGACAGAGAATCCTGTCCATGGCCCTCCCGTGCAACCTCCCACCAAAATGGCAAAGATGGACAGGATTGGAAGAAATTTCACGCGGAATGTGTGCATGCTGATATTATTTTAAGGAAAAAAGGTGGGCCGTAAAAGACCCACCTTGCTGCCACTGAATTATTTGAATTCTATTGAGACAATGCTTTTCACCCAGGCTTTGTTGGATTGGCCGGGCATTACCGCGTTGAGAGTGCCGGCGGTTTCGGTAAAAGCGATCATGCAATCGCCACATGCTTTTAATGTGGCCAGGTCGATCTCGGAAGAAAACCCGTCGCTGGCGGTCATAACCATCGAAGCGGCCTCGGTCTTGATTTTGGCCTTATCCATGAGGTCGCTCAAACGCACGCCGGTGTAATCCTGGGCTGTATCGCTCTTCGGTGGTTTGGCTGAAATGGTGGCGGTTTTCAGGCCGTGCAGGTCCGCTTCTGTCAGCGCAAGTTCACTGGCGACCAGACCTTTAACCGTCAGCACGACCGGGCCGGGCGTAGCTTTGGGTCCGCAGGCGCTCAGGGCGAGCAGGATGACCAGGGCCAGAATGGTGAAAGTGGTACGTGTCAGCTTCATATACTTTCCTCCTAAGGGAATAATGAATATATTATCAACCGTGAGTTTTTAGCCACATCACGGAAAGATCACCAGGGAGACAAACTCCATCTACTTGACCTCGATCTTGATCACATTTTTCGTCCAGGTATTCCCCGGCAGGCCGGGCATGACCGTGGAATAACTACCCGGAGTATCCGTGAATGCGAGCAGGCAGTCGGCACAGGCGCGCAGGTCGGCCAGGCTCACTTCGGTGGAATATCCATCGGAAGCAGAAAAGAGAACCGAAGCCGCTCCGGCTTTGATTCCAGCCTTATCCAGGAGGGAATTCAGGCGGATGCCGTCGTATTCCTGCTCTCCCTTCTTGGGATGCTCGGCCGTGATGTGGACGACCTCCATGGCATGCAGGCCGGCATCGGTCAGGCTCAATTCCTGGTTGACCTGACCGGTGAGGAGAAAAGTTCCGGAGGACTGAGCAGCCGGGGCGGTTGTGGGAGTAGGAGTGGCAGGAAGGTTAAGCTGGATCGTCTCGACCTGGCCGATCATCTGCTGACCATCAACTCCAGAGCCCACCAGGCGCAGCGGGTAGAACTGCTCGGGCAGTTCGGCATCATTAACCATGAAGGCAAGCAGGATATCGTTGTTGCGCTTGATCGATTGGCTGTCCAGGCTGAGGCTCTTCCCGTCACTACTGGTGATATCGACTGTATAACCTGAATCCGCCAGGGCCTGGTTGTATGCGTTCGCCTCGTGACTGTTGGCATCGTCCACTTCACCGACCAGCAGCCAGAGGGGCACGCCGACCCAGTTCTGGCCGTTCGCATCCACCCAGGAAGTGCCATGGCAGCTCGGCGAACCGCAGGATTGGTAGGTAGCCCGGTCAATCGGCTGGCTGATGGCGCCATGCAGGTGCAGGTTCCAGGACTGACCCAGGGACTTGACCTCCATTTCGTTCACCCATTTCACGGTCCAATGTCCGTCTACCACCTCATTATTCTTTGCGCTGACTATCGCCAGGCGCAAGGTGCCTTCTTCACTGCTGTTGAGCGGTTGCTCATTCTTTGCATAAGCGATGATGGCTATGAGAGGGTCAGGCTCACTCAGCTCATTCCCAATTGCCGGATCATAGGCCGTGAAGGTCCCGTTCATGACCTGGTCGTATGAAAAGGACATACCGTACCCATCTTCGGCGGTCAGAGTGACTCCCATGGTGGCATCGAAGGGAATATTGAGATAAGCCACGAGATCCTTGATGGATACACCGGTATATTTCTCGGGAATTGTGATCTTGCCGGTGCTGCTCTTGATGCCACCCATGCCTTCAGTTTTGGGTAGGGCCTTGAGGTCCGCCAGCGTGAGGACATGACCGCCAGTAGGTCCGACGAGTTTCAATACGGAGCCAGTTGGTTCAGTTGCTGCTGGTTTCAGAGTAGCTTTTTGACCGCAGGCTGCCAGCAGTAAAGACGCGATCATAATGAAAAGCAATGGATGTGGCCGGATGGAATTCTGTTTCATGGGTTCTCCCTCTTACAATGGAATTTGTTCGCCGGTGTGGGTCAGGTCATAACCGGGCAAGCTTTCAACAGCCCGGCGGAACTTATGGGTGTGAAGCGTCTCCAGGAATGGCAGTAGTGATTGTGTCTGCGCCTCTGGAATGACGATATCGTAGCGTTCCTGGAACAGGGGGATGAAATCAAGTCCAAACTGGGAGGCAGCCGCGTGAAGGCCGAGAGCCACATCGACCTGGCCGGTTTGAACGAGGCGGGCGCACTCCGTATGAGTGGAGCAAGTCTTTCCATACCCCTGGATGATAGAAGGTGGGATCCCTAGCAATTGGAGCTGTTGATCGAGCCAAATGCGGGTGCCGGAGCCGGCGTTGCGGTTGATGAAAACCACCTCCGGACGACCCAAATCCGCCAGGCCGCGAATGTGTTTGGGATTGCCGGGACGAGTCAGCAGGCCCTGCTCACGTTGGGCCAGGGTGAAGACCTGGATGGGGCGGTCAGGAAACAAATGGCGGACATAGGGGAGGTTATATTCACCGCCGGGGTCCAGCAAATGACAGCCGGACAGGTGACATAGACCTTGCCTAAGTGCCACCAGTCCATCCAGGCTGCCGACTGGAAGTATATTTATATGAAGGTATTTCTCAAGCTGGTGAGCCAATAACTCAACAGCCAGGTCATGGCTTCCGGAGAATACGATGGAAGGATGATGGGGATCCTCAGGCAGGATCATTTCCTGCAGGAGGAAATGCCTCAGCTTTGGCCCGGTAGAATTTTTCTGTCACCCCGCTGATGGTGCGGGTCTCCACGATCTCCACGAGACCGGCCTGCTCCAGACGGACGAGATGATGGCGCACCCAGGCGGGATGCTTGCCCAGGACCTGGCCCAATTCCGTCAAGGACGCTGGAGCAGCCATCAAGTGCCGCAAGATGGACAGACGCCTTGCATCGGCAAGGAGCTTTATCTGGTCGAATGTGCTTAGTCGCTCGACGGGAGAATGGGCCATTAAGGTTTTCCTTAACGGCTATAGTGTAATGATACTTTCACGCCTTGTCAATCAAAAAGATCACTTGTCGAAAAAAGCTTATTAAAAGTCGTCAATGGGGTCTCGCGGCTTAGTTAGAATGAACGCAATACAACATGACACTCCAATTTTTTTAGCTCAATTCTTGCGAAAAGACCAGCTTTCGCTGACCATCGTTTCGCTTTTGTTAGCTTCACATTCGCTGGTAGATATAATATTGCCTATTTCAAATAGATCATCCCAATATGGAATGATCAGGTGCATATTGGCCAAGCTATCAAATTCGTTGGTAGTTACAACAATTGTAATTATTACCGAAAAGGATATACTCTATGAGATTTACTGATATGTCCGTGGACAAGGAGTATTTCATGGCCATTAATAAAGGAATGCAAAAAACGATTGCCCTTTTTATCAACGAAACATACGGTACTTTTTATCAGTACTCGATTATTTCCGGTGCAGTGGAGGCTGCAAAAAAACTCGATCTAAACTTGATGATTGTTTGTGGGTCTGAATTGAATACACCTCGGCTAAATTTTCGAAATGCGAACACAGTCTATCAATGGGTAAGTGAAGAAAATGTCGCCGGTGTTATCATGACCAGTTCGTTGTTCAATTATGTGGACAAGGAATATCAGGATAGGTTTTGCGAGGCTCTGGAGCCTCTTCCTATTAGAATACTGGGAAAGATAAAGAGTGATACTCATAATGTAGTCATAGACAATACTTCAGGCCTGCGGAACGTACTCAGACACCTGGTCGAACAGCACGGCTACCGCCGCCTGGCATTTGTGCGCGGACCGGATCACAATTTAGATGCTGAAGAAAGATTTACAGTTTATAAAGAAACACTTGCCGAATATGATCTTCCTTACGATCCAGATCTTGTCGTAACAGGCAATTTTCGATACTTATCGGGAGAGGAGGCAGTCCATACTTTATGGGACATTAGGAATGTGAAAATTAATGCGATCGTCGCTGCCAATGACGATATGGCCCTCGGGGTAATCAACGCCTTGCAGGCACGTGGCGTCCAAATTCCTGATGAAGTAGCCGTAACCGGTTTTGATGATTTGGATGGCGCCTCTGCCGTGATGCCTGCACTCACAACGGTTCACCAACCTGTCTACCAACAAGCCTATAAGTGTGTGGAATTGTTGTATTCTCAAATTCAGGGCGAGGCGACGCCTGAATTGGTGGCACTCCCGACAGAAGCGGTTTACCGCCGTTCGTGCGGCTGTTTTTCCTCTGCCATTCAGAAGGCGTTGCTACAAAGTCCTCCATTAATTATGAACGAAACGGCTTCGCTCCAGGAGGCCTTTTCGAGAGATCAGGGAAAGATTCTATCGGCAGTACATAAATCGCTGGATGGATTATCAAGTTCGTTTGGCGACCAATGCGACCTATTGGTACGGGCCTTTATGGCAGACTTAAGATTGCAACACTTCGATCGGACGGGAGGTGACATTCTTGTTGGCGTTGGAGAATGTCGGGCGAGCAACGACCATTTCCAACGACCACATCATGGATTGGCATATCCTGATTTCCTCGATCCGGCAACATCTCTTGCCATTGCTCAGTAATTACCCATCCACTTTATTTCAGGCAGAGACGCTTTGGCAAGCCGGCCATGTAATGGTTTCTGAAAGGTTGCAGCAGAGGCGAGCGATCAATCGGGTCAGGAAGGAAGGAGGAAGATAATTCATTTCAATGGGTAAAACGAGATCTGAATACTACCTTTGACCGGGACCTCTTGATCGAAGCCTTGGCCAGGTCCTTACCGGATTTAGGTATTCCCGATTGTTATATCGGTGTATATGTGGACCCGAAGGAAGTCAAAGGGGCAGCCCGCCTGATCTTAAAATATGAGGAAGGGGAACGGTATGAACTTGAAGAAAAAGGGCAACTGTTTTCATCTCCACAAGCACTGCTGAGAAGTCTGACCTGTGTAAAGAAGCCGCGGATTCTGGTGATGGAATTGTTACATTTCCAGGAGGAGTGTTTTGGATTTGTAGTTTTCGGGCTAGGTAATTCGTTGGATCAACTTAATTTACATATCGGTCTCCGGGAAAGTATCAGTGGAGGTCTGAAAGGCGCACAACTGGTTCACGAGGCAGATGATGCCAATCGGGCCAAGAGTGATTTCCTGGCTAACATGAGCCATGAAATCCGCACCCCCATGAACGGGGTGATCGGTATGCTGGAATTGGCATTGGATACGCCTCTCAACGACGAGCAACGTGATTATTTGAATGTGTCCCTTCAGAGCGCCGAATCTCTCCTGGCCTTGCTCAACGACATACTCGATTTTTCTAAAATCGAAGCCAGGAAACTTGAACTTGATACGATCGACTTCAATTTGCGCAATACCGTCGAGGATGTCGCCTATACCGTTGCACAACGCGCCCAAAGTAAAGGGCTTGAATTGGCCTGCCTGGTTCATCCGGACTTAAAAAGCGATCTTTGCGGCGATCCTGCAAGGTTACGCCAGGTGTTGGTCAATCTGGTCAGTAATGCGATCAAGTTTACCTCCCAAGGGGAGATCGTCATCCGGGCGGAACCGGTCTCTGAAACGGTTAAGAAGGCTACCATTCGTTTTTCAGTTCAGGATACCGGCATTGGCATCCCCAAAGATCGTCAGGCAGCCATCTTTGAGCGCTTCACCCAGGTGGACAATTCCACCACACGCCGGTATGGTGGGACCGGCCTGGGATTGACGATATCCAAGCAATTGGTGGATGCCATGGGCGGCCAGATCGGCCTCGAGAGTACAGCCGGGCGTCGGGAGCACTTTCTGGTTCATCGTGACATTTGCTAAACAATTAAATCCGAGTAAGGGAAAAACGGGACACCTGGCTCTGGCCCCGGTTGATATTAAGGGCCTGCATATTTTGGGCGTGGATGATAATGCAACCAACCGGATGATCCTGACTCGAATGGCGGATGGGTTTGGCTGCCGGATCGAGACCGCCGGAACCGGAGCCAAGGCGTTGGAAATTCTAAGAACGGCTTACCGTGCCGGCGATCCGTTCCGGGTTGTGCTGCTCGATATGCAAATGCCGGGGATGGATGGAGAGCAAGCGGCTCGTGAAATACTCAATGATCCGGCCGGGAAACAGGCCAAGATTATTGTGCTGACCTCAATGGGACAACGAGGGGATGCGGCCCGATTGGAGGCGCTTGGCTGCTCCGGGTATCTGCTCAAACCCCTGCGACAGCACCTGCTTTACGATGCATTGATAGCCGTGATCGGACAAAAATCAGATAATGATGAACCGGGGCACTTGATCACTCGACATACCCTCTCGGAGGCGAAGCGTCAGGACATGCGGATCCTCCTGGCAGAAGACAATAGCGTCAATCAAAAGTTGGCAGTGATCTTGCTTCAAAAGGCCGGATTTTCGATCGATACAGTAGACGATGGCAGTCAGGCGGTCAAAAGAGTTAAGGAAGGTCATTACAATGCGGTTTTAATGGATGTGCAGATGCCTAAAATGGATGGATTGGAGGCCACAGCCCAGATCCGAGCCGAGGAAAGACCAGGCAACCATATCCCCATCATTGCGATGACCGCCCATGCGCTTAAGGGTGACCGAGAACGCTGCCTGGAGGCCGGCATGGATGATTATGTTTCCAAACCGCTCGACATAAAGAACCTGCTGCAAGTTCTCGATAATTGGACCATCGCTCGCCAGGGAGGAATATCTGTTGGAAACGCCTCGAAAAGCGAAGAAACCCAAGATTATTCGATCATGCCGGAAACCATATTGCTGGAGGATGGCTCCCTGGCTCAAGAGGATGGTTTGTTTGGTGAGAATAATGATGAAACCCCTGAATTGGAAAAACCTAGCCTATCAGTCAGCCCATACTTCGAAGAAATTACCGAAACACCTCTGGATAAACCGGCCGCAATGCCGCGTTTCGGGAATGATGAACAATTCTTCCTGGAATTATGCCACGATTTTATAATGAATATGCCCATGCGCTTGGCTGAACTGAAGAGCTCGCTTCAGGCAAAAGATTCCGGAACCTTCACCCGGGCTGCGCACAATCTCAAGGGTATCTCCGCCAACTTCAATGCAGGACCTGTCAATCGGATTGCGGCTCAACTTGAAGCACTTGGGAGAGCGGATGATTTATCAACGGCTCCGGCCCTGGTGGCTCAATTGGAAATTGAACTGGGGCGATTGAAGGAATATATGTATACACTGGGTGCTCAGTAAGTAACATCAAATCGTGGACCAATTCAGGAGATCACATGACTTGTATCCTTGTTATCGACGATGAAATTCTTTATCACAAAATGATCGAACATTCACTGGAGAACGAAAAATATCAGCTTGAATTCGCCTCCAACGGAGTAGAGGGTTTACAGAAAGCCAAAACGATCAAGCCGGATTTGATCATTACCGATGTAATGATGCCGGATATGGATGGATATGAGGTCACAAAACTTTTACGACGCGAATCCCAATTTGCGCACATTCCCATCCTGGTATTGACCGCCCAAACCGGCCTGCAAAACAAGATCAGTTCCTTCGAGGCAGGCGTGGATGACCATTTGACCAAACCCTTCGAACCGGCAGAATTAGTGGTACGGATCGCGGCGTTGTTGCGACGCTCGGAGCTTTCCCAGCCGACTGTGTTAAAACCACAGGTTAATAACCCCGCCCGATTGATCGCTGTCCATAGCTTACGAGGCGGCACAGGTTGTTCCAGCTTGACTGTAAACCTTGGAGTAGGTTTGGTCTCATTATGGAAATTGCCGACTATTCTGTTGGATCTGACCATGGTCGCCGGACAGGTGGCATTAATGCTGAACGCCACCCTCCGACGCACATGGGCCGATATTGCCCATCTTGATCCGGCCGAACTCGAATTCGATGTATTGGAGACGATTATTGCCAAACACGAAAGCGGATTGTCTTTCATTGCTGCGCCAACATTTCCAACCGAAGCGGACGTCATCACCGGCAATATATTGGACGCATCGATGAAATTGTTGAGAAATCAGTATGATTATATGGTGGCTGACCTGCCTCACGATTTCAGCCAGATCGTGGTGCATACGCTGGATGCAGCCGATGTCATTCTGATACTGGTTACCCCGGATGTCGCATCCATCCGGGCAGCCGCAGCGGCTTTGGATACTTATAAAAAATTGAATTATTCACCCGATAAGATCAAACTGATTTTGAACGCCACATTCCCCAAGCATGGCTTGCCAAAGGACAGGATCGAAGCAGCCCTGGGCGTGCCGGTGATGCTGACCATCCCGTATGCCTCGGAACCTTTCGTGGAAGCCATCAATTACGGGCAGCCCATTCTCTCTGCCAAACCGGACGAACCCATCGCCTGCTTATTAGAGGATCTAGCCTTCTCCTTGAGCAAGGCAACTCATAAAAAAACCCGGCCAGCCCATCCTTCGGATGCCTGGAAACGAGTGTATAAACGGTATTTGGATAGAAAGAACTGACAATCTTTGCAGGCTTGATGGAGGGGTCACCAGGTCGGTTCGATCGGGTTTTGCTTTTCTCAATTCCAAATCCAAAACCCTCGATGTAGTTTTACGTTGATGGGATCTCATACTGGATAGGTTCATCTAAAAAGTCCGAGATAAACCATAGAAATTTCAAGAAGAATGCTTGAAGAAAATATAAACAGAGAACGGAACCATGTGCACTTGGTTCCGTTCTCAAATGAAGGGGATCTTGTAATTACAGGCTTAATGGTTGATGATGAGGGCCGGGTCACCCATCATGGTCCATGCAAGGAGGATCTCCAATCTATCAGACTGGTTCATGCTCATATTTGTTGCGTATTGAGCGAAATTTCCCTTTGCTTCCAGCATGGCTTTTCCAATGGGCAATCCCGGTTGAACCATCAACGGGGTCATAAACAAACCGAAGACCTGTTCGGGGTAGGTCCCCGATAAGGTCGGAGAACCCAGGACTGCCGCGGCTCCCTGGTTGCCAGAGAAGAGAAATCCTTCCACCAATCCTTTGGTTCTCGGGTCGATGGCATAGGCGCTATAGCAACTCCACTGTACAACGACAAACGGCTTATCAAAATTGGTCAAAGTAGAGACCATGGAGGCATCAAAGAGACCGCTGTTAGTCCAGGAAGTCGGAGAGGAGTGGCCGTTGTAATTGATCAAGGCGGCACTATTGTCCATGGCGGCGAGTAACTGCGCCTGGGCAGTGGATACTGGCATATCCTCCAGGTGGATATTTTGGACGGACCAACCCGAGGGCAGTTGTGCGGCCAGGCTGTTGCTGGTACTCTTAAAGGTCAAGTCACTCACATAGACGGCGGTGGTGCCGTAGGTATTGGAAGCGTAAGCGAGGGTTTTGGCAATTTGCATGGATAGTTCGGCGCTGGTGCGGACCGGGAAGCGGCCGATAGCCAGATCGGGCAGGTTGTCACGAGTTCACGTCGGCATATAGCGGATCGACAGGGACAAAATTGATCGATCCAATGGCTTCATAAAGTGAGGGAATGTAGGAGATGCTATCGAGCCCTAACCGATTGCGGTAATCGAAGGAATTGCCGCCGACCAGTAAGACATATTCGGTTCCAAGGTTTTGGGCTGCGAAGGCTATGTATTGTTTGATTGCCTGGGGATCGAAGATGCCATCGGAGTATTGGGCGTAAATATCGTTGACGTCTACTACACTCACACTGAGACCTTGCGCTAGTTTGGCATCGACGAAAGGCTGCATGCCGCCGATGAAGTCGGGATGTGAAATGATCAGATATTGGGCCGGCTGATTCAAATCGACTTTCTGGGGGGCGGTTACCAGAACGGGTGAATAAGCTGCACCTGCGGTGGTAACCAGATAATTGGAATTCTGGCTGGCACCCGCAAAGGTGGCGGTAAAGGTAGTCCCTGAAGATTGGACCTGGACATCGGAGAGGCGAGCGATGCCCTGGTCGTTGGTGCGATAGGCGACCACATTCGCTTCAGGCAGGTTCAGCGACTTGGAAGAGGTCCCCGGCCGCAGTGAAGGATAGTTGGTCGTTATCAAGCACAAAGGAACGCGGATAGGTCAGGGTGAATTGGTCGAAGGTGATCAACTCGTTGCTCACACCGCGATCACCTGGAAGGGTAAGACGCAAGGTATTGGTACCCGGGTTGAGCGTTCCGCCCGGAAGCTGGAGGTTGAGGGTTTTCTGGATATGTCCATCGAATAATTCGTCGGCGACCGTTATACCGTTGAGGCTGACCACCAGGTGGTGATCGGGGCTTTGGGGCCAATCCGTGATGCCCCAGACGGTCAACTGAAGATTGGCAGGAGCAGAAGGATCGGCCAGGTCATCCGCCTGGAAGGTGAAGTCCCAACTCTTGGAGGTGGTGTAAACAAGCATGGAAGTATCGCCCCATGGTTCACTGCCGGGGGAAGTGGAATTGTAATTAAGTTGCCTATTGAAAGTCATAGCGTAGGTGTAAGACTCGGCCGGCACCAGGTTTGAGTTGGGCTGGGCTTCCAATTCGGGAATATGGGGGACAGGTCCGCTGCTGACTTGCAGGGTATAAATATTGGTGTCTGTGTAAAGAGTATCCAACGCTTCACCATAGAATTCGATAAAAGCGCCGGGGCCGAAGGTTCCGGCCGGGTCGGGCGTAAAGACATAGACCGGGATCATCAGACTCGCGATTGATGACCGTGATCGCCGCAGCGGAGAGGCCTTGCAAATCGAGACCGGCAGCCCGGATGTCTTCATAAGTGAGGTGGAAAATGCCGGTTTTATTGAACTTTTAAATTTAATGTGTCGGTCAGTTGGAGACTTGCGGGATCAACCGGGATTGGGAAGGCGCCTTCTGTAGTTGGCGGAGTAGACGTGGGGGCAACTGTACCCGTGGGCTCGGGAGTTATCGTAGGCTGATCGGTTGCAGTCGGTTCAGGCGTATTCGTTGGCTGGGGTGTTGTGGTCGGCTCGAGAGTGGCCGTTGGCTGGGGTGTTGTGGTCGGCTCAAGAGTAGCAGTCGGTTGAAGGGTTGCTGTGGGAGTGGTGCTCGGTGCGCGGGTAGCCGTTTTGGTAGGAGTGGCAGTTTTCCCGGTTCCCTTCCTAGGCGTGGCGGTGGATGTTTTAGCTAATGTCCTGGTGGGTGAGGCTACGGGTGGATTTCCGGATGTCTTGGTAGGTGCCAAGGTGGATGTTTTCGCAGGCGTTTTCGTTGGCGTCCGGGTGACTGTTGGCCTTGGACCCTTGATTGCTTCAGCAACAACCTTTGCATTATCATTGCTGTCTGAGCGGCTGCAACTCGCGGCAGCGGTCCCAGCAAGGCTAAGAATAGTGAAAATATTATGATACTTGAGAAATTTCGGGCTCTGGTTTGGGTGTTCATATTCCTCCTGGTCAAGTCTCTCTGAACTTCTGGTAAAAGTGCCGGTCTCCGGCGAGATACCAGATCCTTTATGGTTGCAGAGCATGACTGGTGAAGAGGAAAGCAAAGAGTTCCCCCCAGTGCAGCCGGTTTCGCTCTCTGCTCGCCAGGATCCTTCTCCGATTGCTCGGATAAAGCGACCAATTCGAATCCTGGGTCAATGCATCTGCAAGGTAGATATTATTCAGTTGTATAAAGGTCACTCGAAGCCGGGTTGGATGGAGGCTTTGAAAACAGCCATTCAATGGTGCCGGTCGCCGGCTCGAGATACCCGATTATTTTTAGTTGCAGAGGATGACTGGAGAAAGGGAAACCGAAAAAATACCCCCCAGTGCAGCCGGTTTCGCTCTCTGCTCGCCAGGATCCTTCTCCGATTGCTCGGATAAAGCGACCAATTCGAATCCTGGGTCATTGCATCTGCAAGGAACTATTCAATTCAAAATTACAACGCTAGTATAGCATTGAGTGTGCATGCAGGAACTTGCAGAACCATCATATTTTCCTAACAAAATCTTAACAGGGCCGATCATTTCTAAGGCGGTTGAAATCACGGGCCGGTCGACCAATTCCTACCGATTGATCCCGTCAATTTCGAAATGCCTGATGAAGCATCTGGCATGACCACCGTACGACCAGAAGAGCTTATCCGACTACGAGGAGGTATTCGGTTTCGAATCCAGAGAAATCCGTGGGTGAAGATGGTAGACATTCATCTTGAAGCGTTGATAGAGATGTCTAAGGATAACCATTAATGTCAAGGGAACCATTTCCAGCCAGGCTGCAGAGACTCTTGCGTTCGGGATAATCCCGGCGCAAATGGTAATCATCGCGCTCAATGGCTGTGAGGATCCGTTCGAAACGGGCGCAATACCATGTACCTGCCAGCCTGGCGCGGATGTTATCCAGGGAATCAATGTAGCCTTTGCCAGCCTGAAAACATGACCTGGCTTGTTCAACCTGGCTTTTTACCCAAATCCTAAAAGACTCATCTTGAACATCATCCAGGTTCATGTGGCGTTCTTGAATGTCTTCTGAGGGAACATTGATGAAGCCCAGCGAGAGATCTTCCAACGTGTCCCGCAGCATATGGGTCATATGCGCGCCGATGACCGCCAGGGTCCGTTCAGGCCGGTGAGGGTAGGGATGCCCATTGCCGATGAAATAGAGCAAACCGTCCATCACGGCAGTCCCCAGGCAGGAGGTGTATCCCGCCAGTTCAGATTGACTGATCAGGCGTCCGGTCCGATGGGCATCAAACTCGATGACCGCCATGAAATTGAATATGAAGGAGCGCAGGCCGCTATTCTGGCCGCGGTCATGGGTAATCAAATCGGCCAGCATGGCCTCTTCCGGTGACAGGTCGAGGGGGCGCTCATGTCGATAAAGCCGATCGATCAGGTTTTTCTGCCTGGCAATGAAGGCGGTCCGCTCATCCACGGTTTGGAGGCTGATATCGACCGTGTCATCCACCCAACGGAAATACGCATAGGCGCGCAGACAATCATCGGCGAGGTCAGGATCGGCCAAAAGTCGGGCGGTGATATAAGATTGCTTACTGCTGGCCCAGGTAATGGATCGGGCCAGCCTGGCGCTTGGATTGACCATATTGGTGCCTCCTCCCACCCCGAAACCTTTGGGCTGTACAAAGATTTCCTCCCGGGGTGCTTACTTATTTCAGCGGTTTCAGCCATTAAAACGACTCAAAAGTAAATCGTTCCTATTGTAGGTTGAACCAGTCTGCCTCGCATCTACCATTGGTGGAGTCTTCCCCTATCCGGATGGACAGGTGCAGAGATGCACATCAAAATATCACCTATCCGCCGTTCTCCTGCAGCACCCGCTCGGCTACCAGGTGGGCTGACACCAGGACGGTTGGTACGCCTGTGCCAGGATGGGTGCTGGCGCCGACAAAATAAAGATTGTGATAGCGCTGGTGCCGGTTATGCGGACGGAAATAAGCCATCTGGGTGAGCTTATGGCTGAGGCCGTGAGTGGAACCGAGGGTCAGGTTGTACCGGTTTTGCCAATCCTGGGGGATGAAGCTCACCTCAGTTTTGATGTGGGATTCGAGTTCCGGGAAACCCAGCTCTGCCAGACGTTTCAGGATAAAGGCGCGGGCCCTGGCCTGGATGGCCGGCCAATCCTGGGGTTTCCTGGGATCAATGTGACCGACCGGGACAGCCACGACCAGGGTTTCTTTGCCGGCCGGAGCCATGGATGGGTCCAGGCGGACGGGTGCATGGATGTAGAAATCCGGCTCATCCGGCAGGCTCAGTTTTTTGAAAATGTCTTCGAAGCCCTGGCGATAATCACCACAGAGGAACAGGTTATGCGGCCCGAATTGGGGGAATTGTTGGTCGAGGCCCCAATAGAACATCACTGTAGAGCAGCCATATTCCTTCCGGTTGATCCGGGCAGCCACGCCATCGTCGGGCAGGAGCGAGTTATAGACATAGCCGAGGTCTGCGTTGGCTACGACGATATCCGCAAGAAGAGTCTGCCCGCCGGATAAGACAACCCCGCCGGCGCGGTCCCCGTTTGTAAGGATTTTTTCTACGGATGAATTATGGAGAATTTTTACACCGTATTTTATAGCGATCTTCTCAAAAGCCTGAGCGACACTGTACATGCCTCCCTTTGGATAATATAAACCATGGGCAAGCTCTGTATATTGCATGAGCGAGTAAGAAGTAGGGGAGTCATATGGGCTCAGACCCATGTACATATCCTGGAAGGTAAAAGCCATCAGCAAGCGCGGATCCTTGAAGAACCGCTTCACATAATCGGTATGCCGAAGGAGCGCATTCAGCCGCAGAAAAATCGTGATCATGCGTGGGTTAATGAATTGAAAGAATGTGCGGAAATCCCGTTGGACCACATTGGGGAGAGAGAGGTCGTAATACTTTTGACCCGCTAGCAGATATCGCTGCATCTGCTCGAAACTGCCCGGCTCGATGGCCTCCAGGCGTTCCCGCATCAAATGCTTATCGGAGGTCAATTGGAGCCGGGTACGATCAGGAAAATAAAGATGATAGGTGGGGTCGATCCGGTGTAAATCGAGGTAGTCTTCCATGCGTTCGCCAAGATCTGCAAATGCCTGGCGATAAAGATCCGGCATGAGAAAAAGGGTGGCGCCTGTGTCAAAAGTGTAGCCCTCCACGACCATCTGGCCGCAGCGACCGCCGGATTTTTCGTTCTTCTCGACGACCGTGACTTCATAGCCATGGCGCGCCAACTGAGCCGCCGTAGCCAGGCCGCCAATACCTGCACCTATAATAAGGACATTCGATTTGCCTGAGGTCATACCCTTTATTTCCTTGTCGTGAGGGGATTCTTAGCAGGGGTTGATTTTATCATTGGATATATACGCAGCAGCTACCGAGTCGTAGCAAGGCTTTTTTGCCGAGGATCAGAGGGTGTCCTAATTCTGGAAGCCAGGCAGAATAGTCATTTATCCCACCCACCTCAGGAGTACCGACTCTCCGAAAGCTTCGAAAGCTGCCGAAGGTGGTACAACGTGTGCCTGGAAGAACGAAAGTTCGCCTGGGAGAACGAGCGCCGGACAGTCGGCAAGTTCGAGCAGCTGGGGAAGGCGAAGGAGTATCGCCGAGAGAATACGTCTGCGGGGTGGCTGCAGGGCCACTCCCTGCAGGTGGTGGTCCAGGATTTGGACAAAGCCTATCAGGCCTTCTTCCGGCGGGTGAAAGCGAGCGAGAAAGCGGACTACCCCTCCCCGAAATAACGATTTATTTTTTCTCGCAGGAACTCTGCCGATTGGCGCAATTCGTCCATCCCATTCATACCATCCTCGATTGAAATCCACCCGTTGAACCCGGCCTCTTTTAGGATGCGGAAGATGGCATCGTAATCGTTCAAGCCCTTTCCGATCACCCCATGTTGGATGGTTTTTGCATACCCATAAATGGGGTCGCGTTCCAATTTGCGCAGATCGTTGAGATTTCCATCCTTAAGGTAGCGGTCGCTGGCATGCATACTGACAACCCGCTTCTTGATCTTCTGGAGCAGTTCGAGCGGATCCTCCCCGGCTACGATCGTGTTGGATGGATCGAAGTTGATCCCGAAAAAGGGGGAATCGATTTGTCCGATGATCTCCAGAAATACGTCTGTATTGAGTGCGAATTCGGGGTATTCCCAATAGCCGTCTTTATAATGGTTCTCGATATTAATGGTAATGCCACAGCTTTCAGCGTAAGCCACGCTTTCCCTGATCATCTCCACGCACCACTGTATGGCCTTTTTCCGGTTCAAACCGGGCCGATTCTGGCCGGAAAGAGTCCGGCAATATTTTCCTCCCAATTGGACGGTCAGATCAATGGCTTTCTTTTGCTTTTCAAGTTCCTCAACGCGCTTTTGCAATTCAGGCTGGGTAAAGTCCGGAGAGAAACACATCATTGGCATGGCCAACCCAAAATCGGAACACTTCGTTTTCACTTCGTCCAGGAATTCTTCGTTCTTCTCTTCGAAAAAAAGATTATGCATCTCCAGTCCGTCCACCCCTAGTTCCGCAGCTTTATCGATCCAGTCGAAAAGGGTCATGGACTTGTGAATAATGATGTCATCCAGGAAGCATTTTGGAAAGGCGGCCAGGTGCGCCATTTATTACTCCTATTCGAAAAGTGGATAATTTTCTCTTGGGTTACTTTCTGAAATATACGCAGGTGGAATGCCATCCCCTACGTTTCGAATACTTCAATTCCCAGCCACTTGCAGAGCAGTTTCAATTCATCCCGGATATCCCCTGCTGCAACCAGATAGTGATTGCCAAAGCATTGATCAAGGAAATCCCAGCGATTGACGCTGAGCCTAATCTGGACTGTGATATTCGAAGACTGGTCACAATGGATCAGTTCTCCAATAGCCAGGTGTAATTTATCGCATTCCTTTCCATAAAAACGGAAGACGGTAGCGGGGCCCTGCTCCAACGCAGGGCGGCAGGTGATCGTTTCGAAGCCGCGTTCCTGTGCCAGTTGGGATTTTGCAAGGATCACATCGCCTTCTTTTACACAAAGGGATGCCGGCGCACCACAATGGATGAGCGTAAGGATGTCCTGCTGGTCCATATCGAAAAGATCCCCGGCAAAGGATCTCCTGCCGGTCAGGTAACGGACGATCAAGAGCGATATGCACAGCATCACATCGCCTTCACAAGCCAATTCATAATCATCTTCGATGAAACCCAGGCAGGGATTCATCCCCACTTCGCGCGGGAATCCTGACCAACATTCAGTGGCGAAGCCGTCTATTCCATGTTCCGCTGCCATTCTTTTCAATGCCATGTGCAGCCTGATCCCGGCATCCAAAGCAGCCTTGTCGGCAGGATCAATTTGGAAAGACTCGGCGATCTTTTTGCTTGATGGCTCCAGGGTTTGCGCCTGGCCGGCGAAGGTTTGGATTGCACCATGCAAGCTTTCGAAAGAAAAAGGGAGAAGAGTGATTCCCAACCTGCTGCTTAGAATTGCTGGATCATACCGGCAGGAAACAAGATTGGGAAAAAGGGCTCCAATAACCCCAATCCGGCTTTTCTTGATCTTTGAATAGGCGTTGGCGGCTTTAACCACCCGGCTGAGTTTGCGGATAAATTCGGGATGAGCCGGGGGGCCATACAGCAATTCAATTGGAATCTCCCGTTCCTGACACGCTCCGGCAGCCAGGGCGCTGCTGGGGAGGGCGTAATTCCCTTGGAGTGGCAGGACCAGGCATGGCGCACGGCTTGACTGTGCGGCTGTTTCGATGATCCTGGCGCTGAGTCCCCGCGAGACAATAATAACGAGAAGATCCGGTTTGCTTTGTGATATTTCCAGGACGGACTGTTGAACAGTCTCTTCCATTGACACGGCTTGAGCGATCACCAAATTTGTTTTCAGGCTTTCGAGAGCCTTAATCATCGCTGTAAACTCGTTCTTGACCGGCTCAGACTTAAACTCTCCAACCGGTAAAACCGCGATATTGGTGGTTGTTAAATGTTTCATTTCTAGAGGTTCATATTTCTGATCTCGTCTTGTGAGACCAAAATCAGCGGCCGGAGCGTGAATCCGCCATCGAAGACGATGTTGGTCCCGGTTGCAAACGAACACAGGTCGGAAGCCAAAAATGCATACACCGATCCGACATCGCTTGGAAGTCCCAACCTTCCCAGGGGAATATTATTCATGAAACCTTGACCGGTCTCGGGATCGTTTACTGCCTTCTCCAGAACTCCTTTGGCCCAATTGGGAGAGTTGATCAGCCCGGGCGAAACGGTGTTGGCCCGGATGCCATAAGGAGCCAGTTCGATGGCAGCCGTCTCGGCAAAGACCTGCACCCCGGTCTTGCTGACTCGATAGGCGGCTTCTTTGTAGGCAGGATTGAACTGGATCGTCGAAGAGGTGAACAATATCACGCCCCTTTTTTGTTGGACCATATGCCTGGATGCCTCGCGGGCGCATAGCATGGCTCCGGTCAGGTTGACCGCCAGGATCCGGTTCCAGCATTCCAGTGTGATCTTGGTGACCGGCTCCCATTCGATGATGCCGGCATTGCTGACAAAGATATCCAGGCCTCCCAGTTCACGGATGGCCTCCTGGAAAAAATTGACCACCTGGTCTTCCACGGATACATCCACTTCCATCGCCATTGCTTTTCGACCCAGATCTCGTATCCCTTGCCGGGTTGATCCAGCCCCACTTTCGATCTTTACGTCGCAATAAGCAATGTCCACACCTTCCCGGGCCAGGGCCAAACAAATATCCCTGCCGATCCCGCGTTCCCCGCCGGTTACAAGTGCTTTCCTGCCACTCAAGCCAAGGTCCATCTTTCATCCTCCGTAATTTCTACACTTTCCATTGGCGGGCTTCCTCGAGCAGGATGGCGTAATTCTGCAGAGGCACGAAATTGGCGATGGTATTGCCAGAGCCAAATGCGAAGCGCCCGCCCGGCATGCAGGTTTCCAGGATGCTGCGCAAATAGGCCCGCAAGTCGGCCGCAGGCAGAGTGGACAGTTTATCCATATCCACGCCGCCGAGCAAAGCAACCCGTTCCCCATAGCGGACTTTGGCTTCCTCCGCCGGCAGAATGACATCCTGGAAGGAGTGAAATCCGTCGATCTTTACCAAGTCGATCAGGTCATCCATGATCGAGGGTGAATTCCGAAACAAGTTACCGCAACTATGAATTCAGAATGGCTTACCATGGTCGTGAGCCAGAGAGGCATACTTGACCAGCCAGGGAAAGAGCAGACGGTGAAGATCGGCTGGAGATATTATCGTGCCGGTTCTAAAGCCCAGATCATCGGCATGGAAAATAGCGCCGACTACATCTGTCTCAAGAGCGGATTGATAATACTCGTAGACGGTCTGCCCACAGCGGTTGAAAACAGCCTCCACTAATAATGGATCTTTACGCATGAAAGAGAAAAGCCCTTTGTAACCAAGAATTGCCTCGAAGACATTCTCAAATAGGGAAGCGGAGACTGTAACCTTCATGCCCTCTGGCATGAAGCGGGCGGCCATTTCCAACGTTTCGGGGGCGGCATATATCCGGTCCCAGGGAAATTTCTCAAAATCCTGCCACGATTGGATAAGCGCGCTCGGATTCATCCACCCAATCCCGCACTCCGCGCGAAGCTTGAGCCGTGTCCGCAGTCTGAACGATCTTTCCGGGCGGGTTATTCACCCATATAGGACAAAGCGGAACGAAATCGTAACCAAGACGATAGTAAAGATTAATCATTTGACGATAATATTTTAAATCCGGGGATGCGGGCATACAAACGCCGCGTGGGAGTGCCCAGGGTTCATCCAGGCAAAACTCCTGAATGGCCTGGAGAATTTCGGGGTCAATGCCAATTTCAACGAGATGGACACGGCGCGATAATTGATCACCTTTCAGCACGCGTAACAATTCATCGAAATCAGGAGTGGGGTGGTCGAGTAATAGATCTTGCATTCTTTAGATTACCTCTCAATCATCCATCTTTCCAACCTTGATAAGCTTCATTCACCGAATAATTCTCATGGGCAATCTCACAAAGTTGGCGAACGAGTTTTTCAGGATCCGGCGCCTTGGTGACATTTCTGCCCAACAGGCAGCCCGCACAATTCGCCTGCAGCCCTTCTGCAAAGAGTTCCAGTACGTCACGGTCCCGGTCAAGGCGCTCTCCACCTAAAACCAATACGGGGATCTGAGCAATGGAAACCAACCGGGAGAAAGAGGTCACATTCCCCGTATAAGGTATTTTGAGAGCATCCGCACCCAGTTCCATGCACATGCGCGCCCCCAGGTTGAGAATGTCTACGAAATTGGCATTGGTTACGTGGCTTCCGACTGCCAATGGCTCCATGATGCAGGGCAGCCCGACCTTGCGGCACTCGCTGGCAAAGCGAGCGCAGGATTCGATCCCGGCGGCCTCCACCTGGTCATCGTAACCAAGGAAGAGATAAATGGTAATGGCGGTTGCTCCCAGCTTCAAAGCCTGCTCGGCGGTGAGCACCTTTTGGTGATAGAGCCGGCTGTTGAGGAACAGCATTAGTTATGTTGGTCCCCTCCAACCGAGGCATATTCATCCAGTCGGCGCGGACGATTAAAGCCGGACCATCCCGGCCTTGAAAGAGAGGCGCCAGACGGATTGCCTGACCCGGGCTGAGCAAGATACCATCCACTCCGCCGCGTACAACTGCCTTGGCGATGCTACGCAGGTTGACCACATTAAGGGTGACATCGCTCATGTAACCGTGGTCGGCGGCCACGCAGACAGCCCGTCCATCGCCATGGCGGTTGAATAAGCGTTCCATCCTGGTGGAGAGGCCATTATTCATAAGAACTTAGCTAATCCTTGCGGGAGTTTCATGAACGTGGGCGGCAAACTCGACCAGAGGCAGGTCGGACCTTAACCAGGTATGATCCAACCAGAGACCGGCTGCACCCAGGCCAAAAGCGATATCCCATACGGCTGGAGTGGCACCAATCGAGGCTGGTTTGAATAGCCAGGGCACACTTAACATGGCGGCAATGGTCTTGAGCGAGTCTGGTCCTGGATCTGGAACGATGATTACATCCGCGCCACTCTCCAGGGCGAATGAGGCTCCCAATTCCACGGCTTTGCCAGGCAGGGAAATGTGCGGCCCGCCTGGACAGATTTCCACTACCAGCGGTATGCCCAAATCTTTCCCTGTGAGTGCCAGCTGGACTGTGGCTTTCAGACAGGCCGCCTCGATCGCCTCTTCGTAGCCGAACAGGAAACTGATCACCATTCCACTCGCCCCCAGCGTGAGAGCGTCTTCCGGTTCTAAAATGGAGGTATGGGTCGCCGTTTCCGGAGGTAGGGGGAAGGTTTCGCCGCGCAAAGTGTTGGTCCAATCCATTCGCGCCAGCAGAGCCAGCATCTGCGCGAGTCCAGGTTAGTCAAGTGTCTTAATTGTCCCGGGCTGCAAACCAAACCCTCTAAGGGATGGGAGCACCGGCCGGAGGGTCGTCTCGAAATTCTCCAGGCCAGGCAAGACTCCCAGCGAGAGTTCCGGCGCTGGTATCCAGCAGCACGGCATGCCTACCTGTAGGGGGTAAGAATTCTTTTAAACGGTAATCTAGGTTTTTCATATTCAGACACTTCTCAACTCAGAACATCAAGCACAAGGACCGCGCCATAGACTGCCAGAGTAGTCAAGCCGCCATCCTGGGGCATCCAAATCCAACGATTGACGTTCCCATCCACCTGCCACACGCCTGGAGGTATCCTCCCAGGTGCGAATTCCGCTCAAAGCGTCGGCTGCTTCCACGTTGCAGCCGCCGACCGCCACTGCCATGGTCAGCGCCTCCTCAACCGGCAAGCCGTGCAACAACCCGGCCAGGAAACCAGCGATCGTGGCGTCGCCTGAGCCGGTTGTGCCGGCAACTTCAACTTTGAAACATGGAGCCCATAACTCCATTCCGGCCCATGTATCGGAATTCGATGGGACGGCCCGCCCTATCGATCTCATCAACTCCCTATTACCGGTGCGAAGGTACATCCCCCGGTCGCCCAGCTTCAAGCCGACGATTTTCGCTCCCATGCCGATCAATTCCCGGCCAAGGTCGGATACCAATTGCGGGGTGACTTGGGCCAGGAACCCTGACCCTTTTACAGTGCGGTGCAATTCCTGGTATGTATGCCTATGGAGCATAAACAGGATTTCCTCGAGGCTCGGCAGGAAGATATCCACATAAGGCAAAGTGTTTTTTAAGATGACCCGCCAATCCGCCCGACTGGCCTCCGATGAAGGATCGGGGAAGGCCATATCCAGGCAAGTGGTTACGCCAGTGTCCTTGGCCCGCCGGAAGATTTCTGCCAGTTGGGATCCGCGGTCGACAAACATGGAGCGCATGATTGGTGGATAGCCAAAATGGAAAAGACGGACACGTTCCAAAAGCTTAAAAGGCACATCCTCGGCTTGAAAAGTATCGTTAGCGCCGGGAAAATGGAAGAAGATTCGGTCAACCCTGGGATAGTTGATTATTAAAGTATAGGATGTGCTCACCAAGGCATCTGAGACCATCCCATTTGCCAGATCTGGGTCGCAATTGGCTACGATTTTGCAGACGGCTTGCCCAAACAAATCATCACCGACTTTCCCGGTCAGGCGAGTTTTAATCCCCAGCTTATTCAAGGCCAGCCCAGTATTGGAGACTGCCCCTCCAGTGGAGCAGAGGATCGACCCGGCAGCCACCAACCGGCCGGGGAGAATAGTATCTTCGAAAGGTTTTTCACCGGTCTTGCTCAAATCGGGTTGGATATCCAGGCATATGTGGCCAGCGACCAATGCCTCAAAATCCGGGCTCATTTCCGTTGAATTCTCAAGGTGACAATCTTCCGGGGTGGCAGGGCGACCCTCACCTGTCCACCTGTTTCAAGGACAGGCAGGCTCTTGCTAGCGGGCAGAGATGATGGTTTCTCGTCCAACCCAACGAGTTGGACATCCATGGCGCTAAAAGGTAATTGTATTAAAGCTTCCGCCCGCTCATCCGAGGGGTTATATAAGCGCAAAACCAAGGCTTCTCCGGATTCAGCCTTCTTGGCGGAACTCAATATGACGTTCCGACCTGTAACCGCAAGAAAGGAGCGACTTGCAGGTTGAGTACCGGGAAATAACGTTAGACCTGTTTTTCTCCATTCCGGTCATAAAAGCGCGCGGCGGATTATTAAACATTAATGCCTGCCGCCAGACCTCCGCCTGGTCCCACCTGCCTGCGTGCGGAAAGACGGAGAGCGAGAAAGTCAATTTTCGCTGGATCTGGGCCTCAGGGGTGGCAATGTGCGGGCCGGCCCCCACACTGGCTGTCTGCATATCGTAGCCCGCTCCCAGAAAGCCCACGGCTCGAAGTAAAGTAATGGCGATCTCATTGCGGTCGGTGTCGAGGACCTCATATTCCGGCAAACCCCGGACTATAATGCACAACCCACGCTCGCTATCGGAAAGGTCCACCCAATCTTGCTGAGGAAATGTCGCCGGCGCATCCTCCACCCAGGCCTCTTGAGGGACTGGCACAATCTTGATGGGACGTCCGACTACATCAAACTGGGCGCTGGCGTGGGAAACTTGTGAATCCACATCGCTTGGAAATAGCATCCGCAGGCGGTGATCGCGGGCTCGGTTGTCGAAATTCACCTCGATATCCAGACGGGGATTTTCCTGCGCCCAATGACAGGGTGACGGTCAGAGGGCAGTCCAGGAGGGCTTCACTTCTTCTTCGCCCTGAGGCATCCAGGCCTTCGGGGAGGGACCAGTCGTAATCGATACGTGTACGTTGCAAGACCGGACCATCGGCCAGCCGGCTGATATGCGTGGCGCATCCGAGCGTATTTTCCACCCTATCTTCCAGCGGATAAGAATAGTTGTAGCCGTCTCCACAATCCCCACCGTCCTCAAAATATCCCAAACCGGTGTATTTCTGTCCACTGGCTTTCTCTTCGAGGCTAAACGTGCCATTTGGAGCAATTTGCACCCGCAGGTGCTCGTTTTCCAGTAAGTTGTGCGGATGAGCGACGATGATGGGCTTGTTCGGATTTATTGTAGGAGACACGGCGTATACCTGATAGCCGTAAGGAGGCAGGGCAGCATTGAAAGAAGCTCGCACGCATACGCCTCTCCGTTCACTGGCGGGCCCGCTGACCAATGGCCGGAGAACACAAGAGCGGCTGATGGTTTCCACCTGCACCGGGAGTAGGCCCTCTTGATCCAGTGGACGGATACGCAATCCGCGAAAATTTGGATCCGGCAGAAAGGTTGGATTGCCATACCATTGTTCGAGCACCCGGCGGCGGAATAACTCAGGTGCTTCCAATTCAGCCATTTTGAGGCTGCCCTCAGCAGAGAGAGACGACCGTTGCATGGCCACCCGATTAATGAAGAAATCCCAAAGATCGACATCTACAGTGATACCGCCTTCCAGGGGCCAGGGCAGACCATTGAAAACCACCAACGCTGCCTCGTCTTCTTTCAAGGCTGAGAGGTTGATCCGGCGGCTTAGCATTTCGAAGTTCTCCCCCAGGATTCCCTCGGCGATCTCGGAAGCCCAGGCGAAGCGCGTCTCCATTTGGGCGTGGACCGCGTCGATACTGCAGCCCCCGATCGAATCGTGCGGATGGTTCTGCAACAACCACTCCCATGCCTTCCAGAGAAATGCCCGCGGATATGCTCCTCCTTCCAGCCAGGCGATGGCTGACCAAGGCTCTGCCCATCGTTCCAGCAGAGTCTGGGCTCTCTCGTTTTGCATTTTGTTGTAAATGCGAGAGGAGAGGATATGAGGCAGGAGACGGTTGTCCCGACCGGGGGTGCGATTGACATCCCGCAGCTCACCTGAGACCGTTTGTAAAGGCTTGTCGCCCAGGGCTTCCACAAGGGCATCAAAATATTCTTCCAGGGAAGATTGACGAAAGCGGAACTCATCCCCAAACCGGTCATTGGCGGTTGCGAGGATCGCTGGGAGGTCTTCCCGGGCAGGGAGATGGTCGACTCCGTTCAAGGCCAGCAGCACGGACGAACCAGCCCGGAGAAGTCTCATAATGGGCGAAGGTCCGCAAATCGGAGGCGGCCTCCTGGACGGTTTCCGCCAGGGAAGATGCATTGGCGTATCCCAAGTCTGTCGGCAGGTGACGTAACAAGACCCGGCTTCCGTCCGGAGATTGCCACCACAGTTCGGATTTTAAATTGCCTTCATCCAAGCCGCGGAAGTGCATTGCAAAGGCAATCCCAAACCCTTGTAAGATCTGTGGAAGTTGGGAAATGTGCCCAAAGGTATCTGGTATATATCCTACCTTCTGCACGTGGCCGAACTCATCTGCAATGTGATGCCCAAGCAGCAGGTTGCGCACCAGGGATTCACCGCTGACCAAAAACTCGTCCGGCAGTACGTACCATGGCCCGACACCCAGGCGCCGCTCTCGGACAAGCTTATCGAGGGTTGCACGCTTCTCAGGCCGGATCTCAAGGTAGTCCTGTAAGATAATGGTTTGCGCATCGAAATTGAAATGTGTATAAGACGGATCGCGTTCAAGCAGGTCAAGGAGCGCATCCATAACATGGACCAGGCGGATGCGGAATTGTTGGAAGGTGGCATACCATTCCCGGTCCCAATGGGTATGGGGGATGACGAAGACTGTGTTCTTTTCAGAATTGGATCTTTTTGGCATTTAGTGTTGCTCCGGGGACCGGATTAGGCTGTATAGGTTCCTATCCCTTTTCCATTTCAGCGGAAAAAACCTTGGTTGCCTCAATGAATTCCTGGGAAGTGACGGAAACGCAGTAAAGGCTCTCCATCATCTTGACCATCCGCTGGGTTCCCAGCAATTCGGCCTGTTCTTCCGGGAAATCATTGGCCAGGGTGCAATCCCGCAGCAGGATGGCCTTGTAATTCCGCCACAATGCATCGATGATCGTTGTCATCAAGCAGGCATCGGCGGAAAAGCCGACCACAAACAGGTTCTTAATATCCAGGTAGCGCAGAAGGAGGTCGAGACGTGTGCCGACAAAACCGCTGTAAACATGCTTGCGGATGAAATACTCGTTTTCACGCGGGGTAAGCAATTTGGAGATCTTGACATGGTCGGAATCGCCGTAATGATATTCCTTTGGGTCGACCTCGTTTTCGGCGAACATATGCTCCATGTCCGTGTTCAGCTGGCGCTTCAGCACATTACTGAATTCGGAATTTTTCAGTGCGATCTTGGGAGCGCTATTATTGAGATAGATGATCGGCAGGTTAATTTCCCTGGCAGCAGTTAATGCCGGCAACAAGGCCGTCTTGATGATGCGATCCTCGTGCTCCGAGCTTTTCAGCCAGGCCAATGCCGGGCGTTCCGCGCCGGCGTGACCATCTTTATTGTAAGCCGGGACAGGGTCATCGGGGTGAAAACCCAAGCCATACACGTCGATCACCAGGAATGCCGAGCGAGCGAATTCGGCTTCGTATTCTTCGAAGCCATAACCGAGATATCCGGTGGATGGGAAAAGCCTGTAATAACGAGTATTACACTTGATCGATTGAGCCATGGGAATCTCCTTTTCTCTTGGTATAGGCGGAAGAATGGAGTGGCCTTTTTTTCAACCTGACTGGATCAGCACATTCCGGACGGCTTCGAAGCCACATTGCCCGCTTGTTAATACGGGGATCCCGAATTCCTTCAGCGGGTCCGGATAGGACAGGAGAAAGACCGTCATCGAAAGCTGGGCCAGGACAACACAACCAATTGCTTCACTTTCCATATGCAGGCGGATGGACTTCGCCAGAATGGCATTATGTTCCTCGACTTCGCCCCTGGCCAGAAGTCCCAGGCCGACTCCACCAGGGCGCCGGTCAGGCTGACCGGGCGGCCGGTCTCCCCGGCCACTTCGCGGAGCAGCGCCTGCGTGCTTTCCACGGTGGGGCCATGGGTGGCAACAACCAGGATCCGGCCGTCCATGCTCCACGGCGCGTTCCATCATGGGACGGTCGATCTGGAAGACTGGGATGCCGATAGGGCTTGAGAGCTTCACGGACCTGTCGATAGGCCCGGTTCATGGTGGAGCAGGTGATCAGCACTGCATCCACGTGCCCCAATTCCGCCAGATCGATGGCGTACCGCTCGAAGGCAGCCAGGTTGGCGGCCGGCAGGGAAGCTGATCCGGCCGTGTGGGCCTCCATGAAGTTGATCTGGACGGCCTCATTTCCCACGTTGACCAGATGAACCCCCGGGAGATACATTCGCCCGAAGTAATTGGCCCACAGGGTGATCCATGAAGAGCCATTGAGCAGTCCCAGTCTTTTGCCGATCAGGCGCGGGTCACCCTGCGGTTCCGGGCTGGTATGCGCAACCCCGGTCACGCGCAGGTAGTCGGAGAAGAGCCGGATGGCATCATCCTGGTGTAGGGCCGCGAATGGTTTTGTTGGATCAGCAGGATTAGATGTCATGCCATCCGCCTGGCCTTTTGCGCCAACACAGTCCGGGCCGCCCTGGCAATATCTTCGGGCAGCATCTTGTGAATGCGAAACAGATCGCCGATGCCCCCGCTGTTAACGAAGCGGTCTTGCACCCCGATACGCTCCAGCGGGATCGGGACAGTTTCGGCCAACACCTCGGCCACGGCGGAGCCGAAGCCGCCGATAATGGAAGCGTTTTCGGCAGATACCGCGCAGCCGGTCTTGCCGGCTGAGGCGGCGATCAACTCCCGGTCGATCGGCTTGATCGAAGCCAGGTGGATGACTTCGGCGTTGATGTTCTCTTTCTCCAGCAGAATGGCGGCTTCCACGCAGAAAGAAGTCATCATGCCGGTTCCAAATAGACTGACGTCACTGCCCTGGCGCAAGAGTTCCCCCTTTCCCCACTCGAAGCGGTGGTCTGCTCCGAACAGGTCCGGGAAGGTATAACGCGCTACGCGGAAATAGACCGGGCCGTCCGTCGCGATGGCGGTGCGCATAATGGCACGCAGGTCTGCACTGTCGCCCGGGTCGGCCAGGCGCATATTCGGCAGCGAGCGCATCACGGCGATATCTTCGATGCAGTTATGGGAGGTGCCTGCCCGGCTGGTCGGTAGTCCGACATATGATCCGGGTATTTTTACGTTAAGATTGGGGTAGCAGATCGAGATGGCTACCTGATCCAGCGCACGGCGCGTGGCGAAAGACGCAAATGTACAGGGGAAGGGGATGAACCCTTCCAGGGCCAGCCCGGCGCTGATCCCGAACAGGTTTTGTTCGGCGATGCCCACTTGCATGAAACGATCCGGGAAAGCAGACTTGAAGTACCCGGCCTTCGAGGAAGTATGCAGATCCGCATCCAGCACGAGCATGCGGGGATATTCCCTGCCCAACTGGACCAGCGTCTGGCCGAAAACATCCCGCATTTCGAGCGGGCGTGCCGGGTTATTCTCCGCCATAGAAGCTCTCCTTCTCGCGCTCATCACCCAGCTTGCTGTAGCCCAACTCGGGCCGGCCATACCGGCGGGAGAGCTCGCGCAGCATCGCATCGGCAGTTTCAGGCTCGGGGGCATGCGTGTGCCATTTGTAGTTGAACTCCGCCCTCTCGATACCGCAACCTTTGACTGTGTGGGCGATCACGACGATCGGCTTGCCGCGCGGCAGCGTCCAACGTGCCTTGTGGAAAGTTTCGGCGAGGGCATCCAGGTCATGGCCATCCACCTCAAGCACATCCCAACCGAAGGCGGTCCATTTATCCGCCAGGGGTTCGATGCTCATCAAGTCCCAGACGAAGCCCTTGGCCATGACCTTGTTGTAGTCGATCACCGCGATCAGGTTGTCGAGGTGGTAGTGAGCGGCCGCCATGGCAGCTTCCCAGACGTTGCCTTCGTTCAACTCCCCATCCCCCAGCAGGCAGAATACACGCGAGCGGGGATTCTCCTTCAGTCGCAGACCATAAGCGCATCCAACGGCTACGGAAAGGCCCATCCCAAGTGGTCCTCCGGACGATTCGATCCCGGCCGTACGGGTCATATCGGTATGGCCCTCCAGGCCTTCCGGCTCGCAGTAAGTATAAATATCCTCCAGCGGGAAAAAACCCTTCAAGGCCAGGGCAGCGTATAAGGCCGGGGAGGTATGGGCCTTGGATAAGATCAATCGATCGCGTCCTTCCCACTTTGGTTTCAGGGGGTCGGTATTCATGACCTGGAAATACAGGACTGCCAGGATATCTGCCAGCGAGAGCGAACCACCCGGGTGGCCCCACTTTGCATAGGTGATCATTTCAATCGAGAGACGCCGGATCTGGTAAGCAGCCTGCTCCACTTCGAGCTTCTTTTCCGAACTCATTGCTGGCATCGAATATCCCTCCTGGTTTGAGCCGGGCAACAAGATTTACCGATGTGCATGACTAAATACCCTTCCCAACAAGTGACTGCACGTTAATCGGCAGCGAACTGAAGTTTTCGACCCGCTCACCGAACTTGCCGAGCGTATTCTCGATGACGAGGTAATCTAGATCGGGAAGGATCACTTCATTCCAATGGTCTCCGATACCACGGATGGCGACATCCAGCATGGTGACGATCTGTTTTCCCAACGGTTCGGTCGAGTCCAGGGTAATGGCGCCAAAGAACTCCTGGCATTCGGTGTAGCCGGCATTGTGGGTGCCGGTATAAGGCTTTAGTGTTTCCAGTTGGATGGTTTTGCCATAGCGTTTGGATACTTCCGGGCTATGGGCGGCGAAGAAATCGACCAGGGCCTGCTCTTGCAGCCTGGCGGGTAGCTTTTCTTTGGCTATCCGGCGATAGGCTGCCTCCCCCACCCGATAAGCCTCTTCGAGAAAATCGAACCAATACCGCTGGCCGGGAGTTACCTGAGATTGGTCATCGACGGCGATCAACGACCTGCGCACGCAAGCGTTCAGCCCGTCGCGTTTGGGGGCCACGCCCAGGTGGACATGGTCACCGGCGCGGATCGGCCGGTTAAGGGCTTTGCCAATCAAGGTGCGGTTGGCCTCGCCAGAGGTGACCATCACGTCCCAGCCGTTTTCCTCTGATCCAAGCTCCTTGGCGGCCCAATATGCCCAGCCGGCCACCTGAGTCTCGAGCTGCCCCGGGCGTAGCACGGCCAGCATACAACGCAGCATGACGTCTCCGATGATGGCTGCATCCCGAATCAGCGCCATCTCGATATCGGATTTCTCGTAACGAATGCGCTGGTAAAGCTCCTGGGCATCCACCAGGTTCTCGTGGCCAACGATCTTCTCCAGCGCATCTACGATGCCGCTTGGTATCACCTGCCGAGGAGTCAACAGGCCAATGCGACTGACTTTCCGCCCGGCTGTCTCTTCGAGCACATCCTCAAGCCGTTCCGCCCGGATAGGGTATTTTTCATCAGCCAGTTGGAGCAGCTCAGCCTTATGAACTTTGGCGCCGGCTCTACCGGCCAACTGCTCGGATACATAACCGCCTTCAAGACCGGCGATCACGTGGAAACCAGTTTTCCCGATGGCTCCGGCTACCTGCTCGATGGTAATGTTGGTATTCCCACCCAGATAAGGCACGTCCCCGTCATAGTGTTCATCCGAGAAAACGAAACCGGCATCCAGACCGGCTTGCTCCAGCGCCTGCCATGTAGCGGACTGGCGACGAGCAAATTCGTTCGGCGGTACTGCCAGGTTTTTATCGATTCCTGGGCATTCGGAAAGCACGTCCAGGACCTTTTGAAAATCCCGGTCAAGTTCCAGATAACGGTTTGGACTGATCCCTGGCATTTACACCTCACTTGGTTTTAGTCTGGAACCCTGTTGCTCCCTTGGAGCAACCTGCTGCTCTTTTCTTATGATCTCAACAAGGGTATGACGTGGAGAGCAGCATTCGAACCGGAAACTACCCATTAATTCATCGATTTCTGCCAGATCCAGACCTTGCAGCAGTGGATAAAAGTCCTCCATCAAAGGTTCGGCCAGCAGGATGTGGCGGACGGTCCGGTTTATCTGCCAATGGCTGTCAAATGGGAATGGCTTGTAATTTGGAAAGAATTCATCGAAGGTCTGCTCGATGGGATCCATGATATGTCGGACATCCTTATCCAATCCACCCCAAGAATCGACGCCCAGGATGGCTTTCTTCTCCAGGATAGGTTTGATTTTTTGGATCCATTTTGACTCGGGTCGCAAGGCAATCACCCCCTGTAATCCTAGATCTTTATACGTCCAAAGACACCAATGAGCTCCCAACTCTCTATAAAACGAGAGTTGATCTTCGAGAAGCCTGTAGCGCATGGCATCTTTTTGTGGGTCGCCCGTATAAACCGGGCCGAACTCCCCGACCCACATGGGGGTTTGGTTTTCGAGCATATACTGGCACGTCTTCAGCAATTTATCGTGCACCACTGACTTATCGAAGTATTCGCCGCGTGAATAACCCGGGTAATCTCCGCCATCGATAAACCCCGGTACGGCATAATTATGGAAGGTGTAAACAACGTTCGGCAGGGGTTGGCCGAGTACGGAAAAGTCCTGGGAGTAGCGGTTTCCGTCTAGAAATATGATGTGATCCGGGTCGATCTTGCGGATTGCGTCGACTACCCGCCGATAAAATAGATCCAATCGTTCTCCGGTAGGGTCGGCAGGTTCATTAAGTGGGTTATAACCCGCCACCCATGGGTTGTCCTTGTAGTGCTCGGCGATTTTTTCCCATAACCAAACGGCCCGGTCCTGGAAATGCTTATGCTGCCAGAAAAACGCCTGCCTGGAAGGGTTGTCAGAATGCCAGTCCTGATTTTGGTATCCTGCGGCGGCGTGTAAGTCGAGAATGGTGTAAATCTCGTGATCGGCGCAGATCTTGACCACCCGGTCAAGATGTTGCAGACCGGATTCGCGGATCACCATGGGATTCATGTCGTCTTCAAAGTGATGATAATTAAACGGTAAACGGACCAGGTTCATGCCCAGCGAGCGGATAAAGGCCGCATCCGCATCTGTAAAAAAATATTCAAGATAGCGTTCGAATAAATAATCTGCTTTTTCCTTCCCTAGAGCCCGATAAACAACCTGGCGAAAAGCGTTTTCATTGGCCGGGAAACCGGTAATAAAGTTCTCCATGTTCATCCAGCCACCCAGGCCAACCCCATGAAGGCTGATCACCTCACCAGCCAGGTTATGAATTTGACTCTGGTTTACCTTCAGGAATGCATGATGAATAGGCATAAATTGATCCTCAAGGAACTGCTATATAAGCGCATAAATATCGCTAACCTTAGATAAGGGTTATTCTTTGACCGCTCCAGCCAGCATGCCTTGCATGATTTTTTCCTGGAAGAAGATGAACACGATATAGACTGGGATCATGCTGATCAAGACACCCGCAGCAATCAAACCATAGTCAATCGAGCGCTGGTTGGCCCTGAGCAAGGCCAAGTGCAAGTTGTATGGTGCGATTATTGGAATCCATCAGGATCAAGGCGAATAAATACTCATTCCAAATATTAATGAAATTCAATACCAGCACAGTGACGATTCCCGGTATGCAGATCGGGAAAAATAAATAAAAAATGATTTGGAGGACATTCCCGCCGTCAATCACCGCGCTCTCCTCCAGTTCACGCGGCAGCTTCCGCATGAATCCGGATAAAAGGATCATCGTTAAGGGCAGGTTGAAAGCCGGGTAAAGGATCACCAGGGCAATGGGATGGTAGAGCAAACCGGCTTTGGCTGTCATCGTGTAGATCGGCATCAGGATCGCCAGTCCGGGGATGAGGATCCCAGGCTGAAAATGGATTCGACGATTGGAGACTAACCGGGTTCGGATGCGGGCAACCGCATAAGCGGCCGGAAACCCCAGGACAAGGGTCAAGAGCTTCAGCGCCGGAGGTGATTAAGATGGAGATCAATCCAGCCCGCAACACGTTGACATTTACCTGGGCCTGGATGAATTTCGAGAAATTCAACGCCGTAGGCAAAGCCAATGGCTTCAAGATGATCTGGGAATTGTCTTTAAAAGCAGAGACGATGACAAAGTATAGAGGGATGATGATCAAGATTGCATAGAGGAGCGAAAATATATATCCTCCGATCACAAAAGGATCGGCGCCTTTCCTTAATTCTTTTCGAATGAAATCTAGCAATCCGGGTAAGCATGTTCAAGTCCCTTAATAATTCGCCAACCGCGAGGTAATCCGGCGGATCAGAATGTATGGCAACAATGCCGATGAAAAAGAGCATGACGCCGATTGCCTGGCTATATCCCAACCGGTGGGAAAGGAACGCCTGATCGTATAAATAGAATCCGAGGGTAAATGTTGCGGTTCCCGGGCCGCCGTTCGTCAACAGGATCATATAGGCTGCCCCGGAAAGGATACCAAGGAATTGGAGGACGATCACGATCCCGATGAAATCGATCATGAGCGGAAATGCGATCTTCCACAGGATTGTCCAATAGCCGGCGCCATCCAGCATGGCAGCTTCATACAACTCTTCCGGCAGGCTGGCAAACGCCGCAAAGAACAGCACACTGTAGAACCCAATCCCACCCCAAATATCGATGGCAATAAGGCAAAAAAGGGCGGTTGACTTATTCATCAGCCAGACCCGGTTGGTGGAAGCAACTCCTATTGAGTTCAGAAACGAGTTCAACATGCCATCCGGGCGATAAATCCCCAGAAAGATCATCGCCAGGGCGGCGACCGAAAGCATTGACGGGGAAAAAAAGATGGTCCGAAGAATGCGATACCCCGGTTTTCGCAGGCTCAGAAAGAAACCAAGCATAAAGGCAAATGGAACCACCCCAAGGATGGCCACCAGCATGTACGTCCCGGTATTACGGAGTGCTATGCCGATCTTTGGATCATTAAATAACCTGACGAAGTTATCCAGGAAAATGAAATTCTTGGGTAAATTCAATCCATTCCATTCGCATGGTGCTGAGATAAAACATGTTCAGCAATGGCCAAAGCATAAAGGACAAAAACCACGCCAATGCCGGGAACACCAGGATAACGAATGTTACCCGGCGTCTCCTGGCGTTGCTCAGGTTATACTCGAGCTTGGATAAATTCTTTTTTACGACCGGGATCGCCGTCTCTGAAGAAGACATGGGGGACCTCAGAGGGAATGGGGTACGGGGTCTCATTCCGTACCCCATTCCTAAGGGAAGGGGAAAGGCTGTTATTTCATCGCGTCGTAAGCAGCTTCAAGTCTGCCAGAAGCTTTTCCGCCGTCGTTCCAGGTGTAAAGCTTCCTGGGTGATCCGGGCAAAGTCTGTCTTGACGGCTCCGGGCATATAGCCGTCAGAGATTATGACAACTTCTGCGTCCATGTCAAGTGTTTGGGCAAAGAGAGGGTTGAGCTTGCTTTCATCTACCTTCACACCATTGATGGACGGGTTCATTCCGGCCTGCTCTACGAACCGGGCGATCATTTCAGGCTTGAAAATGAACTTGATGAATTTCGCGACTGCATCCATCTTGGCCGCACCGTTGGGGTCACGAAAATTCCCTTGGCAGAAAACGCCTTATAGTAAACGGGGCCTTGTGGGGTGAGCCCGCCGGGAGTGGGAAGCCACCGATTTGGATATCCGGAATCAGCGGCTTCATGGCTGCATCGGCGAATGCCCAGGCGCCATAATGGCACATGGCTACTTTACCTTCGCCAAATTTTGCTTCGGCACCGGCATAGTCAACGCCTTCGACGCCATCCACGAATACTCCTGCATCACGCAATTGGACGAACAGCTCCACGCCTTTGATGGCATTCGGAATGGTCCAATCGCCCTTGCCCATGGATGCCTTGGCTTCGTCATCGGTCATCGCAGACTGAAGGATGAGTTGGAAAACATATCCACCCATATCATCAGCACCGCTTGCGATAAAGGGGCCACCGTAACCGGCGGTGCGAATGCTTCTTGGCAGCAGCGATCAGACTCATCGGTCGTCTTGGGAATTTCAACGCCGGCAGCCTTGAAGACCTTCGTGTTATACCAGATCGGCCAGGTGAACCCTTCGATGGGGAAGGCAATCACTTCCCTTCCGTATCGGTGTATTGGGAGATGGCCGAATCCAGGAACTGTCACTGCCCATACCCCATTGGCTGATCAGGTCGTTAACCGGAACGACAGACACCATTTTTTACCCAGTCCATGGCACTACCAATCGCGCCGCTGAAGACCAGCTCTGGTTCCTGTTTAGCAGCGGAGGCAGTCTCCAATTTCAAGGGAATATCGGCGTCGACATAGACCTGGTCTGTGACAATGACATCGGGATTGGCTGCATTGAAATCGGCAATGATCGATTTCATGGCAGGGCCCTTGGCATCATCAGGTCCCCAGTTATGCCATATCGTCAGTGTGACCGGTTCAGGGGCGGCAGTTGCCGGAGCAGCAGTTGCCGGGGCGGATGTTGCTGGAGCCGCCGTTGCCGGGGCAGCAGTCGGCGGAACTGCAGTCGGCTTGGCGCCTCCACAGGCAGACAGGGCCATGGAGGTGATTACCAGTAGTGCAATTGTCATGGAAATTATTTTTTTGTTCATCGTATCCTCTTTCCTTATCATATGGTTTTAGGGATGCACGACAAATGTGAGCGGTTGGGATTAGGGATCTTCTCCAGGTCGATTCTCCTCTCCTTACGATTGTCCAGATTATTCGGATCCGTTCACTATATTCACTGTTTCAGTTCCTCCTTCCCAGATCATTTCCAGAGTAAATGGAACATTCGAATGGACTTCGATCAATGGTTTTTCTCGTTGCGAGTTGCGAGGACTGCATTTCAAATCCAATAATCCTGTTGAGCCAAACGGATAGCGCCGCACGCCATGTTCGTCAGTGAGTCTGATGTGCCAGGTCAACCGGTTCGAGACGGCATCCTGGTTAAGCCCAAACACATCTTCCAGCAGCACAGCAATAGGGGGAATGCCGGTCCAACCGACATAGCCCGGCTTGGAATGGCTGCCTGGTGTTATGAAATCCGGGGCGTAGTTTTCCCAAAGGGTGTGTTTGTCATCATATTTCAGATCGGTGAGTTGAAAATATTGGCGAAACTGCTCCGCGCCCGTCCAGCGGATATCATCTGATTCGAACACCTTGACTACATTTTCCAGGTGGTTTATTCCAATCTCATGGGCAAGTTCATTCCACCCGGTTGCAGCCAATCCTTCCAGAACCATATAATTCGTCGGAGCCCATATCCCTCCGCACCAATAGCCACCTGTGCTGCTGAAACCAGGGTCGGCCGCCGAGAGGGCCGGGATGCGATGCACCCGTTTGAATTCGGATGGATTTTCCAAGTGCGCTATAAAAGCGGGCAGCCTATCCTCAGGAACACACCCCGCCAACAACGCCCAGTAGGCGCCGATGTGTTTTACCCGGGATAATTCCCCGTTTGCGAAGCGGTCGTAGTAGTAATTATTCTGTTCATCCCATAGGTGGGTGTTGCAATATTTGCTCAACCGTTCGAGCTCTTCGTTCAAAAGAGCAACCTCAGCTCGCCTTCCAAGAAGAACAGCCATCTGGAACAGGATCTTGGCTGACAGGGCCGCCTGGAAAGTGGCATCCACCCAGGTCAGATGGCCATTGTCCCAGGCAACATTGTCAGCTGGTTTGAGGCGAGGCAGATTATCCATACCCATCCCCCAGCCTGTCGACCAATAAGATCCATCCTGCCAGGTGCGATACTTGCGGGTCCAATCATGGTAGGCCACCAGGGGCGGAAAGACCGCTTCCAACCGTTTCATGTCACCGGATTTCTTGAAATAGTTCCATTCGGCCCAGGCCAGTACATTGGGTCCGGTGCTGGAAGGATCGAATCTTGTAAAACAATCCCCTCCATCTGTTTCCGTGATCTCCCTGCAAATGAATCCGTCCGGGTGTTGTTTTCGATAGAACGTATCCAGAGTTCTCTGGAAATCGAAAACACGTCGCCCATAAACTCCAAAGCAAGTTATGAAACACGAATCCCACATAAACAGGTTGCCGTTGAAGGCAGTGTCTATAAAGTTCGCGGCAAAACCGTTCTCTGCGCTGGGTTGTTTCAGATTATTAAAAGCCAGTTCCCACGCCCGCCAATAACAGGCAATTGTTGAGGCATGTCCGGCCCAGAATGGATCCGGAAGGACCTTCCGGGCTTGTGCCAGGGATGGAAGATCGGTTACATCCGGAGGGCGGGAAATGAATTGATTCTCCGAGACCCATGCATTCACCACATGAGTGTCGTAGCGTTCCGGGTTGGACTTTGAGCTTTGTAATAAAGGGGAATCATTCATGATTATTTCAGCGAAATATCCTTCTTTTGGATTATTTCAAGAGTTTTTTCTCTTAATGTCCTCGGGAGGACAGGCTTGGTCAAATATTTCGTAATTCCCAATGATGGACTGATATTGCAGTTATCACGGGTGCTGCAAACGATTACAGGAATAAACCGGTCAGGGAATGACGCATGGACGGTATGGATCAGATCCCATCCCTTTTTGGCATCGATTTCGGGCTCGATCACAACTGCCCGGATATCCTTGGTTGCCAGGACTTCCAAAACACCTTTAATTTCCGTGAACGCAAAAATCGTAAAATCCTTGCACAATTCCCGTTGGTATAGTTCCAACGTGACAGAATCGTTTTCGATCAGGATAATTGCCGGGGACGGTGTTCTCTGTGAAGAATTGTTCATTAGATGAGGGGTGAAAGGCAACTTTCACTCATTCAAGATAGCATAAGATGGACGGGATTTCTTGGAGAGAATTATGCTGAATTAGGATTTTGTTGTCGCAAGGTAGGGTGAGTTGGCGGTAGCTGCCTACACCGGCTTTACAAGACTTTTTGTCTTTCACGGATCAAATCGAGAACTCGATTCCAGCTCCCGGTGAAGGCTTTGCGGAACAGGCAGACCGGTCCGAAACTTTCGAATTCTTTAATCTCGAGACCATTCTCCAAATATCCGCGTTTAAAATCAGGCAATTTTTCCATCAATTCATCGATTACCTTCTGCGGGACGGGATTGAACAAGCGGTATACCACCGGAGGGTTCTGGGCCAGGAGCTTATCTGCAGTACCTTCCCAGTTGATCGTGCAGCAAACCTTGCCTCCAACCATCTCCGTAAAATGGTGCAATCCTCGGGCGCCTCCGGCGATAAAAATCCCGGGATAGTGCCGCTCTTCTATGATCTGATATAGTTTACGTGCGACTGCCAGGCCGGCCTGCCAGAGAACATCCGGTGAGATTTCAATATTCTCTTTTCCGACAAAGTTCTGAAGGTAGTCATCATAGATCCCGGCGATATGGGAGATGTATAACTGGGGCGTTTTCCCATACTTCCGACTGGCCCGCTGGTATGTCTCACACAACACGATTCCCTGCCGGATGGCAAAAATCTCGGTGGCATTCAGGGGGACATCCTGGCTGATGAGATATTCCATCGCCTTCAACCCCGCCTCTGTAGTAGGTATCTTGCAGCAGATGTTGGGAGAAACCTTTCGGTTTTGCAGCGCTTCCCGAATGATGATATCCGGGTCTTCCTCATGAATGGGGTCTCCCTGGATCGAGACAAACCCCTTGTGTCCAGCTGTACGCTCGAATATTGGTAGAAATTTGTCAGCAATCGGTTTGACCAACCGGCGCTGAAACTCCGCAATCGCCTCGTTTTCGGTTTCTCCGCTTTGGGCGATTTCATCCAGAATTTTCCCGGCATAGTCACCTTCTGCCGGATGATCCAACATCTTTTGTGTATATGATGGATTATTCGTACATCCGGAAGCACCATTTGAGATGGCCATGTCGGTCTGTTCACGCGTGGGGTTGTTGATCCAGAACTCGGTCGGTGTCTGGCGGGCTACCCGCAAAAAATAGCTTTCTGGGTTCATACTTTGTTCCTCCAGGTGATTTTCTATGGAATTTCTTGGATGGTTGTGCCGTTATCGTCGATTTCAAAGGAAATTGCCACGATGCAAAGTGGAGGCAATTCCACGGTCGCCTTTTGGCTGGTCAATTCGATGTCACTAAATTCCTGATCGTGGATCTTATCCGGCTCTTCGAAGGTGTTACGGGCTGCCGCAGAAGAACCGGTCACTATTTCCGCCGACCGGACAGATTTCAGGCTCATACCGGTAGGGGTTATTTCAACACTGGCAGACTCACTTTCGCTGCGGTTGATCAGGAAGACATGCAAGACATTATTTCCCAATATGGCCGAGGCATCGATATTTTTCACAAATCCATAATTCTTACTCTCGTAACCGGGGCCTCGAACTACTGTTTGTAATGCAGCGCCTTCACGGCGTTGTGAATACAACAGAAACGGATAGTAAATTGACTGGAGGAGTACCTCGTCCCCGCGAGTAAGGATGGGAGCGATAACATTGACGATCTGGGCGAGATTGGCGATCCTGACGACATCCGCGTGACGGATGATGCTGTTTAGGAACCCGGCTACAACCAATGCGTCTTCCAGGTTATATTCTTCTTCAACCAGGTGCTGGGCAACCTTTCCATGGCCGTTAACACTTTCAGCATTTTGGGTCCTGTACCATACATTCCATTCATCGAAGGCCAGGTAATATCTTTTATGACTGCGGGTCTTGGCCTGGACATAACGACAGAGACCGTCCATCACTTCGATCTGCTGATCAATGGAATTGGTGACCGCCAAATAATCGGCCGTATCCCCGTTTACATTGCCGACATACCTGTGCAAACTGATGTAATCGGCATAATCGCCGATATACTCGAGTACGGTCCGGTCCCACTCCATATAAGTGGGCAGGCCGATTTCTGCTGAACCGCATACGACCAGTTCAATCGAAGCATCGGTATCCTTCATGAGCTTGGCCGCTTGCTGTGCACGAATCGCATACTGGTCAGCAGGGACGTGCCCTTGCTGCCAGGGCCCGTCCATCTCGTTCCCGAGGCACCATAGTTTTACGCTGTATGGTTCGACCGAACCATTCCCGGTGCGAAGGTTGGAGAATTTCGTCCCAACAGGCCCATTGCAATATTCCACCCAATTGCGGGCTTCTTCCGGCGTCCCTGTTCCCAGGTTAACCGCGATCATCGGCGACCAGTTCATTTGCCGGGTAAGCTGGATGAATTCGTCCGTCCCAAACTGGTTGGGCTCAATGCTGAGCGAAGCTAATTCCTGTAGGACCGGCCGGGCGGAACGTGGTCCAACGCCATCCATCCAATGATAACCCGAGGCGAAATTTCCTCCTGGATAGCGCATAGCTGTAAAGCCCAATTTTTGGAGATGGGTTAAGACGTCCTTCCGGAAACCGTGTTCATTTGCGTGGTTGGATTTTGGGTCATATACCCCTTCATATACGGCGCGGCCAATATGTTCCAAAAAACCACCGAATATCCGGGGATCCACTGGACCAACCTGATAATCAGCATGCAAGATTACACGAGTCAGTTCCATATTTATTCCTATTACAAAGGCACCAGATTTGAGCGATCAATTAGTATTTCAAAATCAGGTAGATCTAATGGACCACAGTATTGGAAGCAATTACTCGACCATACCACTCGCCGCTGGCCTTTATGGTCCGCTTTTGCGTATCAAAATCCACGTGGATAACCCCGAAGGGCTTAGTATAACCGAATGCCCACTCGAAATTATCCATCAGGGACCACACGAAATAACCCCGGATGTCCACACCCTCCTGCATGGCCAATCGTATTTCGGTGATATGCTGGCGTAAATAATCGATGCGAAGCTCATCGAAGACCTTCCCCTGCGCGTCAAGAGTATCCTGGTAAGCAGCCCCGTTCTCCGTAATGTAAATGGGCGGCAGGTTGTATTCATTGGTGATGCGCTTTAATGTCCTGCGAAAAGACGAGGCGCAAATTTCCCAGCCCATGTCGGTATATTCCGAACCCGGGACTTTCTTGACTATCCCCTTTGCACCTACCACGGTGCGGGAGTAGGAATTGATCCCAATGTAATCAAGTTTTTGTGAGATCAGGGCCATGTCGCCCGGTTTGACTTCCGGGAAAAGATCGCCAATCGTATCGATCATCGCTGGTTGGTAGTAGCCGGTTAAATATGGGATGGAGAAACGTGATCCGCTGGCTTTTCCAGACCCGCTCCGCCGCGGCTACATCGGCGGGGTCGTTACTGGCTGGGTCAACACCCCACAGGTCCAGGACGATGCCTGTTTCAAGTGCCGGGTTGGCCGCGCGGATGGCTTGGACAGCCAAACCATGCGCCACCAGCAGGTTGTGGGTCACCTGGTAGACTGATTTCCAATCGCCAGGCACCCCGGGAGCATGGTCTCCACTCCCGTAACCAGAGAGGGCAATATCACGAGGTTCGTTCAAGGTAGCCCAGCGGCGGACACGATCTCCCAGGCGTTTGACCATCAAGGCAGCATAATCGGCAAAGTAATGCAGGTTGTCCCGGCTGATCCATCCACCTTTTTCATGAAGAACTTGAGGAAAATCCCAATGATGGAGGGTGATGAACGGCTCAATATTGGCTGCCAGCAGGCCATCCACCAGCCGGTCGTAAAAATCCATTCCGGCAGGATTGACCCTCCCGAAACCACCCGGCAGCACCCTGGGCCAGGAGATCGAGAATCGATAGGCTTTCAATCCGATTTGGCGCATCAAGGCGATGTCTTCCGTGTAGCGGTGGTAGTGGTCACAGGCCACGTCGCCGGTGTCAGCGTTGGTGATCTTGCCGGGTGTGTGACTGAAACGGTCCCAGATGGATTCGCCTTTGCCGTCTTCGTTCCAGGCGCCTTCGACCTGGTAGGCCGCGGTGGCAGCACCCCACACAAAATTTGACGGAAAACGCATTTTATCCATGATCTTCTATCCTTGGATTTGAGCAAGAATCTTTTGAGCAGAGTCGTATCCAGGCACAAATGAGCGTGATGGAGCGTCCGCAGGATCGAGCCCGGGCATTTTTCAGTGATCGGACCGGTCAAGGAACGAAAAACCGCCTCGGATTTTCGCTCTTCCGGCACAAGAACCAGGAGTTGGCTTGCAGCCAGCAATGCCGGGATGGTCAATGTAATCGCGTGGGTTGGCACCTCCTCAATGGACTTGAAATGCCCTTCTCCTACCTGTTGGCGGCGCGAAGCCTCAGCCAGCTTGACGATTTTCACCCGGCAAGGATCCTTGAAATCGGCATAAGGTGGATCATTAAATGCGATATGTCCGTTTTCACCGATTCCCATCACGCACAGGTCCGCCGGATGGGAAAATAACAGCTTTTCGTAATCCCTGCACACAGCCTCTGCGTTCTGTAGTGAGCTTGGAGGAACCGGAAAGAAAGTTTTTGGTTGTATATAGTTCAGGATATGCTGCCATAAAAAGAATGGAAAACTGGCAGGATGGGAGGGGTCCAGGCCGATATACTCATCCATGTGAAAAATATTTATTTTCGACCATTCAACAGACGCAGTCCTCAAAGCCTTTAAGAAGGTTAGCTGCGAATTACCTGTAGCCAGGATGACATTCGCCTCCCCTTTTTCAGAGATTGATTGTTGAAGGATGTGGGTCGCCTCTTCAGCGGCAGCCGTACCTAACGCCTCGTTCGTCTGGAAAATACTTACGAGCAAATTTTCATACTTTGTTTCCGTGACCGGTTTTTGAGTCATGATTTCTTTTTTCCCATCTCCTTCAAGAGTGCAACATTTCATCCAGCCATCCAGTGATACTCTGCTCGCCTACCCGTGTGGCAATTCTGAAACCACCGCCTACAGCATGACTATGTGAAAATGCTTCCACCGCTGGTTTTAGCGCAGGTATAACCTGGCGTTTTGGACAGGCTTGCCGCAAACCGTCCACCGGCTGCAAATATACGGGGCGAGGGGCGCAAGAAGCTATGACGTGCGCCAGGTCAAAATGCCTGAGCACATCGAATAAATATACGCTCGCAGGGTAATGTACCTTGGGTTCGAGCAAAGCTTGATAAGAGAAGAGTGAATTCCGGGCCGCCACTGCCGCCACCCGATCATCCAGGGACGCGGCATAAAGTCCCCACAATCCGCCGATGCCTTCACCAACAATGGCCAATCTTCCTTTATCAATTTGTGGGGCCAGGTAACAACGCTCCCATAGAAAATCCACGCTCCGAATGACATCGAATACCCGCTGGCCGAACAATGTCCGGTCCAACATTAATGAATTTGTGGCAGCTTCAAAGTCCGATGTGGCTGTTTCGCCCACTCCGCGTACATCAATGGCCAAAACGCCATAACCGGCCCGAACCAATCCTTCGATCAAGCCTGAACGAATGCCCTGTTTTTTCCCCCATTCGCCTGCATATACGACAAAAGGCACCGGCAGCTTCCATTCCTCGGGCATAATGAAGAGACCGGGTATCGTGATGCCGGCTTCGCTTTGAAAATTGATCCGTTCGGCCATCATTCCGTCTTCCCACACCTGGTTGAATAAGCGGGTTTTCAACTGGCCTTTAGATGGAAATGGGCCGAGGACATTCCGGATTTGTTCCTTGATCTCATCCTGCCAGGCAGAAAGATCTGCCGATCTGGCAGGAACGGGTAGAGCCTCAGGTATTCCTGCAGCTATTTCTCTGATCTTCACGCTAATGATCGTCTTGCATTGGATCCTTTGATCTGGCGGAAAACAGAAACCCGGCAGAGATCCTGGGACGGGTGTCAATGTCGGGCTCTGGCATCGCACATTGCCAGGGGTGGGAATGGGCGGGACCATATAATCCACGGGATAGGGGTTGGGAAGTATGTCCAACGCAGGTTCTTGAATTGGTGAGCCATCTCCCTCCCCGGATAACCAACGCTTGAGCCAGCCATAAGCAGACTCGCGCAGGCTTGCCTGGTAGCCATGCTCCTCGTCGAATTCAATGAAACGAAAACGCTCCGGCACCCCGGCTAAGTAATAGTTGTGAGCAATAGCTGCTGCAATTTGCCGCGCCCCAGAAATAGGGAAAATCTCGTCGCGCCGGCCCGAAAGGATCATATAAGGCTTGGGAATGAAAAGGCTGGCAATATCCGACATTTCTGCGTAACTCATCACTTTGGGCACCTGGTTACAGATATCCGTACCATCTTCCCAATTTAAATCCCGTTCCGCCTTCACCGCTGCGAAGAAAGTACACGGGTAAGCCACCGGAATGGCACAGGCGAAACGCTCTTCTATTGCCGTTGTAAATAATGTGTTCAGACCGCCTCCGGACGCACCGGTCATACCGATCTTTTCAGGGTTGACTTCAGGGCGGCTTAATAAATATTCCAATGCGCGAATGGATTCCCAGACCATCCATCCCAACTGGCATCGGCCTATGAGTAATCCAGCCAGATTTCCGTGATCATGCCAGCTTTCCAGCCGTTCCCCCTGGCCAATCGGATCGTAGACAAGGGTGACGATTCCCAGGGCAGCCGCCGAAGCGCAGAAGGATTGGACGATTGGCGCCAATTTTGCCGCCTCTACCCAATGCCCGCACGCGTATACCAGGCCAGGGGCGGGTTCTTTCAGGCGGTCAGGGATATACAGGTGGGCCGTCACAGGTAAGCCGGGCCAGGCTTCGTAGACCAGTTTTTCAATATGATAACCCGGCCGGTCCAGCCTGCCTACAATCCGGGCGTGTAGCGCCGTCCGCTCCGGCCATGGATCCAACCCAAGGGAATGGCGAAGCTGCATCTTCAAGGGTGTCCGACGGGCTTCCAGCTCATCCAGGCTTTGCGCCAACGCCGGTGCTGTTTGGTTCTCCGCCAGGGTTTCTATAAAATCCAGCAGCATTTCAGGATAAGTGGCTGGATGGTCCACTCCCCACAAGTCCAATTTGTCTGCAAAGGAATAGGCTTTCACTCTTCTCACCGTTACACCTTATGGGTTTTAAATTGAGGACAGATAGTTCTTGTGTTGGGCGAAGAGCTCGTTTGTCATTTGCCTGATCTCGGCCAGGGACAGAACAGAGGCCGTCAGAGGGTCATGGCAAATGGCACGATAAACCATGACCGGATCGCCGGTAATGGAGGCTGTGATGGCCATCTCCTCGATACCGCTAGAGAGTTGGGTCAGAAGCGCACACTCGGGCGGCAGTACGCCCACGTGGATGGCGTGAAAACCATTCTTGTCCACATATACCGGGATCTCCACACATGCGCCGTCCGGCAAATTGGTTATTAATTTCGTATTGGGAACATTGCCATTGAACTTGAAGGGCTCGCCTCCTCTTTAACGCATTAACGATGAAAGCTGCGTACTCCTGGCCGCGTTGAAGATCCGCCGGAGTCAATGGTGTCGACAATTTTTGCCTGGTAATATCCTTCCAGTTGGTATCAATATTCTGGTATTTCTTTACATTAATGGCGTATTCGCCGGGATTCCAGCCGGTGGCATGTGTGCAGTATTTTTCGATCAGGTCAGGCCGTTTGCGAAACCACCAGTTGTATTCAGAGTTGTGTCCGCTCGATTCGGTCACATAGTAACCAAGCGCCAGGTAGATCTCATTGGTGACCGGTTCTTCATTGTAGACCACCGGGTTTTCCGTGATGGCTTTATGGATTTGTGGATAGGCATCCTGGCCGTCAACCTCGTATTTTAGATACCAGGCTTGGTGGTTAATTCCCGCGCAAACGTAATTTACATCCTCGTATTTCACTCCGATCCAGCCGGCCAGCCTTCTGGCAATTCCCTGGACGGAGTGGCACAGGCCTGTGACGGTAATATGAGTTTGGCGCTGAAGGGCACCGCACAGCATGGCCATCGGATTGGTGTAGTTGAGCAATACGGCATTGGGGCAGTATTTCTCCATATCGCGGATGATTTCCAACATCAGCGGCAGGGTCCGTAAAAATCGGAAAATTCCGCTCGGGCCGCGTGTATCCCCTACATTGATGTCTACGCCATATTTCTTGGGGATCTCGATATCATGCCGCCAGACATCGAGGCTGCCGGCCAGGATAGTGGTCAGGACCACGTCTGCACCTTTGAGGGCCTCCACCCGGTCCAGGGTGGCCGTGACGGTTGCCGGGCGTTTACCCGCCTCGATCAACCTGATCACTGCCTGGTTTGCAAATTCCAGCCTCTCGGCGTTGATATCCATCAAAAAGATGTGCGCGTCTTCCAACAAGGGAAAGGTCAGGATGTCGCGGACGAGGTTGGAGGTAAACTCGAGACTGCCGGCGCCGATGAAGGTGATTTTGGTCATTCCATTCTCCTAAAGATTGATCTGGCTTAATTACTGAAAAACCTTCTGCATACGGTCGCAATAATACTGAACATTTTCCCAGAGCGATCCGGGCGGAAGGTTGTGGTCCGGGCAGGGGATGTATCCACCCAGATCCACCAATGGGCGCAGGCGTTCTATTTCTGCATCGATCACGGCGCGGTCGCAACTGAAAATGTATTTGTTTACCCCGCCAATGCCGCGCAGCTCCCGCCCATACTTCTCCCGCCAGGGTTTGATGCTGGCGTTCCAGGTGCCCACTTCGATCGGGAACATGGTATTGACCCCGTTTTCCAACCAGATTGGAATAAGCGCATCGATTTTGCCGTCACAGTCCAGGCTGACCAAATTGATGCCATAAGATCTCACCAAGTCTGTGATCCGTTTATACTTTGGGCCGAATTTTTTCGCAAACACTTTCGGGTTGAGCATGGGTCCGCTTTTATAACAAATATCTTCCCAGAAATGAGCGAAATCGAATGGGATTTCGCTCTCCAGCGTGGTTTTGGTTCCCTGGTAGATCACCTCACAAACCGTCTCCGCTATCTCATCGAAAAGAGGTTCATCGTCCATCAGCAGGTAGCTCATATTGACCAGGCCCAACCAATCCCGGATTGTGCCGATCAGGCCGCCACAGTACAGCCCGTGCGGGTGCCCACCGTCTTCCTTTTGCAGCATTTCCCATCCGCCACGATCAAATTGGAGCTTTTCACCGTTGATGGTGGCGATACCGGCATGGATCCGTTTCATGCCGGATAATTGAAGTCTGGGTTTGAATAGCGTTTCCCAATCCTTGCGGCTTTTTAGCATGTGGTCGACTTCTGATGGGATGGATGTAGTCCCCGGTTTCTCGATCACAGATACCCCGTCTTCGTTCATCACAACAATGCTGCCATCCGGCCGCTCTTCGAGAATGCGTCTTTCCATGGGCGGTTCCAGCTTTGTATTCCATGAAAATGAGCAGTTCCAACTGATATCGAAACCAAGCCGCTTATTCAAGGCTGCGTCTATGGCATTGCCATAGGCGTACTGCCTGGCCTCCTGGAATGTGAGGTGGCCTTCGGCAGCCCATTCTTCAAGCGTGTCCGTCCAATAGCCGAAGTGAACCAGAGGCAGGCGGTCATAAGGTTCGTGGTCTTAAGACTGCGAGTGTCCGTGTACGATTATCCATGCACTTCAGGCTTTCAAAAGCGATTTCGCCAATATGACCGCCCGGCTTGCATCTGGGGCAAAGCCGTCTGCTCCAATCTGCTTGGAAAATTCTTCCGTAATTGGCGCACCGCCGACCATAATTTTTATCTGGTCCCGCAGCCCGGCCTCCTTCAAGGCATCGATCGTGGCTTTCATGTTGGACATGGTTGTGGAAAGAAGTGCGGACAAGGCCAGGATTTGTATTCCCCCGGCTTTCACAGCTGCGACAAATATCCCGGGTTCAACGTCAGTCCCCAGGTCCAGGATCTCGAATCCGGCTCCTTCCAGCATCATAAGAACCAAATTCTTTCCAATGTCATGCAGGTCGCCTTTGACCGTCCCGATTGCTACTCTCCCTGAAAATTGGATGTTGGCTTCCTTTAGCTGGGGTGTAAGCACAGCCAGACCAGCCTGCATGGCGCGGGCTGAGACAAGCATTTCGGGCAGGTAGTACTCGCCCGATTTCGAAAAGCCGTCCAACCTCCGCCATTGCGGCGATCATGCCATCAGCGAGGATGCTTTTAGGGGCGATGCCGGCTTGCAGCGCTGCCTGTACCCTGGCTTCCACATCTCTATGTTTTCCTTCGAGGATGCCCTGGAAGAGTTCTTGTAGGATTGCTTGCATTTGGTTACCCCGAGTCTGCAGCTCAGCCAGGAGTTCCTCCGCTTTCCTGCCAATATTGTCTGCGATCCGGTTTATAAAGAGTTCTCCCAGTGCTGCCGTGGCATCCGCGTGGTCGCGTCCCAGGATCCCGGCTTTTCTGTGGCCTGCTTCAGTGGATAAGTCTTCATTTTTAATTTGATCCAGATCCACCAGTTCCGGGTGAAGGACCATCATCATGGAAGTCTCCCAATACCCGGCGTGGTCCATCTTATCGCCCTCCAGATCATAAAGATCCCCTTCTTTCATCGCAAAGCCGGCAGTTTTACCATCAGTGCTAATGGAATCGGCCGCTTTTTGAAGGGATTGAAGCTGCTCGTCGATATCGTGCCCCGTCACTCCGATGACAACCTTGAATCCGGCGACAACCAGTCCCTGGAACACCGCCGTGAATAATGCATCGACTGTTTCCGGTGGCAGGCCCGGATGGCAGCAAGGTTTCCCATAAGTGTTCATGTGCCCCCAATAAGTGGGAGGAACGACGATGCCGCCATATTTTTCAGCGGTTCGGATCACGATGCCAGTGCGCTTCAAGCGAATCCGTGCCAAGGGCCAAATGGCGTCCATGCCATTCGAGGGAACCGACTGGCACATACGCGACTGGGAATCGCTGAAGCGCCTCTTCGAACTCATGGGGCAGCATTTCTTCATACTTCACTGTCCGCATATGTGTTTCTCCTATGATTTAGCTTCAAAGCAATGTTAGGAAATATTTCGTAACCGCACATGCCTGCCCGGTGACAGGCAAGAATTTCGATTGCTTACCTCATAACCAAGTCTGCCGTCTGGGAAGACGGATATTCCTGCCCCTTCAGATTATCATAAGATACGATGGAAATCTTAGAGAAAATTATGGTGAATTGGGATTTTGTTGTCGGAAGGTTTCAGTGATTGGGAGATTTTCTGGCCTGGTTCCTGAAAGCACGCGGCGAGCTGCCGGAAATTTCTCGGAAGACGCGAAAAATAACCAACGTCCTCATAGCCAACCGCAGCAGCGACCTCAGTAATGCTCTCATCGGTAAGCAGGAGCAGCTCTCTGGCCTTCTGGTTGCGGAAACGGTTCAAATAATCCCACAGAGATATTCCCATATCCATCTTAACAATCCGGCTTAAATAGCTCTTGCTGACCCCGATCGTTTCAGAGAGCTCTTCCAGGGAAAAGGAACGGGTGTAATTCTGTTGGATATAAGCCGAGGCCGTTTGACAATCGCCCCCGTCGGTTGGGTGATGGAACTGCTACCCGTCAGGACTCGTTGTATCTCGGTGATACTTTCGAGAGCCGATAAAACCCCCTTGGTCTGCAGCAGCACTTTGGGAGCATCCAGGCGCTTCACGTCTTCATACGAAAGGATTTTCCCGGTGACAACGATCACCGGCACAAGGGCAGTGTTTGTGTTGCTGCGCAGATGTTCAAGAACCTGGAACCCATCGATGTCCGGCATCATAAGGTCCAGCAGGACAAGGTCAGGTGTTTCCTCTTCGAGCAGCGAGATGGCCTCCCGCCCACCATGCAGGCTGCGGATGTGATAGTCGGCGAGAGAGGCGCTGATCAATTCCTGGTAATAGTTCAAAGCCTGAGGATCGTCGTCAATGATCCAAATTTCCCCTTGCTGGACTGCCTGTGGGAGCAGGCTAAGCACATGCTGGATCATTTGCTTGCCGGCCGGTTTGAGCAGAACATTGGTCACCTTGCTTCCGCTCGAGAGATCGCTGACGATATTTTCATGGAAAAGCAGCAGGGGCAGTTGGCAATATTGGGAAAAGCCGCGGAGCCTCTGAACGATGGACCAATCGCCGGGACGGGCGTTTTCCAGGTCCCAGGCCAATGCAACCGGCCTGCTTTGTTGGATGATCGAATTGATATCTTCAAGACTGGCCAACCAGGAGGCTTGATAGCCGTTTTTCTCACAGATGGCCTGAATGGCCGGGGCGGGCATTTTATTGCTGGAAAGCCAAAGGAGGACTGGAAGTGCTCCTTCGGGATTGATCTGCGCTGCCGAAGCATAACTTAACCCAGGGAGCGGAATGTAAACATGGAATGTCGACCCATGCTCTGGAAGGCTGTCCAATGTGATCTCACCCCCATGCAACGCCACCAGGCGGCGGGTTATGCTCAGTCCGAGACCAATTCCGGAACGGCGCTGGCCGGGCGGGTCAACCTTCACGAAGGGCTCGAAGATCCTCTCCTGTAATTCCGGCGTGATTCCAGCGCCGGTATCCGCGACCCAGAAATGGATATGCGGTAGTTGAACTGCCGCTCCAAGGATGATCTTTCCCTCCCGGGTGAATTTAAGCGCATTGCTTAATAAATTCAAGAGGATTTGGCGCAGCCTGATCGGATCTGCGTGAAGAATGGGGAGATGTTCGGGGAGATCGAGGATTAATTCGACCTCCTTCTGTTTCCCGACCGAAGTCTCCTTGAAAGAATCGAATACCTCCTTTACGAGCGTGCGCGTGCGAAACCGGTTCATAGCAAAGATCGAGTTCGCCAATCTCTGCCCGGGACATATCCAGAAGGTCGTTGATCAAGCAAATCAGGTGTTCGCCGCTGTCAAAGATATATCCCAGGTCTTTGGTAAGTTGAGCAGGCAATTCCATCCCGTAGGGATTCGGTGATGAAAGAGCCATCTGGCTTAGCCCCAGGATAATGTTGAGGGGCGTGCGTAACTCGTGACTGACGTTGGCCAGCAGATTGGTTTTTAGTTGATCGCTCTTGATCGCCTTTGCCTCTGCCTCGAGAGCCACCTGGACAAGCTCGGCGCTTTTTAAGACGCTGCTGAGATGCCCGCGTAGGGTGGCATAGATATCCCCGTCTCTTGGACCAATCTCGAACATGACAAAACCGATCTGGTCCTCTTGAAAGTACAACGCTTCTACATCGTATGCCGTCAGACGATCCTGTGGCAGCATACCTGGTGGAGTCAGTTGCCGGGTGGGGAACCGGATCCCTTTCTTATCCAAAAGCATGCGCTCGTTCCCGTTGAAGGCCAGGATCACCCGTGACCAGGCAGGGTTTTCGCCTTTCTCATCATAAAGCGAAAGGAAGCAACTCTGAATGCCCAAGCCGGGCAGCTCAAGGGCGAGCAATTTCATCAATGTTTCGAGGTCATAAGTAGTCGACATCGTCTGGATGATGCGATTCAACCGGTTCGTCTGATTGACCATTTCAAGCTGCTGGTTAAGCTGCTGGCGATGCGCCATCTCGCCGATGAGGGCATAACCATTCACCAATAACTCATGCGCTTTAATGATCTCATCCCCGGATAGCGACAGGAGCTGGATTTTGGATCGGATTACGCCAAGCACCTCCTGCCATTCGACAATCTCGGTTCCGGATGGAATCCGGGAGAGGGCTTCCGCCAGGTCCTGAATAAAAGTGCCTGGGTTTCCCTCTTTCACGTGAACATCGGCGAGGAAATCATCGATGAGTTGCCTGGACCAGGCTGGTTCCAGGTTGCGGATGGGTGCAGATCGAGACAGGACCGTTACAATTTCTGTACGAATATCAACAGTGGGTGAGATATCTGTTGCATTCGAAAGGTCCTGCATAATACCAGGATAGAGATTAAAACCTAAACCATCGGGTTCATCGATCGCAGCATGCTGGCACCCGCAAGACTGTCGGCAAATGAGTTCAGTTTCCAGTATGATTTGATCAGGCAATTGTTCATTCGCCAGTTTCGATAAAACCAGGTCGACACTCCGGTTGCCTAATATATGCCAGGGTGCCCGCACAGTCGTCAAGGAAGGGGTGATTGCGCGGGTTTCTTCGATGTCATCGAAACCTGCCACGATGACATCATCAGGGATATGCACGCCATGATTTCTGGAGAGCCTGAAGGGCCCCAATCGCCATATTATCGTTGGCAGAAACCAGCGCATCGAATTCCATCTGGCCGGTTTCGATCAATTGCCGGATAGCTTCTTTTCCTGAATGTCGGCGGAAATCGCCGGATACAACCAGGCCGGGATTGAAAGCGAGGCCATACTGGTTGAGCGTTTCTAAGTAAGATGAGTACCTCTCTTCGGCATCCTGGCTGACCTCCAGACCGCGGATAAAAGCGATCTTCCGGCGTCCATGATGTTCGATCAGGTGGGAGAGCAATTTGTGCATGCCCGCGCGCATATCGATGCGAATGCTGGGGAAGGATGGCAAAACCATTCCCATGCTAATGATGGGAAGGGGCATATAGTTCTTGTAGAATACTTCCAGGTCGGGAAAATCGAGACTATGGCTGAGGATGTTTGCCCAGATCAGGAGACCATCTACGCTTTGCTGGCTGATGAAATTGAACAGAATATTCTTCTGGGCCTCGTACTGCTGGGGCAGGCGGAGGGATTCCCCCGGCGAAACAGATCAGGTTCACATTCCGTTCCGCGGCCCGGTCAGCCACACCATGCCACAGGTTTATCTCGGTCGGCCCATTCAAGCGCGCAGTCAGCATCCCTATGGTCAATGGTCGGGCAGAACTAGAGGACGTATGAGAGGACATCAATTAATTTTGAACGTTGCCGGATGCGGAAGAAATTATAAACCTAATCTGTTTGGTTAGTTCTTTCCATTTCTACTAAGGGGGGCTAAAGGTTTAATTGAAGAAGGCAACTCTTTTCATTTTACATCATTTGAATATCCCTTGCTTATTATCAAAAAATCAAATAGCTTTACAGTCCGGTAAGGTGAATTGCATTTCATGCAAAAAGTTGCCTTCCGATTTCTCATAAAGTCGTTGAAAGAGAACATGGTTCTCAACTAGCTCCTACAGTTGGGTAAGCCCAAATCTCTTAAAGTTACTTAACATGCAAAGATTTTGGGGGCACAACATACTCAAAGCAGGTGCTCCTATTCCCAGAAGGAGCTTGTTATTGCCCATAATCGCGTAGATCGTCTGAAGGCAATGTATTTATTGGTTTATTGATCAGAATCCAAAAAGACTATAACCCATGGACACAATGGAAAGAATTTCAACTTGACTATCGAACATCTGTTCTTTATAATGACTCTATCTTCTATTGTCGAATTTAGAGAACCTCCTGATGAACTGCCAGCACCTAGTATAGAGAATAAGGTGAGGTACCCTCTGTGTACATGAACCATTCGTGGATCAAAACGTACTTAGGAGGATACCTCATGTCAAACAATAGCACATCCGCAGGAATTCGGCAAGTCCAACCAGATCGCTTGCATGTGGGAGTGGATCTGGCCTTGGAAGAGAATATGGTCGTGATCCTCGACGAGCGAGCCAAACGCCTCGACCGTTTCAAATTCCCTCAAGACCGGGGAGGCTATGACTATTTCTTCCGGCGAGTGGAAAGCGTCCGCCAGAGAAGCAATGCAGCGGCGGTGGTGCTGTCCATGGAGCCGACCAACTATTTCTGGAAACTGCTGGCCCAGGAAGCCGAAGAGAGACAATACTCCTATCACCTGGTAAATCCCTACACGGTCAAGAAACACCGGGAAGGGAATCAGCTCGATCCGTCTAAGGATGATCCCCGGGATGCGGGCCAGATTGCCGAACTGTCCCGGACAGATCACTATACCCACACCCGTTTGCAAAAGGGTACCTATGAGGAATTGCGCCAATACGCCACCCTGCATGAGCAGTTGGTTCACGGCATCCGCCGGGAAGAGCAAGTCCTATGGGGACTGACCGGGCAGGCCTTTCCTGAGCTCATCCAGGTCTTCAAGGATCTGGAAGCGAAAACCAGCCGGGCGGTCTTGCAGAGCTGTGGCTGTGCGGCGGTCATTCGCGGCCTGACCGAAGAAGCTTTTCTCTTGCAGGTCCGAGCCAATTTCGCCGGCCAACGGCTGTACCTCTCGAAAGTCCGGCGGGTATATCAGCTGGCGGCCACTTCCATCGGGTTGACGGAAGGACTGGGGGCCCTTCAACTAGCCCTCCGACTGCATTTAGCCCAGCTGGAGAGCCTGCAAAGCCAGTTGAACCAGCTCACGGAAGCCATGACGGCTTGCCTCCAGACCCTGCCGGAAGCTCCCTACCTGCTCTCGATGCCTTCCATGAAAGCTCCCAGCGTGGCCCTGTTTCTGGCGGAGGTGGGTGATCCCAAGCGCTACCGGACCGCCGCTCAATGGGTCAAGCTGGCCGGGATCCAACCGGCCCCCAACACCTCTGGCAAGAAACAGCGCTCTAAAACGCCCATGTCTCATCACGGTCGGCCACGCCTGCGCACCCTGCTGTATTTCACTTGTATGCGCCTGGTCCGGCGCGAGCCTTACTTCGCTCAACTCTATTCCAATCTCCAAAGGAGGTCCAAAAACCCGCTCACGAAGATGCAAGCTCTGGGCGTTCTGATGAATAAGCTCCTGCACATCTTGTGGGCCCTGGCCAAAACTCAAACCTGCTATAACCCTGCCTTCGCCCAGTCTATCTGAGCCTCGCTTCCGCTCATTCCGTCGCCCGCAATAAGCACACCCTGATCCTCCTTTGGCCACCAGGGGACACCGTACCGCACCCTGAGGCGCCCTGCGACCTCGTTTTTAAGCCTGGCTGCCCCTGCCGCTTGGTCAGATCGAATTAAGTATGTTGAGGCCATGCTGTCTGTGGAAGCATGGACCTCGGATGGACTAGGTTGATCCCAAGAACTCCGGCTGGGCCTCGCCTGGTGGTCATTCATCCTCGTGATTAAGCAGTCCCTTGCGGGTTGACCCCATACGCTCGGCCAAACCTTGTGCAAACCAGGTTCTCTTGGATATTCGTCTGTAAATGTGCCAGAGCTACTTTACTTTTTCGATATAGTATGCTTATAAACTCCATAATGGATTGCTTCAGTTCTTCCAAGCTGTGGAAGTGATTGGGTGTCAGCAGTTTGCGTTGCAAGACGCTGAACCAGATCTCGATCTGGTCGAGCCAGGAAGCGTTGGTTGGCAGCCAAAGTACTTTGATGGTCAAAGACCAGTTATTCAAACGCACCTGTTCTTGCAGCCATTTCTCCAGCCGTTTGGGTGCATGCGTGGGGCCGTTGTCCAAAATCAGGATCAGGGTCTGCACCCTTCGCTGGAGCGCTTCCGGGAAGATGACTTGCAGCAAGAAAGACTGAAAGTCGACGAAGCGCTTGCGTTCTGAGGTCTGTCCATACTTGCAGCCATCGGCCACACTCAATCCGGCGAACAGTTGCAGAGCACCCTGCCGTTTATAGCGTGGAGCGATATGAACGGGCTGCCCCGGCTTTGGCAGGTACCGGTTCTTGCTCCAACTGGCGGGCCTGGATGGAGGTCTTTTCATCCACACAGACAGCCCAAATACCCTTGTGCAGCAGTTCAATGGCCTTTTCGTAAACTTCCAGTACCGGTCGGGCTCGTTCCAGGAACTTCTGCGGATCCAGGATGTGTTGCCAGTTATGAAACCGCCAAGGCCTGAGCTTGTCTGTTCGGAACCAACGCCACACAGTACTGGTACTGATGGAAGTTGCCATCTGCAAAGTCAGCAGGCGCTTGACAACCTCAGCCAGGCTCCAGCGGCTCAACACAACCTTCTTCTCCCTCGGAAGACTACAGGCCAGTGCCGTTGCCTGGGTGCAGACTTCAGAGGGAAAAACGCTTCGGCGCTCCTGGCCTGGGCAAGTCTTCCAAACTCTTGCTCTCGTTCCAGCGCCGTCGCCATTTCCGCACCGCCCGATCGGTACACCCAGCATGAGCTGCGATTTGCTGGTTGCTCCATTCCGGATGCTCGTGGGCATCCAGCACGATCCGGGCCCGCATTACTTTGACTTGGGCTGAGTTATGGCTCCGGACAAGTTTGCCCAATTCGGTTATTTCGTTTTCAAGGAGCTGTATTTTGTACTTGGGTTTCGGTCCTTTCATACTCCGTTCCTTTCTACCCAAGTTTACATCAATTTACTCGGAATACATTTATGAAATGCTGTACTTAGTACGTGAGGGAGGAGCGGGCGTCTGTGATGGATCTGTCATACCGATTATAGACTTTCAATTTACCCATGTGGCGGGCCAACAAGTGCCAGAGATGGGGCAGCCAGCGATCCGGGCGGCGAAAGCTGGCGTCAACTCTATCCTGGCAAAACATGCAAATGGGTTTGATGACATCCGGATGGGCCAAAAGATAAAAAGTACATCCGGGAGTAGTGCAGCGGAATCGCACATATTCCCGCGGGTCGGGTGGGGTGAACATTTTGACAACTCCTGTTAAACGTGGTCTAACCTTGGTCGGGTGGTTCGATCACGTCGCCAGTCTCGGGGTCAGTTTTTATTGCGGGAGTGTTGGGGGAGTTGGGGGAAGAGGGTTTGACCTTGTTGGACAATGGGCGGCGCATTCCTTCGGGTTGGTCTTCGGTCTCGTCAAACTGAAGCCGCCGAATTGGTAGGATAGTCGAAGCATTTCCTTCGTGTTGATCATCCGGCGGTCATACAACTCGGCTGCGCAAGTGACTGCCCGACTAAAGGCAATGCTCAAATTGGGGTTGTCCCTCTCGCTGATATCCTGCCCATGTATATCTATCTCGGGCATGGGGAGAATGTCGTCGTCGAAGCTGCGGCGGATATCGCAGGCGATGGAGACCACGTCACGCAGCATGTTGAAGAAACTTACCCTGGTAGTCGGCGAAGTTCTTGAACGTGGGAGTACCGGTGGCCTCGGCGGTGGTCTTGGTGGAGGACTCGGGCTCGGCTAAGATAGTGCATGGGTATGCCGGCTCCGGCTGCGATTTGCTTTTTCAATGCCAGTCCATCGGCGTTGGCTTCGAACGCATCCAGCTGCGGGGCGATGGTCTCCCACGTTTCCGAATCATCGCCTACGATAATCCCGCCCGGGTGTGGGCGGGTGGCTCTCAATTTCTTTCTGCCTGGCTTCCCGTTCGGCGGCGGATGCAAATTTACCCTTGATGGACCAAACAAAAACCTGCCTCCAGTAGTTGAGGGTGGCGCGGTTCTCCAGCCAGCCGGTATAACGGGCAATCCATGGGAGGAGGGGAAAAAGATCGCTCTCGCCCCAGGTGCTGCCAACCGGGCGATTGATGACGTAGTGACGCATGAAAGGATTGATCACCTCGCCAGTCTTCGGCGATAGCGCCGGTCGAGTAGGCGGGATAGGCTTTATCGTCTATCTCGCCGGTGTGGTAGGTGGTCTCCTGGCGGTAGTCGTTCTCGGCGGTGTCAATTTTGCGATGCTCTCGGCCGGGATGGCGCGGACTAAAGTCATTCCGGCTGGCATCGACTGAAAATAGAAGATAGAGTTCTCCGGTCAATGTGCGTTCGTCGAACCATTCGCTGATCTGGTCATCCAATTTGTTCATGGGATGGTGCCAAAAATCATGACAAATTTGCTGAGTGCGAGGCAGCTTGTCGATGGTTGAACATGCGCTTGAAGAAGTTGGAGGGTTTGTTTTTGACCTCCACTTCGACATTTGTAGCCGAAGGCGAAGTAGCGATACAACTTTACAATCCGTCGGGCGAGTGGGTTCAAGCCGGTAGGCTCTCAATGCCTGGTCCAGCAGCTTCTGCCGGTCGTACTCGAGGCGGTTGCGGTGGAGTCAGTCAAAGGCGGGTGCACCAACGGTGACATTGGTCTGTCTGTGTCTTTGACGCTGGAGAAGTGGGCGTGTTGGGAAATTCTCTTTCTCATTGTTCCTCCTTGAGCAGGAGCATGCTCCTGTTTGTTTACTGGTTCACTCAACTTTAATGATCTGGCCGGCTAGCTTTAGGGCCAGGTAGTCCGCGCCTATATTGGTGATCAAAGCCTTTTGGCCTCGCACCGGCTCTCCGCTGATCGGATCGATGACATAGGTCCAGCCTCTTGCGCTGGTGCCAGCTCTGTGCAGCCACGGACCAGGTTTATTTCCCGCTTGACGATCGGCTTGCAAACCGCGCAATACCTCGTTCTCCCGCCCGGTCCATTCGGAGACTTGAGTTTGGGTGGACGTACCGGGCGGACCCCGCAATACGCGCACATCTCCATCCGGGGTCATCTTGACCTTCCTGTCTTGCCCTTACCAACCGGGCTTTTTCCAGTGGGCCATGGTCCAACTTTATGGGAAGTCGGTCGCAATCCGAATCGAAACCCCTCCCCTACGCACAGGCTGTCTACGTCAAACCATTGGGATTGCCGTCTGTCACCTGAACCATTGACCTGGCTGATGAACGATAGGCAGTGGCTGCCTGTCCTGGGTTTGCGAGACGGGGTCCGCAGCGTAGGGGATTGCAGGGTTCCAGGCGTGGACGTGAGCCACGCGGAAACACAGACTCATGGGAAAATGACCTTGATGATGGCAATTAGCGATACAAAGGAATTGATGGTAGCCGCAATGATGGCAGGGGCGCCCGCGCTGCCGCAGCCGTTGTTCGTGGTCGTCCAGGTCTTTTTCGATTTGCTCGTGCAGGATCGCGTGAGCCTTCTGGGCTTCTTCGATGATGGTCAGCCGCCGGTCGAGCGCGTGCCACAGTTGTGGGATGGTTCGAGGAACGTCAATAGACATAAGACATCTCCTTGGAAAACCCTTATCAGAAATGTTGTTATTGATCGGATGGGGCCCTTACCCATGTCCCGCCTTTTCAGCGGGGCTGCCACGACCTCTGCGGTTGGCAGGGTGAAGGCTGGGCTCTGAGGAGTGGTTTTTTAAAACACACTCGCGTGAAGGTCAGGGTCTCGGGACCGGATGGTTCCGACCTGCCCGTTTCCCTTCGCCATCCTGCCGTTTTTTTGGGCCATGGCGGGGAAGTTTTCGGGCAAGCAGCCTTCACGCGTGCTTAATTAACATTATAGAACGTTAGTTTCATCTGTCAATCCCCCCACGGGAAAATTTAAGGTTGAGTTTTTCTTTTTATTTCAAAGGAAAGATTTGTATCTTCTTAGCGTTCTTTCCTTTATTTTCCTTTGTTTTCCTTTCTCCATTTCGCGGTGAATCTTTTACTCCACGTCTTAAACGACATTGTCGATATAGGGTTCTTCCTTTGTTCTGTAACCATATCCGCCTGATTTTCGTATATACTTCTAACCATATCCGGATTATCTTCACCTGGAGGAAATCTATGAGAGCCATCGTTTGCGAAAATTACGGCGCCTTTGAAGGTGCTTAAAGCTCAAAGAGGTCGACCGGCCCGTTCTCACTGAAAAACATGTCCTGGTAAAAGTGGTCGCCTCTTCGGTCAATAAAGCCGATGCAGCTCCCATAACCGGATCCATCGTCGTCCGCCTCTTTGGGACAGGTTGGCTGCGGCCTAAACAACCCATTCTCGGCACTGACGTCGCCGGTCGGGTCGAGGCAGTCGGACCCGGCGTCACCCGCTTTAAGCCCGGCGATGAAGTCTTCGGTGCCGCCAATGGGGGTTACGCTGAATACGCCCTCGCTCGGGAGGATTACCTCGTGATGAAGCCCTCTAATGTCACCTTCGAAGCCGCTGCAACTCTCCCCATCGCAGCCATCAGTGCACTTCAGGGACTCTATGCCGGCAAGATCCAGGCCGGCCAGAAGGTCCTGATCTACGGCGCTTCCGGCGGGGTCGGCACATTCGCCGTCCAGATTGCCAAAGCCTTCGGCGCCGAAGTCACCGCTGTCTGCAGTCCCCGAAACGTGGAGCAGGCTCGCCTTATGGGGGCGGACCACGTTATTGATTACACTCAGGAAGATGTCACCAAAAGCGGAATCCTATTTGATCTGATCCTGGCTGTTAACGGAGGTCATCCCCTGCGGGATTACTCCCGCATTGCTCACCTCTCGGGGAAACTGTGTGATCGTAGGCGGCTCGATGTCCCAGATCTTCCAATCCATGCTGTTGGGCCCCATGCTCTCTAAAAAGGATGGTCAGAAAATTGGCATGATGGGCATTGCCAAATTTAACTTCAAAAGGACCTCGAAACCCTTCGCGAGATGCTCGCCTCCGGTAAGATCCAACCATTCATCGAGCGGCGCTATCCCCTCAGTGAAACTGCCCAGGCCATCCTCTATTTGGAGGCCGGCCATGTCCCCGGTAAATTGGTCATCAACGTGGCAGAAGGCTGAGCTAATATAGCCTATCAGAATTGCGCGACGATAGCGCTGGTCTCTCGGCGTCAGGCCGCACAAGCTAAAGCTGCCCTCTTCGATTTGCAGACTTCAATGGGTGAATGATATGGATTTTCTTGAGCGATCTGGCAAACTAAGAAATGAGGCTGACTTGGTGATGCAGGAAATCCATCTGCAAAATATCTTGCAGCCTTATGGGCCGGTGTTCTCGACCGGCAGTTACTTTCTGGATGTGATGGTGTATCCGGATATCGATTTGTATATCCCCCTCCTTTCCATAGAGCAGTTATTTACGATTGGAGGCCAATTAGCATCTTCTAACAATGTAATTCAAGTCAAATTTGAAAAATCGTTTTTGGAAAACTTGCCCGGTGGCTTGTATCTAAATTGCCGGGTTGAATATGGGGATTGGGAACGCCCCTGGAAAATAGATATTTGGTCGTTGGATGATGTGACCCTCAACCATCAAATGGAACCGGTGTTAAGCTTCAAGAATAAGTTGACTGCGGAAAAGCGAGCCCAAATCATTCGCTACAAGATGTCCATATTAACTGAAGAGAAACGGACACCCAGGTATAGCGGTTATTTTATTTACAAGGCTTTCCTGGATGAATGCTTGAATGATCCTGAGCAGGTCACCGCCTATTTAATTGCGAAAGGGATCAAAATGAACTGATCCAGGCGGCCCAATACCGGCTCCACCACCAGGCAGCCCTTCAGCCTGCCAGCGCGCCGAACCGTTGGGCGGTTCGAGTGAGATTGAAAGGTGAGGTCAAAACATGATGAATGCAAATGACATCTTGATCGATATTCTCGAAGATAACCGGCGGCGTCTATGCCGTGGAATTAATGGGATGAGCAACGAATGTCTGGCCTGGCAATTTGAAGCTGGCGCCAATAATATCCTCGTCACGATGTGGCATATGGCCAGAATTCTCGACGTTTTCCTGATCCTTCAAGCCGAAGGTCGTGCTCCGGTAGAGGAATGTTGGTTCAATCACGGTTGGGCAGGGGAGTACCGGCTATGATCCTCGGGGTATCGGCCAAAACGGTTGGGGAATGCTTACCGGCTATAGCCAAGAAGAAGTAATGGCCATGCCATCCCTCACAAGGGAACAAGCCCTGGGTTATTTGAATGATGTTTACGATACCGTCAAAGAGTTTCTTACCAATAATTCCATGGAAGAGCTGGAAATGCCTGGAATAGGCTTTGAAGGAAAATATTCCCGCTATCAATGTGTCCAAATGGCTATTCTGGATAACATCAGGCATCTAGGTGAGATTTTTGCGATCCAGTCAAGTTGGAAACGGCAGTGTTGTGACTAAAAAAGCCGCCTGGCGCCGGCTCCAGCGGACCGCTGCTGGAATTGGCGCGATAACTATCCTGGCGTCTCCACCGATCCGTTGGGCTGCCATTAGTATGCTGTTTGTTGAGGCCAAGATTTGTTTGCAGAAGCCGTAAATCTTGATACTGTATATAACCAGGGCATCTTCGATGTGTACATCGGCCTCACCGCCTCGGGATATGATCTCGCAAATCCTGGACGGGCCGACCCAATCTGTGATGTATTGATGACAGAAAACGGAGCCAACAAATCCTCCAGTATTTTGGCTTCACTCGGATCCAGGATGGCCGCCTCAATCCTTATTGGCCCCGCGCCTCCATCCTGACATCTGTCAGCTTGCTCATTGATAGGTTGCCGGCGGCGACCCATCTGGCGCTAATTCGCGCCCACCTTACGGAGATGAGTAACTTATCTCCTGCTGATATGGATGAAGCTATGATCCATTGGGCAGCCGGCCTTCCCAGGCAAACAGAATTCATCCGGACTGTCCGAATGTATGCAAAGGCTTGGGACCGGTACCTGCAGGTCATTCAGAATGAAATCAGCGAAAATGGAGTCCGATATCAGCAGGAAATGCTTGCTGCACAAGGCCGGCTTTTCGCATTGCTCCCACCCCATTTTTCATCATCGCCGCCACGGTTGATCACTTTATTGAATTCCCTTCAGGCAGACCCGTTGACAGATGTTGTGAATGTCCGTGGTCAAGTGTATGTAGTGACAAGCCATTTGCGTACCGGATCCTGTCTGCATGAACTGATCCATGTTTTGCTTGCTCCCTGGTTGCATAAACGGGAAGAACGAATATCAACAAGGGCAACTCTTCTTGACTTGGTGTATGATCGCATGATATATCTGGCATACGCGTGGGATCATTCGGCTGCGTCTTGGATGAATGTATTCTCGGAAACGCTTGTTCGTGTCCTGGCGGTATTGGTCTCCGATGATAATGTTCCGGGGCAATTATCGGAGATCGATGATCTGGTTCACCATGGATTTGCATATGCGCTGCCGATTGCAGAAACAATGTCAACCATGGGTAAAGAACAATCGCTATCGGATGAATGGCTGGAGCAATGTCTAAGGGCCTGCGCCAGGGTTGCAAAGCAGGTAAGAGGCAACTGAAATCAGTAAAACCCAGCCTAACCGTTTGTCAACCGCCTTTAATTTGCAGGGAAATTTACTGAAGGGTCATTCCATGAAACCAGAGCGATTATCAAGAGACATTGTCTATCAAAGTACCTGGGTCAACCTTTTCCTCGATAAAGTGAAATTTCCAAATGGCCTTGTGATCGAGAAATTTCACTTGCTGGATTTTCCCCATGCGGCAGTCACGGCTATTGTGGAGAATGAATTAGGGAATATTGTGTTCGCTCGAATTTGTCGGTACACCACCGGAGCCACAGAGTGGGAATTGCCTGCAGGTCAAATTGAAGCCGGCGAATCGATAATTGATGCTGCCAAAAGGGAAGTTTTAGAGGAAACAGGCTATACATCCGCTGATCATCGGTTGATTTACTCTTATTATCCGATGCCCGGGAGTGCCAACAAACTTTTCCATATCGTGTATTGCAAAGCCACTGAGCCTAAACAAGATTTTGATAAAAACGAAGTCAGCGAAATTAGATGGTTTACGAGAGATGAAGTCGTACAAACGATTAAAGAGAAAACCATAACAGATGGCTTTACGCTATCTGCATTGTTGTTATGGTTATATGGTTAAAAGTCGGGTTCTCATATGAGCAAAAGGTTGCCTGGCGCCGGCTCCAGCCCCTCCGTTGCCGCTGAGCCAAACCATTAGGTAGCCATTTTCAAGTTCGGAGGCAATGAAATGAGCCGGCTTATCCGATATCAAGGGGCTATCATCCGGGATGATCAAATCCGCTCATCCTGCATCGCGAGCACGCCACTGGCCGCGCCTATTGGGTCATTCCCGGTGGCGGGCGTGAATTCGGTGAGACGGAAGAGGCTTGTGTCCAGAGAGAAATGCTCGAGGAGACCTCCTTGGATATCGTGGTTGAGCGACTCCTGTTGGACGAGCCGGGTGTACCAAACGGCATATACAAACGTTTAAAGATATACTTATGTAAGATAGTCAAAGGGGAAGCCCAGCCCGGTTACGAACCGGAAGTGGAGGCAGCCCAAAATTATGCCATTGTTGAGGTCCGCTGGTTCGACTTGAGAGACCCCGGCTCTTGGGTGGCTAAAATGCGTGAGGATCCATTCACTTTCCCACTCGTTCAACGCATTCGGAGGGCCTTGGGTTATGAATTGAATAGCTCAGAATGAGGCCTAAATATCAAGCCTGCGGCACCGCCAGCGCCTGAACCTGTTGGGAGCCCTGCTCATCAGCCCGAACGGGACCCCCGTTCCTATCGGGGCAGCCTGTGCGGCGAAGAGGTGGTGGCTTCCTTGAAGCAGATCTTGGAGATCATTCCAGGCCAGATGATCCTGGTGTGGGACAACCATCCCATCCATAAACGCCAACTGGTGCAGGAGTTTCTGGCTCAACATCCGTGTGGGCATATATACTCGTTTCCGATCTGTGCCCCTGAGCTCAATCCGGTGGAATTCGTTTGGTACCCGGCTGAACGAATACCTGGCTAACTTTGCACCCCACCACATAACGGAACTTATCCAGAAGAACTCAAAAGGGATTGCCCGGACACGAAATTCGATGAAACGCCTGACGGCCTGTCTCAAAGGTCCAGCCTTGTCGTGGATATGAAGAGGATCACCGGACACTCGTTATTGAGAATTCAGTAACAGCTACCAACGTCTGGAGACGTTTGACTCCGGAATAATTGAGCCGGAGGCATTTTCTGCCTCCGGCTTCTTTTCGCGTCCTTTGGTACATTTGGTACCTTTGGACCTTCCGGTACATCAGGGTCCTCAGGTACTCTTTTGAACCTTCGTGCCCTTGTGTTTAAACTCTTATATTTCTTTTCCTTCGAACTGGCTGTTATAAAGCTCGGCGTAGAATCCGTTCTTCGCCAGCAGTTTCTCGTGCTTGCCCTGCTCGACGATATCGCCGTCCTTCATCACCAGGATCCAGTCGGCCTCGCGGATGGTCGACAGCCGGTGGGCGATGATAAAGCTGGTCCGGTCCTTCATCAGAGTCGAGCCATGGCCTTCTGGATCAGCACCTCGGTATGGGTATCCACCGAGCTGGTGGCTTCGTCCAGGATCAGCAGTCTCGGGTCAGCCAGGATGGCCCGGGCGATCGTCAACAGCTGCATCTGGCCCTGGGAGATATTGCTGGTCTCCTCATTGATCACCAAGTTATAGCCATCCGGCAGGGCACGGATAAAGTGGTCCGCATGGGCAGCCTTGGCGGCCGCGATGACTTCCTCGTCGGTCGCATCGGCGCGCCCGTAGCGGATGTTCTCCATGATCGTGCCGTTGAAGAGCCAGGTATCCTGCAGAGACCATGCCGAACATATAGCGCAGGTCGGCGCGCTGAAATCTTTGATGTTGTGGCCATCCACCAGGATGGCGCCGCCGTTGACATCGTAGAAGCGCATCAACAGCTTGACCATGGTGGTCTTGCCGGCACCGGTCGGACCGACGATGGCAATCTTCTGCCCGGGCTCGGCATAGAACGAGAAATCGTGGATGATGATCTTATCCGGTTGTAGCCGAAGTGGACATTCTTGAAATCCACGCGGCCCTCCATCTTCTCCGCTTTCGACTGGATGACTGTGCATCGGCGACCTCTTCTTCCTCCGCCAGGAACTCGAATACCCGCTCGGCCGCTGCCATGGTCTGCTGGAGGATATTGGAGATGTTGGCGATCTGCGTGATTGGCTGGGTGAAGGAGCGCACATACTGGATGAACGCCTGGATGTCACCAAGGGTGATGGTGCCCTTGACCGCCAGGTATCCGCCCAGGATGCAGATGGCCACATAGCCCAGGTTGCCGACGAAGTTCATGATCGGGAACATCAGCCCGGAAAGGAACTGGGATTTCCAGGCCGAGTCATACAGAACGTTCGTTGATCTGATCGAATTGCTCGATGCTCTTGGCCTCGCCGTTGAAGGCTTTCATCACCATGTGGCTGCCGTACATCTCTTCCACGTGGCCGTTGATGTGGCCCAGGTAATCCTGCTGCCGCTTGAAAAACACCTGCGACTTGCTGATGATCAGCACGATGATCCCGAACGACATCGGCAGCATCACATCGCCACCAGGGTCATCTGCCAGCTGATGGTGAGCATCATCACCAGCACGCCGATCACCGTGGTCACCGAGGTGATGATCTGGGTCAGGCTCTGGTTGAGCGTCTGGCTGACCGTGTCCACATCGTTGGTGATGCGCGAGAGGACTTCACCGTGGTTCGTGCCGTCGAAGTACTTGAACGGCATGCGGTTGATCTTCTCAGAGATATCCTTGCGGAAGCGGTAGGTGATGTTCATGGCTATATTGGACATGATCCAGCCCTGGATGTATGCCAGCATGGCCGAAAGGACGTATAGGAGCAGCACGCTCTACGATGATATGGCCGATATAAGCTGAAATCGATCGTGCCGGTGCCGGCGATCTTGGCCATCACGCCTTCGAACAGTTTGGTGGTGGCGTTGCCCAGGATCTTGGGACCGACGATGGAAGCGACCGTCGAAGCGATGGCGAAAAGCCAGACCAAGCAGCGATCAGGAGCCGGTATTGGCCCAGGTATTGGATCAGTTTCTTCAGGGTACCTTTAAAATCGCGTGGTTTTTCGCCCTTCATCATGGCCATTGGGCCGCCGCGACCCATCGGACCGCGTCCGCGTCCGCCCATCGGACCCCGGGCGGCGGGCTGCGTGGTGCGCTAGTGCTGTGCATCATGCCAATTCCTCCTTGCTTAACTGTGATAAGGCGATGCCTTGATAAACTTCGCAGTCCCCATAATTCCTGATGGGTGCCTTTGCCGACGATACGGCCTTCATCCAGTACGATGATCTGTTCGGCATTCTTGATCGTGGCGATGCGTTGGGTAACGATCATCAGGGTGCTGGAGCCGGTATGCTCTTTCAGCGCCTTGCGCAGGGCCGCAGTCGGTTTTGTAGTCCAGGGCTGAAAAGCTGTCGTCGAAGATATAGATCGGCGCCTTCTTGACCAGGGCCCGGGCAATGGCAAGGCGCTGTTTCTGCCCGCCGGAACGTTCATGCCGCCCTGGGAAATCTCCGTCTGCATCCCTTCCGGTTTGGAGTGATGAACTCGCTGGCCTGGGAAATATCCGCCGCCAATTTCAAATCCTCATCGCTGGCATTCTCATCCGCGTAAAGCAGGTTGCTCTCGATCGTGCCGGAGAACAAGTTGCTCTTTTGCGGGATGATAGCCGATCTGTTCACGCAGGTCGTGCTGCGCCACGTCGCGGATGTCCGTGCCGTCAACGCAGATCTCGCCCGTCGGTGACCTCGTAGAATCGCGGGATCAGGCTGACGATGGTGGATTTGCCCGAGCCGGTGGTGCCGATAAAGGCCGTGGTTTGACCAGGCAGGGCGGTAAAGCTGATGTTGTGAAGCACGTCTTCTTCCGCACCGGGATAGCGGAAACGAAACTCCCGGAACTCGATCGTCCTTGAAGGGTTCCGGGAATTTCAGGACACTGGCGGGTCCTTGATGACCGGTTCGGTTTCGAGCACGGCCGCAATGCGGTCGCCGGAAACGGATGCCCGCGGCAGGATGATGAACATCATCGCCAGCATCAGGAAGGCGAACAGGATCTGCATGGCATACTGCATGAACGCCATCATGTCACCCACTTGCATGGTCGAGTCCGCCACCTGGTGAGCCCCCACCCAGATGATCGTCAGCATGACCACATTCATCACCATCATCATGACCGGCATCATCACCACCATGACCCGGTTGATGAACAGCAGGGTACCGGTCAAATTCTTGTTGGCCTTGTCGAAGCGGTCTTCCTCGGATTTCTGCATATTGAAGGCCCGGATGACCATCATGCCCGAAAGGTTCTCGCGCATCACCAGGTTGAGCCGGTCGATCAGGTTCTGGATGGCCTTGAATTTCGGTAGTGCGACCGAGAAGACCGTCAGGATCAGGCCCAGCAGGACGACCACTGCCAGGGCGATGATCCACCACATGTTGGCGCTCTTCGCCAAGGCCCGGATCACGCCTCCGACGCCGATGATGGGCGCGTAAACGACCATCCGCATCATCATCATGACCACCATCTGGATCTGGGTGATATCGTTGGTGGAGCGGGTGATCAGCGAGGCCGTGGAGAACTTGTCGAACTCGGTGCCGGAGAAATTCTCCACCCGCTCAAAGACGTTCCTGCGCAAATCTCGCGCCAGGCCGGCCGCGGTGCGGGCGGCGAAAGCAGCCCACTGCAATCGTACAGGCGCCGGAAAGCAGCGTCACCAACAGCATCAGGATGCCTACATTCAAGATATAGTTGGTCTGGAAGCTGGTTGGTATTTATACCCAGGGCAGTATATTCGGCCTTGACCGCCCCTGCAGCCATCTGGATGATCATGCTTGTAGCCCAGCGCGGCGAATTTCTGGTATCGATGCCGAAGTCGATCATTTGGGCCAGGGTCGCAGGCGGCAGCTTGGGCAGCATGGCAAATATGTCCACCCCCGGCGGGATATTGGAGAAGTCAAAGACCCATGTTGGCGCCGAGGGTTTTGGCCGTGGCCGGGTCTGGCCATTGCCTGTTCGATGCCCCACACCACCGTGATAGGCCTTCCCCATGATCGGATCCATTTTGGTGATCTCGGCGTTATCCATGTTCTTCGCACATAGATGGGTCCATTGGCCAGCGCCGGGTATATTTTTACCTGGGCAGCATAATCGGCCGAGTTCTTGTCCACCAGTGTGTAATCGGCCAGGACGGCGGATTTGTCCGCCGCGCTCATGAATATGAACAGCCGGTCATCTCGGTCTGGCGAATGGCCACCGGGACGGCGGTGTCGATGCCGCCCTGCTGAATGCCGTTATTGACGATCCTGGAGAGGTAGTCTGGCAGGGCCAGATCGGCGTTCGCCTGGACGAACAACAAGGCAACTGCGATCAGGATAAGCCATAAATAAGGTTTCAAATATTTGACGAGTCGAAACATGTTGGTATAGGCTCCTTACAATAAAATTTGTGTCTTCTCAAAAAGTGGAGGGGTGTGGATAAAGTATAGGAATGGATTGTGAAGTGAGTGTGAAGAATTTTAGGATATCTCCAGCCGGCTCAGTCGTCCATCTTCCGGGCAGCCTCGGTAAGCAGTCCCAGCGCCGAGATGATCATGTCTTGCTGTTCTCTGTTGAGTGCGCTGGTCAGGCCTTCCACCCAGCGGCTGCGGGCTTCGATGGCCCGGCTTACCAGGTCACAGCCCTTTTCGGTCAGAACAAGCGACTTGGCCCGCCGGTCGACCGGATCCTCGGTGCGGGTGACCAGGCCAAGCTGCACCAACCGGTCGATAGCCTGGCTGGCAGCTGCGTTCGTAACTCCCATCACTTCACCCAGTTCGGTCACGCCGCTTTTGGTGCCGTGATACAGGCGCATCAAAACGGTCACCTGTGAGAAGGAGAGGGAATTATTCCCCATGAATTGGCGGAAATCCCGTCCCGAATGGCGCATGAACACTTCGGACCATTCCCGGATCGTTTCGGACAATAATTTAGTAGGTTGCATAATTAAGTTTCCTAATTAGTTAAGCGGGCCATACTATATTCCTCTCTTAAAATTTTGTCAAGTCTGGGAGCATTACAAGTTGATAAGATTCCGTATGTCGCCGGGATCGATGCTGCATCGAAACCTTTGAATTCCCAAAAAGACCTGGCACGCGCCACGTGCCCCTTCCCCCGTAGGGCGAATGGCAATACGCCCAGATTTGGAACCCACCTTGCCGGGCAAGGGACTGCTGAGAAGTCGCCCCGACCGCCTCCTACCGCCTTCTCAAATGTATGGAAATACAATCCTTGCTTCCTTTAAAACACTTCACCAAAAACCGATCCCAGGAACCTATTCCCCACTACCCATCCTTCATCCATCTATTCACCATTCACTCCTCACTGAAAACTGTCACCTGATACTGGCACCTCCCCAACTGGACAATCTAATTCCTTTCAGGTATTATTACTTCGCTTTCTGTATTTTAAAAGGTATATTCATCGTTTCAATGCACCGGGCAACGGGGATGTGGGCGGCGATTGGCTCACCTGCATCCCCATATCTGCGTTATAAAGAGATACCCGTGGCGCGAGACTTACCTTGATGACAGTTGGCGGAGGAGTGAATACATGGATCAGATTGAGCAACTTCTCAAAGAATTGACCGAAGCTCATGGCGTGCCCGGATACGAGACCCCCATCCGGGCAGTCGTGCGTAAATACATGCAACCATTCGGAGAACTTACCCAGGATAAGATCGGCAGCGTCATCTGCGAAAAGAAAGGCAGCTCTCCTTCCCCCAGGGTGATGCTGGCCAGGCCACATGGACGAGATCGGTTTCATGGTCCGCCAGGTCACCAAAGAGGGCTTCCTCAAATTCCTGCCCCTGGGCGGATGGTTCGACCAGGTCCTGTTGGGCCAGCGGGTGCTGGATCAAGACTTCCAGGGGGGATGTGACCGGCGTCATTGGGGCCAAACCGCCTCATCTGCTTGACTCCGGAGGAACGCTCCAAGGTCGTCACCCGCAAAGATATGTACATCGATATCGGCGCCACCAGCGAAGCCGAAGTCAAGCAAGCCGGCGTCCAACTGGGCGACCCGGTCGTCCCCGCCGCCGATTTTGAGATCCTCGGCGAATGGGAAAACCTACCTTTCCAAAGCTTTCGACGACCGGGTCGGTGTGGCCCTGATGGTTTCGGCCCTGCAGGCTTTGAAAGATCGGCCTCACCCGAATACCGTCTATGCCACCGCCACCGTGATGGAGGAAGTTGGCATCCGCGGCGCCACCACCAGTGTGGAAGCGGTACTGCCGGATGTGGCCATCATCCTCGAATCCGATATCGCCGGGGATGTGCCCGGGATCAAGCCGGAAAAATCCGCCATCAAGTTGGGCGGCGGCCCGCCGTCGTCATTTACGATGCCCGCATGATCCCCAACCTGAAATTGCGCGACCTGGTCATGAAATTGGCCAGGAGATCGGCGTGAACGTGCAGCTCTCGGCCATCGAAGGCGGCGCCACCGATGGCGGCGCCATTCATCTATTCAAGACCGGCGTGCCCGACGGTGGTGATTTGTGTCCCCGCCAGGCATATCCATTCCCACAGTTCCATCATCCACCGCGACGATTTTGATGATGCGCCTGAAATTACTGGTTGAATTGATTACCCGCCTGGACAGGCCCAGGTGGAGGCATTAACGGTTTGATCCTGAATGGAGCCAACGGAGAAACGAAATGGAAGATCTCGTTAAACAGATTACCAGCGATCTTCAAAAGAAAATCGACTCCTTCGAGCCGAAAGTGGAGCTCTGCCGATGTCGGGGAACGTCCTGGAAGCAGGCGATGGGATCGCCCGCGCCACCGGATTGGCAAAAGTGAAATCCCAGGAACTGGTCCAATTCGCCAACGGCGTGATGGGCATTGCCTTCAACCTGGAAAAGAGACTGGTCGGCATCATCATCATGGGCGATTACTCCGAGATCGTCGAAGGGCATGACCGTCCGCGGCCACCGGCCGCATCGCTTCTGTGCCGGTCGGCGACGGGCTGATCGGCCGGGTGGTCAATGCCCTGGGTGAGCCCGTCGACGGCAAAGGCAGCATCAACTTCACGGAGTACCGCCCCATCGAGCGCATCGCCGCCGGCGTGGTCGAGCGCAAGGATGTGGATACGCCCGTCCAGACGGGTATCAAAGCCATCGACTCGATGATCCCCATCGGGCGCGGCCAGCGCGAGCTGATCATCGGCGACCGCCAGACCGGCAAAACCGCCCTTGCCATCGATACGATCATCAACCAGAAAGGCAAAGATCTGATCTGCATCTATGTGGCCATCGGGCAGAAGAAGGCCGCCGTTGCCCGCACGGTTGCCACCCTGGACCAGCACGGGGCCATGGACCACACCATTGTGGTCATGGCTGCCGCGGATGAATCGGCTGCGCTGCAGTACATCGCCCCCTACGCCGGCTGCGCCATGGGCGAGGAATTCATGGAAAACGGCCGGGATGCCCTGATCATCTATGACGACCTCTCCAAGCACGCCTGGGCTTACCGGCAGGTTTCGCTTGCTCCTGCGCCGCCCGCCCGGACGTGAAGCCTATCCCGGCGACATCTTCTACCTGCATTCCCGCCTGCTGGAGCGGTGCCGCCCGCCTGGCCAACCAATTCGTCATCGTGAAGAAAGATTTCAAGGACGATCTGGCCGCCTGCCACGGATGGTCTCGAAGGGAAAGTCTTTGGTGGTCCCATGGCTTGCCACGACGCCGAGCAGGCCCGCAAGGCCCCCAAAACCCTGACGATTATAAAGTGGTCAAGCTGGCCGGTTCCGGCGGCTCGTTGACAGCCTTACCCATCATCGAAACTCTGCTCGGCGACGTTTCTGCCTACATCCCCACCAACGTCATCTCCATCACCGACGGGCAGATCTACCTGCTCAACAACCTGTTCAATGCCGGCATCCGCCCGGCCGTGGATGTGGGCATCTCCGTCTCCCGCGTGGGCGATCCAGCGCCCAGACCAAGGCCATGAAGCAGGTGGCTGGCAAGCTGCGCCTGGATATGGCCTCCTTCCGGGAACTGGCGGCTTTTGCCCTATGTCTGGCGATCTGGACAAGTCCACCCAGGCCCAGTTGACCCGCGGCCAGCGCATGCAGGAAATCCTCAAACAGCCGCAGTACGAGCCGGTCTCTCTGGAAAATCAAGTCATGGAGATTTTTGCCGGCACGAACGGGTTTGCCGACAATGTTCCGCTGGAACGGATGAGGCAGATGGGAAACCGACCTGTCCGCAGCCTGACCGCGTCGCACCCCGAGATCGGTCCGGGATATCGCCGAGAAGAAACAGATCACCCCTGACAACGAGAAGAAACTTCGTGAAGCTCTCGAAGCCTTCAAAGTGACCTGGTCCTAGTTGTGTCATTTCGAGCCGTGCTATGCAGTGGCAATCCCCATGTTGGACAAGGAATTTAGGGTCCAACCTGCCAACGTGCAAACGTGTAAACGTGCTAACGTGTAAACGAAAAAAGAATGGCATCAGCCCGTGAAATGCGGCTGCGCATCCGCAGCGTCAAAAACATCTCTCAAGTGACACGCGCCCTGGAAGCAGTCAGCGCGAGCAAAGTCCGCAAAGCCGTGCGCAGGCGGTTACAGCCACACGGGCTTATGCCACCAAGGCCTGGCAGGTTCTCATCCATATCGCCAGCCAGCCGGGCGGGACCACGCTGCATCCGCTTGCTGGCGCGCCGCCCCAACGTCAGTAATATCCTCGTGGTGGTGATCAGCGGCGACCGCGGCCTGGCCGGCGCGTACAATTCCAACGTCATTCGCTTCGTCATCCAGCGTTTCAACCAATCGAAGTCCCGGTAGCGATACATCGCCGTTGGGCGCAAAGGGCCGCGACATGCTTTTCCGCCGGCGAAAGCAGGTCATCGCCGAGTTCAGCGAGCTGCCGGCCGCGCCCTCTTTCGCCGATGTTTCCGCCATCGGCCGCTTGGCAGTGGACGAGTTCCTGAAGGGTGACGTGGATGAGGTCCATCTGGTCTACACCGATTTCATCAACATGGGCAGCCAGGAGCCGGTGGTCAAGAAACTGCTGCCTCTGGAAGTGGGCGACGAAGCCGGGCGGGTGCAGGATTATTCCCACTCAGCACTTGAGCGCCACTTATATTTATGAACCGGCCGAAGAAGAATTCCTGGACGAGATCATCCCGCGCTTTACAGCCCTGCAGGTCTACCAGGCCATTTTGGAATCGCTGGCTCAGGAGCATGCCGCCCGCATGGTGGCCATGCGCAATGCCACCGATAATGCCATCGAGCTGGCTTCTCATCTGCAATTGGAATACAACAAGGCCCGCCAGCAGACCATCACCAGCGATCTGCTGGATATCGTCGGCGGCGCCGAAGCAATGGGCAAAATGCTGAATATCCGTAGTAACGAATTTAGTCGTTACGCTCTAAACGACTAAAGTCGTTACTACAGGTTATCTGTATCGGAGGAAGTGAATGGCAAGAGCAACAGGCAGAGTGACTCAAATCCAGGGAAGTGTCGTCGACGTGGATTTCCCCGAGGCGACTTCCTGATATTTTCGAAGCGATCGAGATCCGCGCGGGAGGGCAGCGATCCCCTCGTCCTGGAAGTGGAGAAGCATCTGGGCAACAACCGGGTGCGCTGTGTCTCGATGGATACCACCGACGGCCTGCAGCGGGGCTTGACCGGCCACAGCCACCGGCTCGCCCATCACGGTGCCGGTCGGGCCTGCCACCCTCGGTCGTATCTTCAACGTGCTGGGCCAGCCCGTGGATGGGAAGGGCCCCATCGCCGCCAATGAGTGCTATCCCATCCACCGTCCCGGCCCCGCTTTTTGCCGACCAGTCCACCCGCACCGAGATCTTCGAAACCGGCATCAAGGTGATCGACCTGATCGCCCCCTTCACCAAAGGCGGCAAGACCGGCATCTTTGGCGGCGCCGGCGTGGGCAAGACCGTCATCATCAAGGAGCTGATCCGCTCGGTCGCCACCGTCCACCAGGGCAACTCGGTCTTTGCCGGAGTGGGCGAGCGCACCCGTGAAGGCACCCAGCTCTACCGTGAAATGCTCGAATCCGGCGTCATGAAAGACACCGTCATGGTCTTCGGCCAGATGAACGAGCCGCCCGGTGTGCGCCTGCGGGTGGCCCTGACCGCCCTTTCCATGGCCGAATACTTCCGCGACCAGGGCAAGGATGTGCTTCTCTTCATCGACAACATCTTCCGCTTCTCCATGTCGGGCTCGGAAGTGTCGGCCCTGCTCGGACGCATGCCCTCTGCCGTGGGCTACCAGCCCACCCTGGCCACGCGAGATGGGCGAGCTGCAGGAGCGCATCACCTCCACCCGCCACGGCTCCATCACCTCGATGCAGGCCGTCTATGTGCCTGCGGATGACTACTCCGACCCGGCTCCGGTGGCCACCTTCACCCACCTGGATGCCACCATTGCCCTCGAACGCGTCCATCGCCGAGAAAGGCATTTATCCGGCCGTGGACCCGCTGGCTTCCACCAGCCGCATCCTCGACCCGAATATCGTCGGGGAAGAGCATTACAATACCGCCCGCGAAGTGCCAGCGTATTTTGCAGCGCTACAAGGATTTGCAGGATATCATCGCCATCCTGGGCATTGACGAGTTGAGCGAGGATGACAAGCTGGTCGTCTCGCGTGCCCGCAAAGTCGAGCGTTTCTTCTCGCAGCCCATGTTCGTGGCGGAAGTCTTCACCGGCCTTCCGGGCAAATATGTGCCCATCAACGAGACCGTCCGCGGTTTCCGCGAGATCCTGGACGGAAAATGTGATGACCTGCCCGAACAGGCGTTCATGATGGCCGGCACCATTGACGATGCCCGCGAGAAAGCCGAAAGAATTTCCAGGATCGCTTAAGTAGAAAATGGACTTAAGCCTTGGAATGATAGGGAAATAGAATGCCGATACGCTGTGAAATCGTCTCGCAAGACCGCACCGTGTTCCAGGGCGACGCCGATATGGTGGTCCTGCCTGGGACGGACGGCGAGATGGGGATTCTTCCACACCATTCACCCCTCCTGACAACGTTGAAATTCGGCATTATCAAGGTGAAAACCAAGGGGAAGGAAAATATTTTCACGGTGGCGGGGGGGATCGCAGAGGTACAGCCCGACCTGGTCACCATTCTGGCGGATGCAGCCGAAAACGTTGAAGAGATCGATACCGCCCGGGCCGAAGATGCCCGCCGGCGCGCCGAAGAGTTCCTGGCTAAAGGCGTTCCGGCAGATACGGATGCTTACTTGAAGATGGATGCCGCCCTGCGCAAATCAAATCTGCGCCTGGACGCGGTCAAACGCTACCGGCGCGGTTCCGGGGGCCTGCCCCATACACCCGAGCAGGAATAAGAGGACACCATGTTTTCCCTGACCAAAGACCTGGGGATCGATCTTGGCACCATCCAGACCCGCATCGCCGATAGCAGCGGAGTGATCGTGGATGAGCCGACCATCGTCGCGATCGTCATTGCCGAGCAAAAAATTGTTGCCATGGGCAATGATGCCCAGGGGATGTCGGGACGCGTCTCCACCGAACTCTCGAAGTGGCCCACCCTCTCCAAAACGGCGTGGTCGCCGATTACGAGATTACCGAAGCCCTTTTGCATTACCTGCTCCAGCGGGTCAGCAGCCCGATGCGTTTCTTTCGCCCCCGGGTGATGGTCACAGTGCCTTACGGCGTGACCAGCGTGGAATCCCGGGCCGTCCATGAAGCCATGCTTCAGGCCGGCAGCCGGGATGCCTATCTCATCCAGCAGCCCCTGGCAGCCGCGTTGGGCGTGGACCTGCCCATTGGCTCGCCCTCCGGCAACATGGTCATCTGCCTCGGCGGCGGTGTGACCCAGGTGGCGGTGATTTCCATGTACGGCATTGTCGCCGCCGAAACCATGCGCTCAGGCGGCGTCTCCCTGGATGAAGCCATCGTCAGCTACGTCCGCAAGAAGTACGGTGTGATCATCGGCGCTGGGACCGCCGAACAGTTGAAGATCAAGATCGGCGCGGCCGTCCCGCAGGATAAGGAAGAAAGCCTGGAGGTGCAGGGGCAGGACCAGGTCAGCGGCTTGCCTCGCCCGGTCACGCTGACCACCGGCGAGGTGGTGGAAGCCCTGGATGAACCCCTCAAACAAATGATCGACACCTGCCGGCACGTTCTCGAGAAAACGCCGCCTGAACTGGTCTCGGATATCATCGATCGCGGCGTGGCGTTATGCGGAGGCGGGGCGCGCTGCGCGGGGTCGATAAGCTGCTCACCAAGGCGCTCGGCATCCCGGCCTATATGGTGGATAACCCCTCAACCTGTGTGGTCGAAGGGGCGGTCAAGGCCCTTGGGATGTACACCACTTTGAAAAGGAATTTGCCGCCGGTATAGAATAATATAAAGATATGAGTAGAGGAGGACAATCATGCTGACACCATCCATTCCAGAGGGCTTTCCTGCCGTCCTGACCGGCCTGGGAACGCCGGTGCGATACTTCCCCATCAGAAAGGTCAATAAGACCGGCAGCCTGGTGGTCTGTATCCTTTTCCTCCTGGGCTCCATCGCCGTATTCCTGTATGGCCTCTCCACCGCCTACACGGCTTATTCGCAGCACGGCGCCTCCGTAATCGCCGGCAAATTGACCACCCCACTCCTGATCGCCCTCGGCCTTTTCCTGCTCGGCTTATGGGCAGGCTGGTCGGCCTGGACCAACTGGACCCGGGGCGTGCTCCTCTATGAAAAAGGCTTTGTGATCCGCAGCCGCAAAGGCGTCTGGAACTGGAGCTGGCCCGATATCGCCTCCATCACTACCCGCATCACCCGCCATTATACAAATGGCATCTATACCGGCACGACCCACGAGTACACCCTGCTAAACCGCCAGAATGAGCGCTTGCGGATCAATGATGTCTTCGGGAAAGTCGAAGAACTGGCTGGCATCATCGAACAGAACGTATTTCCTCTCCTCTACGAGCCGGCGGCTCAGTTATACAATGAAGGCAAACCATTGGTTTTTGGTCCGGTGACTCTCAGCAAGGCTGGGCCGTACTTTGGCAAGAAAACCATCCCTTGGGAGGATGTAAAAGAAGTATCCTTGAAACGGGGTAATTTAAAAATCAGCCGCAAAAGCGGCGGTATTCTCAGCGGCGCCAGCGTCCCAACTCATACCATTCCCAACCTGCGGGTCCTCCTGGCCATCATCGACCAGGTGGTGGGATTGAAAACCAATTAGCAATAAGCCGCCAACCACCAATCACCCTCCCCAAACCTCTAGCGCGCCTGCCTCCTCAAAAACATCTTCGTGATCTCTTCCGAAACTGCCGGGACAAGCGCCAATCCCAGCACTGCCGCCCATTCGGGCAGGCTCATGAAGTGGGTATTGAAGATGGTCTGCAGGAACGGCACCGTGCATACCAAAAGGAGCAGGACGATGGAAGCTCCTACGGCATACTGCATCCATTTATTCGAGAAGAAACCAATCCGGAAAATAGAGGTGCGCTCCGACCGGACCGTGTAGGCCCGGAACAGCTCGCACAAGGAGAGGGTTATGAAAGCCATCGTCTCAGCCGTGCGGACATTGGCTAGGTCAACCGAACGCCAATCGAATTTCAACAAGAAGATCAACGGGTTTGTCCCCTGCGGGAACTCCCTGGCCCAATGCCTGCAATTCCCACAGCAAGCCCAGGGCGAAGGCCGTCAGGACTGCCCCGGTTTGGGTGATGGTTTGAATAACGATGCCCAGGCGCATGGAAGAGTTGATGATCGGTTCATCCTTGGGTCTGGGTTTTCGCTCCATGATATCCGGATCGCCCTTTTCCATTGCCAGCGCCAGAGCCGGAGCCCCGTCCGTCAGGAGGTTGAGCCACAGCAGTTGGATGACCGTCAATGGAGACGGCAGCCCCGCCAGGGTGGCCAGGAAGATCACCATGATCTCGGCCACGTTGGAGGACAGCAGGAAGAAGACGAATTTGCGGATATTGTTATAGATGATCCGGCCCTGCTCCACCGCCGAAACGATGCTGACATAGTTATCATCCGTCAGGACCATGTCGGCCGTTTCCTTGGCCACGTCTGTTCCAGTGATGCCCATGGCCACGCCGATGTTGGCCCGTTTGATCGCAGGGGCATCGTTCACTCCATCGCCGGTCATGGCAACCACTTCGCCATTGGCCTGCAGGGCATCCACGATGCGCATCTTATGCTCGGGCGAAACCCGCGCGAAAACATCCACTTCTTCAATCTCATGTTTTAAAGGTCGTCGCTCAACCGGTCCAGGTCGGCGCCGGTGAGGACTTTATGGCCCGGCCGCAGCAGGCCGATGGTGGAAGCAATGGCGCGGGCGGTATTGGGATAATCGCCCGTGATCATGACGGTGCGGATGCCGGCATGGGCGGCTTTCGCCAGCGCCGGTTTGACTTCTTCCCGCGGCGGATCGATCATGCCGATGAGTCCACGAAGATCAGGTCGTGCTCCAGGTTTTCCACCCTGGTCTCGCCCTCCGGCACATCCTCTTCCAGTCGGATGGCCACTCCCAGCACGCGCAAGGCGTCCTCGGTCATTCGATCGATGGAGTCGCGGATACGCTGGCGGGCGGCTTCATCCATCGCGCGGGGTTTATCGTCCATCGCCTGGTAGCGGTTGCACAGCTCCAGCACCAGGTCGGGCGCGCCTTTGACCGCCACCACATCCCAACCCTGATATTTTGAATCCAGAAAAGGCGAGAGGTCATCCGGTCGAGGGTCGATCACGTTATGGATGGTGATCATCCGTTTCCGCTCCGAATTGAACGGCACCTCCCCTTCCCGCGGGTAAGCTTCCTTCATGTCCACCGGCAGCGCCCCAGCCTTGGCGGCCGCCACCAACAGAGATCCCTCGGTTGGGTCGCCGACGATCCGGTAGCTATCCTCGTCACCATCCACCGGTTCGAGGATGGCGTCATTGTTCAGGGCGCCCACCCACAGGGCCGTCTGAACGGCCGGGTAATTTTTCAGGTCCACTTTTTTCTTGCGGACCTCGAAATCGCCCTTGCGGGAATAGCCTGTGCCGGTGACGTAGACCAGTTGCCCATCCACCCATATTTGGGTGACGGTCATCTGGTTCTGGGTAAGGGTGCCGGTCTTGTCGGAACAAATGACAGTGGCAGAGCCGAGCGTCTCCACGGAGGACAGGCGCCGGATGAGGGCGTGCCGGCGGATCATTTCCCGCATCCCCAGGGCCAACGTGATCGTTACTACCGCCGGCAGTCCCTCGGGGACGGCTGCGATAGCCAGGCCGACCGCCAGCATGAACATATCCACCAGTTGTTTCTTGGCCTCGTTGAGGTAGACCAGCAGGCCGCCTCCCGGGGCCGTGATGAGAGCCAGGCTGGTGCCGCGCAGGACCGCCACAACAAAGACGAGCCCGCAGATCGCCAGCGCCGCAATTCCCAACGTTTTCCCTAATTGGTCCAGCCGCTTCTGCAGGGGAGTTACTTCCGCATCCACCCCCTCCAGCATGCGGGCGATCAAACCGAGCTGCGAACGCATACCCGTCCCAATAACCACACCGCTGCCGCGGCCGTAGCTCACCAATGTGCCCATGAAAGCAGTATTCCGCCGGTCGCCCAGGGGAATATTCTTTTCCAATTGCAGCGCCGCATTTTTCTGCACCGGCACGGATTCGCCCGTCAGGGCGGCTTCCTCCACCTGCAGGTTGACCGCCTCAAGTAGGCGTACGTCCGCCGGCACGTGGTTGCCTGCCTCCAGGAAGATGATGTCTCCGGGGACAAGTTCCCGGCTGGGGACGGTCAATCGCTTCCCATCCCGCATGACATGCGCATCCGGTGCGGCCAATTTCTTCAGGGCCGCCAGCGCTTCTTCAGCCCGTTGTTCCTGGACGATCCCCAAAATCGCATTCAATACGACGATGGCCATGATTGCCGAAGCGTCGATCCACTCACCCAGGAGCGCCGAGACGATGGCCGCCACGATCAGCAGCATGACTATGAAATTATTGAACTGCCCCCATAACAATTGCAGGAACCCGGGGCGCGGCGCTTCAACCAGTTGGTTCGCACCATAAATTTCTTTTCGTTGAGTTGCCTCTTCCGAGGTCAGGCCGCTTTTCTGGACCCTCAAGTTGTCCAGTACTTCCTGGGCGGTCAGGGCATGCCAGTCTTTATTTTCCATGGAGGCGTCATGAGCTGGTGCGGAGGTGATATTGGAGGCCATGTAGTCTATATTCTCCTATCCAAAATAAAGTTACTTATCATTTTCCTCCCTATTTTCGTTTTCCAGAAAATGGGGGAGGTGGCGTAGCCGGGTAGGGTTTCTTTTTTCCGTCGTGTCCGCCTGCGCCGCACTGGCTGCGTTCTTTGCACATGTCCCGTACCGAAGGGGAGGAAGCGTTTTTCTGCAGGTGTTGTGGTAAAAGTGCTTTTTTCGTTCTTACCATCGTGTTCCTTAGCGTAGGTATTGTGCAACCAGAGCAAAAAGTGCTAAAAAGGCGAAAAATAGTAACTTTTTGCGAAAGGCAGCACCAGTTGAAAAGACCATCGTTTTTTCACGTTCAGTGATCGACCAGCGAAAATGCTGTGATCTTCGAACTTTAACAAACAACCTTGCTCATACCAGCTCACCCATGCTAAAGATTGAGCGCCGATCTTGACCTGATCCTTGATATGAGGCTGATCGAGATCAAGCCAACCTTCTGGGATATTTGAACAATCTTGTGTCAGCCACAAGGTGGCCCAGCGCACGAAATTGGCGGCAAAAGCGACAAACTGCTCCTGCAGCAAGATGCCTGAGCGCGAGCGAACCTTCAAATGTTGAAGCTCAAAAACGCCTTTCTCTTCTTTGTTCCCGGCTTCAATGGTTTGTCTCTGGTTATATTGCTTAAACCAGGCGGTCAAATGAGAGGCCACCGGATCCTGCCCGAAATGGATCAGGCCGCCCAGGCGGATCTGTTGCCCGGTGTGGAAACGTTCCAAGGCCACATCCAGTGGATAAGGGAAACCGGGGATGTCTTTGGAAGACCAAGCCATCATCTCGGCATTCTGTCCAACCCGTTCCCAGACCGAGTTTTCACCTGTCCAATGCTCGAGACGACCGGTGAGCCAATTGCCGTGCGGTTTCGAATACAACTCGTAGCCCATTTCAATCAGGAGAGCGACATTGTCGGCTGTGCCAAAGCCAGCATCCAGACGAAAGACAATCTGAACGGGAGTGGCGTTAGTCAGATTATCCTGTTCGAATTGCTCCAGGCGCTGACGCAGCAGGCTAATTTCTGCGAGGCAGGCTTGCCATTCTTTGTGTTGACGTTGGAGCCTTCTCTCTGCCAGACCGACCGCGGCTTCTTTCCGCTTCTGGCGTTTCAAGTAACCTGCCAGCCTGATCTGTCTGTGGGCTAACTGGCTGTGAGGCCGAACCAGACGCTGTTTTTCGGCATAAACTGTTTCGGCTTCACGAACCTGTGTCTCCAAAATGGTCACCTGCTGGCTGACTTCATCCAGGGTGTGGCGCTCTTGTTCCAGAGCCTGTTTGGCCTTTTCATAGACATCGTTCAGATCTACTTGGTTCTTTTCCACAGCCTCCAGCCGCTGGCGCAATAAGGCTACACGGCGCATGGGACGCAGACCCAGGATCGCTTCGGATCGGCGTACCATTGGCTCGGCTTCTGTGCATGAGACAGTATCTCCAGGATGTTGGCTGACGGTGAGCCACAGACGCCCATAGGTAGGTGACTGTATGCTGACCAGGGCTGCTTGGTAACCAAGACGGATCTCATCATCCATGTGACCATACGCAGCTTCAGGATACGTATGGCTCGTGTTTGATACCGGACGACCAGACAGGTCACCATCCAGGGTCAGCCTGCCTTCTTGCTTGATAGCCAGGATCGCTTCCTTATCGATAAAAGGGGAGCTGATCGCATGGAGTACCTGTACGATTGCCTCCGTTTCTTGGGGCGTGAGCGCCGCCAGGGTCCGGCTGACCCCACTATAGTCTGCCCAACTGGTCTGACCCCAGGCTTGTGCCACTGCGTTGTCCTGGTCGAGAGGATGGGCGGCCAGACTGATTTCTTTGAGATGGGCCAATCCTGCCAGATTGGCTACCAAAAACTCGATCACCTTGGCCTGCGGCGAATGCTCGACGGTTTTCTGCTGAAGCGATACCGCCGAAAACCGTTCGATCAGACCCAGGCATTGAGCAAACTGGCCCCAAGGAATTAACATGGCATGATGGGTGAGTTGTGGTGCATCGTTTTCGCTCATGGCTCTTCTCCACTGAAAGTTGCCAGGAGCATAATCGAGAAGCAAGGTTATTCGGTTGTAAAAGTTCTGTTTTTTGAGATTTTTTCGACTTTTCTCGTCTGTTGTACAATACTTACGTTAGTGTTCTTTGTGTTTAGATTCCTTCTATTTCTTCGGTTCGATATGCGTTCCTGCCAAAATAACAGAATCCTTCGGGATGACCACAATGCCGTCCTGGACCACATAGTTTTCTTCGGTGATATCCGTGCCGCGTGGGAAGGGTCGGATGACCACATTCTCTCCCAGACGGGCATTCTTATCGATGATTGCGCCCTCGATGATGCAGTCGCGCCCGATCCCGATGGGCGGAGTGGAAGGCACCTCGTCGGCATAATAATCCGCTCCCATCAAGACGCTGTCCTTGATGCGGGCGCCGGCTGCGATCACACTGCGCAGCCCGACCACCGAATGGGTGATTTCCGACTTCTCGATCTGGCAGCCCTCCGCCAGCAAAACATTCTCCAGGTGGCTGGATTCCACCGAGCTGCCGGGCAGGAAACGCGAGTGCGTATAGATAGGTTTTTCGGTGTCATAGAAATTAAAAGGTGGTTCCGGCGAAGCCATTTCCAGGTTGGTCTCGTAGAAAGAGCGGATGGTCCCGATGTCCCGCCAGTAGCCGTCAAAATCGTATCCGTAGACGGAACAGGTGTGGATGGCGTAGGGAATGATATCTCCGCCAAAATCGTCGAAATGAGGGTTGCCCTGCAGGAGATCGATCAGGATCTCGGTGCTGAAAAAGTAAATGCCCATGGAACAAATGTAGGGTCTCTCTTTATCCTGCCGGCTGACGAACTGGTCCAATACTTGCGGGTCCTTCGGTTTTTCCACAAAATCGGTGATCCGGCTCTCAGGCCCCTGTTTCAGTATTCCCAGACCGGCGGTTTCCTCGCGGGAAACCGGTTGAACTGCGACCGTGATATCCGCCTTTTTGTCCCAATGGAACTCGGCCATCGGCCCGTAATCCATCCGGTAAAGGTGATCCCCCGCCAGCACGAGGACGTATTTTGCCCGGGCCGCCTTGATCTGGAATAACTGTTTGCGGATGGCATCGGCGGTGCCCTGGTACCATCCCTGTGTAAAAACGGGAGTTTGTTCGGCCGCTAGGATCTCTACAAAACCGGTGTGGAATTTGTCGAAGTTATAAGTCTGGTTGATGTGGCGGTGCAAGGAATGGGAGTTGAACTGGGTCAGCACATCGATGCGATAAATACCTGAATTAATACAGTTGCTCAGTGGAATATCGATCAGTCGGTATTTTCCCCCCAACGGAACCGCCGGCTTCGAGCGAAGCTTGGTCAACGGATACAAGCGAGAACCACGGCCGCCTCCAAGGACGACCGCCAAAATGTCACTCATGTCGGGCATAGGTCTCTCCTTATCCTGAATTTGGTTGTATGAATATGATAATCCAGAAGAAGGCCCTGCGCCAGTTATTCGGTTCATATTATCCAACATCCATGCTCTTATCCGCGTAAATCCATTTTTTTCAGCGTTTGTTCTTTCTCTTCCTTCGTGTCCATTTTTGTTCTTTGTGGTGAATCTTTCTTTTTCTCTCCAAATAGATAAAAAAGCGCGAGACCACCAGATGGCGGTCTCGCGAACGCATGTGCTGCGCACAGGTTACCGGAGGCGGCCATCCATTGTGGATGAACCGGCCCCGTCTTGACGATAGCCTGTCCCGAAAATCCGGGCGCTACTCCCCGACAAAAGAAAAATGTCGTTATGTTATTATACCGATGTATTTACGGTATAATCCCACAACCTGTTTCTTGTGGGATTATACCGAAAGATAATGCCGAAGGAGGGAATTGAACCCTCATGGGCTAAGCCCACACGAGTTTGAGTTGTGCGCGTATGCCAGTTCCGCCACTCCGGCTTGAAGAGCGCTCCCAGTATACACATTCCCTGAGCTAAGGTCAAGATGAAATTAGGAATCATTGGTTTTCCCCAGTCCGGTAAAACAACCATTTTCAACGCCGTCACCCGCGGCAATACCCCCACCAACGCCTCCGCCGGCCGGTTCGAGGTCCATACTGCCGTGGTCGACGTCCCCGATGAGCGGGTGGACAGGCTCTCGGTCATGTTCAAGCCCCGCAAGACTATCTATGCCAAGGTCACCTATGCGGATATTGCCGGGCTGGAGGGTGGAGCCGCCAAAGCTGGCCTCTCCGGGCAGCTCCTCAACCAGCTTACCCAAATGGATGGGCTGATTCACGTGGTCCGCTGTTTCGAGAACGCCAGCGTGCCGCACCCCTCCGGCAGCGTGGATCCGCTCCGCGTGATATCGCTGCCATGGACTCCGAGTTGTTGCTCAACGACCTGATCGCGGTGGAGCGCAAGCTCGAGCGCCTGGCCGAGGACCGCAAAAAGGGCGGCACCGATAAGGTGGCCAATGAGCGCCAGACGATCCTCTTTACCCGCCTGCACGAGATCCTTTCGGCTGAAAAACCCCTCCGAGGCGTAGAGATCACCGCTGAAGAGGAGAAAATGCTGTCCGGCTTCGGCTTGCTGACCCGCAAACCCCTGCTGGTGTTGTTGAACCTCGGCGAAGGTCAGGCGCCCCCGCCAGCCGACACGGTCACCAAGTCCCCCGTGGTGGCCTTGCAGGGCAAGCTTGAAATGGAAATCGCCCAGCTTCCGCCGGATGACGCGGCCATGTTCATGGAAGAATACGGGATCAAAGAACTCTCCCTCAACCGCATGGTGGCAGTTTCATATGACCTGCTCGACCAGCAATCCTTCTTCACCGTTGGCGAAGATGAGGTCCGCGCCTGGACCACCCGCCGCCAGGCCACTGCCCTGGAAGCCGCCAGCGAGATCCACACCGATATCGCCAAGGGTTTTGTGCGGGCCGAAGTGGTCTCCTGCCAGGACCTGTTGGAATTGGGCGGTATGGCCGAGGCCAAGGCCAAAGCCAAACTGCGGCTGGATGGCAAGGAATACATTGTCAAAGACGGTGACATCATGCACGTCCGCTTCAATATTTAGCCAATAAAACCTTCCCTGGCTCCAATTCCCAGGAAATAGTAAAACCCTAAAAATGAGCCTCTGCGGCCCTCGCGCCGCAGAGGCTTCTTTGAACGAATTTTCCCCATCCTCCTTCTCATAAAATCCGCTTCAAATCTTTTTCCTTCGTGTTTAATATTTTTCTTCTATATTTTCCTTGGTGACCTTCGTGTTAGGAATTTTTTTCGTCTTTATTCTTTTCCGTCGTGTCCGTCGTGGTTCATGTTTTCTTTCTTTTCCTTCCTCTCCACATGCCCCGCAGTGTTCTTCTGCAGGGGTTGTGACCTTTGTGTTTGGAATTTTTCTCTCCTGGTTTTTCCGTCGTGTCCGTTGTGTCCGCCTGCGCCGCAGCGTTTTTCTGCAGGTGTTGTGGTAAAAGTTTTTTCTTTTTTTCCTTAGGAGTAGTGTAAAAATAACTTCCGCACTTTAAAAACCGATCTCAGACACAAACTGGCACAGAACGAGGCCAAATCGTGTAGTTCCAATTGGGGCAGGTAGTGTGCCGCTGCATGTTCAAACTCTGGATCATCTCGTCTTCCACCTTGATGCCGCGCTCATAAACCTGGTCTATTTGAAAGGCGGCTACCTGCAGCCCGGTTCGAGTGGTGGTCCCTCGAATGTAGGCGAGCATTGTCTCCAAAGTTCGTAAGGGCTTACCCGCCCAATTGAGACTGACCGGGCCGAACAAACGATGTTCGATAGGGTTCCACTTGGAGGCATTTTTGGGATAATGGCAGACCATCACTTCCAAGCCAAGTCGATCCGCCAACTGTTCTTGCAGTTGGAGCTTCCACAAGCGGAACGCCAACCATTACTGCCGCCGCCATCGCAGAGGGTCAAGAGACCCGGTGCATTGGGAAAATCGGATTGTCCAAAGGCTTCCCACCAGCGGGCGATCATCTCGACGGCGAATTGGGCCGTGTCGGCGGACTGGCTGACATACATATAGCCGCGATTGTGGTTCAGGTCGTAGATGCCATAGGGAACGGCTTTGCAAATGGCCTAGATTCGAAATCATGATCGCTCACCGCTTCAGCCACCTGACACCAACACTGTCCAGCATTTTTGAAATCGCCAATCAGCTCCTTTTTCTTGGCATCTACGCTGATCACAGGCCAGCCGTGGCTCAAAAAGAGCTGTTTTTGCGCATCAATATACTCAAACTGCGTGTTCCGATCCGGATGCTGCGCTCCAGCCAACCGTTTGGAGTTGACCTTGAGTGAGTAGTCGGCTTTCTTCAATAAGCGTCCGACTGTTTTGGGGCAGGCCGGATGCCCACTCGTGCTCAACTTTTCACTCAAATGGCGCAAGCTGCTGCGCACCCATTTCTGCTCGCTCATCGGATTGCCTGCCGTTTCAGGCTCAACCATCTCGTGCAGTGCACTTTCTATCGCCGGGTCTTTTTTTCAACCATGGGACGTCCGCCACCCGCAGAGCGCACCTGCTCCACTGGGCGGTTGACCAATCTTCTTCCAACTCCTGCTGCCCGCGCTCTATGGTCTTCTCATCCATCCCGGTGATTTGCGAGAGTAAGTGCACACCCCCATAGCCATGCCGGTTTGCTTCTACTGCTACAAACCAGCGCCGCTGTTGTTCATCCAA
>CAWALN010000027.1:0-30907 GCA_963782935.1 uncultured Chloroflexia bacterium | reverse complement strand
GGAAAACGCCTTGAAGTAAACGGGCAGTTTGTCGGGGCGAGCCGGCCGGGATGGGGAAGCCGCCGATCTGGATATCTCCCAACAGAGGTTTCATGGCCTCATCGGCAAATGCCCAGGCGCCGTAATGACACATGGCTACCTTGCCCTCGCCGAATTTTGCTTCGGCGCCGGCATAGTCAACGCCTTCGACGCCGTCCACGAATACGCCGGCATCGCGCAGCTGTACGAACAGCTCGACGCCCTTGATGGCATTCGGGATGGTCCGATCACCCGCGCCCAGGGAGGCTTTGGCTTCATCATCGGTCATGGCAGACTGGAGGATAAGCTGGAAGACATACCCGCCCATGTCATCTGCACCACTGGCGATCATCGGGCCACCGTAACCGGCGGTGCGGATCTTCTTGGCAGCAGCGATCAGATCATCGGTGGTCGAGGGTATGGGAACGCCGGCAGCGTCGAAGACCTTCTTGTTATACCAGATCGGCCAGGTGAAGCCTTCGATGGGGAAGGCAATTACGTTCCCTTCCGTATCCTTGTACTGGGCGATAGCCGAATCCAGGAATGCACTGCCCAGGCCCCACTGCGAGATGAGGTCCCTGACCGGAATGACGACACCGATTTTTGACCCAGTCCATGGACCGCCAATCGCTCCGCTGAAGACCAGGTCGGGTTCCTGGTTGGCAGTGCCGCAGCAGTTTCCACTTTCAAGGGGATATCTGCATCGACATAGACTTCATCCTTGATGATGATGTCGGGATTGGCAGCATGAAATCAGCTAGGATAGCTTTCATCGCCGGGCCCTTGGCATCATCTGGTCCCCAGTTGTGCCACATGGTCAATGTGACGGGTGCAGTGGCTGCCGTTGCCGGGGCAGCCGTAGCAGAGGTGGAGTTATCGGCGCGGCTGTAGCCGGTGCAGCAGTCGGCGGACCCAGTGGTTGCCGGTGCTGGGGCGCCACCACAGGCAGTCAGGAGCATGGAGATGTAACCACGCAAAGCAATGATATGGAAATTATTTTTGTTCATCTTATCCTCATTCCTTTCGTATGATGTTTAAGGATGGGCAGAAAACAAAAACGGGTGACTGGAATTGGAAGTCTTCATTTCAAGTCTTTTCTCCTCTCCTTCGATTGTCCAGATTATTCGGATCCGTTCACTATATTTACTGTTTCAGTTCCTCCTTCCCAAATTATCTCCAGTGTAAATGGAATATTCGAATGGATTTCGATCATTGGTTGTTCTTGTTGCGAGTGCGCGCTGACCGCACTTGAGATCCAACATTCCTGTTTACCAAACGGGTAGCCACGGATGCCATGTTCTTCGGTGAGCCTCACATGCCAGGTCAGCCGGTTCGAGACAGGCCTCCTGGGTAAGACCAAATACATCTTCAAACAGAACCGTAATGGGGGGGATCCCCGTCCAGCCGACATAGCCTGGCTTGGAATGGCTGCCTGGTTTTATCAAATCCGGAGCATAGTTTTCCCAGAGGGTGTGTTTGTCATCGTATTTCAGATCGGTGAGTTGGAAATATTGACGAAACTGCTCTGCACCTTTCCAGCGGATATCTTCTGATTCGAACACCTTGACTACATTATCCAGGTGGTTCATTGCGATTTCATGGGCAAGTTCATCCCATCCGGTTGCGGCCAAGCCTTTCAAAACCATGTAATTCGTGGGGGCCCATATTCCTCCGCACCAATACCCACCATCCCGTCTAACTTGGGTCGTCAGCCGAGAGGGCCGGGATGCGATGCACCCGTTTGAATTCGGCCGGATTTTCCAGATGCGCCACAAAAGCGGGAAGCCGATCCTCAGGAACACACCCCGCCAACAAAGCCCAATAGGCGCCGATGTGTTTTACCCGGGATAATTCCCCGTCTGCGAAGCGGTCGTAGTAATAATTATTCTGTTCATCCCATAGGTAGGTGTTGCAATAGCTGCTCAACCGTTCGAGCTCTTTGCTCAAAAATTCAACCTCAGCCGGCCTTCTGAGCAGATCAGCCATCTGAAGCAGGATCTTGGCGGATAGGGCCGCCTGGAAGGTGGCATCCACCCAGGATAGATGACCATTGTCCCAGGCGGCATTCTCATTTGCTTTGAGGCGAGGCAGGTTATCCATACCCATCCCCCAGCCTGTCGACCAATAAGATCCATCCTGCCAGGTGCGATACTTGCGGGTCCAATCATGGTAGGCCACCAGGGGCGGAAAGATCATTTCCAACCGTTTCAGGTCACCGGATTTCTTGAAATAGTTCCATTCGGCCCAGGCCATTACATTGGGTCCGGTGCTGGAAGGATCGAATCTTGTGAAGCAATCCCCTCCATCCGTTTCCGTGATTTCCCTGCAAATGAATCCGTCCGGGTGTTGTTTTCGATAGAACGTATCCAGAGTTCTCTGGAAATCGAAAACACGTCGCCCATAAACTCCAAAACAGGTTATGAAACACGAATCCCACATAAACAGGTTGCCGTTGAAGGCGGTGTCTATAAAGTTCGCCGCAAACCCGTTTTCTGCGCTGGGTTGTTTCAGATTATTAAAAGCCAGTTCCCACGCCCGCCAATAACAGGCAATTGTTGAGGCATGGCCGGCCCAGAATGGGTCCGGAAGGACCTCCCGGGCTTGTGCCAGGGAGGAAGGTTGGCCGCATCCGGAGGTCGGGAAATGAATTGATTCTCCGATACCCATGCATTTACTACATGGGTATCGTAGCGTTCCGGGTTGGACTTTGAGTTTTGTAACAAGGGAGAATCATTCATGATTATTTCAGCGAAATATCCTTCTTTTGGATTATTTCAAAGTCTTTTCTCTTAATGTCCTCGGGAGGACAGGTTTGGTCAAATATTTCGTAATTCCCAATGATGGACTGGTATTGCAGTTATCACGGGTACTGCAAACGATGACCGGAATGAACCGGTCAGGAAATGCCGCATGGACTGTATGGATCAGATCCCATCCCTTTTTGGCATCGATTTCAGGCTGATCACAACTGCCTGGATTTCCTGGGTTGCCAGGACTTCCAAAACACCTTTAAGTTCGGTGAACGCAAAAATCGTAAAATCCTTGCACAATTCCCGTTGGTAAAGTTCCAACGTGACAAATCGTTTTCGATCAGGATGATTGCCGGGGACGGTGTTCTCTGCGAAGAATTATTCATTGGATGACGGGTGAAAGGCAACTTTCACTCATTCAAGATAGCATAAGATGGGCGGGATTTCTTGGAGAGAATTATGCTGAATCAGGATTCTGTTGTCGGAAGGTATGGCGAGTTGGCGGTAGCTGTCTACGCCGGCTTCACAAGACTTTTTGTCTTTCACGGATCAAATCGAGAACTCAATTCCAGCTCCCGGTGAAGGCGCTGCGGAACAGGCAGACTGGTCCGAAACTTTCGAATTCCTCAATCTCGAGACCATCCTCCAAATATCCACGCTTAAAATCAGGCAATTTTTCCATCAATTCATCGATCACCTTCTGCGGGACGGGGTTAAACAAGCGGTATACCACTGGAGGGTTCTGGGCCAGGAGCTTATCTGCTGTACCTTCCCAGTTGATTGTGCAGCAAACCTTGCCTCCAACCATCTCCGTAAAATGGTGCAATCCTCGAGCGCCTCCGGCGATAAAGATCCCAGGATAGTGCCGCTCTTCCATGATCTGATATAGTTTACGTGCGACTGCCAGGCCGGCTTGCCAGAGAACATCAGGTGAGATTTCAATATGCTCTTTTTCGACAAAGTTCTGAAGGTAGTCATCATAGATTCCTGCGATATGGGATATATATAACTGAGGCGTTTTCCCATACTTTCGGCTGGCCCGCTGGTATGTTTCACACAACACAATTCCTTGCCGGATGGCAAAAATCTCGGTGGCATTCAGGGGGACATCCTGGCTGATGAGATATTCCATTGCCTTCAACCCCGCCTCTGTAGTAGGTATCTTGCAGCAGATGTTGGGAGAAACCTTTCGGTTTTGCAGCGCTTCCCGGATGATGACATCCGGGTCTTCCTCGTGGATGGGGTCTCCCTGGATCGAGACAAACCCCTTGTGCCCAGCTGTGCGCTCGAAAATTGGTAGAAATTTATCAGCTATCGGCCTTACCAACCGGCGCTGAAACTCCGCCATCGCCTCGTTTTCTGTTTCTCCGCTCTGGGCGGTCTCATCCAGGATTTTCCTGGCATAGGCGCCTTCTGCCGGATGATCCAACATCTTTTGTGTATAGGAAGGATTATTCGTACAACCGGAAGCGCCGTTTGAGATGGCCAGGTCAGCCTGATCACGCGTCGGGTTGTTGATCCAGAACTCGGTCGGTGTCTGGCGGGCTACCCGCAAAAAATAGCTTTCTGGGTTCATACTTTGTTCCTCCAGGTGATTTTCTATGGAATTTCTTGGATGGTTTAGTCGTTATCGTCGATTTCAAAGGAAATTGCCACGACGCAAAGTGGGGGCAATTCCACGGTCGCCTTTTGGCTGGTCAATCCGATGTCACTAAATTCCTGATCTTGGATCTTATCCGGCTCTTCGAAGGTGTTGCGGGCTGCCGCAGAAGAACCGGTCACTATCTCCGCCGACCGGACAGATTTCAGGCTCAAACCGGCGGAGTTTATTTCAACACTGGCAGGCTCACTTTCGCTGCGGTTGATCAGGAAGACATGCAAGACATTATTTCCCAATATGGCCGAGGCGTCGATATTTTTCACAAATCCATAATTCTTGCTCTCGTAACCGGGACCTTGAACTACTGTTTGTAATGCGGTCCCTTCCCGGCGTTGTGAATACAACAAAAACGGATAGTAGATCGACTGGAGGAGTATCTCGTCCCCGCGAGTAAGGATGGGGGCGATAACATTGACGATCTGGGCAAGATTGGCGATCCTGACGACATCCGCGTGACGGATGATGCTGTTCAGGAACCCGGCTACTACCAATGCATCTTCCAGGTTATATTCTTCTTCAACCAGGTGCTGGGCAACCTTTCCATGGCCGTTAACACTTTCAGCATTTTGGGTCCTGTACCATACATTCCATTCGTCGAAGGCCAGGTAATATCTTTTGCGACTGCGGGTCCTGGCCTGGACATAACGGCAGAGACCGTCCATCACTTCGATCTGCTGATCAATGGAATTGGTGACCGCCAAATAATCGGCTGTATTTCCGTTTGTATTACCGACATACCTGTGTAAACTGATGTAATCGGCATAATCGCCGATATATTCGAGTACGGTCCGGTCCCACTCCATATACGTGGGCAGGCCGATCTCTGCTGAACCGCATACGACCAGTTCGATCGAAGCATCGGCATCCTTCATGAGCTTGGCTGCTTGCTGTGCCCGGATCGCATACTGGTCAGCAGGGACGTGCCCTTGCTGCCAGGGTCCGTCCATCTCGTTCCCGAGGCACCATAGTTTTACGCTATATGGTTCGACCGTACCATTCCCGGCGCGAAGGTTGGAGAATTTCGTCCCAACAGGCCCATTGCAATATTCCACCCAATTACGGGCTTCTTCCGGCGTCCCTGTTCCCAGGTTAACCGCGATCATCGGCGACCAGTTCATTTTTCGGGCAAGTTGGATGAATTCGTCCGTCCCAAACTGGTTGGGCTCAATACTGAGCGAAGCTAATTCCTGTAAGACCGGCCGGGCGGAACGTGGTCCAACGCCATCCAGCCAATGATAACCTGAGGCGAAATTTCCTCCTGGATAGCGCATAGCCGTAAAGCCCAATTTTTGGAGATGGGTTAAGACGTCCTCGCGGAAACCGTGTTCATCTGCATGATTGGATTGTGGGTCATATACACCTTCATATACGGCACGGCCAATGTGTTCCAAAAAACCACCGAATACCCGGGGATCCACAGGACCAATTTGATAATCAGCATGCAAGATTACACAGAGTCAGTTCCATCATCTATTCCTTTTTCAAAGGCACCGGATTTGAGCGATCAATTAGTATTCCATAATCAGGTAGATTTACTGGACTACAGAATTGGAAGCAATTACTCGGCCATACCACTCGCCGCTGGCCTTTATGATCCGCTTTTGCGTATCAAAATCCACGTGGATAACCCCGAAGGGCTTAGTATAACCGAAAGCCCACTCGAAATTATCCATCAGGGACCACACGAAATAACCCCGGATGTCCACACCCTCCTGCATGGCCAATCGTATTTCGGTGATATGCTGGCGCAAATAATCGATGCGAAACTCATCGATGACCTTTCCCTGCGAATTAAGAGTATCCTGGTAAGCAGCCCCGTTCTCGGTAATGTAAATGGGCGGCAAGTTGTATTCATTGGTGATGCGCTTCAATGTCCTGCGGAAAGACGGGGGGCAAATTTCCCAGCCCATGTCGGTATATTCCGAACCGGGTACTTTATTGACTATCCCCTTAGCACCTACCACGGTGCGTGAGTAGGAATTGATTCCCAGGTAATCCAGCTTTTGTGAAATCAGGGCCATGTCACCCGGGTTGACTTCGGGAAAAAGATCGCCAATCGCATCGATCATCGCCGGATGGTAATAGCCGGTCAGTAAAGGATGGAGAAACGTGATCCGCTGGCTTTTCCAGACTAGCTCCGCTGCCTCCACATCGGCAGGCTCGTTGCTGGCTGAATCAACCCCCCACAAGTCCAGCACGATGCCGGCTTCGAGCGCCGGGTTGGCCGCACGGATGGCCTGGACAGCCAAACCATGTGCCACCAGCAGGTTATGGGTCACCTGGTAGACTGATTTCCAATCGCCAGGTATCCCGGGAGCATGGTCTCCACTCCCGTAACCGGAGAGGGCAATATCTCGAGGTTCGTTCAAGGTTGCCCAGCGGCGGACACGATCACCCAGGCGTTTGACCATCAAGGCAGCATAATCGGCAAAGTAATGCAGGTTGTCCCGGTTGATCCATCCGCCTTTTTCATGAAGAGCTTGAGGAAAATCCCAATGATGGAGGGTGATGAACGGCTCAATATTGGCTGCCAGCAGGCCATCCACCAGCCGGTCGTAAAAATCCATTCCGGCAGGATTGACCCTCCCGAAACCATCCGGCAGCACCCTGGGCCAGGAGATTGAGAATCGATAGGCTTTCAATCCGATCTGGCGCATCAAGGCGATGTCTTCCGTGTAGCGGTGGTAGTGGTCACAGGCCACGTCGCCGGTGTCAGCGTTGGTGATCTTGCCGGGCGTGTGACTGAAACGGTCCCAGATGGATTCGCCTTTGCCGTCTTCGTTCCAGGCGCCTTCGACCTGGTAGGCCGCGGTGGCAGCACCCCAAACAAAATTTGACGGAAAACGCATTTTGTCCATGATCTTTTATCCTTGGATCTGAGCAAGAATTTTTTGAGCAGAGTCGGTATCCAGGTACAAATGAGCGTGATGGAGCGTCCGCAGGATCGAGCCCGGACATTTTTCAGTAATCGGACCGGTCAAGGAACGATAGACCGCCTCGGATTTTCGCTCTTCCGGCACAAGGGCCAGAATATGGCTTGCTGCCAGTAATGCCGGGATGGTCAATGTAATCGCGTAAGTCGGCACCTCGTCAATGGAGCTGAAATGTCCTTCTCCCACCTGTTGCCAGCGTGAAGCTTCAGCGAGTTTGATGATCTTTACCCGGCGAGGATCCTTGAAATCGGCAAAAGGCGGATCGTTAAATGCGATATGCCCATTTTCACCGATACCCATCACGCACAGATCCGCCGGATGGGAAAATAACAGCCTTTCGTAATCCCTGCACACATTCTCCGCGTTCTGTAGTGAGCTTGGAGGCACTGGAAAGAATGTTTTTGGTTGAATATAGTTCAGGATATGCTGCCGTAGAAAGAATGGGAAACTGGCAGGATGAGTGGGGTCCAGGCCAATATACTCATCCATGTGAAAAATATTAATTTTCGACCATTCAATAGGCGCAGTCCCTAAACTCTTTAAGAAGGTTAGCTGCGAATTACCTGTAGCCAGGATGACATTCGCCTCCCCTTTTTCGCAGATTGATTGTTGGAGGATGTGCGTCGCCTCTTCAGCGGCAGCCATGCCTAGCGCCTCGTTCGTCTGGAAAATACTGACCAGCAAGTTTTCAAATTTTGTCTCAGTAACCGGTTTTTAAGTCATGATTTCCTTTTTCCCATCTCCTTCAAGGGTGCAACACTTCATCCAGCCATCCAGTGAGACTCGGCTCACCCTCCCGGGTGGCTATTCTGAAACCGCCGCCAACAGCATTACTATGTGAAAATGCTTCCACCGCTGGTTTTAATGCAGGTATAACCTGGCGATTTGTGCAGGCTTGCCGCAGACCGTCCACCGGCTGCAAATAGACGGGGCGAGGGGCGCAAGAAGCGATCACGTGCGCCAGGTCAAAATGCCTGAGCACATCGAATAAATAAACGCCTGCGGGGTAATGTACGCTGGGTTCGAGCAAAGCTCGATAAGAGAAGAGTGAATTCCGGGCCGCCACTGCCGCCACCCGATCATCCAGGGACGCGGCATAAAGTCCCCACAATCCTCCGATGCCTTCACCAACAATGGCCAATCTTCCTTTATCAATTTGTGGGGCTAAGTAACAACGTTCCCATAGAAAATCCACGCTCCGAATGACATCGAATACCCGCTGGCCGAACAATGTCCGGTCCAACATTAATGAATTTGTGGCAGCTTCAAAGTCAGATGTGGCTGTTTCACCTACTCCGCGTACATCAATGGCCAAAACACCATAACCCGCTCTCACCAATTCTTCGATCAAGCCTGAACGAATGCCCTGTTTTTTTCCCCATTCGCCGGCATAGATCACAAAAGGCACCGGAAGCTTCCATTCTTCGGGCATAATGAAGAGACCGGGTATCGTGATGCCGGCCTCGCTTTGGAAATTGATCCGTTCGGCCATCATTCCGTCTTCCCACACCTGGTTGAATAAGCGGGTTTGCAGCTGGCCTTTAGAAGGAAATGGGCCAAGGACATTCCGGATTTGTTCCTTAATCTCCTCCTGCCAGGCTGAAAGATCTGCCGCTCTGGCAGGAACGGGTAGAGCCTCTGGTATTCCTGCAGCTATTTCTCTGATCTTCGCACTTATGATCGTCTCGCATCGGATCCTTTGTTCTGGTGGAAGACAGAAACCCGGCAGAGATCCTCGGACGGGTGTCAATGTCGGGCTCTGGCCCTGCACATTGCCAGGTGTGGGAATGGGCGGAGCCATGTAATCTACTGGATAGGGGTTGGGAAGTATGTCCAGTGCAGGTTCTTGGATCGATGAGCCATCCCCCTCCCCGGATAGCCATCGCTTGAGCCAGCCATAGGCAAACTCGCGCAGGCTTACCTGGTAGCCATGCTCCTGGTCGAATTCAACGAAACGAAAACGTCCCGGCACCCCGGCCAAATGATAATTGCGGGCGATATCTGCTGCAATTTGCCGCGCTCCAGAAATAGGGAAAATCTCGTCGCGCCGGCCCGAAAGGATCATATAAGGCCTGGGAATGAAAAGGCTGGCAATATCCGACATTTCGGCGTAACTCATCACTTGGGGCACCTGGTTGCACACATCCGTGCCATCTTCCCAATTTAAATCCCGTTCGGCTTTCACCGCCGCGAAGAAAGTGCATGGGTAAGCCACCGGAATGGCGCATGCGAAACGGTCTTCAATAGCCGTTGTAAATAATGTATTCAGACCGCCTCCAGACGCGCCGGTCATACCGATCTTTTCAGGGTTGACCTCAGGGCGGCTTAATAAATATTCCAATGCGCGAATGGACTCCCACACCATCCAGCCCAACTGGCATCGGCCGATCAGCAATCCAGCCAAATTCCCATGGTCGTGCCAGCTTTCCAGTCGTTCCCCCTGGCCAATCGGGTCATAGACAAGGGTGACAATTCCCAGGATGGCGGCTGAAGCACAGAAGGATTGGACGATTGGCGCCAATTTAGCCGCTTCCACCCAATGCCCGCACGCGTATACCAGCCCAGGGGCGGGTGCTTTCAGGCCTTCAGGGATATACAGATGGGCCGTCACAGGCAAGCCGGGCCAGGCTTCGTAGACCAGTTTTTCGATATGATAACCCGGCCGGTCCAACCTGCCTACAATCCGGGCGTTTAGCTTTGTCCTCTCCGGCCATGGATCCAGTCCAAGAGAATGGCGAAGATGCATCTTCAAGGGTGTCCGACGGGCTTCCAGTTCACCCAGGCTTTGCGCCAACGCTGGTACTGGCTGGTTCTGCGCCAGGGTTTCTATAAAATCCAGCAGCATTTCAGGATGAGCGGGTGGGTGGTCCACTCCCCACAAGTTCAATTGGTCCGCAAAGGAATATGCTTTCACTCTTCTCACCGTTACACCTTATGGGATTTAAATTGAGGCAAATAATCCTTGTGTTGGGCGAAGAGTTCGTTTGTCATTTGCTTGATCTCGGCCAGCGACAGGACAGAGGCAGTCAAGGGGTCGTGGCAGATGGCACGATAAACCATGACCGGGTCGCCGGTAATGGAAGCTGTGATCGCCATCTCTTCGATACCGCTCGAGAGTTGAGTCAGCAGTGCGCACTCGGGCGGCAATACACCCACGTGGATCGCGTGAAAACCACTCTTGTCCACATATACCGGGATCTCCACACACGCGCCATCCGGCAGATTGGTTATTAATTTCGTATTGGGAACATTGCCATTGAACTTGAAAGGCTCGCCTCCTTTTAAGGCGTTAATGATGAAAGCCGCGTACTCCTGGCCGCGTTGAAGATCCGCCGGGGTCAATGGGGTCGATAATTTTTGCCTGGTAATATCCTTCCAGTTGGCATCAATATTCTGGTATTTCTTTACATTAATGGCGTATTCGCCGGGATTCCAGCCGGTGGCATGTGTACAGTATTTTTCGATCAAGTCCGGCCGTTTACGAAACCACCAGTTGTATTCAGAGTTGTGCCCGCTCAATTCGGTCACATAGTAACCAAGCGCCAGGTAGATCTCATTGGTGACCGGTTCCTCATTGTAGACCACTGGGTTTTCCGTAATGGCTTTATGGATGCGTGGATAAGCATCCAGGCCGTCAACCTCGTATTTAAGATACCAGGCCTGGTGGTTAATGCCCGCGCAGATGTAATTTACATCTTCATATTTCACTCCGATCCAGCCGGCCAGCCTTCTGGCAATTCCCTGGACCGAGTGGCACAGTCCTGTGACGGTAATATGAGTCTGGCGCTGGAGTGCCCCGCACACCATGGCCATCGGATTGGTGTAGTTGAGCAATACGGCATTTGGGCAGTACTTCTCCATGTCGCGGACGATTTCCAGCATCGGCGGCAGGGTCCGTAAAAATCGGAAAATTCCGCTCGGGCCGCGTGTATCCCCGACATTGATGTCTACGCCGTATTTCTTGGGAATCTCGATATCATGCCGCCAGACATCGAGGCTGCCGGCCAGGATGGTCGTCAGGACCACATCTGCGCCTTTGAGCGCCTCCACCCGGTCCAGGGTGGCCGTGACGGTTGCCGGGCGTTTACCCGCCTCGATCAACCTGATCACTGCCTGGTTTGCAAATTCCAGCCTCTCGGCGTTGATATCCATCAAAAAGATGTGCGCGTCTTCCAACAAGGGAAAGGTCAGGATGTCGCGCACGAGATTGGAGGTAAACTCGAGACTGCCGGCGCCGATGAAGGTGATCTTGGTCATTCCATTCTCCTAAAGACTGATCTGGCTTAATTACTAAAAATCTTCCGCATACGGTCGCAATAATACTGAACGTTTTCCCACAGCGATCCGGGCGGAAGGTTGTGGTCCGGGCAGGGGATGTATCCGCCCAGATCCACCAATGGGCGCAGGCGTTCTATTTCTGCATCGATCACGGCGCGGTCGCGACTGAAAATGTATTTGTTTACCCCGCCAATACCGCGCAGCTCCTGCCCATACATCTCCCGCCAGGGTTTGATGCTGGCGTTCCAGGTGCCCACTTCGATCGGGAACATGGTGTTGACCCCGTTTTCCAACCAGGTTGGAATAAGCGCATCGATTTTGCCGTCACAGTCCAGGCTGACCAGTTTGATGCCATACGATCTCACCAGGTCTGTGATCCGTTTATACTTTGGGCCGAACTTTTTCGCAAACACTTTCGGGTTGAGCATGGGACCGCTCTTATAACAAATATCTTCCCAAAAATGAGCAAAATCGAATTGGATCCCGCTCTCCAGCGTGGCTTTGGTTCCCTGGTAGGTCAATTCGCAGACCGTTTCGGCTATCTCATCGAAAAGTGCTTCATCGTCCATCAGCAGGTAGCTCATATTGACCAGGCCAAGCCAATCCCGGATTGTGCCAATCAGGCCGCCGCAGTACAGGCCGTGCGGGTGTCCGCCGTCTTCCTTTAGAAGCATTTCCCTCCCGCCGTGGTCAAATTGGAGCTTCTCACCGTTAATGGTGGCGATGCCGGCATGGATCCGTTTCATGCCGAATAATTGGAGCCGGGGTTTGAATAGCGTTTCCCAATCCTTGCGACTTTTTAGTAAGTGGTCGATTTCTGATGGGATGGATGTAGTCCCCGGTTTCTCGACCACAGATACCCCGTCTTCATTCATCACAACCATGCTGCCATCCGGTCGCTCTTCGAGAATGCGTTTTTCAATGGGCGGTTCCAGCTTTGTATTCCATGAAAATGAGCAGTTCCAACTGATATCGAAACCGAGCCGCTTATTCAAGCCCGCGTCTATAGAATTGCCATAGGCGTACTGCCTGGCCTCCTGGGAGGTGATGTGGCCTTCGGCGGCCCATTCTTCGAGCGTATCCGTCCAATAGCCGAAGTGAACCAGAGGCAGGCGGTCATAAGGTTCGTAGTTTAAGGCTGCGAGTGTCCGTGTGCGATTATCCATGCACTTCAGGCTTTCAAAAGCGATTTTGCTAATATGACCGCCCGGCTTGCATCCGGGGCAAAACCATCCGCTCCGATCTGCCTGGAAAATTCTTCCGTGACCGGCGCACCGCCGACCATAATTTTTATCTGGTCCCGCAGCCCGGCCTCTTTCATAGCATCGATGGTGGCCTTCATGTTGGTCAAGGTTGTGGAAAGCAGCGCGGACAAGGCCAGGATTTGTATTCCCCCGGCTTTCACAGCTGCAACAAATCTCTCGGGTTCAATGTCGGTTCCCAGGTCCAGGATCTCGAATCCGGCCCCTTCCAGCATCATGAGAACCAAATTCTTTCCAATGTCATGCAGGTCGCCTTTGACCGTGCCGATTGCTACTCTCCCAGAAAATTGGACGTGGGTTTCCTTTAGCTGTGGTTTAAGCACGGCCAGGCCAGCCTGCATGGCGCGGGCTGAGACAAGCATTTCGGGCAGGTAGTACTCGCCCAATTCGAAAAGCCGTCCGACCTCAGCCATTGCGGCGACCATGCCTTCATCGAGGATGCTTTTAGCAGGGATGCCGGCTTGCAGGGCTGTCTGAACCTTGGCTTCCACTTCTCTATGCTTTCCTTCGAGGATGCCATGGAAGATTTCTGATAGGATTGGTTCCATATGGTTACCTTGCCTGTAGTCCAGCCAGGAGTTCTTCCGCTTTCCTGCCGATGTTGTCTGCGATCCGGTTTATGAAGAGTTCTCCCAACGCCGCCGTTGCATCCGTACGTGGGTCGCGGCCGAGTATCCCGGCTTTTCTGTGGCCTGCTTCAGTGGACAAGTCTTCGTTTTTAATTTGATCCAGGTCCACCAGTTCCGGGTGAAGCACCATCATCATGGAAGTTTCCCAATACCCGGCGTGGTCCATCTTATCGCCTTCCAAGTCATAGAGATCCCCTTCTTTCATCGCAAATCCGACGGTTTTCCCGTCCCCGCTGATGGAATCGGCCGCTTTTTGAAGGGATTGAAGCTGTTCATCGATGTCATGCCCGGTCACTCCGATGACAACCTTAAATCCTGCCACAACCAGACCCTGGTAAATTGCCGTGAAGAGTAAATCGACCGTTTCCGGCGGAAGTCCCGGATGACAGCATGGTTTCCCGTACGTGTTCATGTGTCCCCAGTAAGTGGGAGGGACGACGATCCCGCCATATTTCTCGGCGGTACGGATCACAATGCCATATGCTTTGAGCGAATCGGTGCCAAGGGCCAGGTGGCGTCCATGCCATTCAAGGGAACCGACCGGGACATATGCGACCGGGAATCGCAGAAGGGCCTGCTCGAACTCGTATGGCAGCATTTCTTCGTACTTCACTGTGCGCATACGTGCTTCTCCTATTATTGAGCTTCCACGCAAGGGAATGAATTGGTTCTTGATGTGCTGGCCCGGTGAAAAAACAAGGTCATCGGTCGCTTCCCTGAAGGCCGAATCCGGCCGTTCGGGAAGAGAAAATATTTTTACCCCTCCAGATTATCATAAGACAAGCTGGAAATCTTAGAGAAAATTATGCTAAATCGGGATTTTGTTGTCGGAAGGGTTCAGGGAGTGGGCGATTTTCCAGCCTGGTTCCTGAAAGCCCGCGGCGAACAACCACAGATTTCGCGGAAGACCCGCGAGAAATAACCGACATCCTCATAGCCAACCGCGGCAGCGATTTCGGTAATGCTTTCATCGGTAAGAAGGAGCAGCTCTCTGGCCTTCTGGTTGCGGAAGCGGTTCAAATAATCCCACAGGGATATTCCCATGTCCATCTTAAAGATCCGGCTCAAATAGCTTTTGCTGACCCCGATCGTTTCAGCGAGCTCCACCAGGGAAAAGGAACGGGTGTAATTCTGTTGGATATAAGCCGAGGCCTGCTTGACGATCGCCCCGGTCGGTTGGGTGACCGAACTACTGCCTGTCAGGACGCGCTGTATCTCGCTGATGCTCTCGAGGGCGGATAAAACCCCCTTGGTCTGCAGTAGCACTTTGGGAGCATCCAGACGCTTCACGTCTTCATAAGAAAGGATTTTCCCGGTGACAACGATCACCGGCACAAGGGCAGTGTTTGTGTTGCTGCGCAGATGTTCAAGAACCTGGAACCCATCGATGTCCGGCATTATAAGGTCTAGAAGGACAAGGTCCGGTGTTTCCTCTTCGAGCAGCGAGATGGCCTCCCGCCCACCGTGCAGGCTGCGGATGTGATAGTCAGCCAGAGACGCGCTGATCAATTCCTGGTAATAGTTCAAAGCCTGAGGATCGTCGTCAATGATCCAAATTTCCCCTTGCTGGACTGCCTGTGGGAGAAGGCTGAGCACATGCTGGATCATTTGCTTGCCGGCCGGTTTGAGCAGGACATTGGTCACCTTGCTTCCGCTCGAGAGACCGCTGACGATATTTTCATGGAAAAGCAGCAGGGGCAGTTGGCAATATTGGGAAAAGCCGCGCAGCCTCTGAACGATGGACCAATCGCCGGGACGGGCGTTTTCCAGGTCCCAGGCCAATGCGACCGGCCTGCCTTGTTGGATGATCAAATCGATATCCTCAAGGCTGCCCAACCAGGAGGCTTGATAACCGTTTTTCTCACAGATGGCCTGAATGGCCGGGGCGGGCGTTTTGTTGCTGGAAAGCCAGAGAAGCACCGGACGGGCCCCTTCGGGATTCGTCTGCGCTGCCGAGGCGTAATTTAACCCTGGTAGCGGGATATAAACATGGAATGTAGACCCATGCTCCGGAATGCTGTCTAACGTGATCTCCCCTCCATGCAGGGCAACCAGGCGGCGGGTAATGCTAAGACCAAGACCAATTCCGGAACGGCGCTGGCCTGGCGGGTCAACCTTCACAAAAGGTTCGAAGATCCTTTCCTGTAGTTCAAGCGCGATTCCAGCGCCGGTATCCGCGACCCAGAAATGGATATGGGGGAGTTGGACTTCCACTCCAAGAACGATCTTTCCCTTGGAAGTGAATTTAAGCGCATTGCTTAATCAATTCAAGAGGATTTGGCGGAGCCTGACCGGGTCTGCGTGAAGAATGGGGAGGTGTTCGGGGAGATCGAGCAACAATTCGACCTCCTTCTGCTTCTCAATCGATGTCTCTTTGAATGTATCGAATACTTCCTTCACCAGAGAGCGCGGTGAAACCGGTTCATAGCAAAGATCGAGTTCACCGATCTCTGCCCGGGACATATCCAGCAGGTCGTTGATCAAGCGGATCAGGTGTTCTCCGCTGTCGTAGATATATCCCAGGTCCTTGGTAAGTTGAGCAGGCAATTCCATCCCGTAAGGATTCGGTGATGAAAGGGCCATCTGGCTTAGCCCCAGAATAATGTTGAGGGGAGTGCGTAACTCGTGGCTGACATTGGCCAGCAGGTTGGTTTTTAGTTGATCGCTCTTGATCGCCTTTGCCTCGGCCTCGAGAGCCACCTGGACAAGCTCGGCGCTTTTTAAGACGCTGCTGAGATGCCCGCGCAGGGTGGCATAGATATCCCCGTCTCTTGGACCAATCTCGAACATGACAAAACCGATCTGGTCCTCTTGAAAGTACAACGCTTCCACATCGTATGCCGTCAGACGATCCTGTGGCAGCATAGCTGGTGGAGTCAGTTGTCGGGTGGGGAACCGGATCCCTTTCTTATCCAAAAGCATGCGCTCGTTCCCGTTGAAGGCGAGGATCAGCCGTGACCAGGCAGGGTTTTCGCCTTTCTCGTCATAAAGCGAAAGGAAGCAACTCTGAATGCCCAGGCCGGGCAACTCAAGGGCGAGCAATTTCATCAATGTCTCGAGGTCATAAGTGGTCGACATCGTCTGGATGATGCGATTCAACCGGTTCGTCTGATTGACCATTTCAAGCTGCTGGTTAAGCTGCTGGCGATGCGCCATCTCGCCGATGAGGGCATAACCATTCACCAATAACTCATACGCTTTGATGATCTCATCCTCGGATAGCGACAATAGATGGACTTTGGATCGGATTACGCCAAGCACCTCCTGCCATTCGACAATCTCGGTGCCGGATGGAATCCGGGAGAGGGCTTCCAACAGGGTCTGAATGAAAGTGTTCGGATCCCCCTCTTGAATGTGAACATCGGCGAGGAAATCATTGACCAGTTTCCTGGACCAGGCTGGTTCCAGGTTGCGAATAGGTGCAGATCGAGAAAGGACCGTTTCAATTTCAGTAGGGATATCAACAGCGGCCGAGATATCTGTTACGTTGGAAAGGTCATGCATAATACCAGGGTGGGGATTAGAACCAGAACCATCCGGTTCACCAATTGCAGCATGCTGGCACCCGCAAGACTGCCGACATACGAGTTCGGTCTCCAGGATGATTTGATCGGGCAGTTGTTCATTCGCCAGTTTCGATAAAACCAGGTCGACACTCCGGTTGCCTAAAATATGCCACGGCGCACGCACCGTCGTCAAGGAAGGGGTGATCGCGCGGGTTTCTTCGATGTCGTCGAAACCTGCCACGATGACATCCTCAGGGATATGCACGCCATGATCCTGGAGAGCCTGCAAGGCTCCAATCGCCATATTATCGTTGGCAGAAACCAGCGCATCGAAATCCATCCGGCCGGTCTCGATCAATTGCCGGATGGCTTCTTTCCCTGAATGTCGGCGAAAATCGCCGGATACAACCAGACCAGGATTGAACGAAAGGCCATACTGTTTGAGCGTTTCCAGGTAAGAGCAGCGTACCTCTCTTCGGCATCCTGGCTGACCTCCAGGCCGCGGATAAAAGCGATCTTGCGGCGTCCATGGTGTTCGATCATGTGGGAAAGCAATTTGTGCATACCGGCCCGCATGTCGATGCGAATACTGGGGAAGGATGGCAAAACCATTCCCATGCTGATGATGGGAAGGGGCATATAGTTCTTGTAGAAAGCTTCCAGGCCAGGAAAATCAAGGGTATGGCTGAGAATGTTCGCCCAGATCAGGAGACCATCAACGCTTTGTTGGCTGATGAAATTGAAAAGAATATTCTTCTGGGCCTCGTACTGCTGGGGCAGGCGAGGGATTCCCCCGGCGAAACAGATCAGGTTCACATTCCGTTCCGCAGCTCTATCTGCTACGCCATGCCACAGGTTTATCTCGGTCGGCCCATTCAAGCGCGCAGTCAGCATCCCTATGGTCAACGGTCGAGTAGAACTAGAGGAATTAGGCGAGGACATCAATTAATTTTGAACGTTGCCGGATGCGGAAGAAATTATAAGCCCAATCTGTTTGGTTGGAACTCTCTAATATCTTCTCAGAGAGTTATGGATTTAATTGAAGAAGGCAACTCTTTTCATTTTAACATCAATCGAATATCCCCTGCTGATTACCCAAAAATTCAATAGCTTTACAGTCCAGTAAGGTGAATTGCATTCCATGCAAAAAAAGTTGGCTTTCGATTTCGCATTAAGTTGCTAACTGTACCCGCATTGCCTTGGAATTACAATCTCACCTATAATTAATTGTGAAATCTTATACGAGTAGTTTACAGGATATGTATATTAGAGATGTACGTACAATGATGTCATGAATTTGAAATTCCAATGATATAGACTTGAAACCATTGAAAAGTTCTTGCATGTTAGACTCTTAGAAATTATTGTCTCTCTTTTTGCAGATGCGTTGACCCAGTATCCGAATTGGTCGCTTATTCCAATAATTTTGGAAAAGGACACTGGCGAGCTAGAGCGAAACCGGCTGCATCGGTTTCGCTCTTTTTATTTTTTTTAGGTCTTTATCATTAATCGATTATTTTTTGAATGAGGAATTATACAATATGAAAATTTCAATCTTCTCTTCTCACATCGCGCACCGTTTACTGGCCGTTCTTGGCGGTGGTGGGCATCTTGTTTTCAGTTGGAGGTCTGGCCACAGTCGGTACGGGCAGAAGGCAGCGCAGATCTGTTCCCGACTTCTTCCGCAAACAGGCGTGCCCTGACTGAATGGCGCACAGATACTACGGTAGCTCTTTACCGGCGCACATTCTTCAGAGTATATGCCCAGGCGGGTGAATATATCTTGATGGGCTCGAGTGCGATGGGTCTGGCCTCAAGCCTGGGTGGGGGGCGTATCGGTGATATCGTGCTTTACCAGGAGGGGCTGATCTCCAATTCGCAGATTGACCCGGCCACGCTGGCCGGCATCACCAAAACCTTTACGTGCAGAACCACCGGCGGCGGCCTAACAACCGGCGGTAACCTGGGGGTATTGCGCGGCGCTACATCCGCAGCCACCCGGAATTTGGAATTAATCGGACCCACAAATGGGTCAAATGGCGGATATACCCCTTGTGTTTATCGGGCTCCCACAACAGGCACCTATTGGGTTGCCATGTACGGACCAGACGGCGCAGGCGCCAACCGCGATGGCGACGCCGGAACGATCGATCTCCCAACCATCACTAATGCTCAGAATAGCGGCGTATCTGCCTGGGATATTACCGTGCGCAGCGGAAGTGCGACTACCGGCGCCGATAAGCCGGGTCGTGTTTTCGTCGATTACCTGTCCCAGATCACCGGTGGCAACGGCGCCACCTACCAACAAACTTCCACTCTCTATGCCGTTACCATTGATGGTTATGTTTACCAGGTCGACCTGAACGGCCTGGACCCTAATGGCTACATTTTCTATGGCAACCGGGTTGGCTACCTGGACCCCGACGGAAAGACGCCTCTTTACCATGATGTGGTTACAACAAACAACCAACTGACCAACCCACAGGGCGGCGTCACCTTGCCGCCTGCCACGGCCAAGCTCTTCTTCAACAACCCGCTGAGCGCGCCCGACTTGCCTCCCAGCATCCTGCCGACCCCTATTACCCCGAGTATCAGCAATGTCTCTTACCAGGGCTCCGCTGGCGGCAATACGGGCTATCGCCCTATCGGCGGCACGTTCACTTATAACGGAAATGTGGGCGGCATCAGCGAAATAATCATCAGCCGGGATGGGGTGGATTTCGCTCCAGATAATCCATTAAACCGCCGCTTGCTCAGCCAATCGGCGATCGGCACGAACCTGATCACCTGGAATGGAAAAGATAACTCGGGGAATTTCTTTCCGGTTGGAAACGGATATTCTTACAGGGTAATTTTCCATGCCGGGGAATATCACTTCCCGCTGCTGGATGCGGAGAATAGCCAAAGCGGCGGCCCGGAATTCACCTTACTTAATCCTGTCGGCGGGACATGCCCATTCAATATCAATTGTAAAACTGCATTCTATGACGACCGTGGTTATACAGTTACCACCGGCGCCACTGTTGGCACGGTCGGCGTGACCCTGCCAGGGGATGCCAATGGGGTCAACCCGCCCGCGACCAATCACAGCGACCTGACCAACGGTTTCGATACTTCCACAACCCAGCGTGCCTGGGGAGACGGCTCGGGGAACGGATTTGGCAACTGGAAGGGACTGGACCTGTGGACCTATTTCCCGGTTTCCGCGGTGGTGAACTATCTCAATGTAATCAACTCGTCCGGCCCGGACCTGAGTATCGTAAAAAGCCATACCGGTATGTTCAACCTGGGAAACAATGGGGGAAGCTTTAATATCAGCGTGAGCAATGTGGGATCTGCATCCATTACCGGCACAACGACAGTATCAGACAGCCTCCCAACCGGAATGACCCTGTTTGCCACGCCCACCGGTACGGGCTGGACCTGCAGCGGGAATGCCGGGGCTTCGTCCTTTTCGTGCACCCGCAGCGATGCCCTGGCCAGTGGCGCCAGTTTCCCGGCCATTTCGGTCAGTGCCAACGTAACCATCGCGGCCGCTCCCAGTACTACCAATATTGCTTCTGTCGCGAATGTAAACGATGCCTATCCCAGCAACAACCAATCCTCCGATCTGGTGCTCATCGCTGCGCCTGATTTGACTATTGCGAAAACCCACGATCCCAGCGGGGACGCGACACCGGGATTCGCTTTCAGTTGGGAACTGACGGTGACGAATAACGGAACGGGAGATGCAGCATTTGCGAGCGGTCAGACGATCTTGACAGATCAACTGCCGGCGAATGCTACCTATATCCTGCCTGCACCATATATTGGAAGCTTCGTGAATATAACCCATCCGAACAATATCAATTGTTCCATTAATGCCAGACTGCTAACCTGCACGGCGAACGGGGCAACTGTGACGATAGGCGCCAATGTTGGCAGTTTCCAGGTCACGATCAGCTACCACCCCAACAGCTACCGGGCCTCTGGCGAATACCGCAACGGTAGACCCGAACAGTAATATTATCGAAACCAACGAAGCAAACAACACCGGTTCAGAAACGGTGACGGCCATTGCCTCACAAGCTGATCTGGAGGTAACGAAGAGCGATGAAACAGCCAGTGTCTTTTCTGGAGATACAACGTCCTATACGCTCACATTGACCAATAATGGACCAGCGTCGGCAAATGGCACCACGATCCGCGACCAAGCCGCGGCCGGGTTAACGAAGGCACCAATCACCGACTGTACTGCCAGCAATGGAGCGGTTTGTCCAACGATTGGAACAGGCGCCGGTCAATTGAGCATTGCCAACCTGGAAGCAGGAACTGTGGTGGTGCCAACCATGCCAAGCGGTGGATATATCAGCATCACTGTCACGGCCTCCGTGACCGCGACGAGCGGCACGGTCACCAACACCTTCTCAGCCACACCACCAACGGGTATTACCGACCCGACACCGGCCAATAACACAGCCAGCGATACCGATACAGTCAGTGTGCTGACATGCAACAGTGCATTTACTGCCTGGACATTCAATAATACACTTACTCCCTCAACGGGAAATGGTACCATTAGCTTTGGCACTGTAACATCAAGTTATTATAATGGTGGAACCACCCCTCCGGCTCTGTCAACAACAGGTTGGCCAAGAGGCTCTAGTAACGCCAGTTATGTACAATTTGCTGTCCCCACAACAGGGCTAACCAATATTGGGATGAACTTTAGGGAAGCAAATAGCGGCAGTACTCCTACAACTTTTATGGTGTATTACAATGCAGATTATAGAAATAATAATACATGGATTCGGTTGGGAACAACTACTTACACCATCACAAGTACATGGGCAACTATTACGCTTGATTTTAGTTCTGTAACTGCGCTAAATAATGATGCATATGCGGGGATTCGTCTGTTAGCTTATGGTGGGGGGGGTGCACATATATGGTATCTCGATAATGTCAATTTTACCGGCTGTCCATCAGCCGATATGAGCGTAACAAAAAATGATAACAAGACAAGCGTCATTGTAGGCGGTACAACCACCTACACCATTCGGGCCACGAACTACGGCCCAAGCAGCGTGACTGGCGCAATCTTGAGCGATCCAGATGTGGCTGGCCTGTCGAAGACCGCTGTGACCTGCTCGGCGGCTCTCAACAACCAATGTGTCACGCCTCCAACAATAGCGCAGCTGGAGGGAGGCGCTTTCCCCCTTCCAGTTCTGACGATTAACCAGTTCTATGAGATCACGGTAACTGCGAATGTAACCGCATCGAGCGGGAACGTGACCAACACCGCCACGATCAATACTCCTGCAGGCACGATCGACCCGACCAGTTCCAATGACACAGCCAGTGATACTGATGCAGTGTTAGCCCTACCGACCATTACGAAGGCCTTTGCAGTCACCAACCTGGCAAGCGGCGGAAACACCAACCTGACTCTGACGATCGGCAACAGCAATCCGAGCGCGATCACCCTGACAAGCGCCCTCACAGATATACTCCCCTCCGGCATGACGATCCGTATTGCCGGCAACGCCGGGACTTGCTCCGGCGTCACGGCCAACGCGGCGGCGGGCAGCTTTACCATGGCTAATGGCAACGTCCATCCCCGCCGGCGGCTGCACGGTGATCGTGAACGTCACCAGCAGCACGGCCGGTGCAGCCGTTAATACCATCCCGGCTGGCGCCCTGCAGACCACGGCTGGAAACAATGCCAGCCCGGCCTCGACACCTTGAATGTCTACATTCCACCCACCCTGACCAAATCCTTCGGCGCAGCATCGCTCCCGGTCGGCAGCAGTACCACCCTGACACTTACCCTCGCCAACCCATCGGCCAACCCCGGCGCACTTGACCACCGTCCAGGTGGATGACACCTTCCCGACCGGCCTGAGCCTGCTGAACACTGTCTTTACATTCACACCCTCCTCCTGTGGAACTGTGACGAAGATCAGTGGCAATCCTTCCGCGGCAGGCGATGGAGTCGTGCGTTTTACTGCAGCTTCCCTGGGCGCAGGTTCCAACTGCCAGGCGGTCATGAACGTGACCAGTTTGACCGTGGGAGCTATCACCAATACGACCAATGGTCCTACAACGGGTGGCCCGGTCTATCTGGCCGGTACTCCGGGATCGGCCAGCTTGAATGTGGTCGTGGCGCCGCCTACGATTGCGAAAGCGTTTGGGGCAGCTTCGATCGCATTGAATGGGACGACAACACTGACCTTCACGCTAACGAACCCTGCGGCGAACACGGTCGCGCTGACGGGAGTAGCTTTCACCGATACACTTCCGGCCGGCCTTTCGTGGCAAGCCCCAATGGCCTGACCACGCCGAGTTGCACGAGCGGTTCAATTTCCGGTCAGACCATCACGGCCACAGCTGGTTCCGGATCGGTAAGCCTTTCCGGTGCGACGCTGGGAACAGGCAGTTCGTGTTCGTTCTCTGTGAATGTCACTGGAACGACAGCCGGGCTGAAGAATAACAGTGTCACAATTGCTTCCACGAACGGCGGGACGGGCAATACTTCGAATGCTTCCGTAACCGTAGTAGCCATTGATGCCGTCAATGACAGCGGCTCGACGATTAAACGGCGGGGTTGGCGGCACTTCAGTTGCGAACGTGCTGGTGAACGACACCTTGAACGGAGCCCAGGCGACCCTTTCGAATGTGAACCTGACCCAGGTCTCGACAACCAATGCAGGCGTGACCCTGAACGCGAGCAATGGCAGCGTCAATGTGGCCGCGGGAACACCGAACGGGAATTACACGGTCACTTACCGGATCTGCGACAAGGCCAACCCGACCATCTGCGACACGGCCACGGTGAGTGTGCCGGTGGTGACGGTGGATGCGGTCAACAACTCGGGCTCTATGGTGAACGGGATCACCGGCGGACAATCGCTGGCGAACGTGCTGGTGAACGATACCCTGAACGGAGCCCAGGCGACCCTGTCGAATGTCAACCTGACCCAGGTCTCGACAACCAATGCGGGCGTAACGCTGAACACGAGCAATGGCAGTGTCAATGTGGCCGCGGGGACACCGAACGGGAACTATACGGTCACCTACCGGATCTGCGACAAAGCCAACCCGACCTTCTGTGATACGGCCACAGTGACTGTGCCTGTAGCGGCAATCGATGCAGTAAATGATGCCGGTGTGGTGGTGGTTGGTTTAACAGGTGGACAATCTCTGCCAAATGTTCTAGTAAATGACACGCTCAATGGGAGCGCGGCGTTGCTTGCAAATGTGAACCTGACCCAAGTCTCCACCACGAATGCCGGAGTCACCTTAAATTCGAGCGATGGCAGTGTCAATGTGGCGCCCGGTACCCCGAACGGCGTTTATACAGTTACCTACCAGATATGCGATAAATTGAATCCTGGAATTTGCGATACCGCCACGGTGAGTGTACCGGTGGGGCCGATGAACTTCGGAAACTTGCCATCCTCCTACACTAACATGAACCTGCTGGCTGCCGGCGGGGCCCGGCACCTGACCGGTACAACCTACCTCGGCGCCAATGTTCCCAGCGAGCTGGATGGAACCAACGCAGCCACGTTTACCCCCGACGCTACCAACGATGATGGCGTCACCTGGACCTCCCAGTGTTATATGGAAGACCGGAACCGTCGCATCCGGCAATGGTGGTTCGGTGAATGTGACGGCTGTTTGCCCATCAACCCCTTGTTACTTTAACGCCTGGATCGACTGGAACAGTAACGGGGTGTTTGAGGGGGCCAATGGCGACCACATCCTCAATAATTATGCTCTCAATATTAGTGGGAGCCATACCTATACTATACCTTTCGATATTCCCACAGGCGGTCTGCCCATATCCGGTATACCGCTCGACGGTACTTACTATCTCCGCTTCCGATTGTATGCGGCTGACCCCGGCTCGAACAATCTGCCCAATGGGCAAGCGGTGGACAGCACCGGGACGACTGCCACGGTTGGTGAAGTGGAAGATTACAAGTGGACGGTCACCAACGGGAACACGACGCCGGTAACCATCTCTTATTTCCTGGCTCAAAAACAGGGAAAGAACGTCAACTTCAGCTGGTCCACAGCCACCGAGACCGGCAATGTCGGCTTTAACCTGTATGCCAAATCCGGTACAAACTTGACCCTGGTAAATACCCAATTGATCCCCTCCACGGTGATCGACTCCCTCGACCGGGTGGATTATTCCTTTAGCGCCCAGGCAAATGGAACTGCCTTCTATATCGAGGATGTGAGTGTATTGGGTGATACCACCCGATATGGTCCCTTCCAGATCGCGACTGCCTATGGCAGCCGGGTGGAAGCAGATAAGATCGATTGGGCTGCTATAGAGACAGAACATAGCACCAGCTATGCAAACCGCCAAGCTGTCCTGGAAGGACAGATGAGCGTGCCTGCGGCGGCGTTAAATTCCGGAACAGGCAGGGCTCTCAAGCCAACCAAACTGGCCAATATTCCAACAAAAATATACACACCTGCACCAATCAAAGAATAATTAAGACGCCTACACCGACAAAGACTGTCAAGCCATCCAAAACCCCTACCAGCCGGCCGACGGTTACACCCACACCAACCAAGGTGACCGATATCCCGACTTTCACCAATACGAGTATTCCGACAGCGACTTATACCCCTACGGAGGCCTTTACATCCACACTCGAGCCAACGGTGACGTCGGAACCTACAACGATAATTGAGCCAACTGCGACAGAGGAACCCACATTCGAACCGACAGCGACTGTCGAACCGACGGTTGAGCCGACGGCGACCTTCGAACCTACCGCGACCTTTGAGCCTACGCTTGAACCAACGGAACTCTGGAACCGACGTGCAACAACGGAGCCCACGTTTGAACCGACTGCAACAACAGAACCGACCGCGACTTCGGAACCAACAGCGACTGTTCAACCCACGCCGACGCCTGTTGCGTATGCGACCCCTGTGCCTGTCGATCCAGCCAGCCTGCTGCTGACGAACACTCTTAACATGAAAGTGCGCCAGACGGGCATCTATAGAGTCACTTATGAAATGCTGAAGAATGCCGGATTGGATCTGGCGGGTGTGCCAGTGAGAAGTATCGCCGTGCTCAACCGTGGTTACATGATGCCGGATTATGTGTATACACCCAATGCGGACGGGACTTTTGGAGCCGGTGGATATATCGAGTTCTATGGGGAGGCGCTGGATACGATCTATACGGATACGAATATCTATACGGTGCAGGTGAGCAGTGCGACGGTGCCGCAGATACCTGTTCTGAGCGATGCACTTCCGATTGGAGATAGTACCCCAGATCTGCTTATACCAGAAATTGATGGTGAATAATCAAAATGTCTATTCGGATTACTCACCAGGAATGATCCATGGTACGACACTTCTATGCTGGTTTATAAAACTCCAAAGAGTTGGAGATTCCATTTCAGGTGGATCGGTTAGCCGATCTTCTGCTCCGGCAACTCTCGAATTAGTGGTCTGGGGAGATTACGTAATTTCCAAAAACCTGACCATCACATAGTGGTTTGCATAAATGGGATCGCTGTCGCCAATGAGATATTTGATGGTATTGTTGAGGAAATCTTGAAGATCAAAATTCCTGCCGGACTTTGCAAAAGGGATAAACACTTCAATTTGACCTTACCAGGTGATACTGGCGCACATATGATTTGATCTACCTTGACAAATTTAGCCTTACCTATCAGCAGTGTTTATTCAGGCGCAAAATGGGCGACTTAGCCTTCACGCAGCTGGGGATGTTCTTAGTGTCGCTAATTGCCAGTGCAATGTGATTGTTTACCGGATAGAGGTAATGGGTTGATGACGCCTGAAATGATGTGCAGATTCAGACTGGTGGCAGCGCTTTTCACAGCGACCTTTGCCGGGACAGATCAAGCAGATAAATATTTGGTCACCGCATCCGAATCACTATCTATGCGCCGATCTTGGAGGCCGTTCGGGCGTCGGTGAACCTGAGACCAACCTGCTCAATATCTGATCATTTCTCATCCTGATTTCATCAGTGGATTGCAGACCCTTAGTTCAGTACGTCATGGCGCAGGGAATGACTGTCAAGGTGGTGAATGTGATATGACCTGTATGCACGAATATACGTATGGTATCTTTGACCCATAAGCGATCAAACAATACATAAACTATGCCGCTAACAACTTAGGGACACAATACGTCTTGCTGGTTGGAGGGGATACTTATGACTATCGCAACTATCTAGGGATGAACAGCATGAGTTTCATTCCTTCATTGTACATTGCCACATCTGTCGCCAAATTTTTCCGTCGGATCCATTGTGTAGCGGACCTTAATGGCGACAACTTCCCGGATTGGCGATTGGTCGGTTCCCGGTGCGAACAACAGCTGAACTAAATATGGTGGTCAATAAAACGCTGGCCTACGCAGGCAAAGGATACGGCCGTAATGCTGTTTTTGTACCGATTTGAATGATGGGAAAGTATCCTTCAGAAACGGTAGCACCCTTCGTGGCAACTTGCCCACTGGTTGGTCCACAGAAAATATCAACCTCGACGACTATGAATGTAACTCGGCCCGGACCCATTTATTGCCGCGTTGAAGTGGAGGTTATGCGCTTGTGACCTTTACAGGTCATTCCGGCCCGAACTTGGACTTTTAGCGCCTGTTTGCTAATACTGATGCAGCTGGCCTGACGAATGTCGGGAAACCATTTGTAGTGGTGCAATGGGGTTGCTGGAACACTATTCTGGATCCATGAATAATTACCTAGTGCAGAAATTCCTGTTCTCGGGTGAAAGGGAGCTGCGGCAGTATTAGGCGTCAACCCGCTGCAATTTGGTTCGGAGAATTACTGGTATTTGCTGACGCACAGCTGGTGACACCGGGCGAGTCGATTGGCCAGGCTATGCAGGATGCTAAGATGGAGTTGGGGCAACCCATCCTGAATTGGCTGATGTTCTTTTAGGCTGGTCCCTAATGGGCGACCCAGCCCTCGTGATAGAGCCTTAAGATTATTTACAGGTATATTTTGAGCGCTTTTGCAGTAATATACGAAAGTTCCAATGCGCCAGTTGAACCTGGCGCATTGGACGCGGATGAAACGGCTGAGGCACCGTGGTCCTGACGGGTCTGATGTTTATCAGAAAAACAATATTGCCATGGGCCACTGGCACTTTTGGACCACTCCCGAAGAGATGGGCGAACAACAGCCTTTGAAATTTTTGGATTGCCTTTCAAATTGTTTTTGATGGGAGGTTGGATAATCGTCGGATCTGATGAGAAAATTGGATATTCATCATTTGAAGGCAAACATTTTTCAGATGCGTCTTGGTATTTGAAACGTACGATCGCTGGGGATGGATTGTTTTGAGCATTTCATAGGGCCATTTGCAATAGTACTTCTTGATGAACGAAGGGAATTATATGTGCGAGAGATGCTTTGGGTGATCGAACGTTATTTTTCACGCGAGTACGTGCCGGATGTGTTGCTCTCGAGCCTTGGGCAGTCGCTGGAGGTATTGATGCACTCCTGGGCTGAATGAAATGGCAGCTGCGTTTTATTTCGGCTTGAAGCTCCTTCAGATGGCAGAACATTCTTATGAGGGATTATTGAATTATTGCCTGGACGTGACTGCTGGTGAAAGGCTCTGGAGAACGCCTATCCTTCTGGGAGCTCAACTTCTCCAAGTTCGCTACAATTCGGATAAGGATTATGGTGAACATTTCCGGCTTCTACTGGAACAGAGTATACGTTGCCGGATGAGTTCTCCGACCCCATGCGGGTGTACTGATGAGTGGCGGTCTGGATTCGACCTCAGTAGCCTGCCTAGCAGCCCGTATGCTGATGCACCCACAATATCTTACAACGATATCATATGTGTTCGATGAATTGAAGGAATGCGATGAGCGGGCAGTATATCGAAGGCCGTGAAGAGCCGTTGGGGTATACAATCTCTCCAAATTCCTTGCGATGATGCCTGGCCTTTTAAGATTGGGAGAATTGGCCGCGAAACCATAATGAACCGGAGGGAAATCTTACCGCTTATTAAAAACGCTGCTTATCACAATGCGGAGTTGGAAGGTTTACGTGTCTTGCTTACCGGAGGGCTTTGGTGACCACCTCTATGAAGTGGTGTTAACGATTGGTTGGCTGATTTATAATCTCCGACGGGCAATCCTTGAACGCTGCAAATGGAATTGAGCGTTTATATCCGTTATTCAGGGTTAAGCGGCGACTTTCGAAGCAGGTTATATACAACGGGCGTTGAGAAACGTCCATTCCTTAAACTTATACTAAAGAGGAAGATACAGGTATCGGAAACCGATTACAAGTTGGTTGACATCCTTTGCGGCTGGTTACTTATTCACAGAGGACGAAGCCAGATCCTAATCTTGAACAACATGCAAATCTGTTGGGTAGGAATGGCTGCATATAGTTGCTCTCATGAGAGTCTTAATACCAGCCGTCATATGCTGGAACTTCGTTATCCATATCGTGACCGGCGTCTGATCAGAGATCGTCCCTGACTCCCTGCTTATCAACTTTATTATCATGGTCAAGAATAAAACGATTTTACGTAAGTGCAATGCAGGATATCTTGCCAGATTCTATTCATCACGCTTCCGACCTACTTCTTTGGCACCACTGTATTATCGTGGAATTGAACGTGAAAAAAAAGTTCTTGAAATCCTACGTACAAAAACAGGATGCGGAATGGCGAAGGTATGTAAACTCTAATTTGCTCCATAAATATTGGAATACTGATTTTTTGCATGATCTAACCGGACATCAAGTTGTTATCCCTTGGCTAAGTATTTCCTATGAATCATGGTATAAATATTTTGCATTATCGAATTAATGTTATTATTTTATTTATTTGGAGTTTACATTATGTCAAACACTTTCGACGCACTCCAATGACAAGAATCTCCTATAAAGCATACATATGGAATTCTCAAGGTGTATAGTAAGCCTAAATTAGTAGTGCTTGGTGATCTGCGTACTTTGACTTTGGGTTTATCACCAGATGGTATGGAAGATTCAGGGAATGGTTCTTTTTGAGAATATACTTCGAACAAATCTGCACCGGGATTCCCACCACCTGGTAGTTTTCCTCACCCATAGAGTATTAGCGCCAACATTCGTTAGGATCATTTCATGGTATTGTTTTCTACCGGCCGGGCAGGAGTTCTTACATTCCCCAAGCCTTCCGGAAACTCGCTTTTCTTGACTAATAAAATGGGGGCGGCACATTAGCCGCCCCATTTTTCACAACCTTCGGACTACCACTAGCTAGACATTGACTGGGCGAATTAAGGGTGGGTAGCGGGCTCAGAAGGGCAGATCGAGACCTGGTCAGCACCACGGATCCATCATGCGGGTGGTGGAGGAAGTGATTTTTATATTGGTCCGGGGGGGCTGGAAATAGGTGCGTAGGGCAAGAGAGACGGTGGGATGCTGAAAACGAAGGTCGATCGCCGAGATATTGTTGGGACCGGTGATCGTATTGGCGTTGGCTATGCGGGCAGTTTGGAGTTTGCACGCGAGCGCGGCCATGTATGGAGATAAGGCCCCCCTTTCTGGGCAAGTCGGGGCAGGGGAAGTCTACGCTGGCGGCGTACCTGGCGGGACAACCTGGGTGGCGATTGGTGGCGGATGATATTTTGCCGGTGGCGATGGGGAAAGAAGGGTTGGATGCAAAACCACGGTTCCCTCAGCTCAAGCTGCCGATGGATGCGCAGCCGGGGGTGAAGCTGCCGGAGAGCCTGCCGTTGGAGCGGATTTGTGTGCTGGCGGATGCCGGTCCGGAGGGGAGACGGGGCTGGAGTTGTTGCCGGCCAACCAGGCGGCGCAGGTACTGGTGGGACACACGGCCGGGACACGGCTGTTC
>CAWALN010000026.1:0-386227 GCA_963782935.1 uncultured Chloroflexia bacterium | reverse complement strand
ACCAATCGCCAGCACGCATCCACAAGGTGGCGGAGGAATCGAAGAATTTATCCCGCATCTGGGCACCCTATTTCCGGGAAGGCGGATCGAGAGGCTACATTCTGGACCTGCGACAATTGCCGCTGGAAATCGCCATCTTTGCGGACCCGCCACGCACCCCCGCATACGGGGCGGGGAGGAAGGCCATATCATTGGGGCGTCGCTGGCGGCGATGAACATGTGGCTGGCGGCGCATTCCCTCGGATTGGGGGCATGCTTCTGGAGCCACATGATGCAGGACAAAATGAAGGTGATCCTGGGGGTGCCGCATCATTTTGTTTTCATCGGCCTGCTCGGGATCGGCTATGCCGACGGGGACGGATCGCCGGAGGGCTACAACACGGCCGACCCGAAATACTGGGAACGGAAGCCGCTGGACCAGGTGGCTTTCTATGAATGGTACAACTGCCGGAAAGGCGAGGCACCGGCGGCGGAAAAATTGGAACTTCTGAAAGAATATCTTTCCCTGTGAAAGGGAATTGGAGAGCCTATGGCACAATCTAGTGGATATCCGCAAGGCACGCGCACGACCAAGAGCACCGCAGCGACGCAGAAAGAAAAGAACAACCCGGATGAACGGGTCCGATCGGCCATACTGAATTGGGCGCCGCGGTTCACCTCGCAAGGGGTGGATTACAACGATTTCCACCGCACGACGGCGCGGATCGAACGTTGGGAGGATTGGTGCAAGGAATGGAGCCTGACCGGCGATATGCATACCGACCTGGGACGGCAGGCCTTGCTGAAGGGGCGGTTCCTGAGCGCAGGGGAGGCCTTCATCGCAAGCGCTCTGAGCTACCATTTCGCCAAATTCATGTTCCAGGACCACCCTGAGGAGTATATGGAGGCCGGACGGAAATCCATCGAGATTTACCTGGAGGGCATGCATTTGCTGGATCCAAACGGAGAGCGGGTGGAGATCCCGTTTGAGGGAAAGACGATCTTCGGGAACCTGCGCCGTCCGATGGGGGCCCTGCGCCCGGCGCTGGTGCTGCTGCTGCCAGGGTTGGATTCGACCAAAGAGGAATTCTTCTACTGGGAAGAGGTGTTCCTGAAGCGAGGTATGGCGACTTTCTCCATGGAGGGGCCGGGACAGGGCGAATGCGGTTACCTGATGCATATCCGCCCCGACTATGAGGCAGCGGTCTCGACGGTCATTGATGCCATCTCCACGCGGACGGATATAGATATGAACCGGATCGGGATGGCAGGGGTGAGCCTGGGCGGGTTCTACTCGGAGCGGGCGGCGGCGTTCGAGCCGAGGGTGAAGGCGGTGGTGGGGAACTGCGGGCCGTTCAGCTGGGCGGAGTGCTGGAGCCACCTGCCGCAACTCTCGAAGGACGCCTACGTGTATCATTCCGGGTCGAAAGACGAGGCCGAAGCGAAAAAGAAGGCCGAAGAGTTGACCCTGGATGGAGCCGCCCAAAAGATCCGGCAGCCGCTGCTGGTGATCCACGGAAAGAAGGACCGGCTGGTGCCGTGGGAACAGGCCCACAAGATCGTGAAGGCGGTGGGGAAGAATGCGGAGCTGGCGATGTTCGAGGAGGGCAACCATGTTTGCAATAATATTCCGTTCGTGTACCGGCCGCTGACGGGGGATTGGATCAAAGAAAAGCTGGGGTGAAAGATCGTCGAACGTCAGACGTCAAAGGTCAGAGGGTTTGCACGTTTACACGTTGGCAGGTTTACACGTTGACAGGTCAATCGTCGATCGTCGAACGTCGAAATGGAGGCTGTCAAGGGACCGCCTTTGGCGAACCGGACCCAGATAAAAAATCAGGACATGCAAGCGGACATAAACGGATCTGTCAACGGACTTTTAAACGGACAAACGGATGGAAGCGGATGGAAAGGTGAAAGTGTATTGAATTTGAGGTTCCCTGACCAAATACGCCAGGACTTCGCAAGAAGAAATTCAATGACCTCCGGCAAAAATAAGACCAGAAGTAGAATTATTGGATACGCGGTATCGAACCCTGAACGAATAACGGTTCCAGGGCATAGGGCATGAAGGAACGAATTCCTTCTGAATTCGGAGTGAATATTGGCGATTCATAACGCCGATGTGGCATGGCGGTCCTTGAGACACCGCCTGCACATTGATCCTCAGGTTCAATGAGAGGAACAATTGGGTCCGAATTGAGGTAGATGTCGGTATTCGTTTCAAGGTTCGAGAAGGGAGGAACGAATAATTTCACCGACGAAGAAGGTGAAGGGGCTTGTGAGTTAAATTTATAAGTCTTCATACTTATATAATAGATCGTTTGTTTCATTTGTCAATCCCCCCATTGATGACATTATTCCATACCTAAATACTCCGATTGTAAACAAATACTTAGGGTACTTAAATCGAGGACGATTGAGACATTGATATATACAGATATCGACGGCCAGGATGCATCAATAGGTCGCGGCCTTGTAAGCGACTGTGCGTATGGGGATCCTCCTTAAGCTCTAGCACGGAGCACACGGGGATGGCGGCATTTTCCTCAAAGGTATTCTAACCGGGGTCCCGGTGATCACCTGGCTGCTCAGCGTATACTGAAAGTAATCCGGGCTTCGGGAGTGAGATTCTGGACAGCGTTTTGCAGGATAATGGCCCGGCTGCCGTTTTTCTCGACATGACCAAAATTGACCTCGTGTACAAATATGAGTATGCCAGCGTTTATGATGTAGGCACTTACCCGGAGAGGATCCGGGAGGCGTTTGTCGAGAAATTGCAGCGTAGCCTAAACTGTAATATCTAGCGATGGAGAAAATAGCTGATGGGCAAGAAAATTACGCCATAAACTTTATAAAAAGCCAGGAACATAACAAAGCACATCAAGAATGAAAATAATAACAAACGGAAACTTATAGGGTAAGGCTCATCTGTTATATTCTCTTTGGTTTTCTTCGGAATAACGTAAAGCCGGATTGCAAAAAAATCACCGTAAAGCCTAAAATTCCTGAAACTAATACTTCGTATTTTAGAATAAGGTATGCACAAACAATCCGAAGACACCAACTAAGCTATCAGGTAGAAGTCGGAAAAGATTTTTTGCGTTTATTCTCATTGGTCACCTTATTATTCACATCGCAGACGATTTACGGAGGGACTTAGGCTAGGAGCGATAATTGTCCCACTTCCTGATTGGCTTGGGGAGGAATATGGGAATTGCTGATATTATCCTCATTACCACCAGTATGGAATGTATTATGAACCTATCCGAAAATTAGTTGAAAAAAGAGACGAGACCTGATAGAACAGGATTACCACATCTTGAACTAAAAGGTCCCGTCTCCATGAACAAGGATAGCACAAAATCGACCAAAGTTTATCGCATGCCCGGCAAGTTATGGAAATTACTCAAAAAGCACTTGCCCAAAGAACCGAAGGTCAAGGCACCTGGACGACCTCGGGTAAACAATCGGAATGTGATCGATGGGATCTGGCATGTTTTATGGACAGGCTGCCAGTGGAAATCCATCGAAAAAGAATGGTTTGGCGCCTCCAGTAGCGTCTTGCACGAGCGTTTTCAAACCTGGCAAAGTCAAGGACTGTTTGAAGTGTTATTCAAAAAGATGGTCAAGTTCTATGCCAGAGAATGCAGAATTGGTTGGAAATGGCAATCCGTTGACAGCATGATGAGCCCAGCACCGTTAGGCGGCTCAAAAACCGGCAAAAATCCAACGGATCGAGCCAAACTGGGCAGCAAAGTCCATCTTTTGGTAGATGAGCGAGGCGCTCCACTGGCTATTTTTATTACCGGAGCACATGAACATGATAAATGGTCAGCCGACGACTTGATCGTCCACATCGTGACCAAACGCCCGAACTGTGAGCAGCATTTCTGTGCAGATAAGGGCTACGACTATGAAGATGTGCATGTGTTTGTCGGTTTGAAGAATTACATTGACCATATCAAACATCGACGGAGACGAAATGAACCACCAGACGAATGCCCCATTCCGGGAGAGAAGAGTTTTCCAGCCAGACGCTGGGTGGTTGAAAGAACCTTCGGTTGGCTCTCAAAACGCCGTAGTGTCGCTACCCGTTGGTGCAAGAAACCGCAAAATTGGCTGGCATTTGTCCACATGGCTTGTTCGCAAATTTTGCTCAATATAATTTTCGGATAGATACTATATGCATAAACTCCTGCTCCAATAACCGAGGCTCCCCCTACAGCACCAATAGTTATTTTGCACTGAGGCGTTTTACATTTAGGACCTAAATGAATGACAAATATAGGATTAACTTCTTTATTTGGTCTTTCATTCTTTTTCCTTTTATATGTCACTTATTATAGCAAGGATAAGAAGAAGAACAAGGCTTTCTCTGAGGTATTGGAGTAATTTTCTTGGAATTGCTGCTATCATCTTCATCACCACCAGTATGGGATGCATTATATATATAAACCCCTGCTGCAATAACCGAGGCTCCCCCTACAGCAACAACAGCTCTTTTGCACTGAGGCGTTTTACATTTAGGACCTTTAGGAAGCTTAAATAACGGAGGCAACCCGGGTGACCCCCAACTTACACCGTTAAAGAGCTCTGCGTTCCTAGCTTGTTGTTCTGTATACTTTGGATCCGGTTTTGGCGCGTCCGTTAATACCGGCTTCTTATTTGCATGAGCTTTTTCAATCGCTTTATAAACCAGAACGCCAACAATGACTCCGGCTGCAACAGCGGCGATAGTAAGAACTACAGGGGATGCAAGAATGCCTCCAACAAAAGCAGCCGCTCCCGCAAGTAATGTTCCTGCTGCGGCAAAACCAGGCATTGCTGACTTAAAAGCACCAACAAGCGCCGCTGAATGTCCAGTAGGGTCATTTAAATTGATGGGGTTGTTATTGGAATAACTATACCGATTTAACCCTTGTGGTCCGCTAGGAGTTTCTGTATCTGCTTGAATAAACCTTCCTAGACACGATCATACATCCTCGCCTTATAATCCATCAGGCCAATGGCGTATGCGTGGCCCTGCGCATCCAGATCGCGCTGACCGGTGTAACCGAAGTCGGTCTGGGTGATGTCGCCCACAGTGGTGCGGACTTCGCCGAAGGGGAGATAGCGCTGCTGGCTGAGGAGGGCGCCGGAGGCATCGAGCACGGCGACGACGGAGCCGAGGTGGTCGGTGAGGAAGTATTCCAGGCGGGAAGCGTCGGGGCAGGTGGTGACGGTCTGGCCCTGGCCGTTGAGGCTCCAGGTGCATTCGAGGCTGGCGACGGCCTGGCCGCCGAAGGAGTAGTATTTCTCCAGCTTGCCGTCGCTGCGGACTTCGTAGGATCCGCCGGAAGGGCGTTTACCCTTGTAGGACACTATTCTATACGCCCCTTAAGCGAAAATGGGATGGTTCAACCTCAAAACGTCCATAATATTTATGAAGAAGAAAAACTTCGCAAAGGTATGAGTTTAGACACTTGACAAATGAAACATTTGACCTATTATATATTTATGGAACATTATTTTCCGTTTTACGAACCCGGCTATATTCTTTCCACAAACCAATTCCATCCCGAAATGAATTGTTCCTCTTTCGTTTTTGATTCAAATCCGATCCACCCGCATAGAGACTTGGCTCTATTCGTTCCGCGGAATTCATGAATTAAGTGACTTTTATTCTTCTTGAAATCCCGAATTATCGACTTTCGAACTTCGCGGATATCGATCCTTCAAATCACAAGGCGTTTGTTATTGACTTCAGGCAGGCCAATATCTGTATACTGTACATACTATGAGCGTCAATCCGTTTACGTCACTGCCGGATGCGGAACTCATTGAAGCTTGCCTAAACGGACAAGAACAGGCCTGGGAAGCCCTGCTGGTCCGGTTCCAGCGACTCATTTACAGTATCCCGGTACGGTACGGCCTGGCAGAAGCGGATGCCAATGACGTTTTCCAGAATGTGAGCGTGATCCTGCTGGAGAACCTGCACGCTCTGCGAAACCGCCAGCGCCTGGGCGCGTGGCTGGTGATCACGACCCGGCGGGAATGCTGGCGCTTAAGCCACCAGCAGCGCCAGTCCACGAGCGACAAAGAAACCGATTCGATAGAAGAAGTGCCGGCAGGAAAAACCGCTTCGGAAGAAGAAATCGTCCTGCTCGAAAGCCAATCCGTCCTGCGGGCGGCGCTGGATGAACTCGGGCATCCCTGCCGGGAACTGCTGCAGTTGCTCTTTTACAGCGAGCCCAGGGCAAGCTATACGGAAATCGCCCGAAGGCTGGCTTTGCCGGAGGGAAGCATCGGTCCCAACCGGGCCCGCTGCCTGGAAAAAGTTATGAAGATCCTGGAGACGATGGGATTTTCGGAAATGTAATGAGTTTTTAATAAATTGGATGTATTTTTTGAGCCTATTTCTTCTCTTTTAGGTAGAAATAAAAAAATGTCACAGAGCACACAGAGAACCACAGAGAAAGTACTCACCTAAGGTAGAAAAAATAATAAGAGATTTCACCACAGAGTTCACAAAGTAACACAACCCCGCTAAAGAACTCGGGGCATATAAAGAACTTGCCAAGGAAAGAAAAGAAATTATTTTTAGGATAAAAGCTATTATATGAACCATCCATCTTTCGAATCATTGTTAGGCTACGTGGAAAATACACTCACACCCTCCAAGCGGGAGGAGGTTGAAATGCACCTGTCGAGCTCGTGCGGGGAATGCAACCGGCAAATCGGCCGGTTGAAGAAGATTGTTGTAGCGACCGAGAGTGACCAAACGACCGCACCTTCTCCAAAGGTCTTAAAAAAGGCAGTCGCACTCTACAAGGACAGAGAAAAAGAGAAAAGGCCGTCTATCCTGACCATGGTGGCCAATCTGCTATTCGACAGCCAGCAGCAATTGGCTCCGGCGCTGGTGAGAGGCGGACCCTCTCCAAAGCGAGTCCTGCTCTATTCCGCCTCACCGGTGGATATCGACCTGCAGATCACTCCCAAGGAAGGCTTGAACAGCATCCTGGGCCAGGTGTTGGATTCGACCCATCCGGATCAATTTTCATCCACCTTCGTCAGCATTATGAACAGCCAGACAGGCGAACTGGTGACGGGAGTGGAAAGCGACCCTTACGGACAATTCAACCTGCAGAACATTCCTCCAGGAAATTACGACCTGATCCTTGAACTAAAAACTCAGGAGGTTACTGTCCCCAGTTTAGAGATCTAAGAAGAACGACAGAGTCTGGTAATGAGCACCGACCAATTCATCGATGACCTCTTGCACGCCCCGGATCCACTTTCCAGGCGTGTCCTCTTGGACACGCATTTTGAGTTTATAAACCTCGAGACCATCCAGAGGCTGAAAGAACGGGCGGATAAAATGGAAAGGGATGATGCCCACCTGGCCCTTCAGCTCAGCCAGGCAGCCGGAGAGATGGCCGACAGGCTGGTTACTAATGAAGCCCATGGCGTGGCCCTATGGATGGAGGCCAATGCCCATGATCTGCTTTCCGAACTGGATCTCGCCGCGCGCTCTTATGAACGCGCGGCGGATTATTTTAAAAAGGCCGGAAAAGACCTGGAGGCGGCCCGAACCAGCATCGGCCTGATGTCGACGTTGATGAAAGCGGGAGAAATCGAGAAGGTGGTGGCGTTGGCCGACTCGGCCAGACCGGTCTTCCAGGAGTATGGGGATATGCTCTCACTGGCGAAGGTGGAAATGAACCTGGGGGCGCTCCATTTCCAGCAGGGACAATTCGTTCGAGCCCGGGAAGCTTTCAAGCGGGCCTCAGAGGCGTTCCAGGCCCAGGGAGATCCACTCTACGCAGCCATGAACCAGATCAACCAGGCTGCCAGCATGACCATGTTGGATGATTTCCTGGGAGCGGAGCGTTTGCATGAACTGGCCAGACCGGTATTCGAAAAAGCGGAATTGCGGTCTGTGGCCGGTTCTGTGGAACATGACCTGGCTTTTCTCAAAACCGCACGGGGTAATTATGCGGATGCACTGCAAACCTTCGAACAGGCGCGGGACACCTTCGCCGGCCTGGCGGATACGGTCAACCTGGCGATGACCGACCTGGAAGAGAGCGATCTTTATCTCGACCTGAACCTTCCAACGGAAGCGTTGAAACTGGCGGAGCACGCAGAGACGGCATTCAAGGAAATGAACCGGCCGTTCGAACAGGCGCGGGCCATGGGAAACCGGGCGGTGGCGCTGGCAAGGCTGGGGAAAAGAGAAACGGCCTCCCGCTTATTGGAAACGGCCAGAAGCTCGTTCCTTTCCCAGGATAATAAAGCCTGGAGCGCTCACGCGGATCTGCAACTGGCGGAAATCATTGGACAGGCAGCCAGTCAACGAGACCAAGCCAGATCACTGGCCGCCGAAGCGCTGGATGCGTACGAGTCCCTTGAAATGAAGACCAAGCAAGGCTACGCTCATATTGTGGCGGGAAACCTATGGGCGGACGACCAGCGCTGGACGGAAGCTTTAGCAGAATTGGAAGAGGCCCGCAAAGCCATCGAACAGATCGCGGCTCCCTGGCTGGAACAACGGATAGAGGTATGCGCCGGGCGTATATATGAAGGAATGGGCCAGGTGGCTCAGGCCATTGAGCACTATCAAAAAGCCGCCGAGAAAACAGAACAAATGGCGGCAGCCATTACCGCCGAAGAGCACCGGACTGCATTCGTGGCAGACAAACTGGCACCGTACGAAGCGCTCGTGTCGCTGTACGCCCAGGATAACCCCGGGAAGGCCTTTCAATGGGCTGAGCAAGCCAAATCCCGCGCCCTGGTGGACCTGCTCTCTGCAGGAATCCGACCGAAGGCGCATTTCGACGACAAAACAGAACACCAGCGGATGGAACGGCTGCAAGAGCTGCGGGATGAACTGAACTGGCTTTACACACGCCTCACCCGCGGGGCAGCTCCGGGTGAAGCGGGGGCGCCCATGGCGGGACCGGAGACCATGAGCAAGATCAAGGCGTCCGAGGCAGAAGCGACTTCGTTATGGCGGGATTTGCAAGCGCGCCATCCTGAGACACTCTCCCTGCTGAGAGGTACCGCTCCTTCCACCGAAGAAATCCAGGCTATCCTGCCGGAACAGGCCGCCTTGATCGAATACTTCATCGGGCGCGGCCAGGTCACGGCTTTTGTGCTCACGAAAACATCCATACGAGCCTTCCCGGACATGGCAAGGCTGCCAGACCTGCTGCCCTTATTGGAAGCCCTGGCCTTCCAGTATTCCAAATTCCAATTTGGGCCGGTTTATATCCAGCGGCACGAGGAACTATTATTGAAGGGAATTCAAGAGGTCCTGGCCCAATTGGGGAAGAAGCTGATCGAACCCTTCGAGAAGGAAATTTCTCAAGCAGACAGCCTGATCATCATTCCACATGGGCCGCTGCATTCCCTACCGTTCCAGGCAATTCGGGTCGATCAGCACTATCTCGTCGAAAAATGGGCTATTTCTTATGCTCCCAGCGCGGCAGTGTACAAGTTCTGCAGGGATAAGGCCGGAGCTGAGAAATCGCAAGCCGATCCCACCGGAAAAACATTGCTGGCCGGCGTCCCGGATGAAAACACCAGCCATATCGAGGCGGAAATCCGAGCGCTGGAGAAACTGTTTTCGAACGCGGAAATCCTACTGGGCGAGCAGGCGACTTTCGAGCGTTTCCGGGCTGCCTCGGAAGATTGCGAGATCGTTCACCTAGCGGCGCATGGGCTTTTCCGGCCGCAGGCGCCTCTGCTTTCCTCGATCAAACTGGCGGACCGGTGGCTGGCGGTCCAGGACATCTACGAGCTCAACCTGAAGGCCTCGCTGGTCACCTTGAGCGCCTGCGAGACCGGATTGGGCCACGATGCCGGAGGGGATGACATTGTGGGACTGGTACGAGGTTTCTTCCATGCCGGCGCCAAATCACTGCTGGTCAGTTTATGGATGGTGGACGATGAATTCATGGCCCGGTTGAACACAGAATTCTATACTCACTGGCTCGAGGGCGATCCAAAAGCCAGGGCGCTTCAGAAAGCCCAACTAAACCTGTTAGAATTGAAACCCCATCCGTATTATTGGGCCCCATTGATCTTAGTCGGTAGTGAATATTAGTATTGGACCAGTAAGTTGTTGTTTCCGGTAAGGAGGAAGATATGCTTGGTCATTTCGTGCGACGAAGTTCACTGTTCCTGGGATTGTTACTCATCCTTGTCCTTCTGGCAGCCTCATTCCAACAAGCCGGAGCCAGCCCATCTCAAAGCCCAATACCGGACCCTCCACCGGATCAAGTGGCGGTGAAACTCAAACCGGGTGTTGCGATTGACTCAATCCTGGCCCGGTATCATGCCAGCGTCCTCGGCACCATACCGGAGACCAATCTTTACTTCCTCCAGCTTTCCGGCGGGCAAACGGCAACACAGGTCCTGCCGGCGCTGAATGTCGATGCAGACCTTTATTACGCAGAACCGAACTATTATGTGGACGGCTCTCCCGCCGGGGGAGTGATCATTTTTACGGCTCATTCAGCCCCGGCAGCCGGAGTGATCATCTTTACCGCGCACGGGGAGCTCACGCCGACTCCACCTTCGACGGCCGACCAATGGGCCTGGATCAAGACCGGCCTGGCGGACGCTCAAAAAGAATCCAGCGGGCAGGGGATCATTGTTGCGGTCCTGGATACCGGCCTGGCCCCGGACCATCCCTTATTAAAGAGCTCCATCACCGCCGGATATGATTTTGTCGGGATGACCAACAACATCTATGACACCGGGACCGGCCAGGATGTAGGCCATGGAACCCACGTGTCGGGGATCATCGTGACCGAAGCGCCGGGAGTTCAGATCATGCCGATCCGGGTGCTGAATTCATCCGGATTGGGGACCTATTGGGAAGTGTCGGCCGGAATCAGGTATGCGGTGGACCACGGCGCCAGGATCATCAACATGAGCATGAGCGCACCGCGGTTGACGCCTTCGCTGGCAGATGCCCTAAATTACGCGGCTTCTCATGGAGTACTGGTAGTGGCCGCGGCCGGGACCGGAACGGGGCCAAATTATCCGGCAGCTTATTCCGACCGGACGGCAGTGATAGGAGTAGGCGCGACGGATCCCAGTGACTTCATTGCTTCCTTCTCAGGCGGGCAACCGGCGGATACGGATATCTTCGCCCCCGGTGTGAACATCTACAGCGCCTTCCCTTACAACGGATACGCCCTCGGCAACGGCACTTCCATGTCCACGCCTATCATCGCGGCGGAGGCAGCCTTGTTGATGGCCAGATATCCGACCTGGAGCCTGACCCAGGTGACCCAAAGGATACTGGGAAAGGTCGACCCGGTGGCGGGAATGACGGCTGGAAGAGTCAACCTGGCGGCAGCGCTGAACACCGGTCTGGAACTTCGCTATCAAATCGGGGATTTAAATTCGCCGAATGACAATAACGTCAAACCGCGGCTGCAACTGGTAAATAATACGCCGGAGGATATTCCGCTCAGCCAGATCAAGATCCGCTATTGGTACACGATCGATTCTGGATAAGGGCCAATCCTTCTACTGCGACTATGCCACCATCCCATGCGGCTTCATTAACGGAGGGTTTGTCCGGCTGGCCGATAACAGCCTGAACAAGACAGCCAACTCAGACACTTACATGGAAATCGGATTTGGGGATGGAGCCGGATCATTAGCCGGAGGCGGCGCGGCGGAGATGTACCTGCGCGTTAATAAGAGCGACTGGAGCGTTTACGCCGAAGGGAATGATTATTCCTACAACGCCGGTAAAACCACCTTCTCTGCATGGGACCATGTTACCGTGTACCGAAATGGCTCCCTGGTATGGGGAGTGGAACCGACGGGAACGGTCCAGGTCACCAATACGCCTACAACACCGCAACCGCCGGCGGCTTCGCCTACACCTACACGAACAGGCACCAAGATAAGCACATCTACATTCACGAAGACGGCGACCACTATGGCCACATCCACGCGGACGGCGACCTCTGTTACCACATCTACTCGGACGGCAACAACTGCAGCCACATCCACATGGACGAAGACAGCCATCGCCTCACCGACGCGGACGTCGACGGCTTTTGCCACATCGACGCGAACGGCGACTGCAAGCGCCGGAGCGGCCTGCTCAGTGACTTATACCGTACCGACCGATTGGGGTTCCGGATTTGCGGGTAATGTAACCATTACAAACCAGGGAACAAACGCGGTCAATGGATGGACGCTGAACTGGGCCTTTGCAGGCAACCAGGCGATCACGGCTGTGTGGGGAGGAAATTACAGCCAGAATGGACAATCCGTGGCGGTGATGGACGCAGGTTACAACGGCACCATCAATGCAGGCGCGACAGTCAGTTTCGGATTTAATGCCAATTACAGCGGCTTGAACGCGGTTCCGGCGGTGTTTTGGCTGAATGGGACGGTGTGCAAGTAAAGAACGCAGGCTGATCCCTTCCGCTTCACTCCGGGGACATAGCCTGCACTCCAAGAATAAAAAGAGGTTGCGAACGGCTAAAAAGCCGTTCGCAACCTCTTTTATTACCCAGCTATGGATGTATTTGGATAATTTTGTATTTTTTTAGATGTTCGTCTCTCTTTTAACTTAGAGCATTTCCCTTGAGAAATACATGGGACTCCCCCTCAGTGTTGACATTAAAGAACCTGGAGGTGCCACGGAAAGAATACATTCGTTGGAAGAGAGGAAAGAGACTATCCAAACTCACAAGGAGAATAGAGTATGTTCCGAAATCACAAATTAAGAGTACTGACGTTACCGGTTATTCTCTTGCTCATCGTGCTGATCGCAGCGGGGACGCTTTTCCAGGTCCGGACGGTGCATGCGATCAATACGCCCTGGCTGACAGTTTCCGGCCGGTATATCAAAGACCCGGGCGGAAACACGGTCATCCTGAGAGGTGTATCCCTGGTGGATGTCTCGGTAGCGGATGCGCGCCCCTACAACGCCAGGCAATTGATCGATATGGCCACCGACAACGCCAACGGATGGTACGCCCGCGTAGTCCGTTTACCGGTCTACCCGGATGCCATCGATAAACAGCCCGGTTGGAATGCGGGACCGGATGCGTATTTTAATAACCATCTCAATCCGGCCGTGCAGGAATGTGTCGCCAGGCAGATCTATTGCATTGTCGACTGGCATTACATCACGGATTACAACACGGCCGCAGTGGATGCGGCAACGCGGGCTTTCTGGAACTATGTTGCGCCCAAGTATGCCAATACTCCCAACGTGATCTTCGAACTCTATAATGAACCGGTCAACCCGGATAATTGGAGCACCTGGAAATCAGTCGCCCAACCCTGGGTCAATTTAATCCGGGCGGCGGCACCAAACAACCTGATCCTCATCGGTGGTCCGCGCTGGTCCCAGAATGTCGCCAGCGCCGCCAGCGATCCTTTTACTGGCAGCAACCTCGTCTATGTCTGTCATATCTATCCACAGCACGGCGGACAGAGCGTATGGGATTCCTGGTTTGGGAATAGCTCGAGCACAGTCCCCTACTTTATCACCGAATGGGGTTGGCAAAATGGCGGCGGAAACCCCACCAGCGGCACGCTCTCAAGCTATGGCACTCCTTACAGCCAATACCTGGATGCAAAAGGAGTTAGCTGGACGGCCTGGGTGTTCGATGATTACTGGCAGCCGGTCATGTTCGATACCAATTGGAACCTGCTGGGCGGTGAAAATTATATGGGGCAATTTACCAAGGATTTCCTGAGCCGCCATCAAAACGATAACCTGCCCGGTGGAGGCGGGGCTACCAACACTCCTACAAGGACCCAGACCCGCACATATACTTCCACAACGAGGGTTGTTACCAAGCACATTCACCCGCACCCCCACCCGCACAGCCACCGGAGCGACCGCCACATTTACCCGAACATCCACTCGCACTGCCACAGGAGTGACGGCCACATTCACCCGCACCCCCACTCGCACAGCCACCGGCAACACCGGCTCTACTTGCAGCCCCATCACGGCCACCATCACAGCTCCTTTTATCAAGGATGGCGCCGGCACGTTCTGCTGGCAAACGAGCAACCTCGGGACTTACATCAACTCATGGAATTTGGCAAAGTTGACGATCAATGGAGTTGATTTCACCAATAAGTATGCCACTGTAGCCAGTCTGCCAGCCAAAATCGGCGGATTCTGGTACGTGAGCTATACCGGCAACTTCGCCTGGAGTCACTTCGAAGCTAAATAGAAGAAAATATTCTATCTGGCAGTAATCCCAGAACTACGTCGATGGGCATGGCCTTGACCATGCCCATCCGGCCCTTCGAGAAAGGTCAAGGAGGTGCATTACCGAGATATAAAACTCCATGCCAATTATCGAATTGCAAAAGATCCACAATTATAAAAAGGAGAGAAAACCAATGAAGAAATCCTGGCGTTACTTATCAATAATAGCCATAGTCATCCTTATGGCCGCAGCCTCCCTGCCCATGAGACATGCAGCCGCTGCAGCAGGCTGCTCTGTTGCTTACTCCAACCTGAATGACTGGGGCGCCGGCGCCACCATCAATGTAGTCATCACAAATACCGGCACGACTGCCATCAGCGGCTGGACCCTGACCTGGTCCTTCGACGGTAACCAGGTCATTAACAACCTCTGGAACGGTGACTTACACTCAATCCGGCAAAGCCGTGTCGGTCACCAACCTGGGCTATAACGGAAACATCCCCGCCAATAACGGCACAACCAATTTTGGATTTAACCTGGTTACAGCGGGGCAAATGTTTCACCGACCAGCTTTGTCTTGAATGGAGTTGTCTGCGGCGGCGCCGTCGGCCCGACCAATACTCCCAGCCGAACAGCCACCCAGACAAGGACTGCGACCGGGACGCGCGTCACCAATACCCCCACCCGCACGGCGACACGGACTGCCACCGGAACTCAAATCACCAATACCCCCTCCCGCACGCCGACGCGGACAGCAACCGGCACCCAAATCACCAACACGCCTTCCCGCACACCCACACGAACCGCGACTGGAACTCCGATCACGGTTACACCCACGCGGACAGCGACGGCTACCAGAACAGCGACCCAACCGCCTAATGGGACTCATCTGGCCAACCCATTCCAGGGTGCCACATGGTACGTCAACCCGGATTGGGCTGCAGAAGTCAATGCATCCAATGTATCGGCATCAGCCAAAGCGCTGGTCTCGAAACAGAATACGGCCGTCTGGCTGGATAGCATGGGCTCCCTAAACGGCACCAACGGTTCCCGCGGATTAATAGGTCACCTGGATGCAGCACTGGCTCAAGGCGTCAATTTGATCCAAATCGTGGTCTACGACCTGCCCAACCGTGACTGCTCGGCCCTGGCTTCCAATGGCGAACTCCTCATCTCTACTGGCGGATCTGCCATATACAAGACCAGTTACATCGACGTGATTGTCAGCGATCTTCTCAGCAAACCGGCTTACGCTAACCTGCGCATTATCGCGATCGTTGAGCCCGACTCTCTGCCCAACCTGATTACCAACACGGGAGTCCCCAAATGCCAGGAAGCCGCGGGTGCCGGCGGATACGTCGAAAACATCACCTATGCGATCAATAAGCTGCACGCACTTTCGAACGTTTACCTGTACCTGGATATCGGCCACGCTGGCTGGCTCGGCTGGCCTGCCAATTTCAACCCGGCTGTTACCCTTTATACCAACCTGGTCAAAGGCGCTTCTGCCGGTGCTACCAGTATCGACGGATTTATCGACAACACCGCCAATACCCAGGTCATCTCCGAGCCCTTCATGACCGCCAACCAGAATATCAACGGCAGCCCGGTGCGCTCAGCCTTCTTCTTCTCGTATAACGACTATATTGATGAAGCGACCTTCGATGTAGCCTGGAAGGCAGCCATGCAAAACAACGGTCTACCGGCCAGCAGCACCAATATGCTGATCGATACCAGCCGCAACGGCTGGGGTGGATGCGGCGGAGGCCCGAATGTCTCCCAACAGTGCCGTCCCACCGGACCAAGCACCTCGACTGTATTGGAGACATTTGTGAACCAATCCAGGATCGACCGCCGTCCCGCCAAGGGTGACTGGTGTAACCAGAACGGCGCCGGCATTGGCGAGCGCCCGACCGGAAGCCCGAGCAATTCCGTTTACCAGGCCTATGTATGGGTCAAACCCCCTGGTGAATCGGACGGATCGAGCTCATTGATCCCGGTTGGACCAGATAACCCGGATGGCAAGGGCTTTGACCAGATGTGCAGCCCAACATACGGTGGCAACTCGCTGAACCAGAACCAGAATACGAATGCGTTACCGAACGCGCCGGTTTCCGGCCGCTGGTTCGAGGCTCAATTCGATCAACTTGTGGCGAATGCTTATCCGCCCATCCCATAACCAATCCAGTTTTTGAATAAAGTATCTATTGAAGCTGGCGGTCGAATGACCGCCAGTTTCAATTCTGGAGAATAACCACATTCATATTCCCAAGATAAATCAGATACCTCGAGTTTGTCTAAACAACACTAAGGGTCTTGACAAAGAAGTGGGAGTGGGATATAAACGGCCCAACTTAATATTGAAGGCTGTGAAGAGAAAGAGTAAGCGTTGAACGCTGGCACAGAGAACGGGCCATAGTGAGAGTCCCGTCCAAAACGACAACGCCGAATGGTTCTTAGAGCCGCAGAGCGAACGCAAGGACAGTAGCTTGAGCCGGAGTGGTCACCGTTATCAAGACCAAGGGTATAAGCCTCATTGAGGCCGTACCTGATCAAGTGAGGCTGGCTAATTTCTACCCGTTGTCTGATGACGGGTTTTCTTTTTATATGGCAATGCCGGCTTAACCTGGGTGGCACCGCGAGAATCGCCTCTCGTCCCAAGGGACGAGAGGCGATTCTATTTCATCACAGGAGCTGCCATGATCACCGAGCCAACCACATTGCCGGTACTACCGATCCATTCAAATCACGATCAAATCCACAGTCTACCAAACGGAAGGCAGGCCCTGATGCGGGAACTGCCGGCTGACCTGGAGACGCCTTTATCCGTTTACCTCAAACTAGCCGGAGAAGATCCATCCTTTCTCCTGGAGAGCGTGAGCGGCGGCGAACGAGTGGCGCGATATTCATTCATCGGAATCCGGCCACGCAAGGCATATGTCTTGCGGAAAGGGAACTGGGAAATCCATTTTACAGATGGAAAAGTGGACCGGCCTTTGGGTGAGGCAGAAGATCCATTGGCAGTTTTACAGCAAGCGCTGGGAACTACTCAGGAGGAATCTACGCCGGGTCTGCCGAGGCTGGCGGGAGGGCTGGTGGGTTACCTATCCTATGACCTCGTCCGATTTTTCGAACCTTCGGTTCAACTGGAAGCCCATCCGGATCTACCGGAGGCAATCCTTTTTCAGGCAGATACGGTGGTCGCATTCGACCATGCCTATGGAAGATTGATCCTGATCGCGGTAGTGGACAGCTCCACCAGCCTGGATGAGGCAGAAGCACGGCTGAATGGGTTGTGTGCCGTCTGGCCCTACCCGTACCGGGCCTGGCTGCTTCCCAGAAAAGTATCCCAGAGACTGAGTTCCATTCCAATCTTACCCGCCAGCAATTTATGGACAGCGTCAACCGCGGCAAGGAACATATCCGGGCCGGAGACATATTCCAGGTAGTACTGTCGCAACGATTAAGCCGGGAAACGAGCGCCACACCGATCAATATTTATCGATCCCTCCGGCGACTGAAACCCTTCACCCTATATGTTCTTCTTCAACTTTGGTTCACTGACAGGCGAACAACCATTTTATTTGATCGGGGCTTCGCCGGAAGTGCATGTGCGGCTGGAAGGACGGCGGGCGCTGCTCCGCCCGATGGCAGGGACGCGGCCGAGATCCGCCAATCCAGTTGAGGATGCCGTTTTCGCCAAGGAATTATCGGCAGACCCGAAAGAATTAGCGGAGCACGTCATGCTGGTGGACCTGGCCCGGAATGACCTGGGACGGGTATGCGAATATGGCAGCGTCGAAGTTACCGAGAAAATGGTGATCGAACGCTATTCCCACGTCATGCATATCGTCTCACAAGTTGAGGGTAACCTGAGACCGGAATTCGACGCATTCGACCTCCTGCGGGCCACATTTCCGGCCGGAACGGTCAGCGGTGCGCCAAAAATCAAGGCCATGCAAATCATACAAAACCTGGAAAACCAGGCCCGTGGTCCCTATGGAGGCATAGTTGGGTACTTCTCCTATGACGGATCCCTGGACAGCTGTATCACCCTTCGAACCATGGTAATGCACGGAAATTCCATCAGCATCCAGGCAGGCGCCGGAATTGTAGCCGATCTCAGACCCGGCGACGGAATACCAGGAAACTCTGAATAAAGCCGGAGCATTGATCGCGGCCGTCCGGGCAGCCGAAGAAGGGTAAGGAGGATCCCATGATACTAGTCATCGATAACTACGATTCATTCACTTACAACCTGGTCCAATACCTGGGAGAACTGGGGGCAAATATAAGGGTATACCGCAATGATGCTATCAGCCTGGCTGAAATTGAAGAGATGAAACCGACCCACATCGTCCTTTCGCCCGGGCCGGGTCAGCCTGGCGAGGCAGGCATATCGAATGAAGTGATCCGCCGTTTAGGCGACCGGATCCCCATCCTGGGAGTATGCCTCGGGCACCAGTGTATTGGAGAAGTCTTTGGAGGCAAGATCGAACGGGCGGCGAACTTGATGCATGGAAAGACCTCCATGATCCATCATAATGGGAAGGACCTCTTCCAGGGCGTACCAACTCCCTTCATGGCTACACGCTACCATTCACTGATCGTCCGGGAACCACCTCTCCCGACCTTGAAAGTGACCGCTCAAACTGAAGAAGGTGAGATCATGGCCATCCGCCACCGAACTTACCCCATTTTCGGAGTCCAATTCCATCCCGAATCCATTCTGACCGAGCACGGAAAAACCATCCTGAAGAATTTTCTTGACATTAAACCATCAACGCCATTTGTGAAACCAGTAGAAAAGGAGAACGACATGTTAAAAGCCTATATTTCCAAACTTATCGATTACAAAAACCTGAGCGTCAGTGAGGCCCAGGAAGCTATGACCGTCATCATGACGGGAGGAGCCACACCCGCCCAAATCGGCGGATACCTGATCGCCTTAAGGATGAAGGGCGAGACCGTTGAAGAGATCACCGGCAGCGTGCGGGCCATGCGAGACCAGGCCACCCAGGTACCGTTCCATGCCAACGGGACGGCCCTATTGGATACAGCCGGGACAGGTGGAGATGGGGCGCACTCCTTCAATATTTCCACGGCGGCGGCATTCATCATTGCCGGGACGGGAAGGAATGTGGCAAAACACGGCAACCGGGCTGCCTCTTCCAATTGCGGCAGTGCGGACGTTCTAAGCGAGCTCGGGGTAAGCCTGGAATTGACACCCGAACAGGTGGCCGAATGCATCGAAGAAGTGGGGATTGGGTTCATGTTCGCCCCCAAATTCCATCCGGCCATGAAATATGCAATCCCGGTTCGACGTGAACTGGGACAGCGAACCATTTTTAACCTACTTGGACCGCTGACGAACCCGGCCCATGCCACCCACCAACTGGTAGGAGTCTATGCGGCCTCGCTAACCCAACCTCTGGCAGAAGTGTTGGGGGAATTGGGCAGCCGGGCGGCTTATGTCATCCATGGGTTTGGAGGAATGGACGAACTGACTACCAGCGGACCCAACCGGATCAGCCAATTGAAAGATGGGAAGGTGAATACGTTCGAGCTGAATCCCGCAGACCTGGGTCTGCGGGCTGCCACAAAAGCGGACTTGCACGGCGGTACTCCGGCCGAAAATGCCATCCGAATGAGGGAAATTCTCTCGGGTGAGGATCGCTCGCCATGCCGGGATGTGGTCCTTCTGAATGCCGCCGCCGCCATTGCCACTGAACTGGGTGATTTTCGCCAATCCCTGGCAGAAGCCTGCACATCCTTGGAAAGTGGGGCTGCCCTGGCCAAACTGGACGGCCTGGTGGGAATGAGCCGGAAATTCGCTTTAGCTGTGTGAACCTGATATGGATATCCTTCAAGAAATATTCGCCCATAAAAAGCTGGAGGTAAGCGACCAAAAGCGAACCGTGCCCCTGGCTGAAATGCGCCGGCGAGCGGAAGAAGCCGCGCCTCCAGTGGATTTTTTGAAGGCCATCCGGAAGGCATCCACCACTCCGGCACTTATAGCTGAGGTTAAATTCCACTCCCCTTCCAAGGGAATGCTGGCCCAGAAACGAGACCCGGTGGGATTGGCATCCCTTTATGCTCAATTTGGAGCTGCAGCGATCAGCGTTTTGACGGATGAAAAATATTTTCAGGGACACCTGGACTTTTTGCGAGAGATTCAGTCTGCCCTGCCTCAGATGCCTCTGCTTAGAAAGGATTTCATTTTCGATCCATACCAGGTATATGAATCCCGCGCCGCCGGAGCCAGTTCCATGCTCCTGATCGCGGCTTCACTTGAAGGCTCCCTTTTAGCCGATCTACATGCCCTGGCGATCTCGCTGGGAATGACTCCCCTGGTGGAAGTCCATAACCGGACGGAGCTGGAAACAGTCCTGCGATTACCCGAGTTGAAACTGGTAGGAGTCAACAACCGGGATTTACATACCTTCCAGGTCAACTTGAACACCTGTCTCGAATTAAGGCCTCTGGTCCCCAATGGGATAGGTTTTGTGGCAGAAAGCGGCATCCACAACCGGGGAGATGTCCTCAGGTTGGCCGGTCAGCAGGTCAATGCCGTTCTTATCGGCGAGGCGCTGGTGACATCGCCCGAACCAGGTAGAAAAATCTCCGAATTATTCGGACGACTTAATCCCATGTCTGAGGCGGCATGAAAATAAAGATATGCGGGATCACCAACCTGGGGGATGCAATGATGGCCCTGGAAGCTGGGGCAGATATGCTGGGATTTAACTTTTATCCAAATAGCCCACGCTACATTCCACCGGCTGTATGCGCCTCCATTTTGAAAAGACTTGATGGGCAGAAATACTTATTCACCAGTGTGGGTGTCTTCGTGAATGCCTCGGTTGAAGAAATCCACTCCATTCTCGGAGAGACCGGCTTGCAGGTAGCCCAACTATCCGGAGATGAACCGGTGGAGAACCTGACCGCCCTGGGAAGGCGAGCTTTTAAATCAGTCAGGCTACCCGGAACTGAAGCCCCATCGGCGGAAAAACGGACCAATAATTCAAGCCAATCGATCAAAGCCTATGCCGATCTACGAAAGGGAGAAACCCCTGCATTCCTGCTCGACTCGCTCGTCCAGGGCGCTTATGGCGGCACGGGAATGGTCACCGATTGGGAAAGGGCCGCAGAAATGGCGGACCAATATCCAATCTTGCTCGCAGGCGGATTAACGCCCGAAAATGTTCAGGCCGCCATTGAGCAAGTTCATCCCTGGGGAGTGGACGTAGCCTCCGGAGTAGAAAGCAGCCCCGGAAAGAAAGATGCAACGAAAGTGAAGCAATTTATCCTTAATGCCGCGAACCGTAAAGGTATTTTAGATAAAGAAACATTTCTGTAGATTAGTTTTTCCCGGCAGAACATCCTGATCCATTTGGAGAATCCCATGGTGACCCCACCAACAGAAACCAAACTGACAAGCATGAAACAGACGAGAATGCAATCCAAATTCGGACCCTTCGGAGGCGCCTTTGTGCCGGAAGTATTGGTCCCGGCCCTGGAAGAATTGGAAAGGGTTTATATCGAAGCGCGAGCGAGACCCGGCCTTTCAAGCTGAACTGAATACCCTGTTAGAGACTTACGTGGGGACGACCCACACCGCTGTATTTCGCGAGGCAATTGACGGGCCACCTTGGCGGAGCGCAAATATTCTTGAAACGAGAAGACCTGGCCCATACAGGCGCCCATAAAATCAACAATGCATTGGGGCAGGCCCTGTTGGTCAAGCGGATGGGTAAACGCCGGCTGGTCGCAGAGACAGGCGCGGGCCAACACGGGGTGGCTTCGGCGACCGCAGCAGCGCTCCTGGGATTGGAATGCGTTGTTTATATGGGAGAAGTCGACATGGCCCGCCAGCAGCCGAATGTGCTGCGGATGCGGCTTTTGGGAGCCGAGGTGCGACCCGTCAGCAGCGGGACTCGGACACTCAAGGACGCGGTCAATGAAGCCATCCGCGATTGGGTGACCCACGTAAAGGATACTTATTACCTGCTCGGCTCTGCACTGGGACCTCATCCGTATCCAACCATTGTGCGGGATTTTCAACGAGTCATCGGCGATGAAGCCCGCATCCAGATCCTCTCACAGGCGGGAAGGTTACCGGAGGCAGTGATCGCCTGTGTAGGTGGAGGTTCGAACGCGATTGGGATTTTTACGGCTTTTTTGGAAGACCGGAATGTGAGGCTCATCGGCGTGGAAGCAGGAGGCCAGGGTGTGGCGACGGGGCACCATGCAGCCCGGTTCTCGGATGCCTCATTGGGACGCCCTGGAGTTCTACAAGGAACATACACCTATGTACTTCAGGATGCAGACGGGCAAATTGCAGCCACCCATTCGATCTCGGCGGGCCTGGATTACGCAGCCGTCGGCCCGGAGCACGCCTATCTGCGTTCCATCGGGCGGACGGAATATACAAGCGCAACCGACGCGCAAGCCCTGGAGGCTTTCCACCGGCTGGCACGCACCGAAGGCATCCTGCCCGCCTTGGAATCGTCTCACGCAGTCGCGGAGGCGATCCGGTTAGCTCCACAAATGGATCCAAAGTCCATCCTGCTCGTCAATATATCCGGTCGAGGCGACAAAGACCTGGAGACCGTCCTGGAAACCATGGATGAATCCGAACTTGCCAGGCCGGGGAAGGAGGGGAAACAATGAACGGCCTGGAGAGAATCGCCGCCACCTTTGCCGCTTGCAAGAGTCAAGGCCGGGCTGCCTTGATGCCCTATTACACCCTGGGATTTCCGAACCGGGTTACCTCGATTGCGGTGATCGAGGCAATAGCCAAGGCCGGGGCCGACCTGATCGAATTGGGACCACCCTTCTCAGACCCCCTGGCAGACGGGCCCACCATCCAGCATTCCACCCAGGTGGCCCTGGAAAATGGCACCACCACCTTGGATTGTCTGAGGATGGTCAGGCAACTCCGGGAAGCCGGGGTGACCCAACCTTTCCTTATCATGGGATATTACAATCCCATCCTGGCTTTTGGGGTGGAGAAGTTTGCCAACGAAGCTCGTGCAGCCGGGGCGGATGGATTGATCGTCCCGGACTTGCCGGTGGAAGAGGCAGATAGGCTCGAGTCAACCTGCAACATGCTTGGGATGGCGCTGGTCTTTCTAGTTGCCCCGACCACGCCGAACACACGATTGGCTTACGTCACTGCCCACAGCACAGGTTTCATCTACATAGTCTCACTGACCGGTGTTACTGGAGCAAGAGACCGGGTGGCGGAAGGCCTGCCGACGTTCCTTGCAAGAGTTCGGGCAGTAACGGATAAACCTCTGGCAGTGGGATTTGGGATCTCCACGCCTGCACAGGCAGCCGAAGTAGGAAAATTAGCGGAAGGGGTGATCGTCGGTTCCGCCTTGATCGATGCGGCCGAAAAAGCACCTGATCCCGTCCAGGCAGCCGGCGCATTTGTGAGAACCCTTTTTGAAGCTCTCCAGAATAAAATCGGAGTTTTGAAATAACAGGATCTACGGCTCCATCAGCCAGACATAAAGGTTTTTCGGACCATGAACACCCAGGGTAGACACCATTTCGATGTCGCCGGTCCGACTGGCACCCGATATGAAGACCAGATATGGATCCTTCTTTGCCTCGGCAAACACCTGCTGCAAATCCGGACGAAATGCCTGTGGAGAAGCAATCACCAGGTGAGTGGGCGGCAAGAGGGAGACCGCTCGAGGCTTGCTGGCGGAAGAACGCAGGACTACAGTGCCCGTTTCCGGGAGAAGGAAATCCGCTTCGGTAATACCGAGATCGCACTGCGCCAAGGCGATATTTGTCCGCGGTGGGCGAAATCAACTCCACCCCAAGCGACTGGAGCAGCCCGGCCAGGTCCAGTTTCTGAAGGAGGGGAGTATTCCAGAGGGTGGCCTTACGGACCCTTTGCTCAGCTACCAATTCCTTCACGGATGCGGAAACCTGCGAAGGATCCATTCGCCGGCCGGTGCCCTCAAGGGAGGCGATTTCTTGAAGGAATAGCTCCATTTCATTTTCCAAAGATCCAGGCTGGCGGCCGGGATAAATATCCGGGCGGGAACCCTGCAAAGTCTGAGAGGCGCGGCCCAAGGAGCAGCGGATATTATCGATCATGGGATTTGTCATGGCCTGTCCGTCCTTCCCCCGGCCGGCCGATGCTTTTTCCACCATCCCCGAAATTTCCCTGCAAAAGGAGGCAAAGGCCGCACTTTTGTCCACCGGCTGAGGGGATATGGCAGCCCCATCAGCCAGCCCTCCCGGCGGAAAAACGGGTTTATCGCGGGGAACAGGCGAGTCCCGAGTTGATAGAGCCAGGACCGAGACAGACCAACCGAAGTCAATGCGGCGGTTGTGCGGACAGGAGCCGGCATTGTCGATGGGGCGAATTCATCTCCCTCGGCGACACGGCGCCGTAAATGGCGAAGAATTGAAGGGATGGGGATTTTAACCGGACAGACTTCCGCGCATGCGCCGCATAAAGTGGAGGCATAGGGCAGCTCTCGAGCCGCTTTTGTCCCCAGCATTTGAGGGGTAAGGATCGCCCCAATAGGCCCAGAGATGAACCAGCCGTAGGCGAAACCGCCCACGTTTTTATAGACCGGGCACACATTTGAACAGGCCCCACAGCGGATGCATTTAAACACTTCCCGGCCGACTGGGTCTTTGAGGATATTCGAGCGACCGTTATCCAGCAAAACCAGATGAAGCTCCTTGGAACCACCTTCCCCCTCTTCCCGGCGAGGCCCGGTGATGAATTGGGTATAGGTGGAAATTTTTTGGCCGGTGGCGGAGCGAGGCAACAATTTCAGAAGCACCGTCAATGACTCCCAATCCGGAACGACCTTATCAATGCCGACCACGGCCACATGAAGATCCGGCAAGGTAGCGCACATACGCCCGTTGCCTTCATTAGTAACCATCACCAGCGTTCCCGTCTCGGCTACCAGGAAATTAGCGCCGGTTATGCCCATGTCAGCCTGGAGGAATTTCTGGCGCAACACTTCTCGAGCCAGGCGGGTTATTGCGACCGGGTCGGGAGCAACATTGACATGGAACTTTTTATTAAAAAGATCCGCGATCTCCTCCCTTTTCAAGTGGACAGCCGGGACAAGTATATGGGAAGGGCCCGTCCCAGCGAGCTGATTGATGTATTCTCCAAGATCAGTCTCGAGGGTCTCGATCCCGGCCTCTTCAAGGGTACGGTTAAGCTCTATCTCTTCGGTAGCCATCGATTTCGATTTAATCGCCAGGCTGACGTGGTGTTCCCGGGCTATTTGGAGCACGATCCGGCGGGCATCTTCGGCAGTGGCGGCCCAATGGACCCTGCCACCGGCTTCCTGGACTGCCTTTTCAAGCTGGAGTAGATATACATCCATGTTTTCGATGGTATGCAGGCGGATGTCAGACGCCATCTGGCGCAATTGCTCCCAGTGGGGCATCTCCTCCACCCGTCTGGAGCGAAGATAGGTAAAGCGGGCGGTTGCCTTTTGGACCGCAACCGGAATACCCGGCGGGACGTGCTGGCTATATTTCTCGAAATCAATGAAGGTCGATGGTTTTCCCATATTTTTTCGTCATCAAAACATCGAGGAGCATTTTTTCTGAGTATGTGCGGCGTAGCCGTACATACTCAGAAAATAAACTTCTCCAGGATTTTCGGATATAGACTCATTCCCTGGATGCCAACAGGTCAATAATGTGCATGGCGCGGATCTTTGAACCGGCTTTGTATAAACCTCCGGCCACATTCATCATGCAACCCGGTTCCCCCATCACCACCGTATCCGCGCCGCTGGCAATGATATTGTTCACCTTATTGACCATCATGGCCCGGCTCACTTCAGGATACGTCACCGTGAACGCACCGCCAAAACCACAGCACGTTTCCTCTTCATTCAGAGGCATGAATCTCCAACCCCTTCACGGAATTTAATAATGTTTTTGCTTCGTCTTTAAGCCCATCTCCCTGAGATAATGGCAGGAGGCGTGATAAGTCACCTTGTGCGGATATACCGCCCCCACATCTGTGACTTTGAGAACATCTACCAGGTATTCGGTAAATTCATAAATACGGGAGGAAATATCCACAGCCATGGCATGTTCAGGAGTTCCCTCTTGAAAAAGGGACGAATAATGGTGCTTCACCATGCTGACACACGACCCGGACGGGCCTACAATTGGAGCATCGCTTTTTAGAAAGGCGCGGAGAAAGGTCAGGGCCACCGGACGAGTTTTTTCTTCAAAACCGTTGTTGTATAAAGGCTGGCCGCAACAGGTTTGGTCGAGCGGAACAATCACCTGGATCCCCTGATCTTCGAGGATCCTGGTCATATTCTGCAGGGTTCCCGGATAAAATTGGTCCCCCAAACAAGTCAGAAAAAGCTGGACTTTTTTCATGATGGGTACAATTCTTTTTGACCGAATACTTTGTCCCTGAACTTTGTATGCAGGCTAACCTACAGGGTGCCAAGCAATCCCTTCCATTACATTCCAGGGACATGAGCCGGCACTCCAAATGGGTTAATCAGTAATTTCAGGTGCACGCAGGATTTGCGGATCGGTGAATATATCCGCTTCATCCCGGCTGCGGGTGGAAAATTCCGAAACGACCGCGCCTTCATCGCCAGCCTGGAACCAGTGCAGGCTGTCGGGGATCAAGGTAAACTGTTCTCCCGGATGAAGAGTTATCTCATGCCAGACCGTATAAGTATGTTCGTGTCCAAGCGGGGCTTTACCTTTTGGATGAGAGGCGGGCTCTCCAGATATATACAGATACACCTCTCCCCAACGGCAGCGGAATGTTTCTTCCTTTCCCGGTTCCCCTGCGACCGGAGGATGGCGATGCTCCGGGCAGGTCTGGCGAGGGAAAAGGATCAGCTCCTTGGCGCAGACGCGGTCAGTATTCACGTAGACCACCAGCTCAAGGCCGGTATGATCCAATTCATTCAGGCCAAAATCAGCCACTTCGATATTGGCGGACTCCGCTGGAGTAATGACGATGCCAGCTCGGGTAAGATATTCTCTGGCTTTTTGTTGAGCGGCGATAAACTGATCTTTACCGATCATTCAAACCTCCTCAGATCTTATTCTCAATCGTCGCCAGCCACCGGACCAATCCGATTTCCCGGTAGAAGCCGAAGAACCCTGACGTAATAATGGATGCTGGATGCAAACAGGCTTACTCCAAGACCGATGTATAGAATTGCCAATATTGATTTGGGGATGGGCGAATAGATGCGCAGGTAGATCCCAAGTGAAACCATGAATAGTATAAGGGGATAACTGGTCCATTTTTGAAAGGCAAACAGGCAGACCCGCTCCTGTGGATAGGCGTCGATCCGGCGGATATTCTTTTGGGCCATTTTAGAGAAACCGAAAATATAAATTGCTGCAGCGAGCCCTATTCCTGCCAGAACCAAAAGAATCATTTTATAAAGTATTTCCAATTTCAGCCAGTGAGAGGCCAATGAAACCAACATGATCCCCACACCTGCCCACATCAGGCCGGCGAGGAGAAAAAGGAAGATCTTTCTGGCAGCAGGATAAAGTTTCATGACATCACCTAGATCCGACCCTGGAGAGGTTTAGCGTAAAATCGGTCCCTATCCATAACTTCTTCCGCAAATGATATCAGCAAAACACCAATGGATAACCAGGCTCCATTATACAGCGGCAGATAAACCATGAACAAGACCGCGAGGATCCCCAACCCGAGTAGAAATATACGTAATATAGCGTTCCTTCCACCAGTCGAAAAGGAATACCCCAGCACAGCCAGACTGAGCTCGGTCACCAAGGCAAGACCGGCAATGATCACCCAATATACTGCCGGGATGAAGAGATTCAACCCCAGGGCTCCCAGTGACACTGCGCTTAGGGTAAAGGCTGCCGGCGTACGCCAGGAATTCCATGAAGGCACGGCTTTGAGGCGGTAAATCTGGGACATGGAGTAGACCAAATAAATGCCCAGCAATCCCATCAGCCAGAGGACGGGAAAAGCTATATGAAACCATATCAGCCCAATGGATAGTACCCAGGCTGCTGTAAACAAGCCAGTCAGTAGCGCCTCCCGGCTCAACCAGGACTTCTTAAGGTTTTTCAAGACACGCCAGGCATTCCGCTTTCGGCCAAGGTGTAAGAACGAGCTCAAACCAGCGACAACGAGCAAAACGCCTATGGCAACCAACAACGCCACTGGGAGATGAGGAACAGCCAAAATGCCAACCGCCATCCCTACCGCCATTTGGATTGCCAAAGTGAAAACGACAAGAGGTGTTTCGTTCAATAAGGAATTCCCAAAAATCTTCCCAGGTTGGTGAGGCGTGATCTCTTCCCGGTTTGAGATTAGCTTCTCAAGGGGAGAGTTCATCCCGGGATGAGGCTTGATCGCAAGGTGAGGCTCAGTCCGGGAATACCCCGGTAGCGGAAAGGGGTGTTCAAACGGCGGAATTTGCCATAATGCTTTGAAACCCTTTATAGTAACCGATTCCTCCAACGTGCCAAAATTCAACACTCGCAGCGGGCAGGCAGCCACACAGCTTGGCGGCTGGCCGGCCTCCAGACGATCAAAGCAGAAATCGCATTTGGTCATGATGCCTTTTTCAGGATTATATTGCGGGGCTCCATAGGGACATGCCCAGGCACAATAGCCACATCCCATGCAACAAGACGAGTCCAACAGCACAATCCCATCCGGGCGGACGGTATATGCATCCGTAGGACAGACACCGGCGCATTTTGGATGGACACAATGGGAACAAGCCAGTGAAAGGTTATACGCAAAGAGGTTGTTTTCCCAGGCTGAACCGGCCGGGCGCCACCCACCTCCAGTCACCTCAATCACCCTGCGCCAAAGTACACCGACCGGCAAGTCGTTCTTATCCTTGCAGGCTTCCTGGCAGGCTTTACAACCTGAACAAGCACTGGCATCAAATGAAAAAACGTAGGTCATTATTCAATGGGATATAGGGTTGGTCAAGGGTTTATTTCGAAGGATTGGATGATCCCGGCGGTCTGCTTTTTCAACCTGGACCATGATAGTATGCTGGGTTGATCCGAAGGCCAGTGGAGTCCAACGTTGGGAGGTCAATACATTGATGTTGCCGCCAAAATCCACACCGCGCGGATCGGGATTCCACCAGGCGCCTTGAGGGATATCAATCACACCAGGCAGGATGCGAGGAGTCAGGCGAGCCGGAATAATAAGTTCTCCCCGGTCATTCCAGGCGCGAACCCACTCGCCCTCATGAATGCCTCTCGCCGCCGCGTCAATCGGATTAATAAAAAGTCTCTGCGGAAATGCCTCCTGCAGCCAATCATTGTTCGCATGAGTGGAGTGGACTCTGGCAAGGCTGTGGTGCCCTATAGCCTGGAGAGGATATTTTTGGGCATTATCCGGATGGTCCGCCTGGTTTTGAGAAGAAAATGGGCTTTCCCACTCCTGGATGTACTTCGGGATGGGAGGAATTTCAGCCGGACTATTCATCTCAGAGAGGGTTTTGGAAAAAATCTCAATCTTGCCGCTGGGAGTGTTGAGCGGAAACTTTTGGGGGTCTCGACGGAAATCAGCAAAGGCGATGGCGGGCTCCGTCACCGGTTTTGCATAGACCCCCAGGTTTTGGGTTAAAAATGTATCCAGGTCTGGCAGCTCGGGGAAACGGGACTCGCGAAACCGGTCAAGGCACCATTCCACCCAGGCCCTCTCGTCCCGGCCTTCCGTATAAGCCTGGCCAAAACCCAGTCGCTCGGCCAGGTCAGCGCAGATGCGGTAATCACTTTTGCATTCGCCAGGCGGCTCGACCAGTTTGGGTTGGAGGATGACCTCATCCCCATACTTCCAACCATCCTCCACGCCCCAAGTTTCGAACTGGGTACAAGCCGGCAAGATCAAGTCCGCAAAGCGGCCGGTGGAGGTCAGGAAATTGTCCTGGACTACGATAAACTCGACCTTCGATTTATCCTGTAAGATCTTAGCCGAGCGATTTATATCTGCATGTTGATTTACCAGGCAATTGGTGGCCACGGCATAGATCAATTTGACATCACTCTTGAGTTGAGAAGCACCTAACACACCGTCAGCCGCAGTCATCTCATGGCCGCGCAGACAGGCCTCGCTCCAGAGAAAGACCGGGAGGCTGGCCTTGACGGGATTTTCTCCAGCGGGGAAGACTGTCCAGAATGGACCGCCATCCGGAGCCTGGGCACCCAATCCGCTGGCCCAACCGCCGGGTATGCCAACATTGCCGGTAATGGCAGCCAGCACACAGCCTGCCCGCACAACCTGTTCGCCATAAGCCCGGCGCTGCATGCCATAGCCTTGGTAGAGCACAGCCGGTTTGATCGTGGCGTATTCACGGGCAATGCGGGTAATGACATCAGCCGGCACGGCTGTAATAGCTTCGGCCCATTCCGGGGTCTTGGCTACTCCATCAAATTTTCCCAACAGATAATCGGAATAGGATTCTGCGGATTCGGCGCCGGAAGGCATCTGGGAGGCATCCCAACCGACACAATGACTGCGAACGAAATCGGCATCAACCAGGCCCTCCATCAGCATCACATAGGCCATTGCGCTCATCATGGCGGTGTCGGTACCGGGCCGGATGGGGATCCATTCATCCGCCAGGGCAGAGGCAGAGAGTGAATAACGCGGGTCGATGCAGACCACTCTGGCACCATTTTCACGGGCCAGCTTGACGAAGTAATCACTATTAGTCCCATCCCGCATTTCTGCCGGATTCCATCCCCACATAATGATATAGCGACTATTCAACCAATCCTGACGCTGGTTGCCTGTAATCAGGGTCCCATAAACAGTAGGAGTTGCAATATTTGTTGCCCCCCACGAGTAAGAATTATAGATACCGAGGCAGCCTCCAAATAAATTCATCAGGCGCCGGGCTGTCTGAGAGCCGTTGAGCTGGTTATAGCTGCCGGTGCCGTAAGGGACAAAGAGGGCTTCGTTGCCGTATTCCGCTTTGACCCGCTGCATTTGATTGGCAACCGTTTCCAGGGCTTCTTCCCAGGAGATCCGGACGAATTTCCCCTCGCCGCGCTTTCCTATTCTTCTTTGTGGATATAACAATCGATCAGGATGGTATTGGCGCCGCAGATAGGCTCTACCTCGAGCGCAGGCGCGCAACTGGGGCGCAGCGACAGAATCGGGTCGATCGTCAGTATCGAGGTGAATGATCCTGCCATCCTGGATATGGGCGATGAGCAGACAGCGCCCACCGCAATTATGCGCCGGACAACCTACACGGATCTTGCTGATAGGCAGGCTCGTTGCTTGTGTTCTTTTGGGTGAGAATAACTTCATATCCCCAGTATAGAATATCTGGTTGAGCGATGGAAGTGATAGAGGTCACATTATTAAAGACAAAAATGCGGACCAAGGAGTCTCGGCGTGATCATTAAGACTTTCTCACTTGTACCCGAAGGGTTCTATCCGGAAGGCACATGTCCCCGAAAGGTTCTTTCTGGAGGGGAATGTCGCCAGATAAGGTTTCTCAGCTTCAAGAATGTGAAAAGAATTGCCTAAAACCACAATTTTCCTGAGTTTTTGGGCCCTTTTCCCGCGGAACAATTCTGAGTCATCCCCTATATATGGGAGTGAAAATCGAAAAACGAGCGTTTTTTTCCCTTATATGGTGGTCAGATGGTTTTTGTTCCTAGTTGAATTGTACTGACGATCCCTCGGAAACCGCATTTCTCTCTATGAAGCTTTCTGGAAACCATTCAGGAAACTCTACATCTGTTGGACTTAGAAAAAGCCCTGGTGTGATCCTAAGGAAACCTTCCCATGACTCTCATTTGTTAGAAAGCAGAGCAGCATCCGGGAGCCACTTAGCTAAATGATCAGAAGGATTGAAATAATCAAAGCTTGAGTCAGTGGATAATAACTGGCCTTGTCAAACAAGCGGCCGGCCTGGCGGTTTTCTCCGGACCGATACAACTGAAAACCGGGTTGTAACAGGAGGAAAAATCCAGAAAGCAGGCTGGCAATTAAGTAAGGCAGGCCGAGTTTTTGAGGAGAAATGAACGGCAAGAACAAACTCGTTATCACCGAAAGCGTCAGAGAGAGCATTACAATCAAGCCGGCTTTTTTTGCGCCAAATTGAAGGGGTATTGTTTTGGCATGGACGCGTTTATCTTCCTCCACATCATTCCAATCTGCTGGAATGTTTTGTCCACCAATTTCCCAAAAAATCAACCAGATCAATTGTAGTAAAAGAAGTTGCATGGATGGATTGCGACTCACCACAAAAACAGCCGCGATCGGACCACTGGCTTTGACCAGGCCACTCACCAGCGTCCTAAAATATGTCACCTTGAACAATAGGCAATAAAGGATTTCCAGAACGGCAGCAGCAATGACAATAAAAATAATCACAGGATTAAGTAAATAGGCGCCGATCAAAGCCAGGAGGAACCAGGCCGAGAACCAGATCAAACCGCTGCGATAACTGAGTAGATTCTGCGCAAGCGGATAGCGCATATGAGATGCCTCCACAGAATAACCCGGATTGATACCACTACCGGCAAATTTTTCACGATCGCCCCAAACTCCGGCCAAATCATTAAGAGCGTATATGGCCGTGTATCCGGCAAAAGCCGTGAACAGGGAGAGGAGGATTATTTGCCAGGGCGGAAACTTACCGAGCCAAAGTAGAGCACAGAATGCAGGCGCGGCGATATCCAAAATCCCATGGGTTGTTCTGGAGAGTGCAAAAAATCTTTTCATATGGCCGATCCCTATAGAAATTATTCCTTGATGAATTCCACCATATAGTTTACATCTGCTTTTCCATCAGCGAGTGAAAACCTGCGAGTTAAGGGGTTGTACATCAGGCTGGAAACTCTAACGAATTGCAGACCGTTATCGTGAGCCCAGTTTCTTAATTCCAAGGGTTTGATAAGTTTTTGATAATTGTGAGAACCCCTTGGCAAGAGGTGCAAAATCAATTCACCGCCGATGATTGCAAACAGGAATGCCTTCCACGTACGATTGATGGTTGAACAAAAAAAAGACCCAGCCGGCTTGAGCACCTGCGCGGAGGCTGCAATGATCCTGGATGGCTCGGGCACGTGCTCCAACATCTCCATGCAAGTGATAACATCGAAACTATCAGGTTCTTTTTGGACCAACTCCTCCAAACTTCCATAGCGGTACTCAATATCCAGCCCTTTGTGCCCTGCATGCTGCCTGGCAACCTGGAGGGACTCCCGGGATAAATCAATCCCGATCACGTGGGCATGCGCTTCAGCAAGCGCTTCGGAGAGAATGCCGCCTCCACAACCCACGTCCAATATCCTGGCATTGGCCAGATTTAAATTGGCGGTAATAAAATCCATGCGTAATGGATTGATCTTATGAAGGGAACCCATTTCTCCTGCAGGGTCCCACCAGATTTTCGAGATCTTATCGAATTTCCTGATCTCATTTTCATCGATATTGGAGAATTCCGTCATGGTTCACTACCATCCGGTCATTTCAACATTTCTTACGGCAGATCTTAATTTCATCCAACCTTATATCGTTTACAAAAACACAATTACCCAGGCCATCCGGTAATGGCGCTCTTTGCATTCCGTTGCGGTGGCGGATCCGCTCTTCCAAACATTGCCACATTAGCGATGGGTCAAGACAACCCAGATCCAGGTTTACCCCCAGCCGGTCAATCAGGTCGAAAATCCGGCTTGTATCTTGTTCTGATAATAAGTTCCTGCCCGTTGCAATCAAAACCGAAATGGCAATATCCAACAAGACGGCCTCACCATGGAGCAAATGAGCCTCCTGACACATCTCCAGGCCGTAGCTAAAGGTATGTCCAAAATCCACCTTGCGAGCCAGATCATCTTCGAATAAATTGGGCTGGATTTCCTCGAGCATTCCAGTCACGGCGCGGTCCAGAATCAAGCCCGCCAAAATCATCCTGGAATTGCGCAGCAACACTCGCCACCCCATACAATTCGAGCAACGTGAAGAGTTCAGGATCCTTGATGACGGCTAATTTAATGATCTCGCAAACACCATTCAAGATGTGGCGCCTGGGCAAGGTTTTTAGAAATGATCGATCCAATAAGACCATTAGCGGGGGGGCAAATGTACCCAGGCGATTCTTATTTCCATTGAAATTGATGCCAGTTTTGATCCCCACTGAAGCATCGATATAGCCCATCAATGTCGTCGGTACGTTGATATGCGGCACACCCCGGCGGTAAGTGCTGGCGGCAAATCCAACCGCATCTGTCAAGACGCCGCCACCGATGGCAATGACAGGCTCATCCCGGCGGCTAATCGGAAAAGCATCCAATTCCATCAGGATGCAAAGAAAGTTATCAATAGATTTATTTTCCTCTCCACCGGGGAAGGAAAGGATTTTAGCTTCAACCCGATGATAGGCAAAATAATCATGTATCCGGGTGGAGTAAACTCTTTCCACGTTTCGATCTACAACAACAAACCTGCGGGCATTTTCTACTTTTCCAAGGGATAATAAAGCCTCATTTTCGGGATTGAAAAGGTCAGGCGCATTGATAATATCGTAGGCGGTGGAACGCTGAAAATCAACATGCCACCGGTCCGAGCCCGCCTTCATATCACCTCCAACCAGCTGGATTGAGCGCTCAGCAGCCTCCTGGCGACTTTTTGGACAAGTTCCAGGTTGTGATTTTGGTAATTTCCGCACTCCTGGATACTGGCATATGGCACTTCTAGTTGAGGCGAGTATATCGTCCAAAATACTCTTATAAACATTGCAAATCTCCTGGGCATCGCCTTTGTTCAGCAAAACCAGGTAAAAACCGGTCTGACAACCCATGATCCCAATGGATAATAAAATTATCAGGTAAGTATTTCCGAAACCCTGCCAACAGGAAATGTTCCATTGAATGTAATTCAGTCGTGGATAAATACTCTTTATTTGGCGAGGTGACCCGGAGGTCAATACAGTACACCGAGTCTCCCTTTTTCACCCACAGTAATAGATCGAAGCTTGACATGAGGCGCTCTTAATAAGCGATGATCGAGCTCTCTTGCAGTGGCTGCATCCCAGCCAAGTTCCTCAACAGTAACCATAAATTCCTCCTATCCTCTACCAGTCTAAATTTTGAGAGATGAATTGAGATGAAATGCTGATAGCTATCTGCCAGGGCTGTCTCCCATTGGGAGACATGGTGATACAACTCCACCGAACCATACCCGGAAAAACCGTTTCCGGTCAAAGCCTGGAAGCTGGCTGCGAAATCAAGGGTCCCTTCGCCGGGAATTTCATGAAAATGAGCAATGCCCGTCAACGTATTTGCCACCATTTTCCCAACAAGCGGCTTATCGCCGGCATCTTCATCCCTCGCAAATAGGCAATAATGGGTTTGGCTCTCTCCAGGACATCAAAACTCAAGGCTGGAATGGATATCAGATATGTGAAAATTTCGTCATCAAAAGGCGTCGCACCAGCATACAAGCCGGGATAATCGACATACACTAACAGGTTTTTCTACGCCGGCATTGGCAGAGGATCGTTTCAATATATTTTAGTCTGGACGGGTCGAGCGGGTTTTTCGTCACAAAAATAGAGTGGATGGTTTTTATCCACCAGTAAATAATCAGCAGTCGTGGGAAAGTACACCAGGTAACTGGCAAAATCAAGATCGAGGACGAGATTCTCAGCCATCTTGACGATTTTCAGATTGTAGCCCTCCTGGGCATCGGAGATGTGGAAATAGCGTGTATAAGGAGCAGCCTGGCCCAGACTGGCGACATAATTTTTCTCAGAGCAATAAGCATGGCAAATATCCACATGCAATTTGAAACGGGGGGAGTTAATTGCAGTGATCAGACGAGAGGCCTTGCTCCATTGTCTCAATGAACATGCCAGGTTCCGGTTCGATCAGCAGGGTAATATCTTCGTCGTCTCGAATTTCCCGCAAACATTGGCGGATGCTGTCTTCCAACAATTCTCCCGGATCAACCGACCGATTGAGGACATTTTCTTCCCGGATGAAGCCACTCCCAAAGGTAACCAATGAAACCCCCAACTTTCGGGCAACGTGGATGCCTCGCTTCACCAAATCTATTCGGCGCTTCCTGCCCGCCAAGATCCGAACACATGAGGGAGGGTTCGTGCGGCCTGGAAGGCGTGAAAAAGTGCGAAGCCGTGGCTACACACGCCGGCTTAACCCCGGATCAACTCAAAGTGCTTCCTTACGAGATTCAAGATATTCATCTGTCATATCAAACGGATTGAACTGATCCCGGTGAAAGGAAATCTCCACCCCGGCATATCCGGCACTATCGACGACATCAACCGCATCCAGAAAATTCAAATTCGTCAGGCCGAATGTGCTGTAACTTAGTTTGATCATGGTCATTGCTCCCTAGAAATTATATCGAAAATCTCCTTCGCCACAGACGATCATAAGTCTTCCGAATGAGTGTATTATATGTCAATCAAGGGAAAAGTACTCATATTCACAAGAGGCAGAACTAACAAATCATTTATTCATTGAGAAGGCCAACCAATCATCTGGAATCAAAAGACGCCCATTCGGGCGTCTATCTTTTAGTTGCGGAGGTGGGACTCGAACCCACGACATCCAGGTTATGAGCGACAAATCTGCTTCGCACACTCTAGACCACCAGGCTCCCCTTTTTAGCCTAACCCGGCCAGCTTCGGTTCAACCGAACCCGGCGAGAGATGATTGATATTGAGTATATTATTGTCTTGTTTGTCAATTTGCATCTATGACAATTAATAGTATCCATATTCAGCGAACCGTTGTAGCTGCCCTACCGATCAAATCACATCGGATCTTATAATCCGAATTGCATGCAGTCAACCATATCCACATCATATGAAGCCTTCAGCATCCTTGTTTTATTATTTTTTACCCTCGTACTTGGGTAACAGGACTGTTTAAGGTTACTAATATAAAGTGATTTGACAAGGACACCTTCGAAAGTTATAATGAAAGTGCTTTCATACCCCTTTCATATAGAGATCCTATGCCCCCAAAGAAACTCCCCACAATTTACGATGTTGCCAAGCAAGCTGGAGTCAGTATTGCGACAGTCTCACGCATGATAAACACACCTGACAAAGTCAATGGCGAAACGCGTGAACGCATTCTGACTGCGATAGACACTCTTGATTTTATACCCAAGGCAGAAGCCCGCGCCAGGGCATTGCGAGGAACCGGCCGGATTGGTGTCATCTCACCGTTTTTCACTGCCCCCTCTTTTGTCCAGCGGCTACGGGGAATTGCGGAGGCATTATCCGCAAAGAAATTCGAGCTGGTCATTTATACGGTTGATTCAGCCCACCACCTAAGAAAATTTCTCTCCTCCTTGCCGCTGACCGGCAATTTGGATGGTCTGATCATACTTTCACTTCCGATCGATGACGCAGATGCTCGCCGGCTGGTAGACCACGGCCTTTCGACTGTATTGGTGGAATTTCCACATCCGAGCCTGAGCAGCGTTGAAATTGATGACGTCATGGGAGGGCGAATGGCGGCACAATATTTGGTCGGAAAAGGCCACCGCCGCCTGGCTTTCCTGGGGGATACCGATTTACCCGAATATTCCATCCACCCTGTCAGCCAACGCCTGGCGGGTTTCCGCCAGGGTCTGCAGGAGGCAGGGATTGACCTGCCCGAAGCTTTGATCCGGTTGGCTCCATATTCTTATGAACAGACCCGCGATGTGGCAGCAGAATTATTAAGCCTGCCCGAGCGGCCGACAGCCGTATTTTCTGCAACAGATTTGCAAGCCCTGGGTGTATTGAAAGCTGCTCGACAGATGAAAATCCAGGTACCCGAACAGCTCGCTGTAGTGGGTTTTGATGATCTCGATTTGGCTGAATATGCCGAATTGACCACCATACATCAACACCTGGACGAGTCCGGAAGGTTGGCTGTGGAAATATTGCTTGCCCAGATAGAATCGCCTTCCAGACCACCCAGGCACGTCAAACTCCCCCTCACTTTTAATCGAACGCCAAACTGCATAAATAGTACCTCGATTATGTTACTTTCCGATTTACAAAGAAAAAAGATTCACCACAAAGGTCACGAAGGAACACGACGGAAGAGAATTAGAAAGAAAATGCATCACTTTTAAGGCATCTCCGGCTGCTTTCGTGAGCTTAATATTTTAATCTAACATTGTTGAGGTACTTACGCAGTTGTCAAGAAAATGGGGATGTTTAGGGGTGCATAGCACGCCCTAAACATCCCCCAATTTACCCCTGAATTGCGCAATTCCTAATAAATATATTTGGATATTGACTCTCTTATTAAAGAGTTGTATACTCGTTATGAAAGTGCTTTCAGGATACCATTAACATAATTTTCATTCATTTGTTCCCAATATCCCGAGTTCAGGAGGTTTTGCTTATTGAGAATTCAAAAACTCCAAGATCCCCGAACGTCACATATAATCTATATTCAAGCTTATAAAGGAGAATGAGAAATGAACAAAAGATCCATGCTGTATTCTCTAGCAAGCCTGCTTGTTTTGACATCCATCTTGCTTTCTGCCTGCGCAGCACCAGCGACAACTCCCGCCCCCGTGGCCACGCAGGCTCCGGCAACAACGGCTGCCCCTGTGGCTACACAGGCACCAGCCACTGCGGCTGCGACTGAAGCCCCAACGGCAGCTCCGACAGCGGCGCTTCCGACCTGCGGGACAGCTCCTGTCGTCATGAACGCCTACTTCGAGACAGGGTTCCAAATCCCCTTCAGCCTGACTGAGGAGTTCACCAAGCAATTCCCGAACGTGACCTGGGATATCAAGTCGGACCAGTTCGCGAATCTCATCACCACGACGCCGCAACTGCTCTCGAGTGACAACCCGCCCGACCTGATCCGGCTGCCGACGATGGTCTCGTTCGCGAAAGACGGCCTTCTGATGAACCTTGACAGCTACGCGACGGCGTTCGGCTGGGACAAGTGGCCGGTGCCACAGCTCAACCAGAACCGTGTGTCGGCCGACGGCACCCGCGGCTCCGGATCCCTTTACGCCATGGGTCTCAACTACAGCCTGACCGGCATCTTTTATAATAAGAAGCTGGCGGCCCAGATCGGCATGACCGAACCTCCCAAGACAGTCGCCGAGTTCGAGGATCTTCTTGCCAAGGCCAAGGCCGCCGGACTCCTCCCGATCATGGAATGGGGCAGCGCCAAGAGCGGCATGGGGCTCGCCTTCCCGCTCCAGAACCTGATGGCTGCCTTCGGACCGGTCGGGCCAATCAACGACTGGATCTTCCAGAAGAAAGGCGCGACCATCGATACACCCGACAACCTCATCGCGGCCCAGCACCTCGAACAGTGGATCAAGGCCGGCTACTTCCCGCCCGACATCAACGCGATCGAGTATACGGATGCGGCTGCCCGCTTTGGCAAGGGTGAAGGGGTCTTCACTTTCAACGGCGACTGGCAGAACGCCGGCTACGATACGGCTATGCCTGGTAACGTCGGGTTCTTCCTGATGCCACCCGCTGTGGCCGGCGCAGGGCCTGCCGCCATGTCTGCTCCGCTGACATACGGCATTGCAGCCAAAGCCAAGCACGCGGACTGCGCGGCGTTCTTCTTCAACTGGGTCGCCACGAACGACGCTGCCCGAAAGATCGACGTCGAAATTGGTGGCTCGAACCCCGGCGGGCCAGCGGGTGCCACGATGCCGGCCGTTGCTGCCGGCTCGGTCACGAACGATACGCTGGCTGCCGGACCTGTCATGGGCGCAGCAGGCAACTCGATGGACTTCATCGCCAATTCAACCAGCTCGATCTTCGCCCAAGGCTGGACGCCCGAGCTCCAGAAGATGGTCGGCGGTCAGCAAGACGCTGCCGGGCTGCTCAAAGCCGTCCAGGCCGAGTACCTGCGCGAACTGGCTCAGCAGTAATCATGAGGACCGCGTGACGACGCCAGCACCTTCCAAATCAGCGGTGACATCTTCAATGACGTCAGAAAAACGTCCCGCGGCTCCCGCGCTCTCCCGGCGGACCTTCCTTCATAGGATTGTCCGCCGGGAGACCATTGTTGGCTGGCTGTTTGTCTTGCCGGCCCTATTGATGTATGCGATTTTCGTGCTCCAACCCCTCGTGCTCACCAGTCAAGTACTCCTTCTATAAATGGAATGGTGTTACTCCTGCAATCTGGGTCGGATTAAAGAATTATGCGACCATCTTCCAGGTTCCCAACCTGATCGGGACTATCTACAACGCATTCTGGCTGGTCATATTCTTCAGCCTCATCCCGGTGGGACTTGGGCTTATCGTCGCAAGCGTGATCCACCGGGTGGCGACCGGCCGGCTCGGGGCAATAGCCCGGACAGTCCTGTTCCTACCCCAAGTCATACCGCTCGTCGCGGCCGGCATCATCTGGGGGTGGCTGCTGGCTCTCCCGGGCTTGATCAACCAGATCTTTAAAACCATCGGTCTCGGCTTCATCACCCGTGCCTGGCTGGGCGATTTCCACTGGGCACTCCCGGCTGTAGGGGTTATCGGGATTTGGGTACTGCTGGGATTCTGCACCGTTCTGCTATAGACAGGCATTGACCAAGATAGATCCGTCCCTGTATGAGTCCGCCAGGCTCGATGGCGCAAGCTGGTTCAAGGAATTCATTGCGATCACCGTCCCACTTCTCAGAAACGAGATAGGCGTATGCCTGACCGTCACCGTGATCGCCGCACTGGCCGCATTTGACATCGTCTAGGTCGTCGACGGCCGGCGGCCCCGGAAATGCAACGGCGGTCCCGGGATCCAGATCTACATCCTTGCATTCACCCAGCGAGCTATAGGCCTGGCATCGGCTCTGGCCGTCTGCTCATGATCCTCGTCGTCGTGGTCATCATCCCGATCCAGTGGCTAAGCCGGGAGAGTACGCGATGAGAGTTGGTCGCGGCGAACTCTGGACAGGGCGGGCTCTTCTCCTGGCGCTGATGGCGTTCACGATCCTGCCATTCATCAGCATTTTCATGACCGCATTGCATCCGTCAGGGACTGTACCCAGCGGGCTCGACTGGCCGGCGATCCCGCAGTGGGGTAACTTTCATTGAGGCGTTCAAAGCGGCGGACATGCCCGCACTGCTCTTGTCGAGCACGTTCATTGTCCTGGCGGTCGTGCCCATATCCCTAGTCATCTCGACAATGGCTGGTTTCGCCATCGGCCTCCTGCGGATACCCGGCTCACGCCTGCTCCTTTTCCTGTTTGTGTTCGGGCTGACTCTGCCATTTCCGGGGATCATCATCCCCATTTACTTCCTGGAGAGAGCAGTCAGGATCTACAACACCCGGCTCGCGATCGTTCTGCCGTTGATCGGCTTGTATATGCCCTTTGCCGTCTTCTGGATGCGTGCCCATTTCGTCAACATGCCACCCGAGATCTCTGAGGCAGCCCGTCGTCGATGGTGCAAACTACCTGGGATCTGTTCTGGCACATCCACGTCCCGCTGGCGCAAGCACCGATTGCGTCGCTCGGGATCCTGATGTCCATCTGGACCTGGAACCAGTTCCTCCTTGCGCTGGTGCTCGTCGAGAGACCCATCGCAAACGAACGATGGCCGGTGCGCTGGGAGCATTCCAGGGGCACTATGCGACCAATGTTCCCCTGCTATGCGCCGGTACGATCCTGATCTTGGTTCCCACCCTCGTCATCTTCGTGCTGTTCCAGCGCCAGATCATCGCAGCGCTGCTCCAGGGCTCGGTCAAGGGATAAGAATTGGGTCCCGGGGAGGTGGTGGGCCGGGTTTCATTAGATTAAAATAGGGACTATCGACATCCCCTCTAATGGCGGCACACGCTACCCTCATCCTGCGCTTATATGGCGTTTACCTGTCAGTGACAAGCACCAAGGCAATCAAAAGATAGATCATACTCCCCTTGCTGGCTTAACTGCTTTCCCGCTATATCCCTCGTAACGAAGCCGGAGCCCAAAATGCCGCTCACATTTGATCTGCCAATCGAACAGCTAAAATCATATCAAGGGAAAAATCCATGCCCACCTGATTTCGATCCATTCTGGGATTTGAGCCTGGCTGAAATGGGCTCGATCGATCCGCAGACTGAATTAACCCGGGCTGAATTTCAGGCAGCCAATATTGAGTGTTCTCATTTGTTTTTTACGGGGGTCGGAGGCGCTCGCATCCATGCGAAGCTGCTGAAGACCTGTGAATGCCCCATCTCCACACCCGGCTGTGTTGCTTTTCCACGGATACACGGGCGATTCTGGGGATTGGTATGACAAGCTCGGTTATGCCGCCGCCGGTTTCACCGTGGCTGCACTGGACTGTCGAGGCCAGGCAGGGTTATCAGAAGACAGGGGCAGCGTCGCCGGCAATACTCTGCATGGGCATATCATTCGTGGATTGGAGGATGCTCTTCAAGGATCGCCCGAAAAGATGCTCTTCCGACAGGTATTTCTAGACACGGCTCAACTGGCAAGGATAGTCATGGAAATGCCCGAAGTGGATGAGAACCGAATTGGCGCGGTGGGAGGCAGTCAAGGGGGCGCCTTGACCATTGCCTGTGCTGCCCTGGAACCTCGCATTAAACGGGCCGCTCCGGCGTTTCCTTTCCTGAGCGATTACAGGCGTGTCTGGGAAATGGACCAGGCGAAGGAAGCTTACGCCGAGCTGCAGGAATATTTTCGGCATTCGGATCCCATGCATAGGTTCGAAAATAAAATATTCGAGATGTTGGGCTACATCGATATTCAATTCCTGGCCCCCCGCATTCGTGCGGAGATATTATGGGGAATTGGATTGATGGATACCACCTGCCCGCCATCCACCCAGTTTGCAGTTTACAACAAGATCGCAGCCCCTAAGACCATGGCGGTATACCCGGATTTCGGCCATGAATCATTGCCGGGTTTCAACGACCAGACTTTTCAATTTATGAAAGGTTTATTGTGATGGTCCTGGCGTTGGCAGCCTGCTGACAATACCTTACCACTAGAGAATGACAGAATGAAAAACAAGGTACAACTGATCACGTATGCAGATCGCCTGGGCGGAAGTGATATAAAGGCTTTACACCGGTTGCTAAAGGGACCGCTGGCGGGGCTGTTTGGCGGCGTCCATATCCTCCCATTCTATTATCCCAATCGACGGCGCCGATGCCGGCTTTGATCCGATTGACCATACCAAAATCGATCCCACCTTGGGCAGTTGGGAAGATATCAAAGAACTGGGGCAGGAGGTGGATCTGATGGCGGACCTGATCGTCAATCATGTATCCTCCTCCTCCCCACAATTCCTGGATTATTCTGAAAAGGGGGATGACTCCATCAATAAAGACATGTTCCTTACCATGTCGACCATTTTCCCGAATGGGGCTACCGAAGAAGACTTATTGACCATCTATCGCCCGCGGCCGGGTCTGCCTTTTTCTTATGTCACATTGAAGAATGGCCAGAAGCGCCTGTTATGGACAACCTTTTCGAAACAGCAAATCGATATCAACGTAATGCAATCGCCAGGGTAAAGCCTATCTGCAATCTGTGTTGCGAACGCTGCATGATAATGGCATCTCCATGGTGCGGCTGGATGCGATAGGGTATGCTGTTAAAAAACCGGGCACCAGTTGTTTCATGATCCCTGAAACTTTCGATTTTATTGAGTATCTCACCAGGCAAGCGGCCGCCCTGGAGATTGAAGTACTCGTCGAAATCCATTCCCACTTTCTCAGGCAGATCGAAATTGCCCGCCAGGTGGATCGTGTCTATGATTTCGCATTGCCTCCGCTGGTGTTACATGCCATCTTCAACCATACTGGTCGTTATTTGAAACAATGGCTGGAGATCAGCCCGCGGAATGCCGTCACCGTGCTGGACACGCATGATGGCATCGGAATGATTGATATTGGCCCGGATGGCTCCGATCATGAAGACCGGCCCGGCATTATTCCTTCAGAAGAATTGAAATGCCCTTGTAGAAAAAATCAATACCAACAGCAATGGGCAGAGCAGCCTGGCTTCCGGCGCAGCCGCATCCAATCTCGATCTGTACCAGGTGAACTGCACCTTCTATGATGCCCTCGGGCGATGTGACAACGATTACTTGCTGGCGCGTGCGATCCAATTTTTCGCTCCCGGCGTACCGCAAGTCTATTATGTGGGTTTGCTGGCAGGTGAAAATGATATGAACCTGCTTGCCAGGACCGGCGTCGGCCGGGATATCAACAGGCATTTTTTTACACCCGCAGAAATTACCGAGGCTGTCCAGCGCCCGGTCGTTCAATCGCTGTTCGAATTAATTCGCTTTCGGAACCGCCATCCGGCTTTTAATGGAAGGTTCAGCATGCCAGAGACAGGCGACTGCGGAATTAGCCTTACGCTGGGACAACGGAGTCGATTGGGCAATGCTGGAGGTGGATTTTGCCACCTGTTCGTATTCCATTTCCAGCAGCCAGTAACGGCTGGCTATATAAGATGAGAATTAAAGGATCTTCTTTGCAAAATCCTTCTTGTGAAAGGTCGGGGCGCCTTAGCCATCGAAACAGGAGAGTCGGTTACGGTTTACCCGACTCTCCTGTTAATTACAACCTATCCGAAAATTCAGGAGTAGTTCGTTTTTTGAGTGTGTGCGGCTGCGCCGCACACACTCAAAAAACGGCGTTCTACTATTTTTAGGATAGGTTCTTAAAGAAATTGTCCTTTTTTGTCTTAAGTTACCGAAAATCGATCAGTAAGATAAATTCCCCGTCAAGAAAGCAGCATGAAATAGAGAACCTGTTCAAAAGTGGGGTGGATATGCTGTTAAGAACCCGAAAACAAGTAAAAATTGCCTATTGATTTTCGCCTAAAACTATTATACAATATGGTAACGTTACCCGGTATCATTACCGGTAATGATACCGGAGACTTACCAGCTAAATTTCATAATAAATCTATTAGATCTCTTTGGAAGGAGGTCCGACCTAAAAACCAATATACTTTTCTTGAACCAGAATAGTTACTCGTGACTTACCTATATTCACCTTATGAGAGGAGAAAGTAAAATGTCTTTCAAGAAACTCGTTTCCGCTCTTTTTTGCACTTTCGCTAATCGCCAGTGTTCTGGCGGCCTGTGCTTCCCCGGCTCCCACAACTGTCGCTGCTCCCGTCGTAGTCACCCAGATAGTGAATGGTCAACCGGTCGTGGTTACAGCCACCCCGGAAGCCACCGCAAATCCCTACGATGATACCGCCCCCATCACGGTCTGGATCGACCAACCTCGCCAACCGGCGATCGATGCATTCATCAAGGCTAACCCGGCGGCTGCCAATTTGATTAAAGCCGTGATCGTCGACCGTGAACAATTCCCCTCAAAAGTCCTGCTTTTCAATAATACCAACCAAGGCTGGCCGGATGTGGTCTTTGCAGAGCCGCGCCTTGTCGCGCGCGTAGCCGATGCAGCCCACAATTTCCCGCTTGACCTGACCAGCTGGGTACCTGCCGATACGATCAGTAATTATTCCGCAATGGACAACTGCACCTTTGACGGCAAGATTTACTGCCTGCGGAATGACCTGGCCCAATTTGTGACCTATTACGACGCGGGTCTCATGACCAAGTTTGGTTACACGGTACCGACAACGTGGGAAGACTACCAGGCTCTTAGTGATAAACTTGCCAAGGATCATCCGGGCTATTATATGGGCACCTTTGGAGATGGGTGGTCATTCCTCTCCTTCTTCGAAGCCAGTAACTGTCCCACCCACCAACTGGTGGATGCTGGTACCCTCAATATCAATATGGCGGATCCAAAGTGTACACGGGCTGCCAGCCTGGTCGATCATATGATCGCCAACAAAACCCTGTTTAACACTGATTTCTTCAATACCGATTTCGACAAACTGATCACGGATCATAAAGTGCTTATGTTTGAAGGACCGGCCTGGATGTGGGGCAGCTTCGGCGGCACCAAGGGTAACTGGTGGGAAACGACCGACCAGAAACTGGGTGTTGCCACTCCGTTCAAGTGGGCAGCTGATCCCGCTCCGGTGGTTGCAGCCATGGGCGGTGCGGCCTGGACCGTTTCCAGGCACACCAAGAATCCCAAACTGGCGGTGGCTTTGGTCACATTCGTCACCGAAGATAAAACCCTTTGGACGGGGAGTACGAATTTCCCGGCGTACAAACCAATCCAGTCATTGTGGCAAGAGTCAGTTTCAAGCAACCCACTCTTTGCCAATGATCCTTTCCCGATCATGCAAGCCGCCGCAAATGAGATCTCGTCGCTGGACAATTGGCCCCGCTTTGACCTCATCTCGCCTTTGACCCAGTTTGTGCAAGACACGTACCAGAAAAAATTAACCGTCACTGCCAACTTGCCCGCGATAGCCACTCTCTTCACGCCGCTTGCCCAAGCCCAGGGCTACGACGTTGTCAGCAAGTAGCTCTGGCTAACTGACTTCATTCTTCTCCTTGATAGGGGCGCCGTAATACGGCGCCCCTATCCCAGGCCTCGCAATTTAGCCCGGAGGACCTCATGACAAGCCTTTCCATGCCTGTAGAAGATCAGTCGACAAAGAAAGTCCGTGTTTCAAGTTCGCGCCAACTCCGGAATAGGCGGACCGGTGAAGCCTATTTATTTCTGTTACCTTATATACTGGCCATGCTGGCTTTCGGCCTGGGGCCGGGGATCTATGCGCTCCTGATCAGCTTTGCAGATTATTCCACCGGTCTGCCGCGATATTTTGGAGCAGGCTTTAAAGAACTATCTTACGGTAATTCAAGACCACCGGTTCGGATTTACTTTCGCCAACATCGGAAAATTCCTGCTCATCTCAGTTCCCATCGGAATTGCGCTGGTGGTGCTGCTGGCGCTGCTTTTGCATATGCGCCCCGGGAAAGTTTCATCCACCCTGAGGACGCTTTTTTTCATTCCAGGTGCAGCTGCCGGCCCGGCTGTAGTATTGCTGGTCATTTTTATGTTGACCCCAAATTTGAGCCCATTTGGTTTCTTGCTTAAGTCTATGGGATTAAAAGCCTTTAATGACATTGTTACCCCGGCCAGTACCGCGTACATCTTTTTAATCATGGGGTTCTTCGTCGGGGCAGGCATGTGGATCGCGATCCAATACGGCGCTTTGGAGGGTATCTCACTGGAAGTGATGGAAGCTGCCACCATGGATGGTTGCAATGCCTGGCAAAAAGCGCTTTATATCAAATTACCGCTCATCCGGCCATATATCATTTATCAATTTATTTTGATCTTCGCAGGTAACGTACAGCTTTTTGTAGAACCCCAATTGCTCTCGAATCAAACTTATATCCATGCCAATGTACCCCTTGTATGGTCGCCGAACCAATTGGCGTACTCCTTTGCCTTCGACCTGGGAAATTTTGGGGCAGCCGCCGCGCTGGCACTGATCATGCTAGCCATTGGCGTTGGAGCGTCTTACTTGATGGTTAGCTGGACTGGTTTTTTCAAAATAGAAAACTAGAGTCGCCCTGGAGCTGATCGGCTACGTAGAATAGGAGCATTGAAATGTTGACTAAATGGTTCAATAGAAACGTTCGCGACATGGGGGTTTTGGGATCCATTCTCCGCTGGGCTGTGTTATTGATATTTCTGATTTATTTTGTGGTACCCATAATCTGGTTGCTTATAGCGCCTTCCAAAGACACCCCACAGTTTTCCAGCCTTAATCCGTTGGCGTTTGGTTCCCTTTCCCAATATTTTGCTGCCTGGAAGAACGTTTTCACTTATCAACACAGTGAGGTGTTCCTATGGTTTCGTAACTCATTTTTCTATGTGCTGTATTCTTTGATCGGCAGTCTGGTCATCGGTATTCCGGCAGGGTACGCCCTGGCAATCCTGCGGTTTCCGGGCAGGTCTTTAATGCTGTGGTTGACTTTGATCACCATGTTGTTACCCACATCCGCGCTGGTCCTGCCCCTGTTCATGGAGTTAAACCTGGTGCATCTAGTGAATACTCCCTGGGCGGTCGTCCTACCGGCCTGTTTTTTCCCTTTTGGTGTGTATCTAACCTACATCTACTACAGTTCTTCCCTCCCTTCGGAGCTGGTAGATGCAGCGCCGCGTGGATGGCGCTTCTGAATTTGATGTCTTCCTGCATATTGCTTTACCGCTGGCTCAACCCCTCCTGGGCCTGCTGGCATTCATTAGTTTCAATGCAAACTGGAATAACTACTTTGGCCCGTATGTACTGCTGAACGACGATAAGCTTTTCACCTTACCAGTCGGGATTCAAACAGTTCTTGGAAGCACATCGGCGCTCCAACCAGGTTTCAATCCAAACCCCGGAGGCATCCACTTCCAATATGCAGAAGCGGCGGTGGCTGGATTGATCATGATCATACCGGTTGTCATCATTTTCCTCTTATCACAACGCTATGTTATCTCTGGCGCCTTCACTGGTTCAGTGAAAGGTTGAGCCCATGCGTGCGTTCTTGCACGCTTGATGCCACGAGGAGAAGGATGATTTCAGCGTCCGACAGGTTCGACATCGCTTTTATTGGGCACGTGTGCTTCGACGAGGTGATCCCCTATGGTGGAAAGCCGCGGGTGGCGCCCGGCAGTGCCGTACTTTGCGGCGCGCTGGCAGCAGCGCGGGTGGGTAAAAAAGTGGCGGTGGTGACCCGAATGGCATCCGAGGATCAAGCCATCCTGGAGCCAATGCTGCAAAACGGGATTAAGGTTCACTCAACCACGACCCTGGAAACTACCTATATGAAAGTAGTCCACAGCTCTGCCGATGTGGATGACCGCCAAATCTACCAACTGGCAAACGCCGGTTTCTTCTCACTGGCAGATATTCCGCCACTGAAAGCGCGCCAGGTGCATTTGGCCGGCATCACGGATCAGGAATTTGACCTGGATTTTATCGGCGGACTCAAAGAAAGAGACTTTGCGGCTGTCGGTGGATATGCAAAGTTTTGTGCGCCAGGTGGATCCGGTCACGCATCGTATTGCGTTCGGAGATGTTCCCAAAAAGAAAGAAATCGTAAGCCTGATGGATATGGTCAAGTTGGACATCGTGGAAGCCAAAGTACTGACCGGCACCGACGATCTGGAACAGGCAGCCATGATATTGGAAGGCTGGGGTTGCCCCGAAATTCTGATCACCAAGGCAGAGGGGGTTTTAGCTCGTGTAAATCGGAAAAACGTATTTTGAGAAGTTCTCAAACAAGAGCGTGGTTGGCCGGACGGGACGTGGTGACACCGTCTTTGCGGCCTATCTGGCCCACCGCCTGGATCACGAGGTAACCGAATCCTTGAAATTTGCCGCAGCCCTGGTATCCCTCAAGATGGAAGCGCCTGGCCCGTTTAGCGGAACTCTGGCAGATGTGTTGGCGCGGATGCAGGCCGCGCAAGCCAGCTAAAGACGAGACTATCCTCCGATATTTTAGTGCCTCGAAACCAGATTTTATTTGCTAAATCATAGGAGTTAACATCATGCATTTGCCCAAGTCCCCGATCAAGCATTTTCGAGGCGATCCCTGGACAATCGTGGAAGATGGCTTCGATCCCGCTTATCAGAGAGTAGCCGAATCCGTTTTTTCTGTCGCCAACGAGTTTATGGGCGTACGCGGCTATTTTGAAGAAGGCTACAGCGGGGACCATCTATTGGGCAGCTACTTCAATCATCTTTACGAGATGATGGATATCCACCATGACCAGGTGTTCAAAGGCTTTATCACACAGGGCGCAGCCATGCTCAACGCGGTGGACTGGCTGTATACGCGACTGTGGGTGGATGGTGAACAACTCGACCTGGCAAAGTCGAAGTTCTTCGGCTTCACCCGCAAGCTCGATATGCGCCAGGGCATCCTGACCCGGGAGTTTGTGTGGGAGACAATCAGCGGCAAGCAACTTAAGAGTCACTTTTTTGCGCTTTACCGACATGCAATCCACCAGCCTCGGCTGCCAGCGCATAATTGTGGAGCCGCTGAATTTCTCGGGAGAGGTTCAATTCCGCTGCGGCCTGGACTTCAACACCCATTATGAAATCGGCGCCGGCTGGGACCAAACGGGAAAAAACGGATTCGAGCCAAACGGGAAGATCATAAACTTCTGGAAATGCGAGCGCAAAGGCGTGGTCGAGGACGGGTGGGCCATTCAGGCCCAGACCGCACGCAGCGGACATCAATTGTTCTCCAGCTTTCGACTTCATTCGGAACAGGCGTTGAACCCTCGCCTCGTGCAAGAGGAAAAGTTCATTGGCGTGGATTTTGTCCCTGGCAGTTCAACAAGGCGTCGCCGCATCCGTGGATAAAGTGGTCGTGAACGATTGGCAGAAAACCGCCGGATGTGGAGGCCGTCTGGAGGCCGGGGTCTGGAGTTGACCCGGCAGTATGCAGCCGCTACGTTTCGATAGCGCCTTGGCTGAACACACCGCCTTTTGGAAAAAGGTGTGGGACGTTCTCGATATTGAGATTGACGGCGATCCGGAAGTGCTGCAAGGCCTGCGCTTCTCCTGCTTCCAAACCTATCAAACCTATCACGGCGAAAATGCCGATCTCAATGCGCTTTGCAAGGGGATGACAGGGGAGGTGTATTTTGGCTGGGTGTTTTGGGACAGCGAAATCTACAGCCATCGGCTGATGATGTTTATCGATCCGCCGGCGGCCAAAAACTTACTGCTGTACCGCTATCATCGACTGCCGCAGGCAATGGAACGCGCCAGACAACTGGATTGTGAAGGCGCCCGCTTCCCCTTTGCCACCATCACCGGCACGGAAGACAGCGGCACCTGGCAGCACGTGGACCTGGAAATTCACGCCGATATGGCCGTGGCCTATGCCATCTGGCATCACCATAAAATTTGTCGAGATAAGGAGTTCTTGTACCATGAAGGCATTGAGATGCTTATCCAGATATGCCGTTTCATGGCCAGCGCCGGGGGATGGAGTCCCCAAAACGGCGATTTCGGATTCTATGGTGTGATGGGGCCGGATGAATTCCACATGATGGTAAATCACAATTGCTATACCAACGTCATGGGAAAAAAGGCGTTCGAATTCACGCTCAATGTGTTGGCCGAGATGCAGCGGGAGGCGCCCGAACAATATCAGCAGGCCATCGCCCAAACGAACCTGAAGCCTCAAGAACCCGAGCAATGGAAGACAATGGCTGAAAAGATGCGGATTCCCAAAGATGAGCGCACCGGCATTTACGAGCAACATGCCGGCTATTTCGACTTGCCGCATGTGGACCTCCAGCACTTTCCGGCAGAGCAGATCCCGATTTACACGCATTGGGCCTACATTAAGATATTCCGGCACAACATGGTCAAGCAGCCGGATGTGTTGAACCTGATGTATTTCTTCAGCCAGGACTACAGCCTGGAAGAGAAGCGCGCGAATTATGAGTTCTATGAGGCCCGGACGATCCACAAATCGTCTTTGTCGCCGTCTTTGCATGCGATCCTGGCAGCGGAGTTAGGGAAACTGGAGGAAGCCTACACTTTCTTTTCGTACGGCGCGCGGATGGACCTGGACAACTACAACCGCAATACCGATCAGGGTCTGCATGTAACCTCCGCAGCGGGGGTATGGGCCAGCATGATATTTGGTTTTGGCGGTATGCGCACCGACGGCGATGTGCTAATTTTCCAGCCAACGCTTCCGGACCAATGGAAGGCTTACCGCTTCCGAGTTCACTACCAGGGCGCGGTCATCGAAGTGCGGGTGGGCCACGAGAAGGCCGAATTCCGAGGTGATCAGCGGCCCAGCCGTGACGGTCAATATATATGGAACAGACTATACTATTGACACTAAAAGGACTACGGTGAAGCTTCAACCCATGGTTGATCTGATCCCAGCCGGGATCTGACCAGCATGAACAAGGTTCCTTAGTCTATAACAGGATCAAAGCTGGTTATTGATTTCTCAATAGAAAGGAATGCTGTTAAAATCTGATCATTTCGTGCCAGTTTTTCAGGATGGTATCGCAAAAATGAAAAAATCGAACAAGTTTGCCAAAACCACCATTATTGATATCGCCAAGGCCAGTGGAGTGTCGGTATCGACAGTTTCCCGCATCCTCAATGATAAACCGGACGTTGCGGAAGAAACCCGGGAACGAGTTCTCAGCATCATTAAGGACTATCAGTTTCGCGCCTCAGGCTCCCTGGCAACAACTCAAATCCGGGAAAAGTCATTTCATCACCCTGCACTACCCTAAAAACCCCGACCGGATCCATATGATCAATTCTTTTGTGATCGGGGCGGCGATGGCCTGTGAACAAAATAATTATTCCCTCAATCTCGTGGTAAGTCCATTGGATGAGACCAGCCTATTGACTTTTTATCGAAGCGGCCAAACGGATGGGATGATCTTGATGGAAATACTGATGCAGGATTGGCGGGTTGAACTTCTGCGCCAGAACAATTTCCCGTTTGTCATGATCGGTCATGGTGAGAATAACACCGGATTTAGTTATGTTGATCCGGACGTAGAAGCCGGTGTCAAAGTCGCAATGGACCATTTGCTGGGATTAGGACATCGCCAGATTGGCTTTATATCTGCAGAACCATATTGGTTCACGGAAAATGAAAATTGTAAACAGGCTTGGATCCACCGCCTGGGCGGTCAAAGGATATAAGCAAAGTTGCGAGCAGCATGAGTTGCCGGTTATTTGTGAACAAGTTCAAATCGCGAAAGAAAGTATTGAAGATAGGGTTTCGCGTTTATTGGCTGAGAATCCGTCCATCACTGCGATCCTCACTGTTCAGGAAACTATTGTTGGTGGGATCATTAAAGCCGTTCAAAAAAGGGGAATGGTTATTCCGGAGGATATTTCCATCGTGGGATCTGCCAGCGGGGAAATGGCCGAATTAACCGCCCCGCCTTTGACCACCGTAAACTACCCCGCCGAGGCAACCGGTTTCCAGGCCGCCAAGATGTTGATAGAGCAATTGGAAGGATACCAGGACAAAGAAAAGCAAATCTTCATTCCTCTTGAATTGATCGTTCGTGGAAGTACCAGCCTCGCTCCCAGCGGAGCCCTTGAAAAGTAAAAGTCAGATTAACAGCTGCCTGGCATTATCAATTTAGTATTCTCATATAGTATCGTTGTCATGCCAACCATACTAGAGCGGGTCTAACAATTCATTCCGGTTTATTTTTTATGGCAAATATCAAAGACGTTGCTAAACTAGCCCATGTGTCACCCATCACAGTTTCACGGTATATCAATAATTCCGGATACTGCAGCCCGGAAACGCGCACCCGTGTGGAAGCTGCCATCTCAAAGCTGGAGTATGTTCCAAATCGGCTGGCCAGTGGATTACGCTCGAAACGATCCAACACACTGGCATTGGTGCTAACCGACATAACGAACCCGTTTTTTACTACTATTGCGCGTGGAGTGGAGGATACGGCCAGTCAAGCGGGCTATACCGTGATCTTCTGTAACACTGACAAATCGGTATCCAAAGAACAGATGTATGTCCAAATGTTATTGGAAAGAAGGGTGGATGGGATCTTGCTCGTACCTGCGCTAAGCGGAGTCAACTCGGTCAGCCTAATTAAAAAACAGGGTATTCCCATTGTGCTGCTGGATCGGCGGGCACCAGACTTGCAGACAGATGTCGTTCTCTGTGATTCCGAGGTTGGCGCCTATGAACTAACCCGATTACTCTTATCTTTGGGCCATCGAGAGATTGCAATATTAAATGGACCGAGGGGTGTGTCCACCTCTGAAGATCGTTTCCGCGGCTATCGAACAGCCTTAGCCGAAGGCGGCATTAACCCAAATCATAGATTGGAATGTTTCGGCGGATTCAATCAAACCAGTGGATTTGAGATGACTTCCAAAGTCATGGCAAGAGCGTCGAAACCGACGGCGATATTTGCCACCAATAACTTTATTGCTATTGGCGTGCTAAAGGCCTTGAAAGAATTGGGATTCCGCGTTCCCGAAGATGTTGCGGTGGTGGGCTTTGATGATCTCCCACCTGCCCTGGTTACTTTTCCCTTCCTGACAGTGGCAGCCCAGCCGGCTTATGAGATTGGCAGAAGAGCCACCGAAACCCTGCTAAAGAAATTCGGCAGGCCTGACTCTGATCCATATAAGGAAGTGGTTTTACCTGCCCAGATCGTAGTCAGGCGGTCAAGTGGAGAAATAAGAAAGATGGTTCAAAAGTGAGATCAAAGGAATAGAGGGGCAGAAACGCAGGTATATATTTTTATTCCAACTGGTAACGTTACCACAAATACCAGGAAAGGATTGTATTCGATGGAGCGGACCGGAAGGTTGGAAAGCAAACCGTTCAAGACCATGTCTGAGCCAGTGAGGCGCCGTGAATAATCCCGACATTACTCCCCCCGAGATCATCGATGCGATCGGGCTCATCCCCTACCGGATGGCCTTTGCCGGGGGTTGGATCGACCAGCCTTTTTTCTCCAGGTTGAATCCCAATCCACCCGGCTCGATGGTGGTGGTCTCCTTGCAGCCGACCGTCCGCTTCATGGAATTCAGCGGCATGGGCACCAGCACCCGCAAAGTGGCCTTGAAATTATGGGGAGCCGGTCTGCCGGAACGCGCCCCGGCCGAGCTGGTGCGGGAATTGTATGCAGAGGAAAACCAGGGCAAGGCTGAACCGTCCGGCTCGCAGGACATGGCCGGGATCGTCTATCCGGGGATCAGCCGGTTGGATTATGACTTCCACTATGAAGGCGGCTATTTTCCGGTTCACATCGAATCGAACAACGACCCGCAGGTGGCCGACTGGCTGGAAAAGGTGATCTACATGGTCCCGGTGGCCCAGCGGCCGCCCAATTATTCGCCTCTCGGGGAAAAGGTGCTCGAGCCCGAGTGGATCGGCCAACTCGAGCCAATCCGGAAAAGATTGTTATGCGGCCATCCTGGCCCGGGACGTCAAAGCGCTTGGGGGCGTCGATGAATTTATGCATGGAGTGCTGGGAAAGGATCCTGCCGCAGACGGTCAGACACCCTGCTCTCACGGTCAACCTGATGTCGCTCCTGGGGCATTACCAGAACCGCTATGCCGGCGCCATGTATTCCGGCTGTGGGGGCGGCTACCTGTACGTGGTCTCTGAAGAGCCGGTGCCGGGAGCGTTCCAGGTGAAGATCAGGCTGGGCAGCTGATGGCAGGGAGATGGAAATGAGTAAAGCGATAGTGATGGGCGGTTTCGACGATCTGCGGTCCGCCGACATTCGATTCCTGGAGGAAGCCGCCCGCTTCGGAAGACCGCATGTGCTCCTGTGGTCGGATGAATTGATCCGAAAATTCGAAGGAAAGCCGCCCAAGTTCCCCCAGGAAGAAAGGTTGTACCTGTTGCGAGCCATCCGCTATATCAAGGCGGTCCAGGTGATCGAGGATCTGGCCGCTCCGGATGCCTGGCCTGGGATCGCCTACCCGGATTCGACCACCTGGGTGGTGCATCAGGCCGATGATACCGAGGCGAAACGCGACTTCTGCGCCTCCAATCATCTGAATTATCAAGTGGTCGATCCTTCCATATTAAAGGAATTTTCGGGCGGGAAACCCATTTCGGTCGAACAAAATCCGGCCCGCAAGAAAGTGGTGGTCACCGGCTGTTATGACTGGTTCCATTCGGGCCATGTGCGCTTCTTCGAAGAAGCTTCCGGGTTGGGAGACCTCTATGTCATCGCCGGGTCCGATGAAAACGTCAGGTTGTTGAAGGGACCCGGTCACCCCATGTTTCCCCAAGAGGAGCGCCGCTACATGGTCCAATCCATCCGCTTCGTCAAGCAGGCGCTGATCTCCTCCGGCAGCGGTTGGATGGATGCAGAACCGGAAATTCCCTTCTACAACCGGATATCTATGTGGTCAACGAAGACGGCGACCAACCTGAAAAGCGGGATTTTTGCCAGACCCACCTGATCAAATACTTTGTTTTAAAGCGCACTCCGAGAGAAGGCTTGCCTAAAAGGCAAAGTGTCGACTTGCGAGGCTTCTGATCCTGTTGCCTTCACTTTTTTTTCAAGCAAGATCCGGTGGTGAAAGACACCCATGACAAGAACATCGAACAAATCCATTCTCATCTGGCTGTTTTGCATTGCCGGGCTGCTGGTTTCTTGTGGCAATCCGAGTCAGTTGGCTGTGGCGACTACGACTGCTCAACGCTCAGTCATTACGCCTTCTTTGGAGACACAGCTTCCCGCCCCAAACTTACTTCAGGTCCGAATAACCGTCTGGTTGAACTCCACCCGCATGGAAGGCGCCAGGATCTACCAAAATCTCTTTCCTGACAAAGCCAGCCAGATCGATTTCCAGGAAGTGGATCGAACTCAATTCCCGGCAGAGGTATTGGAATTCAACCAGCAAGGCAAGGGCTGGCCCGACGTGGTTTTCGCCGAACCTGATCTGGTTGCCCAGACCATCGATGATCAACACAACTTTCCTCTCGACCTTAAGCCTGTCCTTTCCGCCGAGGTATTGGACAATTTCGAACCGCACGCCAACGATGCCTGCACCTTTTCCGGCAAGCTTCTCTGCCTGCGCCATGACACTGCACCAATGGTCCTGTATTTCAATAAGCCCTTGATGGATCAATTCGGCTATCGCGTTCCAACCACCTGGCAAGAATACCAGGCCCTGGGAGAGCGCGTGAGTAATGACCATCCCGGTTATATCATCGGCGCGTTCGGCGACGCCTGGGGTTTCAAAGCGTATTTTGACGCTTCCGGTTGTCCTTCCTCGTGGGTTTTGAACGAAAGAAAGGTTCATATTAATTTTGAAGATACCCGCTGTGTTCGCGCGGCGAAATTAGTGGATACCCTTCTGGCGAACGGAACGCTGGCGCCGTATGGTTACTTCAACCCGCAATTCAACCAGATCGCCCAGGCCGATAAACTCCTGATGCTGGTTGCCCCGACATGGATGGCGTTGTCTGTATTCGGCGGAAAGCCAGAAAGTCTATATTACAACACTGCAGAACACCAGCTTGGAGTTTCCGCGCCGCTGCTCTGGGACGGCGACGCCCAGAGGATGACTTCCACCATGGGCGGAGGCGCGTGGGTCGTTTCCAAGCATACGCAAAACCTCTCCCTGGCGCTCGACTTCATCACGTGGATGGTCAGCGCCCCGGAGTTTTGGGCCAGCACCCCCGATTACCCGGTATACGTGCCCGTCCAGCCGGCCTGGGAAGAAGCCGCCAATGCGAACCCGCTATTCGCCAACGATCCGTTCCCCCCCATGCATACGGCCTCTCAAGCAATCTCACCGCTCTACACATTGCCGGGCTATGATGTAATGGGAGTACTGGACGATTTTGTGAGCCGCGCTTTGAATCAGAAGAAAAACCTTGAAAGTTTACTGCCCGACCTCCAAACGGCTATGACAACTTTAGCCAAAACGACAGGGTATGAAGTAATACTCGACAACAAGTAGAGCTTGCTGGGCCAACGCCGCATTACAAAATAAAGCCCGAGGAAAAAACCTGATGATGAATACAATTTCAGTCCGAGATTACGGCGCCACAGGCGACGGCAATACGCTGGATACAAGCGCAATCCAGGCGGCTGTCGATGCCTGTGCCAATATGGGTGGAGGTACAGTCTCTCTTCCCACCGGTACCTATCTGACCGGGACGATCATTCTTAAGAGACAATGTCGCCTTTCACCTAGAGTCAGGCGCCCGACTGCTTGGCAGCACTTCACTGGCAGATTATTCGATCCAGGCAGGCGCCGGGAAAGAGTTCGAATATGATTTCCTGGATTATTGTCTCATTTATGCTAACGGGGCAAACCATATCGCTCTGACCGGCGAAGGCTGCGTGGACGGTCAGGGGGCGGCCTTTCCGCACGGTGTAGAAAATTACAACTTTGAAGATCAAGAACTCGCTACAAATCAGCAGTCCTTCATCCGCCCTACGCTGTTGCATTTCACCGATTGTCACGACGTTACCATCAGTAACCTTACCCTTCAGCATGCGGCCTCGTGGTGCTGCAATCTGGAAAAATGCAAGGAACTGCGCATCCACGGCGTGCATCTCCTCAACCGTGCCAACCAGAACAATGACGGCTTTGACTTGACCCTTTGCGAAGACGTGATGATCTCTGATTGTCATATCGACAGCGGCGACGATGCCATCGCATTAAAGGAGGGCGGGCTCCGCATTGCGGTCACCAACTGCATCATCAGTTCCCGCTGGGCCGCCTTTCGCATCGGCCCGGAAGCCCGGGGGATTTTTCGTGATATTGCCGTCTCGAATTGCGTGATATACGACACCTATGGAACCGGAGTCAAAATCCAGGAGGTCGAAGGCGGAGTGATGGAAAACATCAGCTTCGATAATCTGGTGATGAACCATGTCACCGGGCCAATTTCACTGCGCCTGGGCGGCTATTTGGGCTGGAGACAAGAACGCAAAGAATCGCTGCCTATCGGGGTGCTGCGTAATATTCGTTTTAGCAACATCCAGGCAACCGTGGCCGATAACGCCTATCCACTGCCGCACGAAGTACCAGCTTTCCCCGGCGAAAAGAAGTCGTGCATCAACATCACCGGCGTGGTGGGTTATTCCATCGAGAATATAACCTTCAACGGATTGCATGTTACGTTCCCCGGAGGCGGTAGCCAGGAGGATACACAGCGGCCTGTTCCCGAGCTGCGCGATCGCTATCCGGAATATCACATGTTTGGCACGCTGCCGGCCTACGGCCTTTATCTCCGGCACGTCAAAGGCTTGACCCTTGAAGACGTTACCCTGGACACTGCCGCCCCGGACCTGCGCCCGGCGCTTGTAGGTGAAGACATCGAAGACCTGGAGCTTTCCAACTTCCGGGCGGCAGGAACCGGGCCGGAGCCGCTGATTCGCCTGTGCGACGTGCGGCAGGCGTACTTGCATGGCTGCCGTCCCATGGGAGAGGTAGCCCTATTCCTGGAACGTTAAAGGCGCCGGAAGCCAGGGCATACTGTTGCAAGGAAACGATTTTCGCCGGGCTGCCCAGGTTTACACCCTGGAGGATGGCGCGCCAGGTGAGGCAGTCATCAATGCTTGAAGGAGAGGATGAAAATGGCTCCGCTTACCCGTCGTGAATTTTTGAAACTATCCACCGTGGCGGCCGGGGCATTAGCCGGCCAACCTTTACTGAGCGCATGCGATCAAAAGCCTGCTGTCCGCACCATACCAAGCCCGCACCGAATTCCGGCAATGTCCTCGGCGTCGGTCGGGGCATCTATCCGGGCCGGGTGGTCTGGGCGCACAATCCAAAGGTTACATTGTGGGACGGCAAGAGTGACTTCTGGTGGGCCGAGAGTTTCACGAACCAAAAACTTGTGAACGAAATGCTTTCCTACTCGCTGCGCCAATTGACCGGCCAATCGAGCGATAAGGCCTCCTGGGAGGCATTGTTCACCCATTTTAGGACCCAGCACGGCCAGACCGGCGGTTACCGGCCCGGCGAGAAAATTGCCATCAAGGCCAACTTGAACGGCAGCAAGAACCATACAGACCCCAAAAACAGCAGCTTTGTCTCCCCAGCGCTCGTGTTCGCCTTACTCAATCAGCTTGTCCAGGCAGGCGTCAAGCCAGATGACATCACTTTATATGACGCGTCCCGGGCGGTGCCCGATCCGATTGTGAATACCTGTGGGACAGGGGCGCTGGCTGGAGTGCATTTCGCCGACTTCAGTGGCGGCGATGGCCGCGAAGCCTGCCAGCGTGATACTGAGTCGGCCGATCCATTGGTCGGTCGACCCGAAAGGTAATCCAGCCTACCTGCCCACCGTAGTGACGCAAGCCACGTACCTGATCAACGTTGCACTGTTCAAAGGGCATAGCCTGGCAGGTGTGACGCTCACGGCCAAGAACCATTTTGGCACCTTGATGAGCGATCTGGATGGACAGCCCACGATCAACCCACCTCAAGGCGCCAATCTCCACGGCTTTGTGGCCGCCTATGATGTTCACGGTCCAACCGATTGGAGTTGGCCGCAGGCTCCGATGAGCAGTTACAGTCCGCTGGTGGACCTGATCGGCCATCCTCATCTGGGCGGAAAGACTCTCCTGTTCATGATCGACGCCCTGTACGGTGTGGAAAGTCAGAACGCGGATGTGTCGAACCAAAGCATTTTCCAATCGTCGCCATTCAACAATCACTGGTCTTCGAGTCTGTTCCTCTCTCAAGATCCCGTAGCGCTAGACTCGGTAGGCGCCGATATTCTCATCAATGAGCCGGCGATTATTGCTCAGGCGAATATTTTGCCGAAAGACAGTACATACCAAAATTATTTGCATGAAGCCGCGCTGGCTGACAACCCACCCTCCAGGACGAATTATAAACTTGCCAGTCTGGGCGTGCATGATCACTGGAACAATGCCACTGAAAAGAAATATAGCCGTGATCTGGGCTTCAGCGAGGGCATTGAGCTGATCCGAGGATAAACTTCGGGAAACAGATTACAAAAACGAAGGTTCTTGCGTGCCTTCTCGTCCCAATACTTTTGGATTGAGGGGAACTTAGTTATCTATAATTGGGCGTTGTTGCAGGGGAACCCGCATTTCCCTCGACTGGAAACTACTGCATGGAATCAAAAGACGCCCATTCGGGCGTCTATCTTTCAGTTGCGGGGGTGGGACTCGAACCCACGACCTCCAGGTTATGAGCCTGACGAGCTGCCACTGCTCTACCCCGCGTCGGGTCGAACGAGCGGACATTGTAACACCCCCATTTACCAAAGTCAAGGATTGAGGAAAATCTCCTGGCTGTATAAATACATCAATCCACCGATCCGGTCATCGAATTGGCTGACAAACAGCAATTCCCAGGTCCCCTTTTGAAGAGAATAGGGAATCTCCACCCGAAAAGGAACCGGATTGGCTCCGGCGGGGCTGATTGGGACCAATTGTGAGTTCAACATGCTTCCATCTCTACCAATCAGGCCGACCGTCAGGGGTAAATTGTTGAAAGGAAGCATTTTTCCACTGACCGTCAGGAGCTGCCACCGGAAACTTTTTCTCCAAGGGCAGGCACATCAATGGTGCAGCGCTCCATGAGGTCCAGCTCACCGGGCGGATAGAGGATGGGAGCGCCTTCGGGGAGGAGAAGGACGTGGATGGAATTCGCAGCCGTGGTACGTCCATATTGATCCTGGGTTGTCAGGGTGAGCCGGCCCAACTCTCCAGCGGAATTGATAGAAAAAGGGCAAAGGCCAGTAGAAATAAGCCCATTTATAAGCCGTGTTTAACTGCAAGATCTCTGAGGCCAATCACGCGGCCGTCCTCACCGTAAAGGTCCACCTGGCCTTTACGTTTGTAACCCGGGATGGCATATCCGTAGAGCACCAGGGGCGAAACGATCTTGGACTGCGGGCCCGGGCCGTAGAACTGGATCGCGCCTGAGTTCGTTGAAGGCGTCGGAATGGCCGTCGAGAGCCGCGGTGGTTTTCGGGATCGGAGAGGGAAGAGGTGGCTCCGTCTCCAGGAGGGTCGGTTCTGAGTCGGGGTGAACTCCGGGCTGGCCGTTTCCTTTGTTGTTACCGTGGGGGTTTCCGGTATAGGAGTGCTATTTATTGGGCTAACGATCCCAGGTGTCGGAGTGGCAGGAGTGATGAATGTGACAGTTTCCGTGGGAGGCGGGAGGGTGGATGCTTTTTGAGAGCAGGCGGATAGGGAAAGGGCCAGCAAGATTGTCAGGAAGAGGTGACGGAGCATGGTTAAATTATATCAGCTAAGGAGAGACGCCCCTTTCGGAGCGTCTCAGCGTTATCTCTAGCCGTAAATCTCTTTATATTTCTTGGTCAGGTAACGGATATAGGCGGCCGGATTGATCTTATCGCCGGTTACTCTTTGGACCAGTTCCTGAGGCTCGAACTTGGATCCATGCTGATGGATATTCGTACGCAGCCAACCCAGGAGAGCTCCGAACTTCCCCTGGCGGATCTGGTCAGGAAGATCGGGAATATCCTGGTTGATCTTCTCCCACAGCTGGGCTGAAATGAGATTTCCGAGAGCATAAGTGGAGAAATAGCCGATCATGCCGCCGGACCAATGGATATCCTGCATGACACCCTTGACATCATTCGGAGGGGTCACACCGAGATAATCCTTCATTTTTGAATTCCACAGCTCCGGCAAATCTTTGGCGACAACCCCGCCTTCCAGCATGGCGATCTCGATCTCCATCCGCAGCATGATATGCATATTGTAGGTGGCTTCGTCGGCTTCCACCCGGATCATGGATGGCTGGACCTTGTTGATGCCCTTATAGAATTTTTCCAAACCGATCCCCTTTAGTTGAGGAAAGACTTCCTGCAGGCGCGGGTAGAAATGTTCCCACATCGGCATGGAACGCCCGACCAGGTTCTCCCACATGCGACTTTGGGATTCATGCACGCCGAGGGAAGCGCCATCCTCCAGGCCGGTCCGCTCCAATGCCAGGGCAGCGCCTTGCCCATAGAGGGCATGGCCACACTCGTGCATGGTGCCAAAGAGCATCGGGTTAAGGAAGTTCGGATCCACCCGGGTGGTGATACGGACATCCTTGATGCTGAAGCTGATGGTGAAAGGATGAGCGGCTTTATCCTGCCGGCCGCGGTTCCAGTCATAGCCAAACTTGGTGATCACTTCCACTCCAAAGTCCCATTGTTTCTTTTCATCGAAGGGCTGGTGGAGGAAGGAATCATCCACCTGGGGCTTCGAGGCAATAGACTTGATCAATTCCACCTGCTGGGTACGCAACTGGTCTAAATATCTCTTTAACCTCAGACGTTTTCATGCCCGGCTCGAAATCATCCAGTAGAGCATCGTAAGGGTGTTCAAAATCCGGGAAGAAGGAGGCATATTCCTGGCGAAGGCCAATGATCTTTTCCAGGTGAGGTTGAAAAATGGAGAAATCCGAGGCAGCCCTGGCCTCCATCCAACCCTGCTGTCCCAGCGTGGTGGCTTGAGCAAAGTCGACCACATACTTGGTTGAGACACGGGTAGCTTTGTCGTAGGCCCGGGAGGTCACTTTCACCAGGCGGGCATCATCTGAATCCGGATCCAGCGTGGCTGCAAACGGCTTCAGGTCTTCCAGCAACTGGCCGACTTCTGAGGAAGTGAAGCGCTCATGCGCCATACGGGAGATCAAAGCCAGCTGGTTCCCCCGAGCTTCGGCGCCTTCGGGCGGCATGTAGGTTTGTTGGTCCCAACCCAGGAGGGCGCCCATATACCTTAAATCTGAAACTTCAGCAAGAATTTCTTTGAGACGAGCTAATTTTTGATCCACCTTGAACTCCTTTTCCATTTTTCAGAGGAAAACGATAAGAAATTGCGCAGTTATTATATCAGTCTGTAGTTAAATTTAAGGTGCTAGATAATAGTCTATTAGATATCAGAAGTCAGTTGTCAGTAGCCAGTTTTCAGTTGTCAGTAAACAAAATACTACAGGGCATGTGCGCTTCTACGACCTGGGAGAACTTCCTTACCGGAATTGAATTTGAGGTTCAACAAATAGTCAAATAGTCTCGGAAAAGGATTAAATGAAATTATCGATACGCGGTATCGAAAGAGGAACGAAAAACGGTTCGGGGCACGGAAGAAACGAAGAACAGTCCAGGATATGGGAAGAAAGGGCATACTTATCCATTCCCGATAGTACCGGGACATGTCCCGAAAGTACATGAATACATCTCCAAAGAGATTGGGAGGCGGTGCTTCGCCTCGGAAGACAACTGATCCGCTGGTTGGGAGCGGGTCTGTTCAGGCTTTGGTCGCTGAATTTGAAGTATCCCACCTGTGCATGAAACCACTGCCAGAAATCCCGAAGACCCGCCTCTACGGTAATGAGGGCTTCGTTTCCCTGCTGAATTCAGACTGAATATCGGCAATTTATAACGCCGGGGTGGCATGGGAGCGCATGCCCCAAAGGGATACTCCGTTAATGCGCTCCCTGCACATTGATCCTCAGGTGCAAATCGAGGCACCCCGATAAAACCGGGACATGCAATTCGGTCCGAATTGAAGGCAGTGGCTGGCAATCGTGGCGAGGGAAGGATTTATTTTCAAAGGACTTCTCGATGAAACAACCTGCAACGGGCATATATAGAACTAAGGTTCTATATACCATTATCCATCGATAGATTACATATGTCAAGTTAATTTAAGATTAGAAGGGATCAAACAGTCAAATCGACGTACCAGTTGAGCATGACTTCGTGGGCTACGGGAGGGCAGCCGGCGTAGCCATAGCGGTGGATTTCCCCCAGGCAGGCGCCCATGCGCTGATAGAAACGGCAGGCGGGAACATTAACATTTTGGGTCTCGATCTTCAACTGCGTACAGCCGCGGCTTTTGGCCCAGGCGACCGCATGCCGAAAGAGGAGGATACCGGCGCCTTTATATTCGGGGCAGACGCGGATATCCCACAACACGGCCAAATCGAGGCGGGTTTCCAACATGAAGACGCCGGTGGTGTCATAGGCGACCATCGCGGCGCCGGCAGTCTCCGGGCCGGCTTTGGCTAAGAAGAAACCCCAATTCTTCACATCGAATTTTTGGGTGATGCCACTGGGAAGTTCACCGGAGGCATCGTAATCTTTGATGTAGGGGGTCTCTACAGCAATTTCCCGCAAAAGGATGCCACCCAGGCCGCCTTCGATTAATTCAGGCTGGAGGATTGTTTTGACTTCAACTCTCTGGGGAACGCGATCGTATTCGCCCAGACGGTCTGGCGTGGATCTCTTCAATGGTGATTTTCATGATCAGATTATATAACCGAACTTTTTCCCCGAATATGGTTTCATGACCCAGACCCACTCCGCTCAAATTCAGAGGTGCTCCGTGACTTCCAGCCCCGAACGGATTGCACAGCACATAGTCAGAGCAGGAAGTCTCCGGGGAAAGGGATAAGAATATCAAAATGAGTATGGACGGGATAACACCCATTCATACTCATTTTGAGAATCCGGAATTAATGGCGCTCGCGAATATCAATGCAAGACTTATCTACTCGTACCGGAGGGCTTCAACCGGTTCGAGGCCGGCAGCGCGGTTGGCGGGATAGATGCCGAAGAACAAACCGACTGCAGCGGAAAAGAGCGTCGCCAGCAGGATGGAGCTCAGGTTGACCGTGGGGTTGAATGGGTTGCCACTGGCAGTCGCGATCCGTCCCACCAATATTGCCAGCCCCCATCCCAGTCCGATCCCGATCACGCCGCCAAAAAGGCTCAGCAGGGAAGATTCAGTCAAGAACTGGATCAGGATGTCCCGTTTTCGAGCACCCAGAGCTTTACGCAAGCCAATTTCACGCGTTCTTTCGGTTACCGAGACCAGCATGATGTTCATGATCCCGATTCCACCCACCAACAGCGAAATCCCAGCAATGCCGCCAATGAAAATGGTGAACACACCCGTGACCGTCGTAGCTATCGAGAGGATATCTTTTTGCGAAAAAATGGTGAAATCATCGATCCCGATCGCCGTGTGATGGCGCTGACGTAAAACCTGTGTTACCTCATCCGTAGCCTGGGTCACGGTATCCGCGCTGGTCGCCTGGACATAGATGATATCGACTGAATTCGCAGTCGTCTGGTGGATCAAGCGTGCCTGGGCAGTGCTGATTGGAACGAAGATGCCGCTGTCCTGGCTGCCGAATGATCCGCCTCCTTTGGAGGCCGTTATGCCGATCACGCGAAAGGGTTGTCCATTCAGACGGACCGTCTCACCTACCAGGCCGTCATGCCGGCCAAACAACGTATCCGCAATCGAAGGACCGATCACCACCACGGAGGCATCCCCCAAAATTTGGTCCTGGGTTATGAAATTGCCTTCCGTCAAAGCATAGTTTTGCAATGAGAAATATTCCGGTGTAACACCTGTAATGCTATTATTAGTCGTCTTACCGTTTGCAACACTGACTTCCGCACTGCCCTGGATGCTTGGAGCCACCCCTGACACATCCGGGGAAACCAGCGGATCCGCAATAGCGGCTGCATCTGCCATCGTCAGCGGGCGTGGATTACGCACCTCCTGGACTCTGTTTCCGGGCGCAACAAACAGTAAATTCGTGCCGATCCCGCTGATCGCGCCTGTGATCGTCGATTGAGCGCCCTGCCCGACCGACAAGCATGGCAATCACCGCCCCCACGCCGATGATGATCCCCAGGATGGTTAAGCCGGAGCGCAAGCGATTGGCATTCAAGCTTTCCAAGGCCTCTATAATAGATTGGAGGATGTTCATACTACCTCGATCATTCCATCACGCAAGTGAATGACGCGCTGGGTCTGCTGCGCCACGGTCGGATCGTGGGTGATGATGATCAACGTGGTGCCTTTTTTCTTGTTCAATTCGAGCAGCAACGCCATGATCTCTTTGCCCACTTTTGAATCCAGGTTGCCGGTCGGTTCGTCGGCCATAATGATGGCCGGTTTGTTTACTAAGCGCCCGTGCAATTGCCACGCGCTGTTGCTGTCCACCCGAGAGTTCGGTTGGACGATGCATCATACGGTCCTGTAGACCAACGGCTTCAAGCGCCTCCATGGCCAACGCACGCTTTCCTTCGTTAATTCCGGCATAACGCAGAGGCAGTTCGACATTTGCCAGTGCTGTCGTCCGGTTCAGCAGGTTAAAACTCTGGAAAATAAATCCCACCTTGCGGTTGCGGATATCGGCCAGTTGGTCGTCGGTCAGTTCGGAAACTTCCTCGCCATCCAGGTTGTATTCACCGGATGTGGGCAGGTCCAGGCAGCCCAGGATATTCATCAACGTGGATTTACCCGAACCAGATGGCCCCATGATGGAGACCACCTCGCCGCGTTCGATTTTCAAGTCGACGCCGCTTAATGCGGCGACTTCCTGCTCGCCCATTTTGTAGACTTTGGTCAGGCCTTTCGCTATGATTACCGGTTCTTCCATTAAGAGCCTCCGCCAAAAGGTCCCCCGCCACCGCCAGGTGGATTGAACAAATTAGAAGGCGGATTAAGAATGATGAGATCGCCGGCTTTCAAATTGCTGGACGCAACTTCACTCTGGGTATCGGAAGAAGCTCCCAGCGTCACGTTTAACTTCTTGGGGCTGCCCGTTCTGCAAGATATATACCACGCGCTGGTTATTCACCAATCGCACGGCCCGGTTGGGTACCAGGAGAACATTATCCAGTTGTTTGACTGTAATGGTCACTGCGGCGGTCATACCGGGCTTGACGCTTGCATCTGGATTGGTCAGTACGACAGTCACGGTAAAGTTGACCGCCCCTTGGACAATATCACCCGCCTGGGCTACTTCGACAACTTTTCCGTATAGCTTTTGCCTGCAATTGCATCAAAAGTGAGTGCTACGGGCTGGCCAACCTGGGTGTTGTTGATGTCCACTTCCGAAACCTGGACATCCACCTTCATATGGGAAAGGTCGTCTATGCGGAACGCATTCGTTCCCGGGATTACCTGATCGCCCAACATCCCGTTGATTTCGGTGACCGTCCCATTGAACGGGGCAGTTATCTTGGCCGCATCCAGATTCGCCTGAGCAGTCTGAACAGCCAGCTTGGCCTGCTCGAGCTGTAGTAACGCTGTTCCGGTGGCGTCTGCGGGAACAGTCCCGCCAGTTAATGCCGCCAGGTAAATCTGGGCGTTTTTCAGCGTGGCATTAGCCAGGTCCAGAGTTGCCTGGCCTTCATCGATTTGTCGTTGGCTTGGTTTCTGCGAATAGAGACTGTAATAATATTGGGCATTTTTATATGCCTGCTGGGCATTATAGAGAACCTGGTAGAGAGAGGCCTCACCCGCGTTGTTAATATATTGGCCTCCATTGGCATTATCATAGGCTTTCTGGGCCCTGTCCAAATTGTCCTTGGCAATGACTAATTTTGCATACTGGTCCTGTATCAAGGCCTCGTTTTTCCAATACTGCTGGTTGTTCACCGTAGACTGAGCATTGATTACATCCGACTGTGCCTTTGTAATAGCCAGTTTGGCATTTGCAATTGCTTCCGGGGAAGTCAACTGGGCCAGGTTCTGCTTTGCTGTGACAAGGTTGGATTCCAATGTGCTCTGGGTCAAGGGTGCCAGGATCAGGCTGCCCAGGACATCCCCTGCCTGGATCCGGTCTCCGGACTTAATATTTACAGTGCCAATAGTACCGCTGTTTTGCCATGTTAAAACAGCAGTCTGGTTGGAACGGACCGTTCCCGGTCGCACCGATCGTGGCGGTCAATGTCCCTTTCTCAGCTTGAACCGTCTGGTACTGTGTGGCCGCCGTGCTGTTCTTGCGCTTATTTATGAAATAGGCGCCTGTCGCTACCACTGCCACCAGTACAACTACAATGATTATCCAGGATCTCCCCCGAGCTTTCTTCCGCCCATTAGATTGTTTATCCATTTGTACCTTCTTCCAGAAAATTATTAACTTAATTAGAACAGCCCAATATTATAAGGCCTTACTTAATCGAATTCATCCAGACAATCCCTCTGTCACAAGTTTAATATAATCCCACCGAGTTGGGATGTCTTTGGCCGCATCCTTGAGAAGGTTCTTATAGAAGTGATGCCCTGCTTTCTCTAGTACCTTTCAATCATTTTTTCCTGGCAAGACAAACCTACGCAAGGGTCAATACTTCATAACTACGCGAACATATACACGTACCTTTATATAACGTTCGGACGACCAAGTTTATTCGAAAAACGAGGCTCAAGGCCATTATTTCGCTTAAATTGATTGTGATTTATGTCGCAAGCAATGATGACATATAAACCTGTGTCCAGACAACAAGATTGTGTATGATACATATCAAATCATAGGTACCCTCGTCGGACTATAGACACAAGGTATCCAGTCGCAAATTTATTGTGATGCAGGAGTCGGTACAAGTTATTGGGTACTGGCCGGAGGATAGCCATAATGCAAACCATTCCAGGTGAACAGCTCGAGATCGACCGAAAAGCACGCGTCTGTATGCCCTATCAGGACCCATCCTTGCGTCCGCCGACGGAACGCGTTTGCGACTTCGGAGATGTAAGCATTCCACTGGATTCCGACCGGGCCATGTTGGAAGCGTCAACGCTGCATCCATTGTCCCGACCCGGCCCCCTGCATGCTGGCCTGCCCGGCTCATAACGATATCCCCTCCGCCATGTGGCTGATCGAGCAGGGTCGTTATGTCGAAGCGGCTCAGCTTTACCGCCAGACTTCCTCCCTGCCGGAGATCTGCTCGAGGGTTTGCCCTCAAGACGTTCTCTGCCAGGGATCTTGCGCATTGAACAAGACCCACGAACCGGTGCTCTGCGGGGCTCTGGAAACCTTCGTGACCTGTTATGAACGCAAGACCGCGGGCGTATCCATCCCCAAGGGTGAACCGATCGGCAAGAAAGTAGCAATCGTAGGCGCCGGACCGGCAGGACTGGGCTGCGCTGAACAACTGTTACAAAAAGGATATGGGGTTACCTTCTTTGACACCAAACCCTCTCCCGGCGGATTGCTGGTATACGGCATCCCTAATTTCAAACTGGCCAAGGAAGTGTTCTTCTGCCGTTGGAGTGATTTCGAAAAAGCCGGCGCTGAATTCGTTGGTAATACCTATATCGGTAAAGATAAAACGATCGAGGAGCTGTTCAAAGAAGGCTTCGAAGCAGTATTTGTGGGTGTAGGCACCGGCATCGACGCGAAGATGGATATTCCCGGAGAGGATTTGCCGGGCGTGTACGAAGGAACCGATTTCCTCATGCGGGCCAACACCGAACTAAACCTGCTTCCGGATGGGAAACGAGAAAGACCGACCCTGGGCAAGCGGGTGGTGGTCATCGGCGGCGGTGATACGGCTTCGGACTGTTTACGCTCGGCAATACGACTAGGCGCGGAGGAAGTGTCCTGCCTGTACCGCCGCACTGAAAAGGAAATGCCGGGTGGAAAGAAAGACCGCCAGATGGCAAAGGAAGAAGGGGCAAAATACCGCTTCCTGACCCAGCCGGTAAAATTTATCGCCGGACCGGACGGACGCCTGGCGGCCATCGAATGCATCGAAATGAAACTGGGCGAACCGGATGCCAAAGGCAGGCGGAAACCCGTACCGATCGAAGGTTCCAATTTCTCCATTGCAGTGGATACCGCCATCAAGGCGCTGGGGTATTGGCCCGATCCGGTCATCGGAGAGACGACGCCGGGCCTGGAAACGCATGATTACGGGCTGATCACGGTCGTCGATAAAGAGACCGGCGCGACCAGCCAGGAAGGTGTCTTTGCAGCCGGCGACGGGGTAACCGGGCCTGACCTGGTGGCGACCGCCATGGTTGGAGGCCGGAAAGCGGCCAAAGCCATCGACGAGTATCTTTCTTCCAAGTAGATTTGGAGAGCGGAGTACCGTCCCGCCCTTATCCTTATTAATCGAGTAGGGAGCGGTGACTAGCCGCTCCCTCTCACACCACCGGACATGCGGGTCCGCATCCGGCGGTTCAACAAGAATAACGAAGTTTGGAGTATCGTTTTGCAATGCTTTCCAGCCCTGTGTTTTGCCAATAGGCATTACTCAGGGCTTCGTGTATCACGGGTGAATGTGACATGCGCCAGGGACTTGTCCCAACGGCTCCAAGTGCGGCTCGTTCGGGGGGTACACCCAGTCGCCTCAGTTCCCGGTAGCGGGTTGTGCCTCGTTTCCAGCGTTTCCAGAGCATCTGTCTCAGTCTCCGGCGAACCCACTCGTCCAGTTCTTCAAACACACTCGGCGTAGCCGCCAGTCGATAATAGGCTGTCCACCCCACGATGTAGCGGTTGACTTCGCTCACAATATCTTCCAATTTGCCTGAGCGAGTTCGCCTGGTCAGGTTCCGCAGCTTCTCCATAAAGCGTTCCTTCGTCCGGTTCGCCAGGCGGATCAGCACGGCTCCCTTCCGTTTGAAGAAACTGAACCCCAGGAATTTCACCCGGGTCGCTCGTTCCACCTTGCTTTTCTTCGGGTTCACTTTCAACTTCAACTTCTTCTCCAGATATTTCTTCACGCTTTCCATTACCCGTGCCCCGGCTGTCTCCGTTCTCACGTAGATATTGCAGTCATCCGCATAGCGCACAAACTTGTGCCCACGTTTTTCCAGCTCCTTATCCAGATCGTCCAGCATGATGTTCGACAGCAGCGGCGACAGAGGTCCGCCTTGCGGCGTGCCCTCTTCCGTCTCCAGCACCACCCCGTTCAACATCACGCCGCTCTCCAGATAGGCTCGGATCAGTTTCAGCACTCGTTTGTCTTTCACCACCCGTGCCACCCTTGCCATGAGCATATCGTGGTTGACCCGGTCAAAGAACTTCTCCAGGTCAATGTCCACTACCCAGTCGTAGCCTTGGAGGATGTACTCCTGGGATTTCTGCACGGCTTGATGCGCACTCCGTCCGGGTCGAAACCCAAAACTGTGGGCCGAAAACACCCTCTCGAACTTCGGCGTTAGCACCTGCGCTATGGCTTGCTGGATCAGCCGGTCCAGCACTGTCGGTATCCCCAATTGCCGCACCCCTCCATCCGGTTTGGGTATCTCTACCCGCCTCACGGGGCTTGGCCGATACTTCCCGCTTTCGAGAGCTTCCCGCACTTCCTTCCAGTGCTCCTTCAGGTAGCCCGACAACTCTTTCACTTCCATCCTATCTATTCCGGCGGCTCCTTTGTTGCTCTCTACTCGCTTCAGCGCAGTCCGCAGGTTCTCCTTTTCAAACACCGCTTCCCACACTGCCTCGTCGGATTTTCCGCTGTCTCGTGCCGGGGACGCCTCAGCGCTCTGTTCCACTCCCGCAGGCTTCACCTGCTTCGTTGGTTCAGTAGTCCCGCTTTCCGCAGGTTTCTGCCTTCTTTGTTCGTCCCTCGAACTGCTCATCGTACTCATCCTCTCATTGTTCAGCCCTTCCCAGCGGATACACCAACCCTAGCTGGTACTACGGCCTCGGCTGACTCCTGCCATCTCAGTCTGACATCTCTGTCAGGGTTACCTTCCGGCTTGTTGGCAGGTCTCCCCAGGTAAGGTCGTTGACTTTCCCTGCACGCTTGCCCAATTTACTGCTTCGGCCTTTGATTGCACAGGTTTCGTTGTTTCTTGCCAACTCGCCCAGCCTCACAGCCTCTGATTGGGTTCGTGTTCCTCAAGCCGCAGGTTTGCGTCCGGCTTCCTCCAGACCCCACCTCACGGTGACGCCCTTGCCTTCCGCTAGCAGTCAGTGCAATCTCCGCTGCAAGAGTCTTTCACTCTTAGTCAACGCCCATGCTGGGCGCACAAGAAAAGGAGACCGCCGTTGAGGCGGTCTCCTTGTGGTCCAGGGGCCAGGTGGAGCCGGCTAAATATTAGAACAGGGATTAATTATTACGGCATAGGGTTGTTGCTAGCCCAATCTGCGCCGATAGCCAGGATAATATCGGCAGGCGCATTTGGATCAATGTGCATGACAAACGAATCGGTATTCATCAGCTTCATCAAGTATTCCATGGCATACGGCTTGCCTGAATGGACGATCAACCCCGTTTTGGCAGGAAGCCGCAGATATGTATAAGCATCGGGATAATCGCCAGTGTTGCCAAAATTGACGACATTCACGCCCTGGGACTTCAAGTAATCGGCCGTCTTGGAAGCCATCCCCTCCACACCGGAGAAGTTGATGACGATCACGCTGGCGCCTTCAGCTTTCATGAGTGGAGCCGCTTCTTCGAGGCTGAGGTCAGCCGGATTCCCTGCAGCCAGAGGATTCCGCAAGCCTGAGCCAAAGAGCTGGTCCACCACCTCGCGGATCTTATCCGGGAACGGCCGCAGGATGGCCTGATCGACACCGTCGGCAAAGATCTTGGTCGGCGACATCATCGTATAATCGATGACCTTCTGTTGGATCTTGTCCAACGGGATATCCATCACCAACCTGGCCAACTTTTCAGCATCCGGTAATGAAAGATTGGTTCTAACACCGGCGGAAACCTGGTTATACAGATCCAATGAATGAGCTACCAAATTCGGCCAGTTGCCCGGCCGGAGCACGGCATCCCGGATGGCCAGGATGACTTGCATCTGGCGCCCGGAACGGTCGACATCCTCATTTGCAGTATGGCGCGTGCGTGCATACGCCAGTGTCTCGGCACCATTGAAGCAATCCGGGCCGGCTTTTAGGTTTTCGGTGTTATGGGGACCTATCGGATCGATGGTGATATCGTAGGGAATGACCAGGCAAATGCCTTTCTCGCCGGCGATGGTTTGCACCACCGTCGTAAAAGCATTGAAATCGATCATCACATAATACTGGATGGGAACACCGAGAAAATTCTCAACGGCCTTGCGGGCCAATTCGGGCCCACCGCCGGGCAACTTATCCGCATCCCCAAGGAAATTGGCCATATTGATCTTATGGTAACCATAGGGCGGGATTTCCACCCACATATCCCTTGGGACAGAGATCATTCCGGCGGTCTTGCTGGCCGGATCCACAGTTACCACGATCATGGTATCCGTCCGGCAGGGACATTTGCGGTCGGCGGCCCAATCACCGTAATCATAGCCCATCACGAGGATATTCACCCGGCTGGCGCCGTCCCACGCGGTCGGTAATACCTGGGGAATGCTCACCTCGGGCGTGGATGTCTCCGGCGCGGCTATGGGCGTGCCCTGGGCATTCGTTACCACCTGGGTAGGAATGGCAGCTTTATTGGGACAGGTGGCAGGAGCCATACCGGGCAAGGTAGTGAGAGTCCAGCAGGAGACAAATCCGCGCAGAAATGCAAATATAGCAATTGCCAGAACCAGCCCGAGTCCAAGCAGTATGAATTGAGGGATTGTTGGCCGCTTATAAGACCGCATTACCTCTCCCAGGTTAAATTTCTTCGGGGTCATCACTTATTTCATGGGTGGCGGCGGGACAGGTAAATCCTCCATCGCCGTCTTAGCCCACTTATCTCCTTCTTCGATCAACATGACCGGGATATCCTCCACGATGGGATATTTCCGCCCGCAATCCTGGCAGATGAGCCAGGTGTCCTGATGGACCTGCAGTAAGCCTGTTTTATCGTGGACGCATACCGGGCAACGCAAGATTTCCAATAATTCTTGATTGATCATGGTATTCTCCAATTCGGGGAAGCAACAAACGGCAATTCTACCACGTCTCGAGGCAGGGCTTTTGTATGTGGAGTGCAGATGCTCCGATCGAATTGCGCCGTGTGGGTCCCAGCCTGCTGGCAGGCTAAATGCCTGCACTCCTACGTATTAGGCAATAGTACAGACGCATTATTACTGGCATATTCCGAGCTGGCCGGCCAGTTCTTCGGGGTTATCGGTTCCAGGACCGTATTGGCAGACGGCGCCCCAGGCCTGATAATGTGTGGGGATCGTATCGTTGAAGAGAGTCTGACCGTTGCGGGAGACCACCCGGGTGACCGTAATATCGGCTCCATCACCGGGCCATTCCACCTGCTTGACCTCATTGGCAGCCATGTCGGGATTTTCCTCGAATCTGCGGCGCAGGGGCGGGACGATATTCCGAAGGCCCAGGTTTTCCACATTGACTGTGCGCACTCCTTCGCCCGAATAGAATTTCCACTCGAGCGAATAAGTGCCCGGATGGAAATAGGTTTCCATCAACAGCCAGGAATCCCGGTCATTGGTGAATTTCAGATCCACCAGGGGAAAATAAACGGTGGCATCCAGGCCGGCCAAATTCTGATCCGTGCCGTTGGCAGTTTCCTCATAATAAAATACCCGATAGGCATGGTTATGGCGTTCGACGATCGGGTAGCCCCCGTAAAGGGCCGCCCGGTAAAGGGTCGTACTCACCTGGCAAACACCCCCGCCCACGCCGGTGATGCTTTTTCCATTGAAAATGATCAAGGCTTCGGCGTAACCGTTATCAAGACTGATATCGCCGATGGCATCACTCATCGAGAAGGTCGCATGCGGCGGAATGAGCAAGCCATAAAACCGTTCGGAGGCCGCCTTGATATTCTGGAGGCGAGGCCCGCCGGAACCACGGAAATAACTGGTTGATCCGAGACCAGCCCGGTGATCCCGAGGGATTGGGCGGTGGCATCATCCGGCACCTGCGGCGGCTCCAGTTTGACCACCAGGGGGATATTATGCTGGCCCTGCAAGAGTCCCTTCATCACCGCATCCTGGGTGGCCTGAATATCCAGAGAACGCCCGGTGGTGGCGTGTTCGGTCAAAACCAATTGACTCGGTGGGGTCGTCGTAATAAAAGCGGGCGTTCTTGGGGGTCTGGTCCAACTGAGGCGCGATCCCGTTCAAGGATTGTTCCAACGGCCGGGTATCCATGGAGACCTGATACTGCCAGACTCCGTTGAGTTGGACCCGTCCCACGGATAACATGGATGCCAGGATGGTCGTGTCGATGGTCAGGGAGCCGGGTCGCCGGGCTGGGCTCGGGAACGTTGAGTGTTAGCGGCCCACTCAACGCCTGGCGGAGAGAATTCGCTTGAGCCGAGGCATCCAGCACCAACGGGGCCTGCTCCTCAATAATCAGATCGACCTGGCCATCTTTGAAGCTATTCATTGGCCCATCAACTGGGCCAGCGTTTTATCGACATTCAGTAACCGGCCGATCTGCCCCGGCGTATAGTCCACCTGGGTCCCATTCAAACGCAAATCAGCTTCGACGACAGGCTGGTTGATGTTGGCGGCAATATTTTGGAGATAGCCGTGAGCCACCCGCTGATCCATCAGGATCACAGGCGAGAGGTCCAAGCCTCCCTGCCAGGCATTTAACTGGCCGGCCAAATTCGTGAACGGCCCGGACTCAGGCGGCCCAAACCATACGCCCGCTGAACGCTCCGCCCGGCATCGAAAACCATCCCCAGGTCTGCCGGCGTGGCCGTCCACACCTTGTCACCATATCGCAGGATGATCTGGCCCCTGGCCGGATAAGCCAGGCGCTGGCTGAGGGCCGTGGAGGCCTGCTGAGGCGTCATGCTCGAAAGGTCCACCCCTGCCATGAATACTCCCGGGAAGATCCGGCCGGAAAAAAGCAGACTCGTACCCTCCGGCGATCACACCGATGAAAATCAAAAAGAGGACGACTCCACCCAAACAGGGCGAACAATACCTGTCCGATGGGCGATGGACGACTGGGGGGTTTGGGAACGACGACGAATGACATACCCTGTGAATTATACTCCGCCGTGTGAGCCCGCCGGCTGAAGAGCGGGGACTGCCCTTTTTGATAAAAGGAATGAACATGGGCGTGACGGCTGCATAGTCCACATATTCCGGGCCGAATTTCTGCCGTAATTTTCGCTCCTCCAAATAGGCACCTGCGATCGATATACGCCGTCAGGGCAAGATCGAGGACCAAACAGGCGGGCGGTCATTAAAGGAAGAGCCCAGATAAAAATGATGCCGGCCGTATACAGAGGGTGGCGCACGTATTGATACAGGCCCTCCTTAACCAATATTGAAGAATGTTTCTTTTTCCCGGCAGTGATCTGCCTCATCCCCAGGAAATCGAGAGGATCCGTTTGCATGAAACCGATCACCAATGCAGCCACGGCCAAAAACTCGACAATGATCGAGAGCATCACCCATGGGAAAGGCATCACATAGAGAGTCCGGTCCGGGCGTGAAGGCGGCGATGAGCAATACCACAATAAAACTGACCACCGCAACCGCATTATAGGCTACACGGTAATACCGGTCTGCTTTCGTCCCATATACCCGCCGGATGTACGCTTTAAAGGGATGGGAGGCTGTCAGTGAATGGATAAAGCCCCATAAAAACACTGAAAAAACGAGCCAGAAAAGATGGATGAATTTCATGGATATTTCCCTTGATGCTATTCACTCGGCTGATCATTCGAAGGCGGGAAGCTCGATCAGCTTATCCCCCGAGCTCACCTGATAAAAGGGGAACCAGGCCACACCGAAAATGTTCACGTAAACATCGGTCTTCTTCGCCAAAATCGGTATCTCGATCATATCGTTGACGGCTTCGCCCCATTTGGAACTGGCCTCCTCCAAGATCTCCTGACGGGATCCTTCGAGCTTGGACAACTGGCTCTTGTAATCATCGAGCGCATCCAACGATTCATTCACTTCGGCTTTCGACTGCTCGGTCAGGCGGTGTTTGCTCATGGCAGAAGATATCCTGCGGCTGCGCTTGCCTCCCAACAGGCTGAAGACGGTTTCGGCGCCAGTAACCAGTTCCTCCCGTTTCCGTTCGCCCAACTCGGTCTGGTCCTGCTCCAACTCGCGCTCTTCCCGGGCGATCTTTTCTTTCAACGCGCGGCGATCTGGCGGTCAAAAGTGGAGGCGGCTTTCGCCAGCTCTTTATCCCGTTCCTGCCGGGCTGCCTCGGCGCAGGCTTTCATAAAATCAGCCTGGGAGATCTCCGGAGTGGCATATATACCCAAGGTCGAGTTCGAGCGGATGGTGATCTTGCTCGTCCGGTACACCCAATCGGCGTACTCTTTTTGCAGCATGGCCAACCGCCTGGCATCAGAAAGGGAACCATCCAACGGCACGAACCGTCCCTGAGGATCGGGAGCGGGGTCCATGTCCGTTTCGGCAGGGATGGACCGGACGAAATCCTCCCAGCGGGTCCTCCCGTTTACAGACGGAGAGGTTACCAATACCGATTTGACCTGCAGCAGGTCGAGCCCATAGCGCCGGTCAAGGAAGCGCACCTGGGCCGAGGCGAGCAGAGCCGGGTGATACAAGATCCCACTCATGGAGGCTTCCTGCATGGCTGCGCCTGCCTCTGAAGCAGAAAGGGCCTTGGTGAAACTCCGGTTCAGCGGCAGATAGAATTCTGCAAAGCCGGACGGCACTGCCGGACGGGTGGCGCTGCCTGTGAGGGAGGCAGGCTGTAAAATTTCAGCAGTTCCAACTGCCTTTGCAGAAGCCAGCGTACCTGCAACCGGCTCCCCTACGGAAATCTCGGCTTCTGTTTCGGACATTTCCAATGGAGTGACAGGCAAAGGTTCCGTTGTTCTTTTTACCCCTGCCAATTTATTTAACGCCGGTATCTGGGCGCGCGTCAGCGGGCCTGCCAGGAAATTCATCGTCCAACGGGTTTCGAAAACAATGGGCTGCTTCTCATGCACATTCTGCATGATGAAGATCCGTTTTCCAAGAGTGGAGATCAACTTGTCGATGCTTCCCCGGTCGAGGGAATCCGGAGCGGCGCTCTCCAACCCATCCAGGAGGCGGAGTTTATCCCGTTCGGTCTGAAGCTTTCCGATAAACCAGGTGCCCGCATTCGAGAGAGCCTTGTAGTCCAGGTCGACCGGGTTTTGGGAGGCCAACACCAACCCCAGGCCGAAAGCGCGGCCCTGCTTGAGCATCCGCAAAAGCGGCGGCTTGGAAGGAGGGTTCGCCGTTGGGGGAAGATACCCGAAAATCTCATCCATATACAACAAAGCCCGCAAAGAAGCCGTTCCCGCCTGTGTCCGCATCCATGTTTCGATGGCAGAAAAAAGGATGGTGACAAAGAACATCCTCTCGGCGTCGCTCAAGTGAGCCAGGTAGAAGACGGCATGGCGAGGCCGGCCCTCGGGGGTGGAGAGAAGCGAACCAATATTCAGCGCCTCGCCCATGCGCCACATATCGAAGGTAGGCGCGGCCAGAATATTATTGATCTGCAGCGCCAGGGCCATCCGGTCTTTGGAGGGGAAGAAGGTATCCACCGGGAACGCCCCCAGTTTTTCGAACGGAGGTGTCTGCACCTGCAGGATCAGCTCGGTCAGGTCGAGAGATCTATTCCGACTCCAGGCGGCCTGGAAAATATTGGACAGCAGGATGTGCTCGCGGGAGCGAAGGGGGTCGATGTTGTCAAAACCTACCAGTCCGAGGATTGCGGTGACCGTGCTGGAAATACGTTCCCCCAGGATCTCGCGGTTGGATTCCCAATCCAGGCCAGGCGCCTCCAACGAGGAAAGCACGCTTACAGGCAGGCCCGCATCCGAGCCGGGAGTATAGACCGCATATTGGGCCGCATTCTTCAGCGCCAGCAGGCGCTCCTGGCCAAGACCCCATTCGTCCAATCCGTTTTTCCAGGCAACCGCGGCATCTGCGGCCGCCTGTTCGAGAGTCTTGCCAGATCGACGGGCCAGGTCGGGGTCCAGCCAGGGTTGGAACTCCTGCGGAGCCAGGTCCGGGAAATGCAGGAGCAGGTTGGTCAGATCGCCTTTAGGGTCGATCAGGATGGCCGGGATCCCCTGCAAGGCGGCTTCTTCCATGAGGGCAATGCAAAGGCCGGTCTTGCCCGAACCGGTCATCCCGGTCACCACGGCATGAGTGGTCAGGTCGGCCGGATCGTATTCCAGCGCCTGGCTGGTGGCCTGCCGGCTGGTGGTATCGAAAAGCCTACCGAGATAAAATTTTTTCGTCATAGGGAAGCTCCCGTTATAGTTGAGGAAAATTAGAGTGTTTCAAGGCTGGCCAGCCTCATACACTCTTTGAAATTCTTCCATATACTTTTCGGCCACGGCGGGATCAAAAATGATGACCGTGTTCTCATCATTACTGGCCTCTGCGCTGGCAGTGAAATTATAGGAACCCGTGATCACAATCTGATCATCGATGATGATGACCTTATGGTGCATTAAACCATTCCCATTCCCATCCAGGCGCACGTCCAGGTTGGCTTGTTTGAAAGGATCGTACTCCGTTCCCTGCGCGGTGGACTGGCTTACGTCCATCACGCCGCTGACTGCGAGTCCGGCCTGGGCTTTCTCGATCATGGCTGCGCCGATATCATTGGATGTGAATGTGTAAGCCATGAAATGGACGCTCTCGGTGGCGGCATTGATCAGCTCCACGATCCGGGCGGCCGTACCGTCGTCCGGCGAGAAATAGATCTCCACCGGGGCGCCGCCAATGGTCACCTTCGGGAAGGGCGTGTCGGCTTTACCATCCGGACCGAACCGGTTTTCAGCAAACATTTCTTCGAATTCACTCATGTAGTCTTGCGCCACTCCCCGGGATTGAATGGAGATCAGGTTGTTATTGTCCTTATACGCCGCACCAACCGTGTAATTCAGGGAGCCCGTCCATACCTGTATGCGGTCGATGACCATGAATTTGTCGTGCATCAACCCTTCCCGCTGATCTCCCACGATAGGGATGCCGGCGTCCTTCAAATCCTGGACTTCCACGTTATCCATATTGTCGCTTTCCATGACCATCCGGACCACCACCCCGCGCTGTTCGGCATGGACAAGCGCGTCCCGGATGGACCATAGATTGAAGTCATAGGCAGCCACATCCACAGACAGGCGGGCCGCATCGATTGCTTTTACCAGGATTTCATCGATCCCACCTTCATATGTGGCGGCCGAGGGTGCGGAGGGATCGGTGAAATAGACTTGCAGCCATGAATCAAGTGGATGAGCGGTAGCCGGCTCGGTCGCGACCGGTGCGGTGGTGACCGGCGCTTCCGTGGTCGGTGAAGGGGTCAAGGCAATTGAAAAATCGCAAGACAACAAAAGGCTCACTATTACTAGGCAGGCTGCCAACTTCCATGTTGTCCGATAATGTTTCATTACTAATATATACTCCTGGGTTAACAAATTATAGCCCAAACATTCTAGTCTCGTTCAAGGCGTTGGCTGATTAATGAGGTGGCCGAATAGTATTATTCCTAAGCGAGTCTCTCAAAATAGTATAAAGCCTCTTTGAAGACGATGAATATTCGTCATGTACATGGGTAGGTAAATTACAGCAATCACACTTCATGGATCGCCTTCTGTGTTTTTTTCCAATCCAAGGAGATGATAAAGTATTCTAAACCAAGATGCATTTTTCATCGATCCCTTTATAGGCACAGAAGTATAATTAATAGCATGTCGGGATGATGGTTCGAATATATATTAGAATTAAAATCACGTTTCCTATAATCTATTATTTATCTGCAACGCTTTCAAGGCAGGATATGTCAAGAAATCCTAAAATTTTTAATTTTACTCGCCCTCCTCGCAGAAGAATTGAAGTCCCGAGGACAAAGGTGGTCATTCCACCTCCGCCTACGGCAAACAAAAGCCGCCCAAAAATTAATTATCTCCAGACGATTGCGCCTGCGATCGGGGCTTTCGCTGCAGGCATGGCCTACGGAATTGTGTACCGGAACCTGCTTTTTCCTTTCATAATGGTGATCAGCAGTACAATTTATGTTTCCATTATGGTGTATTCCAAACGCCGTGAGCAAAAGGAATTCGATACTGAAAGAAAAATCAACAATCTGTTTATCAGAAACTCCTGGATACGAAGCGAAGAGAACTTTCAGAACTTTACTCAACCCAAGTAATTAACTTAAACAAACGACATCCTGCAATCCTAGATATAAGCAAATTAGTCGCACGGGTAGATGACAGAATTTGGGAAAGGCGTTTTACTGATGACGATTTTCTCACCCTGCGTTTTGCTTCGGGAAATATAGAACCATATACGCAAATTGAAGCACCTGAAGTTAACTTTATTGAATTAGCTGACGAGGATGTTAAAGGGGCAATTAAATTAGAAACGAATTTTCTCGGAATCTTGAAAGTGTTCCCATCGAATTCGACCTGGGAAAACTAGGTGCTGTTGCGATCACAGGCGATGACGAAAATGCAGAAAAACTGGCAGCACAGATAATCTGCGAGTTGGCCGTTTTTCATCATCCTATTGAAGTGGAGCTGTATGCTATCTGCAATAGTGATGAAAAAAAATGGGGGTGGTTAAAGTGGTTGCCTGATACAAAAGCACTCATTACTGCCGGCGATGAAATAAAACATCTTGCATACACCAACATTAGCAGGATTTGACTCCTCAATCATTTACAAAATACACTCGATGAACGCAGAGGTAATAAACCCGGAAATACAGATAATATTCCTCAAATAGTCTTATTTATTCAAGACTATAATTCCGTTCGACGGGAAGAGAGTTTCATCAATCTCCTCAGAACGGGATCTAAATACCATATTCATTTAATTGTTCTTGTTGAAACCGGAACCCAAATTCCAGACGGCTGCAGAGGGGTACTCCAAATTGATGGTACGAACGTATCGTTATATGTGCCAGGAACCAGTGACCATTCACACCAGGGTAGAGGAGATTTTGTAGATTATTCTCTTTGTGAGAATATTGCAAGGGATTTAGCCAAGATTTCCCTCGAGGGGACCAGCTTCGACCTTCCAACCGATGTCCGTTATTTGGATCTAATTGAATATAACAACCCGGAAGAAATCGATTTCGGTAGTTTATGGTTGGAACAAGGAAAATCTTCGCCCACATTAAAAACCGCCATTGGTTTGAAGCCGGGGCAACGAATATTAACATTGAACTTGCGCCAAAATCAACATGGACCTCATGGATTAATTGCCGGCACAACCCGATCTGGTAAAAGCGAGTTGCTTCAGACCATCCTGATCGGCCTTGCGATTAAGCATCACCCGCATTACTTGAATTTTGTCCTGGTTGATTACAAGGGGGGAACGACTTTTTCGGTCCTTAAAGATTTACCACACACAGTGGGAGTTGTGACCGATCTTGATGGGAAGCAAACTATCCGCGCTTTGGTTGCACTGGAAAAAGAACTGGCCCGCCGGGAATCGATTTTGGCTGAATGCGAGGTCGCAGACCTTGATAAGTATTATGATAACGGCTTTCATAATAAACGCTCTGACTCAATTCCTTACTTATTAATAATGATTGACGAATTTGCAATGCTACGCCAACACTTTAAGAATGATTGGACCAGCCTGATTGACAAATTCAATTCCATCGCTGCGCGAGGAGGTGGCCTGGGTGTACACCTGATCCTGGCCATGCAAAGCCCGGAAGGAGTTGTTGATAGCAAAATCAGCGCCAATATAAATTTCCGCATTTGTCTGCGGGTCCAAAATGATAGCGAAAGTCGCTCGATGCTTGAAACAACTGATGCCGCAAAGATCGGTGTTTCTGGACGAGCTTATCTCAAAGTTGGAAAACAACAAGTATACGATCAATTCCAGGTTGCGCGAGTTGCCGGGTATTATTCCCAGCGCGGTAATGTTTTACTGAGTGATTTTAAATTTTTAATGTGGCTGACGATGGTGGAAAAACGCTGATCGTAGATTCGAAAATTGTTTCAGAAGGACAGGCAAATCCTGTAGCTCAAATCGCTGAGACAGACACTCAAATCATTGTAAGGCGCGCTAAAGAAGCGGCCGAACAACTTAACCTCATAAAACCTCCCAGTCCATGGCCGCCTTTGCTGCCGAATGAACTATCTTTAGCAACTCTGTTGAGTAAACTGGAAACGGAATACTGGTCGAAAGATAATGGCTGGCCATCAACCTCTCCTAGAGACCAAGGCTGGATGCGCGTTCCGATAGGATTATTGGATGATCCCAAGAATCAGCAGCAGCCGGCTCTATTTGTCGATTTGTCTGAGAAGGATAATAATATTTCTTTACTCGGTTCTGTACAGCAAGGAAAGACAACCTTTTTGCTTAATCTTGCCACGGCGCTAGCATTACGCCATACACCTGATCAAATCCACTTTCACCTGGTAGATTACAGCGCTGGACAACTCGCGGCCATCCTGGATATGCCACATGTGCAGGGCTTATATCGAACTGACGAAATTGAGAAATTACAACGTCTGCTGTATCTTCTTCAACAAGAACTTTCCGAACGACAGGCCTTATGCAATAACGAAAATCTTCCGGACCTGAGGTCATTTTTAACAAATCACCCCGATATAAACCTGCCCGTACAACTGGTGTTAATCGACAATTTCGTAAAATTTAGAGAGATCACTCAATTGGATTCTTTGTCCTGGTTAGGCCTCATGCGGGAAGGAGGAAAATTCGGAATATGCTTTGTATTTACCAGTGATAAGTTACCCGGAGATGATTATCTGAATTTGGCGGGGCGCGCGGGGTCCTTTACCTGACCGATAATTCAATTTATTCATCCTTCTTGAATCAGATGATAGAAAAAACGTTGATTGAACAAATCCCAGGGCGTGCCTTCTGGAATGAAAAGCCCGCCCTTCAATGTCAATTTTGCCTTCCTGCAAATGCAGGTCCGGCAGAGCAGCTTAATGAACTCCGCAAAATATCAGAAGAAATGCGTGCAAGCTGGACGGGTGAATTTCCAGAACGAGTTGAAGTTTTGGAGAATATCAGGCTTGAAGATATTGAGTTAGAAGCAATTTTGAAAACAGAATGGAAACCTCTGCAGTCTGTTTCAGATTTCATGGTACCAATCGGACTGGATTATGCTACCCATGAACCTAAAAGCGCTCACCTTTTGCAGGAAACCCCTTACTTTCTTGTTATTGGACCACAGGGTTCAGGCGATCAGGAAGCATTAAAGGCATTTATTCTCAGCATGGCATTGCAATTTTCCCCATCCGACCTTAAATTGCATCTGATCGGACTGCGAGAAAATGGTATTGAGACTCTGGAAGGTTTACCTCACGTTCAAGAATTGATTCATACAGAAGAAGAGATTTCAAATCTGGTACATTCTTTCGAAGCCCTGGTGACGGAACGCAAGAGTGGAAACACCCTAAGGTTGGGTAAATTAATCACCCCCGTTCATTTAATTATCATCGATGATTACAGCTCACTAGCCAAGAACATAGAGCCCAAATTACTGGAGCGCTTAGAATTCGATTTTAGGGAACCGCGGGCAAATGTTCGGGATCGGATTGATTACAGCTATTACGACCATGACGGCCAATAAAACCAAAGATCCCCTTTTTAGGGGAATCAAGGATAGTCAGAACATCCTATTATTGAAACCAAATATCACGACAGTTTCAGAGCTTAATTTAGGGAAATTACCGGAATTTCTGCGTATGAAAAAGGACGCACCTGATGGTAGAGCGATACTTTTCAGTGCAGGAACCAACGAACAGCCATATATTCAGGTGGGTATGCATGGGCTAGATGATCAAAAAATTGTCGCGTATTGGATCATTGCCATCAGTAAAAAATGGCAACTGTGAAAATTCTTTGGAAAGCAAACAGCGCAAGCTGAATAATCGGATTACTTGCCAAGGTATTTGATAATCTCAATTATGAAATACAATTCTCTAAAAATCAACTGCATATAAGCCAATACAGAAAGATAACATTTTAAAGCAATTCTGTTTTGGTTTGTTATTTATACTAGAACCTAGTTAAGATACCTTATTTTTTTATTTTTTCTTAGATAAGCGAAACAATAAAATAAGAACAGTTACTGAAAAAAGAAGTCCTAAATTAATATAGATACTTTCCCATAAAAAGAATGGAGTTTTATAATGGATGCTATTTGGTGTAATAAGCCATCCAATCCAAAACATTAATGAAAAAATAAAGAACGCAATCTGTATTGATTTAAAGAATATTAAATTGTTTGCCTCTTGAGATTTGGCGAAAATAACTCTCTGAAAAGTATTTCGTAGAGACAATGCTAGAACAAATGCAATACCACATACACACAAAAGAGCTAAACCTGTTCCAGAAAGTTTTCCAAAAAACCAAATTAAACCTAAATTCCCCAAATACCATAATATTAGAATTAGGTTTCCTATAAACCAACTGTTATATATTTTATATAGACTGCCTGGGTTTGAACTGACTTTATGCATTATATTTTCCTTAGTGCCTTATTAAATATTTATTATTTTAACATTTGATTGATAAGCTATTCAAAAGTTTATTGAGACCGTTCTGTAAATCACTAAGTTTTATATTGAAATCAATTGTTTTTACTACATATTGAATTAATGTCGCCAAGGTACTTAGAGATACTCCAGCAGCAACGCCGATACCACATCCGGCAAGCGCGCCAATTGCCGCTCCTCCTGGACCAACAATCCAACCAAGTTGCCCTGCAATAGCTCCACCGATACAACCAGCTGTAGCTGTGCCAAAGGTAGCTATCAACCAGCCTTTGAATTCATTCCAATTATCAACGCCAGTCTCATTCTGTTTATCAATATCATCTATATATTTCAGTATATTATCATATTCGCTTTGCGATATTTCTGTAGTTGTATTTGTTGGTGAAGAAATCAACTCGCAACTTATATAAAGCTTTCCATCAAGGGAAAAGATGTAATAATTCTTACCCGACACCCTCAATTCAATCACATCAGTCGCCCTACCGCCAAGGCGCCAATAACCGTATTGATTATCTCCCACACAATTTGCTTTATCTATATAACCACTTTCGGTTTCACAAAATGGGAGAATCTCTGCATTATTACCTGAAACTGAATCAAGTGATGTTACTGGGATCGGCGTTGCCCCTGGGATGGGAACTACCATTCCTTGGGTTAAATCTGTCGATAGTTCAGATGTTGAATTAGGCCCAGAAACTTCAAGTGGCGCAACATCTGGTGTGTAATTCATGCACCCTGGCAAGGACATGAGTAAACATATCAATGACAACGCGACAATTGCTTTTCTTAGCATAGTTAACCCTCACATTTTCTATTACAATCATGATGCTGTACACATGAGTGGAAATATTAACAGTGGATCAATGAAATCGGGACCTATCTGACCGTAAGATGAATAACTACCACTCTTCCCTATGCAAGTCTCCAAATGGGTGTGATTCCCGTCGGAATTACCGGTATCCCCAACTTTACCTAACCCTTGGCCGGCATCAATTTCTTTTCCTACTGATAATCCAGCATTTGAATTTTCCTGCAAATGAGCGTAGCGTACAAAGATCGATTGACCATCGGGACAGCTTACTCCCATTTGGCTTTTATCGGATTGAGAAATATCAGAACAAGCGTATTCGACAACAATGAAGGTACCGAGGCCATCGTTATCGCCGGTTTTCTCCATTCTGACCACTTTTCCTTTCCATGACGTTTTAAGTCTCCTCTCCTCCTTTTCCAGAACCAACATCCAATCCATTATGGTGAGGATTGCCACCGGAGGTTACGTCACCATATTTATAGCCGCCGCACGTACCTCGAGTTACAGGATAAATAATTGCAGGAGAAACGGGAGGAAGAGTAGAAACCGGCTCCTCCTGATTTGGAGGAGAGATGATATTTAGTGGGGAAACTTCCGGGTTGAAATCCTGGCAACCTGCCAGTGTGGTGGCAAGGAGAATCAATAAATACAATCCAATCGGGGTCAATCGCTTTTTATACATAGATCTCCCCTGCACAAAAATAGTTCGTTATTCGCCCTGAACAGGCAGCGCGTGAAACCCATAGCGCCAACCTTCATCCCATTCTATGAAGTTGCTTTCCAATTTATAGTAATCTGAAAGCAACCTCAATAGTTTTTTGCTATCTTCCGGTCTGAAAATGTCTGCAAAGGAAATATATTACGAAATATTCTCCTAAGCAAACAAGTCATTTGAAAACAGGCTATCTGTATGAACAGATAGCCTGTTAGGAGATCATGGCTTAGCGTCCGCCAGCCGCATTGGCGGCTGCAGCTCTGGCCGCTTCATCGAGCTCACGGAAGTTATTGGCAACGCTGACAAGATATTGATGCACTGAATTTAATGTGTCGCTGTATTTTTCAAGATCGCTAATCCAGGTGCCGTATGTCTGCTGGAATTGGAGTTGGGCAGGCCCATCCCAAGCGGCGTCTAGCTCGTTGTTGATTGAGCGTAGGCGTGATATCAGATCAGCGACTGGGCCATCTCTCTCGCTTTTCACTTTGGCAGCAAGTCCTTCAACAGTTTCAATTTCGATTCTCAGATTTGGCATATTTCCTCCTAATGATTATTGAATGAATTGATTGAAGTAGGTTTATTTCTATAAGATTTTACTCCCTATGTTTTCCATAAACTAAATTACAACGAAACTAATATTATGAGAATAATATATTGCGATATAGTAATTATTAATAACGAACTGTAAATAAGTCGTAATAAAAGCCTCAGTTCTAGCCATGGAGACCATACAATTATTATCCTTAATTCCCCACCCAGGGGCATTCCTAAATGGCTAATATCATCGTAACACTAATAAATAACGATAAAGACCATACTCATGTGGATCTATCCTTGCCAAATGACGTCCCTTTGCGTATGTTTTTGCCTGCACTCCTTGAAAAGTTAACTGGTCATGAGAATAGCGGGAGTGATAATTGGACCTTACGAAATCAGAATACCGGCGACATACTTGATCCAGAATCTTCTTTAAATGATGCGGGTACACTTACGGGCGATATTCTTTGCGCCGAAGGAGTGCGCCCGTCTCTGCCAAGATTTCCTAATAAATTCATTAGACTCCAAAGAGAAATGTTCTTGTTATCTCATCGCTCCTGATGGAAAAGTTTTTCCAATAGTCCAAAAATTTACTACGATCGGAAGAGCATCGGATACTAAGACTGGGACGGTTGATCTTACGGCATATGACCCATCAAGCCGATGCTCTCGAAAACACGCACAAATCGTTCAAGTGAACGAAATTTTTAATATCCGAGATCTTATCAAGTAAAAACGGCACTTTTGTGAATGATCATAGGTTTTACCTACTCGACGTCTGCAACTGAAAAAAGGTGATGTTATTTGCTTCGGCGAGGGTGGACCCATTTTAAAGTTCCATGTTAATGAATGAAAGGGAGCTATAAATATCATGCAGAGGAAAAATCTCCACCAGAGTTCAGCTATTGTCCTCCTTCTCTTTCTATTGATTATTTCGCTTTTGGGAGGTCAATCTGTTTCGGCTCAGAAGCAAATTACTCGCATACAGATTACCAGCGTGGATGATGCATCTTTTCCGGAAGTGAATGTCCGTGTTCAGATATACGACAGTGACGATAATTTGGTACATGATCCACTACAGGCAAATGCTTTTACCTTCCTGGAGGATGGAAAGCCGCAGGCCTTCGAAATAAAAACGGAAATTGCGAATGTACAGACTATGTTTGTGGTTGATATTGGGGCAGGCATCAATGCACTTGGGGCTTCTGGACAATCCCGGCTGAATGAAATGCTTGAAGTGATGGTTTCTTACTTCGAAAGAATGAGAGAAAATGATGAAGTTGGTATTGTGATCCAAACAGGGAATGGATCCAAGATTCTTACCCCGCTGATTTCGGATAAGGATCTCCTAAACAATTCTTGGTGGATTTAGAAACAACGTAGCCGGAATGAATGATCCCGGCTATTCCTTATGGTCTTGGATTCGGTTAAGGCCGCTTTGGAAGGGCTTAATCTATCCCAAACTTTAATAAATCCAAAATCCGTTATTCTACTTTCGTCCGGATTACAAAATATAAGCGCGCATAATACCCGCTCCGAAGTGGAAGCTCTGGCTAATCGGCTAGGCATTCCGGTAAATACGGTCATGGTAAGAAGTGAAGAAATTCCCCATGTAACAGAAGCAATAAAGGGTTTGGCCCAAAATACCAAGGGATGTTTTTGTATTATCACAAAGCCGACGACCTCAATGATTATTTTTCCCTTCTCGAGGCTTTCAACAGCAATATGTTTTTTTCATATCGTTCTGCTTCCAGTACGACAGCAACGAACGATTGAGCTATCTCTCGCAGGTTTGGACAAATCCCCGATAGGCGTACGTAATTATCAAGTTGCTCCTGGAGCTCCGGCAATTGATATTACTGAACCCGTCACAGGATCATTGATCCTGCGGAAAACAACCGATAATAGCATAATATTGACCAAGTGGAGCCTACCTCGTCTGGGTTGTAGTAAAGGTCACTTGGGCAGATGGCTACCCGATCGAAGAATCACAAGGCGGAACTTATCGTGGATGGAGTCACGTCTCCACTCAGGACAACCCTGGCGACGAGATCACCTTTCCATGGGATTTGAGGAAATACCGAACGTCGGCGATAACCTGGCCCAGTTGAAGGTCAAAATCGAGGATGAAATTCGGTATGGTTACTTCTACCGATCCAGTGAACTTTACGGTTCGGCTGGATATCCCTCGGCTTGTCTGGGATCTAAAAGGGCGGAGCACTGTTGAAATGTCAGATTGACCGGATTGCCGGGATTACTTCTCTCCTCATCGCCTTTAGCTGCTTTATACTGGTTCTTGTTGGAGGCACGCTTCTGTATCGAAACCGCCATAAGATCTTTGGGCAGAGGGGTTGATAAACGTTGCCGCAAAAGATGCCTGGCAACGAATGACTGGTGGTACCAAGGAAAAGCCTAATGCTTATCTGACCGTTCTTTCAGAAGCATATTTCAAGGCACTAGACCGGGATACTCCAATTTACAGTAAGGCTCCCACTACTATCGGTCGGAATCCGCTCACAAATAAAATTGTGATACCTGACATCGGGAGAGAAGAACCAGAGGTAAGTAAAGAGCATGTAAAAATTTGGTTTGATCAGGACAAAAACAGCTGGCTGATTATGGATATTGGTAGTACCAATGGCACACGGTTGAATGACGTGCCATTAAAAGATCTTTCAGAAGAAGCGCTAGATGACAGTGATGAAATAACACTTGGAAGGTTGGCATATGGAGGTGTTCGGTTCTTATTCCGCATAGCGGATGCTCGAGGCGAAATACCAGTGGCTGAAAATGTTGGTCGTGTCACTACATAGGAAACCAATTATGTTATCAATCTCAATCAAACGCGGAATGAGCATTTATCCTTATGTTGTGGATGATGTCATGCCAATGGGTAAAGGAGGCATGTCCCAAATTTTGATCGGTCACGAAAACAACAAAAAGAAAAAAATTGCGATCAAAATTAGCAAAGGTGTTGAATCTTCGTACGAAGAAGCACTTCGTTCAGAAGCGATGATCCTCCAAAAATTGAATCATCCGAATATTGTTCGAATCCTTCCTTCTCCGATCCAAAGCAAATATGCCATGCCGATGATCCGGGCAATGGAGATCAAAGGAAACCCTTGGTATTTTGCCATGGAGTATTTGGAAGGTTTACCACTATCTGCGTACGTAAGGGGCTCCAAGGGCTTGCCAGAAGGGATTGCCCTTACAATTCTAGAGAAAATAGCTACAGCTTTGGATTACATTCATAAAAACCTGATAACCCATTTGGATATGAAAACAGAAAACATTGTGATGAGATATCCTCTTAAGCGGGGTCAGACTAATTGACCCTGTAATTATTGATTTTGGCGTGGCTGCGGATGTGAAGGATATCCAATCTGATCGTGGGTCTTGGGCCTTTATGCCTCCCGAACGAATACAAAAAATGGAAGGACGCTGCTACCGGAGTTCATATACATTGACCCTACCAAGGTCGATGTATATGGACTGGGCGTACTCCTTTATGAAACTATGACAGGTCGGCTTCCATTTGGTGGCAAAGATAAAAAGGGCCTAACCACTGCAATTATTAATCATGTTATGAGCCGACCCAGGTCTTTTCGTCCGGATATGTCGGATGCTTTGGAGAAATTGATTTTGAGAATGATTGATAAAGATCCTAAGCGTCCGTCCTACACCTGCAGAAATTGTATCTGAAATCGGCAAGTTTTCCACTAAATTACCCATGTGGTTTCTGATATTCCTGTCTTGCACCATTAATCAATTGCTGATGGAGTGCTGATGCACCCAGAAAAAAACATCAAAGTGAAAACGACCCCATTGTTTGGGGTTTCAAATTCCATTAAGGGAATCGACAAACATTTCAGGATCGGTTGGATGCCAAACTAAGTAACTTTGTTGGATGGGAAGAAAGATATTTCTTGCAGTGATTGCAGATGGAATGGGTGGGGGAAAGGACGGTGAAACCGCCGCAGAAAAAACCCTTGAGCACAATCTATTCGCACTGTGAGAACTTCTTCCTATAAGGATATCGGAGCTTATCCAAGGTGGGGTTATCGCGGCAAATGCAGAAATCATCACAAGATCCTGCTTTGGCGAATGCAGGTTCAACGGCCACTGTGGTTGCCTCTGGATGCGAATAAATTATTACTTGCACATGTTGGAGACAGCCGGGCATATCTCATCCGGCAAGGTAAAATTTATCAGCTCACACAGGATCACACGAAAGGCTACTTTGCGCTTAAGAATAAAAAACTTTCCCCTGAAGAGATCGCACGCTGGTCTAAGAAAAATGACCTTGAGATCTTTGTAGGGAAAGAGCGGGATATTGCCGTTGATACAAACATAAATTTCTCGGGCCAGTCAGTTATCTGTTTTTGAATTATTGCCCGGGGATGGTTTGGTTTTATGCTCCGACGGGCTTAATTAAGGATAGGCCAAATTCACCCAAGCCATTTGTGACGGATTCCGAGATCATTTCAGCTTATTCAAATGAAAGCCCGGCAGACGCAGTAACCGTTATGCTCTCGTATGCCAAGAGTCGCGAGGTAGATGATAACGTTTCAGTAATTGTTATCGGATATAGGCAATCGGTTAAAAAAAGAATACTTCCAAAGCGGATGCCACGTTTCTTTTGGGCCGAAGCCATTGCACTTGCGGTGGTTGTTCTTGGAGGAATTTTTTGATTCTTCGGCCAACAAAGCCATCCAGTGCACCAACGGCGTCAACGAATCCCGTTTTCGTACCAACAGATACCCCAGCACCTACCATGACATCAACGCAGCCTGTCGTGGTGGGGTCGGCTCGCGTTGAACAGATCATTGGGCTTGGTTTTACGAATGTTTTGCCAGCCCAGAGCCTCACAGATGGGCAAAGTGTATCGACAACTTCCACATCGGCTATCAAGATCGTTGTTGGAGAACTGGGGGGACGAGTGGGTACAATATTCCTGTTCCCTAATAGTGAAATTCAAATCAATTTTGGTGATATGATGTCTCCCGATCTACGCAAAGGAGCGCTGTTTATTCAACCTGGTGGACCGCTCGCTCAAGTAGGGCTAGGAGTTGTTCTGGAAGGCTTATCAGCGAAGGTCAGCGGGAGCGAAATGATTGTAGAGATACAAGGGACAGATATTTGGGTATACTGCTTTGAAGGGGAGTGCCGATTGGACCTGGGTCATGAAGGTCAACTAACCGATCCTGGATTTAAACAGATATATCACTCGCCTACAGGCGAATGGGAAGATCAGGTAAAGATGACCTATGATGATGAATGGGATTGGAATAAGCGCTGCAATTATTGCATGGTAAACATTATCGCTACACCAACCCCAAATATACAATTCAGGCAACCTAGTTCTACACCGGTAAATAATAGAGTTGATCCACCTGCATCAACGCCCGTGTCAAAGATAACTGATACATCAGCACCAATACCAACGGAAACACCCAAACACTTTAAAACTTTCACTCCTGGTCCAACCGCAACTACACCGCCTGTGCCAACCGCAACAGATCCACCAGTTCCAACTGCAACAAATCCACCGGTTCCCACTGCAACAAATCCACCGGCTTCCACTGCAACAAACCCACCGGTTCCTACTGCAACAAATCCACCGGTTCCTACTGCGACAAATCCGCCAGTTCCTACCGCTACAGATCCACCAGCCGGGAAGCCGACAAAGGATCATTAATTGACAGGCAATTATGTCCAATTAATGAACTGATTATCATTGATATATAACAATAATAATCATGTACTCAATTTCAACGATAGGGAGTCAGATGGTCCTTAGGTTGAGATCTGCCCTTTGATTGTCCAATCTTCCCCATCAAAGCTCCGTTGGAATAAAGTTAGTCAGATTTAATAACCTTGGATGGCCCGGCGATCGAATGAGTTCAAGACCCGATTACCAAATAAACCTGCAGTTCGGTGGACTTTGTCCCCCTACTGCGTACAAACATAGACCGCCAGGCTTCTTATATGCAATAGCCTGGCGGTCCTAGGTTGATTGAAAAGGCTTCAAAATTTGAGCTACTTGGCTTCGAAGTGGCTCCAACCAAAATTACCCACGTAGGAAACGTACCAGTAACCGTTTATCTTGGCGGGTAGAGAGCTCACAAGAGCATATTTATTGGTGAAATCGACCCCGTTGACAGTCAACTTGGCCACGTTCCAGGAGTTGATGTAAGAGCCCAGGTTGCTTGTCTGCCAGCAGAGAGTACCGGAACCATCGAAGATAAAGGGAGCCGTGATGGTGGCGTTAACCGGACTGCACTGGCCGATGAAGCCGGTGGCCGTTGGACTGGGCGTGCTGGAGCGGGTGGGCGTACGCGAGGGGGTGTTCGTCACGCCGGTGGAAGTGTACGTGCGGGTTGGCGTGCGTGAAGGTGTATTGGTCGCTCCGGTGGGCGTGTAGGTGCGAGTGAAGGTCCGGGTCGCCGTAAATGTGCGCGTGGGTGTGTAAGTGGGCGTCGTGGTGATGCCGCCGCCGGGCTCGCTTCCCCAGGCACGGGCTCCGCTCAAGTAAGCTGGGAGGGTGGGCCAATCGGTGAAGCTGGCCGGGAGGGCGCTGCTTGTATGCCACCAGTCATCTGTAGCGACGAAGGTGCTGGCCCAACTGGACAAATGCAGGGCAGTATCGAACTCCCAGGTGGCTCCGGCCGCCAGGGAGGCGGTCCCAAAAGTTGACGTGTAAAGTAATAGGTACTGCCGGAAGACAAGGTTGGGCCGGTGATGGTCGCCACACCGGACTGGTCGTAGTACTTCTCGACCACGTAGTTGGAGGCCGCGTTGGAGCCGTCTACGTTGAAGTAGATACGCATCGAGACACCGGATAGAGCCGTGGTGCCTGTGTTCAGAATGCGCGCGTGGAACTGCGACTGCTGGCTGTTATCGGTCCCGCCAGTCGCCAATTGCACTCGCAATCCGGGCAGTGCCGTGGCCGAAGCCGTAGGCGTCTGGGTAAAGGTCGAGGTCGGCGATGTTGGGGTGAAGGTCGGCGTATTGGACTTTGTTGGGGTGGGGCCGGTAGCCGTGGGTGTATAGGTAGGGGTCGGACCGGTGATTTGGAAGACACGTCCCAGAGCCTGTGCACCATGGTCATCTTGGCCTGGTCCAGCGGACCCCAGGTACCCCAGGCGCCGGTGTTCGTGCGCGGGTTATAGGGGGTGGTGTAGAGACCGCCGGTGTCGCCGGACTTCAGGATTGATCGACCAGTAGATGGTATCGTCGATGCCCTTCGAGACCAGGTAGTCCACAAAGGCGTTCTGCCACTGTTGATCGATCGTATGGTCAGTGACATAGTTGTAGCGGTCCTGGTCGCGTATGCTGGCCTGCGCCGCCTGGCCAGGACATGTTGCCGCCCCACTCGCCGATGACAACTGCATATCCCAGGGCCTTCAGGTAGCCCCATTGGGCTTCCCAACCCTGCCGCAGCGGTGTTACCGAGGGCATGATGAGCTTGCACTTGGCGTCGCCGGCATGCATCGCCGGAGAGCCCGGCGCAGCCGGCCTGGGTCTGGTCGACGAACTGCTTGCCCACGAATACGGATATGCCGTAGACGTGCGGCGTGAAGACCAGCCGGTCCTTCGGGATGGCCGGCGGGTTGGCTCCGGCCGAGAACAGATTACCACCCCAGTTTGGGGCGGGATCTGCACCGTAGGGCTGCTGTAACCTCGTTGCCGGCGATGCCGTCCTGGTTATTGGCGGTGTCGGATGTGCCTTCCATGAAGATCAGGATGTTCGGGTTGACTGCGTTGATAGCAGTGTAGGCATGCGCCGAGAGGGTCGACCAGTCCGCCCAGGTATAGTCCCAGGGCTCGTTGTAGATGTCGATGCCGATGATGTTGCTGACGCCCAGGGATGACTTCCATCCCGGCCAGCGTGCGCAAGTCAGCCAGCCACTTGGTCTCGTCGTAGGCCTGGATGCGGGTGACGGTGGACGGGTTGTTGGTCGCCGCGCAGGAGGAGTCCTCCCGCTTGAAGTCGTAGTTGTCGCGGGTGGCGTCAACATACGGCGGGCGCGCATCCAGACGACCCTTTCTCCAGTCCACGTAGTTGGAGCAGGAGTGGATGTCGAGAAGCACGTAGATGCCGACCGAGTCCAGGTCCTTGATGACCGTCTGGAGCGCCAGGAGCGAGTTGGGGATGACCACGGACGGATCGTTCTTCAGGTAGGGGGCCATGCCCTGCGGGTCTGTGCCGGTCAGGGTCTGCGGTGAGACCGGGATCCGGACCACGTTGATGCCCATGGCTTTGAACTCGTTGACGTCCTGCATGTAGGTGCGGCCGCTCGGCGCCCAGAAGACGTTGCCCATGTACTGCTCCAGCGGAGCGCCGCTCGGGTTGGTTGCGTCATTGGATGGCTCGTGCCGTCCCTGGAGGCCGAACCAGGATCCGCCCTTGATCCGGATGGCCACGCCATTGGCGGTGATATTGCCGTCGAATCGACCCGGAACACCACGGGCGTGCCTGCGGCCTGGACCGGGTGCGTTGGGATGCCTACGGAAGACAGCAGAATTGATGCGATTATTATTATCGTAGCAATTGCTGTCGGCATCATCCATTTACGATTGTTAGTGTGACGTTTTGTTTGGTTATATAACATGAGTTTCTCCATTCACTCTCTTCCAAAAAGTTGGGGAACAAGGTGGGCCAAATTAGCTTATAAAAAATAGGGGCATCTTCCTCCTTTTTTGAAATGCAACAGGTGTGAGTCTGGATTTATCGCACATCAAGCGAACCAAGGCGACAGGGCGCCAGCAAGAATAAATTGAATAGAAGATACAAGAGGGCTCCGCGGGATTTCCATACAGCTCACTCCTGATTAATAGAGCACGCATGTGACAAAAAAAATACATGGTCATCAACCGCAGTGGAGTTTGTCCATCCCTTGGCTATCGGAATGGAAAATCGTCCCCTTAAATTGATCCCTTAATAAAGAGGCAGATAGAGAAACATGGTTATGTAATAGGTTATAGGACGGAGTAAACAGATTCCCGGTTGAAACTCTGCGGCCCATTAAAATAAGAAGCTGGGGCATCCGGCAGCATAATCCCGCCAGATATCCCAGCTTTTCTTTATGACTTCACCAATTAGTATTAACGCAGCAAATCAATCATTGGGCTGGCAGCGTAATCCTCACTTGTCAGGGCAGGCAGGCCAAATATATATTCGACTGTTTTAAGTAGCGAGAAATGGTTATAAAACGTCGATGAAGCTGCGCCCCCCACCCTCGCACCTGACCCGGCAAAAATAGTCAGAACGTTATTATTTTTCCCGCTCCCCTCATCCCAGGTTATTATCAACAGGCAGGTATCCACTGTACAGGCTGGAGAATTGAGAATAACGGGCATGTGTCTTTTCAGCCAGGTATCTCCGGTCTTGACGGAGCAATCATGCATGTCGTTGCATTCGTTCGGCGTGATGAATGCGAAATTTGGGGTGGTAGCCGCAGAAGCCAGATCGTTCTTAAGGGCGGTAAAGGGTACAACGCCGGCATCGCAGCGAGCGGTGTTATTGGCTATATCATCGAAGTAGACAAATGGATTGTGCTTGGGCGCATATTTCCCGGATTTTTTCAGGCCGCAGGTTGATTGCATCGACTCCATATAGGCTCTCCAGCTTAGTCCCCTGGCCTCCAGGAGGTCAGCCAGGTTGGCAGAGTTAATATGGCAGGAGGCAGACGGGCTGCAATCGTTGGTTATGCCATAGTTACTCCCGGCGAACAGATCCAGGTAATTGGGCAGGCTGGGATGAGTGATCGCATAGTAATTTGTTGTGCTGGAGTAGGAATTGGCTAAACTGGTAGTATAGGAAGTCGAACTTTTATTCCATACAGAGGAATAGCTGTGGTTTTCCATCACCACCAGAAAAACATGGTTGATCGGCGCCGAGCTGGAGGCCGCCGCGAGATCTACGGGAAGTACGGGTGAACTGGCAAACACTCCGGTTATCACCGCTGCCAAGAACATACGTACCAGTAAAGTTTTACCATTAAACATTTTCTGTAATCTCCTGTCTTAGGATGGGTGAATTGGTATTTGTGAACCAATACCATATAGGGTTGTGGGCCTGATCCCGGATGAATATATTGCCTTCGAGCTCGAAATAGATAAACTCGACTTGGAGGAGAGGCATTCCGGTGATCTGAGCCAAGTGTTCTCAAAAAGGAGAGCCTATTGCGGATTCGCGACCGATTATTAACCCCGATGTGCCTATCAGAAACAAAACGATCACGCGATGGGCCGTAAACGATTTATTCTCAAATTCTAGATCCTTATCAAGTTAATTCACTTAGTATCTATCTATCCGAAAATAAAAGGAGGTCGCATTTTGAGTGTGCGCGGCTCTGCCACACACACTCAAAATACGGTTCTTCCAGAATTTTCGGATAGATACTTCTGAACTCGATTATTGGTAGAAAATATTAAATCAAAGATTAAGGCAGGATAAGACCTTCTTTGTCCTATATACCGTCCTTAAGATGAGAGAATATGATCTCCCCCTTGAAATGACAGCTCAAACAGCTTCCAGCCTGATATCCGTACTTCTAACCATCTTAGCCAACCCTAGCCCTGGCAGCTTGAGTTCAACTCTCGTGACTTGGCAAAATCGGAGACCGCCAGTCTCCCCGAAATGGAGTAAACTGGCGGTCTTTGGTTCGTGAAAAAGACTGCAAAATTCGAGCTACCTGGCGTCGAAGTGGCTCCAACCAAAATTGCCCACGTAGGAAACGTACCAGTAACCGTTTATCCTGGCGGGCAAAGAGCTGGTGAAGGCATATTTATTGGTGAAATCAACCCCGTTGACGGTCAACCTGGCCACGTTCCAGGAGTTGAAGTATGCGCCTAGGTTGCTTGTCTGCCAGCAGAGAGTAATAGAGCCCGCCAGGGATAAAAAAATACACTGGCGCTAAACCCGATATTTAAAGGGGTTTGGGGCTGAAGCATAGCCAGGAAAAGGAAAACAACTGCGAAAAAGCATGGAATAAAAAAAGAGACGCTGGTGACAGCATCTCTTTATTACATCTTATAATCGAATATCTCTCTTTAAAGGGACCTGCATCCCCCCTCGCAACCGGAGCGATGGTGTTCCTGGTTGCTATTTCCCTTTCATTCCTGCATTATCCGCAAGTCTTCCGATCCACTCGCTCGGAGGCAGGTCAATGATCGTTAACCATTTCATGGCTTCCTCAGGTTCGGTGAAAACGGCGATCCGGAGTCCCTGATCAAGGTAGGAGTTCGACAAATTCTTTCATGTTTACCCTGCCCATGAAATCAGTCGGGACCACCAGCGCCCAATATTTCCAGCCGGCTTTTACCGCCCGCGGAAACCAATTTGTCTTACTCCACTCGGTATCATCCGCAGGCATAGCCAGATTTGCCCTGTCATCTGATAACCACTTCTCCGCTTTATATTTCTCAAGCGTCTTTGCGCCGGTGTCCAGAACGTTACGGAATTCCTGGCCGCTGATAGGCTTGTGAAATACATGGTGAACGATTTTGGGCTCGGGGTAGTAAATCAAGCTGGCAAATTCATTATCGATAATTTTCACTTCTGACATTGGGCAAACTCCTTCATGCGGGACAAGTGGAATATCTTTGCCATCGGCTGATGATTATCCTTGTAGACCGCTACCGGATGCATTATACCATTACCAGAATTTTCTGAACGAATCCTGCAATGCCACTGTAATTAGACTGGGCCGCCCCATGTTACAATTATTTTCCTGCAAGGCCTGAACTGCAGGTTCTTGCTACGAGCGTTCAAAGGATGATCCGTGACTCTTACGAACGAACAGGTGGAACTCACCAACTGGAGCAAGACAGCTCGTTCGACCTGCTCTGTGTATAAGGTAAACGATTTGGCTGATATCCTGGAGACGCTGGCGACCGCCCGGGCGCAGGGTCTTTCAGTGATCCCTCATGGAGGCGGGCACAGTTATACCGATGCCGCCTTGAATACCGGTGAGATTGTTATGGATCTCACGCCTATGCGCAAGATCCTATCCTGGGATCCGCTAAATGGTATTATGCGGGTCGAGCCCGGGGTGACCCTGCAAGAGATGATCCAGGTTGCCTGGGAGGACGGTTGGTGGCCGGTCGTTTCCCCCTCCACGCCTCAAGTCACGGTGGGGGGATGTGTGGCCATGAACGTGAATGGCCGAAATGCCTGGAAATCCGGCCCTTTTGGCGCATATATTCTCTCGCTGGATGTGCTGCTCGTCACCGGCGAAGTCCGCACCCTGATGCCGGAGCGGGAGCCGCAGCTCTTTCACGCTTTCGTTGGAAGCCTGGGGTTATTGGGGATTATCACCTCCATCACCGTCCAACTCCAGCGTCTGGCTTCCGGGTCACGTCTCTGTCAGCCGGCGTTCCGCCTGCGCATTGGATGGGATCTTCGCCTTATTCGCAGAGGCGGAAAAAGGGAGCGATTTCATGGAAGCCTGGCTGGACGGGTTTGCCGGGGGAAATCAGCTCGGGCGCGGTCACGTCACTTGCGCAACATTCAGTCAATCCGGTTCGCCGGATGCCTCTCCGTTTTCGACCCACACTGTCCGTGACCGTCTGGAAGGATCCGCTCGTCAGCCTCATGGCCGGCCTGGCCCGTCCCGCGCTGATACCGGGCACTCGAATGGTCAACCGCTTCAATTATTGGTGGGGACAGAAGCCGCCCGGGAAGCCTGGGCGGCCGCGCGCCCTCGTACCTTACTCTTTTTGGCCGCCGGCCGCGTTTAGCGGGTATCATGCCATGTTTCCGGAGGGAGTCGAAACCTTTCAGGCCTTTGTCCCGCAACAAGCCGCACCGGATACTTTCAAGGAAGTGCTGCGCTATTCACAAAAACAAGGCTGCATGCCGCTTTGGTGCATTATCAAGCAGCACCGCCGCGATCCGTTTTTATTGAGCTATCAGCTCGATGGCTTTTCTCTGGAATTGAATTACTCACGCACACGGCCAGCCGGCCCGGCAGTTGAAGCAGATGCTCCAGTATATGATCTCAATAGTGATCGATGCCGGCGGGAGGTTTTATCTCGCCAAGGATCATTTTCTGACAGCCGCTCAATATCGCCAGAGCGTCGGGGCGGAAGTGGTGGAGACCTTCCTCCAGCTCAAGGGCCAATTTGATCCGGAAACGCGGTTGCAATCCGATCTGTTCCGGCGTTTGTTCCAACCTTTGCTTATGTGAGGCTAACGGCGTTGCTCCCCCTCATCTATACACACCCGGCTCGTAACTGCCCTCTTTTTACTAACCTGCCTGGTCTGGCTGGTGCCGGAAATGGTCGGCATGCCGCCGGCAGATGGCAAAGGTCTCCAGGAATGCCGATTTAATCCAGGACCGGGGTTCTTTAGTGATCCTGCTCGGACTGCAATGGACCGGCCTGGCCTTGAATTTCTTACTCGCCTGGCTGCTCCCGGCAGCCGCCATTTCCTGGCAGCGCACCGCCCTCTTTTTCGTGGGTGAAACCTGCATTCTCCTGGGTGTTGCCTTGCGTTGGTATGCCATTCGGGTATTGGGACGTTTCTTTACCCGCGATGTCGCCGTGTCACCTGACCAGCAGGTGGTTCAACGCGGCCCGTATCGCCTCATCCGCCATCCCGCCTACAGTGGAACTTTCCTGACCATGCTTGGCGTAGGCCTGGCAATGACCAATTGGGCCAGCTTGATCTGCTTGCTCGCCTTGGTTTTTCTCGGTCATTTTTATCGGGTGAGAATTGAAGAGAAGGCTTTGATCCGAACGATCGGCCAACCTTATCTCGAATATATGCGGCGCACCCGGCGATTTATCCCCTGGGTCTTCTAGCCGCCGGTGCTCAGGAACCGTCTAACATAAGAATTGATTTGCCCACCTGACACTTAATAAAATGCCATTTTAGGATACCAGTTGACTGTCAAGCATAAATCTTCAGTAGTACGTAGTAGCGACTTCAGTCGTTCATTCCGGGAAAGGGCGACTACACTGCCCTGGCGGGCGGTGCCAGGGAAGTCGTCACTACGAATATAAAAATCACCTTTGACACAGTACAAGAAAATTATCATCTAGGAAGTAGTTCATGCGATTATTTGAATTTCGGCTGAAGAAGGCAATCCAACCTCTCACGGATGCGTGGCAGCAGCTTCCCGTGGACAAGCGCGGCTCCACTCGGCTGGGGATCAGTTTTCGCCCACTCCAGGCGGCTGCGTTTGGCCTGGATGTGCAGGCTACCCTGCAAGAGCTGCTCGCCTATCCGTTTCAAATCATTCGCCTGGGAGCCTACTGGAACCGGATGGAACCTGGGCCGGGACATCTTCCATCCCGACGAGCTGGATTGGCAGGTTGAAGCGGCTGAAAAAGCCGGGAAGCAAATCATTCTTTGTCTTGGTCCTTTGAAGACCTTTGGGTACCCGGAGTTCTTTGTGCCCGGGCACCATTTAAAGCCGCCATTCCCTGAACACAAGTTGGTCAAACCTTCCCAATACCCATCGCTCCTGAATGCCGCCACAGACCACCTCCCTCGACTGGTGGAGCGCTATAAACCGCATGGATCCATCCTCGCCTGGCAGCTTGAGCACGAAGCCGTCGACCCGCTTGGAGTGGAACATTCCTGGCGATTGCAGGCGGACTTTGTCGAACAGGAAGTCGGCGCCCTCCGAAAAGCCGATCCCACCCGCCCCGTCTTGATGAACGGCTTTTTACCGACCTCCTCCCCGTCCGTCTCTCTCAAGGTGGCAAACCCGTGACCAGGGAGATTCGCTGGCGGTCGCCCAGCGCCTGGCAGACATGGTCGGGATCGATTATTATCCGCGCAATGCCCTCATGGCTTTTGGCAGCCGGACCCTCTACCTGGATGGCAGCCAGGGCCGCTGGAACCAAAAGAGACGCAAAGAACTGCTCGCCTGGGCAGAGGCTCATCCCCAAAAACTGTTGATCACTGAAGGCCAGGCTGAACCCTGGGAAGCGGTCACGATACCCGCCAATCCGCATAACCAGGGATTGTATAGCTGCCTGCCGGAACACCTCATTAGTAACTACAACACCTGCATGGGCTGGTTTGGAGAACAGGTCCCGCTTTATGCGTACCTCTTTTGGGGAGCAGAGTATTGGATGCTGCGCAAGCAAAGTCACGACTCAAGCTATCTGCACGCCTTCGAGCGCATCCTCGAAAATTCCTGAGAAAGTTGAAAACCCTGGAAGTTAGCCACCGAGAGCACAGAGTTCTCAGAGAATTCTTATTCTTTCCTGGTTTTTCTCAGTGGTCTCTGCGGACTCTGTGGCAAATCTTCCTGGATCTCCAAAACCCTCTCCGATTTTGCTAACACCCTGGAAAATTTCAAGTGCACTGCTTGCTTTTGGGGAAAGTATCATGTATAGTATGTTCATTGGGTTTACGGAATAAAGGAGGAATATATTAATGAACTCATCCACAACCAATCTCGTTCTCACACCTGATACCGCCATTGACCTGCACCTTCATACCACCTACAGTGATGGCACCTGGACGCCCGGGCAGTTACTGGACTACCTGGCGCGGGAGCAGTTCGGCCTGGCGGCCATCGCCGATCACGATCGGGCCGATACCGTGGCGGCGCTCCAACAGTTGGCCCTGGACAAACACCAGCCCATCCTCGTTGCCGCTGAAATGACCACCCTGTGGAATGATGAAATGTCGGGCAAAGACGAGCTGTCGGGGCAGGACAACATGACCGACCTGCTTTGCTTTGGGTTCGATCCGCCTCCGAGTGCCTTGAACGACATAGCCCGGGACCTGTTTCGCCGCCAATGCGAGAACACCCGTGAAGTTTATGAAAACCTGGGGCGGAAAAGCTTCACATTCCAGGAAGAGCCGGACCCTTGGCGGCCATCCTGGAACGACCCGGTCCGGACCAGCCCTTTGCGTTGGCCGACCTCTTACAAAAACACGGCTACGGCGCCAGCCAACCTTCAGTGGGAAAAATCCTCCTGGAGGCGGGCTGTGCGCTTGTCACTAACGATCTGGCCGCAGTGGTGGAGGCAGCCCACCGCAGCGGGGCCGCCTGCTTGATCGCCCACCCCGGGTATAAGGATGGATTTGTGACCTACGCTGCTCAAATGTTGGATAAACTTCGCCGGGATATCCCGATCGACGGCCTGGAGGTCTATAGTCGCAAGCATACACCGGAACAGACCGCCATGTATCTTGAATATGCCCGCCAGAACCACTTACTTGTCAGCGCGGGCTCAGACTCGCATCGCCCGGATAAACCCCCCATCAAATACCCGGCTGAATTGAGCCGGAGTCTCCTGGAACGGTTGGGTATCCAGATAACAAATGGAATTAGCTGATAGTAGCTTGACAATGTCATATTAAGTAATTGGGCTCACGAAACCGAATTAATAAGAGATAAAGGTAATCTCTTCTTTCTTTTTCTTTTCCTTTGTGTTACTTCGTCCCTGTTAGTCTCACAAAGTCATACCGATAGCACCTTAACAATTGTCTCAAAAAGTCGTATCACTCTTCTGGATAGCCGAGTATGGAATGCAGGAGAGCAAGCATGGGCCTAAAAGGACAACCGACCAACCTTGCCGAACGAATGAAAATTGAAGAGCGTTGGCAAGCAGGAGAGAGTGATGGTCAAATCGCACTGGCGATGGATCGACCTATTGCAACCATCCGAAAATGGAGACGCAGAGTTCAGCATCAAGGCCGGGCTGGGTTATCCAGTCAGATGGGAAGACCAGCGACAGGGGCACTGGGTCAATATCCTGAGGAGGTCTCGAAAGAAATACTCCGGCTGAGGGAGGCCCATTCCGGCTGGGGTCCACTCACGCTTTTGGTGGAACTGAAGAAGGAGATTCGTTTTGTTGGAAAGCCTCTTCCTAGTCGTTCCAGGATTGCAGCCTATCTCAAACAAGAAAATAAGGTGAGGCAGTATGAGCGACATCGTGAGTTGCCGGAACCTAAGCCTCAGATGATTGAACGGCCTCATCAAGAGTGGGAGGTGGATGCACAAGGCAAGATCAGCATCGATGGAGTGGGCAGTGCCTCCATCATCAACATTGGAGATGTATTCAGTCATCTGAAGATTGACAGTCTGCCTTGTTTACGTACAACTCATGCCAATACGCTCGACTATCAATTGGTTCTCCGGCGGGCATTCGTCCAGTATGGTTTGCCAGACCAGATCAGTTTCGATCATGATAGCGTCTTCTATGATAATCAAACGGCCTCGCCCTTTCCAACCGTGCTGCACTTATGGCTGATTGGTTTGGGGATCGGCGTTCGATTTATCCACAAGGCGCCTCCGGCAGAGCATGCCCAGATCGAGCGCACTCATCAGACCATTACCAACCAGGCCGTTGTCGGTCAGACCTTCGCAGATGCAGCCAATTTCCAAAAGATGCTGACAGGCAAAATCTCCTTTCTCAACCGGGACTACCCTTCCCGCTCTTTGCATGGGCAAGCTCCACTGGTCGCTTACCCGCAGGCCAGGTATTCAAACCATCCGTATCGCTTGGAATGGGAGAAAGAGATCTTGAATATGCAACCCATCTACGATTATCTCGGCCAAGGTCGTTGGTTTCGACGAACCAGTCCGGTGGGTATGTTTGCTCTAGGCGCTCAACGCTATAACGCCAGAACAAAATCTGCCAGGCAAACAGTGGAAATCACCTTCGATCCGCACACCCTTGAATTCATCTGCTTGCCGGAGAAAAGCACTCAGACCATTCGCCTGGCTGCCCGAGGATTAACCAAAGAAGCTTTGATGGGAGAACTGGATCCATTGACAACCCTTCCGGTTTATCAACTGGCTTTGCCTTTTTCCCTTCAAGCTTGGCGAGAAACTTTGACTTGCCAAGCTATGGGTGTTACAACTAAATGAGACAATTGTTAAAGTTCTGGTGGTATGAGTTTATAGGACTCGACAGTGCCCTTCGTGGTTAATCTTTTAGCTCTCAGAAATTAATGTAACATTGTCGAGGTAGAGGCAAGAACTTAAGTTTTCCAATTTCAACACTGCATGGTATATTCGAGCCATGTGATTACCTCGACAATGTTAGATAAAAGTATTCGGCTCATAATAGCGGCCGGAAGGCCCTTAAAGTGATGCATTTTCGTTCTTAATCTCTTCCTTTGTGTTCCTTCGTGACCTTTGTGGTAAATCTTTTTCTTTCCTGAATTGGAATGTAACATTGTCGAGTTACTCATTATGAAAATTCATCTTGTGGATGGCACGTACGAGTTGTTCCGGCACCACTTCGGGGCTCCCCCAAAGAAAGCGCCGGATGGACGTGAAGTGGGTGCGACCGTCGGGTTGCTGCGAAGTATGTATGCCCTGGTCACCACACCGGGAATAACCCACGTGGGTGTAGCCTTCGATCACGTGATCCAATCCTTCCGGAACGATCTCTATCCCGGCTATAAAACCAGCCAGGGAGTTGATCCCCTCCTGTTAGCCCAATTCACACTGGCAGAAGAGGCCGTCGCCTCCCTGGGGATCACCGTCTGGCCGATGGTCGAGTTCGAAGCCGACGATGCGCTTGCGACTGCCACCCAGCGTTTCAAAAAGCTGGGCTCGGTCGATCAGATCGTCATCTGTTCGCCGGACAAGGACCTGGCCCAGCTCGTTTCCGGAGAGCGGATCGTCTGTTGGGACCGCCGGCGCGAAATCGTCCTGGATGAGGCCGGCGTGCAGGAAAAGTATGGTGTGCCGCCCGGATCCATCCCGGACTGGCTGGCATTGGTGGGCGATGCGGCCGACGGCTACCCGGGTATCACTGGTTGGGGTGCGAAAAGCGCCGCGGCCGTACTTTCCATATACAAGCACATCGAGTCCATCCCTGCTGATCCGGGCAGTTGGAACGTCGGCGCGGTGAGTGCCGGTCGGGCCGCCCGCCTGGCTGAAGCCCTGGCAGCCGGCCGCCAGGATGCCCGGCTGTATCGCGAGCTGGCCACCCTTCGCCAGGATGTCCCGCTCAAAGAAAAGCTTGCCGATCTGGAATGGAAAGGCGCAAAACCGCGCTTGAAAGAAGTCTGTCAGGAATTGGGAGAGGCGACTCTCCCAATCGGGTGACTCGCTGGAGAGACTCATGATCCCTGGCCGGCAGGCATATTTATAACTATAATTTTAAGGTTGGTAATTGTCTCAGAAATGAAAGATAAGTGCCCTTTCGGGCACTTTCTAATTGTTTGATGTGTTTGTGGTATGAATTTATGGCATTTTGTTCAAAACAAGTGGCAGGTAAACCAGATGATCGGTCGGCATGACCAGCACCGAATCGCTCAATCCCGGATCATTTCCGACCGCGGTGAGAGTGACGGTGTACCAGGCATAGTTTGTCAGCCCGCTCAAGGTATAAGCGCGAGTAGTGCCCGGGCAGGTTGTTCATGGTTTGTTCGACACCGCCAGAACGGGTGTAGCTGATCGTCCAGGTGGCGGTTGGAAGCAAGGCGGCATTCACAGCCCACCTGAGATGGATGGTCTGGTTACCCGGGGCTCCATAGAGTATCAGGCTGGGCTGCCATTCGTACGCACCTAGGTCAGGCCCGGCTCCGCTGTAACCATCGTTGATGCCAGGAATAACCACGCCCTTGTCGATCAAGGCGCTCGTACCTGCCAGGGTAAAATCACCAGCTGGCGGGGGCGGAAAAGCCGGGTGCGAAATTAAAGCCGTGAAGCTCCTGCCCGGTGGCGGAACGCAGTTCCGCAAGCGTGTTCAGGTGCCGGTCAGGCAGGCCCTCCCACCAGGCCAGTTCACCCGCCTGGGTGGTATAGCAGGTCGTCATAATCCAGGTCGAGCGGTTGGGTGGGATTGGCATTGTACAGGGCGTAATCGGTGCCGCTCCAGATGTTGTTGCGGCTGGTTATCAGTCGCCCATTCACCCGGTGATTTGATATCCAGGCCGCTGCCGCCCGGCAGGACCGCCTCGGCGGTATTATGGAAAAGGAACATCGGCCCGGAGGGGTCGGAACCGCTGTTGAACTTGAAGGCCAGGCCGGGGTAATCGTTGTTACCGGCCCCGGTGCGGTAGATCAGGTTCCGCAGGGCATAAACCGGCCCGGTATACACCGGAGCCAGTGAAATGCCCGATAAGACATCGTGGAAGGTATTACCCCAGATGCGCACATTGCTGCAGGTGCCGTCCGTCTCCATCCCGTCATCGCCGGTGTTGTAGACCAGGTTCCCGTATACATCCGTCTCATTGGTCTCTCCGCCCGTCTCCTCCGGGCATGCGCCAAACCCGTCGAAGTAATCGTGGAACGTGTTATGCCGGATGATATTCCCGCGGCCGGTGGCCGGCGAATAAAAGCGGACCCCGCCCGTCTCCAGGTTGCTGCCGGCTTTCACGGCATCCCAGGGCCAGTCGAAGTCCGTGTCGGAGAAGGTGTTCCCTTCGATGACATTCCGACCCGAGTCATATTTCAGGCCAATGCCCAGGTCATCGAGAATGAATGTGCAGTCCTGGACCAGGTTGTCGGAGGCATCATAGAAATAGAGCGCTTTGGCGTAATCATCCCGGCCGTAATGGCGAAAGGTCAGCCCGATCGAAGTAGATGTAATCTTGAGCAATGGTAAAAGCGTTATTGTAGCGCGAGACCAGCATGGAGGCGGCGTTGGGATTGGCATCGCCGGCCAACCGGACATACACTTGAGCGCCATTGGCGTAGAAGCCGGGAATACCCCAGCTCAGGTTTTGCAGGTCCGCCAGGCTCTGGTACGGATACAGGCGCTGGCCATTGGCCGTGACCAGGTGAGGCGAGGCGGCATTGACGCTGGCCCGGTAAACTCCGCCGCCCAATGCTACCCAGGTGAACCCGCCCGGATCGCCGCCGTCGAGGATCGCCGCCTCGCCGGGATAGCTGCGCAAGACGATCGGCGCGCCGGCTGTCCCCGAGCGCGGCAGGCTGATCCCTCCCTGGTAATACACGCCGCCCCGCAGGACTATCGCCTGGCCTGCCTGGGCCTGGCTGACGGCGGTGGCAAGGGCGCAGGCTGCTGCCAGGGTGCAGGTCGTCCCGCTGCCGGCCGGGCTGGCGTAATAAGTATGGCCGGGAGTGGGAATAGCGATCTCCGCCCGCGTGGCGGCGCTGCCGCTGAGACTGGTTCCATTCAACGGCCCGCCGTCGGGGTCGGTCAGGTTGACCCGCACGTCGTAAGTCGTGCCCGGCGCCAGCCAGAACAGGCTGCCCAACAAAGCGGCCGGCTGCCACCCGGCTGAGAGGAAAGCCCGGCTGGTAAGCCCCGCTGCCGCTGACCCGGTATTCCACCTGGGCGGCTGCATTGCTGTTGGGATCGTCGCCGGCCCCCAGGGTAACGATGACTCCCATCGCTTCAAAGGTGCCGTACAATTCCAACCCGGCCGCTGCCCGGACAGGAACTGGGGTGATCTGGCAGATAGTCCCCAATAAGGTCAAAATGAAAAATATTCGCCATTTTTTCATCAAGGGTCTCCTTGCGGCTCTACCGGAAGGCGAGCGGTAAGTAAGTCTGCCAGACATGGGCTACAACATGGAAGATCAACGGTGGGGTCTGAGTGGGGCTGCCGCCGGGATCGTACACAGTGACAGGGATATCTGTGATCGTGCTGACATCCGCCCCCGGGATGGCAGCCGTAAGCTCGGCGCTGTTTATGAAGGTGGTCGGGCGTGGGCTGCCGTTCCAACGCACTACGCTGCCGGTGGTGAAGCCGCTGCCGCGCAGGTGCAGGGTGAAGCCAGCCGAGGCGTCCATCCCCCACATGGATGGCGCCAGGCTTGAGAGTTGCAGCCCGGCTGGTCCGTTATCCACCAGGATCAGCGAGGTGAAGGGGGCCAGTGTCACCAGGCCGACCACGACATTTTGATCCAGATCAAGGTACTGGCGTGACCCCAGATCGAAATCCTTCGAGACGAGGCTGTCGTTGTAGAGGATGATCGAGCGCGGCGTTTCACCCGCCGCCTGGGTGTACCAGTTTGTCCTGGAATGGGTTTCGAGCCCGCTGAAGCTCTTCCATCCGGCGAAGCTGTAGCGCGTCCAGGAGGGGCCGAAAGCGATGTGCTTGGTCACATAAGGGTGGAACAGGTAGTTGTAGTCCGAGGCGATGAAATTGCTCAGGCTGCTGGCGTAGAGCGTCCAGGCTTCGTTGTTCAGGCCGAAGAGCTTGTTGCCGCTGACCGTTACGCGGGTCTCGTTGCCTCCCAGGTCGAGTTGGGCGCTGTATTCCGTCCCGGTGGAGGCATTGTAAACGGTGTTATCCACGATCTGGCCGCTGGAACGCTGGTACAGGATGCCGCTGATGGTAGTGTCGATGATGGTGTTTCCCCGCGTTTCCACGTCGCGGGAGTAATTGTCGATGTAGATACCCATGCCAAAAGCTTTCCGGGAGGCCTCGCAGCCGTCCACGTTGCCGGGGATATCTACGATGATATTGTTCAGCAAATGCACGTTGTAAACGGTCGTCGCCGCCAGGCTGGTTTCACCGAATACCCTCACCCCGCCGCAATCGGCCTTGGAGAAACAGGCCAGGGTGATGAAGTTCTTCTCCAGGATCGTATCCGGCCCGAAAACATCCACGCCATTGTATCCAATTTTCTCGAAGTGGTTGTATCGTAAAGTGTTGCCGTAACCGGAATCGCGAACATCAAAGAGCCGGATGCGCAGTCCATCGCCATTCTCGGTGCATTCACCGCTGGTAATCCCGCAGCTCATGCCAGATTTGCCCAGGTTGGCGATCAGGGCGATGTTACGGATCGTGTTGCTCGTGAAAGTCGAATCCGCAAAGTAACCGCTGATGCCGAAGGAGTTGGCTCCATCGATCACGTTGTTCTCAAAGGTCAGGTGGTTCCCCCCACGCAAACCCTTCCGCCCGTCGGAAGGCCGCTCGAGCCAACTGCTCAGCCACACCCCGGCGGAATCTACGTCTTTGATCGTTACGTTGCGGATCGTGAGATGGTGGTAGATGTCATTGTTCATGCCGCCGGGAGTGCTGATGCCGTGGTTGAACCAGTTTTTAATGACGAAATTATCCACGGTCACGTAGGCGGTAGCCGACCCGTCGCTGAGCATGAGCCCGCCGTGTTCCAACAAATCGCCTTCTTCCTGGATCACCGAACCCTCGATGTTGGTTGGCGCGCTGCTGGAGTACAGGTAGACCTTGCGGGTGGCGGCGTCGTAATACCACTCGCCCTCCTGGTCGAGGGTAGCCAGGTGGTTATTAATGAAATAGCCCCAGCCGGTGCACGCTCCCCAACCGGAGACCAGGCATGATAATCCCGTATTCAGCGTCAGGGTCGTTCCGCTGGAGGCGGTCACCTGCCGGTCGAGCATCGACCAGCGGATGTTTTTGAGGTGGACAATAGCCCCCGTCCAGTTGATCCCGGAGGGCAGCTCGTTGTCGCTGATTTGGTTGCTGCCAGCGCTGTGCCCGTCCACAAACGAATAGCCGCCATTGCCTGAATCGAGGTTGGGCCAGCGACCCAAGCCTCAAGCGGGTGCCGTTGCGGAAAAGCTGATTGAGACCCATGGGAAAGTCGCTATTTGAAAGGGTGGACACATAGATATTGGCGGAGTGGAGACTCCACCCGCTGATCGCCTTCGAGCCTGAGAGCACCGGCGGGTTGGCGCAGCCGTCTGGGTAGGATCCAAATAAAATCGAGGCGCTCGGGTTGCCTGAATGGCTGATCACCAGCTGTTCTGCCCGCCAGGTATCTCCGCATTTGAACCTCACCTGGTCACCGGGCTGTAGGGCCAGGCTGTTGACCTTGGCGATAGTTTTGAAAGGCGTGCTTTCCGATAATCCGTCGTTGCTATCGTTGCCGACTGAGGAAGAAACGTAGTAATTGGTGGCAATTGCGGCTGTGGCGTAATTGGGCAGGCTCAGCAGACTCAGTCCCATCACCATAACCAATAGTAGGCGAGAGGCGTGGATAACCCCCTGATCACGATGAGTCCATTTCATGTGTGCTCCACTATATTCCCTGGTTAGCTAAGCCGTGATGAGTAATCTGCGTCTACTGAATAGATAATGTCTTGGTGGAAGATCAGTTGAGCCGTGTCCAGGAGGAAAATTCCTTGCCTGGAAAAGCCATTATCTATCATACAACGGCTGGAAGTCGAATTCAATAACGGATTTGACAGTTGCAGGGCTTTCTAATAGTGTGATAGCGGAGGAATCCCTGTTTGGCCTCAAGAAAGCTCCGAAGAGAGACCTTCTCGTTTATAATCCCTCTCCATGGAATCCCCTGCCCCTCAAGCCAACCGACAAATCGCCCGTGCCGCCGGGACCGTGATGGCCGCATTTGCCCTCAGCCAGATCATTGGTTTGGTTCGCGGGATCCTGGTAGCCAAAACTTTCGGCCTCGGCCCGGAGATGGATGCTTTCAACGCAGCAAATGTTGTTCCGAACCTGCTTTTCAGTCTGATAGCAGGCGGCGCACTGGCATCTGCCTTCGTCCCAATAGTGACCACCAAACTGGCGAAAAACGACCGTCCTGGTGCCTGGCGGCTGGTTTCCTCATTAATCAACCTGACTTCCGTTATTTTGGTCACCGCCAGCCTGTTGGCAGCCCTGTTTGCACCTCAAATTGTCCATCTGATCTGGCCTAAATATCAGCAAGTTCTGGCCATTAACATACTCAGGATATTACTTATCACCTCGGCAGTCTTCGGCGTCAGTGGGATTGTCTCAGGCGTTTTAAATGCTCACCAGAACTTCCTGTTACCCTCCCTGGCCTCCAGCCTATACTGGTTAGGCTATATCATCGGCTTGATCTTCTTCGTACCCTCGATGGGTATCCTGGGCCTTGCCTGGGGAGCGGTTTTGGGCTCGATAATGCATTTATGCATCCAAATTCCCGGCTTGCTTCGTCTCCCCGATCGTCACTACAGCCCGACACTGGGTCTGAAAAACCCGGACGTGCGGGAGGTGGCGTATTGATGGGGCCTCGCTTGATCGGTGTGGCAACCGTGAATATGAACCTGGTCCTGAATACGATCATCGCCAATTTTTTGGCAGTAGGATCTTTAACAGCCATCAACTCCGCCTTCCCGATCATGACAGTTCCGCTGGTCGTGATCGGATCCGGGATAGGTTTTGCAACCCTGCCGACCTTTTCCGCTCAGGTGGCACGCGGTGAAATCACCGAAATTAAAGCTTCGATCACATCCGCCCTTCGCGGCGTGCTGTTCCTCTCGGTGCCCGCCACTTTCGGCTTGATCCTGCTGGCAAGGCCATTGATCGCGGCCATGTACCAATATGGGAAATTCACCGGACAAAATACCGACTGGGCCGCCTGGGCGCTCATCCTATATACCCTCGGGCTGGTCGGTCACGCTACCCTGGAGGTAGTGGTGCGAGCGTTCTATGCGCTCCACAATACAAAAACACCCGTATTAGTGGGCGCGACTGCAATGACTGTGAACCTGATCCTGAGCATATTACTGGTATTACTGTTCAATAAGATTGGATGGCTGGCTCTGGGCGGATTGGCTCTTTCGACATCCATCGCAGCCTACCTGGAAACCGGGCTCCTTTTCCTCTTACTTCGCAAGCGTCTGGAGGGAATTCCAGGGACGGGAATTGGCGCAAGGTATTTTGGCCGCAATTTTGGGTTCTCTGGCCATGTCGGTCATTCTCACCATTTGGATACAAGTCATGAAGACCCATTCGCCTGTACTTACCACTCTGGGCGGAGTAGTCATCGGCGGGGCCGTCTACGGGCTGACCCTGCTGCTGTTGAAAGTCCCTGAAATTCACAGCTTGCTCGGAATGATCAGACGGCGTCTGCCAAGATGGATCCCCTCCAGGCCGTGATATCAGACTAACCCCAGATTAACCACATCCCCACCGCGATCTGAAATTCCCAATAAGACTCCTCCCAGCGCTTCCAGAGGCGTATGTCCAAGCACTTCCCGCAGATGTTCCTGCGAAATAGGGTGGCCCTGCAGGAGTTCCTCGACCAAAATATTGATCTTTTGAGCCTGCATGCCGGCCTGCCGGCGGATGCCGGTGGCGTCGTAGACCACTACCATGGCGATGGCGACTGCCACGGCAAAGAGCGGGTCGTCGAAACCATAATGCAATCCCCACGGCCGCGGCGGTGGAGGTGACCAGGGCCGAATGGGAACTGGGCATGCCCCCGGCGGCAAAAAACAAGGCCCAATTCCAATGGTGTGACTGGAATACGTCGATGGGAATCTTAAGCCCCTGCGCCAGAAACCAACCGCCAGTCCGGTTAATAGACACGTGGTTGTGGAGTAAGCCTTCCAGGTTCATTCCGGCTCCTGGAAAGGTTCCAATTTTTCTCCGCAGAGCTTGGTGACCTTGAGTTCGGCCTCATCCAATAATTGAGCGCAGCGCCTGGTCAATCCCTGGCCCCGTTCGAAGAGGGAAAGCGCCTCCTCCAGGGGTTTTTCACCGGATTCCAGTGCGATGACGATCCCTTCCAATTCGTCGAATGCCTCTTCATAGGTTAATTTTCCGATTGGTTTCGGTTCTGTCTTTGCCATACTCACCTTTCCGTACCCGTCACACGGGCATCGAATTCGCCATCCTTTAGGCGCACCCGCACCAGGTCGGCCTCTTTTACCTGGCCATACTGGAAATAACCTTATTCTTTTTCGTCACCAACGCATAACCGCGTCCAAGCACCGCCGCCGGGTTGAGCGCCGCGAACTGGTTCTCCAACCCTTTCAATTTCTCCCCCTCCAGCTGGAGGCGGTGGAGTTGGGCGGAATTCCCCCGCCGGTCATGTCATCCAGCCGCTGGCGTTCGGATTGCATCCTGCGTAAAGGCGAGTACATTCTGCATCTGGTTCCCGGACCAGGCCAGCGAATCCCGCCTTTGCTGGAGAATGGATGCTGATCCCATTCGTCAGGATCCGGCTGATTTCCTGCAATTCGGCTTTCAGGTCCAGGAGCGTGACCGGCGTGGCCAGCTCGGCCGCGGCTGTGGGGGTGGGAGCCCGCAAATCGGACACAAAGTCCGCCAGGGTGAAATCCGTCTCATGACCCACCCCGGTGATCACCGGAGCCGCCGACCGGCTGATCGCCCGGACAACCCGCTCATCATTGAATGCCCACAGGTCCTCGATCGAACCGCCGCCGCGGGCCAGCAGGATGACTTCCGGTTCGACTTCCTGGTTCAAGGCTTGCAACGCCATTACGATGGCTTCAGGGGCTTCATCCCCCTGCACCGGCACAGGCGCCAGGGTGACTTGCACTACCGGCAACCTTCGCCGGAGGGTGTTGAGAATATCCCTTAAGGCGGCTCCGGTTGGGGAGGTGATGATCCCAATTCGCCGAGGCGATTTGGGTATGGGCCGTTTGCGAGCCGAGTCAAAAAGACCTTCCGCCTCCAATTTGGCTTTTAACCGCAGAAATTCCTGGAATAGGGCGCCTTCGCCGAGGGGTTGGAGGGCATCCACATAGAGCTGGTACTGGCCGCCCACCTCATAGAGGCTGACATTTCCATGGGCTTCCACGGCGGTACCATCCCGCGGAATAAAGCGGACTCGGGCGGCGTCATTCCGCCACATGACACAGCGCAAGGATGCATTCGCATCCTTAATGTGAAATACATATGTCCAGAGCCGGGCCGGGAAAGGTTGGAGATCTCCCCCTGCACCCATGCGCCTTGCAATTTCTCATCCCCTTCAAGCAAAAGGCGTATATGGCGGGTTAGCTCAGTGACCGTCCAGCGAGGCGATAGATCGAATAGAAATGGCTGGTCAATATACTCCATACCCTTAGATTACTCGCATTCCAAAAGCCTGTCAACCATGGCTGAGGATGCTGGCCCGGATAGACCTCATACAGCCGCTGCAATGGGAAATCTGGATGGCCATAGAGGTCCAGGTTTGAAATACAATTCATCCTGCTTGTAGTGACGACTTTAGTCGTCTCTCCTCCCATTGGGAACTCCAACTGCCCGGTGGGGTTTTGACTTGAGAAATACGATTCTTCAGGATAGGCCATGGACAATAAAACCTATGATTATGTGATTATCGGTTCCGGCTTTGGAGGCGCGGTCTCTGCCATGCGCCTGACTGAAAAAGGCTATTCAGTCCTGATCCTGGAACAAGGAAAACGCTTCCGGGACCAGGATTTCGCCAAATCCAACCTGCTCTTCTGGAAGTATCTATGGAGTCCGCCATTGCGCTCTTTCGGCATCCTGCAGATCAGCCTGCTGAAAGGCGTAATGGTGCTGCATGGAGCCGGTGTCGGTGGTGGTAGTTTGGGTTATGCGAACGTCCTTGAAATCCCTACCGAAGCCACCTTTGCCACACCCGCCTGGAACGAATTTCTGCCCTGGGGTTCCATTCTGAAGCCTCATTACCAGACCGCCCGTAAGATGCTCGGGGTCGTCCCCAACCCGAATTTCTGGCCGGCGGATGAAACCCTCCGGGTCATTTCGGCCAGTCTTGGAAAAGAAAAAACTTTCCGCGCCACCGAGGTTGGCGTATTCTTTGGGCCCGAGGAGACCGTCCCCGACCCCTATTTTGACGGCAAGGGTCCTGCCCGGAACGGCTGCACCCAATGCGGCGGCTGTATGGTCGGCTGCCGCTATAATGCCAAGAATACCCTTCCCAAGAATTACCTTTACTTTGCCGAAAAGCAGGGCGCCGGGATCCTTCCCGAAACCAGGGTGATCGATATTCGACCTTTGGCTTCAGTCGATGGACAACAATCCGCCAACAAGGGCCTTCATCACCGGCGGTAACCAACCTGCCCGCTACGAGATTGTTTGTCGTTCCTCGACGGCTTTATTCAGCCGCCAGCGAACCATCCGTGCCCGCAACGTCATCGTTTCAGCCGGCGTGATGGGCACTTTAAAATTGTTGTTGGATTGCCGGGACCGCCGTGGGACTCTGCCCAATCTCTCCCCTAGCCTCGGAGACCGGGTTCGCACCAACTCAGAGGCCTTGTTGGGCAGCGTCGCCAGACCAAACGAACCGAATTTTTCCAAGGGCATTGCGATTACGTCCATTTTCGATGCGGATGCTGTCACACGGATCGAGCCGGTCCGCTATCCTGAAAAATCGGACCTGATGCGGATCATCGCCGCGCCGCTCACCTCCAGAGATGATTCCGTGCCTCTCAGGATGGTAAAGTCGCTCGGTTGGATCCTTTCGCATCCACTGGATTTTCTTCGCGCCCAGGTACTTCCCGGTTGGGCCCGCAAGGTCACGATCTTGTTGGTCATGCAAAACGTGGATAACCGCATGCGCATTCACCTGGGCCGCAGCCTGCTGACTTTCTTTCGGAAAGGCCTGGTGGCTGAACCGGACCAGGCTCATGAGATCCATGCCTACGTTGATGCGGGTCACGATGTTGCCCGCCAGTTCGCCCAAAAAACAAACGGGATCCCGATGGGGTCATTGGGTGAAAACCTATTGAACTACCCCACCACGGCTCATATTCTAGGGGGCTGTCCCATGGGTGCTTCTGCGGCTGAGGCCGTAGTGGATGGATCATTCCAGGTGCACAATTATCCTGGACTGTATATCATTGACGGCTCGATCATGCCGGCAAACCCGGGCGTGAACCCCAGCCTGACCATCACCGCCCTGGCAGAATATGCCATGACTCAAATTCCACCAAATATTGGATGATATTTTTACATTCAATAATTTGTATTATCCGAGTATACAACAGATGAGGCTGTCCGTTATTCCTGGACAGCCTCTTCTTTTTTCACATCTTCATTTTCGGGCTATCTCTCCTTTTCCCACGCTGTATGGATGTCCGGTTGTAATTATTTTGCAACTACGGTTTATCCCAACTTAATGGGTCAAGGCAAACATGCCGGGCAGCCAGGATTGGGCGCAAGCCATGCTCCCCGTATGGGAAGTAGGCAGGGCTAACCCAACGAGCCGGGGTGGTGCTGGACTTGATACCAGGTCGACCACATCGCCTGGCATACCACTGGGAGATATTGCCGCTTCCGCTGGCATCCTTGAAGCAGATTTCCATTTGAGCCGCGCTGACAGGGCTGCCGGTTTTGTCCATGACTTTCAAGTTATCATTGGGCCCGCTACGTTAAAAGGTGTTCAGGGCTGCTGCTGGAGCTGCTGCTTCCTGTGACCGGGATAACGCCGGCTACGTGCTGCAAATGCAACCGAACCGCCGTTTGGAACCGCCACGTCCGCCTGTAAACCATTACCACAAATAGCTGTCTCATGCGGTTCAAGAGTAGCACCGGATGATTCGGAGGAACCCGAGCTGCTTGAGCTGGGACTGGTAGTAGCCGTCGGGGCAGGAGTAGCCACGCTACCGGTTCCGCCGCGCTGGGCGTGGCGGTACCGGTCGTGCTTGCCCGACTCGGTGTCGCCGTACCGGTCGTGCCTGCAGCTCGTAGCTGTGCCGGTTGTGGCTGTCGCCCGACTAGGCGTAGCTGTGCCGGTCGTGCCTGTGCCTGAGCACGTTTAGCTGTGGAAGCAGGTGTTGCGGACGCTGCAGATGAGCTACTGCCGGATGTTCCGCTGGAACCGCTTGTTCCGGAAGTGCCGCTTGTCCCCGCTGATGTGCTTTCCGGATCTATGAGAGCACAGCCGATGAATTGTTACTGCTGGTGCCTGTAGTTGTTGGTTTTGCGCAAAGGCTGTCAGGCTGACAGCCAACGCGGCAATTGTAGCAACCACGAGAGCAGCAACTACTAATTTCTTTTTCAAAACGCACCTCCATAATTGGAACTATTCGAGAAAGAATGCCTGGCATTGCCAGGTGCAGTGTTGTAATAAAACGCTTAGAACCTCACTTTGATTTCGACCTTTTGAGATTCTCATAAGGTTTAACGAAATCGGGAATTTGTATGTGTTATGCCGTCATTTTAAGATTTGGTTAAAATAAATTGGTGAAATAATGCACAAATATGAAAAACCGGCAGCTAAAATAGAACTGCCGGTTTCTCATATTATGCCAATTGCATCTACACTATCCAGCGGATCATTTCTTTTTCTTACATACACCTCAACCGCCTCCCGCATGAATTCTGCCAGCCTTGGGTCGAACTTTGTCGAAATTGGCTTTGAAATGCGGATCATTATTATATAGCTCTGCCAGCCCCAGTTGATCCAGGTTGGGTGTCCAGAAATAATCCATGTGTTTACGCCATCGTTCGACGATAGCCTGCACTTCAGGGAAGCCGGGCCTTTTGGGATGGCCTCAACCAGGTCGCTCATACACCTGGTTTCCTTCCTCGCCGATACGCTGCTTTTCTTCGGCGGAGAAGGCCTTCCATTTTTTATTGGATGCCTTTACGGTTGCCGGATCATACAATTGTTCAGCTTCCTTCTGGTATTTTTCTTGTTCCTCTTCGGAAAAGGCCGCGAAAAGTTGTTTTTTGCTCATTTCTTTTTTCCCTTTCAAATGTAAAATGGTGTCATCGACTGTCGCAATCAATTGGTTCAACCTTTCCACTCGCCCCTGCAGGGATTTTCGATGCGATTCCAGGGCAGACTGAACCTCAAAATCCGGACGGGAAAGGATATCCTTGATGCGGCTCAGTTCAAATCCCAATTCTCGATAGAATAGGATTTGCTGGAGCATCAGCAGTGACCCTTCTTCATAATACCGGTATCCGTTGGCGCCGACGGTTTCCGGCTTGAGCAAACCGACCTCATCATAGTAATGCAAGGTGCGGACGCTTACCCTTGCCAGGTCTGAGAGTTGTTTTACAGTGTACGACATGCCCCTATCATAAACTATGACGTAACGTTAATGTCAAGGTGTTTTCAAAACTAAAATTGACCACTTTTCCCTTTCTCTCCAGACTGATTAGTCTATGGACTGATAGTCTATCTGTCTTATAATACTGACATGCAATCTGAATTTTCTCCTGGCAGCGATTACGCCGCCCAATTGGACCGGGACGATCCCCTTGCCTCCTTTCGCTCCCAATTCCTTATCGCCGATCCTGACAGGATATACCTGGACGGCAATTCCCTCGGCAGGATGTCTTTGAAAGCAATTGAACGGAGCCCAAGAGGTCACCGAACACGAATGGGGTCACGATTTGGTCCAAAGTTGGGGTAAAAGTTGGTGGGAAGCTCCCGGAAGAGTAGGCGAAAAGATCGCCTCCCTCGCCGGCGCAGCCCCAGGTCAGGTGGTCGTGAGCGACAGTGTCTCCATCAATCTGTTTAAACTGGCGGCAGCCGCCCTGGCTTACCAGCCGGGAAAAAGCCCGCATCGTCACCGACAACCTGAATTTCCCTTCTGACCTGTATATTCTCCAAGGCCTGGTCCATAGCCTGGGTGACCACCATGAAATCGTCCGGATAGGGTCAAAGGATGGCGAGCATTACACCTGACCTGCAGGCGCTGAAGTCTTCCATCAATGCCAACACGGCCCTGGTAACCCTCTCCCACGTTGTCTTCAAATCCGGCTATTTATACGGCATGGCCGAAATCACGAACTCGCCCACCGGCAAGGCGCCCTGGTGCTGTGGGACCTAAGTCATTCCATCGGGGTGGTCCCGATCGAGTTGGATGCATGTGATGTGGATCTGGCGATCGGCTGCACCTACAAATACCTCAACGGCGGGCCCGGCGCGCCGGCTTTCTTATATGTACACAAGGACCTGCAAGAGCGGATCGTTTCGCCCATTTGGGGATGGTTGGGCCAGAAACAACCCTTTGCCTTCGACCTGGATTATTCTCCGGCCGAAGGAGTGGGCCGTTTCCTTGCCGGAACCCAGCCCATCCTGTCTTTGCTTGTCATGGAAACCGGCCTTGAACCCACCCTGGCAGCCGGTCTCAAGAATATCCGCCAAAAATCAATCCTTATGACCGAATACTTGATCCGGCTATTCGACCGGTTTCTGGCTCCGGTTGGGTTTAGCCTGGGTTCACCCCGTCCTTCAGACCGGCGCGGCTCCCACGTAAGCATTCGCCATCCTGAAGGCTACCGGATCAACCGTTCTTTGATCGAAGAAATGAACCTTATTCCGGATTTTCGGGATCCGGATAACATCCGCCTGGGCCTGACGCCTCTCTACACCTCTTTTTCGGAGATATATGAAGCCGTTCAGCGGATCCGGGCCGTGGTGAAAGAAGGCCGTTATCTCAAATATCCTCCCATTCGGGAAATTGTCACATAAAATCTATCCAAAAGATGGCCTTCTTCAAAATTTTCGGATAGATCCATAAACAGGAGTGAAGTGAAATATACCTGGTTGCTCTTCGATGCCGATGACACCCTTTTCGATTATCCCAGGGCCGAGGCAAAAGCCTTGGCCTGGACCTTTGAAGCAGTCGGTCTACCCTATCTGCCTGAGTACTTGCCCGTTTACCATAAATATAACCGGCAGGTCTGGCAGGCCTTCGAGCAGGGAACGCTAAGCACGCTGGAACTGCGGACGAGAAGATTCGATCTGCTATTCAAAGAAATCGGGATTCGACCTGGATGCCGGTACCTTCAGCCCTCTCTATTTGAAGAACCTGGCCCGTGGCAGTGACCTGTTCCCGGGTACCGCCGAGACGCTTGAGGCAGTTTCCAGGGACCACCATATTGGCCTGGTAACGAATGGGCTGGCGGAGGTTCAGCGGCCCCGGTTGATAAACTCGATCATCCATCCTTATATTGAAAAGATATTTATCTCTGAGGAGATGGGTGCGGCCAAACCGGAACCCGCTTATTTTGACATCGCTTTTCGAGAGATGGGCCAATCCCTCCAAAAAAGAGGTTTTGATAATAGGCGACAGCCTGACTTCCGATATGACCGGTGGGATCCAATATGGGATCCACACCTGCTGGTTCAATCCGGCCCATAAGACCACCGAGCTCCCGGTGACTTATCAGATTCAATCCCTGCCGGATCTCCTCCCATACCTCTCATGACCGGATTGAACGGATCAAATTTGATTGAGAGAAGTATATGACCTTATTACCTTCAGAAATCCTTACCGGTCTTCAATCCATTTTTCCAGCTTCATCGATCAGCATTGAGCCGGAGCTGCTCGAAGGCTATTCCAAAGACCGCTCCTCCCTGCCTGCTCAATTGCCGTTGGCCATCATCTGGCCCGAAACCGCGGATCAAGTGGCCGCGCTCCTTAGATTGTGCAATCAATATCATCTTCCGGTGACCGCCCGCGGCGCCGGTACGAGTCTCGAAGGCAATTCGATCCCCTCCACAGGCGGCCTCGTCCTTTCTTTCGAAAAGATGAATAAGGTATTGGAAATCCTGCCCCAGGATTTCCAGGTGCGCCTCCAGCCGGGGGTTGTTTATGATGATTTGAATCAACAACTTTCCAAATACGGGTTATTCTTCGCTCCCGGCCCTTCCTCCGGAAATTTAGCCACTATCGGGGGTATGATCGGGAATAACGCCGGCGGATTGAATGCCCTTCGCTACGGGGTCACCCGTAACCATGTCCTCAAACTCCAAGTCGCCCTGGCAGACGGGACCCTGATCTGGTGCGGCACCCGCGCCATGAAAACATCCTCCGGATTTAACCTGGTCCAGTTGATGGTGGGCTCGGAAGGGATGTTGGGCATCGTCACCGAGATTGTCCTCCACCTGCATGCTCTCCCTGAACGCCGGACAGCCCTGGCCCAATTCAATGATCTGGATACGGCCGCGCAGGCCGTCTTCAAGATCATGTCTTCGGGTATCCTTCCGGGCGCATTGGAGTTGATCGACACCATCAGCATCCACCATATTAACCTGTATAAACACTGGGATTGGGTTGAACTCCCGAACTCTTTTAATCGAATTCCACGGCACTTCAGCAGGGATCGAAGGGGAGCTTGAATTGACCAAAAAGATATGTGGATCTCTGGGAGCAGTCAGGTTTGAAATGGCTTCCTCGCCCGCCCTGGCAGAGCAATTATGGGCCGGCCGCAAAGAGATCACCAATGCCGAGGAAGCCCTCTACGCAGACTATACTATCCTCAATGGCGATATTGCCGTACCCCTTTCCCAATACGCAGCAACCATTCGCTACGCCAGGGATTTGGGAAGTAAATTTGGCCTGCCGGTTTCCATTTTCGGTCATGCCGGCGACGGCAACATTCATTGCCACACCCTCGTGCCGCCCAATGATCCGCCGGCGCTGGCAAATGGGGAACGGGCGGCCTCAGACCTGATCCATTTTGCCATTTCGGTTGGCGGGACGGCTACCGCTGAACACGGCATCGGACTTGCCAAGCGGGATTTTCTTGTCGAAGAGCACGGGGCTTCCGTTGAAGTTATGAAGAAGATCAAACAAGTTCTGGATCCCAACAACATCTTAAATCCCGGAAAAATGTTTCCACCCGATTGACCCCAGTCATACACCAATTATTGATGACTTCCAACTGATTACTACCCACGACCCACTGCCTCCATGGATATCCTTTTTGAAGATCCATCCCTTCTTGTCGTCAATAAACCCGCCGGACTGCCCGTTCTTCCGGATGGCTGGGAAAAGGGTTCCCCCTACCTGTTGAAGGAACTGGAACAGGAGTACGGGAAGTTGTGGGTCGTCCACCGCCTGGATAAAGTGACCAGTGGCGTAATGCTCTTCGCCCGGAACGCAGAAGCGCACCGGCTTCTGAATATCACCTTCGAGCGCCGGGAGATTAAGAAAATATATCGCGCCATCCTCGTCGGAAATCCACCCTGGGAGGATCACACAGCCCGCCATCCTCTCCGGATTAACGTCGGACACACTCACAGGACTGTGGTGGACCATGCCGGGGGCAAGCCTTCTGAAACCCGCTTTACCATCCTGGAAAGATTTACCGCCCATTGTCTGATCGAAGCCTTTCCAGCCACAGGGAGGACGCACCAGATTCGGGTCCATGCCTATGCACTGGGATATCCTCTTCTGGGAGATACGCTCTACAGCGCCCCTCCCACAGACCTGATCGCGCGGCCGGCCTTGCATGCCAGTTCCATCGATTTTACCCATCCCCTCACAAATGAGCGGCTGACTTTCACGGCCCCTTACCCGCCGGATTTCAGTAAGGCCTTGGATGCCATTAAAAATGGCATCGAATCATCTTCTATATAGTGAAATTAGCGGGGAACTTATCTTTCCCAAAGGTCGTCTATAGTTCTGATTACCACCTATCAGGTCCAATTTAGGCGTATAATCCTTACTGAAAGGAGAAAGGTACCCCCTTATGGTTCCAAAATTTGCCTTACCATTTTTGATTGTACTAATTCTCGTCTTTTCGGCCTGTAACGGCGCCAACCCGACCCTCCCGGCCATACCTACATCCGGGCCAGGCAGTGTTCCCACCCAGGGTCAAACCGCCACCAACCCACCAGCTGCCACGGCTTCCCCAGTCCCGGCAGTCACAGCCACTTCAACGACGAATCCACCCGCCACAGCAGTGATACCCCCCACGGCAAATACGCCTGCTCCCACCTTAAATCCTGCTTCTGGAAGTTACGTTGACGACCGCAGCACACCTTCCCAGGTAGTGGTTTCTTTCTATAATGCCGTCAACCGCAAGGAATATTCACGGGCTTATGGTTATTACACCAATCCCACTACCACCCTGGGCGCTTTCGCCAATTTCTCAAATGGATATGCAAATACCATCTCGGTGGACCTGGTCTTTGGTTCGATCACCGGCGATACCAGTATGAGTCAGACTTATTTCACCGTGCCGGTTGTCCTAAAAGCGGCTACCAGCAACGGCGCTCATACCAATTACGCCGCCTGCTATATCGTCCACCAGGCCAACCCCAGCGTCTTTGGAGGTCCGAATTTCCAACCTATGAGCATCGATAAGGGGAGTGCCACAACGTTGGCCGCGGGAGCCGTGGATTCTGCCGCCCTGGCTACAGCCTGCACGAGTCAACCAACCGGCCCAAATCCGGTTTCAGTGGGAAGCGAATCCACTGATATCAGCAAGAATAATTTTATCGATAATCGCAGCGGGCCGATCGAGACCGTCAGTTCCCTTTTGAACGCGATCAACTTGAAACAATTTTCCCGAGCCTATTACTATTTCGACAGCCCCGTTTCCTTCCCTGGAGCTTATGATGCCTATGCGGCCGGATACAATAATACGGAAGCCATCACCGCTTCTTTCGGCGCTGCCCAAAACGAAGGCGCAGCCGGGAATACGTATTATAAGGTTCCGCTGGCGATGAAAGTCCTGACCACATCCAATTCGAACCAGACCTTTGTCGGCTGTTATACACTGCGCCTGGCCCAGCCGGCCAATCAAACGGTGCCCCCATTCAAACCCCTCAGCATCGTTTCAGGCCATTTCACCCAGGTGGATAAAAACGCGGATACAAATTCCATGCTGGCGACTGCCTGCCCATAGATCCAATAATTTGGGTAATTAATAAATTTGCATTGCGAATACTCTCCCGGAGACGCCAGGTTTCCGGGAGATTTTAAGGGGAGAAGAATAGCAAAAAACAGGAAAGGTATAATACATCCTTACCAGGTTAGCCGGCATTTCCAGAAATATTAGCAGTTGATCCAATCCTGAATTTGAGCAACCACTTTGCCTATTTCCCTCCTCCCAACCAAATTCCATATTCCTTATCCGCGTGAACAGCGAGTGTCCCGCCCGCGCCTGGTGGAAAAAATAACCGGCGCCATAAGCCAGCCGGGGATATTCGTACTTATCTCCGGACCAGCAGGATTTGGGAAAACCACCCTACTGAGTGAATTCGTGGCTCAACTTGACCAATCGGTGGCGTGGGTGTCCCTGGATGAGGAAGATAACGATCCGGTTGGGTTTTGGTCGTACCTGATTGCGGCCTGTCAAACGGTCCTACCATCTGTGGGCCAATCCGCGCAGGCGCTCCTTCAGCTGCCTCAGACACTGCCGGACGTACTGGTCCCGACTGTATTGGTCAAAGAATTGGCCGGGTTGGAGCAGGGCCTCGTGCTGGTATTGGACGACTATCACGCCATTCAAAAAGACTCTGTCCATTCAGGCATGGCCTTCCTGCTGGACCACATGCCCGAAAAACTGCACCTCATCCTTTTGACGCGGGTAGATCCTCCCTGGCGGCTTGCCCGCCTGCGAGCCCGCAACCAGTTGATCGAGATCCGGGAAAAAGATCTGCGTTTCAGCACCGCTGAGGCGGCTGCTTTTCTCAACCAGGCCATGGGGTTGAACCTATCGGCTGAAAATGTTGCCATCCTGGAGAACCGAACGGAAGGTTGGGCGGCAGGTCTGCAGTTGGCGGCGCTCTCGATGGTCGGACGGACCGATAAATCGGTCTTCTTGAAGGCTTTTGCCGGCAGCCATGTCTATGTGGCTGAATACCTGGTCGAAGAAGTTCTCCAACAGCTGCCGGATAATGTTCAAACCTTCCTGCTCCAAACTTCAATCCTTAAACGCCTGAACGCAAGCTTATGCGAGGCCGTCACCGGCTGCCAGGATGGGCAGGCCATGTTGGATGGTCTCCTTCGAAGAAATATCTTCGTGATCCCCCTGGATGACGAAGCCCGCTGGTTCCGCTATCATCAACTTTTTGCAGATCTCCTTCAGGCTCGACTGCAGCAGCTTCCAGCCCAGGATACTGCCGAATTGCACCGGCGTGCCTCTGGCTGGTATGAAGGAGCCGGCCTGGTGTTTGAGGCGGTCGAGCATGCGCTGGCTGCAGCAGACTACTCAAACGCTCTGCGCCTGGTGGAAAAAGAGGGCCTCCCGACCATACTGCAAGCCCATGTACGGACAGTTGAGAGTTGGTTACAGGCGATTCCTCCAAATTTCATCGCCAAGAGTCCCAAAGCCAATATGGTTTATGCCTGGTTGAATTTATTACGGGGAACTTTTGAGCAGGCGAATCCATACCTGGAAAGATTGTCCGGCTGGTTTTCACCTTCCGAGGCGGATAAGCAGGAGCCTGCCCTTATGGTTGAATGGCTGGCGCTCCAATCCAAACTGCTCAATTTACAGGGGAAGCCCGCCGAGAGCTGCGAGTTGGCCAACCGGGCGCTGCAGCTCTTACCCGAGGTGGAATCAAACGTTCGGAGCATGCTCCATGTGAACCTGGCGATGGGATATGAGCAAATGCTCGATTATGAGCACGCAGCTGAAACATTCCAATGGATCGTTCAGGATGCCCGGGCGGCCGGGAACTTTGCCGTGGAGATCATGGGCATTTCCGGGCAGGCACAGATGGTACTGCAGCAAGGCCAACTTCGACATACATTTGAGATCGCTTCCATGGGGGTCAATCGCCTGGAAACAACCGGAAAATCAACCCCGTTCAGTGCAACCTTATACGGAGAGCTTGGTCAAATCCATTACCAATGGCACCATCTCGATGAAGCCCGCAGTTTTCTATTGAGATCCGTCCAGGCCAGCGGGCCGAGCGGGTATAGCGATCCCGAGATCTATTACCACTTGATCCTCGCGCGCATTTTTCAAATGCAGGGGGACTGGGAGGGAGCCGCCCAGGAAATGGAGCTAGCCGGCGACCTGGCCCGGGCGATCCCGCCGGTCATGATCCGTGAAAATATTATCTCGCAGCAGGTGCGGGTCGACCTGGCATTGAACCGGCTCAATCAAGCCCGGGCATTGCTCGAACCGGAAGGTTTCTCCTTCGGTGAAGAATTTAAATATCCGCAGATCTCGCTTGGTTCCAATATCCTTCACCCTTTGGGCTTGCTTTACAACAGCGCTCTGCGGGTCCTCCTGGCTCAAGCCAGGCTGAAAAATGACCCGGTGAATTTACCCGCCGGGATCGAATTGGGAGACATCCTGTTAGCCGGTGAATTAAAATGCCGCCAAATCCCGGCTGCCCTGGAGACGCTTCTGCTCCTCAGCCAGATCCACCAGGCCGGGGGAAACGAGGCTAAAAGATTGGAGGCCGCCACGAGGGCGCTGGAGTTGGGTGAACCGGAAGGGTTTATCAGCATTTTTGTGGAAGAGGGGCCGTCGGTTCATGAAGCCCTGGCGCATATACTTCAGCATAAATTGAATGGAGCCGTCCCGGCAGGTTACATGCAGGAGATCCTGGCTGCTTTTCCAAAAGCCGAACCAGCCGGCAAGGGCCGGTCAGTTGATAATGGATTTGCCTTAGATGAGTTTTTAGCTCCGGTCGAGAAATTGACCCCCAGAGAGCTGGAAATCCTGCAGCGAATTGCAGCCGGGGATTCGAACCAGAGTATTGCCGGGCAGCTTATCATCACCTTGAGCGCAGTAAAGAAACATACCGGAAATATTTTCAATAAACTCAACGTCAACAGCCGGACCCAGGCCATTGCCCGTGCCCGCCAGTTGGGACTGCTGAACCCGGCCGAATAAACCCCGATCCACCTGAATTTACCTCATATCTTCCTGAAAATTTGGTAGGTGTCCATATTTAGAGTATGTGCGCCTTAGCCGCACATACTCTAAATGGCTTCTTTCATAATTTCCGAAAAGGTGTACTTTGGTACACCTTTTCTTTATTTCGCCTACCTTACAAAGACACCACCTTGGTACAGTGACGTTTCGGCCTCGCTATCTTATATTGTAGGCAGGATAAAAAAAGGAGAAAAAATGAATCCACAATTGCAAAAAATAGAAATGATTGAGACGTATATCGAAACGGCAAATTCCGCCTGGAAGAGTCTTTACAAAGTTGGCGGCCTGGCGGTCCTGGGCACTTTCCTGGTGGCTTTGGTCGAGATGGGCATTACCTTCCTGCCGGGCGGCAATACCCCTTATAAAACAATTTTCGACTGGTTCAGCCTCTTTCAAAATAACCCGTTCATGGGACTTCGCAACCTGGGCCTTTTGAACATCCTTTTCTGCCTGCTGGATATCCCGATCTTTTTTGCTCTCTTTGGCGCCCATCGGAAGACCAGTCATACAATTGCCGGGATGGCAATGATGATTTCCTTCATTGGAGTGGCGGTCTTCTATGCGACCAATCGAGCCTTCGCCATGCTGGACCTCAGTCACCAATACACGCTGGCGACGACTGAAGCCCAAAGGTCGATATTAGCCGCCGCCGGGCAGGCAATGCTTTCAGTGGGTCAAAGCCACACCCCCGGCACATTTATTGCCTTCTTCCTTTCGGAGGTGGCGGGCCTGCTGATCTCTGTCGTGATGCTGCGAGATAAGATCTTCAACAGGGCCAATGCCATCCTGGGCATACTGGCTTTTTCTTCGATGCTTGTTTTTGAAGTCTCCACCTCTTTTGTGCCAACCCTGCATAATGCGGCGATGATCCTGGTAATGGCCGGTGGGGTTTTGAACCTGGCCTGGGAAATCCTGGTTGCGCTAAAACTATTCCAGCTCGGCAAATGACGAAAGGATAAATGAAAATGAATACCCAAATTACTACTGAAAAGATTTTGGACCCTAAATGGAAAAGTCCCTATAAAGTTGGTGGAACCGCGGCTGTGCTTATCGGAACATTCCTACTGATCGAGGCGATCTTTTATGGCGCTACTTCTGCACCCAACCTGGCAGATGCAGCCGGCTGGTTCAATCTATTTCATAACAACCGGTTCATCGGGCTGATCGATTTTGGCATCCTGGAACTATATGCCCTGGTCCTTTTTGTGCCAATGTTCCTCTCCCTTTATTTCATCTTGAGGCGAGCCAGCGAAAGCTATATGGCAATTGCAGCCATCCTCGCTTTTGTAGGGATTGCCGTCAACTTTGCCACCAGTAAACTGTTCTCATTGCTCACCCTGAGTGACTTGTACGCAGCCGCTACAACTGCGGAAATGAAATCTCAATTCATGGCGGCGGGGCAGGCCAACCTTGCCGTAGGCGCGCTGGGCGGAATTGGCGGGAGCGTGGAAGGCGGCATCCCGCTGGCAGTGGCTGGCCTGATAATCTCAATTATTGTGCTGCGGAGCAACCTCTTGGGCAGAACCATAGGCTATATAGGAATCCTGGCGAATGGAATCGGTTTGGTCATGTACTTCAATGCGGCCCTGGCTCCGGCGAGGTCCGGTTCCCCATTCTTCGGCATCTTCTTCCTGTTCTCGGTAACCTGGTATTTCTTGATCGGCCGGAAGCTCCTCCAACAAAGATCCTAAGGAACTATCCGAAAATTCTGGAAAGGTTCGTTTTTTGAATAGATACCAAACCCAATAATGAAAGGTGAGAGAGATGAATAATAAGATTTTGATAACTTATGCAAGCCGGGCCGGATCTACCGCTGGTGTGGCTGAAGCCATAGGAAGGACCCTGGTCGATAATGGCCAGCCCGTGGATGTGATTCCCATGCAGAATGTCAAAGATTTATCGCAGTACCGGGCTGTCGTGGCGGGGAGTGCCATCCAGGCCGGCAGTTGGTTGCCAGAGGCGCTGCAATTCGTGCAGGTTCAGCGGGTGGAACTGGCCGGAAAACCCTTCGCCGCATTCCTGGTTTGCATGACACTGGCCATGTCGAAGGGTGATTATCGCGACCATGTCGCCACCTGGCTTGCGCCGGTGCGGTCGTTGGTGAAGCCGGCGTCCGAAGGTATATTTGCCGGAGCGCTGAACATTAAAAAAGTCCCTTCGGTTTCCGACCGATTAAAGTTCCGCCTGAGTGTTCTCATGGGAGTGTGGTCCGAAGGCGATCACCGTGACTGGGAGGCGATCCGAGCATGGTCCGTATGTTTGCTTCCGCTTTTAGCCACTTAGGCCCATGCCAATGGACAAAGCCTGCTATTACGAGATCCGGATAGAAGGTGCTCTCACGTCGGGCTGGTCCGAGTGGTTTGAAAATTTGGAAATCCTCACAGACGCAAGCGGTAATACCACCATGAGCGGATGGATAATTGACCAGGCAGCCCTGTTCAGCATTCTCATGCGAATACACAACCTTAATTTGACGTTGATCTCCGTAGCGCGGTCTATTCCCGGGTAAGCGGAGGGGACTGCGTGGCAGCCTGTAAATTCGCCTGCCAATCCGGATTTAGAAGTGTGGAGTTATAAAAAATCTCCCGCAGACTTATAGTCTCCGGGAGATCATATTGAAAGAATGCGTAAGAACTCTCTAGACGATTTTCCGGGCTTCCATATAGAACCGCTTTTCCTTAGCCTCTCCCATGGAAAATGTCTTCCTTGGCAGGGCTCCGTCCAGGATGACCGTCTTGAACAGGTCGGATTTATCCATTCCGGGGACATAGAAGCCGGCGTTGCCTGCCTGCGCTCCCAACGAGCACACCACTTCGGTACCATGCACGTAATCGATCTTCTCGGCTCCGCCTTCCTTCATGAAGGCATCCAGGAACGCCTGCAGTGTTCCGACAGGCAAATTCGAAGCCGGATGGGTAATCTCAATGATACTGAATGAACCCGGCTCAACGCCGCCAATGAGGCCAATCGCATGTCCGGGGCCGCGTGGATGATCCACCCTCTCGATCATTTCTGCAGGGCTGCTGACCGGCATAAGTTTGAAATCAGCCCCATAAAATTCCTTCAGACCGGAAAGGGGATCTTTCTTCAATCCAAAGACGACCCGGTGGATCGGCTCGAATTCCAAACCCCGGTCGTGGACATTCTCGATCTCCACCAGCGCATATCGGGCCGGATGGTTCGGACCCGCAGAGGCCTTTATCTTTTCCCAAACGGCTTTGGCGGTGGCAAGGGAGTGATTACCGTCCCCCATCGCATAAAGTAATACCGGCGACTCTTTTTTGACGCCGTATTTTTTGGAAAACACTTCCGGCTGCGCCAGGCGGCGTAATGAAGCAATGATTTTCTCTTCATGCTTCGCATCGACTGCATAACCGCTCAAATGACCCGATCCCAGCATCAGGTCAAAATCATAAAGCTTCCCGGCTGAATCTTTTTCAGACCCGAGAGGTTCGATCACAGTACCATCCGGGTCGTCGATGAGCACCAGAATATGTGGCAACTCCAGAGCAGCTCCCTGGCGGATCTTCATCCGCGGGGGCAGGCGCTCGACAATGGTTCCTTCGGTTGCGCGGATCAGGCTGGTGGAGCCTTTGTTGTAGTCATATCGTTCAAGGTCCAGGGCCAGGACAATTCCTTTGCGCTTCTTTCCGAAGGCTTCCCGTTCCACATAGACCATGCCCTCATGAGGTTGAAGGATATTACCATCCAGATATTGACGCATACTCGCCTGGATATCCCGGACGCGTTCTTCCACTCCCGCCGTTTCCAGGTAGACTTCCGGCAGGATCAAATTAAAGGTGGAAGGGTCATCCCCCACCTTGTTTTTCACCTCCTGCCAGTATTCAGGCTGGGAGGTGAATTGGTCGCAGGCAATCACGGCCCACTTGGAAAGATCTATATCTTTCCCTGGAAGTTGAATTTGAGGAATTTGAATTCCAAGATCATCTATGTTTTTCATAACTAACCAACAGGGGCGACCGGGATGGTCGCCCCTTATAAATAGTGTCTTTTGATTACTTCCCTTTGGCAAATTCGATCAGTTTCTCGGCTACTTCTGCGCCCACACGTCCCTGGGCTTCCTTCGTGGCCGCGCCAATATGAGGCGACCCGATCACATTATCCAGCTTGAGCAGCTTCCAATCGGTCGGCGGTTCTTCCGCGAAGACATCCACGGCAGCTCCGGCAACCTTGCCGTTGGTCAATGCTTCATAAAGGGCAGCCTCATCCACGATCCCGCCGCGGGCGCAGTTGATGATGCGGACACCGGCTTTCATCTTTTCCAATTGGGCTTTACCGATCATCCCGGCCAACTCTTTGGTCTTGGGCAGGTGCAGACTGATGTAATCGGACTGGGCCAGCAGCTCATCCAGTGAAACCAACTTAACCACCTCGGCTGTTTTCACATACGGGTCATACGCCACAACGGTCATGCCCAGCGCAGCCGCGCGTTTGGCGACTTCCTTGCCGATATTACCGATTCCAATAAGCCCAAGGGTCTTTCCGCCCAATTCATCGCCTTCGAAGCTCTTTTTCTCCCATTTTTCAGCCTTCATGGTGGAAGTAGCTTTGTAGATGGAGCGGGCCAGGGCGAACATGTACCCAATCGCCAATTCAGCCACGGAAGCGCTGCTGGCCTTGGGAGTGTTCATGACCGTGATCCCCTTGGAGCGGGCATAGTCAGCATCGATGGTATCGAGGCCCACACCCCCGCGCACGATCACCTTGAGATTCGGGCAGACATCGATCAAAGGCTGGCGGACCTTGGTGCGGCTGCGGACGACCATACCGTCATAGGCCGGCAATACATTCGGCAATTCTTCGGCAGTGATCTCGAAATTAGTATCCACAGTCAGGCCGGCTGCTCGCATTTTTTCAATGCATTCCGCTTCGGTTTTATCGCATACTAAGACTTTCATGGTGTTCCTCCTTTGGAATGATTATCTTTAGACCCTATCCTAAAATTTTGGAAGGTTCGGATTTTGAGTGTGGGGCTCCTCCGCACACACTCAAAATCCGTCTCATCCATCAACTCCGGATAGGTTTCTATTTACAAAAACGGAGTTCCCCGCCGTTGAGTTCGGTGAAACTCTGTTAATGCGTTTGTTCAAAATTACACAATCGATTGTATCAATGGGCATCCGGATTGTCAATCAATTCTGTACTATTGTCTATACTTCTGGTAAAATCGGGAAATTACATTGTGAAATTTTGCACTCACGGATATAATGTCATCAGCTATAATTCAAGACCATCAGACGTTACAATTCTAACCGAAATATAAATTCCCAAAAGAGGAGAAATAAAATGTCCGTAAAGCGTGTGTTTAATTTCAACCCCGGTCCCGCCACATTGCCTTTGTCAGTCTTGGAGCAGGCTCAAAAGGAAATGCTGGATTATAACGGCACCGGCATGTCAGTCCTGGAGATCAGCCACCGGTCCAAGGATTTCATGGCCATTATTCAGACCGCCGAAGCCGATTTGCGTGAACTGATGGGCATTCCTGCGAATTATAAGGTCATGTTCCTGCAGGGCGGCGCCAGCCTTCAATTCGCCATGGTGCCCATGAACCTGCGCCCTGCCGGCGCTTCCGCAGACTACATCGTCACCGGCTCGTGGGGTAAGAAAGCTTTCGATGAAGCCACGAAGTTAGGGACGACTAAAGCTGCTGCAAATATGAAAGCCAGCAATTTTGACCACCTCCCGGCTCAATCCGAACTGGCCCTTGACCCAAATGCGGCTTATTTGCACTTCACTTCAAATGAGACTATCCAGGGCGTGGAATATTTCACCGAGCCAACTCCGCCCGCCGGCGTGCCGCTGGTCTGCGATGCGTCCTCTGACTTCATCTCCCGCCCCATCGATGTATCCAAGTATGCCCTCATTTATGCAGGCGCCCAGAAGAATGCCGGGCCTGCGGGTGTATGCATCGTCATCGCCCGGGATGACCTTGTCGAGAAGGCCCCCGACACTCTCCCGGTCATTATGAACTACAAGACCCATGCCGCCGACGGCTCACTTTATAACACTCCCCCCTGCTTTGCCATCTACATTGTTGGATTGGTCCTCAAATGGGCCAAGGGTTTGGGCGGACTGGACGCAGTGGCCAAAAACAACAAGAAGAAAGCCAGCATCGTCTACCAGGCTATTGATGAAAGCGGTGGTTTCTACAAAGGCCATGCCAAACCGGAATTTCGCTCCTTGATGAATATTACCTACCGCCTGCCTTCAGAAGCCCTGGAAGATCAATTCGCCTCGGAAGCGAAGAAACAGGATTTGATCGGCTTGAAAGGCCATCGCTCTGTCGGTGGGATCCGGGCGACGCTGTATAACGCCATGCCTGTGGAAGGCGCCGAATCGCTGGCCAGGTTCATGAAAGAGTTCCAGCAGAAGAACGGTTGATCTTCTGACAGCAAGTGTTTTTCATCTTGACACTTGCATGAAATCATGCACATGGTATAATGTCGCCGCTTCATAGGCGGCGACATTTATGTTAAGTGTGACTGAGGCAAGAGAACGCATCCTGAATGTCCTTCGGCCCGTACCGGCAACGATGTTGCCGCTTGCCCGCGCTTCCGGCAGGGTCCTCGCCGGCGACATCCAGGCCGGGTTGGACCTCCCCCCTTTTGACAATTCATCCGTAGACGGCTTTGCGCGTCCGAACGGGCGACGTAAAGAACGCATCCGGAGAGTCGCCTGTTACTCTTAAAGTAATTGCGGATATTCCCGCAGGTAAATATTCCAAGTCTCCCATCAATTCCGGAGAGTCTGCCCGCATTATGACCGGGGCCGCCCTGCCTCCTGGAGCCGACACGGTCGTGATGGTGGAAGACACCGATTTCAATGACCGTGCCCCCGGGACTGCCGTACCCCAATCTGTGACCATCTACAAGAGTCTCCATGCCGGCGAAAACATCCGCTTACATGGCATGGATCTTCATAAAGGAGATACGGTTCTCTCAAGGGGCTCCCGCCTGCGGGCCCAGGAGTTGGGCCTCCTAGCCATGCTCGGGATTTCCGAAGTGCCAGTATATGGCTCACCCAAAATCGCACTGCTCTCCAGCGGCGATGAATTGTTACCCGTGGAAGTGCCGCTGACCCCCGGGAAGATCCACGACGCCAATTCCTACATCCTGACCGCCCTGGCCAGGTCCGGCGGCGCAGAGTTGATCCAGCTTGGTATCGCCGCGGATACGGAGAAAGAAGTGCACTCGCGCCTGGAAAGAGCCGCTGCTGAAGAGGCAGATCTGATCATTTCCTCCGCCGGTGTAAGCGTAGGCGCCTTCGACTTCATCAAATCGGTCGTCGAATCCAATGGTTCCCTGGATTTTTGGAAAGTGGATATGCGCCCCGGAAAACCATTGGCGTTCGGCAAGTATCGGGACATCCCCTTCTTCGGATTACCCGGGAACCCTGTTTCCGCCTTCGTCGGATTCCAATTGTTCATTCGGCCCGCCCTCGAGAAATTATCCGGGTTGTCTCCCAAACCTTATTTACATCAAAAGGCTCGTTTACTCGAACCGGTCGAATCGGACGGGCGAGAATCGTATCTGCGCGGGATCGTTACGGAAGAAAATGGCGGGCTGGTAGCCCGTCTGACCGGTCACCAGGGCTCCGGGAATATATTCTCTTTGGTACAGGCAAATGCTTTACTGATTGTAGCCTCTGGGGTAAAATCGCTGCCTGCAAACTCGGACATAGAGGTATGGCTGATCGAATGAGCACATCTACATTAAACAAAAGTGACCGGGTCTACTCATGGGCAATGGTGATTTTAGCCATCCTCGGCGCCATTGATTCCACCTACCTTCTTATCTATAAGTTGACCGGTAATAACCAGATGTGCCTTGGGAACGGCGGCTGCCATAACGTCAATTTCAGTCCTTATGCAGTAATATACGGCATCCCCATCTCTGCCATTGGCCTGGCCGCATATCTGGCCATGGGCGCCGTCATCTTGCTGGAGCCGCGCCTTCCTATTTTGGAGGAAAATGGCCCCTTGCTCTTATTCGGTATGACCCTGGTCGGGATAGGCTTCACCGTCTACCTGACCTACCTTGAGCTGTATGTCATCCACTCCATTTGTCCTTTCTGCGTTGCTTCGGCAATCATCATCATCTTTAATGTTTATTTTAGCCATCATCAGACTTGTAAGACAAACTGCTTCTTAGGAGGATTTCATGCCACGTATTCGCTGCCACTACACTGATTGCGTCTTTGTGGACGACGGTTATTGCAGTGCCGCGGCTGTCGAACTGGACCCCGACACCGGTTGTGCCACCTATTCCCCCAATGAGGAATCCGCCGCCAAAGGCGAGGATTGGGAGGAAGAGGATGAACTGGAAGAATGGGATGAAGAGGTGGAAGAAGAAGAGGAAGACCTCTTCGACGAAGACGAAGACGAAATATAGCTAACGACTTCCGCAATTAAAGAAAACCCCATCTACTACAGTTGTACTTTACCAGTTCTTTGCTTTCTCTTCCAGAAAAAAAGGGCGCAATATATTGCGCCCTTTTTTCATTAATCCGTCAATTTATAAAGCAAAACCCCGGCTGCAACCGCCAGGTTGAGGGAACTCGCCCTGCCTTTCATCGGCATGGATACAGCCAGGTCACACTCTGCCAATTGCTCCGGTGACAGTCCTTTCTGTTCACTTCCAAATACCAGGATGACCGGTTTCTCCCCCCGTTTCAAATCCCGATAATCGGTCTGGGCATGCGCCGAGGTGCCCTATCAACTTGAAATTGTTTTTCCTGGCCCAATCCACGAATTCATGGAATGCTGCCTGGATGACCGGTTTCCAGAATAAGGCCCCCATGCTTGCCCTGATTACCGATGGATGGTAAAGCTCCACCCCGCCCTCCAGCAGGAACAATCCATCCGCGCCAACCGCATCCATGGTCCGCAGGATCGTCCCCACGTTCCCCGGATCCTGTGGGGAGACCAGCGCCACCGCGAGGATTCAATTTGAGTGGGAGCAGCATCTTGAAGGCTCAAGTGTCGTTCCTTGACTATCGCCAAAATCCCCTGGGGGTTTTCCTTTTCTGCCAGGCTCGCAAAAAGATCGGCAGACAATGCTACACATCGCCGGCCACGCTGGACCTGGTCATCCACCAGGCGGGCCGCGAAATCACTTTTTAGTTGGTCGGGAGCATAAACCAGCGTCTCCACCTCCCAACCCGCTTCCACCGCCTCGCCGGCATGATGGATGCCCTCCACCAGGAACAGACCCGCCTCCTCCCGGCCCTTCTTTTGCCGCAGGGATCGGATCTGTTAATGAGAGGGTTTTGCGCGCTGGTGATCAATTCGGGCATGTCTTGATTTTACCCGAATCGGCTATAATCCCCCGGATGAAGACCTCCCCAACTAATATTCAACGATACTATCGGTATGCCCTTTGGCTCGGTATCCTGACGGTCGTCTATAACATCTTCGAAGGCCTGTTTTCGGTCTATTTCGGCTCGAAAGACGAAACCCTGACTCTGTTCGGCTTCGGGCTGGATTCGTTCATCGAAGTGCTGTCCGGCCTGGGGATCATCCTGATGGTGCTGCGGATCCACAGGCATCCTGGAGACGCCTCAATCCCGTTTTGAAAAAATCGCCTTGAGAATTACCGGGATCAGCTTTTACTTGCTCATCGCCGGCCTGGCTATCACGGCAGTCTATAATATTTTTACAAACCACAAGCCCGAGACCAGCCTGCCCGGGAATCGTCATTTCCCTGATCTCGATCTCCATGATGTGGGCCCTGGTCGCCGGAAAACGCAAAGTCGGCCAGGCCCTTGACTCCGCCCCCATCCTGGCGGACGCCAATTGTTCCCTCGTATGCATTTACATGTCACTGGTCCTTTTAGGCGCCAGCCTGATCTATGAATTCACCGGCTTTGGCCTGGTCGATTCGATCGGGGCGCTCGGCTTGATCTACTTCTCATTCACTGAAGGCCGGGAAGCTTTTGAAAAAGCCAAATCCATGGATGAATTATCCATCGCTTGAAAATCTCCGGAGGCAACGCATGACCCAAACCATCCATCAAGTCGACTCTTTTACCGACCGGCCATTTGCGGGTAACCCCGCCGGCGTGTGCATCCTTGCTGCACCCGCTGACGAGAAATGGATGCAATCGGTCGCCCGCGAAATGAACCTCTCCGAGACGGCCTTTCTCGTCCGACAGGCGGACGGTTTTGATCTGCGCTGGTTCACGCCCGCCGCGGAGGTCAGGTTATGCGGACATGCCACCCTCGCCAGCGCTCATATCCTCTGGCAGACGGGTACTCTCCAGCCCGGGCAGCCAGCCCGTTTCCATACCCTCAGCGGATTACTCACCGCCGAGCTTTGCGGAGATTGGATCGAAATGGATTTCCCGGCCCGGCCTGCCAATGCAGTGGAGCCGCCGGCCGGACTGACCGAAGCATTAGGGGTGGAAGCCATATTCGTCGGGCGGGATGTGGATGATTATCTGGTCGAAGTGAAAGGGGAAGAAACGGTCCGTTCCCTTAAACCGGATATCACCGCATTGAGCAAACTCCCGGTCCGCGGCATCATTGTGACCGCCCGTTCCAAAGATCCGCAGTTCGATTTCGTCTCCCGCTTTTTCGCTCCCGCAGTGGGTGTGAATGAAGATCCCGTCACCGGCTCGGCCCATTGCTGCCTGACCTCTTATTGGGGTCAAAAATTAGGCAAAAAGGAGATGACCGCTTTCCAGGCCTCTGCTCGCGGGGGCATCGTGAAGGTGAAGCTGGCCGGCGACCGTGTCCGCATCTGCGGTCAGGCCGTCACCGTAATGACTTGCGAATTAATTTTTCAGTGATGGTGGAATATGTCAACGTTCTTTGACGATCTCTTCGACCGGTTCCACGAGCTCCACAATGACCTCCTCAAAGCCATCGAGGGTTTACCGGATGAAGCCCTGGATTGGGTTCCCGGCCCGGACACCAATTCCATAAATATCCTGGTCATCCACCTGACCGGCGCGGAACGATATTGGATTGGAGCGGTTGCATTGAAAGAGCCCACCGATCGGGTCAGGGCAAAGGAATTCCAGGTCCATGGCTTGAGTGCCGCCGAGTTAAAGAAGCATCTGGTGGAAGAAGACGATTTTTGCAGGAAGGCATTGCAAGCAATTCTCCCTGGAGGACTTGCAGGAAATCCGCACCTCCCCACGGGATAAGAAAACTTTCCAGGTGGGATGGTGCCTGGCTCATGCGCTCGAGCATACGGCTTTGCACCTGGGTCAACTCCAACTGACCCGCCAACTCTGGGAACAGCAGAATAAATCCAATTAATAACATCGTTTCCGCTGGAGGAAAATACAAATGCATTTTTGGCATGCCAGGGTCCGACTATTATCTTTATTTGTTTTCCTGATCATTTTGGCTGCATGCGCCGGAAATCAGGTCAAATCACCCAATCCTAACGCCAGCCCATCTCAAGCTGCCTCGGTGCCTTCGATTGCAACATCGCCGGCCGGTCAAATAACAGCCAATCCGCCGTAAGCGGAAACCGGCCCATCTCCAACCCTTCTTGGGACCGATCCGGCTCAGCCCGTCACTCCCACCCAAACATTGACGCCTCTTTCCGGGAGTTGGCAGGATGCCCCCATCATGCCGGAGATCAGCCCGCACGTCCTTCAAATTTTCCAGGAGGGACAGGCTCAGGGTCGCGATCCGCACAGCTTTTCCGTCATCGGCGATTGTCAGGCCGTCCCGGTTGTGTTCATGGGTCCGTATGAATTGGGCACCTTCACCCCTCCAACTGATGAAGGCTACTTATGGGACGTGGTCCATACCTTCAAAGGCTCTTATGCCCGCTGGGGCATGGCGGTCAGAGGCGGGTTCACTGCCGCTTCCATCCTCTCGCCGATGCAGGCGGATCCCAAGGAATGCAAGAGCGGCGAGACTCCCCTGACCTGCGAATTCCGGGTCCATAATCCGGCCTACGTCTTCATCACTTTGGAGACCTGGCTGGATCCCAAAACAGTGGACCGCTACGACGGCTATCTCCGCCAGATCATGGATTACGTGGTCTCGCACGGCAGCATCCCCATATTGATGACCAAAGCCGATTCTTCCGAGATGAGGAATGGTACCCACGTATTCAATCCCATCATCATCCAGGTGGCTCATGATTACGATGTCCCGGTAATCAATTTCTGGCGGGCGGCCCAATATTTGGACAACAGCGGCATAGACCGCAACCGGGAGGGATTTCACTTAAGCCAGGCCGGCTATGATCTGAAGAACACCCTCGCGCTCAGGGCCCTGTACAAGGTCTGGGCCATGGTCAATAACAACGGCGCTCAAGGGAATGCAGGCGCGGCCAATCCGACCTCTACGCCGGTCTCAACCGCGACCTGCGCAAGTTCAGGCCGGTCCCGAAATAACTGTTCCGGATTGTCAAGGCAGTTGCATTTTTTATGGAAGCGCCGATTCTCTGGATGGAGTGGTGAAATTCAAGGGAGTCTATGCCTTCAATTACCAATCCAAAAAACTGACCGGTGTCCTGGGGGACGGCTACAACCTTCAGGATGTCAGCCAGGATGGAAAGCGCCTCCTGGTCAACCAGGATAGCAACTTGTATGAGATCGACCTCTCCCAAAACTCCTCCAAACTGATCAGCGATTCTTTTTATTCGCTGGGAAAACAAGGCGCCTATTGGAACAGCAAGGATAGTTCCATCATCTTCCTCGACAAAAATCACCCCCTCAAGACGGAAACGGGCACGGCTGTTACCCTGTATCCATCTCCATTGGACCGGCAAATTTATTTTGAAAACGGCGCCTGCACTTCCCAGGATTTTTGCCAGACCACCGGTGTTTTCCGGCAGGATTCCGATCAAACCATCACACCAATCGAAGGTGTTTTAAAACCGGTCTTCTCCCCCGCTGGAAAGGGAATGGCCTACCTGAATCCGGCGGCTGCCACCAGCGAGAACTGGTATCACATCAACTATGTCTTGTTTGAAGATCCCACCATCGGCATCGGCAGCCGGCGCATCTTTTACCTGCCGGACAAGCACAAATGGCTGCAGTATCCGGATGTGCGTGAGATGGCCTTCTCCCCGGACGGCAAAAAGTTGTTCATCCTGGATGACATCTATTACGAATACACCGAAAATTCTTTGCGGATCGAGACCTACCTGGTCGACCTGACCACCGGCATCCTCTATGATTATGGCCAGTTGACCGGTACGAGCGGATCTTTTAAACCCCAGATGGTCTGGTCGCCCCAGGGAGATAAGGTCCTCTTCTTTCTCACCAATGTAAGCTCGGATAACAAATACTCCCTCAGCCTCTATCAGACCGATATCACCACGGGTGAAAGACTCGTCTCCTACCAGCCGGACCTTCAGGTCAGCAGCGACTATTTCTACATCACCAATATCTTCTGGCGCTGATACTTCTCCTCTTTCTTTTTCTCTTCCAGCGTGTACTTTGTGTCCCTCGTGATAAAGATTTTTCTTTTGACCAAATCGGGTAAAATCCTCCCCATGAAACACCTTGCCTGGCCTATCCTGGCAGCCCTTGCACTATTAACCGCCTGCCAGCGGATCCAAATACCGGTCACCATTTCTGCGGACGGGCATATGGTTACCATTAGCGCCGCTGAACTCATCCCGGAAAAATGGCTGGCCCAGGCGGAAATAAACTTGGGAGCCCATGACCGCCTCATTTACCTCGGCTCCGCCATCCCGGCGGACCAACCCCTGCCGCCTGCCTCAGCTTATTTCTTGACGGTCAAAAGGGCAGTGTTTCTCACCATCCATACCCTCACAGCCGATCAGAGCCTGGAAACTGCCGCCGACACGGTCGGAGAGGCTTTGCGGGAAGCCGGGTTCGAACTCCACGCAGCTGACCTGATCGATCCTCCTTCCGATACACCTTTGGTTTTCAATGAGGCGGCGGATCCGCTCATCGTAAATTACACACCCTCCCGCGAATTCACCCTGACGATAGGCAATGAACAAACGCACATCCGCTCAGCCGCCGCGACGGTGGGACAGGCCCTGGCCGGATCGGGCTATTCCTTGGTGGGGCTGGATGCCAGCATACCCCCCGAATCGGCCCCCCTTCCCGCGGACGGAAAAATAAGGGTCAAGCGCATCTCAGAAACGGTGGCCCTCACCCAGGAATCCATCCCTTACGGAACTCGCACCGAACTCTCGGCCGACCTGGAACTCGACCAGCAAGGTCTCTTGCAAGGGGGTGAAGCGGGTTTGAAGGTCACCCGCCTCCGTTCCCGCATCGAAGATGGAGAACAGGTCTCCCAGGAATCGGACGGAGAGAGCCTAGTCCGCCCGCCTCAAGACCGCATCCTGGGGATCGGTACCAAAGTAGTCATCAAGACCGCGGAGGTGGATGGCGTCAGCATTGAATACTGGCGGGCGCTCACCCTTTACGCGACTCCATATCATCCTTGCGATGCGGCCGGTAAATGTTATTACGACACCTCCATGGGGACAAAAGTCCGCCAGGGTGAGGTGGCCCTCGTCTATCCCTGGTATCTCTTGCTCGCCGGCGAACGGGTCTATGTCCCCGGATATGGGTCCGCCACCATTGAGGATAATAATGGCGCCAACACCGAGCGCGTATTGGGGCACCTATTGGATCGACCTCGGTTATGCCCAGGAAGACAGCGATCGATTGGGTCAACCATTATGTGACTGTCTATTTCCTTACGCCGGTTCCGGCGAATATAGCCAATTTATATATAATGCCATGACCGCCGCCTCCCTCGTTCCTCTGGATATCCCCTCTTTATTAAAGAGATTATCACTTGCGTCCCAGCAAGGGACTGGGACAAAACTTCCTAAAAGATGAGTTGGCCCTGGAAATGATCGTCTCGGCTGCAATGCTCCAACCGACTGACCATGTCCTCGAGATCGGGCCGGGGTTGGGCAGCCTGACCCGCCATCTTGCCAGGGCCGTTGCGAAAGTCACCGCAGTGGAGTTGGACCCGGACCTTTTTCCCGCCTTGAAGGGTGTCCTCGCCTCATACACAAATGTGACCCCGGTGCAGGGCGATATTTTGAAGCTGGATCCGGCCGGCCTGATGGAAACATCCGATTACGTCGTCGTGGCGAATATCCCCTATTACATCACCTCCGCCGTCATCCGCCACCTGCTGGAGAGCTCGCCCAAGCCTCGCCGGGTGGTGATGACCATCCAGAAGGAAGTCGCCGAAAGGGTGCTGGCCGCGGATGGAAAAATGAGTCTCCTGGCGCTGAGCGTGCAGGTATATGGAACACCTGTCATTGCCGCCCACATCCCGGCAGAGGCTTTTTATCCGGTCCCAAAAGTGGATTCGTCTGTTTTGAGAATTGAGATTTTCCCGGCACCCCGTCATCCCCAGGCAAAACCTGACCAAATTCTTCACATTGATCAAAGCCGGGTTTTCCCAGAAACGGAAAACCCTCCGAAATTCACTCTCGGGGGGGTTGCGGCTCAGTCCGGACCAGGCGGAAGAATTATTGAAATCCGCAGGCATCGATCCCCGCCGGCGGGCGGAGACACTTGATTTGCAGGAATGGGAAAAACTGGTGGAAAAAATGGCGGGGTAAGAAAAAGTCAACCCAGTATCAACATAACCGGGCCCGTTCGCCAAGGCGGCGAAATTTGCGATATTCCCATAAGACTTGCCAGACACGCATGGCGGCTTCCACCTGGATCTTGAAGGACATCTTCGATTTCCCCAGGCGTCGTTCTGAAAAATAGACCGGCACTTCCCCGATCCGATAATGCAGGCAATAAGCCAGGTAAGTCATTTCCACCATGAACACATAGCCGGTGGATTTGACACAGTCGAGCGGCAGCCCCTTCAGGGTTTCCCGCCGCCACAGCCGAAAGCCGGCGGTCACATCGTGAGGGGCCATCCCGGTCATTCCCAGGATGGTGCGGGCATAAAAGTTTCCCCACGCCGAAAGGGCCTTCCGCCAGACCGGCCAATCCCTGTCCGTGCTGCCCCCCTTGATATAGCGGGAGCCGATCACCAGGTCACAGGTATCCAGCTTCTTCGCCATCTCCACGAAAGCATTGGGGTCATGCGAAAAATCCGCGTCCATCTGGCCGATCGCATCCACATCTGTTTGAAGCAGCTTTTGGAAAGCCTGCAGGTAAGCGGATGACAAACCCAATTTCCCGGAGCGGTGCATCACGCTGAGGTGGTCCGGATTCGCCGCTGCCAGCTCATCCGCCAGCTGGCCTGTGCCATCCGGGCTGTTATCGTCCACCACCAGGATGGATAGGTCCAGCGGAAGCGCAAATAAAGCGGAGACCAGTTTTGGAAGGTTCTCCGCTTCGTTGTATGTTGGGACAACGACGACTATACGCAAGCCACTCCTATTGTTTTTTTTGCAGAAGCGCCATTTTCAGATCCTGGACCGAACTCGTATTCCTGTTTGCCTTTTTGGAACAATCCGATTTTGAAGTTCAGGCGTTTGGTGCGGACACCCACCTGCTCGCGATCCTTGATCGGATAAAAATAATCCAGGGATAGCTCCAGCCGGCTGTGGATCCGTTCCTTCAGGCTGCCGGCCTTATCCGGGGTTGTGATCAAAACGAAATCTGTTTGGCCCAGGTGACCCAGAAAATCATCCTGGCCGCCGATCTCCTTGCGTGCATTATGGATCATCAGGCTGACTGCCCGCAGGACGTCATCGGAGGCAACGAAACCGTAGGATTCGCGGAACGTATCCAGGTTCTCCAGGGAAATGACCAGTATGGTCCAATTGAGTTTATCCAGGCACTCCGCCAGGCGCTCATCCACCAACCTGCCATCCGGCAGGCCGGTGACGGGATTTGTGAGGAGTGTCCTGCTCGGCCCGCCGCAGGGCATTGCGGATGCGCAGGCGCAGTTCCTGCACGTCGAAGGGTTTGGTGATGTAATCGTCCGCGCCCAATTCCAGGCCCTGCAGGCGTTCGGAACGGTCCCGCTTTTCGGTCAGGAAGATAATGGGGATATCGGCCGTGCGGCGGTTGTCGCGCAATCGCCGGGCCACTTCATACCCGTCTATATCCGGCAAGCGGATATCCAGGATGACCACATCCGGCTTGGATGCCAGGCATGAGCGGATGCCATCTTCCCCCCAGTTGACGGTTGATGACCTCGTATCCCTGAACGCGGAAATATGCATTCAGCATTTCAGCTACATCGAGGTCGTCTTCAACAATGAGGATCTTCTGGGCCGCCTCGGTCATAGGTCTTCTCTACGTAATAGGCTCTTTCTGGATGACGAACTCACAGACTTTATCGCCGATGGCGCAGCACTTGGATTCGTTCACCCGGAATTCGAGACCGCCGGACACCCATGTAAGCATGGCTTGAAGCAGCCCGGTGGAAATATAGCACACGGGTTTATCGGCATTCGTGCGAGTCCAACAAATGGGACAGCGATGGATGGTCCAGATGAATGCATCGTCGGTCTCGTCGACGGTGGAAAGTTGGTCGGTGATCTGTGAAAAGATCTTGGCCACAGCCGGAAGCCCGATCCGCATCTTGGCCTGCAGGGGCAGCACCTTGAAAGCCAGGTCGCCCACGCCTGCCAGCGCGCCGAAGGACTTGAGGCCGTCATTGAAAGTGGCCCGCCCGGCCCGCAGGGCCAACCCGCGCCCGCCCCGAGGACCGTACATATCTTCCAATCCAATATGGATGGCGGTGAAATCGGCAAAATCAAATTCGCGTTCCAGGTTGTCGGGAGGATAGTTATCGATCAGATGACTCAATCCGGCCAGGTTGAGGATGGCGTTGAGGCCATTTTTCCCCATTACATCTTCATAGGCCATCAAGGAGATCCGGGCAAATTTGTTGGCGTAAAAATAACCACTCTTTGGGATTTGCACCATATGCCTCGCCACCTCAGATTAGTTTCGACAAGTCCATTGCAGCCCGGCGCATGTCCAGAAGGATGAGACCGAGTTTGGCTTTTTCACGTGCCAGGGCAGTGAGAACGGCTTCCTCCCCCACCGACATGAGGACGACGTAGCCCTTCTCCCCTTTTATGTACACTTGTTCAAGAGAGCCGCGGCCGAGTTCTGTGGCAATGCGCTCCCCCAGGGAAAGCATGGCAGCGGACATGGCCGAGACACGATCTTCTTCCACTCCCTGTGGCAAGGCGGAGGCGATGCTCAATCCGTCCACACTCACAACCGCAGATGCCTCCGTATCCGGAGAGGAGGCCTGTAGTTCGCGCAGACGGTCAACCATCAATTGGGTACGATTCTTGGTCAAATCTTCCTCCTTGCCAATTATTTCTTAATCTCTTTCCGAAAATTCTGGAGAGGTCCGTTTTTGGGAAAACGTTAATATTTCATGAGTTATGGTAACTGTAGCACAGGGAAGATTTTGTGTCAAGCGAGTACCGATTCCATTACATTACAATTCAGTTATGATTTATCTGGTATCAGGAAAGGGCTATTGAGTGCAGGCTTAACAAGCCCATCTCAACTCAAATCTTTAGCATAAATTGAACCATGCTATAATCTTCGTCTCACATGCGTAAAATCCTCTTTACCGTCCTGCTCTTATTTTCCATAATACAAATACCCGCCTCGCCCGCGGCCGCCCGGGGCACTCCCCCTGCCGCGGACGAGCCCGTCGCGGGCTCAGTCGTCTGCCCACCAGGGGTGTACACCCAACCACCCAGCGATTGCCTGCCGCTGGGCCCCTCCGAATACCTGGCCGGCCTGGCCGCAGAGGGCATGCCCTACCGGCCCCTGCCCTCTGCCGGCCTATCCCATGGACCCGGCCCTGGCCGACATCCCCTACCGCTATTTCAAATTGACCGGAGAAGGCCACGCCATTTATCTCTTCTCCTCCCTCGAGGACGCCGAAGCGAGTTCCACCTCCAGCCAGAAGCTTGGCCCGGGCGAAGTCTATGTCTCCTACGATAATGTCGTTGAGAATGACAGCGGCACCTTTTACCATCTCCGCTCCGGCTACTGGGTCAGGGGTGATTTTGGTGGTCGCATGGGCCGCTTCCAAATATTCGAGGGTCTCCTGTTTAGCTCAACTCCCACAAATGGATTTGGTTGGATCCTCGGGGATGTGTCCTCTTTCACCGCCCCCAGCCTCAGCGCCCCGCCGACCGGAAACAAATACGGCCGCTTCAACGTGGTCCAGGTCTACGGCACGCAAAGATGCGGACGGCCTCACCTGGGCCAGGATCGGCCTGGATGAGTGGATCGACGATCGCCAGGTCGCCCGCGTGCAACCTCGCTCTGGGCCGCCGGATGGCGTTCCCGGTTAGCCGCTGGATCGAGGTCAACCTGGCCGAGCAGACCCTGGCCGTCTATCAGGACAACCGGCTCATTTTTGCCACCATGACCGCCACCGGCATCGAAAACCTGTGGACCCGCCCCGGCATCTTCCAGATCTATGAAAAGAAGGACAGCGAAGACATGAGCGGAGCCGCCGATGCATCGGATTATTACCACGTTGAAGATGTCCCCTGGACCATGTACTTCGACGAAAAACGAGCCCTCCACGGCGCCTACTGGCACAACTTCTTCGGCTATCCCATGAGCCACGGCTGCGTCAACCTCTCCCTGGGTGACAGCCATTGGCTCTATGATTGGGCCAACCTGGGCGATTACGTCTACGTCTACGATCCCTCCGGCCGCACGCCCACCGATCCCTCCCTCTTCGGCAACGGCGCCCCCTGAAAATTGCGGATTGTTGACTGCTGATTGTTGATTGCTGGTCGCTATTCACCAATCACTATTCATCATTCACTGATAACTGCTCGATTTGCGCAATCATTCGGACTCCTAAAATCCCTCGTAGTAACGACTTCAGTCGTTTCTTCCATGATGCTCCTTGACGCTATAAATTCCATATGGTATATTCAGCCCGCTCCTGGACCCGTGGTGTAGCGGCCTAACATGCGGCCCTGTCAAGGCCGAGATCGCCGGTTCGAATCCGGTCGGGTCCGCCAGTAAAGCTTAAATCTCCTCCAATTCATGGAGGAGATTTTAGTTTATGGCATACGCTTCATGATCGCCTCGTAAAAATCACTGCAGAAGATTAATCGTTATTTACATCCTCAAAAAATTATAGTGGAGCTGTAATTTTTCCCTTCTGAAAAACGTGGTACCTTTGTTGAATTCTTGATATAGAATCAAATAATTCACTCATGTTCATATCATTATGAATAAATTTATGAAACGCCTAAATCTCTTGCATCCATTCCTTTTTACCCTGGCCTCCGTCCTTTTTGTGTATCTTTCTTCGGACGTAATTGCTTCCCCTGACCAGATCCTTCGCCCACTGTTACTGCTTTGGTTCGGCTTGATTTTATTGATCTGGCCGGCTTACCGGATTACTGGAAAGAATTTGTACCTGGCAAGCTTGCTTTTGACGATCTTTGCTCTTGGTATTTTCTCTACGGCGCCATTTTTTATGGCGGCACTGGAAATATCTGCGGTGGCAATTTTGGCCGGGTTTATCTTTTCCTACCTGCGTAAGCGGAAAATAACGGTGGAGAAAATCGGCTTACTCCTTAGCCTCGTTAGTTTTCTACTGGTGTTTTTTTCCGGATTCTCCTTTCTTTCAAAATTGGCCAATGTACCCGGATCGTATTATTCCCGGATCCTAAATGCCGATCCGCCTTTGCTGGCCAACCTTGCCGAACCAAAAACCAGGCCCGATATCTACTATATTGTTCTGGATGGCTACGCCCGCGCTGATGTTCTGGATGGCCTGTATGACTTCGACAACGATGACTTTATTAGCGCGCTCGAGTCGAAGGGTTTTGTTGTCCCTGAACAAAACCATTCCAATTATCCCAAGACCGCGCTTTCAATTGCATCTACATTAAAATATGGATTACATCGATTCTTTTACCCCGGGTCTGCAAGACAGCGATCTTTGGTGGTTGATGGCGCCCTTTATTGACCATAGCCAAACCCGCTCCATGCTGGAGAGTCTTGACTATCGGACCATAACCATCTCAACCGATTGGGGCATCACCGATAATCCGCCCACGCAAATATACAAGGTTGCGCCAATCGTGCTCAATGATTTTCGAATCGGCTCTACTTACCCATACGCCTTTAAGAGCCATCATTCCCTTGCTTGAAAAAATCGCCTTTGTGCCCTCGAATGAGGCCCACCGCGAACTGTTGCGGTATAGCTTCAATGCCCTGGCACAGATTACCAGTTTGGCAGGCCCGAAATTTGTTTTTGCCCATATCACTGCGCCTCATCCGCCTTTCGTGCTTGATTCAGATGGAAATGCGCAACAGCCGGGTTATCCATTTAGTTTCAATGATGGCGATGATTATCCATTTACTCAAGAACAATATCGCCAGGGGTACGTGGGACAGGTGCAGTACGTCAACCACCAATTGGAGAATCTGGTTGATGCAATCCTGCAAAACTCAAAGACTCCGCCGGTCATCCTCCTGCAATCCGATCATGGCCCTGGCATGTTAACTGACTTTAGCTCAGCCGCGAATACGTGCATTCAAGAACGATTTTCTAATTTCGCTGCGTATTATTTACCCGGCCTGCAGCCAGGCGATATTCCCCAGGATATCTCCAATGTCAACATATTTCGGATCATTTTTAACAAGTATTTTTCCGCAAATATGCCATTGCTTGAAAATTCATTTTATTACTACAAGGATACAACCTATATTTTCCGCTCGGTAGATGTATCATCAAGGGTGGATACCCCCTGTCAAGCGGCCCATTAAAATTGGGTCATACTGCCGCCCCCTCGACTTCATTCCGGCGATCTGCCTCGGAGATCTTGGAGCGCTATTTGATCTCCAGCCCGAAACTCGCCTCTTCGGTGGTGAAGGGCGCCGTGCCCGAGACGACCAGGATCGCGGTGTCGCGGCTCTTCAGGTTGAGCGACAGACTCCCTTGACGGTTGGCATCCAGCGGCAAGCGTTCGACGGTGGTCTGGCCGCCCGACTGGTGAATGAGCTGTACCACAAACGTCTGAGGCAAAACGTTATCCACGCGCGCGAACCCCTGGCTGTCCCATCCGCAAGTGTCCTTCTCAAAGCTGCAGGTGTAGTTGATTTCCGGCACGGAGATATCGTCCAGCATCAAGCTTTCATAACTCAACGCCGCGTCGGTGATATATTCAAACCGCACCTGGATTTTTTGCCCGGCATAGGCCGATAGGTCCACCTTCTCATTGATCCATTGCGCGCTGCAGCCCTTGCCCGTCTCGCCGCCGCCCGAGCAGCCGGTGTAGCCCCAGCCCATGTTGCTGCCTACGGGATTGGCATCGGTGCCGGAGGGGGTTGGGATGATCTTCCACGTCTTCCCACCGTCAACGGAAACTTCCACGTAGGCATAGTCGTAATCCGACTCGGTTTTCCACCAGGCCCAATAGTTGAGGGTGGCGGATTTTACACCGCTCAGGTCAAACTCGCGGGTGAGGGTGGTGTCGCTTTCGTCCTCGCGGCTGCTCCACATGGCGTAGCGCCCGCTGTGCGGCTGGGTGGGCACCAGCGGCACGTGCTGTGAGCCGGTGAAGTTGATGGTCAGGTTGCCGTGACAGGTGATCTCGATGTAGCGCGTGCCAAACTGGTGCACGTTGGCCGAAATAGGTCCGGTCGGACAATCGGAGATGGTGTCAGTGGGGCTGGGGACTTTTTCGGTATAGCCCTTGTAACCGTACTGCCCTTGGGCCAGGCTGCTGTCGTTGAGGAAGTTGGCCACCGCCCAATCGGCAAACACATCTTCAACCGTCAGGGTCTTGCCGGTTTCCGGGTCGGTCAGGCCCAGGGTCGCCAGGGTGCTGTCCACGGCGGTTATGCCGGTGGCATGGTTGGCCACCAGGGTTTGGCTGGCCTTGCTGCCGAAGCGGTCGAGGAAATACTTCATGAAAAGATAGGCCGCATCGTAGTGGCCGCCCGCTTCATTCCAGGCTGCTGCTTAAGTCGGCCCAGGCGTTCAGCTGCAAGTCGGGCCCATTGAGAAAGGACATTTTGGTACCAGCATCGAACCCATTGATAGATTGGGCCAGCATGGATGCGCCTTCGTTCAACCAGGTCTCGGCGTTGCGGTTTTGGTACCAATGAATCATGTGCTGGAACTCGTGGGCTAAGGTGGGACGCCAATAGGGGTCGTTCAATGGGCCGGCATCGGCGTTGAGCACAATGATCTCTTTTTCGTTGGAATAGGGATGGGCCAGGTGCGAAAACTCGCTGACCGAATCACTGTACGCCTGGGTATGCTTGCCTATCCCGCGCGCGTACAGCATGTACAGGCGCGGGTCGCCGTCCACGCCGGGGATCCATTCGCTGCCGAAGAACTCGCGGTTGGTGGGGTAGGTCTTGTTCTGAAACTCGTCTACCAGGCTCTTGACATCACTATCGTTGACTTGAACGCCCTTCTCGACGAAGAAGTAGACATTCTGAGTCTCGTAGACCAACTGTGCCGAGAGTTTGCGGCTTTCCCGGGTGTCGGCATTGATGACATAGAAGTCCGTCGAGTCGCCAAGAGCGTAGTTGGCTGGCGTCGTGCTCACCACTTCGGGAATGTCGGGGATACCTTTCAGCCGGATGGCTTCATCTCGCCAATCGCCGGCGGGGACCCGGTTGTTTTTCAGGATGGTCAGCGTATCGTCGCCGCTCGCTGTGGGGGGCGTGGAAGTGGAACTGGCTTCTGTGAGCGTCGGAATCGCAGCCGTCAGCGTGGGCTCGAGGGGGTTGGCCGGCTGAGACACGATACAGCCGCCCACTACCAGTCCGACGAGGGATACACCGCAAAACGCCAACAGAATGGCGATTGTAATACTCCGGGGGAAACGTCGACGAAGCTGAGACATGTTGTTCTCCTTCTTGTATCTTGAGCTGTTGAACTCTAGGATCATATTACGATGCTGCCCACATTTCCGCCCCTCTCTACCGGCTAAAAAAGACCTGTCCATGTGTCCGGTTAGGAACTGTCCAACTGGCTTGTGGAAAACCTTACCGCTGGAGAGTAGATTTTCCGGCATCCCGCCTATATACTTACTTTGAGAAATGAACCGATTTTCCACAAGTTCGCTTCCTTGAAAGGATGGAAACAAAATGAAACGCTTTTCTGCTTTACTAATCGCCGCCCTGGTGGCCGGATTTTGCCTGGCGGCTTGCGGCAATCTGGTGCCTCCGGCGCCTACCGTCGCGCCAACGCCAACGGTTGTGCCTGCGCCAACGCTGGCCAACCCAACGGCGGTCGCTTCGCCCACGGTGAAGGCTGAGCCATCGACCACCCCTACCGCGAGCCTCTCTTCCTGGCACGGCGGTGTCGTTTGACCGGCTGAGTCTGGTGATCCCGACCGGGGTAGCCGCGGGGGGAAGCGGCACGCTCGTGCCTGAGGCCAAAGGGGACAATGTTGCCCCGTGGGATGTCGCGCCGGAACACATTCAGTTCAAGCTGGACGGCTATGCGCTTGAGGACAAATATGTATTCAACCGCAAATCTACGTCTATCCGGCGCAAGCCTACGCCCAGTTGCAGGAACGCGGGGCCGCGGCCCAAAGCCTCGAACAGCTGCAGCGCGGTGTTAGCCCAAAGCTCCATGGTGAATGTCAAAGAGCTGCCCGCTGTGCCTTTTTTCAACGTATCGCAAGCCCTGGCTGCCCAGGTTAAGGTCATCCCGTTCCAACATGGCCGGGGTGTGCGCATGGTGACTGAATACGCAATGGCCCGCGCGATCATTAACAACCACGAGCTGATCTATCACTTCGAGGGTTTGACCGACGATGGGCAATACTATGTGATCGCTATCTTGCCGGTCACGGCGCCCGGCCTGCCCGAAGACGGCCAACCGGGCGGCGTGGTGCCGCCGGGCGGGGTTCCCGTGCCTGACTTCAATGACATGAACGCCAATTGGATGGGGTACTACGGCGACGCACGGCAGATGCTCCAGGGTCTCGAGCCCGGCGCCTACAACCCTGATCTCGATCAGCTGGATGCCTTGATCGGATCGCTCACCATTGCCACCTCGAACTAAAGACCCGCCGGCTGGTCAGAGTTGTGTGGGTAGGCGGCCAAACATGCAGCCGCTTTCAAGGCCGAGAGCGTGGGTTCGAATCCTGTCGTATTCGCTGCAAGTTCAACCCAACATCCCCTTTTCAGGGGATGTTGGATTCTCAAGCAATCTCTGCTCCCTTTCTTTTCTTCATCAATTATTCCAGGACGATCATCCCCGCCGCCCTACCTTCAAGAGCTTCAACGATAACTCTTCCCCCGACCTCGGCCTTTGGAGTCTCCATTGCTAGCTTGTGAGCAGCCTTTTCTTCTTATCGCCTCAGGAGAAAAATTTCTCGCCGTCCCTCGCGGCCGGCCAGTACAGCTCGATTGCCAGGAAGCAACCTGCCAGCATTATCAATAAGGGCATAAAAGTCCCCAGGGTATAGTTCAAAGGCCACATGCGATAGAATTTGCTATTCTATGCAAAGGCCGAAGCGATCTGCAGACCGATTTGAGAGAATATCGCCACCGTCGCCGGGACCATGACGGCCAGGGTCTGGCCTCGTTTCGAAATCACCCGCACCAGCCAGATCGGCGCGATCAACCCGATGCAAAGCCGGTCAGGTCAATACAACCGTGTTCATCCATCCGGTGGGGAAAGCTATATCCGTAAGCCTTTTTCCCGGGAAAAATGATTATAGGTACCAAAAACCATCACCGGCAGCAGGTAACCCAGACAGCAATAAGGTAGCCCCGGCCGCCGTTGTTCACGCCAGAAAAAGTCTCCAGGAAGATCAATACAACAGGAAAATGTAAGGATACCATTTATCCACGAAATTATAGATGAACCGATCAGAAATATATACTGAGTGGGTAATGGAATAATGGGGGAAGAAGCCATACTTTTTTGAGCGTGCTGACCAAACCCAGAATGGTTGTAAATGAAAACAAGGGCCGCGTACACGCTAGAGCCATACCCAGGCGCCCGGCTGAATTTTTAACGCCAGAGGACTATCACCCAAGGATCAGAAAAAACAGGATCGAGGCCAGGATGTGGCACACCAAGGAAACCGTCCCCAATAAAACATTGTTACCGGGTTGGAGCCATCTTTTCAGAGGCAGAATGAATAGGAGAGAAAATCGGTAAAGCCACCTGTTCTCCCATCCACCCACGGAAATATAAGGATAAAAAAAAACGAAGCCCAGCGGATGAAACCCCAGATGGGGAATTTCCTGGTAGTGGTCCAGGTGATCGCGACCGGGATAAGGAAAACGTAGGCCGCCCAGCTCCTCGTGCTGAAGAACCAGTCTTTCCCGTTCAACTGGCCCATTTGTGCAATAAATACGGCCGGGCCCGGTACCGGCCCGCCAGCGCCACTCCCTTCCACGGCAGACGCCTGCCCGGCGAACGCCTTGCAGAAGTCCAAGAGCCAAGAATTGGGGAAAACAGAAATCTTCCTTGGGGACGTTTCTGAACAGACCGGCCAGGGTGCACAGCCACAGCCGCAGCAATCCCAATCGGCCCCGGCTGCCAGGGCCTCCATGTATTGGTTGTGAAAAGCCGCTCCATCTCAGTCCCGTACTCTTTTCGGTGTTCGCGTGGATACAGGCCTACCAGCCGGCCATAAATCCTGCGGGAGATTTCGATCTGCCTGCCGTTATTCATGCGTCACACCTCTGCATGGATTGCCGAAGGGATCACATTCTTGCGTTTGGCGGCTTGTACGGCCTGTTCGAGGCGCCGGCTTTTTTCAGTGAGTGCCGCCTCGCCGATACCGTGTTAATCCGTAGTAGCGCCTGCGTTCGGCCTCGATTTCATTGTCCCCTTGCTCGCCGGTCTCCCGGATCAGGCCGGCTGCCAACATCCTTTTAATTGAGCCGTACAAAGTGCCGGGCCCCATTTTCATTTTTCCGTCAGTCTGGGCTTCCACCTCTTTCATGATGGCATAGCCGTGTTTTTCCCCATCCGCCAGGGAGAGCAGGATGTGAAAAACGGCTGGGTAAAGGGGGTGTTGAATGTGGATCTGTTACTTTTGCCATTTAATTGCCTCTATATAACCGCCAAGGATATATCCGCAGCGGATATAATAACCCAATCCTCGGATTTTGTCAAACTCAGGTTGGAAAATTCTGAGCGCTTTCGATAATAAAGTTCCACTGGGCTTCACTTAAATTCATCCTCCGGTAGACCGAATTCGTTGCCCGAAAAAGAAGGCCCGTGAAGGCGGCGGATAATAGCAGAGCCGCTGTTCCCCATATAAAGATATTGGAAGAAACGCCCCAAAGCAGCATTCCCAGGGGAACGCCGTCCGCGACCAAAATGGTCAGAACACCCAGGATATCCAGCGTGGGTACGTTTTCCTCGGCATAAGCCGGCGCCATCAACACCGCCGGGCTGGCGTGATCCAGGATATCCCTTCGCCGTCCCCAACGCCCCGTTCGCAGCCAGGAATGGAAGCAGCAACGCCATAAACAACCAAAATGGTGCTGCTGGATGTACGTCGCTAATCCCAACCAACCCAGTAGCAGCCCCAGCGCCCACTCCGGACCCAGCTCGGCCAGGAGAAATTTATTTGACCGGACCGGCATGGAGCGTAATCGCCACCAGCACGCCAGGTCGCTCCGCAAGCGGACTGTCAGAAGATTTCCCAGGATAAGAGCCCACGCCAGGCCGGCCACCAATTGAGCGCTCCACCCTTTTATGACCAAAAAACTTATGCCCGCCAAGAAAACCAACAACCACCGAAAGGTCGAGCTGGCAGTGATGGAGGCCCGTGTCTGTACCAGGCTCTTCCAGACCAGGGCCAATGCTCCGCTCCGTGCAGGCAGCCGGCTCGGAGAATGAGAAACCTTCAGTCGGCTGTCCCTCACAATCAATTCTGCCAAAGAGAAATTCTGGGCGCTTCGAGCCAGGTTCAGGGCGGACACCAATCACGTTTCCTGGGCCGCCCCGCCCAAGATGGATTTTCCCCGCGGTTGCCAGGAGAAGCAACAGTCCCAATCCGGCCGTTGCCAGAGCCGCGCCTGCCTGGAATAACCAGGTGGAGAGAGGCTCTCCTGCCAGAAAAGCCGCCTGCAGAGGATATGCCAGCGGAAAAAGGAAAACCGTCCGCCAGATGGAGGCAAAAATTGAAGTAAATAAAGCCATGCCCGCCAGGATGACCGGGAGTCGGAATTGCATCTCCCCCCGCCGTGGTCCATTTCTGGCTATGCGCAGAGCTCCCAGGCCCCACGTGCCGGCTTGCAAGCCCAACTGCAGCGGCAGGACTATCGCTATCGTCCTCATGCCGGCTAGTAGATAAGCCGGCAGATCTTCCACCCTGACCGTTCCCGCCAGGCTGGCATCTTTGATGGCAAAAGCCAATACGATCCCGGCCGCCAGGAATATGGGAGCCGTTCCCAGCCAGTCCATCAGCATCCACGCCAGCCCAATGCTGCGGCGGTTGACCGGCGACTGGCACAGCAGGTAGGCATCGGGCTCATTGAACACAAATGGGCTGCGTCTGCTGAACCGCCACAACTGGATCAGGGTCCACGCCGCCAACGCGAAAGCTCCCAGCTGTACTGCCAGTGAAGTTAGTGAAACCGCCTCTACGCTCAGCGAGAAAATCGACCAGGCTGGAGGCGCATAACGTGAAAACAGCCATGGCCCAGGTCGCCCAAAAAAGAAAGAAATAAATGAAATACAGGCGGTTTGTAAGCGAGTGGTCCCGCATATCAAATCCCAGTATGAGGCACCAATATTCCAACCGGGAAATGACCCGCCTCCGAAAAAGAAGCCAGACGGGTTCCACCTCAGGCCGCATGCAAATGCCCTCTTCTCATCAGAAGAACCCGGTCGGCCAGGCCGGCCTTCAACTCCGGATCGTGCGAGGAGAGCATGATTGCCGCCCCGCCCTTTCTTCCTCGATCAAACGCTGGATCAGCAGCTTGCTGCTCTCCAGGTCCAGCGCCGATGTGGGTTCGTCCAGCAAGAGCACCCGGAAAGGGCGGATGAGCGCACAAAGCAGTCCAAGTTTCAGGCTCATCCCCCACGAAAAATGGTGCGGCAGCACGTCTACGCGCCTCCCACAGTCCAAACTCACGTAGTAAAGCCTCTGCCCGGTCTTCAAACCCAACCCCGGCCCCGTGGATGAGTGCCAGGAATCGTAGATGTTCCCAAGCAGTCAATTCGGTGTAGAAACGCGGCACATCCGGTGCGAACGCCAGCGCCCGCTTCGCCTCCGGTTCATCCGTTTGAATATCGTACCCATTTACCCGGATTTCCCCTGTCGTTGGGCTCAATACTCCACTTAGGCACTGCAGCAATGTCGATTTACCCGACCCGTTCGGCCCTTCCAGGACGGTTATTTCTCCAGGCTCTAGCGCCACCTCCATCATCGAGAGGACCTGGAACTTACCGTATGAATGGCTCAGGCCTATAGCCTTGAGGAGTGGCATTCTGCATCTCCTTCGCTTGGGGAAGATCTTTTCTGTTCTCTATCCACCATTAGATCCATATAAACAATATACATCGAAGGGGTCAATGATGCAAATTGTTATTCCCGGGGCGGCATTAGAGTAAACAGGAAAACCCGCAGATCTCGGATTTTAGCAGCCGGCGGCGACGCTGTTCCTTCGCTTTTTGCCATCTCCATAAAATCCGATAACAATCAACAAAAAAACGGAAGACCCGCTTCTTCCGCATACCCTGATTACCTGATCACCTATCTTAATCATACGCGCTTTCAGAATGAATTCCTATTATCGAATATCCTCTTTTTTTGTGACTAATTATCGAATTGAACCAACCAAATAAAAATGATATATTGCATGGGTATTCCAAACCGGCCATCTTAAATCAAACCGTAGATGGCACGATATATCGTGCCCCCCCACTGATGTGGACGTCTTATGTGCCACCCAAGCGAGAGCTTTGCCATTGTACGAGCCAATCCGGCAGGAAGGTCCACTATCGTTTTTTTTGTATGCGAATCCCATTCTCTCGCCGCAGAGCTAATAAATTGCCCCCCTCCCAAGGAGCCACCATGATCCCCGACTTTAAAACAACCCGCCGTCACCCGCGCCCTCCAGGCCGCCTTTGGCGTGGGTGAATATGAAGACATTCGGCCCTCACGGGCGGCCTCAGTTCCGCCCTTGCCTTCAATATCATCGTCAAGAATAATCCCTACCTCCTCAAAATCCTGCGTTCGGAGGTCATCGGCGACCCCGGGAACGAGTTCGCCTGCCAGCAAACTGCCGCTGAGGCCGGCCTGGCTCCCCGGGTTTTGTATTCGAACATCGAAGACCGGATTTTCATCACCGATTTTGTCGAATCGAAACCTTATCCGCGCCGATCTGATTCCGCTGATCGCACCCACCCTCCGCAAGCTGCACTCCCTGCCTCGTTTCCCCAAAGTGGTGAACTACTTTCGCTCGATCGACGGATTCATTCGCCGCTTTCAAGCTGCCAATATCCTCCCTGAAAGCGCAACCGGGGAGCTCTTCCGCCTCTACGCCAAAGTGCAGGCAATCTACCCAAGCGACGAGACTGGCTTCGTCGCCAGCCATAATGACCTTAAACCCCAAAATATCATCTACGATGGAAATCGCCTCATGTTGGTGGATTGGGAATCCGCCTTCCTCAATGATGAATATGTCGACCTGGCCATCGTCGCGAACTTCTTTGTCGAAGATGAAGCCCGGGAAGAAGACTACCTGGGGACCTACTTCGGCGAGCCGGCCGGCGAATACCGCCGGGCACGCTTCTTCCTGATGCGTCAGGCTGTTTCCATGTTTTACATGACCTTATTACTGCTGGAGGCTTCCCGGGCAGGCCTGTCGATCGATGCGGAGTTGGCTACACCTGGCTTCAGAGAATATCATCAAGACTTGATCTCCGGCAAAGTGGACATGCTCAAAGCCGGGTCAAAGCTGCAGTATGGACTGGTTCATCTTCGCGAAGCCATCCGAAACATGCGTACATCCAGGTTTGAAGAGTCCTCGCCATAGTGAGAGTTCATCCCGCCAACCCTTAACCGCCCCTTCAAATTCCTTTGTGTTCTTCGCAATAAATTCCTTACTCTTCTCCCTTCCCATTTTCCCGCGTTTATCTTGGCAATTCCTGGTTTGGGGGGATTGACAGATGAAACATTCGTTCTATAATGGAAGTAAGGATATAGTACATGGTCCCAACCTCTTTCTCTCCATCCTGGTGCCTCCCTTTCCAGCGACTATCAACACTCCATTGCCTCACGATGAGAAAACGAATTGTTCCTCTTTGTTTTTGAATTCAATCCCACCTTCACCCAAGACATACCCCCACCACAAAGAGTATTTTTCATTTTCCGTTTACATGTCCTGATGTCATGTCCCTGAAATGTCACGTGCCTATGTTCTTTGTAGGTAGTGCAGGTGAGTGGAAGGGATTTTTATCAGGATCCGGTTTTAGGTCCGTTGACAGCATTCGTTCCCGCGAAAATAGTGCATTAAGTGACTTTTAATTACCACAGCTCAACCAACCGGCCTGTGCTGACCTTTCCCGCTGTGTCGTCTGCAGAGAAACGTGCAAACATGCTAACGTGTAAACGTAAACCAGCGAACGGTTCCTGACGTTTGACGTTCGACGTTTGACGCTCTTTTTTTACCATGTTTCTTCCACTTGTGCAGATTTCTTATTTTCTATATACTGGATGTGTCTGGATATCGAAGGAGGATACGATGTATCTTCAGGAAATTCTCGAAGTCGCTATCGGTCTGGTATTCATGTGGCTCGTCATGAGCATCAGCCGCCATGACGTTCCAGGAATGGCTCAGCAATATTCTCAATAGCCGCGCCAAAGAACTGGAAAAGACCATCCGGGAGATGCTGAACAGCGATCACCTGGCCAGGATGATATACGAACACCCGCTCATCGCCAGTTTATACAGGCCTTCTAAAAACCCACAGAAATTAGGCCGTTTACCTTCTTATATACCCTCAACAAAATTCGCTTCGGCCTTATTTGAACTCGTGGTCAATGCCGGAAAAGATACATCGCCTCTCCAGGATCTCACCGCTGAGATTGATGCCTCTCTCGCAGCTTCCCTGGAAGATCCGGGCCAGCTTACCTTCGCGCTGAATGATTGGCAAACCATTGTGGATACGGGCAAACAGGTTGCCATGTCTGGTTTGGGGCAGGCCGCGGTCGACTCGCTCAAAATGCAGATCTCCGCTTTTGGCCGTAAATATCCGGAGATCCAGCCCACCCTGGATGAAGTTCTTCCGCAGGCCTATGGGTTTTATCAGGATTTCTTCGATGAGGAACGGACCATTGCCCCTGCCGGGACGGAAGTAGACCTCGGTATGCGCCAGTTCCGCTTGGGATTAATGATCCTGGGAGCCACCAATCCCAGGTTGAAGGCGGCTCTGACAGCCCTCCTGCGGGATGCGCAGGTTACATTGCTGGAAGGTGAAGCCGCCGTGACCAGAATGCGTGCCCAGATCGAAGTCCTGGTTCAACGATAGCATGGACCGGCTTTCAGGCGCCTACAAGCGCAAAGCCCAATTCTCCGCCTTTTTGATCGGGCTGGGCCTGGCCCTGATCCTCAATGTGGATTCCATCAATGTGGCCAACAGCCTCTGGCGGGAACCCACTCTCCGGCAAGCCATCATCGCCCAGGCCCAGGATTACACGGCCGGCCAGCAGACCGCAGCCGTATCCACCAACCCGGATGGCTCCGTTCAAAACCCAATCCAGACTATTCCGGAATTGCAAAAACAGCTCCAAGCCCTCAATTTCCCCTTCGGCTGGACGACCAATCCGGTTGATTTTACGGGATCGGTTAAATGCGACCTTTCCTCCCCATCCGCCTATGACCTGCAAGGAAATCCAAGCCGCCTGCTGGGAATCCACTTCCGCAACGTATGTGTTCCCCTGGTCAACACCCAACCGGTCAACCTGGATAACCTGGCTGCCTGGATCACGAAATTGCTGGGGCTGCTCATCACCGCAGCCGGCGCCGCCCAGGGAGCCCCTTTCTGGTTCGATATTTTGAAGAAGTTCATCAACATTCGCGGCACAGGTGAAAAACCGGCCGGTGTCACTGCGGTCGGTTAAAGAACCTTCACCCGATAATATCGGAAATCGCACATCTTCCGCCCTCGTCCGAGGGTCTGTGTTCTTTCAAATCGGATATAAGGGGTTACGCCCTCGTAGAGCACGTCGTCGAGATGGCAGAAATGCCGGGTCAGTTCCGGGACTCCATATTCGGTCAACACCTGCAGATAAAAGCAGCCATGCCCATCCAACCCGACCACATCCGGGCCAAGATCCGGAAAATCCATAGGCCATCCCTCTTGCGGATATTGCAGCCGCGTCAACGGCTTCAATGTCCACCGGAGCATGTCAAAGAAGAAGGGAAACCTCCCCCAAAATCTATACAGCCGTTTTTGTCCGGCAATCCCAGCTTCAAGAAGACTATCGAGCGCCGTCATTGCCGTCTCAGGACTATTCCCGTCCATCAAGAAAATTTTATAGGCCGCGACGGCAGGCAAGATATTTTTCTCGAAATGGAGCTTCTGCAATACGGGCGGTGAATACTTTCGAGAGCCTGCCAACAATTCAGTATATTTCGCCCGCACCCGTTCCAGGAAGACCTCCGCTTCCAGCGCTCCATGCTGGCGAGTCCACTCTCGCAGCCACACCCGGTAGGTCGGCAGGCTGTATCTTAGAAAAGACATCGATTCTGACATACATCAATTATATAATGTCCCGGTCACAAATTGCGCATCCCACGGGGTAAAAGGGCGTAATTTATGCCCGGGAAGGGTATAATTCGTCGAATCCCAACGAAAGGAAACATCCATCATGCCCACCAAAGTATTTTTCGGCAATGCCCGCCAGACCCTCCTGGAGGCAAAAGAGACTCTGCCCGCCAAACTTGACCTGATCCTCGAGCAACTCCACCTGCGTGACCGGGTGAAGGATGAGCGTGTCCTCATCAAAATGCACACAGCCAACCAGATTGGTTATTCCACTATTCATCCTGTTTTCATCCGCAAGGTGGTCCAGGCCATTAAAGACGGCGGCGGAAAGCCCTTCGTGTCCGATCTCTGGTGGGATACGCACGAAGCGGAAACGCGCGGCTACTCGGCCGAGTCACTCGGCTGCCCCGTCTATCCTATCGGGGGCCCGGACGAGAAATATTTCTACGAACATGTCCGCCCATACAAGAACATCAAATCCTGGAAAGTCGCCGGCATGGCCCAGGATGCCACCTTCCTGGTCAACTTCGCCCACGTAAAGGGACACCCCTCCAATGGCTTTGGGGCTGCCATCAAAAACCTTGCCCTCGGCTGCATGACTGGCGAAACCCGCGGCCAGATGCATGACACGATGCACTATGACCAATACTGGTTCCCGGAAAACTGCCCGGACCCCGCCACCTCCATCCCGCAGATCGCCGCCTCCTGCCCCTTCCAGGCTATCGTCGAAGATAAACAGAAGCCCGGCACCATGCACCTGCACATGGAGCAGTGCAACCAATGCGGCCGCTGCCTCAAAGTGGCCCCGCCTGGAAGCCTGAAGATTGACCGGGTCAATTTTGAAATCCTTTATGGAAGCCTGCGCCATCTCGGTCAGCGAAACGATGTCCACCTTTGCGCCGGGGAAAGCCGTCCACCTCAACCTGGCCAACCAGATCACACCTCTGTGTGACTGCTTCGGTTTCACTACCATGTCCATCCTGCCCGATGTAGGTGTCTTCGGCTCGGACGACATCGTCGCCGTGGAGCAGGCCACCCTGGATGCCATCGGAAAGACAAAGCTTATCGAGGAGAACCTGCCTCTGGCAATGGAAGTGCATTTCCACGAAGGCCATCCCTTCCGTCAGTTGCACGGCCCGCTGAAGGACCCCTACCTCACCACCGAATATGCCGAAAAATACGGTCTCGGCAGCCGCGAGTACGAGCTGGTGGACGTCTATCCCCTCCAGAAATTCGAGCGGGCTGCCCTGCCTTATACGCCTGCAAACTGATCCGGATCTGCTCGCCTCTCCATCAAAGTTCTTTCACAGCCATATTTGATAGGCTTACCCGTACCGTTAAAGGCCGCGATCCATTCTCCTGTAATCCTACTTTCCCGTGACCATATGCCCACTCCCGCCAGCATTCTGAAGAACATTTTCGGCTACGATACATTCCGCCCCCTCCAACGCGAGGTCATAGAAAACGTGCTGGCCCACCAGGATACGCTGGCGATCATGCCGACCGGCGGTGGTAAATCCCTCTGCTACCAGATACCGGCTCTATTGTTCGACGGTCTCACGGTAGTGGTATCCCCACTCATCTCTTTGATGAAAGACCAGGTGGAGCAATTACGAGCCCTGGGTGTCCCGGCCTTGTTCCTGAACAGCTCCCTCTCCCCGGAAGACTATCAGGACAATATGGATTTCTCTCCGCCGAGGCGTAGTCAAGTTATTGTATGTGGCCCCCGAGACCCTCCTGACTCCACGCCTGTTCTCCTTATTGGGCGAGCTTAAGATCGATTGCCTGACCATAGATGAGGCTCACTGTATCTCGGAGTGGGGCCATGATTTCCGTCCGGAGTATCGCCAATTGATCGAAGTCCGCCGGCGCTTTCCGGAAGCGGTCTGTCTCGCCCTGACGGCAACTGCCACTACCCGTGTGCGAGCAGACATCCGCAAGATGCTCAACTTTGCCGCATCGAACGAATTTGTAGCCAGTTTCAACCGGGATAACCTTTACATCGAAGTAGTCCCCAAGCGTGACCCGTACATCCAGACGATCCACTTCCTTGAAAAGCACAAAGACCAATCCGGCATCATTTACTGCTTCTCCCGCCGGCAGGTGGATGAGCTGACCCAGGGGTTGGCGAACAAAGGGTATTCGGTGCTGCCTTACCACGCCGGTCTCGAAGATTCCGACCGACGCCATAACCAGGAAGCCTTCAGCCGGGATGATGCGCAGATCATCGTGGCAACCATCGCCTTTGGGATGGGCATCAATAAATCGAACGTGCGCTTCGTCATCCATTATGATCTTCCCAAGAGCGTGGAAAGTTATTACCAGGAGATCGGCCGTTCCGGGCGGGACGGTCTGCCGGCCCACTGCCTGCTCCTTTACAGCTATGCGGATGTGGCCAAGCTCAGGTATTTCATCAACCAGAAAGAAGGGGAAGAACGCCAGGTGGCCGATCAGCACCTGGAGGCCATGGTCAGATACGCCGAAGATGAGATCAACTGCCGTCGAAAGCCGCTGCTGAACTATTTTGGGGAAGAGTACTCACTCCAAAATTGTGGCAACTGTGATAACTGCACCGCCGAACCTCCCAGCCTGACGGACATCACCATCCCGGCCCAGAAATTCCTCTCCTGCGTAAAGCGGACCGGTGAACGCTTCGGCGCCGCCTACGTGGTGGAAGTATTATTGGGTTCCAAAGGGGAAAAAGTCCTTAGATATGGGCACGACAAAGTGTCCACCTATGGGATCGGCCGCGAGCTGAATAAGAAACAATGGATGCATTTAGCCAGGCAACTCGTCCAGCTGGGCTACCTCAATCAGGAGGGCGAATTTCGCGTTCTCAGCCTGACCTCCAAAGCCGCCTCCGCTCTGCGGGACCGGACCCGCATCATGGGTCAATTGCAGGAGGTGGAAGAGCGCGCCTCCAAGAAGGCCAACAAAGCCGAGTTGGAATACAACCACGCCCTCTTTGCCCTCCTCCGCGCTCGCCGGAAGGAATTGGCGGATGCGGCCGGTGTACCCCCCTACGTCATCTTCTCCGACCGGACCCTGGTGGAGATGGCTGCTTATTTCCCCCAGTCATTGGAAAGCCTCTTGCAGATCAGCGGCATCGGCCGGGTCAAGCTGAACCAATATGGGGAGACATTCCTCGAGCTGATCACTACGTACTGTCAAAAACATAAGATCGCCGAGAAAGAACATTCCGGTTCAGGCAGAAAACGCGGGGCTGATAGATCCTTTGACGGCGATGGCTTTGATTCGGGTAAGAGCGATGGAAATCGCCGCTATATGATCGTGAGCGAAGCCTTCAACAACGGTGAATCCATTCAGGAACTGTGCGATCGTTTCATGGTCCAGCCGGCAACCATCCTCGACCACCTGGCCCGCTATGTGATGGCCGGCAATAAATTGAAAAGAGGCACGGATTTACTGGCCTTTTCAACTTTAACCCCCGATCAACAAGCCGGTGTTTTTGAAGCCTTTACCGATTTGGGAACCGATCTGCTCAAACCCATTTTCGACAAAATGAATGGGACCGTGACCTACGATGAACTGAAGATTCTGCGCTTGTGCTATCTTGCAGAAGGGCCAGCAGATCCGCCTGCTATCAATAATTGATTTTGATCTGCCGGAGGTTTTTCCAGGCCTCCACCAATTCCTGCCCCTCGGGCGTATGCCAGTCCGCCTCCAGAGCCGTGTGGCACTCCATCCCCAACCCCTTCCGGTCATGATGGCAGAAGCGGCACTCCAGCGGCTGCACACCGGTCCCGAAAAGCTCACAGAGTCCATTCTTTAGAAAATTGCAGCCGTTCCTGGAGACCTCCTGGATGGCGATATAGCCTTCGCAGCCGCGAAACGCCGGGGAAAGCACTGCCCAACCGCCTTCCGGCGCCACCTCCAGCATCATCCGGGAAGCGTATCCCTTTTCGATAGCCTGCCTGGCCTCCGCCACCGTCCACCAGCCAGGGCGGAGGCAATAAGCCAGGCAAACCTCGCAGGAGCACGGCTCGGAAGGAGGATATTTCTCGTTCAGAGAGGGGTTTCGTTTATAGCGGTTTCGAGGCATAGGCATTAATTATGGATTCTATCTCCTCACCAGAGGAAGATAGACCTTTGTCACTGAAAGGGCCAATACTGTAAGTTTATGTTCCGCCGGGCGCCCGACGATCAGCATAAACTTGAGAGCATCATAGGTAAAAATCATGGATTGACCTTCACTCGCGGTTTCACCCAGGACACTGTTCGCTTCTGAGATCTTGTCCAACGGTAACGCCTCCGGCTTCACCTGACCAGGTGATTGCTCCGGAGTCTGCCAGAGAACCATTATCCCAAAGAGAACTGACAACTACATAGGTGCCAATCGAAAGAGGGGTAATTCCATCGGAACCAACAAAGTCATAGGCTTGTGATCCGACCAGGCTATTTGTTTCCGATACCAGACCGGCGCAGATACCCGTTCCGTTGCACCATGTTACTGCTCCAGCGTCCGCCACTGCACCATTATCCCAAGACTTACTATAAACGGTATAGCTACCATTCGGGAAGGCTATCACTTCATCACCGACATCATCCCCTGTTGCGGAACCCACCAAACTGTTTTCCGCTGTAACGGTACCGGCACAACCACTAGTCCCACTGCACCAGGTCACTGCACCCGCCCCGGTTGCTGAACCATTCGTCCAACCGGTGTTACTGACCACAAAATTGCCATTCGAGAGAGGATATACCTGACCGCCGCTGGCAAGCTTGTTGGCAGATACTGCCGGCCCGATACAACCGCTCGTTCCGCTGCACCAGATGATCCCATTATGGCTTAGAACATAAGCTCCGTTGGCAAGTCGTGTAAAACCTGGCATACCTACATTTTCATTGGTGGTGGAACCCACCAGGGCATTAGCCGGGGTGATTGGGCCTGTGCAACCACCTGCCCCGCTGCACCATCTGGCGGCTCCGGCATCCAAGGTTGAGCCATTGTCCCAATACGGATAAAGCACCACATAATTGCCATTCGTCAAGTGATAAGGACCGCCATCGCCGGCATCATCACCGGTATGGGAACCCACGAGACTGTTCGTCACAGTGACAGGACCCACACAACCGCTCATTCCATTACACCAGGTTACTGCTCCTACATCAGGGGTGGCATTCATTATCCCATCGTGCACTGCGGACGACATAGTTACTATTGGTTAAATCACTCGTCTGTCCGACGCCATCATTATTATGAGTTCCCACCAGGCTGTTGGTTGGCGTCATTGGACCAACACAACCACTGGTTCCATTGCACCATCTGGCTGCACCCGCATGTACAACTGCGCCGTTATTCCAAGACGTACTATAGATCACAAAGTTACCATTCACTAGTGCGATTACAGGGTAATATCCCAATCCATCCCCATTTTGAGTACCCACCACGCTGTTATCTGCTTTGATAGGCCCGAGACAGCCGATTGTGCCGCTGCACCAAGTCACGGCACCCCCCTCAACAGAACTATTATTCCAATAAGGACTGTTCACTACATAATTACCATTTGTCAACTCAATCATATCCCCAAACAGGCCACCATCACCTACCTGGTCATAATTCTGACCACCCACAAGACTATCGGAGGCGTTGACCGCGCCCGGCAGCCGGCTGTCCCATTGCAGAATGTCACGGCGCCTGCATCCGTTGTCGTTCCATTATCCCACTTGGGGCTTATTACCACATAATTGCCATTAGAAAGTATGTATACGCCTGAATGAAAATAATCGCTGGAGCCAACCATATCATTACTGTAGATCCCCACCAAGCTGTTGGATGCATTAGTCTCCCCTTTGCAGCCGGTTATCCCACTACACCATGTCACCGCACCGGCATCAGTGATAGAACCATTATCCCGAAATGGATCATTGACCACGTAATTGCCATTGGAAAGTGCGCTTACCCCGCCAAAGCCGATTAACTCGCCAATTTCACTTCCGATCAGGCTGTTGGAAGCTGACACCTCGCCGCTACAACCGATTATTCCGCTGCACCATGTGATCGCGCCGGTAGACATTATCACCCCATTGGACCAAAAATAGCTGTTTACCACGAAATTTCCGTTTGTGAGTGGTGTGACTCCACCGGCGCCGATCCCATCTCCGGCCTGACTGCCAGTCAATGTGCTGATCAATTGGAGAGTATCACCATCATAAAGATAGACGGCTCCAATCGAGGAAGGACCGCCGCCTGGAGTGAAGGCGGGATCGGCGATGACGAAGTTTCCATTGGTCAGGACCGTCACATTCAGTACCAAAGGCGACACTTCCCGCCGGCCCGATAATGTCAGTCCGGTTAGCGGCTTTAATCAATTCTGGGGCCATTATAACAACCAGCAGGATGATGAAAATACTCAAAATCCGCGAAAAAACAGTGAAAAGACGTTTTGACATGTAACTCATCCTCCATAGATCATTGCCAGACTTTCCAAAATCCCTGCCCAAAGACGGATTGCCTTTCCTCGTATCCCACCATACCAGTAATAGATGACGACCCACTCCTATTATACACTTTAGGTCAAAGTTCACCTTTTCCTCCACAATCGGCGCGATATAATCGACGCCTTATGGATCTTTTCGAACATGCCATGCAAGAACGGATGAAGAATGATGCCCCGTTGGCGGCCCGTATGCGCCCGCGCACGCTCGACGAATACGTGGGGCAGGATCACATTATCGGGCCGGGCAAGCTATTGCGCCGCGCCATCGAGTCTGACCGGCTTTTCTCCTCCATCATCCTATGGGGACCGCCCGGAACCGGCAAGACCACCCTTTCACAGGTGATCGCCAACCGCACCAAAAGCCATTTCGAGACCCTTTCGGCTGTGCTGGCCGGTAAAGCTGAGCTGAAGGAGGTCATCGACGCAGCCAAGGAACGCCAGCGCATGTACCAAAAGAAGACCACCCTCTTCGTGGACGAGGTCCACCGCTGGAACAAGGCCCAGCAAGATGCCCTCCTGCCCCACGTGGAGAATGGAACCATCCTGTTCATCGGGGCGACCACTGAAAATCCCTATTTTGAGGTCATCGGGGCATTGGTCTCCCGCTCACGGGTGTTCCAGCTGCTGCCACTGACGGACGAACAAACCGGCAGGATCCTGGACATGGCCCTGGCGGATCCTGACCGAGGCTACGGGAAGCGCAAAGTCCGCCTGGACGAGGAGGCTCGTTCCCACTTGATCGATGTATCCGGCGGGGATGCGCGGAATGCCTTGAACGCACTCGAACTGGCAGTGGAATCAACCCCACCCGACTCTGAGGGGATCATCAATGTCACCATGGAGGTGGCCCAGGAATCAATCCAGAGGCGGGCAGTGCTGTATGACAAGGATGGGGATGCCCATTACGATACCATCAGCGCCTTTATCAAGTCCGTCCGCGGTTCTGATCCGGACGCGGCCCTCTACTGGCTCGCGAAGATGCTCTACGCCGGCGAAGATCCGCGCTTTATCCTGCGCCGGTTGATCATCCTCTCCGGCGAGGATATCGGCCTGGCGGATCCCATGGGGCTGGTGGTGGCGGCTTCAGCCATGCAGGCCTTCACCTTCATTGGGCTTCCGGAAGGGGTCTATCCTATCGTCGAGGCCACCCTCTACCTGGCGACTGCACCCAAGTCCAACTCCGCCACCTCGTATTTCAAGGCCTTTGAACGGATCGAGCAGGAAGGTGTAGGCAATGTGCCCGACCACCTCAAGGATAACAACCGGGATGCAGCTGCATTAGGCCATGGGGCCGGCTATGTTTATCCTCACATGGAACCGGGCCATTGGGCGCCTCAGCAGTATCTCCCCACCGAATTATTAGGCACCTATTTCTATCATGCCTCCGATGAAGGTTATGAGGCCCAGGCAAAGGCTCGCCTGGAACGCTGGCGGGAAGCCCAACGAAAAGCCCTCGGCATCACCCGCCTGGAAGAGATCCCCGACCTGACCCAGGAACAGATAGACGAGATGAAACGGCATATCAAATAAATGATGATCAGGATTTAGCCACTTGCTAAGGTGACCTTCCTTGGCCCGGCAAATCACCTCTTGGAGTTTTTATCTGACCGGGATCGGTCAACTCTTCCCACTCACAGAACGCAATCTGGCTGCCTGGACGAGCGATCGCAGGCGTTCCGTTTCGGCTTTTAAGTCCGTCTCCCCAGGTCGGTGAGTTGATACGATTTCCGCGGCCGGCCGGTTTCATCCGGGTCGGGGTCCTCCCCCGCTCGTTCGATCCAACCATCCTCCAACAGGCGCTTGAGGGCAGTGTAAAGGGTGCTTGTGCTCAGCAATACCCGCTCCTCGCTCAAGGCCCGGACATCCTTGGCAATGGCATACCCATGCTTGGGAACCGGCATAAGGCTAACCATGATAAAAAAGGTCGGCTCAGTTAGGGGCAAATGGATTGAGATCATATCCACATTTTTCTTCATTCAATACTCCGTTATACGACGTATCGGACAACGATATAATAGTACTTTTTAATGGGAATGTCAATCTCACTGAGAACTATAATTACTATTATGAAATTCGGAGTGAATTGATCCTCAGGTTCAATCGGAGGGTCAATTCACTCCGAATAGAATATCCCTAGAGAATTAAAGTCACTTTTTTTCAAAATCCGCGGAACGAATGTTATCAACAGACCTTAAACCGGATCCTGATAAAAATCCCTTCCGCTCACCTGCACTACCTACAAAGAACATAGGCACACGTGCACCCACTGCGTTCGATGCAATGCGGTGCAAGTGACATTTCAGGGACATGACATCAGGACATGGAAATGGATATAAGCGGATAATGAAAAAATATTCTTTTGTGGGGTTATGTCGTGGTAAAGGTGGAATTGAATCAAAAACGAACCCTGTAGGAAAACACACCAGGGCATAGAGAGGAACAATTCGTTTTCTAATCGAGAGGCGGAGGATTTGTGATAAACGCTGGGCAGAGTGGAACCAGGATGGAGAGGCAGAGGTTGGGAACATATGGACAGTCATATTCCTTAATTACATTATAGAACGTTATGTTTCATCTGTCAATCCCCCGACAATCATTTATCTTATATTGCATTAGATGGATTGACAAAACCTTTAAAGTCGAGAACAATGAGGTCACATGAGAGGAAAGGGAAAGGAGGCGTTGATGTCCCCTGCCAACCAATTGCAATTGAATGATAGAACTCTCCCCTGGCTGCTGGAGCCGAATTCCCCCGGCGTCCGTTACCTGGCCCTGCGGGATCTTTGCAACCTGCCTCAAGATGACCCGGAATTGAAGCAGGCCCGCAGCCGGGCCCATACAGACGGTCCCATTGCCGACATCCTGGCCAAGATGGAGCCGGAAGGCTTCTGGGCAAAAGCCGGCGCCGGTTACGGCCCGAAATATTTCTCCACTGCCTGGTCCATCATTCACCTGGCTCAATTAGGAGCCCATGTAAGCGAAGATGAACGCATTGGAACTGCCTGCACATACCTGCTCGACCACGGGCTGACAAGAGCGGGCAATTCAGCGTCAACGGCGGCTCCTTCCGGGACCATTGATTGTCTGCAAGGCAACCTGTGTTGGGCACTGGTGGAACTGGGTTGCGAAGATGCGCGCCTGCAGTCAGCCTTTGAATGGATGGCTCGCACGGTCACCGGCGAAGGCCTGGCTCCGGCGAGCGACCGCCAGGCCGAACTGCGTTATTACGCTTATAAATGCGGACCTAATTTCGCCTGCGGCCCCAATAATGGACTTCCCTGCGCCTGGGGAGCCGTCAAGGTAATGCTGGCCCTTGGAAAAATCCCGCCGTCGAAAGCGCAGTCCCTTGATCCAAAAAGCGGTCGAAGCCGGCGTCGATTTTCTGTTCAGCGTCGACCCGGTTACCGCCGGATATCCTTCCCCTAATACGGGCAAACCCAATCAAAGCTGGTTCAAATTCGGCTTCCCGGTCTTCTACATCACCGATGTCCTCCAAATCGTGGAGGCCCTGACCCGGCTGGGATTTGGGAAAGACCCCCGTCTTGCCAATGCGCTTGAACTTTATTCGCAGCAAGGCAGACCAGGATGGGCGCTGGCCTCTCGAATATGATTACAGTGGAAAGACCTGGGTCAGTCATGGGCAAAAACGCCAGCCCAATAAGTGGGTCACCTATCGGGCCTTGAGGGCCCTGAAAGAAGTTTGAACTTATGCCAACTTTCCTTCTGATTCGCCACGGTGAGAACGACTTTACCCGGAAAAACAAGTTACCCGGCCAGCAAGCCGGCATCCACCTGAACGAACGCGGTCAGAAACAAGCCGCCGCCCTGGCGGAATTCGCTCAAAGGCTTGCCCATCCAGGCCATCTATGCCAGCAGCCTGGAGCGGGCCATGGAGACGGCAGAACCCCTGGCTAATGCCCTCCACCTAGAGATCCAACCCCGGCCGGCGCTGATGGATCTCAATATCGGCGATTGGACCGGGAGATCCCTGAAAGTACTCAACCGGATGAAAGTGTGGACGATCGTCCAGCGGGCGCCTTCCCTTTTCCATTTCCCCGCCGGAAAGTCATTCCTGCAGGCGCAGGAACGGATCGTCAGCGAGCTGGATGCCATTGCGGCCGCCCATAAAAAGGGCCTGGTGGCGGTCGTGTTCCATTCCGACCCGATCAAGCTTGCCATCGCCCATTATATCGGCCTGCCTTTCGATTATTTCCAACGCCTGGTCATCGGCACCGGCTCGGTCTCCATCCTGGGACTGCATGAGGTGGGAGCCGCCTTGCTGGCACTCAACCTGACCCCGCCATTCAACCTACCGTTCCAGAAACCAAACAAGGTTCCGCCTAAGAAACAGAAGGATGCTCGGATTGCTGTAACTCGAAAAACTTGATCCAACTCAGCTTGTAACCCATCCATCCCCATCCAATCACCATTCCCACCAACCCAAGGGTCCGGATTGGGATAGCCATGCCGATCCCGAAGAGGACCGCCCCCGCGCTGAAAGCTATTACCGCCCAGCCCGGATATATCCTGGCACGCCAAATCGCAATCCCAAACAGGATGAAACCAAGGGCAAATACAAAACCCATGAAAAGGAAAATGAAAAGATAAGCCGGATCAACCATCAATCCGCCTGTTTCCAGCAAAGCCGGAGCCTTGGCAGCCAGGATCGGCCAGGCAAACGTTTCCTCATATTGCATGCAGCCGTAGAGAATAACTCCCATGCAGCTCAACAGAAAACCGGCCAACCCCAATTTTCCGACCTTTTCTGCATACGGGAAGTACAGGCCCATCAACCCGAATGGGGCCAGGAGACAGGCTGCAAGCCCGATCGTGCTCTGAAGCTGATAGCCATTCAACCTGACCAGCTCAAGCGATGAGATAGCCAGGTTACCCGATGAAACCGTAATGGCTCCCATTAATCCCCACCAAAGCAGGAATAAAACACTTATGCCTATATTTAGATTACCGCTCCAACGGACCAGCGTAGAATATTTCATTTCCTTTTCTCCTCATTACCTGTCCTATTATGGCACATCTCTGAAAAAGCCGTGGCCTTTCGTTCTTTTGAAATAAATAATCCTGAACTGGTTTCATAATAAAAAGATGACCTGCGGCCGCTCGAGCAGCCGCAGGTCTTTTTTCTTTCATTTACCAGTAAATATTAAATCAAAGTTATGTTAATCCTATCCCCTGGCTCACCGCCTGACCTGGTCGCCATCATGCTGTGAGCGAGCCGCCAACCCTGCCGGATGATAGGTCGGCTCGGGCCGGTTCGGAGCCGGACGAGCCGAGGCCGGCTCAGGCCGGACCGGGTGAGGCCGCTCTTGTTCGGGCTCAAAAGCCGGCCGAGACGGCTGGCGCATCCGCAGCGAATTGGCCATGATCGGGGACCGGCCCACTCCCAGGCTGAACATCCGGTCGCCTGCCATGGAGAAGGTTCCGATGATCAGGACCCGGATCAGCCAGACCATCAGGGCCACAAAGATAGGAACCAATTTCGTCAGCGTGGCCTGGCTGACGATCAGACTGGAAAGCTCCTGGTGGGTCCGGATGGCTACCGAGACACCCCACCAGGTCAGTACTGCGTTCATGGCAGCCGCCAGGAGCCAGGCTCCAAAGAGGTACCAGACTTCGGCCGGTTCATCCCTCCCCTGCTGAGGCGTGAACAGCCGGGCAATTCCGGCAAAGTCGATCCCACAGAAAGCAATGGCAAGAATGGTAGCCCATTGAATGCCCATAAACCGCAGGTTCGCTCCGAGCATATCCGCCAGGGCGAACTGGGTAGTGGAATAGTTGAAAATCTCAAAAGCAAACAAGGCCGCCAGGAGGATGAATCCGAAGGCCGCGCCGCGCTTGAGAGCTCCGCTTTTAAATACCGACAAGAGACGTACTGGAGAATTGTTCATTAGGGCCTCCATTCCAAAATAGTACTGAGACCCCAATTATAGAACAAGTGTTCTTTTTGTCAAGAGGCAGAAGATAAGAGTTTTGTCATAATTCAGGCAAAACTCATTCGTATTTAAGTGCCTGCACCGGCACCAATGTCGCTGCCCGCAGGGCCGGATAGAGCCCCGAGATCAGCCCGATCAAGGTGGCAAAGAGGAGCGCAAATGCGGGCAGCCACACCGGCGTATAGACTGCCACACTGGGAGGCATCCCTCCCTGCTGGGCTGTTTGCTGGGCAAGATAGACGATGGCAACCACGTTGATCCCCTGCCCCGACAGCCAGCCTACCAGTATCCCGCCCAAGCCGCCCAGAAAGCCAATCCCGGCCGCTTCTCCCAGGAAAATCGACAACACATCCCGGTTGGTCGCCCCGATGGCCTTCATGAGGCCGATCTCACGGGTTCTTTCGAGAATGGCCATTGCCATGGTATTAGCGATACCGATTGCGGCAACAAGTAGGGCGATCGCCCCCACACCCCCAAAGATCACTTGCAGGATCAAGTAAAAATTGTTGATGCCCTGCAGGAAGGACTGCGGCGTGGTAGCCTGGTAGCCCATATCATTGATCTGTTTATTGATATCCAGGACCTTCTTTACATCCGTTACTTTGACGGTAACCTGGTTGTACCCATCCTTGTTATAGTTGATCCGCCGGCCCGTCGCCCATTCGTTCATCACTTTTAAGTCATCCAGGCGCATGTAGATCGACCAATCCGATTCCCCCTGGGTTTGGGTCAAGACACCGGCCACTTTATATGTTATGGTTTTTCGGATCTCATTGCCGCTCTGGTCCCATTTCATGAACACAAACATCAGCTGCTGGTCGAACAGATCCGGCGGAGGTGGAGGGGTCTGCCCGGGGCGCATGTGCAAATCATAAAAATTATTCGCCACCATGGGGCCTATGATGATGGAGCCTTTCGCCAGTTCCACGGACCCCTGGCTGGCTTCAACCCCAATTCACCCAGGTGATCCGTCCCGATACCGATGATGTTGGAGCCTCCCTCCAGGCGGTTGTATTTGAGGATCACACTGGACATCATATAATCCCGTGGGATGACGGCTGAAACGCCGGGAATGGCCCTTAATTCTTCCAGGGCGCTGTTGGTCAGCAGTTTAGGGGACTGGAGTCCACCGCCGGAGGAACCACCACCGCCGCCTCCCCCAGCGCTGACAGCCATGACCATTCCCTTGGGCCCGCCTTCCGTCCCGTAAGAAGGAGAGACCTGGATCTGGCTCAGGTCGCCGATCCCATATAACTGTTGGTTGGCATTTTTCTGCAATCCAATCGCCAGGGATACCAGGATCACCACCGCAGCGGTGCCGATCACCACTCCAACCGCCGTCAAAGCCACCCGGCCTTTCCGGCGATTTAAGTTTCCAAAAATGAGGCGGAGAACATCAATGAGTTTCATGACTGGTGATTTTTTGGAAAGGCGTCTTAGCCTTTGCCTCCACCACCCTTGATCGGGACCGGATAAATGGGAGCTTCCGTAGGGATCGGGCCGTTGGGCGAGATTGCAGGAGCGCTGCTATCCAATCCAAATAAGCCCAGGATGAACCGCCAGATCTTCTGCCAGACAGTTTGCTGCGTAACCGGATAATTGATATTGCCACCCGGATTGTTTGGGTCGGGTGTCGGCATGAGCGGGGCGTCCAATACGTTGAGGGTTAATGGTTTTAGTGATGGTTTGAGGTTGGTTGAAATCATCCAGGTACTCGATCGTGATCGATAAATTCAACGGGCCGGGATTATTGGGTGTGACCATCGCATCCAGGGTAAAGTAACCGCCGGGATCCAACGAACCCATCAGGGCTTCCCCATTCGTGACCATTCCCGCATCCGTCTGGACTCTCATCTTACCCAGGATGGCCGCCCGTTTGCCCAGGCTGGTCACCTGCAGCGGCAGAGGCCCCGGTTGCCCTACCAGCAGGTCACCCACAGGCTGGTAAAAAGCCACATCCACATTCGGCAAGCTGTAGATCAATAAAGTGATCACCTGGTCATCGTTGACCTGGTTCCCGTTGGCATCAGTATAGGAGAACGTTATCTTCACCGGGTATGCGCCCGGGTTGGCCGAGACATTGACGATCAAACTCTGTTTCCCGGCTTTGGTGGTCCCCGGAGTGAGGTCGCCCAACGATTGCAGATTGGAGGTCCCCACCGGCGCGAAATTGGTGAACTCGCCGTTGCCGCCATTGATCCCGCCCGGCTGGGGAGTACCCGAACCACCCCCTGAAGAAGAGCCGCCTCCGACGATCATGGTGACATTTTTAGCGGTCAAGTTGCCGGTGTTCCTAACGGATAAGGACAACGTGAACTCACTGCCCGGCTGCAAGGGATCCACATCCGTTCCATAGTCAGTGATCACAAGCTGCGAGCGCTGCAGCGGGCCCGGTGTGGAGGTCGGAGGAGTGCTGTTTTCACTCGGGGTCGGGATGGAAGGAAAGACCAGGCTGAATTTATCGGTATAATGCCGCACCCTTATCATCCACATAGCTCACGGTCATATCCGTGCTCACCCAAATCTTATTGGTCAAGGGAGCTGCGGCGGTCAGCCTGACTCCGAAATTATCCTTGCCGGATATGCCAAGGTCATCCGCAGTAATGACACCCCCGTCAGTGAGTATAAGCAGGTCTGTGGAAGTAAAGGTAACTTGCAAGCCATGCGCCGTGGAACCACCGGCATTATCCAGGCTCACATCCAGGACAAAATCCTCGCCGTACCGGACCTTCTTGACGCTGATGGAATAGGTGTCTATTCTGAGCCGCGGGCGACCAGCGACAGCAGGGGGAGGCGTGGGGGTCGGTTCGTTGACCACTAATGCTTCCGGCATAGTGTATGACGCATCCACATCCGGGGCCGTGCCGGGATTGTCACCGTGATGCTGTAGGTGCCGGGCTCAAAATTGGCCGGGATGAGGACGATCAATTTAGTTTCGCTGAATGAGGTCACCTCTACGGAGGTGCTGCCGACCTTCACCTTGGCCTGCAGTGAAAAGACACCCAAGCCCACCGTATCCGCGAAGATGGTCAAGGTCTTATTTGTTCCGTTCACGATCAAAGTGGGATCTGATGTAGTCAATTTTCGGTATTGGCGTAGCCGCCTTGACCGGCGCGGTGACAATTGTGGCGGTCAGGAAAACCACCAGCAGGCAGAATGCGGACAATCCCTTCAAGTACTGCTTCATACTCTCGCTCCTTATTGCAGGCTGGCCTGGCGATACTGATTTTCGCTGACCACCTTTCCATCCAATAGGTAGATTTCATCTGTTGCAAACTTGACCATGCGCGGATCGTGGGTGACCACCAAGACGGTGTGCCCCGATTTATGCAGATCGGAAAGGAGCTGCATGATGCTGGCTCCGCTGGCCGTATCCAGGTTGCCGGTCGGCTCATCCGCCAGGATCAAGGTGGGGTTGTTCACCAGAGCCCGCGCGATCGCCACACGTTGCTGTTGGCCGCCCGATAGTTCGTCGGGATGATGACGGGACCGGTCGGTCAGTCCCACCAGATCCAACAGCTCGCGCGAATGCTTGACCCTGACTTTTGGGGGTACGCCGGCGAACTGCATCGGAAAACCCACATTCTCCTCCGCGGTCATACTGGAGATGAGGTTGAACGATTGAAAAATAAATCCCACGGTTTGCCGGCGAAACAAGGCCAGCTTGTTTTCGTCCATCTCGTCCAAACGTTGGCCGCAAACGGCGATCTGGCCGCCGGTCGGGCGGTCCAGACCTCCCACCAGGTACAGCAGCGTGCTCTTTCCTGAGCCGGAAGGACCCATGACCACCGTAAAGCTGTTAGAAGGAATCTCGATATCCACTCCATCCAGGGCAAACACGGTGGTACTGCCCATGTTGAAATGCTTCTCCAAACCGGTAATACTGATGTAGGAAGGTTCCATCGGCGGTCTTAGAACATCCTTGTGATGGTCATTCCGCCCAGTTTCGAAGTCAGGCTGCCCACTCCTGCCTGGGCCAACAGGGCCAGCACAAGCACGATCGCTACAATGGCGATGGCCTTGCCGAGCAGGCAGATTATCCGCTTTCCGAATTCCCACGACCAACAGGACCGCGAACCACAGGAAGAAAATGTCCACGCTTGCCAGCAATTTACCAAGAAAAGGCGCCGCCACCAAGTCCGGAAAGTCCCGGGCTGGCAATGGGGTGTTTGGCAATGAGGATGAAGACAATCCTCAAAATATCCCGCAAGTACAAAAGGCAGACAGGCCCATGCCACCACGTTCAAGGCAGAGGCCATCTTGCCTCGCCCACCAAAAAGGGTTGAAGCCAGATGGGTCAATCCGCCGACAATCAGCCAGGCCAACCAAAACTTTACCAGTCCCAGGGTGGCCGGGATGACGTAGAGGAACGCCGGTCCCTGAGTAACCTGCTGGGCCTGCATGTAGTTATTTTGCATGTCCGGAGACCAGTATTGCCAATCCGGCGGAAGCGTCACCTGGCCCATGGAGAGGCCGCGTGCCTGGAAGTATCCGTTGATGATGATCCGCATCAGAAAAAAGACGGTAATCACCAGCATGGGGAATAACCACAAGGGTTTTTCTTCCTCAGCCAGCCTGGGAATGGCCTGGCGAGGCCGGAACAGGAAAGCCAATAACCGCTTGAAATCAAATCGGCGAACGATGGGGGGAACTGTAAGGGTTGTTTCTGTCATTGTCTTTCCTTTTTTAACAACCGGCAAATGCACTCACCTTATGAGGGCTTCATTGGTATGACGAACGAGACCGATAAATGGTTCCCTAAAGGGAATCCAGTAAACTCTTTGAAACTTTTTCTTTTTTCAGCACCGGAGGATAGGCGCGGCATGAACGACTTGTGTATACGAACCGGCGCATGATGAAGGCGATCAGGTTACCGGTTTACCCTTCCACCTCCCTGGCTGGCATGACAGGCAGCCGCCTTTTCTTTCTTCTGGATTACCGGACGAAATATTCACCCGGGCATGCACCGGAAATTCCACAGATCGCGATCGTGGTCATATCAATATCCCCATTGGCGCCGAACTTATGCGGATTCTTTCCGATCAACGGCATGAGCTTAACCGCCACCTGTAAGGCTTTCTTTGGAAAGACATGGAAATACAATTGCCCGGGCTTGAAAGGTTTCAGGTCGCCTGGGGCAAAGGTGGGATCACCCGCCATTTCAAAGGCGCGCACGGTCGCATTATGGATGGCCACGTGGTCCGGGTGCCGGTATCCGCCGATGGGATCGAAGGTCAAAACCACCTCGGGACGAGTTGGCGGATAAAATGGACCACCCTGGCTGTTACCGCTTCCAATGGCTGGGCGGCCAGTGCCTGCGGGTGGAGTATTGTCCGGCGAGCCGGTCATGCCGGAATCGCGATAATCCAGGAAATACACTCCCGCCAGGCCCAGGGCTCTCCGGCGGCGCAGCGCAATTCGGATTTCACGCAATTCGGCGATTGAGCCGAAACCCTTCAGCATTTCGGGCGCCACATCCCCCACTTCCCCGCGGGTCGCGCAGACCAGGTATACATCTGCCCCCTTGGAGGCATAATACGCCAGCGTGCCTCCCATCCCAAAGGATTCATCATCGGGTGAGCCAATACGGCCAGAAAAGTATGTTTTGGCATGATCTTATTTTACACCAGGGGGAAAAGACTAATAGACATAGTCTAAGACTGATAGTGTTTTAGGTGATTGGCTTGACAGTACTCACATGCTTTTCAAAGACGCAGTCAAGTAATATGATTCAACTGGATTGTCAAGACTTGGCTCTGGAAGAAACGTCCCGAAAAAACCGGGATACATCCCGCAAGGCTACTGGAAGAGTTTGTTGTCTACAAGGAACCTCCCGAAGGACATCTGGGACGATGTGCGGGACGAAGAACGTGTCAGGTGGTGAGTAGCTCGACAATGTTACTTTCCGATTTAGAAAGAAAAAAAATTCACCACGAAGGTCACGAAGGAACACGAAGGAAGAGATTAAGAAAGAAAATGCATCGCTTTTAAGGCATCGCCGGCTACTTTTGTGAGCCTAATACTTTAATCTAACATTTTCGAGGTAGATACGCTTGACAGGTAGAACAAGTCGAAAAGGTTGGAGAGGCATCTGGATGGATCCCTTTTGGAAACAAGGCCATCCAAGGAAAATGGTATCATTGAAGGCAGGAATTATTATAGAGTTGATGGGGTAATCTACCCCCTGGAGGCATCATGAATATCGCCATTATCGGCGCAGGGTTTGGCGGCATGGCCGCCGCCTATGACCTGAAAATAGCCGGCCACAAGGTAACCATCTATGAGGCTGCCGATTTTGTCGGCGGCCTGGCCAGCGGCTTCAAAGAACCCAATTGGGAATGGTCCGTGGAAAAGTTCTACCATCACTGGTTCGCCAGCGATAAACACATGCTCGGGCTTATCCGGGAATTGGGATTGGAAGACAAGGTCATCTTTCCCGCGGCCTTTGACGGTGATGTATTTCAAGGGCAAATTCTACCCGTTCGATTCGATCGTCAAAATGGCGTCCTCTTCCCCGGCCTGGGATGGGGGATCAACAAGATCCGCTTCGGGTTGGTGGGGCTGTACCTGCGCTTGAGCAATAACTGGAAAGCCCTCGAAAAATATACAGTAGATGAGTGGATGCGGAAATGGGCCGGGGAAAAAGTCTACGAGTTGATGTGGAAGCCACTGGTGATAGGCAAATTCGGCGAGCATTATTACAACCAGGTCAACATGGCCTGGATGTGGGCCCGCTTGAAGGCCCGCACCACCCGGCTGGGAACCTTCGAAGGAGGTTTCCAGAATTTTGCCACCCTGTTTGCCCACAAGTTGAAAAAAATGGGCGTCGACCTGCGCATGCAGACGCCCATCACCCGCATCTGGCGGGAAGAAGGGTCCGGATAAGATCAACATCGAAAGCAGCACCATCGAGCAGTATCGACCAGGTCCTGATCACCCTCTCGCCCGAAGCCACGGCTCACCTGGTCCCTTCCCTGCCGGAGGATTACCTGCACGGCCTGCGCAGCTCTCAAATCGATGGGAGCAGTGGTCATGATCCTGGCACTCAAACACCAGCTTTCGGAGGAGCATTATTACTGGTACAACCTGCCCAAATCGGCGGGTTACCCCTTCCTGGCACTGGTGGAGCATACCAATTTCGTCCCAGCGGATAAGTTTGGCGGCGACCACATCGTCTACATCGGCGATTACCTGGAACCGGACCACGAATATTTCAAGCTGACCCAGGAGGAGCTGCTGCAGCGCTTCCTGCCGGCCATGAAGAAATTCAATCCCGAATTTCGAGCCCGATTGGGTCCGCAAAACCTGGCTGTTCCGAACGGCCTATGCCCAACCCGTACCGTTGGTCAACCACTCGAAAAATATTCCCGATATCCACACGCCCATCCCGGGTCTCTATTTCGCCTCCATGAGCCAGGTCTATCCATGGGACCGGGGCACCAACTTTGCGGTCGAGATCGGCCGCAGGGCCGCCCGCTTGATGCTGGAAGAAGGCCGGAAATAGTTTTCCATGGACCTTGAAGAGATCGCCTTCCAGCGGTTGCGCAACCAGGCCATAGTGGGTTCGACCTTCCGCTACCCCGGATGAAGTGGTTGCCTGGATGGTCGCCGTCCAGGCCCAGGATTATGCCGGGGCAAATGGGCGCTCGGTCTCCGCTATCCCGGCGCCACCGAAGCGGAGGTGGAACAGTCCATCGGCGGGAAAGCCAGTTCGTCCGCTCCTGGATCATGCGAGGCACACTCCATTTTGTCACCCGGGAAGATATCCTGTGGCTGTTATCCTTGCTCGGGCCAAAGATCATCGCCGGTAACGCCCGCCGATATAACAACTTGAATTGGAGGAAAAGACATTCCTCGCAGTAACGACCTGCTGGTAAAGGCTCTCCAGAAAGAAAAATCCCTGACTCGCAAAGAATTACTCGGCATCATAAATCAAGGCCGGCATTTCCACGGAGGGGCAGCGGGGCATCTATATGCTTCAAAGGGCTTCGCTGGACCGGCTCATCTGCCAGGGTACTGTCCATCGCAAATAATCCCGCCTTTATGTCCCTGGAAGGTTTCCCGTCCCGGAGCCCTGGCCCGCGAAGAAGCTTTGGCAGAATTGGCCAAACGTTACTTCGCCAGCCGCGGGCCGGCTACAGTACAGGATTTTACCTGGTGGTCGGGTCTGACCGCCGCCGAAGCCCGGGCCGGATTGGAATCCGTCCGGTCAGACTTCGTTCAGGAGACTATGGACAAACAGACTATATTGGTGGTCAGGATCCCTTCATAAGTTGACAAGAAAAGGCGCCACCTCATTCCTTTTACCGACTTTTGATGAACTCATCATTTCCTACAAAGATCGCCGGGCTACGCTTGGGGTGAGGACCTTCAGCCAACTCGCTCCCACCGGCGGCATGCTGCCGGGCATGGTTGTCCTCAACGGAAAAGCGAAAGGCATCTGGAAGCGAACACTAACAAAAGAAGGGGTTGCAATTTTGATCCGGCCTTTTGAGGCGCTTTCTAAAACCGAAGCAGCCCGCGTCCATTCTGCCGCCGAAGAATTTGGCAGGTTCCTTGGGCGAGCTGTAACAATAAGTTAGTTCCGAAATTCTTTTTTTACCCCACTACTTGACAATACATAGTAGCATGTATATAATGATAGCGGATGGAAAAAAGATGAATACTGATGAAATGTGGGTAACCCAGTTATATAAAGGAACGCTCGAGCTCTGCATGCTGGCTTTGTTGGCCAGGGAAGAGAGATATGGGTACGAGATCACCCAGGCGCTCAACCAGGGGGACGGGTTGGGGTTGAGTGAAGGCACCATCTACCCCCTCCTGACCCGGCTGCAACGGGAAGAGATGGTCTCCTCGCGCTGGCAGGAATCCCGGGCCGGCCCGCCGCGGAAATATTACCGGCTGACGGATAAAGGCAGGCACGCCCTCGAAAGCATGTCCACCCGGTGGACATCTCTCACGAGACAGGTGAATAGTATTCTGAAGGAGGCAGGCAATGGCCGAAAGTGAATTCGTTCGGATCCGGACGGAATACCTTGAAACGGTTGCGGCACCAATTGAGAGCAGTGCCATCTTCTCTCAGAGAAGACGCGCTCCAGGAAGTCCAGGCGCATATCGAGGACGGTTGCAGCCTGCATCCGGAGGATGTGTCAGTGCTGCAAGCCGTCCTGGACCGGCTGGGGCCACCGGAGGAATACAGCCACGAACTGGGCTTGCAGTTGATGCTCCAAGCCAACCGGGCCCACCCTTCAATAAACCTTTTAGTATGGACAGGGGTCTTCTGGGCCAGCACCAGTATATTCGGAGCTCTTGTTATGGTAGCAGCTACGATTATCTATATCATCGGGCTGTCTTTCCTCTTCGATGGAATTATCCGGCTGGTCAGCCCAAATGTTAACCTGACCATGATCAGGTTGAACGACTTTGTACTGGTACCAGCCTGGTGGCCACCGGTGAATTTGATCGTGGGGATACTCATCATATACCTGTTCACCTGTGCCCTGATCTTCCTTGTCCGAAGGTGGAGCCAGGGTAAACTCAGCCGGCGCGGCCTGGCAGTCACGTTGAAACGGGACGCCCTCGTTTTTGCGAAAGGTTGGGAATGGCGCACCACCGGGACCATATTCGTGACGGCGTTCATGGGTATCCTGGGGTGTTCGATTTTCGGCGCCATCGGCGGATTATTCCCCTTCGGTCAATCCGGCCCCATGTCTTTGCCAAAAGATTTCTTTAAGAACTTCTTCACTTTCCTTGCATTCATCGGCGGAATGGCTTTCCTGCTTTCCCCTGTTCTTGGCATCGTTTATTCCACCTGGCGCGAACAAAGAAAAGATCGCCTTGAAAACGGCGATCCTCTCAATAAATGAATAAGAATTGTCGGCCCTCCATACTCAAGACGAAGGCGGGAGTTTTTTTCGGCGGTTCGCCACGATTAACAACACGATGGCAACCAGGTCAAGGACGATGCCAATATACGTCCACTTGCTCTGGAAAGCCATCCCTCCCACAGGGAACACACCCGTCCCCTGCAGGATCCAGACCGTCCCGGTCAGGATCAATAAAATACCGAGAATATTCAAAACCCACTTCATAGCAAGCCTCCAGGATCAAATCGGATACGATTTGTCCAGTATAATCCCAAGTGGGTGGCAATACGATTAATGGATTATTAGGATTCCCTGATCACATTAGGCTGGGTGGAATAATAGCGATTATATAGATCCTCGCTGACGTAAACGTGGCCCACCGAATTTTGATAGACGAGATGGAACCCTTTTATCGACCCGCTTTCGGCATCCCGATAGAATTGCCGGCTGAGAGCAAAGAGGGCCGGGTCGATCCCCACCGCCTCCGGATTTAGATAATCCTGAATGCGCTGCTCCAAAAGCAACAGCACATCAAACTGCCCCTGCTGGATATACTGGTAATCCAACAGATCATAATTTATCTCTGTAGTCCAGCCAGGCGTTTCCGGAACATAAAGACGATAATCGTAATATATATGCAGTGAGCCGGCTGTGACCGGCTTGAGGGCTCCGACAATCTGATCATAGAACTGGATCCTGGGATTGTTATCCGCCCGATGTAAATCCTCGCCATAGAGACCGGCATCTTTCACCAGGAAAAGGCCGAACTGGACCACCGCCACGCACAGCGCCGCGGCTCCAATGGGAATGCCGGATTTCCAGACGGCCCGGGATTTTTCTTTAATCCGATCGATCGATGGCTTCCCTGGCAATAACAAGACCAGGCTCGAGAAGAGCGGTAATGCCACCGGTAGCCAGTATTGGAATTTGAAATGGGACACCCACAGGACCACCACAGTAAGAGGAACGAACCAGGCCAGGATCAATCCGTGCAGCAGCCGTTGAGGCCCGCGCCAGGCTCCCCAGATGCTGGTCCCCAGGGCAACCAATAAGAAGGCCAGTTCACCGAAAGAGGCGTGCATCAAAGGCCAGGCGGCGGTCCAGCCTTTCTCGTAGATCACGCCATATCCATCGGAAAGCAAACCGGTTTGTTTATGGAAGATATTAATATATTCGGTTCGAGCCCAATGCGAAAGTAAGAACGGGTTGGCAGCCACAAAGGCGACAGCCATCACCAGGATAAAACCCGGAATCAGTAGAGCTGCTTTTTTCCATGAGATCTTCTTGAGCACCAGGCCAAGAACCAGGGCTAATCCCACCGCCAGGAAGAAATACACACCCACCAATTTCGTTGCAGTAGTGATCCCGCATAGTACCGCCGCGAGGATAAAATTCCACCCAAATTTCAGGTTATCCCTCTTAAGGAAAAAGAGAATCAGGACTACCAGAAGGAATGTAATTCCATCCGGATGCCACCATAGATTATTCTGTATCACCGCCGGAACGCTGAGCAGGAACAGGAATAACACCGGGGACCGGTACGTTCGGAAACCGTCCTGCAAATAGACCAGGAGCAGAAGGCCCACCAGCATGGGCAACACACTCACCAACTGGCGTAGGAGCAGCAACACCAACGGCATATTCGCAAGCTGACCAAACAATTGAAGTGGCAACAACACCAGTGCCGATAGGCTGAAATATGGGAACCCATAAAAATAATACTCATAGAACAGGAATGAACGCAGGGCCTGGTTAATGGAACTCGCCGGTCCGATCATGTGGAATACGTACGGCAGCGGGCCGGACTCATCCGGCTGGAACATCTGGACCATGGCCATGTTTTTGGAAGCCACCTGGTTGGCAGGGATAAATAATACAAAAGCAATGGCTGCCATGATGACAAGGCAAACAATTATTCGGTTTCGATTTATCCCCCGGACGGTTTTTATACCCATGCTTAATCCTCAAACGTGAATTTGGTCGGATCCTCTGTAAATTTCGTCCAAGCCAGTACGCTCGTGGGAGTCACCTCATATAAACCGCCATTATCCCACTGATCCGGTTTCGGGGCATACCCCAAAGCTGCATATTTGGCCGCGTACGCATTTGCCAGCTGCGTCCCCAGCTCTGGAGAGGGTTTTGGGTGAGCTCGTGCCATCCCATCCATTGCGACCACATCATCTCCGCTCTCGAGATGCACAGAGACGTACGGATTCTGGGCGATGTTCCTGGAGTGGACGCGTCTCCGGGCTGCCGTCGAAATACAGCTTCCCATTTACCCACACGCCCCATTTGGGGATGGCATGCGGATGCCCGTTCGGTTGAACGGTGCAAAGCCAATAATTCCTGGCCTGGCTAAGACGGTTTTCCACGTGGCTCCATGGCACAAACCCTTTTGGGTTGGCCAGGTAACCCTCCGGAAAATGAGGACGAGTAAGATTGAGGTTCGCTCATCGAGACCTCCTTTCATGAATTGGCGTCAATCCCCGCTATGATTGGGTCGCCGGCGGAAATAAAGGCTCGAATTCAGCTGCCGTGCCAATAAGCTCTTCCTGGGCGGCTCCATCCATGGACTCGAATTGCTCGCACGCCTGCAAGACATGCGGCAAGACGCTTATGTCTCCAGCCGTGCAGAGAGCGCTTACATCCTGCGATAGCGCAAAATTGACCCCTTGCTGGATTTGGTCGGGGTCGTCAAACGGTTGGTACCAGGTGGTGTGATCCTTCGGCCGGTCGCCCCAAGGGCCGCGGGCGATGGACTTGATCACCATGGTGGCGACATCCTTTTGGCGGCATTGGAGAATAAGTTCCTCCGCATTCCGCCGGTAGACCGGATCGGCATATTGGATGAAGTTAACCGGAAACAGGACCGAGTCGAAATCGAAGCGGCGCAAGGCCTCCAGGAAAATCAGCGGGCTTTCCCAGCCGTGGCCGGTGATGCCGATATAACGGGTCAAGCCGGCTGCGCGGGCCTCGACAATGGCATCCAACGCACCTCCCTTGCGGGTGACTTCATCCAACTCCTGCATGGTGGTGATCGCATGGATCTGGTAGAGATCGAAGGCCTGCGTTTCCAACTTTTGGAGGGAGCGCCTCAACTCAGCCGCCGCCCCTGCCTTCGTTCGTTCCATGGTCTTGCAACCCAGGAAGAAGTGTTCCCGCTCCCGCCTCATCCACGGACCAACCCGCTCTTCCGCCTGTCCATAGGATGGCGCGACGTCGATATGGTTGACCTCGTGAGACAGGATCAATTCCAGCACCTCATCGGCCTTCGCCTGGTCGATCTCCCAGAAAGCAGCCGCCCCAAACACGGCGATGGTACTCAGATGGCCTGTCCGGCCAAAACGTCTCTTTTCCATATTGACCTCCTGCATTCTTATCCCGGGAAATCCAGATAAGTTCGTTCCAATATTATTAGCGTAGACGAAACACAATTATTCGTTCGATCAGGCCATCCCGACAAAATATATGCCGGCTCAAGTCGGTACCAAGCCCAGAACCGGCAATCCTTTCATGGGTTCCATTGGAGAAATGGACCTCTATTTCCGCCGGCCTGGCCACATTGTAAATCACGGGAACCTGGCAAAAGGTGAAAGCCAGCGATCCCTTTGGTGTGGAAATGGTTTGTTTATGGCCATTCACATCCAGGAATTCGAAATCCGCCGGTTGGCGAAGGAGTTCGCGTCGATCCAGCAGGAACGGCTCGAAGGAAATCGAACCGGCCTCGACGGACACACCCAATTCGGCCCAGCGGGCCAGGATCTCCTCTTTCACCTGCCCGGTCATGCCGGGTTGTTTTGCACCCTGCCCGGCCGGGGTATGCGAATAGGGGTCCGTCGGGAAAGCCCCGTAAGATTGCGGAGATTTATTGAACCCCAACCCTTTGCGGATGTCATAGTACGCCTCCGCCAGCCCGCGAGTTATTTTCTCCGGCTCGCCGTTGTCCCTGGCCCACCGGACCGATTCCTCCGCAGCCAGCAAGAGTTTTGTCACCATGTGCCAGTAAATGCTGCCCAACCCTTCATAGGCGAAGAATGTACCGGAACGACCGGTGAAGGAATGATGGTTGAAAACCACCTCGAACAATTCCAGGATCTCAGCGGACTCTTCATCCACCAGTTCTGCGAACTCTTCCTTTTCCTTCAAGGCAACCAGGGCATGTTTCACATCCCGCGCATTATGAAAATCGCCATTGAAATGATAAACGCCTTCCGCATCCTTGACGATCAAAGTGGTATCGCCTTTTTTTACCAACCCGGCGACCAGCAAGGACCCCTCCACCTGCTCGGCGTTAATCCTGTTCTTCTTGAAGAAGCCTGCCAGCTCCCGTTCCGGATAAAGCATGTAACTGTGCTGGTCCGGGCGATACATAGGACTGTGCCGCAAGCTTTGAAGTAATGCCAACGACTGGGTTCCATTCAAAAGTCCGGAGGATAAAATGCCCACCTGGCCTTCGAGCATCTCATAGAGATGGCCGACCGAGGCTTTGCCGTCACTCAAATGCAGGACGTTATAAGCATGGTAGAGGTGGTCGGGACGGGCATTCGCTAGACAAGTGAGTGATCCAGATACGCCTGGACCAGCTTGAGGAAATCCACCAGGGTGCTTCTGTCCAGATCGGAGAAATCCTCCGACACACCCTTGCGGTAATAATTCCACCGGTAGGCGCTGCCGGCCTGCCCCAGTTCATCCATTACAAGACGGCGTTCTTCGTCTGTGAAAGAGGCTTCCAGGGCGGCCCGGTGGATCGGAGAAGACTCCGCTCATGGCGGTCAACAATCGCTTGATTTCCCGGGTCAACTGAAAAACTCTTGTGGTCATCCGCCTGCGAGAAGTTCCCGGAAAAATACCACAAACCGGCGCAGATAACCCAGGGTCACCACGGAGAGACCTTTGCCGACCAGGGCATTATTCCCGTCATTCCATTCGGGCCGCTGGGTGTTCATCCAGATGCCGCCTTCCGGGAATGAAATTCCCTAATTTGGCCAGCAAGAGGATCAACAATTTTTCTGTCAGGCTGACGTGGAAGATTTCGCCTCCGGCAGAGCGGACCAATTTTCCATCGGCACCAATTTCTCTAACAGCCTCATGTATCCTGCTATCCAACTCACGGTCAAAAAGGATCGTGTTATACCAATCTTCCAGCAGGGATTCATAGGCCTTGATCCGGTAGGGCACATTCGCATGGCTGAAAATCTTCCGGTCCAACAAAGCCTGCAGGCGACCCGGATGGAATTTCTTGGAAACCTCCAGAAGTTTTTCGAGATAAATGATCTGGTGGTCGCCCCAATAACCGATATTCGCCCACGGATCGTTGAGGGCGGGAGCTTCCCATTCGATGCCGGCCCGGGTGATGCGGTAAGGGTTATACCCGTCCGCCGTGGTCGCGTTGAGGAACTTGGAAATCAGTTGTTCAGTGAATTCGGGGTACGACCAGGCCAGCGGCTCCCAATTTTGGAAAATATCCCGCCAGTTGCCTTCGTAATCGAGCTTTTGTGAGCCATCCGGCTTTTTTAGATTGATCGAGAAGCGGTTCCACGGACGGCTGGGGTCGCCGTGGCGGCGCCCAAAGGTCAGCGGCAGATATTCGATACAAAGCCGCTCGAGATCCACCGAACCGGTCTCAGCCGCCTTCTCCAACAGACTCCGGTTGTCCAATTCATCCGGCAGATCCGTAAAAAAACGGGCTTGCTGGCTCAGGATGGTCCGGTTCCTGACCGATACGAAATCCAACAGATCCACTTTAGAGAGGAGGTAATTGTGCGCGAAAATGCCGCCTCGCATGGTGTTAAAAAGGACATTTGAAAAATGATGCGCCGATACCAATGGATTGCCGCTAAGCTGCAAGCCATCCGCCCGGGCAACGATCGCCTCCAGGGCCGCGCTCCCCACCCGGATATCCGCCTCGAGCTCAGACTGGATATTGGCAGATCTCTTCAGGGCCAGGTTCAGGGAGGCTACCCGCAAGCTGTCCTGGTTGGCTTCCACCACGAGACTCCATTGAATCTGTCCGGCCGGAGGCAGGTTATATTCCTTATGGATGAGATAAGAGCCGCGCTGGCCGCGGATATCCGTTTCTGGTTTGAGCCTTTGTCCATGGCGGAAAGCCTCCATCTGGCCCGAGCTCAACAGGATCACCGGCCGGTTCAGTCCAACTTGCCAGGCGGTGGTACCGCGGAGCGATTCGCTGGGCTCGGGCAGATCGGACATGGCCGAGCTGAGCGAAAAAACTGCCAGGCCGGTACTTGAGTCCAGCTCATTGCGTTTGTAAGCATTCAGCAGATTGCTGAAAGCATTTTGGGTCACCGTGGTCGTTCCGGAAGGCAGGATATTTTGCAGTCCGTCCAGGAGTTTCACCCGGATAGCCGTGTCACTGCTATTGATCAACCAGGCAGTCTTGACCAACCCAAAACGGTCGCTGAACCGCCAGGCGTACCGGTAGGTCAGGCCCAGGTCAAGGTTCGTTTCTTCGAACACCAGCTTGTCCCCCAACTTGTTTTTATACAGGTTTCTCTCATGCCGGTATACATCTCCGGAGCAGGTTGAAAAGGGCTCCCATAGATGGGTTCTTTCCTGCCGGCTGACCTGAAAGATAGCCACCGGCCCGGTGTTGTCATTATTCTCAGTTACACGGTCATCCGTGTAATAAGGAAAGATGGCCGATTCGGCGCTGGAGCGGCCCGCCGAGAGCCCACCGGTGCTGGAAATGAACATCCAGTGGTCCGAACTACTGACGATGCTCATGAAAAAAGGCGGCATCCGGTCATATCCCCGGATGCAATAGAATTCTTCATCCAGCAGGTGGACGTATTCGCCCTCCACCTTGCCGGTGGAGGCTTGCAAGAGGCTGTTACCCAGATAGAGTCCCTGGCTTTGAATACCCATGGAGGCGGTATCCTTTCAAAGAGGATAATTGCTGTTAGGCGATACTATATCCTCTTTTTTTCTTTTGGGCAATAAAGCCGGACTGAAGATCAGACATTGGTCCGGAAAGAAGGGTGGAGTACATGGAAACCTACAAGGGCTTGCAACCGGTCGAACCCTGATCATTGAGCCGGAACAGGGTTTCTACAAGCGAAATCCACTCTACGAGCCGACCGGCCTGGAAGAGCGCTAATAAAATTGTCAGGCGGGAACGGGATAATCGCATTGCAATCGTCATGAACTGATTGGACATAGAAGTTATCATAGGAATGTAAAGCGATTCATATTCTCCTCCTCCTTCATCACAAAAGCCGGGCCGGCGTCCCGGACTTTTGTGATTCCAGCATGCAGGTGCGGTATGTGCGCCGTGAAATGCCGGACAGGTGGCAGGAAAAAGCAGTGAAGAAACAGACTTTCAGATATAACCGGGCAAAATGGATATACGACCTGCTAAAACTCTTCTATTTGAAATAATGTTTTCATGAATCTTATGTTTATTATGAAGTAAAATAACGCCATCGTGAGGAGTATCGATTCATGCCCCCAAAGCAATTGGTCCTGATCATCGAAGATAATGAGGATTTTCAGGATCTCTACGGTATGGTTGCCGAACAAGCCGGTTTCAGCGTCGAGCGTATCCTCGACGGCGGCGTAGCCCTGGATAGGTTGGAGATCGGGCCGGTCCCAAACCTTATCCTCCTCGACGCCCGCTTGCCTGTGGCAGAAGGGGATGAGATCCTGGCTGCCATCCGCTCCAGGGAGGGCTGGGCGCAGGTGCCCGTGTATATGCTGACCGCAGATGCGCGCGTCGCCAAGAAATACAGCTACTATGCCCCCGATACGCCTCAGCCGGATGGGGTCATTGAGAAGGGGGCCGAATCGATCCATCAGCTCAGAGACCTATTCCAGAAGTACAAGGGGAAGGAAGCTTAGAAATTTCCAACTGTAAGGGCGATCATCGTCCCCAGCAAGAGAATTGCGAGGATGGCAATACCCGCCTTTTCGCCAAGCTTATGCCGGGCTTTCAAAAATGCCAGCCCGGCCACTATCACCAAGAGAATCCCCACCAACCCACAAGAAAATAGCGAAAAATTGAGGATCTTCGCAAGATCCATAGGGGCCTCCTTCGAGGATCAAACATTTTTTACGCTGAACTATTATTAATCCTGTCAGCGATGCCGAGGCTGGGCTGTACCCTCCGGAAACAGGATGAACTGCGTCAGGATGATGCCGATGAGCATGATGGCAGCGAAGAAAAAGAACCCACTCAACACCCACCAGCGTGGAAATATCAAAAGCAGGGAAATTCCTACGACCACTGCCAGCGTCGTAACGGCATTGGTTGCAGTCTGCTTCATGCCTCTCAGGGGCGAATTCGCTTTATACCAAAGGGCCAGCCCTCCCCCCATCAACGCCAGGGCAGCCGCGAACATTAAGGCGAACATAGTTTTCCCGGATAGGCGACCGACCGGCGATAAGAGAATGCCGCACGACCCTTGCCCGGAAGGGAAATCCTTTTGGCTGGATTGATAGACATTCACCAGGATCAAACCTCCAAAGATCCTGTCGGCCGAGCCCACCTGCCATTGGACCGGCTTCACTTCCCCCGGCGCAAGGGTGAGGACAGTCTGCTCGGTTCGGGGAATGCTTCCATGGCTGATCTGGGCCTGAATGGTGGGATTGATCACCTCTGGAGTTGGATTACCGAAGGAAGCCGATACGGTGCCGGTCTCTGCAGTGCCGAGGATAAGGGGGCATTTCAACGTCGTTAGGGTCACATCGCCCGTCCGCGAGACGAACAGGGCTGCCTCAACTTCCCCCCAGGCATACCACCCGGAAAGGGCCAATCCGATCAGGAGCCCGATTGGGTAAAGGATTACCGCCGTGATCAAAAATAATCTCTTAGCTTTTTTCACACCCGCTTTTCCACCTGAACAGGGGTAATCATATCATTTTTCTGCCCGGACGGAAATAATATAAAACAGACCATTCTTGCTTGACATTACCTTCCTTAGGTATTATACTAAAGGTATAATACCTAAGGAAGGATTGTTATGCAGAAGATCACAGAACAAACTGCACTGGATGACTTGCTCGCCCAATGGGAAGAAACTTACAAAAAAGGATTGCTGAGCTTCTGGTTGCTGCTGTTACTGGCGCACCGCAAGGCCTATCCATATGAAATCAAAGCCGCCATCAACGAGTTGAGCCACAATACGATCCGGGCGGATGAGAACAGCATCTACCGGTCGCTCAACCGGCTGGCGGATAACGGAATTGTCGCCAGCGAGCTGCTCCCCTCCGAGACGGGTCCCAGCCGGCGTTATTTTTACCTGACCGGGTTGGGACAGGAATTGCTGAGCCGGTTCATCAACCGCAACATCCTGGTCTTCGAGCAACCTGATGTCGCCGAACTGATCCAGAAAACGATCGCTTCCAACGGAAACAAGAAAGGATAATGCCATGCCTGCGAATAGCCTCACCCCCAAACAGAAGAAACTCAAGAATTTACGAACCGTCCTATGGATCGTGTTCTCCGCCATTGCCTTGACCATCCTGCTCGTCAGCATCCTGACCGTACCGGCAGCGCTCTTGATCAATAAGACAACGAACTTTTTCAGCCTCTTTTCCGGCGAAACGGGCGTGATCATGCTATCGGTGGCGGCGCTCATCTTCGTCAAGATCGCCGTAAGCGGGATCATCTGCCTGGTGGTCTATGCCATCTTCAAATACCGGCTGGAAAAAGACGACGACCTGTTCCTATAGAGGCGTACCATTTTTTGAGTGAGAGCGGCTGCGCCGCACACACTCAAAAAACGAACTTCACAGAATTTTCGGATGGAAACGAAGGAAAAAATGAACTGGATCATTGAGACGGACGGATTGACCAAGCATTACGGCAAGGTGACCGCGGTGGAAGCACTTTCACTGCGAGTGGCAGAAGGCGAGATCTATTCCTTCCTGGGCTTGAATGGAGCCGGCAAAACCACCACGCTGCGCATGCTCCTGGGGATGATCAAGCCAACTTCCGGCAGCGCCACTGTCCTGGGAACACGGGTTCGATTGGGCAGCCGGAAACCCTGGGCGCAAGTGGGTTACCTTGTGGAAACGCCGCACGCGTATCCGGAATTAACCGTCCGGGAAAACCTGGAGGCAGCCCGCCGGCTGCATCCAATGACGGACAGGAAAGCCGTCAGCGAGGTGATCGAACGGATGGGATTAGCCCCCTACGCAGACCGGAAAAGTGGGACCCTCTCGCTGGGTAATGTCCAGAGATTGGGGCTGGCGAAGGCACTCCTGCATAAACCCCGTTTGCTGCTCCTGGACGAACCTGCCAACAGCCTCGATCCGGCCGGGATCGTCGAGATCCGGGATCTCCTGCGCGAACTGACGCTCCAGGAAGGTGTGACCGTCTTCATGTCCAGCCACATCCTGGCAGAAGTTTCCCGCCTGGCCCAACGCATTGGCATCATCCACGAAGGTCACTTGATCCAGGAAATGAATGTGGAAGAGTTGGAAAGGAACCGGCGCAGGCGGTTGCTGATCCGGACACGCAACCTCGATACAGCCCGGAATACATTGATCGCGGCCGGACACGCGGTGGACATCACCAAGGATGGCGGCCTGGAACTTGGAAGCCTGCCGGCGTTGGAACATCCCGATGAGATAGCCACCATGCTGGTCCAGGGCGGGACGCCCCCGACCCAATTGTTGGTGGAGGAAGAAGAACTCGAACCTTATTTCCTGCGGCTGGTTGGGGCCGATAGAGGTGGAAAATGATGAACTTAATGAATATGATCTGGATCGAGTCACGCAAAGCCTGGCGTTCGAGAATGCCGCTTTTCACAGCCGCCGGATCGCTCTTTGCGCCCTTGGGTTTCGCATTCCTGCTTTTTGTCTCCAAGAACCCGGAGATCTCCCGCAAATTGGGCTTGATCAGTACCAAAGCCACTTTAATGGCCGATACCGCCGCCAATTGGCCGGTTTTCCTGGCGACCTTCGCTCAAGTCCTGGCCATAGGCGGGTTGTTCCTGACGGTGATCATCGCCAGTTGGGTATTCGGGCGGGAATTCGCGGACGGGACATTAAAGGATTTGCTGGCTGTGCCGGTGGAACGATTCAGTATCCTGCTGGCAAAATTCATTACTGCGGCGATCTGGTCGGCGGCAATGGCGGCCCTTATTTTTGGCTCCGGGCTGGTCGTGGGCGCTCTCTTCCGTCTTTCTGGTGGCTCCACGGCTATTCTTCTGCAGGGCTGCCTGCGGGCAGCCATCACGACCGGCCTGGCCATCACGATTGGGCTGCCGTTCGCATTCTTCGCGGGGGTGGGACGGGGCTACCTGCTCCCCATCGGCGCGATCATCCTGACCCTGCTCACGGCCAATCTGGTGACCGCGGCCGGCTGGGCTGAATATTTTCCATGGGCAAGCATAGGTATCTATGCACAGGGAAAAGAAATCCTCCCGGCGGTAAGTTACATCGTTATTGGTTTGACCGGAGTAGTGGGGATTGCGGCTACTTATTTGTGGTGGAAATACGCGGATCAGAATAAATAAGCGCATTTCCAATTATCCAAACCTTTTTCAAGGTATAGGTTTTTTGTCCGCCACCTCTTTACTAACTGAATAGAAGAACCTTTAAAACAATATCCCCGGAGTTTGATAAACTCCGGGGATATGTGACTTTACGTCACAATACTTCATAATTTCCTACCAATAGGTGTACCATCGCTATCGCATCTTTCCTGCCCTCAACATCCAGCCTCCTGAAAAGCCTGCGGCTGCGATAATGATCCCCACTAGAACAAGTAACCAGGGTGAATTCCCGCTCCTGGATGGTATCTCAGGGGGAACCGGAGTGACAGTTGGACTTGGTATGGAAGTGGATGTTTTCGTAGGCACAAGCGTCATTGTAGGAGTAGCCGTCTTGAGTGGTTCCGGCGTAACCGTTTCCGTTGGAACGATATAACCATATTCCGTAGGGGTGGGTACAAATTTCGTTGGAAAGGGACCCGGGGTTGTCATTAATTTCTGCTCGGCAACATCCAGACTTTGTAATAACATTGCCGCCTCTGGATTGGCGGGATCCAATTGCATTACAATAGCGAGTTCATTCCTGACAACGGCTTTATAGTAGTCTTCTTGATAATCAGGTGAATTGTATAGATTGTAGGCAAATTGCATGTGGAGGGATGCATTTTGTGGATCGAGGACCAGGGCCCGTTCGCAAGCCTGGATATAAAGATCCACGATGGGGGGATTATAAAAAAAGCCATGCTTCTCAACCGCCGCGGCGGCATAGGCTTTCGCCAACGCTTCCCACGCAGCCGCATCATCCGGTGAACCAATCACCTGCACCCGCCGGCGCAGGATCTCCTGCCAGAGGTGGGGTTGCAGGATATATAGTGCGATATTGTCCTGATTTGTGGGTTCCAGGACATCCCAGTGAAGGCGAATTTGATTTTCTTCGATGCTTTTTAAGCTCGATCCATAACCCCAGGTGAGCGAATCCCGTGGCAATCCATTAGATCTCATTTAATATATAAGGTAAACGGATGATCACATCGGCAGACTTGATCGGCCCTTTCCAGCCCGCCCCGGTCGCCAGGATATAGTATATCTGAGCATCATATGCCTCTTCAGTAGGTCGATACGTATAATTTACGGTCAGTTTCACATCCTTCCCGGCTGGAAAATCCATATCGAATACGGACCAGTAGAGGATCGAACCGTTCCCTAAAAAAAATTGTTCGGCGTTTGGGTCCGTATCTTCCATCGTGTGAGTCTGAAGTTTCTGCCCGCCCACCGAGGCAGTGAAATCCTGGATGAGAGGATAATCAAACTTCATCTCACCTGTGGTGGGGTCAAGCCCGCTATGCGGATCCCCATTCAAAGGAAAACGAACTTTTAAGTGTTCGTCCACATCGCCTGTATTGTGAAGAAGAAACCAGGCAGAGACATTCGCACTGTCATCGGTGGATTGGCGGAAATCAAAAACCACCTGTTCCGCCACCATCTGAACTTCCGTCCCACCTTCGGGGCTGATATCTCCACCCGGTGGATTCACCGGGGGCGCACTGTCTGCATGGACCGGGCCAACAGGCATGAGAAGAGCCGAAATGACCAAAATACCCACCATGAACTTGATCTTTTGCATGACGCCCTCCTGAAACTTTGTCCTGATAATAAAACGCCTGGAATGAATAAAAGTTCCTGCAGGCAATATCATATATTGGGATTTCTATCCAAGGAAGGCCGCGATTATGTTATTGGCAATGTGCACAACCACCGCCGGCCAGATCGAGTTCGTCCGGCGGGTCAGCCAGCCCAATAACAACGCCAACAGCATGATGCTTGCGGACGTGATGAATAAGCTCCATTGGAACCCGTCCGTCCAGAGCCAGTTCGGCCAATGAACGGCAACGAATAGCAAAGCTTGCATCAGGTTTGAAACCCAAAAACGATTGGTCTCAGTTAATTTGGGCAGGACGAAGCCACGAAAGAATAATTCTTCGATCCATGCGGATACGGAAATACTCGCCAGCGTTCCCAAGAGCGGTAATGGGGCCGCGTGAAGCAAGGGAACCAGGGTCCTGCCGGTTGTAAAATACTCGAAAAGAACGATCCCGGCCAGATACGCAATCGATATTGCTGACGCCAGGAGCAAGCCCCGCCGGTTAATCGGAGACTTGATCCTCATGACTTGCACTGGATTCTGGTGGTCATGCCAGTGGATATACGCAGCCGGGGGGATCACCCACAGGAGAAATTTAATGCCCAGGGAAAATGCCAACCGCCAGCCCATGTTCTGAATGCCCAAGTCCACCCATGAATAGAACCAGGTGGCGCGGAAGATCCAGATGGTGTAGAAACCGACCAGGAAGAACCAGAAATGCAAGTTTGGTCTATACATCAGCATATATCTCGACAATGTTATATCAGGATATTTGCCTCGCCCTCACCATTAAAGAATCAACTTTAAAATTCTTTTTCCTTCTTTTTCTTTCCGTCGTGTCCTTTGTGTCCGTCGTGTTTAGATCTTTTTCCTTCAAAATTGAAATATAACATTGTCGGGTTATATACAAACCTCCGAGTTTTTGAAAAACTCGGAGGTTTGATACTGTTGAGCTTACACCACGATACTGACCAACTTCTTCGGAACCACGATCACTTTCTTCGGCTCCTTGCCGTCCAGGAATTTCCGGACATCCTCGCTAGCCAACGCAGCTGACTTGATCTCCTCTTCGCTCGCATCCGCCGGGACGACGACTCGGTCGCGGACCTTACCGTTGACCTGGATGGGGATGGTGATCTCTTCTTCTTTCGCGGCGGCTTCATCCACCTTCGGCCAGGGCTGGGTGTGGATGGAATAGGGTTTGCCGGTCCGCTGCCACAACTCTTCCGAAATATGCGGGCAAACCGGGGCCAGCATGCGCACGTAAATATCCACGGCTTCCTCCCATGCGGGGGTGCCGTACGCGCCGGCTTCCTTGGCTTTCAACATGTCATTCAGCAGCTCCATCAGGCCGGAAACGATGGTATTGAACTCGAACTCTTCGAAATCGCGGGTGATCCGTTTCAGGGTCTGGTGGACTCTCCGCCTTAAGACCCTTAGGGTCTCCGTAGACCCTAAGGGTCTATCCGAAACCGGTTCCAGGACCATAGACCAGACCCGTCTCAGCCACCGGACTGTCCCATCGATGCCGGTGGAGTTCCAGGGGGCGCCCATATCCCAGCGGGCGAAGAACATCAGGTACGCCCTTACGGCGTCGGCTCCATAGCGGCCCACCAATATATCCGGGGCAATGACATTGCCGCGGCTCTTGGACATCTTCTCGTGGTCCTCCCCCAGCACCATGCCCTGGTTGCGCAATTGCATCATAGGCTCGGGACCTTCAGTGATACCCATATCCCGCAGGGCTTTATGAAAGAAGCGGGTGTAGATCAGGTGCATGTTGGCATGCTCGATGCCGCCGGTGTAAGTATCCACCGGCATCCAATAGTTGTACTCGGCATCGTCGAAGGGAGCCTGGCTATAATGCGGAGACAGGTAACGCAGGTGATACCAGGAGGAACACATGAAGGTATCCATCGTATCGGTCTCACGCTCGGCCGGTTCACCGCAGACAGGACAAACCGTCTGCTTCCAGGTGGGATGCAGTTTCAGAGGCGATTCGCCGGTGGGCTTCCACTCCACATCCTCAGGCAGTAAAACCGGCAGTTGATCCTCCGGGACGGGGTTCCAGCCGTGTTTCTGGCAATAGATCATCGGGATGGGCGCGCCCCAATATCGCTGGCGGGAGATCAACCAATCCCGCAGCTTATAGGTGACGGCTTCCTTGCCGATCCCTTTTTGCGCCAGCCAATCGATGACTTTGGCAATGCCGGGGTTCTTGCGGCCCTTCTCTTCATTGACAGCCGTGCCGTTGAATTGGGCGGAATTGATCATGTGCCCGGCGCCGACATAGGCGGTTTCCATCGTCGCGCCGTCCAGGTCGGGAACGCCATCCGGCTGGATGACCGGGATGATCTCCAGGCTGAATTTGCGGGCGAAAGCGAAATCACGCTCGTCGTGAGCCGGAACGGCCATGATCGCCCCGGTCCCATAGGTCATCAGGACGTAATCGGCGATCCAGATGGGGATGCGGGCCGCATTGACCGGATTGATGGCGTAGGCGCCGGTGAAAACGCCCGTTTTTTCCTTATCGACTGCCTCCCGCTCGATATCCGACTGGCGGGCAGCCTGGGTCTTATAGGCAGCCACTTCAGCCTTTTTCTCAGGGACGGTCAGCTTTTCCACCAGCGGATGTTCAGGGGAGAGCACCATGAAGGTGGCGCCCCAGAGGGTATCGGGACGGGTGGTGAAGACCTCGATGGAATCGCCCGACTCGGTCTTGAAGACCACGCTGGCACCCTCGGAGCGGCCAATCCAATTGGTCTGCAGGGTGCGGACACGCTCGGGCCAATCGGCCCCGTCGTAGTTCAGCAACTCGTCGGCATACTTGGTGATCCGGAAGAACCACTGGTCCAGGTCTTTCTTGATGACCGGCGTGCCGCAGCGTTCGCAGTGACGGTCCTCGCCCCAGACCTGTTCGCGTGCCAGGGTGGTGTTGTCATGCGGGCAGAAATCAACCGGCGACATCTTTCGATAAGCCAGCCCGTGATTGAAGAGCTGTATAAAGAACCATTGGGTCCATTTGTAATATTCCGGGTCAGCCGAAACCATTTCGCGGCGCCAATCCCACATGGCGCCCATGGTCCGTAGCTGCCCGCGCATCCGGTCGATGTTGGCAAAGGTCCACTTCATCGGGTGGATGCCGTTCTTGATGGCGGCGTTCTCAGCCGGCAGGCCGAAGGCATCGAAGCCGACCGGGAACATGACATTGTAGCCGTTCATGCGCTTGTAGCGCGCCCTCGCGTCCGAGGGGGTCATCGCATACCAGTGACCGATGTGCAGGTCACCTGAAGGATAAGGCAGCATGGTCAGGGCATAGTGTTTGGGCCTGCTCTCATCAATATCCGCATGGTACAGGCCGTCTGCATCCCATTTGGCCTGCCATTTCGGTTCTATCTCTTGGGGAACATAATTGTCAGTCATTCTATATCCTTATGAATTACGCAGATGAAGTTGATTGTCACGGCCTCAAAAAGCCGTTTGTTGGCAAACTCAGAGCTCAAACCCATTCATGGAGGCGCGCGAGAAGGCAGCGACTGCTCCCGGTGGAAATTTTATCGATCGAAATAACTTTCATTGCGTACCTCCTTTCCTTTCGGGAGTCAACATCTCCAGATGTTGACTTACCCGTCTAAAAACAAAAATTCCTTCATCCACTCAGGGACGAAGGAAACCTCCGCGGTACCACCCGGAATTACGTTGACAATCACTAATCTGCCAACGTCACTCTTTTGCGATAACGGGCCTACCCGGCGCTGACTACTGGATTCACCAGCGCAGTCTGTCCCAACGGACAACAGGCGAGTTCAGTCTAAGCGGCGCTCCCGTGGGCACCCTGCCAGGCTCGCACCTCTCTCTCCTGGCTCGCTGACGGGACGACCTACTACTCCTGTCTTGACTTTTCAATATTTTTGCCATTACGGCAAAAATTGCAACTTTTGCCATATCATGGCGATTTTGCCATTATAGCACATGAACGATCAGCTTAGGAATCCTTCGCCAATCGTTCATCGCTGTGGACCCAGCGAGATTCGAACTCGCGACCTTCTCAATGCCATTGAGACGCGCTCCCAACTGCGCTATGGGCCCATATTCAATTGCAGATTGCAGATTTTCGATTGTAGATTTATCTGGCAATTCAATCTCTAATCACCAATCATAAATCAGCAATCAAAAATCCGATGGACCTGGAGAGATTCGAACTCTCGACCTCCTCAGTGCGATTGAGGCGCGCTCCCAACTGCGCTACAGGCCCGCAACTCCCAGGGGGAATTCTAAGGCGTGGGGTATTCTACCTGAGGCAGAGGCGAATGTCAAGGAAACCTGGTCCATCCTTACTGTCATTGTCTTGCCGTCATTGCGAGGAGCGTTTTTTTGCGACGTGGCAATCCCCTGACCAATATAGTGATTGCTTCGTCGGGAAGCCCTGACAAACAGCGTCAGGGTAGATAAACACCCTCCTCGCAATGACATCTCACATTAATATTGGCATTTTCCCCCTGCAAACATTCAGAAAAAGCGTTGCTCTATTTTTAGGATAGATTTTTAGCGCGGAAGCAATATTCCGGTGTGGACCTTCAAGACATTGGCAGCTTTACGCAGGTTGCTCAAATAAATATCGTTATCAGTATAGTTATCAAAGTTTTCGAACTTACCTTCCCAGATCTTGGCTGCGGTCGGTTCGCTGCAGCCGCGCTTTCGCATCTCCCCGACAAATTCATCATACGTCATGTTTATTCTGGCTGCCAATTGCTGGATATTATTCATATAGACCGTCTCCTGGAAGATAGATCATGTATCCATGATCAGGATGAAATAGATGGTTGGTAGATGCTTTCTCTATCTGATTTGAACTAGGGTTCTTAAATCGATTAAAAACCTTTCCCTAAACGCTTTTTTCCTTCGTCATGTTAACACTTTTAGAAACCACTGTCAATGGATGCTGGAGGCATGGTCACGCTTTTCACAAAGTAGGAAAATGGGCGGAAACAAGCACCTCCAAGGCGGCCTTTGGGTGGGCGTCGAAATAGCGGCGAGCGCTTGCCAAATTGGAAAAGCCGTTGGAAAGGCACAATCCGATCACCAGGTTGTTCACGATGGCCATGTTATGAGCAGCCTTCTCCTCTTTGAAACGAGTAGCATCTTCTCGCAAAGTAACATCTCGGCGGTAGTGCAAACCACTCTCGATCCCCCAGTATTCGCGGAATAGATCCAGGAGCTTCTCTGGCCCAGCCTGCTCAGGAGATAGGCTGGTAAGACCATAGACGACTTGGTGTGTTTTTCCCAAATTATGGGCATGATAGACAACCCGCTCAATTCGAAATACTTGCGCTACATAAGGCCAGTCCAGGTAGTCATTCAATTGGGTGCTGGTCAGGATTGTTCTCTGCTCAACCCGGCCACATTGCTTGTTCACTTTCACAGCCATATGAATGTCTTTGGACAGGGGAGCACCCTTTTGCAGGTTACACACTTCGTGAACAAATAATTTCTCAATTGCCCAGCGTGTTCTGGATTGGTTGTCCTTCACCGTCCAAACAAAATCTGCTCCTGCTTCCACGATTTGGTTGGAGAAGGCTCTTTGAGTGTGCATCGCATCTGCAACAATAATTGCACCCTCCAAAACCACCTGAGAAATGATTTTTGGGGCGATCACAATCTCATTTTCCTTCTTATCCACCTCAGCCTGTGCTAATACCAGGCCCTGCCCAGGTACATATACTGCCAATAAATGCACTCCCCTTTGCTCTCCATACGGAATCGTCCCACGCATACTTTTTCCATCGATACTCAGCACAATCCCTTGCTCGGTTCTCAATCGCTGTCGGTGGTACGCCTGAACAATCCCTTCAAACTCTTCTGGTGAGATCATTTCTTGCAATACTCGCCGATAGGTCATATGACTGGCTGTCTTCGGTTGTGCCAATATCTCGTATTGCACCCATAATTCTTTTCTGTGCCCGATCCACTCGGCTATGCCGCTCGGCTTGTCTTCGCCTGCCAGTTTGGCTAGCAACATGAGGACCAGTAGACTGACTAACGTGTACCGCTTCCCTTTTGCTTTTCGTGTGTCTTCTATCTTGGATAAGTAACCGTAGAAGCTCTCAATATCAAAAACTAATCCATTTTCGTTCTGCTCCCGCACATGGTTATAATTCATCTGGATCTTCTCCGGTTCCTTGGTTGGTTTGGCGACCCCAAGTTTACTAGAGAAGATCTATTTATTTCGTCAAGCTACTTTGTGAAAATCCTGGAGGCATGGTGCATCCGGAATCGGTTTTTTGGGTGTTGGCGGACGGCAAAGCTGTCCGCCAACACCCAAAAAATTCTTATGGCCGTCCCTGGGCAGGAGTCAATGGACGTAACTGCATAGCTGCCGGGCTTTGGAAAAGCCCATGGATGGGGGCCACCTCGCTCTGCCTCCCACCCGTGCCTCCCCCAGGTCGGTACTTCAGCTCTCGTCTTCCATATCCCCTCGTAGGGGATTGCTCCTGCTGCCATAGTAGTGCTACTCTGTTTGCATGAACAAAACCAGCCTGGATGAAACCGATCGATCCTGCGTTACCCCCGCCGGGCGCGGGCAGGAGGCGGTGCAAACACCTGGCCGATCCGGCAACTCATTGTCGCCTGGATGGCCGATCCCACAAGGGGACGATGTGCGGGCTGGAGGCCCGCTCGGCCAATCCGACGATCCGTCATCGTCTGGATGGCCGATCCCACAAGGGGACGATGTGCGGGCTGGAGGCCTGCTCGGCCAATGGCAGCTGGTGGTAGGACCCCGGCAGTTGAATACAACCATGCTGCTGACCATTGCCCGGATGGGCAGCAATGGACCCGTGCGCGTCCTGGATGGCGGGAACCGGTTCAATGCCTACACCGTTCGCGCGCGCAGTTCGGGGGCAGCCGGAAGTGCTGAACCGCATCACAGTATCCAGAGCCTTCACCTGCTACCAAGTGCTCTCCCTGCTGGAGAGCACACCCGCCATCCGGGTTGCCTACGCTCCGGGCCGGCTGGAACCGCTCCGGCTGGTGGCTCTGGATCTCTTGAATACATTCTATGACGAGTCCGCCCAGCCGGGAGAGCGCAAGCGGCTGCTGCGGGCCTGCATCGTGCATTTGGAGCGGCTGGCAGAAAATGCCGGCGCCATCAGCGTGCACCCGCCCGCAATCGGGAGCCTGGCGGCGGTGGAGCTGCTGGAGATGCTGAAAGCCTCTCCGGCTGTGGAAACATTTTTCGTCCAGGCCGCCCTGCCGCCTCCCGAACCATTGAGACTATTCTGAAGGAAAAAGATCTAAACACGACGGACACAAAGGACACAACGGAAGGAGAAAATAAAGGAGAACCTTGCACATGTGCCCGTAGGGTTATTTCTTTCTTTTTTCCGTCATGTCCTAAGTGCCGCACTTTTTAGCGGGATTGTGTTCGCCTGCATCGCAGTGCTTTGATGAAGAGGTCGCGGCAAATATTTCTTCTTTTTCTTCGTACTCCTTCGTGTTTAGTATCTTCTCTTTTTCCTTCGTAGCCTTCGTGTTAAATTCTTTTCTTTTTCCCATCTAAATTGGATTTTAAATTGTCGAGGTAAATACGATCAAAGACAGATAAGAGATTGTGGAGATCATCATCATGGGAAGAACTTTGCCATCATCCACGCAAGTATTCATACAAGAAGAGGCCTCTTTTGCGCGCTTCCGGCGGGCCCTGCGCCGCTCGGATCAACTCGCGCTGGACGACCTCTTCACCAGCGCCCGCCAACACCTGGCCGCGGCGCAGTACGCCGCCCACGCCCTGCCGTTCGAGGTCTTCCTGCTGGCCATGCTGCTGGAGGAACACAAGCAAGTGCTGCGCCTGCGCCAGGAAGTAGAGGCGCTGGCGAGCCGGGTCCGTTTGCCGAAAGGCGAACTGCCGGTCGAAAATGGGCACATAGAAGATGTTTTGAAAAAACCATGAACCCCATGACTATTTGTGATCTACTGCAAAGATCAAAACAAACAATTTTTATTCTTGCGAGGTACGATCTTGTCAAAGCAAGGAGAGCATTTATACCTTCATCCACTTCAAACTCTCTGCTTTCAGCTTTCAACTATTCTTCCTTGTTCGTTTTAGGTGGACCGATTTGTTTTGGATTTGATTTTAAAAACATGTGTTTCTGACCGGTATTGAATATGAAGAGACTCCTGGAGCAATCTTTGTTCCTCAAAAAAATGAAAACAAATCCAAATAATCGCCGCTTTCGTCTCCAAGGGCACCTCCAACAAGGGCTTTGCTCTAATCGGGAATGGCGCTAATGGATGACTATTTCCAGAACTTATCTGATGTGGAAAAGATAAAATTTATGCCCGTCCGCCCGTGTCCCTCAAACTCCTCAGCGCCCACACCTGCCAGGGCTACGGTAAAATCCTCGCCTTCTCTAGAAGCCTAAAATTGGACGTCAGTGGTGATATCATCACAATTAAATATTCTCTATTACTGGTCTGTAGAAATAAACAATTTAACACTTTCTTATCTACCAAACGGAGGCAAGATGTTCTTCGATAAAGACAATGATGAGACGCTTGAAATAGAAAAATTAATAACTGAATACCACAGCAATAAATCTACAGAAATCCTGCAGCAGATTATGGGGGTATTTCCTCAAACCCTTCTATTTTTCAATACTCTTGATGCAAAAATCGGCCCCGATAAATTCTTATATATCAACCTTAAGTTGTATAAAGACCAGAATAGCATATATTTACCGAAAGTTGCTGAAAAAGCAATTATTGATGGTGCTGGAATAACGATTAGTGATCGATCTGGCAGGGTTGTGTGGGTCTTTTCTCTTGGTGATCTTATTCCTCTTGTGAGAAGGGGTTTTCTTATAAATCATCTTGTAAATCCCAACGGTACTGGTGGATACCAATCAAAAAGGATCACCGAGAGAACTGAGGTGCAAATTGGTCTCCCGAGTGAGGATATCATTCCGAATTCAGTAAGAATTCATTTAAGAAAGTATATGCAAACTGTACTAAATATTAATAACCCCCAGTTTTACTTGATGTACAACCCTAAAGATGATCCTCCCTGGACTATGATATTTAATTTCCATGTTCAGGATTTTAGAAATAAAACCGACTATCAGAATTCCCTGGCTTCACTATCATGGTTCTTCTCGAAGGCAGTTTTTACTGGAACTTTGGAAAACGATCCCAATCCATTCTATGATATTTAACATTTCTCCATCGAAGAACCATTATGACCGGCTCCCACTATTCGATTAAGGCTATTATTAACTAATGACATCCGCATCCGCTATCGCTCATCCCAACATTGCCTTTATCAAATACTGGGGGAATCGGGATAATTCCCTCCGCCTGCCCTCCAATGGCTCCATCTCCATGAACCTGGACGGCCTGGAAACGCGCACAAGTGTGATCTTTGATCCTTCTTTGTTCACAGACGAGCTCGCCATCAACAATGAACCCGCCTCCGGCCCAGCGCTGGAACGGGTCGTCCAGGTATTGGACCTCGTCCGCCAGATGGCGAATATACAAACCTGCGCCCGGGTGGAGAGCCAAAGTAATTTTCCGGTGGGATCGGGTATCGCCTCCTCCGCCTCCGCCTTCGCCGCCCTGGCCCTGGCTGCCACCAAAGCCGCCGGTCTGGAACTGCCTGAAGCGGACCTCTCCCGCCTGGCCCGCCGCGGCTCCGGTTCCGCCTGCCGCTCCGTCCCTGCCGGTTTCGTCGAGTGGAATGCCGGCAGAGGCGATGCGAACTCATATGCAATGTCCATCGCTCCTCCCAATCATTGGGACCTGGTCGATTGCATCGCCGTCGTCAGCCCAGAGCCTAAAACCACCGGCTCGAGCCAGGGGAATGCGCTGGCCGGCACCAGTCCCTTCCAGTCGGCCCGGATTGAAGATGCTCCCCGGCGGCTGCAGATCTGCCGGGAGGCCATCCTGAAACGGGATTTCGAGGCCCTCGCAACCATCGTGGAGTTGGATTCCAATTTGCTCCATGCGGTCATGATGACCTCTCAACCGGCCCTGTTCTACTGGCTGCCGCCCACGTTGTCGATCATGCAGACCGTTCGGGAGGAGCGGGCCAGGGGATTACCCGTTTGTTACAGTATCGATGCCGGCCCGAATGTGCATGTGATCACTCTCAAGAATGAGAGCCGGCGCGTGCAAGACTTTCTAAGCGCCTTGCCGGGTGTCCAAAACGTTCGCATCGCCGCCGCCGGTGGTCCTGCCCGGCTTGTGTAGGCATTTGTGCAGGTTTTCTTATATTTTTTTTATACTTATCTGGCGAACTATCGCCTCAAAACGGATATAATCAGTCCACATGCCTCACCGGAGGCGCAAGAACCTTCCAAAAAATTAATGAACGCCGTTTTTTGAGCGTGTCCGGCTGCGCCGGACACGCTCAAAAAACGAGCTTCTCCAGAATTCTTGGATGGAAACTAAATTATGGATTTGGTGATGAGGTCTGAATGAATACAACCATATTAGGCGGAATCATATTTGTAGTGGTCTTCGCCGGGATCATTTTATTGCACGAGTTCGGCCATTTCATAGTGGCAAAGCTGCTCCATATTGAAGTGGAAGAGTTCGGGATTGGTTTTCCTCCCCGTATCGTGAAACTCTTTACCTGGAAAGGTACTGATTTCACCCTGAACTGGATTCCCCTGGGTGGATTCAACAAGCTGAAAGGCGAAAACAATCCGGACCAGGCCGGCGGTTTGGCGGCCGCCTCTCCCCTGAGGCGTATTCCCGTGCTTTTGGCCGGCGCAGCCATGAACTTGCTTACAGCCGTCGTGGTGTATACGTTTTTCTTCGCCCAGGTCGGCATCCCCGATATGAAAAAAGTCGAGATTGGAGCAGTGGCGCCCAATTCTCCTGCAGAGCAAGCCGGTATAAAATCAGGCGATATTGTCATCTCCGCCAACGGCCAGGCGGTCAATAGCACCAAGAAACTGATCGACATTGCCTATGCAAAATTGGGTGATCCGGTCGCATTGGTTGTCCAACGGAGCGGACAAACCCTTGATCTAACGATCAAGACTCGCGCAAATCCACCCGCCGGTGAGGGACCCATGGGAATCCAGATTGGCAACCCGGTCGTCCCGGTGAAATCCTGGTTCGAGACTGTCCCTCAAAGCTTCGTCGCGGTCGGTACTGATATTGACCAATTGCTTTCCTTACCTGGCCGTCTGATTGCCGGGACCGTTCCGCCGCAAGAGGCCCAGATCGCCGGTCCACGCAGCATTTGGAACCTGTTCCAGCAATCGGTCTCTCGGGACGTAACCAGTCGGGAGCAGCCTCCCAGCGGCAGTAATACCACCATGCCGACCAACTACACCCTCCTCATCATCATCTCACTCACCCTTACGGTGGGAGTGGTCAATCTCCTGCCTATCCCGGCCCTGGATGGATGGCATATATTCATGTCATTGGTCGAGCTTGTGATCCACCGCCGAATTCCGGCTAAATATCAGGCCGCCATTAATGGGATAGGTTTTATCGTGCTGATCACCCTGTTGGGATTCTTCTACATCAAGGATTTCATCAATCCGGTGAACATCACCTTGCCGTAGATCAGGTATTAACTTATAGAACGAGGATCCGTGCAATGCCTTTGAAAATACCATTCCAGACCGTTTTGGATGCCCTCCTGGATGAAAGTCGGCCGTTTCCGGCCACCTATTTGCATGAGTTTTCGGATATTTCACCCGAAAAATTGAATTCTCTCATGGAAATATGGCCCAAGATCCTTACCAAACGAAAATACACCCTCATGGAAGACCTGGAGGATATGGCTGTAACAGATACACTGACCAGTTTCGAAGATTTGGCCAGGCCATTATTATATGATTCCGACCCCTATGTGCGGGTTCAGGCCATCCACCTATTATGGGAAGCGGAAGATAAAAAGCTGATTCCGGTCTATCTCAAATTGCTTCAAGAAGATGAAAACGAGGAAGTCCAGGCAGCCGCTGCCAAAGCCTTGGGATTCTTTATCTACCTGGGTGAATTGGAGAAGATCCCCACAGATTTCCATCACGAGACCGAATCGCGATTGCTCAAAGTGATGGAGACTTCCAAGAGCAAGATAATCCGTCGGCGGGCGCTCGAATCGCTGGGCTATTCCGGCCGGGAAGATGTCATCCCCTTGATCGAAGCAGCCTACCATGATAAAGATCCGGATTGGGTGGTAAGCGCTTTGTTGGCCATGGGCCGGTCCAACGATGATCGCTGGAAGAAACATATCCTATCCCAGTTACATGCACCCGATGATGACATTCGTTCCGAGGCCATCGTCGCCGCCGGTGAACTTGAACTCTCCTCTGCTCGCTCCGCCCTGCTGGACCTGTTGGACGATGAAGAAGACGAAGAGATTAGGCATGACTTGATCTGGTCCCTCTCGAAGATCGGGGGAGAAGGGGTCCGTGATAAGTTGGAAGAATTGATCGAGATCGAAGATGACGGCGACGATGCGGATTTCCTGGAGGAAGCCCTCGAAAATCTTTCCTTCACAGAAGATGCTCAATTCGATCTCTTCGGCGCCAATAACCATCATTCCCACGAAGAAGATCTCGACGAAGAGGAAGAAGACCAATAGCAATACAGGCAGGACATTTCGTTCTGCAGAACCAGCCTATATTATTAGAAGACGGTAAAGCCGCCGGTTACCTGCAGGCCTCCGAGTTCTTAGTGAGCCCGGAGGCCTGTTTGTTGGCGCGGGAAGAACCGGTTCAATCGCCTCGCAGGTATAATTGATGCATACCTATATCTAAAGCCTAAGGGATCATGCGGTTACTCAACATTTTTGCCAACAATATTCTGCCGATCCTCCTCATCAGCGGCAGCGCTTTTGGACTCGGTAAAGCCTTCAAACTGGATCCACGCCCTTTTGGGAAGGTGCTCTTTTATATTTTCACCCCCCTCCTGGTTTTCGACCTGCTCACCACCACCAAGCTGCCGCTGGATCGAATGGCCGTAATGGCTGGGTTTACCTTTCTGAGTGCTTTGCTTTTGGCTGGAGTCGCATTTCTCTTCGGCAAGATCATCCGTCTCGAGAGAGGCCCATTAATTGCCGTGGTCCTGACCAGCCTCTGTATGAACGGCGGTAATTACGGGCTGCCGCTCGTTCTCTTCGCTTTTGGTGAACAAGCCCTGGCATATGCCAGCATCTATTTTGTCGCCAGCATGGTGGTTTTTTATACGGTCGGCGTTGTCATAGCTTCTTTGGGGCACCTGAATTTGAAAAGTGCCTTCCTCGGCATCTTTAAAGTTCCGGCGATCTACTCCATTATTATCGCACTGGTCTTCATCCGCACCGGTTGGACCTTGCCCGAATGGCTGCAGCGGACCGTCTCCATAGCTGCCGATGGAGCCATTCCCGGCATGCTTGTTTTGCTTGGGTTGGAGCTGACCAATGCCCGTTGGAACCGGAACTGGCTCGCCATGCTCATCCCCGTTTTCGTCCGGTTGATCGCCGGGCCGCTGCTCGGAATGGGGATGGCGCCAGCCTTTGGGCTGCAAGGTCCGGCTTATCAGGCCGCCGTCACCGAAAACAGTACTCCTACTGCCGTCATGACCACCATACTGGCTGCCGAGTACAATTTGGATTCATCTCTCATTACAGCCATCATCTTCGCCTCCACGATAATCAGTCCACTTACTCTTACCCCGGTCCTCTATTTCCTGGGAAGGTAAAATGCGTCGAGTCTTCATTCTCCTTATTAGCAGTATCTTGCTCCTGACTCCCTTCCATTCAGTTCAAGCCCAGGCCTCGGTGGAGCTAAAGAACCTGGATGTGGAATACACTTATGGGGAGAAAATTACCTTCTCAGCCACCCTAACATCGAATACTCCCATCTTGACCGCTTATTTACTTTTTCAAGTCGAAGGGGACTTAAACACCCACACCGAACCATTGAAAATTACCGAAAATGGCAAGGCCACCTATGTCCATTTTATCCAGAATGGGTTGATCCGGCCTTTTGCCCGTGTTTTCTATTGGTACCACCTTATTTTTACGAATAACACTACTTTTGACAGCAACCATTATTCATTCAGCTACGATGACAATCGCTTTCCATGGCAGATGCTTAGTAATTCCGCCGTGAACCTGCATTGGGTGGCCGGCGACCTTTCCTTTGGTCAGGCCGCCTTCGATGCCGCTAACGCCGGCATTCAGGCCATCCAGACCATCATCCCCACCCGTGCCGGTGATCCCATTGCTATTTACATTTATGCGTCTGCGGCGGATTTGCAGAACACCCTCAACCTGGGCGGTTACACCTGGGTGGGAGGTCACGCCAGTCCGGATATTGGAGTAGTCGTCGTTTCGATCGCTCCCGGTGATACCCAGGCCATCGAAATGGAGCGCCAGATCCCCCACGAATTGGCTCACATCCTCCTCTATCGTTTGACCGGCTCCGCCTATGCCAACGTGCCTTCCTGGCTTTTGGAAGGAATAGCTTCAGTGGCAGAGCGGTTCCCCAACGCGAATTATGCTCAGGCTCTCAGCCTGGCAGCCGCCAACCAGGCTCTCTTACCCATTTCATCCCTTTGTGGGCCCTTCCCGCCCGATGCCTCCGGAGCTACCCTTGCCTATGCCGAATCGGATTCTCTTCATCCGCTATCTCCAGGCAACGTATGGAACCTCCAGCCTGCAGGCCGCCATTCAAGCTTATACCGACGGCCTGTCCTGTAATTCCGGGGCCGAACGCGCCTGGAACGTTTCACTGTCCCAACTGGACCAGGAATGGCAGCAGGCCACCTTCGGAGTAAAAACACCCGAAAAGGGTATTCCTGATTTTCTGCCTTACTTGATCATCCTTGCGATCATGCTGGTGGTCCCGGCCTGGCGGCTTTTTGGATCTTCTATTAGAGGGATAAATGGCCGAACCAAATCCGAATGAAATTGTCCGGGCTCATATTTGGGTGGTAGGAAGAGTACAAGGCGTCGGGTTCCGTGCCTTCGTCCTGCATTCCGCCGGCCTCCATGGGCTGACCGGCTGGGTCCGTAACCAGGGCTATGACCAGGTGGAAACTGTCGCCCAGGGAAAGCGTGAAGCGGTCGAGCGGTTCGTCGATGTGGTTAAGGCCGGTCCGAGAGCTTCCAGGGTCGATAATGCCCGGGTGGAATGGGAATTGCCTCTAAGCGATCTGCACGATTTCCGAGTCCGCTCCTGAAAAGAGCCTATTCTAATCCACCCCTAATCTGGATTCACCTTTGTGAAATCTTTCTCAGATAAAATCAATCTATGCAACTATCTTATGATCCAGGAAGGTTTTTTTGAATGTGTGAGGTTGCGCTGCACCCATTCAAAAAACGAACTACTCCAGAATTGTCGGATAGGTTCTAAATTAGGTGATGGAGGAGAAATTAATGAATAAGCGCCAAATCACGATATCCATTGTTTTTATGCTGGCCCTGTTCCTGGTGTTGATACTGGCAGCCTGTGGATCCAACAGTTCATCCAGTTCAACCAGTACGCCCGTAGGTACTACCTCCACCAGCAGCATCGATGCCCAGGCGCTTTTGTCCCAACAATGTTCCCGCTGCCATCCCCTTACCCGGGTGACCTCTAAAACAAAGACCTCCGCCGAATGGAAAATTACCGTCGACCGCATGATCACGCACGGTGCCAGGCTCACCTCCGATCAGGAACAGGCCCTCATCGATTACCTGGCCCAAAACTATTAATAGCCTGCAAAACTGCTTGGAACATTTTAACTAAAACCCAGACCCCGTTCTTTCAAGGAAACCCACTTTCCATTCCCGATCCCGATGACCATGTGGTCCAGGACGTCCACATCCAGCAATTTCCCCGCCTGGATGATCGCCCGCGTCACGGCGATGTCATCCGGGCTGGGAGTTGGGTCCCCGCTGGGATGATTATGCACTACGATAATTGCGGATGCATTCCGGCGGATGGCCGCCTTGAATAACTCTCCCACATGCACCTGGGATGAGTTGACCGAACCCTTGTATACCTCTACGATCTCCAGCACGTGGTTGCGCGTGTCCAGCAGGATCACCCGCAGATGCTCCTGTTCGAAGCCAGACATCTCAAAAGCCACCAGGGCAGCCGCATCCGCCGGACTGTTCACCGTGGGCTTCTCGTCCGGGCTTTCCCGCCCCATCCGGTAGCCCAATTCGATCGCCGCTTTGATCTGAGCTGCCTTGGCTGGACCAATTCCTCGTTGAGCGCACAATTCGTCAAATGGTATTCGCCTGAGACCGTTTAAATCCTTGTATTGAACCAACAACCTCTGCCCCACCTGGACCGCATTCTCCCCTGGAACCCCCACTCGTATCAGGATGGCGATTAACTCTGCGCTGGAAAGCGCCTGCGCCCCCAGGTGCTCCAGCCGCTCCCGCGGTCGTTCATCTACAGCCAGGTCGGCGATGCGATAGATGGGTCTCGATGGGTCGGTCATGGGTTCTATCCTTTGGATGGATTTTTTGTGTTACAGAGGCCATTGATTTCATAAATACTATACAATCAAACCCTCGAATATACAAGCGTCTTGACAGCCAACCCTCTTGCCTATATAATCTCGCCTGCCTTCCTCGCTAGCTCAACGGCAGAGCGGGCGGCTGTTAACCGCTAGGTTCGAGGTTCAAATCCTCGGCGAGGAGCTTTTCTTCCAAGGCGCACTGATCCAGGTGCGTCTTTTTGTTATCGATGTAATTTCCTGACCCGTTGGATCTGCTGAAATATCCCAACCTCTCAAGCAATGCCCTGTCTGGCTCGGGCAACGGCTTTTCTTTTTCTGATGTAGAATTTAGGGAGACTTTTCAGGCTTTCCAGTCAGAAAATTATGAAGAAAATTAAAATCGAAAAACTGGCATGTTTCCTCCCTATAGAATATGGGATTCTTTCAATTTTTATTGTGTACATTGGTGAAGCCAACGCCCGCATCTTCATCTCACCGGATAAGGTCCTCCTTCCCGCCCTCCTGTTAGGTGTAATCGGATTTCTCTTATATCTCATCTTTTGGGCAATCATTCGGAAAGGCCTCCCTTCAGCAGTGATTGCCTGTCTCTGCATCCTGGGCCTGTTGTTCATCTGGCGAATGTTCCTGGTGGTCCTGCTCACGGTAGTGGTCTGCCTGCCTGTCTTCAGCCTGGTACTGAAGAAAAAGGGGGTCGCGGCTGTGGCAATGGCGCTGCAGGTGCTCGCATTCACCTTCGGAGTCTTTTACGGCTTTCAATACGTCGGCATCTTGTTGCAAACACCGGCCGCGCCGGCGCGCCTGCCTACCTCAATTACAGGTAATATCCATGCCTCCACTACCACTCCGGACATCTATTACATCATTCTGGATGGATACGGCCGGACGGAGATGTTAAAAGCGGTCCACGGGCTGGATAACTCTGCCTTCCAGTCGGAGCTCGAAAAGCGCGGCTTTATCCTCCCGCCTCAAAGCCAGGCCAATTACCCCCGCACTTTACTCTCGCTGACGTCTTCACTGAATATGGAATATCTCGATCAGGTAGTCAGCCAGCTGAACGGCGCCAATTATTGGTGGCTGCTCGAGCCGACCCTCAAGCAAAACGCAGTCCGATCGATCCTCGAGCGGGAGGGCTACCAGACCTATTTTTTCTCAAGTGGTTGGGATTTCACCGATATTCGCAATGGCGACCATTATATGAAGCCTTACCCGGTCATGTTGAATGACTTCGAACGGGCCTTCGTCGAAATGACCAACTTGAGTTTCCTGGAGAATGTTCGTTCCAGGTTTATTTCCCTACCCACTTATGACACCCACCGCCAGATCATCCGCTACCAGTTTCAAACCCTTCCGGAGGTCGCCCGCAAACCCGGCCAAAAATTTGTCTTTTCACACATCCTCAATCCCCATCCTCCCTTTGTCTTCGATCAGAATGGCGGCCCCATCAACCCGGATTATCCCTATACCCTCAGCTATTCCAAGAGGCTATTGGGAACGCCTGAGGAATATGAAGCCAGTTATGTGGCTCAATTAAAATACGACAATTCCATGATCCTAAAAATGATCGATGGGATCCTGGCCAACTCCGCGTATCCGCCCATCATCATCCTGCAGGGAGACCACGGCCCGGGCGTATTTGCAGACTTTGACGACTTGAACAAGATGTGCCTATATGAAAGGTATTCCATCCTGAACGCCTATTATTTTCCTGATCCCAGGCCAGAGACCATCCCTGCTGATATCGGGCCGGTGAACACGTTCAGGCTTATTTTTCAGCAATATTTCGGTCTGGATACTCCCTTGCTGCCCGAGAAACGCTTTTTCTCCAGCAATCAGGATTTCTATAATTTCCAGGATTTTTCTAATTTCCAGGATATTTCCTCCCGGACCAACCTGGCCTGTGAAAATCAATCGACGCAGCCATAGTGAAAAGATAGGTACGCCAAAACACCCTGCGGGGCTGCCTCTGCCAGCGGGGTGTTTTATTTATTAAATACCGGATCAGGCCAACCCTTGAAAATAATCTGTCTTGATCTGTGAGTTGGGGACATTCATTTCAGCCAGGGATTCCTTGAAGGAATCCACCATGCCCTTGGGGCCGGAAATATAGAATTGACATTTCCCATAATCCGGGACCTTCTTGCGGATCAAATCCGGAGTGACTCGGCCGGTGGCTCCCGCCCAATAGGAGGGCAAATTCTCCGTTTCTGTCACTGTGTAGATCGTCTGGATTCCTAATTCGTGCTGAGCCCGGTCAAATATATCCTTGTAAATAATGTCATTGATCGACTTGGTGGCATAAAACAGGACCACTGGCCGCTTTTGCTGGGTATCCAGGAGATATTTGATCATACTGCGGAACGGCGTCACCCCCACCCCTCCCGCGATCAGCACGATCTTCTGGTGCCTATCCCGCGGGAGCACAAAATCACCGGCCACCTGCCCGGCTATGATTTCCTCCCCGGGTTTCATCTCCAGCAAGGCTTTCTTAAAGCTGCTCGAATGACCGTTGATTTTTATACCGAGGCGTAAAGTCTTTTCAGTAGGAGCGGAGGCCAGCGTGAAATAGCGCCGGTTGCCTCGCCCATCCGGGTGATCGTGGCCCAACGTCCACTCCATATACTGGCCCGGTGTAAATGGAAAATATCTTCCGCGGGTAAAAATGAAATCGTAAACATCCGGAGCAATCTTGTTCTTTTCTTTAAGTTTGATGACCATTCTAGTTTTGGGGCTTACCATGTATGAAAAAATATTCCCGATTAAAGTCGCCAGTTCGGGAGTAATGAAGAAATTTCCAAAATGGACTTGTGGAGAAAAAAGGAAACCCGTCAGGATGCCATATCCGATCCTGGTCCGTCGGGTGGGCGGGTGGTTAAGGGTTCGGTCAGGATGATAAATGCGAAAAAGAAGAGCGGCGAATAGAGCAAAATTTTCTGCAGGGTGCTGAAAAGATCCCCGCCGATGAAAATAAATATCCCTATACTGGTCGCTACCGCCGTGATGAGAAAGCTGAGGACCAGCTGAGTTCGCTCGAGTTTCCGGGCAACCAGGTAGCCGCCTACCAGGACAAAAGGTAGCATGGCGGCATTCCCCACCCACCAACTGGCGGATTGGTTGAGTGTGAAATAGGTCAGGGCAACCGCAAAAGCGGCCGGGTTGAAGATGTGTTTTCGTCCGATCGCCAGGATATATTTGGAGGCCATCGCCAGCACCCCCGCCCAGCCCAGGAACCACAGGTCCTTCGGCGATTGGACCGGGGTGATGATTAAGGCCAGGATGAGCGCCGTGATATACACCGATTCGACATTGGTGGGCACTCGGAATGTGCGGGCGAATATCCAATTGACGATCCAACAGACTGCGATCAGGAAACCGATCGAAAGAAGCAATCCAAAAACATCATATTGAAGGACACCGAATCCCGTCAGGATGAACGCTGCGCTGAGTAGGAAAATGAGATAGTACAGCACCAACCGGTACATTGTGATCCGGTTCAACAGGTTATCGATGGTTTTAAACATGAAAATATCCCCTTTTAAATTCTCGCCTGGAAGACGGCCCCCTTGAAATTCGCTTTTCGATTACTTTATGCATGAGCAACGTACCCTTCGAACCCACTCGTATACGAGGCGGTTCCTTCTCGATCGATCATATATCCTTCGAAACCATCCAACTCTTCGATGAATTGGATGCCCGCAGAGTCCATCGCAAAGGCGGCTGTGGCGAAACGGTCTGCCTCATAAATGTTGGGCCCGACCACTGTCAGGCTGACGATGTTCTGGATGGGATCTCCATCCAGTTTAGGGTTATAGATATGCTCTCCCCGTGCATACGTTCCCGAAGTGGCGATACCGCCGCGGCTGATTGAAAGAACCTTGACGATCTCAGCCTGGTTAAAAGGGTTCTGGATGCCCACGCTCCAATCCTGTCCCTTTTCATTCTTTCCTGAGGTTTGGATATCGCCTCCGGCATAGATGTAATAATTCTCGCATCTGGCCTGTTCCAGTATTTTTGCAGCGTTAAGAATAGCCCAACCCTTGACAATCCCGGATGGATCAAAGCGATCATTGTGCCTGATATCGAAATAACCATCGCTTTCCAGGCGGGTTTGCTCGGCCAGTGCAAAAATACCTCTCATATCATCGCTGGCATCTTCGATGGCCAATTCCCCCCGGTTGATCCTGGTTATTTCACTGTCATCCTTATAGGTACTGAATTTACGATCTACGTAGCCAAAATAGCCGTATACTTCGTCAAAAATTCTCTCTGTGACGTGGGGATCGACGACTTCCACGATCACGGGCATGCCCATAAGGAAGCGGGTTTGTTTCATGATCAGTTCTTCGCAGATTGGAGGGCAGCCTGGAGGGAGTTCGCAAAACCTTCGCTGGTCAAGGTCGCCCCGGTGATGATATCCACATTGGCGCTCTGGACCTGGATGGCTTCCTGCGTCAGCCACGGCATGGCCTGGCTGTTGATCTCCTGGGAAGTCCGCCTGTCGTTGGGAAATTGAAGGAATTTGACGTTGGCGATCTGTCCGTTTTGGATGACAACTTGCACCTGCACCAATCCATAAAAAACGTCCACCGCCGGGCCGGTATAGGTGCCATTTTTATAACTCCCCGTCTGAGATTGCACAGGCCCGTTCGCCTGGGACGGAACGCTCGTATCTGTCACTCCGGTCGGATTTGGAGTTGAGGTGACCCCACTGGCAGCAGCCGGGTTCGGATGCCGCTCATGCAGAATATAAGCAACAAATGTAAATACGACAAAAGCGGAGAGAAAGAACTTCTTTAGACTTTGGATAAAGCCCGCTGGTTGGGCGGCCCTTTTATTCGACATTGGTTTCACCTTGCCCGTTTCAAATTGGATAACATCTGTCAATATAAGGTACAAAGATGAAATTGAGATGAAACCCGGAATTGAGTAAAGAGTAGGCCAGCGGGTTCTCCAAGAACCCGGTGATATATATATTTGAATATCAGCATGCCCTCCTTGAAATTCCTTCCTAAACGTGCTATTGTCTTATAAGCCGGGCTTCCTGCCAACATCTGCCTCCCTTATCTTCTATGGGCGGCCTTATATCAGTCAGGATCTTCTTCCTCTATTCGATTGAATAACTGAAGTTTGGATTCCTGAGAGAGGCGGTGACAAATGCATGCTAACAAATGGGCGCTCCTTTTATTGGTAATGCTTTTATTGATCTCCATAACCCCCGCCCAGGCAGCTTCCCCTGTAAGCTCAGCCGCATTTCAACCCTGGAAAATCCAGCTCCTGAAGGGAGACGTGGGGAATGTCGTCAATATGTCTGCCGCATTTGTTGGACAAACTGAGATCCCAATGATAAGTTACAGCATAACCGGCTCGACTCGGATTTACCGTACCTTCCGGGCAACTCCGGCTGTAACGGGCAATTGCGGGATAAATAATTCCTGGTATTGCACCTACACCCAGTACGACAATTTGATTCCAGGCAGCCTCAGCCAGATGGCGGTGGAGCAAACAACCGCCAATACTTTCACTGTTGGCTGGGCTTACTCCACCGGGACCATGGTCCACGTGGTGACCATCGAATTCAATAACAATATGACTTTAGTGGGTTCCCCTCAGGAAGATGTGATGCAGATTGGCAAATTTGGAGCCTCGATCGTGGGAGCTCCCTCGCTTCAATTCGATCATGGAGATTATCTGATCGCTCTGACCGTTGAAGGCAGTGATGATTTCTATACCCAGAGGCTTGTCTTCATAAACTATCGCACCATTAAGAGCCAAACCTGTCTTAATATCGATTCCAATTACTATTGTTCTGTAGTCGACCAATCCATCGGTATGAATTCCATGGGAGCGCCTTCGTTCCAATTGGATTCTGACAGTTATGCAGGCATAGCCTACTATAAAGCCGGTGCAGATTTCGGCCTGATGTTTGCTTATCCACACATGGACAATCCCTCAGTTCCTCACAATTGTAGTACGGGCATTCTCAATTGGCGTTGCATATCCATTCTTGGCGACGCCGGCACTACCACCATTGGTAGGGAGGTAAGAATCAGCCGTCGGGCGGCATCCGGGCTGCAGACGGCCATTGCATTTACCCTCCAAAATTCCACCGGGAATATATTGATGCATGCCACCTTTGTCGGCAGCGGCGGAAATTGCGGTGACGATCTGGATTATCTGGGTGGCCATGAGTTAAAATGGGAGTGCCATCTGCCTCCATCCACAAAACTTCTCTCAACCCGTTCTTTTTCCATCGCCATCGACCCACTGGGTTACTCTGTGATCGCCTATGAAGATGCTTTGTCTGATCCGTCTCCTGTCGATCTCTATCTCACTTATCCACCGGAACGAAAAGGAGGTTCTGGCTTCGACTGGCCGGAACAGTATATCGACGGTGCTCCCGTTACTGAAGTAGTTACCGGAGGTCGGGCTGCCATTGCACTCAACAGCCAGGGTTTTGGATTCATCGCCTACCTTCAAGCAGAAGATTATGGAGCCGCAGACTTGAAAATTGCCTGGCAGTTTTCCAGGATCTACCTCCCCCTCCTCAGGCGCTAATTGCCTTGCAATGCTGAAAGGCGAAAAAAGCGGGTATTAGATGCAATTATGGATGCCCGGATTTTCCAAATTTCCTGTTCTGACAAATAATGGAAAATAGGTAAATCCTCCAGGCGGCTGTCTATCTCTTTTCCATTCCCGTGATAACCATGCTCCGCATGAAGAAGCGCTGCGAAAGGATCAGGATGATCACCGGAATAGCCATCACCACCACGCTGCCTGCTTCGATCATGTTCTGAATGGGGACAAGGGATTGATATGTTTGGACGGCAAATGAGACCGGCATGAATTGCGAATTGGTTCCCAAATAAAGGGAGGCCAGCCGGGTCTCGTTCCAGGCGTAGAAGAATTGCAGCAATGCGATCGTCACAACGGGCGGCCACGATTGTGGCAGGACTACCGAAATTAACCTGCGCAGCGGACCGGCTCCATCGAGCTGGGCGGATTCTTCAAGATCAAGTGGCAGGCTCCTGAAATTCTGCCGTAGAAGAAATATATAAACCGCATTTCCGAAAAAGAGGTTGACCACCAGTGGCAGGATCGTGCCTCTCCAATTCAAGACTCTTACATAGAAGAAAAACGTAGGGATAAAAGTGACTTTTTCAGGGATAAGGATCGTCGCAATGAGGACGTAGAAAAGTAGATCCCCTCCCGGCAGCGGGAAGCGGGAGAATCCATACGCGACGATGATGGAAGAGATCAGAACGCCGATCTCTCCGATCACGACCAGTAAAAGCGTGTTCCCCATCATTTGCGGGAACGGCAGGCTCGTGAACAACTTGGTGAAATTCCCCCAGGCGAAATCGGGGACGTAGTAGGCTCTCAATGATCTCCAATCGCCGGCCCAGTTGATCAGTCTCGCCGCTGGATCGTTCGGGTCAATGAACTGGCTTTCAGTCACTCCCGGGCTGACCAGCGCCAGTTTCCGCATTCCCCCCGCAGTAGGAACGTGGTAAAGCTGAAAGACTTGTCCCTGGTACGTGTATGTTGCGACTTTGGATGGATACCAGGGGGCTTTGTTGTCAGAAAGTTGGTCGGTCGGCTTGAAGGCGGTCACGACCATGAACGCGACCGGAAGCAGGTAAAGCCCCAGGATCAACCAGACCAACAGGTTATAAGCTCCTGCTCCCAGGAAGCGCCCCAATTTACCGGGGGAATTACCCTTCGTCAGGGTTACTGGTGAGTCAACCGGCCTGGCTGGTCTGGAATATTCCATTAATTCTCCCGATCCGGGAAATACACCCAATATTTTGATGTTATGAATAGGATCACTACAAGGATCAGCATAAAAATAAAGAAGATCCAGGCCAGGCTTGCGGCGGATCCCAGCCGGAAAGTATCGAACAGGATGTAATAAAGGTAGGAATCCACTGAGGAAAGGCTGCTATTGAAATTATTCCCGCGGTCCATCAAGATGGCGCCGCCAAAGATGGCCGTCAGGTTGAGGATCATGGTGAAAAAGATCGCCGGTGTGACCATCGGCAGAGTGATGGAAAAAAAGCGGCGCATGCGGGTGGCGCCATCCACCAGGGCTGCCTCGAACACGTCAGTTGGGATCCCTTGCATGGCTCCCAGGATGATCAGGAACCCCGGACCGATGGACCAGAATGTTGCCAGGATCATCAGGGAAGGAGTGGATCCGCGGGTTGAAAAATGGACAAATTTTGCCAGGCCGAGCGGGTTGAGGAACAAGGGATTGAGCCAGCCGGAACGAGGGTTCACAAATCCCTGCCACATGAACAGAGACGCCACGCTCGGGATGATGCTCGGCAGGAAGAATAAAACCCTCAATCCATTCTTCATGCGCAATCTCTGGTCATTCAGCAAAGAAGCCAAAAGGATGGCTGCGATCACCTGGATGGGGATCACGATCAAGGCCAGCTTGAACGTTCCGAGGAAGGCCGTGTAGAGGTTCGGATCCTGCCACCAGGGTGATATAGTTTTTCAAACCGACAAATTTGAATGTGTCAGGTGTCAAAAGGAAGAAATCTGTGAAGGAAATCCCGAATGTCACCAGGATGGGGGCAAGTTTAAATATCAGCAATCCGATCAACCAGGGAGTGATGAGAATTATTCCCCACCGGCGCTTGTACCTTAATTGAGTCGTGAAATGGGCTTTTTTTCTGGCCGCCGGAACAGGTTCGGGCAAATTCACTTCGCTCGAAATAGTGGGGCTTGCCTGGGCGGTTGATTGGAGAGGTGATTTACTGTCCGGGGAAGAAAGAGGCAGAGATCAGGCTCTGGCTGGTCGGTGGCATCCGCTTGCGAAGATCGGATAACCCCTTCTGGGCCGCGTTCGCTCTCCGGGTTGATCTTCAAGGCTTCCTGATAATATTGGAGGCTTCCTTCCGGTGAAGCAACTCCCGCCATGATCAACCATGGCTCTTCCAATTCAGGGCAAAATGATATCGCCCGCAAAGCCCATGATCGTCCGGCCTGCTTCCGTCCTTCTCGCAGTTCCCTGAGTGCATTTTGAATTGCAAATTCGGCAATGGCGCGATTGGTGGGCATGGATGGTTGAAAACCCTTTTCAAAAAAGACTCTGAAAATCTGTAGAAGTTGTTCATGTGCTTAAGTTGTCATTACGGGAAAAGTGTTCTTCCCGAAGGAGGCAATTCCAAAATCTATTGAGACTCCATTACCTTTAGTGCAGGTCCTGTTTTCCATTACGTCTTCACATCTCACATCTACGAATAATAACGGAGCTGCAACCTGGCAAAGACTCAGCCATTATATACCCATGTCCTTATATTCATATTAATACGTTGGTATACTAGAATATCCGCACATCCTCTACAACAGTATCGAAGGGAACCGCCATGGATCGAAATACGTGGCTCAGAGAAAAGCGCCGTGAGACCGAGATGCAATACAATACCATCTGGGCGCCTCATTACGGTGAGAAGTATGGAGTCTATTCCAACCTCACCCACCAGGCATTTATCAAGAAATTCCTGCGCTTCCTTCCCCATCCTTCAATGATCCTTGATGCTGCCTGCGGCGCCGGCAGATATTTTCCTCTCCTGCTGGGGACTGGTCGAACGGTCGTAGGGGTGGACCAATCCCAGGGCATGCTCGATCGCGCAAAAACCCGTTATTCAAATATATTGCTTGAAAAGGTCGGCTTGCAGGAAATGACCTTCAGCGAAACATTTGACGGAGTCATTTGCATGGATGCGATGGAGCATGTCGGACCCGAAGATTGGCCCATCACCCTGGCGAACTTTTCCGAGGCCCTCAAATCAAAGGGCTTCCTGTATTTCACCGTGGAAGCCGCAGATGAGTCCCGGAACCAGGAAAGCCTATATCCGCGCCGGAAAGCCGGGCTCCCGGTCATTATGGGAGAATGGCCGGATGGGGATTGCTATCATTATTATCCCTCCATGCAGTTGGTGAAAGGCTGGGTCAATCAGGCCGGTTTTGAGATGGTGGAAGAATTGGAAGGCGACGGATATCATCATTTCATTGTCCGTAAAGCCAAATAAATCCAGCTAAATATAACAACAACGGCGAGAGAACTCTCGCCGTTGAAAATGGGTTGGTTGGATTAAACTCTACTTTTCGTGCCGGAGCTTTTCTCGCTCTTAGTTTCGGTGACCTTGTTTTCGCCGGGCTCTTTCTTTTCTACCTTGGCCTCAGCACCCTTGGATTTCCGTGTTTTCCTTCGCTTCTTTTTCGTCTTTCTTTTGCGACTGGCCGGAAGGCGAATGATGGTCGGTTGCGTAGAAACCGGAGCCTTTAAAGACGATCCCTACCGGCTGGTAGACCTTTTTTAATGTCTTCTTTCCACATTCCGGACAGCGGGTTAATGGCTGGTCGCTAAAGGATTGTTGTTTATCGAATTCGACCCCGCAATTGGTGCAGCGGTACATATAAACTGGCATGCTTCTATCTTCTTTCTTCTAACAAACTCCGATTACCGGCGGGTGATTATAGCGCACTCGCAAAAGAGTGGCAAGAGGTCCCTGGGGTTCAAAAGTCCCAAAGGAGAGTGCTTCTCTCCAAATCATAGTAGAATTGCTTAACTGCCGAACCCTTCATAGGATCCAAAATGAAAAAATCCACTTCATTCTTACCCATCTTTATTATTGTTCTCCTGGGATTGTGTTGTTGCCTGATCGTTGTCCTTAGTGGTGCTGGTTTTGCAATATTTAAATTGGGCCAATCGCTGCCCTCCCTGGTGCGGATTACTCCTGATTTCTTTCCCGGCGAAACCCCCACAACTTACCAGATCACTCGCCAACCGGCTGACCAGATCCATACCGAGACATTGAAACAACTCGAACAAGTGGTCGTTCCCGAAAATGATCTGGCAGAACTGGCCTGCAAGTTCAAGTCGATCTGTGATGTCCCGCCTACATTGGCGCCTCCTTCTCAGCCCTACAGCGCCGGCGCCCAACAGACCTTCTGGGTGAATAACGGGGATTCTCATTCCTATTTCCAGGCGAATGCCACTCTCCGTTACGTAACCCCTCATTCGTATTTTTGGGTGGAAGACAGCGTCAGCTACAATGAGCAGGATATTAAGGATTTGATGGATACGTTCGAGAATAAGATCTATCCTACTGACCGCCAATTCTTTGGATCCGAGTGGACCCCTGGAGTGGATGACGACGTTCACATCTATATCCTTTATACCAAAGGCCTGGGATCCAATGTGGCCGGCTATTATTATTCCCCCGATGAATACAATCCACGGGTGCGCCAGTATTCCAACGCGCACGAGATGTTCTACATCAGCGCCACCAAAATCCCTCAGCAGCAATTACACCTTTGGCACCCTGGCGCACGAGTTCCAGCATATGATCCATTGGAACCAGGACAGGAACGAGAGTGCCTTCATGAACGAAGGTTTTTCCGAGCTGGCCACCTTTCTCAACGGGTATGATAATGGCGGTTTTGATCAACTCTATCTGAGCAATCCCGATTCGATCAACTTGACCGATTGGCTCGGCAGCGCCGGCGATAATTCCGAGCATTATGGCGCCAGTTTTCTTTTTGTGACTTATTTCCTTGACCGTTTTGGGGATAATACGACCAAGGCTTTGATCCATGACCAGCAGAACGGATTGGATAGCATCGATAAGGTCCTTGCGGAACAAAACGTGACCGATCCCCTGACAAAAAAGGTGATCACAGCAGATGATTTCTTCCAGGATTGGACGATAGCTAATTTCGTTCAGGATGGTTCAGTCGGAGATGGGCGGTATGTTTATCATAATTACCCGAATGCCCCCAGTGCCGCCGTTACGGAAACAGTTTCCACTTGCCCGGCTAATACTGTCACTCGCACGGTCAACCAGTATGGTGTCGACTACATCCGTATTACCTGCGCAGGTAACTACAACCTTCATTTTGAAGGAGCCACCTCCACTCGACTGGTCCCCGCGGATTCTCATTCCGGCAATTATGCTTTTTGGTCCAATTTAGGGGATGAATTGGATATGACCCTGACCCATGAATTCGACCTGACCGGGGTCTCTTCCTCAAGTAAAGTCGACTTAACCTACTGGACCTGGTTTGACATCGAACAGGACTTCGACTATGTTTACGTGGAAGCTTCCACCGACGGCCAGCATTGGCAAATATTGAAAACCCCTTCCGGTACGTCCAGCAACCCGAATGGCGCTTCCTACGGCTGGGCTTATACCGGGCCGTCTAATGGCTGGGTCCAGGAGACCTTGCCACTATCCAAATTCGCCGGCCAGAAAGTATCCATTCGTTTCGAATATATAACGGATCCCGGTGTGAACGGCGCCGGTTTTCTCCTCGACGATGTCTCCCTGCCTGCGATAAATTATTCCACTGATTTTGAGAAGGATGACGGCGGCTGGGCGGCCGCTGGCTTTGTCCGCATTCAGAACTCGGTGCCTCAGACCTTCCGTCTTGCCCTCATCACCCGCGATACTCAAGGGACGAAAGTGCAGATCATCCCGGTGACACCCGACCAGTCTGCCGATATTCCCCTGACCATCGGCCAAAACGGCATCCAGGAAGCGGTCCTGGTGGTTTCCGGGACCACTCGGTTTACCCGTGAGCTTGCCCCTTATCAATTTACGATCAAATAAGTAGACCTCCCATGTTTTCACGAAGTGCCCCGCAAAGAAACGAAGGGGAAAAACCTGTGAGGTATTCTGAGGTCTTGTGAGATCTCATTTCAGGAGGAAAATATGCCTGCCGCGCCTCAATCCGAAGTAATGAACCTGGCTTCCATGGTCGATTACAGCATGGAAGCCATCGTCTCCCGACAGATCACAAAATCAGAGGGTGGAAATGTGACTCTTTTTGCCTTCGACAAAGACCAGGAGTTGAGTGAGCACACCGCTCCCTTCGACGCGCTGGTCCAGATCCTGGATGGGGAAGCCGAGATCAAGATCTCAGGCAAATCTTTCGACCTCGGGACCGGCGATTCCATCCTCATGCCGGCTAACCAGCCCCATGCCCTCCGGGCCATAAATCATTCAAGATGCTTTTGACAATGATCAAGGTCTGACAAGAGCCCACTTTCCATATATCCCCTAGCCTCCAATATCGTCATGGGTTTTCTCGAACGGCAGCACCGCCCGGAGTCCAATATCTCCCAGATCTTGGAGTGCAGAAGCACCATCACCGGAGTTAGCGTCTCAGTCGTTGAGTTGCGAAGCACCATCACCGGAGAATCTCCAGATTGAGTAGCGAAGCACCATCACCGGTGCCAACGTCTCAGACGTTGAGTAGCTAATGCCCCATCACAGGAGTTGAATGCTTCAGACGTTGCGTAGCAGAAGCCCCATGACAGGAGTATGCCTTTAGACGCTGAGTAGCAGAAGCGCAATATCTGGAGATATTGCACTCCCTACGCTGTCACCTATGCAATTTATTATGTTTGCAACAGAGCATCTCCAGATATTGGAGTGCAGGCGAACGAAAGGGGTTAGTCTGCTAGTCAGATTTGCGCAGCCTCCATATTATCAACCTGCTTCGACATTAGTTGCGTCCACCTTTTCTGCCCGGGTACTTTTTCGACCTCCCAGCAAGACCTTGCTCACGCCGCCGGCACCCATGATCCGCACCAGGTTTGTCGCTGAGAAGTATTCCTTGACCGGGAATGAGCCGGCTATCATGCCGAAAAAGCGTTTCACTTCCGCCGGCTTTTTCTCCAGGGCGGTGTAAAGGACTTCCTGTTGAAGGGACATGGGTTCGTAGGATCCGGTTTGAACGGTGAACTTATACATGGGCAACGTTTCGGCATTCCGTTCCTTTTCGTAGCGCCCCATCGCTTTTTCCATAGTCGTGCGGCCTGAAAGGCTTGCCTTCCACGGCTTGAGCCAAACGCTCAGCATCCCGGAAGGCATTGCTGATCCCCTGGCCCGTGACCGGGTCCATGGTCATGCCCGCGTCCCCCACCAATGCCCATCCCTCGCCGTAAGGGCGGCGGTAGAAATTTGGCAGATCCACCGTTCCAATGAAACGCCCGGCTTGTTTCCCATTGCGAAGCCTCTCGGTCATCTCCGGGATGGCTTGCATTGTTCTCCAAAAATAGCCTTCCACGTCCCTTCGGATGCGGTCAAATTCACCCACCGGATAGCCGGTAAAGACAACCACTTGGTCATCGTTGGTCGGGAACAGGCCCACCGCGCCGCTTTCCAGCATAAATAATTCTCCACCCTCCGGGTGGATCCCCTCCCAATAGGTGTAATAGGCGCAGCTCTGGGTGGGCTGAGCCTGGTATTCAGTCGCATTAACGGTTTTGGCCACCAGGGAATGCTTTCCGTCGGCTCCGATCACCAGCCTCGCTTTCTCTAGTACTGGTGTTTCTGTGCCCTCCCCCTTGTTCTTCATCCGACCGCGGATACCCGTGATCCGGCCCGCCTCCGCTAATAATTCCTCGACCAGGAAATCTTGTCGCAGTTCTGCCCCGGCTTCCACCGCCGCCTCGACCAGGATCTTGTCCAGGATTGTCCGCCGCGGACACAGGGTTGTCTTCAAGGTTTCCAAAGGAAGATACTCGCCCCGGAGATGAAAACGTCCCTGCTGAAATGCCATCCTGTTAACCGGTGGGCAGTTCGAAGCCAGGACCTTCTCCAGCAAGCCCCACTGCTTTAAAGCGGCCGCCCCCTTCAACTGAACCAAATGGGTGGAAAGCGTATCGCTGGGGAAGCTGGCCCGGTCGACCAATAAAACCTTAAAGCCCTTGCGAGCCAGCAGCATCGCAGTGGGTGAACCCGCTGCCCTGGATCCAACCACGATCACGTCATACATATCGCGCCTTCCATTTCTACCTGAATAAATGGACTTTACACCGGGTTAATCGACTTGGGCGGGATTCTACCTTAAATTAACTTGACAAATGTAATCCAACGACCCATAATGATATATAGAACACATGTTCCATGTATCCTGTATATCTACTCCCGGGCTTCGTCTTCCTCCCCATTCTCAGTCCCGAGGTATTTTGTATTTTACAGGCTCCTGGAGGCCCATTCCGACACCCAATTTTTTGAGCTTTCAGTTCTCACCTTTTTTCCTTTGCACTGGAACCAACTATGGATCATGACCGACCCAACCCCATCGCGTACTCGTTCTTCCCAATGCCCAGGAGCGTTCTCTTACAGGGTTTGTTCCTCCCCTCGATCCTTGAAACAAATACCTGCCTGTGCAGGAGCGCCTTCGCGATCGCGTAGCATTGCGCAGTACATGTGCCCGTCAGAGCATTGCGAAGCCTCGCGCAGCATACCCGTTAAGGAATCACTTGTGGATCCCTGTGGGACACGACGTGTACCGCACGCTCTCTGTGCAGGTAGTCGTCAGTATTCACTCCGGATTCGAATCCTGCAACTTCAGAAACAGATATTCGTTCCTCTCGTGCCCTGTTGTGCTCTCCTACAGGGAAGCCCCGTTGTGTTCTCCTACGGGGTTCGATACCGCGTATCGAATATTTCTCAAACAACCTTTTCCGGAGGATATTGAATATTTATTGCGAAGTCCTGACGTTTTTTGTCAGGGAACCTCTAATTCAATTCGCCCCGGTAGGCCTCCCGGAAAACCTCACACCCCGACCTGTGAGGTCTTGTCCTGATTACCTATTCACCTACTCACTATTTACTGGTTACTGCTCACTGATAACTGGCAACTGATAACTCACTACTGGCACCTATATATGGATCGGCATCCCCTCGGCCGCATGGGCGGCTTCCATCAACGTCTCAGACAGGGTCGGGTGCGCATGGACATTGCGGCCGATTTCAGCCGGGGTCAGCTCCATCATGTGCGCCAACGTCAATTCAGGCAGCAGTTCCGTCACGTCCGGCCCAACCATGTGAGCCCCCAGGATCTCGCCATATTTCCCATCCACCACCAGCTTGACCCAGCCGGCGTAATCGCCCAACCCAAGCGCTTTCCCGTTAGCCTGGAATGGGAAACGACCCAGCTTGACCGTATAGCCTCGCTCTTTCGCCTGCGCTTCGGTCAATCCAAACGAGGCGATTTGTGGATTGCTGTAAGTCGCCCGCGGCATCATTTCATAATCCAAAGTAACCGTCTCGGCTCCGGCAATATTTTCAGCGCAAATGATACCCATGGCAGACCCCACATGCGCCAGCATCAGCTTTCCGGTCACATCCCCGATGGCCCAAATGCCCGGAACGTTCGTAGCCATCTTCTCGTTGATCTCCACGAAGCCCCGCTCGGTCAGCTTGACCCCGGCTTCTTCCAGGCCCCATCCTTTGGAATTCGGCCGAAATCCGATCGCCACCAGGGCCTGGTCTGCTTCGAGGCTCTTCGTCTCGCCGCCGGCGGAAACGCTGACTTTGGCGCCATTCTTGGTCGCTTCGACGCTTTCAACCTTATGACCCGCCATCACCTTTATCCCTCGCTTGGTATAAGCTTTGGCCATCTCCGAGCTGATCTCCTCATCCTCCAACGGGGCGATCGTGTGGCAGCATCTCCACCAGGGTCACCTCCACGCCATAAGCATTCCAAATGGTCGCAAATTCCATCCCAATTGCGCCCGAACCGATAATGACCACGGATTTAGGCAATTTCTCCTGCAAAATGGCTTCCAGGTAAGTGACAATTTTTTCGCCATCCACTTTCCAGGCGCCCGGAACGGCCGCATTGGCGCCCGTGGCTATGATCACATTCTTCGCGGTGATTTCGGTTTGCTTTCCGTCTTTATCGGTGACATTAATGGCCCTGAGTCCGCCGGAGGCGGCCGCCTTCAGTTGGGCTTTACCCATCTGAACAGCTAATATTGTTCTTCTTCATCAGGAATCCGACGCCCTTGACCAGCCGGTCGGAATTCTGTCGGCTGCGCTTGACGGCTACCGGATAATCCAATTTCAGGTTTTCGAACGAAAAGCCAAAATCCTTGCCGCGCTCCCGCAGGATATGAGCAACTTCCGCATTTCTCAGCAAGGATTTTGAGGGTATGCAGCCTACATTCAAGCAAACCCCCCCAAGCCATTTTTCGTCCACAATGGCGGTCTTCTGCCCAAGTTGTGCTGCTCGGATAGCCGCGACATATCCCGCCGGCCCGGCGCCAATCACGATCACATCATATGTTTCAGCCATGTCATGAACCCTTTCTATATCGATCCCTCATTGATGAATAATTCCCATTCATTGTTGCCAATTCTGCAGCAATTCTACCACCCGGCTCAAAAACAGATCCGCCATCGCCCCATCCAAAATGCGGTGATCAAAAACGAAGGAGAGATACACCATCGGCCGGATCCCTATGGCGTCATTCCCATTCACATCTGTAACAACCACAGGCCGCTTTTGGATCGCGCCGGTGCCCAGTATCCCGCATTGAGGTTGGTTGATGATCGGCATGGCAAATAGAGAACCGGAAATGCCGTGGTTGGTCAAGGTAAAAGTCCCACCCCTGACCTCCTCAGGCTGGAGTTTCTTGGCCCGTGCCCTCGCAGACAGGTCATTGACCGCTCGAGCCATACCCGCCAGGGATAAGCGATCCGCATCTTTTATGACCGGAACGATCAACCCTTCTTCACCCAGAGAGGTGGCCATACCGATGTTATACGAACCATGGATGATCACTCCCGCCTCGCTCCAGGATGAATTCGCCATCGGAAAAGCCCTCAAGCCTGCGACGATAGCGGCAATGAAATAGGCAGTATATGTCAATTTTAAACCGTCACGGGCAAAGGTTTCCTTGTTTCCTGCCATATGGGCCGTTACTCTGCTCATATCGGCCTCCATGGCAGTCAGGACATGCGGTGAGGTTTGTTTGGAAATCAACATACGTTCCGCAATGGACTTTCGGATGATATTGAACGGGACCACCCGGTCGCCGGGAACATTTTCCACTGTTGGAGCCGGCCTGCTTTTCATGGTCGGAACGGCTTGCTGGAGGGTTGGCCCGCTTTCGAGGAAATTCAAGATATCCTTCTTCGTGATCCGGCCTCCCAGCCCGGTGCCCTTGACCTCCTTCAGGTCTATATTCTTTTCCGATGCCATCTTTGCCACCACCGGGGAGATGAAGCCGCGATTATTTCCATCCGGCGTCCTCTCCGGTACAAGAATTTCATTCCTTCCAACGGCTTCTTTTTCTAAACTGCCGCTATTTTCAGCGACAGAAACCGCCCGGTCCGCCTGGGCTTCATTTCCGGGAACAGCCTCCCCGGGCTGCCCGATCCAGGCGATGATCGATCCCACATTGGCAACTGCATTCTCGGCAATGTTTCTCTTAACAAGGTTCCGCTTGCCGGGCTGGGAATTTCGGTGACAACTTTATCCGTTTCTACTTCCAATAGAGATTCCAGTTCTTTGACTGGTTGTCCTTCCTCCTTTAACCACCGGACAATGGTCAATTCATTCACACCTTCACCCAATCGAGGAGCGACAACTTTCGTAGCCATTAAGCACTCCTTTTCTTATAGATCGGCGGATAAGCGGAAGGATCCACTTCATGCATCATTTCATAGACCGCGTCGAAAATGGTCTCGGCATTCGGTTTGGACCAGTAATCCCCATCCGAGCCATACGCCGGTCGGTGAGCCGTTCCGGAGAGCGTCTTGGGTGGCGAATCCGAGCCAGGAATAACCGGCCTGCTTCTCCAGCACTTCTTGCATCATATAAGCCGTGGTGCCACCCGGAACATCCTCATCCAAAAACAAGATCCGCCCGGTTTTTTTGAGCGATTCCACGATCCGGCTGTTGAGATCAAAGGGAAGCAGGGACTGTACATCGATGATCTCAGTGTCGATCCCCACGGAGGCAAGCCTCTCGGCCGACTCCATGGCAATGCGGCAGCAGGCTCCATAGGTCACAACCGTCACATCGCTACCAGAACGGATCGTTTCCGGTACGCCAACCGGGATTGTAATCTCACCTAAATTATCCGGCACAGGCTCCTTGACCCGGTAGCCATTCAGCACTTCAACGACAAGGGCCGGTTCATCTGACTTGATCAAGGCATTGTAAAAACCAGCCGCGCGGGTCATATCCCGGGGTACCAGAACATTCATGCCCCTGACCAGGTGAATGATCCCCGCCATCGGCGATCCGGAGTGCCAGATCCCCTCCAGGCGATGACCCCTGGTCCGGATGATTACCGGTGCGATCTGGCCTCCCGCCGTCCGCCAATATAAGTTAGCCAGGTCATCGGCCATGATCTGGAGCGCATATAGAACATAATCGAGATACTGGATTTCAGCTATGGGCCTCAGCCCGCGCATGGCCAATCCAATCGCCTGTCCCAGAATCGTGGCCTCACGGATGCCAGTATCCACTACACGCAGGTTGCCATACTTTTCCTGTAAACCGGAAAACCCCTGGTTAACGTCCCCCAATCTGCCAACATCCTCGCCAAAAGCGATCAAGCGAGGCTCCCGAGCCAGGGCAGCATTGAAGGCCTCATTGATAATCTTATAACCTGGCAGAAGAGGTGCTTCCGGGGAGTAGGCCGGCTTGATTTCCTTTACTGCTCGAAGGGAATGAGGTGTCTGTGAATAAAGATAAGTGCCGTAAACATTATTCTTTTCAGCTTCCAGCGCCTGGGTAAAGGACTCGAGCTCCTGTCTTTGTGGCGATTCTTCAGAGCGGGTAGCTACCAGGGCCTCATGGAGACTGGCTGCAACATCCCGATAGAAAAGAGATGGCAGCCGATTCGAGACGGGCGGCGGCCTGGTCCACTTCCTTGGAAAAAGCGGACACTCCTGATAATGCCTTCAACCGGTTCAGCCCTTCTGATTTCTCCTTAAGGAGAGGCGCCTGATATGCATCCCAGGCTTCCTTGCGGATGTTCTCTACTATGCGAGTATCCTCCTCTTCCCAGGCGGCCAGCTCCTTCTCTTGAGCAATTCCGTTCGTCAGGATCCATTCCTGGAATTTCTGAATGCAATCATTCTCCGCTTCCCATTTCAACCGTTCAGGCGATTTATATCGCTCCTGCGAGCCGGAAGTGCTGTGCCCGAAGGGTTGAGTGAGATGTGTAGCGTGTACCAGGGCAGGGACATGATTTTTTCGGGCAATCTCTCCGGCCGCAGAAAACGTCGCTAATAGGGCTGGGTAATCCCAGGCCTGAACACTATAAAGATCGTAGCCCCAATCACATTCATCCGCCGGGCACGGGACGCGTTCAAAACCCTTTAGGATGGCGTAGATATTTTCCTTCACCATTTGGAATTGGTTCGGGACCGAAATGCCATAGTCATCATCGAACACGGTTAAAACTGCCGGAGCCCGGAGGACTCCAATGGCATTGACCGTTTCCCAAAACATTCCTTCGGCCGTGGATGCGTTTCCGATCGTCGCCCATACGACCTCATTACCCCGATCGGAGAATTTTTTGTTTTGTTCCAAGGCCCCCTGACGACGATAGAGAACAGACGCATATGCCAGACCGACGGATCGAGGCATTTGCGTTCCGGTAGGAGAAACGTCACCGGCAACGTTATACATCTCGGTCTGGTCCATCCATTCTCCCCCGGGAGTGAGGTAACGGTTGGAAAAATGGGCATTCATAGATCTGCCTGCTGTCATCGGCTCGTGACGGATGTCTGCATCTGCATACAACTGGGCGAAAAAATCCTTAAAGCTCAGGATCTCGAGGGCAAACATCCAGGTTTGGTCACGATAATATCCCGAACGCCAATCTCCCTTATGGAATGCCCTTGCCATCGCCAGTTGAACCACTTCCTTACCATCACCAAAGATCCCGAACTTGGCCTTGCCGCTAAGGACTTCCCGCCTGCCAATGGCCGACACCTGGCGCGACCGATATGCCAGCCGATAATCCTTGATGATCTCCCCGGCTGGAAGAGGCAAAACCGGTTTCCCTTTCTGGGACATTTCCACTCCTTAAATAACCAATAACTAAGACAATAATACTCTGATTATAATTGAAAAAAGAACAGGGTTAAGGAGATTTTCCTTAACCCTGTTAGAGTTTCCTAGAGGACGTGCAGGTCCATCACTTGCCTGAAATGATATCCATAGATCGCAAAAGTGATCGCCAATGGGAAAAGTTTGGGACGGCGGAATAGAGTCCAGGTCACCAATTTCCAGTATTGAACCCGTTCCTTGCCAATGATCCCGAGACGGACGACTGATCGGAAGAAAGCCCGGATATATTCCCCATTAAGGGGGATCTTTACTTTAGGAACTTTGTATTCCCTCAAGAAAGTCTTTACCCTGGCGTAATAATTCTTGGGAGCGTAGAGGGTCTTGATCACTGCATGGTAACCCTTCTGCAAGGCTTCCAGGTTCATTACTTTGGGAATTATATTGGTGGCCCCATCCACATTATCCCCGGAAAAAGAACCGACCAGTCTCCCGTCCTGTTCCATCCGCTTATAAAGTCGTGTCCCTACGGGAGCCTGGAGAAGCCCCACCATGGCAGTGACAATCCCGCTCTTTTGGATAAAGTCGATCTGGCGTTGGAATATGGAGGGGGTATCGCTATCGAAACCGATGATAAAGCCACCCTGTACCTGCAAACCAGCCCGCTGGATCTTTAATATCCGCAACCAGGTCGCGATTCCGGTTTTGTTTCTTGTTGCATTCTGCCAGGCTGTCATCATCCGGTGTCTCTACGCCGATAAAGACGGTATCAAAGCCTGCTTGAGTCATCATATTCATCAACTGCTCATCATCGGCTATATTGATGGATATTTCTGTATTGAATGGCATGCCTTTTTTGCCATTTCGCCATTCGATCAATGCCGGCAGAAGATCTTCCCGCAAATGTTTTTTATTACCAATTAGATTATCGTCCACAAAAAAGACCGGTTCGCGCCAGCCAAGCTGATAGAGGCCATCCAATTCTTTGAGGATCTGAGCGGAGGTCTTAACGCGTGGGCGATGCCCGAAGAGTGAGGTGATATTACAGAACTCACAATCGAAGGGGCAACCACGGGAATACTGGACCGACATGGTGGCATAACGCTTCCGGTCGACCAACTCCCACAGCGGGGCAGGTGTATGCTGTATATCCGGAAATTCCGTGGAGGTATAAACCCGTTCGGCCTGGCCAACTTCCAAATCTCGTAAGAAGGGAGCCAAAGTTATTTCAGCCTCATTCAGAACGAAATAATCCACCTGGGGAAATTTCTCAAATTCTTCGGTAAAAAGGGGACCACCCGCGACGATCTTCACACCAGCGTCTTTACAACGATCGAGCACCTGGTAGGTGGATTTCCGCTGGACGGTCATAGCGCTGATGAATACCATATCCGCCCAAGCCAGGTCCTTATCCTTCAGTGGTTTTACATTCAGATCTACCAGCCGTTTTTCCCATTCGGACGGTAACATTGCCGCGACAGTAATCAATCCAAGCGGTTGCGTAGAAGCCTTCTTGCGAATAAATTTCAAGGCATGTTTGAAACTCCAAAAAGTATCGGGAAATTCGGGATAGATCATCAGTATCTTCATCAACGTCTCCATTCTAAGCATAGGTAAAAGCATGCCGGGTATCATGGCTTGATGGTTGACCATCCAAGCCATAAGATGGCTTTATGATATCTGCCAGGTTGATGTCGACGATTCCTTAACTTACCTCTCCCCCCAATCACCGAATACCTATAAACCTGGGAAACGCCCCCTACTCACCGAAGTTCTTGCATTGTTGATACAACTAATCCGGATTATATTCCGATTTACTTTAATAGTCTAGTTTGATAGAAAGAAGATAGGCAACGGATAGGTTCATAAAACACAAAACGGAGATTCTTCATCTCCGTCTAGATTGACATCCAAACAATAATTCGGGGGCAGATTACTTTGCCACAATTGTGACAGAATAGGTGGAAAGTGGAGCCACATCGGTTTCCCAAGAGCGATGGTAGACCAGGACTAACGGTGTGGTGCCGGCTTTCAAGCTCTTGAAGGTAAGTGTAATGGACCCACTGGCGCCGATAAGGCCGGGATTACTACTTTTAAACTCCGGCTCTCCCACCTTTTCGAGCAAGCTGGCATCCAGATCTTTGGCTTCCCAGGTATATCCCGTGGAAGGGTTTCCATCCAGTGTAATAACGATCAGGTCACCTGATTTGACGGTGACAGTTTTACCGTTGTCCGCAGCAGTCAATTTAGTGCCCGCAGATTTACCACAACCAGAGGTATTAGCGAGAGCTAAAATAATGACAATGATTAGTAATGTAATTTTCTTTGACATGAGCCATCTCCTTCTCCAGTACGTTGACGCCGAGCATTAGTGAAAAGTTCCTCATGCGCCGGCTTAAGGACTAAGGAGATGCGCTGCTTATACCGTTTACATAGTTCAGAGCCGGTTGGCATACATTCGTAAAATGGTTCGAAAGATGGTCCCAATTCAGGGTTTCTCCTGAACTTTGAGTCTCACGGATGGCGAGGGTCAGGCAGCCGGAACCAGCATTGTAATTGACTAGCGTAAAGCGCCAAAGGTCTTCATAGCTCGCTGCTGAACCAGGCGAAACATTGTAAGAATTATAGAGGATCATTCCGACCTGTTCGCTGTTGGCAAGAATAGTTTGAGCAAAAACATAAACGCTATTCTCGGCGCGGCCCATATCAATCCCAAGAGGACATTCCGGACAGAAGGCATCCACACTTGCAACCAATGCATCATCCAGGGTCAACTGTTGTTTTTCCTGCAAATGGGTATAACCTTTTTGGCAAATGGCATCGTCGAGCACTGTCGGGCAGAACTGTTCAAAGAACGGCCGATTCCACAGCAAAGTGGTATCTGCTCCTCCTTGATTCATCTGTCCCAGACCAGCCTCCGACGGGATCCTGGATGCCCCCGGCCAGAACTGGCTCTCGCGTGCGAAAATGTTCTTCAGCAATTCCGCCGGTATGCCGGTGGACTGGGCCGTGGAGAAAATCAGATTATCGAAGCGGTTCTGCCAATCATTCACCCAGGGCCTGGCTACATCCAATCCACATGGGCTGGCGGACCCATCTTCCAACAAACCTCCATCGGCGCAATTGGAGACATTGGCAACACCCGACTTGATCAAATTAGCAGTCAAGTACTCATAAGGAATATTCGTCGCCAGATCTGTGGAAAGGGAAGGTGAAGACAGCCAAAGCGGCGGGCCCCCCACTGGAGGGAATGCCTCCCAGGTCATGGAACCGGCTGCCAGAGGAACGCCACGCCACTGAGTGCTTAACACGTCCGTATACCAAAAATGTCCGCTGACGTCATCTTTTGGAATGACCCTGACGCGTGCCTGGAAAGACACGCTGCTATCGCCATAGCTGGAGTTGGCCCAAAATGACAGATTGAGTCCTGATCCCCGGTGGGGACAAGGTCCACCTGGCAGATCGGATCACAGGTGAAGGATTTTCCGTTAATGTCCCTCCTAAATTGAGAATATGCTCTCCATCGATGGGCTCTTCCCCTGTTAAAACGAGTGTAGGCAATTTGTCACATCGGAAAGTCGAGTTATACGGAACGCAACCCTGTAAAGACACCCAAACCACCGGCGGGGAAAGTTTTATACTGACCTTGCGAGTGGCCGGTTCGGAATTGATGAGCTGCAAATAATAGCCACTGCATTCCCTAGATTCTTCGCAGGATGTCGTCGTTATCCATTTATCGTAGATGGTCTTTCCGCATGAATCGAAGATTTCACCACCCTGGGGTAGTCCCTGATGATCGACATCGATCGAACAGGCAACCTTATTCGTATCCCAACTTGTCAACCACCAGTGATAGAGAGGTGTAATTCTGGGTGATCAATGCAAACCGATCCGGGCCTGGAGGGATTGCCCCCGCGGCAGATACACCTCGAATCCCCAGTGGCGTCATCGAAGCCAGGAAAAATAAGAGTATGACGGCCGCCAGTGCGGTTTGCAGGCGAGACCTCATTTTCCTGAGCAATTCTCCTACTTCAAATTATAGCTTAAATCATTCTATTTCCCCATCTGATTTCACCGCATAGGAATTCATTTGGGTTTATTGGTGTCTTCCGAGTTTTCCTTTATACTTCTCAAGCGTCTGCAGGTCCCGTTTCATCCTCCGCCAACGCAGGATCAAGCTGAGTAAGATAAATGGCAAGCATCACAAAAATGACCGAATATCCACCAATCATATATTTTATCGAGGTCGCATAAGGAATCATAGGATGCCTTTATTCCATCATTTTAAATTTAAGCTGCTCAACCCGCTCGGACAACTTGCCCAACCTGATCCGGTACCAGAATAAGGTAGTAAAAATGATCGAAAAAGTAATCAGACAATAGAACATGGTCAAGAGCATGGGAGGGGTCATGCCAAAACTTCCCACACCAGAACTTCCTGCACCAATAAGTTCCGGATGGATGGTCTGCCAGATAATGATGGAGAAAAATGTCAACGGAACACTCAGAGATCCAATGATCGTGTAAACGGCACTGAAACGGGCTCGCCGTTCCGGATCCTCAATACCCTGGCGAAGCAAGAGGTAAGCCAGATAGATCATCTCCAGGATGGCGGCCGTGGTCAAGCGTGGGTCCCACGTCCACCAGGTGCCCCAGGTGGGCCTCGCCCAAATTGAACCGCTGATAATCGTAATGGAGAAGAACACCAGGCTGATCTCCACTGCAGAAAATTCAATGAGATCCCACTTCAAATCCTTCTTGACCAGGTAAAGAATTCCACTTACGGCAGCCGCGATGAAACCAAGCATACCCACCCAGGCATTGGCAATATGGAAATAAAAGATTTTCTGCACATAATTCATGACAGCTTCCAACGGCGCAAACACAAATACCATCCAAATGGCTCCCAGGAACAGAACTGCCGATAAAATGTCAAGACTGGTTAATCCTTTAGGTTGAGGGTTCATTTTTACTCCTCTACAATAAACTCAAACACCATGAAAGCCACCGCGGTAAAAACGATGTCATATACGATCAAGATATTCAGCCAAGGCCAGATGTTATTCATTGGCAATTGCTGCAAGAAACCGCCGCTGGCTTTCACGGCTGCCAACAAGACCGGCAAGACGACCGGGAAAAGCATGATGGGAAGCAACACATCTCTTGTTCTGGCTTGAACAGCCATACTCGAAAGTAAAGTACCCACAGCGGTATAACCAATCGAACCAAGAAGGATCACCAATAAAAGGCCAGGATAGAGCAAATTCGTATTATATAAAATCCCGTAAACCGGCAGGACGATGATCTCTACGATCAACATAAAGGCCAGGTTACTGAGGGCTTTCCCGAAATAGATGGCAGAACGATCCACCGGAGCCAATAAAAGGCCATCCAGACAGCCGCGATCTTTCTCAACAGCCATTGAACGATTTCAGACCCAGTGTCCCGGCAAAGGCAAAAGTAACCCATAATACTCCCGGAGTAATGGTGAGACGCAGGGCCGGCTGTAATTCGATGGCGAAATTAAAAATGATTACGACCAATAAGGCAAATACAAGCATGGCGGCGATTAATTCCCTGGATCGCAATTCCGCGGCCAGGTCCTTCCATACTATCGCAGCAATGGCTTTTAAATAGGAGGAAGTCTGGGAATGGGATACAGCAGCCTCGGTTTGCATAGTCAACCTGCCAGCGCCTGGCGATAGAAATCGAGTAAATTCCTCCCACCCAGGTCAGACCTTTCCAAAGAGGATGTGATCACTCCCCGGGAGAGTACATCGAATCGTTCTGCCAGGGTTTCCACGCGAGCCAGGTCGTGGGAGGTGATAATGACAGTCCGCCCCGGGCGGCCACATCTCTGAGCAGCTTATCAAGCATATCGCAGGCATCCTGGTCCAGTCCTGTATGGGGCTCGTCGAAAAGCATTACATCAGGATCGTGCAATATAGCTCGACCGATGGAGAGGCGCTGCTGCATACCTCGGGAAAAAGTTCGGATCAATTCACGCCGCTGTTGGGTCAGGCCAACCAATGCCAGCACTTCAGCGATGCGCCCATCCAGGTCCGGCAATGCATACATGCGGCCGTAAAATCGCAAATTCTCTTCGGCAGTCAAATCTCCATAAAGTAATGGGAAATGGGTAACAACCCCCAACCGGGAGCGAACTGCTGCGGCTTGAGTAGGAAGACGATAACCGGCTATCTTCAATTCGCCCAGGTTTGGGCGGGAAAGTGAAGCCAGGATCCGAAGGAATGTTGTTTTCCCAGCCCCATTTGGGCCAAGGATGGCCACAAATTCTCCCTGACGCGCCTCGAAATCAAGCCCACGCAAAACAGTTTTTGTACCGAACCGCTTTACCAATTTCTTGACGCTGATCATGGCTTCAGGTTTCTCCTCCTCGTTGGAATAGGGTGTTGGAGGAACTTAAATCAATCCTTTAAGTCTCTTCTTTAATTCTTCACGCCGTTTGATATAGGCTTCTTTAGCTATGCAGCCGCCTTTATATTGATCATCCAGGGCAATAATGGCATCGATAATTGTATCCCGATCATCATCGGCCGACTCGGGCACCAATGTTACCTCGGTTACAGAAGCTGGCTGAAGTGCCCTGGTTCGATTGCGCCTCAAAAGAAATATACCTGCACCAATCAGAGACAAGCCTCCGGCAAGTAAAAGTAAACTGAGCCAAAAGAGGCAATTGCAGGTTCAAGGCGAGGCCCGCAGATCCTCCGGGTTTTCCGGAGATTGTCAAGGTAAGAGTGCTTCCAGACGCAAGTATGCCACCTTGATAGATATGGTAACTGGTACCTTGAAAATTTTGAATTCCTGCATCATTCAATTGATCACTTTTAACTCGCACCCCTACAGGCACGAGTACGGTCTCGGAAGAAACAGGTAGGGAAAAAGGTTGAGTAAGAGAAAAACTATTGCTATACGGCTGAGAAAATGTGGAAATAATCCCATACTGCTTATCAGCTCCAGGAAGCAGGGCAAATCCATCTGTGGCCTTCGCGAGGGCGGAGCCTCCCTGAGCCAATTCAAACTGAACATTGGTGACTCCGGCAGGGGTTTGGATGAAAGGAATATGCTGACCATCACTCTGAACCATTACTGCCTTATTGCCCAGGTTGCTAACAATATAAAGCAAACGCCCCTGCATCTGGCCGCTGACCGGGAAATCGAACTGCATATGGATCTGACTGACACTCAACTGGGTGAGATCATTGGTGGCATCGTATATAGTAATGGGAACATCAAGGGAATTCGTTTTCCCATCATATGTCACTGGCTCGGAGGCATAGGTAACCCCGTCGAAATCTACTACAACAAAATAGGAATCTTTTGTTTCTGCCGGTACATTTTCGAACAGGTATTGGCCCGTCGGCATCACTTCGGTTATAAGGGTCTTGTCTATTGTGCTAGTAGTGGTATTGTACAGGTAAAGGTTAGCCGTCAATGGGCCTGCAGCCGGCGAGCCGGTGGTCGCATCGATCACTTTTCCTGTGATTGTAACAACTGAAGAGGGAGCAACTGAGCTCACGGTCGGGCCGGAGGTCCCCACAAACGCTGAGGTGGCAGTATTGACCGGAGGAGTAAATGTTGCAGGCGCGATAGGCGTCACTGAACCTTGTTCCAAAGGCGATATGGGGGTCGAGTTCTGATAGCCAGGAGGTGGGGTGATATCTTCGGCAAGTGAGCAGGAAGCCAAAAAGAGGATAAGGGGAAATATGCCCAAAACCATGAAAAACTGAGATATTTTAGGAGTGCTAGAAGTCATGCTCTAATTCCCACCGGCTCTCCACAACAAGAACAGAATTTATCCGATTGCAGGAACGGTTTTCCACATTTTGGGCAAAAACCACCAGTTTTTTCCTTTCGGATTGTCCTCCGCTTTGCAATCATTTCCTCAAGGTCCTCCTCTGAGATCAAGCTCGCCTGTCGGCTTAGCTCATTTGCGATGGAAACCTTGAGCAGAGGTTTCGTCCAAGCCAATGCCAGGAATTGATCGGTCCAAAGAATCTAATTGGCGGAGTACTTCAACACCCTGCTGGAGCAAAGTTTTCCGCTGAATGGGATATTCATTCAGATGGGATCTTCCCAAGAGAATTGTCAAAATCCAATTCCTGGATTTCCTTTAAAATCCGGTCTCGTTCCGCCAATAGTGTGGATATTTCCTGCCCGCCTTCCATTTGAAAATATTTTTGCTTGCGGAATGGCCGAACCACAAACAGAACCACGAGCAGTATCGACAAAGAGAAACAAAAATAATGCGCCGATATCCATCAATTATTCACCATTGACCAATGGATCAAGAATAGCCTGGATCTCTGCGGTGGACTGGAACGGTCCAATTTGCTCTTGCCGCAAAATCCCTTTTTGATCAATGATATATGTTTCAGGCATGGCAATATTTTTATTAAATATTGGCGTGATCCGCGTTCCAAGATCCGGCCCATTAGGATAGGTGATATCAAATTGTTTCAGGTACGCAAGGGCTTTTGAATCCACATCGGTATAATCCACCCCTAAAAACACCACCTGACCACCCGGCTGGTAATGCTGCCAGGCTGTCTCCACGAACGGAGCTTCATCTGCACAAGTCACACACCAGGACGCCCAGAAATTCACCACTACCACTTTACCGCGCAGGTCCGACAGTTTTACCTGGCCGGCGTTACCATACGGATAACTGTCGAATAACTTCAGGTGAAATCGCTCACCCTGGATCCTACTGAAAGAATCGGATGCTGGCGCCCGAAATAATCCCAGTACAAGAATCACTATCATGGCAGCCAACCCGATCCAGATGAGAATCTGGACCCATAGCGGCGCGCCCCGTCGGGTAGTAGAAACAGGTTGAGAGGAATTATGTACCATAACAATACCCTTATTGTCGCTTACGAAGTTCTTCTTCCAAACGGCTCACATAGCCATCATCCAACTCCGGCGTTTGCAACCGGACCTGATGACACCTGAACCTCTTTCGCTGTTGCTTCCATAACCGGAAAGCCTGGAAAAGGAGAAACACTCCCAAAAGAAATGCCACCGGCGGTACGATGTAAATCAGCCAATTAAATCCTTTGCTGGCGGTTCCGGCAATACCCGGGCTCCATAATGATCGACGAAATACTGCTTTATCTGGTCGGATGTTTTCCCTTCCGAGAGCTGCTGACGGATCAGTTCACGCCAATCATGGCATGCCTGCGTAGGGCAGACATCCAGACGGTGTATTTTCGCATACCGGACAATATAATTGTTTGGCGATGGCATTCACGTCGTCATCGGAAGGTGTTGCTTTTTGGGCAGAACCGGACCGACCTTCCACGTAGCCATGATCAATAAAAGCGTAAATATACCCACGAACCACTGCATGGATCTCTTCAATTGCGCCATCCTGGTCATCCTGCTCCTCTTTTTAATCGATTCCAGACCGGCCTGCGGCTCTTTTTCAGGCCAGGAAGCTATAATGTACCAAAAACAAGCACAAAGGCTCCAATCCACAACCAGATCACCAATGGATTGTGGTAAACCTTGAAGGGTTCTGTAACGTTGAATTATCTTCCCAGTTCACCAACACGATGTATAGATCATCTGCGAGAGTGCTCCGGACAGCCGGGATTGTCATAGGCTGACCATCGGGATAATAATCATAGCGGGGATACATTTCGCCCAAATTCTTACCATCTTTATATACAGTCAATGACAGCCCGTGTGACAGTCCGTCCATCCATATAAGGGAATTGGGCCAACGAGTTGTACTGGATGGTATAACCGGCAAGTTGGATCGATTGCCCTGTCGCCAGGCTTTTCTGGGTGGTGGTCTGGAACATTTCCACGCCAATTATCGCCAGATGCCATCATGACCATGGCAAAATGGATGATGTAACCGCCATAGCGACGACGGTTCCGGGTGATCAAATTCCAGAGAGCCAATAATATGTTTTCATGCTGGGAATGAGAACGGGCGCTGGAACCGCGCCAGAACTCAAACAAGGTTACAAAGGTTACATAGGCTACCAGGGTTAGACCCGATCAAAGCAAATACATTATGCATATTCGCAAAGACCAGCACAGCTGGAACCACCAGGCTGGGAATCGCGGGCTTCCAGGCTGAACGACCGATGGTTTTTATGGTCCCGTATGTCCAGGAGGAAAGTGGAGCAATCCCCATTAATAAGAGGATGGTGGCAAATAAAGGCCCCACGGCTTGCTTGTACCATTCTGGACCGACGGTGATCTTTTGGGAAGTCACCACCTCAGAAATAATCGGGAAGAAGATCCCCCAAAAGCAAACTATGAAAATTCCACCAAAAATCAATGCCGCCAAGAGGAATAATGCTTCCTTGGATAGAAGAGAGGTGGAGGTCAAGGGAGTTACAGAATGAAGATCTTTCCAGCGATAGATCAGTAAAGCGATGGAAGCCCCAAGCATAATGATAATGAAAATGATGAATTGGAATCCAATGGTGCTTTGGGCAAATGCATGCACCGACGAGAGCAATCCGGACCGGATCAGGAATGTCCCGACTATCACCATCACGTAGGTTAAAATTGATCAGGATCATGTTCAATTGCTTGAACATCTGGCGTTTTTCCTGGATGATGATAGTATGCAGGAAAGGAGTAGCGACCAACCAGGGAAGCAAGGCCGCCACTTCCGAAGAATCCCAACCCCAATATCCTCCCCAGCCTAATACATCATAGGCCCACCACATCCCCAAAATGAGCCCGATCGAAAGAAACAGCCATGCCACCAGGGTCCAACGGCGAGTAAGACGGATCCAGCGATCATCCACGCGACCGGTAATCAACGCCGCCATGGCGAATGCATAAGGAATCACAAAAGCAACAAATCCTGTATAGAGCATGGGCGGATGGAAGACCATGCCAGGGTGTCGCAGTAACTCATTCAACCCCTGACCGTCTGGAGGAACGAAAAGAATGGCCCCTGAAGGCGGAAACATACTCATCACCAAACCGCCGCTCACGGTTTGCCACCAGCGGGTAAATGGATTTTCGTAAAAGAGGCTCAATGAAAGGAAAAATGTGAGGGTAACGGCGGTGACCACAACCACCCAGGGTAAGAATTCCCGGTCACGATCCCATTTCCGCAAGGTAACCGCCGTGGCGAAAGCCGACAATAACCAGGACCAGAATATCAACGAGCCCGCTTGACCTCCCCATAATGCCGTGATCTTGAGGTATGTGGGCATTTCCCGACTTGATACCGAAAAAACGTATTGCAACTCAAAGTGTCCGGAGACCAATTCTACAATCAATGACAATGCAGCCAGGGTGACCAGAGGAAAGGTCAATTGAAGGGCTCGTCGGGCTCTTTCCACCCATTGCGCAGATTTCTTGAAATAACCATATACCGCTGCTACAATACTAAACAGCCCCGTCAAAAATGTTATTAAAAGCACGCCAAAACCGAATTCTGCGAGCATTCAATCTCCTAACCGATAAAATTAGATAACCTACAGTGATTAGATATTTAGCTTCAGTTTATCTGAAGAATTAATTACCGTTAGCTTGACTGGGAACAGCTTCCTGGTACTTTGTCGGGCACTTGAGCAAGAGTTCATCCGCATGAAAAACTCCATCGCTGCCTAGATGGCCTGTAACGATCGCCTGAGCCTCATCTCTCAATAAATCTGGTTTTGGACCATTATAAACAATGGTCAGCCGTTTGCGGGAATGATCCACTACCGCCTCGTGCAAGACTTTCGCCAGACCGCCTTCTGCGGCTATGGTAGCATTATCGCCCGGCACATTGGCAATCTGAAAAGACAAATCATTTGTATTCGGATCAAATTGGATTGTGCTCCCATCTACGGCGCCGGAAATGCGAATATTTTGCCCCACAAGCCCAACTCCCTTGGCTTGTAATTCATCCACGGTCATAAAATACTGAGCATTCGCCCTGGTAGACGAAACAATCAGATAGACTACCGCGGCCAAAATTAATATTCCACCTATAATAAACTTGCCGCGCCCCTTCAAACCACCAGTAGAGGATAACTGCATGCACTGCCTCCAAAAAGTATCATATTTTTATTGTACATATTTAGATTAATTCAAAGTGAGAACCGCTTAATTAATGAAAACAAGACCGATTTACTCTGTTTTCAACCGGGCTCCACAGGTACGGCAGAATATATCACCAGGCTGGGCTCTTTTTCCGCATTCTCCACAATAGATGACCTCACTTTGATTTTCTTCTAGATCAGATTTACGAACAGCTCTTTTGGCAGAAACCCGCGGGCCGCGTTTCCATCCGAAAAATCCGACCACCCCACCGGCGATCAATAATACTCCTAAACCGCCCAATATCCATGAGAATAAGCCCGGTGTCGAAGTTTGCCCGGGTGTATTCGCTCCAGGAGTGGAAACCGCCTGAACGGGCAAACTGGCAATACTTAATTCGTCAGTCTGCCGTAGGTATTCAATGTTCACCGTAAAGAGTTGACCGGCTGCGAGATTAGCCATCCGCATCAGATAATTCGTCAGTCCGCCCTGTCCCGGCCCTATTGTTGTGGGAGATGGAGTGATCTTCACCTGGTCTGAAGCCGGAGGCAGAAGAAAATTGACATCCAACGTATCCACGGGAAGATCCCCAGGCCATTCGTAGATTAAATTCCTGATGGGTCCGTTTTTTACAAGGCTGACATAATATTCCACCTGAAATTGCAGAGAATTAATAGTGATACTTAAATTGGACCAATTTCCATTAATAACGCTTTGATACGGCGCATTGATCAAACCCTTATCGCTGTCCACGATGGCGACCGCGTTGATCTGTGCAGAAGCTGGGACTCTGAAGGGTATCGTAACCGGTAACGTGGTGTCGTGGGCCAATTGAATATGATAAATAACCAATAGACCGGGCTGGTCGTATTCAGGCCACAGGTCGACACTCACGGTGTCTAGATGTATGGGCGCTTGGGCTTGCACGACGGCCGGCATACATAAAAAGGACAATAGGATCAAAACCACCAGTAAATTACGCATGCTGTTTCTCCTCAGAATTACCAGCAATAATGCCGTTAATCTTACCACGTTCAGACAAACTGCTGATTAATAACCACATGGACTTATTTATTGGGGTTGGGGCACGATGGATTTCTCCCATCTGGACAATCTTCCCATTAATGGAATCTATCTCTGTACGGGCACCTCGAAGTATATCCTGAAGCATGGAAGATAGATTATCCCCGCTGCGGCGGGCAACATCTTCAATAGTCCTCGATACGTCTTTAAATTTTAAAGTTATTCCAGCAGCTTCAGCTACCAATACGGCTTCCTCGGCAATTCCTTTCATCAATAGTAAGGCGGAAGGAATTTCGAGTAAACCGGCATTCTTTACCCCCAACAATGCCGTCAGTGGGTTGATGGCTGCGTTCATGATCAGTTTCATCCAAACCTGTGGTTGTAATGTCCACAAAAACCTCTGTTTGGAAGCGAACATTTCGTAGGATTGCCACCAATGGCCCACTCTGGATGGACTTCTCGAGCATCACTTTCCCTTCGCCGCCCAAACGAGCGTATCCGGGGTTTACCAAAGTCGCGCCGAGGGTAGTTATGCCTCGCAGTACCCTTTTTTCCCCAAGGTCTTTTCCAATATTTCCGCATTTCCCAATCCATTCTGGAGAGTAATGGCCAGCCCATCCTCAGCAAGACATTGTTCAAGTTGATGGCCGGCGCGCTCGGTTTGCCAGGATTTGACTAACACAAAAGCATATTTTACATCTTGGAAATCAGAGGGATTGGACCCCACCTGGACGGGTTTCCCAACGAAATGATCCAGGCGCGCCCCTTCATTTCTTAATGCCTGCAGGCCTGCCTCCCAGGTACCCAAAATGGATACATCGATATCCGCCATGGATAATCGAGCCGCAAAAAGGGTCGCCAGGGCCCCTGTGCCGATGATGAGAACGGATTCTTTCTTCGGTTTTCGTTGAGAAGACAAAAGGTTTCCCTATTTTTCAGCCTCAATTGATCGGATGAAACACTCCCATTCGTCGTCGGGCATTTCAACCGTATGTTCCTCGGCCGGGAAACGCCTGGCGGTGACATCGGAGATATATTCGGTAAAAGCTCGCCTCATCTCCATATTCAGATTCGCATATTTTTTGACGAATTTTGGAGTAAAGCGATCGAACAAGCCCAGAAGATCATGCACCACCAACACTTGTCCATCGCAACCTGCTCCGGCTCCTATGCCGATCGTGGGTATAGAGAGGCGTTGAGATACCAATTCAGCTAATTTTGCAGGAACAGATTCCAGCACCAGGCTGAAACAGCCGGCTTCCTCAAGAAGGAGCGCGTCTTCCAGCAAGCATTTGGCTGCCGTGGCAGTCCGTCCCTGTGGGCGAAACCCGCCTTGAGCATGGACCGACTGAGGTGTCAAGCCGAGATGCCCCATTACCGGAATTCCGGCGCCGACAATGGCACGAACAGTTTCCACGCGCTCCCGTCCGCCTTCCAACTTCACTGCCTCCACCCCACCTTCCTTGAGGAGTCGCCCGGCATTACGGACTGCCTCCTCTACTGAGATTTGATAGGACATGAACGGCATGTCACCCATCAAAAGGGCCGATTTAACCCCCCGGGAGGCAGCGCGACAATGATGGAGTATTTCTTCCATCGTGACAGGGAGAGTATTCTCATACCCGAGTACGACCATCCCGAGAGAATCCCCGACCAGGATGGAATTGATGCCAGCTTGGTCCAGGATCAGCGCAGTAGGATAATCATAACCGGTGAGCATTGTGATCGGTTCGCCCAATTCCTTTTTGTGGCGAAATCCCACTACAGTCATTTTTTTGCGTGCGGATGTTGTTACAGGTACTGAAGACACAGGGGAAAGCGTTGACATGGTACCCTCCATTGGGTAGGGGCCAAATATGAAGAAGAATTGTAAGATAAAAGCCGTCACATTCAATTGGATTGGCCTATCCAACGCGATATATGCGGCAGTGGTAATTATTCCACAAAAATCGGTTCCAAGCAATCTACCAATAAGACCCGTTTTGCTCTATAATAAATAGAAACCAAGAGCATTTGAAAAGGAGGTAATTATGCGTAAGACGATGGGGTTCATTATTGGCGCAACCATTGGAGGAATTATCGGAGCGGCGATTGCCTTGCTCCTTACCCCCCTTTCCGGTCAGGAATTGCGGACCCAAATCGGCGATCGGACCGAGTCGTTTGCGGCGGACATCAGGCAGGCGGCTAATAGCAGGAGGATTGAGTTACAGGAGCGCCTCGAAGTCCTACGTACCCCGGCTTCGGTCAAATGAACTGAAATAAATTTTTATAGGACTTTGGCTTCCTGATGTAGATCAATTCCTAACCAATTGTCCATAAAACGCCTCCACCATTGCCATGCAGCGCCGGTAATCGGCACGATCAGCAATGATGCCGGCGTTTTTTAATTTCGCGGATTGCCTCAATTCAGGTTCTTCCAAGGCTTTTATCATCCCCTCTGCCAGCGAACGAGGTGAATTGGAATCCACCAACAGCCCGTTCACACCCGGTTGGATCCATTCTCTCATCGACTCAATATTACCCACCACAGGGAAACAACCACAGGCCATGGCTTCCAGGAGGGAATTAGGCGTTCCATCATGAATACTCGGCGAGACAAAAATCTGGGATTTTCGAAAAAGTCCCCAAAGTTGTTCCTGCTGGTTCAGGCGCGGCCACAGATAAGTACTTGTTTCAATTCCCAATGAGTGGACCCACCTTTCGGATTCTGCTTCCCCGGCCAGGGAGGGACAGACGAAAATGGTTTGAGGGAACTTTTCCAAGACCAAAGGTATGGCCTGGAAAAAAATATCCTGGCGTAAACTGCCGGGGCGTTGGCCGCGGGGATTGACAACGATGGGCCTATCCGGTAATTCCTCCGGTAAACCTTTGGCGTCTTTCTTGAGGCTTGACGCATTGATCTCGTCCGAATGAATACCCCCGGCTCCAGGGATCAGCAGGAATGGTTTCCCTTTGCCATACCCCCACTCTCCAGCCAGGCGGTGGTCACGCTCATTATCAACCAGGAGACCATCTGCTCTTATGAGCGTTTTCCGGGTCAGCCTATCCATCAGGATTGAACCCGCAGCGTGTAAAGTAATATCGTTTCCCCATATGGAAACCACCAGGGGCAGCTTTTGAAGGGATCGTGGCTGCTAACATTCCCTCAAAGGGAATCCGCATTGCATGGACAAGATCTGGCTGGATGGCAGCCACCACCTTGAGCAAGCGTTGGCGATGGACTGGCAAGCTAAGCGGTCCCAAGTAATAGCGCAGGCGGAGGAGGGAGCTGCGTAAACCTCTGGCAGATCCGACCTTGCGAGTTGACGTCCCGTTGGAACCAGGCCTTGATCCGACCAGGCAGCTGAAGGCAACCGGTATCACATGGAGGGAAGCCAATCCGGAGAAGAGATCACAAGGATAGGTGGAGATTAAATGGACCTCGTGGCCTTTCTCCACCCAGTATTTCAGCCAATTGAGGGAAGTCGGCGAGCGCCCATCTGCCACAAAAATCAACCGCATGAGAGCAATATACCATAATCTTGTAATGGAATAGCATTTGACGAAATGTTCAAGGTTGTGTATAGTGATACCAAGGAGTAGGCATGAACCTTGCGCGGGTACTGGTGGTTGAAGACAACGAAGACAACTTGCAGCTTGTTCGTTTCCTACTCGAACGCGATAATTATGTCGTTCTTTGCGCCCATAACGGACGCGAGGGGTTGGCGCTCGCCCGGCAGGAACTTCCGAACTTGATCCTCATGGACCTTTCCCTTCCAGAAGTGGATGGCTGGGAAGCCGCCCTACAATTGAAAGCAGATGCAGCTACGGCCCTGATCCCTCTATGGGCCTTGACAGCGCACACGCTTCCAGGAGACCGCCAAAAGGCTCTGGCGACAGGATTTGATGGGTATATTTCCAAACCCATCGACGTAGCCAATTTCGGGGAGAATATTTTAAAGGCTTTGCATAGAAAAGAATAAAAAATATTCTTTCGTGGGGAAAGAGAACATTTCCACATTTACTCAAAATAGATAACTTTTCCAGTATAGATTTTTTAAGTAAAATCAACCATATACCGGAATTTTTCTGGTATATTACGGTGTATTGCCTTTTCAAGAACCACCCCAAAAAAACATTTTTTAGAATGGCTTTCGTGGAGAATTTATGAAGAATATTTGCGTCGTTGGTGTAGGTTATGTGGGACTTGTGACCGCTGCCTGTTTTGCCGATCTTGGAAATAAAGTTGTAGCACTTGATATTAATGAGAAGCGCATTGAAAACCTCAAAAATGGGAAGATGCCGATCTATGAACCCGGCCTGGAAGAACTGGTGGACCGGAATGTCAAGGCTGACCGGCTCTCTTTTACCACCTCGTATGCTGAAGCCTTGAATTGCGCTGAATTTGCATTTATTGCAGTAGCTACTCCTTCAGGAGAGAATGGAGAAGCTGATCTTCAATATGTCTCATCGGCCGCCAAGTCCATTGCAAAGACAATGACAGGGCCGCTGATTATTATCAATAAATCCACTGTCCCGGTTGGAACGGGAGATTGTGTGGCGGATATTGTCAAGGGAAATCAACCGAAGCCGATTTCCTTTGCGGTCGTTTCTTGCCCGGAATTTCTTCGTGAAGGTACGGCAATCAGCGATTTCATGCAACCTCACCGGACTGTCCTGGGTTCATTCGACCGTAACGCAGCCGAAAAGGTGGCCCAGTTGCATCTGCCCTTACGGGCCCCGATCGTCATTACTGACCTGAGAACTGCGGAAATGATCAAATATGCTTCCAATGCCTTTTTGGCCACAAAAATATCATTTATTAATGAGATTGCCGATATCTGTGAGGCCATGGGCGCGGACGTGAAAGAGGTTGCCGCAGGGATGGGCTATGATAAACGGATTGGACCGGCCTTCCTGGATGCGGGCCTGGGCTGGGGCGGTTCCTGTTTCCCCAAAGACGTAAAAGCGTTGGCCTTCATGGCAGAAGAAAAAGGGGTTGAACCCAAGATTCTGAACACAGTCACGAAAGGCAATTACGAGCGACGCCGAAATGTAGTCAAGCATGTCGAAAGAATGGTCGGGGATTTGAATGGCAAGAAAGTTGGACTGCTTGGTCTGGCCTTTAAACCCAATACGGATGACATGCGAGAAGCCCCATCCATCGACATTGCCTCAGCGTTGGTTAATGCAGGAGCGATTGTGAGAGCATATGACCCCGTCGCGATCGAAAATGCCCGGGCTTTGCTTCCCACTGTAGAAATGTATGATGATCCTTATGCCATGGCAGAGGATTGCCATGCCCTCATGGTCATCACAGAATGGAACGAATTCAAACAACTGGATCTGGAACGCATCCGTGCGGCCATGAAAATTCCGATTCTCTTTGATGGACGCAATATCTATAATCCAGAAGAGGTCCGAGGATTGGGATTTACTTATCGTGGAATCGGCCGTGGCTTTGACGGAAAATAACATGCCGGAAGAGAAACGCCCTCCGGTATGTGATTACGAAGGGTCGGATTACCAAACTCGCTTCTGGGAAAAAGGGGGGCGCGAGTATGAAGATCGCTGCGAAGCGATTGCCCTCCAGCGTTTATTGCCCCGGGAAGGCAGCCTTTTACTGGAATTAGGCGCAGGCGCAGGCCGGAATACTCCCCGTTACGGAGGCTACCGGCGGGTGGTTTTGCTGGATTATTCCCGCACCCAACTAAAGCAGGCACAGGAACGCCTGGGTCCTTCGGACCGTTATATCTTCGTAGCCGCGGATATTTACCGGCTGCCTTTCATCAATTCCCTGTTCGATACGGCCACTATGATCCGGGTTCTGCATCATATGGCAGATGCACCGGCAGCGCTACGGCAGATTAGCTCCGTCCTGAAACCTGGAGCGTCTTTTATTCTTGAATTCGCCAACAAGCAAAACATCAAGGCGATCTTACGGTACCTTCTCCACCGGCAGCAATGGAGTCCATTCAAGTTGGAACCAGTGGAATTTGCGCCATTGAACTTTGATTTCCATCCGAAGGCTATGCAAGGTTGGTTGAAATCAGCCGGTTTCCAGGTGGAAAAGGTCCTGACTGTTTCCCACTTCCGAATTAACCTGATCAAGCGGATCATACCCACCGGCATCTTGGCCGGACTTGACTCCATCCTTCAATGGACTGGAGCCTTATTTCAATTCTCCCCAAGCGTATTCGTGAGCGCCCGTGAAAATGAAGAAAAGACGGCGTTTAAAGAACCAGAGAATGTCCTATCGTTCTTTAAATGCCCGGAATGTGGACAGGCTCCATTGAACGGAACGGAGTTGCAGGTTAGTTGCCCAGCCTGTCAGCATGTTTGGAACATTACAGATGGGATATATGATTTTAGGGGCGAATGAAGAATGAAGAACCGTAATGTTTATGTGGGCCTGGTTTTCTTCAATATATTAATCATCTCCATATTTATCATCCTGTTCACCAATTCCACTTATCCGGTGGTGGGAAACGACTACCGCCTTTTTGGACCACGCTTGCTGGATTCACTGCTGTTTTATAAAGTGAATGGGTTTGGGATTGAATGGTACACGCCCAGTTTCGGAGGCGGTTTACCGGCCTACCCCAATCCATTGCAAATGCAATTCTCCTTTCAACAACTATTCACGTTTTTCTTTAATCCCTATATTGCCATCCTGTTATCCAGCGTGGTTTATATCAGCATAGGGTTTTGGGTAGCGTTCCTGTTATTGCGTGACGTAGTCGACCTTCATCCCCTGGCAGCCATTCTTGGAGCTGGTTTCTTCGTGGCCACTGGTTTCTTTATCGAAAGAATGATCGTAGGACATGCGGATAAGATCACCTACCCTCTTATTGTTATGCCGATTTATGCTCTCTTAAACCGAAAGCTCCCTCCTGGATCAACGGAATATTAATTGGGCTGACGTTCGCAATCTGGCTTAATTCGGGGGAGTTTATATCGGGGTCATGTGCCTTTTTGCTGCCCTGCTAACCTTACCTTTCCTCTACATCAAGAAACCGGGCCTCTTTTCCTGGAAAGGAATTGGGTCTATAGCTGCCTGGGGAATAATTTTTACGATCCTCCTTTGTGGATCAAAATTATTTCCGGTGGCGAAATATATGCAGAACTTTCCCCGCGAGATCGAGGACCATTATTATGTGAGCATATGGTCCAGTATTGCCGGCGCCTTTATGCAACTTGTAGGAGTCATGACAACTCTTCCATTCTTAAGGCTGATTGGCAAAAGCAGCCTCGTATATACCGTGCGCCTGACAAATTTGACCGGTACTCCTTATGGTTTTTGGGAGATAGATAGTTCCATTTCCCCTGTCTTGATCGTGCTTCTTCTATACGGAATCTGGATCGCCCTCCGGCATCTTCCTCGTATTGAAAAGAAAGATTGGTTGAAAAAAGGAATTGCGGCTGCCCTTCTACTCTTTTCCGTTGTGTTGGTCTTTCAATTTTCCGAAGCACGCGGGTTTCTCTTTGAACACTTAAGGGGACTACCCGTCTTAAAATCCTTGCGGACCAACACCCGCTTTATTGCATCATTTGTTCTTCCTCTGGCAATTTTAGGGGCAATGGTTTTTGACTATTGGATGCGGGGAAAGTCGGGCCGAAAGACAGGGATAGCTTATACTCTTTTGAATGGAATTTCATTGATATCACTATGGGCTTATTTCCTCCTTCCATTGAAAGTGCAATACAGGAGTTTTGATCTTGCCTATGTTCTGGGCACATATAAGGAAATTCAAGCTGGAAAAACTTATCCGGTGACCAGGATCATCCCTGAGATGAATGACTATGAGGTGTTCGAAGCCGGAGCCACCAACGTGGGCCGCCATTACGACCCCCTCCTGGCAGGCCATTCCTTTCAGCCCAAAGTCCATGAAGGTTCGGTTTTTGAAGTAACCAATGGCTTTTATAACCTGACCGACCCAACCGGGTATGTGTTTCCATCAGAAAATCATTCGGAACTTTTTTCATTAATTCCGGTGGCAGAATTCGAAGCAAATGGATGACTTCATCCATCGGAGGCAACCCGGCTGGAAACTTCCTCTCCTGCAAATCATCCTGGACTGGGCGGCCGGTTTGACCTTTATCTTGATCTTCCCTGCCATTCTCTTTTATTGGCTCGGTCGGCGCTATCCTAAATCATCGCTTTCACACTGGCTTCCATTCCCCCGGCCTCAACGTCCCTAATTTCCATATTCCAATGGCTACGCGCAGCAATCTCAACGTTGGAAAACCAATAGCCGCGGTCATCCGCCGGACCTGGCGTTTCCTCCCTTCGGTGAGGCGGATTTCCAGCCATGTGGTCGGGATGGACTCGCGATAACGGATGGGCGGGTTGCGAGGCCAGAGAGATGGTTCAGGGATAATTCTGGCGGAGGCAGGACCGGTTGGCCCATCTTTCAATAACAAACCCTTTTCCAATGCCATCAAACTCTCATGGGTCGGAGACCCTTCCACCTGAACCCAATAGGTCTTGGGTAGTTTTTTCTCTGGATCAGAGATATCGTGCTGGAGCTTCCCCGAATTGGTTAGTATCACCAGACCCTCTGAGTCATAATCCAATCGTCCGGCCGCATATACCCCTTGAATAGGGATAAAATCCGCCAGTGTAGCCCTGCCCACTGTATCGGTAAATTGACAGAGAACCATAAAAGGTTTATTAAATAGAATAATTTGGGACATATATAAGTAATTATAACCATTTCAATCTTGCATCCTGCCAATATGTATGCTAAAATATGGCCCGTAGTAAGTCAATACCGGACGCACCGAAAAGTGGGCAACCCCCACTTTTCTGCGTAATATAGATAAATACCCCCTGGGGAGCAGGTTGATTATGAAGAACGAATTTGCATTAGCTTTCAACGAAGTGCTGGAAGAAAAACAATTGCCCAAGGAGATCATCCTGTCGGCGATCGAGTCTGCCATGGTATCTGCTTACCGGCGGGCAGTGAACGCATCCAATGCCCAGCAGGTTGAGGCAAAAATTGATCCTGATACTGGCCAGGTATCTATTTCCGCCGAAAAAGAAGTGGTGGAAGACGTCCAGGATGAACGCACCGAGGTGCTCCTGGAGGAGGCCCGGCGGGTAAATCCGGAAGCCATCCTGGGCGACATGGTCCTCGTCGAGACCACGCCCAAGGATTTTGGCCGTGTAGCCGCACAAACGGCCCGCCAGGTCATTCAACAGCGCATCCGCGAAGCTGAACGCCAGATGCAGTCCGATTATTACGAGAAGCAGGTCGGCGAGATCGTCAGCGGTGTGGTCCAGGCCGTCAATATGACCCAGGGAGTGACCGTCGGGCTGGATATGAAGGCAGAAGGCATCATGCCTCCCAACCAGAAGATCCCCGGCGAACGGTTCAAGGTCCATGACCGTGTCCGAACCATTATTCTGGAAGTCAAAGACAGCCCCCGCGGGCCGCAGATCATCCTATCCAGATCTCACCGGAATTTCCTGAGACGCTTGCTGGAAAACGAAGTCCCGGAGATCTATCATGGCATCGTGGAAATCCGAGCCATCTCCCGTGAACCGGGTCAGCGCGCCAAAGTGGCGGTTTCAGCGACCCAGCCAAATGTAGACCCTGTAGGCGCGTGTGTAGGCATCCGGGGTGTTCGGATCCAGGCTATCGTGAAAGAATTGCACGACGAAAAAATAGATATCATCGAGTGGAATGCAGATCCGGTGATATATATTTCCAAGGCCATCAGCCCAGCCAAGGTTTCGGGCGTTTATCTGAACGAGGACGAGAAGACCGCCACGGTCGTTGTTCAGGAAGATCAATTGAGTCTCGCCATCGGCAGAGATGGTCAAAATGCCCGTCTGGCTGCCAAATTGACCGGCTGGCGGATCGATATCAAATCCCTCACTGAAGCTGCCGGCGATGCGATCGTAAAGGTTCAAAAAGAGGCCGAGTTGGTTGCCGTTGCCGAAGCCGAACAGGCTCGTATTACCACCATCGAAGATATCCTGACCAAGAAAAGCCAGGGACGCCCACTCACTCCGGAAGAATTCCTTTCCCTTATCCAGTTTGTGGAGCGGGTTGAGCGGCATTCTGTCGAGCAGAAGAAGAGCCACGGCCGCGGCAGAAGAAGAACGCCTCACTGAAGCCCGCGTCCGGCATTCCAGAATCTGCTTTCAATGAAGATATTGCCTCGCTTGGCCTGCCCGAACACGTCTACACCATCTTGACGGAAGCCGAGCATCGCACTTTGGCGATCTGATGATGGCGATGAAGCTGGATCCCGATAGTGTTCTCAGCCTTGCCGGAATTGGACCTAAAGCCATGCAGGCGATAGAAGAAGCGCTGGCCAAATGTTACTGCAGCAGAACCGGAAGCTGTCGTTGAAGCGCCGGTCTGAAGAAACACCAGTGGAAGTTCCGGTTGAAAACCCGCAGAGATCCCGACCGAAGCCCAGGCTCCGGAAGCCGTCACTCCGCTTGCAGAGGAAACAGTCGAGACGGCTCCTGCAGCAGAGGCAAACACGAAGGTGAGCCCGACGAGAAGGAATTCGAGAAAATCTTCTCTCTTCAAAATATTCTCGCAACCCCTCCCACGCCTGAAGATACCGGCGAAGACCGGGGAAGAAGAAGGATAAAAAGACCAAGAAAGGCCGTGAACTGGAATTTGATGAAAATCGTGGCGAGGTCGTTGCCCATAAGAAACATAAGCGTGGCGGTGATGATTTCTCGGAAGAATGGGAATAACTATGTAGTAGCAGGCGGTCTTGGATCGCCTGCTACACGGATAGAGTAAGGTGACTGGCAAAACTGTAAAACGACCCAAACATATTCCCCAGCGTACCTGCGTAGGCTGCCGGACCATCCTGCCGAAGCGTTCGATGGTTCGCTTGGTCCGCCGACCGGAAGGTGTGCTCATGGACCCGACCGGAAAATTGTCCGGGCGAGGGCGCGTACTCTGCATACCCTCCGAAGTTGCTGGGAAAAAGGCTTGAAAGGCTCTCTGGCGAATGCATTGAAAATAAACCTTACTGCGGAAGATGAGGAACGCCTCAGTCAGTATATGCAGACCCTGCCGGAGGGCACAGAGAAGACCGATGAGCGAGCATAGAGTCCCTATGGGCGGATGATCCAACTTTAGCTCATCCGGCCGGCCTGGAGTTCACTCGATGAATAATCAAGCTGAAGGAATCCAGGCCAATCCCGTTACAAATGAGTAACGGTTAGCAGTATAGTTTTTAGAGAAGAGGTGCCGTATGAGCGAAGTAAAGAGTAAGAAGATAGAAATCCCCGCGAATATCAGTATCCGTGATTTCGCTCAGATCATTGAAGTAAGCCCAATCCAAATCATAAAGAAATTGATGACGAACGGCGTGATGGCCAGTATCAACCAGGCCATTGATTTCGATACTGCCGCAATCCTGGCCGATGAAATGGGTTTTGAAGCCACACTCGAGAGCCAGGTAGCTGCTCCAAGAAGCCGAGTCCGGTCAAATGCCCGAATGGCGGCAAACTATCGCAGATGAAAAAGAGGCTGACGCTCACTCCCCGACCGCCAGTTGTTACGATCCTGGGACACGTGGATCATGGAAAAACATCCCTGCTCGATGCCATCCGCCACGCAAATGTGGCGGAAGGAGAGGCCGGCGGCATCACCCAGCACATTGGCGCTTACCAAGTGGAGCTTCAAGGTAAGCAGATCACTTTCCTGGATACACCCGGTCATGCGGCTTTTACAGCCATGCGAGCCCGCGGCGCTCAGGGAGCAGATATTGTCGTTCTGGTGGTGGCAGCGGATGATGGGGTAATGCCCCAGACGAAAGAAGCCATCGCTCATGCAAAAGCAGCCCGAGTACCCATTATTGTGGCCCTCAATAAAGTCGACAAACCCAATGCCAACCCCGACAATGTAAAGAAACAACTGAGCGAAAATGAACTGACTCCGGATGAATGGGGCGGCAACACTATTGTTGTACCGGTTTCCGCAAAGAAGAATCAAGGTATCGAGGATTTATTACAGGCAATCCTTTTAGTCGCCGATAACACGGATATTCGCGCCAACCCCAAGGGTGCGGTCATTGGTACGGTCATCGAAGCCGAATTGGACCGTTCCAAGGGGCCCGTGGCCACTCTCCTGGTTCAAAATGGAACCCTGAAAACCGGCGATCTTGTAGTAGCCGGTACAGCCTACGGTCATCTGCGGGCGATGTTCGATTACCAAGGCAACAAGATTGATGATGCCGGTCCGTCGTTCCCGGTATCCGTGATGGGTTTGAACGAAATGCCCTCCGCCGGTGATGTCTTCCAGGTAGTCGATAACAGAAAAGGAAGCCCGCCAGATCGTTCTCGAGCGGACCCAGGCAGCCAAAACACAGAATACATCCATCAAGAAAATGACTTTGGAAGAATTGTTCTCCAAGGTCAAATCCGGCGAGACCAGGGAATTGAATCTGATCCTGAAAGCCGATGTTCAAGGTTCCCTTGAGCCCATCGTAGGTGAGATCAACAACCTGGGTAAAGGTGAAATAGCCATTAATATCCTCTATGCCGAAACCGGCAACATCAGTGAAAATGATGTCCTGCTGGCCTCCTCCTCTCAAGCCATTATCGTTGGCTTCAATGTCCAGGCTGATATTGCCGCCCGCAGACTTGCCGAAAAGGAAGGCGTCTCCATTCGCCTGTACGATATCATTTACCGGCTGACTGAGGATGTAGAAAAAGCCCTCAAGGGCATGCTTGCTCCCGAATTCAACGAAAAGCAGATTGGCAAAGCGGTTGTTCTTGCAAGTGTTCAACCTCTCCAAGGGTGGCAAAATTGCCGGCTGCCGTGTAACGGAAGGCGAAATTCGCCGGAATGCAAAGATCCGCTTGACCCGTGGCAAGGACATTGTCTATGAAGGCGAAGTCGGTTCACTGAAACACGAAAAGGAAGATGTTCGTGAAATGCGCCAGGGCTTCGAATGTGGGATCGGAATGAAGAACTTCAATGACGTTCAGATCGGTGACGTGATCGAATGCTTTGTGTTGGAGAAAAACGACAGGGAGTAAGTCATGCCTTCCAATGTTCGTCTCCAACGCATTGCAGACCGTATCCGCCAGGACCTCTCGGAGATGCTCATCCGTGAGATCAGTGACCCGCGCCTGCATCAGATTTTCATCACGGACGTCAAAGTGGATCGGGAATTTGCCTATGCAGATATTTATGTCTCGGCCGTGGAAGGCTCCTCCCGTAGTGCCGAGATCCTGGCAGGCTTCGATCATGCCAGTGGCTTCCTTCGGCGCGAATTGGCAGCCAAGATAGAATTACGAAAATTTCCCGTCTTGCGTTTTCATTGGGATCCTACACCTGAGCACGCCGACCATATTGAACATTTATTGGCAGATTTACGGAAGAATGAACGACCTTCAGGAAAAGATTAAGGGCCGTCTCCATTCGGCCCAAAGAATATTGATTACATCTCATATCCGTCCGGATGGAGATGCCATTGGCTCGAGCCTGGGCCTTGCATTGGGGTTGATCAATGCAGGCAAACAGGTCCAGGTTGTGCTTTCCGATGGCATTCCGGCCAGTTTTAAGTACCTTCCGGGTTCAGATTTGGTCTGCACCAAAGCCTCAGGGGACTACGATCTGATCATCAGTGTAGATTGTTCCGATCTGAAGCGGGTGGGCAAAGCCCTGGATGGGTATCGTGCTCCCGATATTGTCATCGACCACCATCTCACCAATGACGCCTTCGGAATCCTGAACCTGATCGACCCAGCTGCAGTTGCAACCGCCTCACTCCTGTGTCGCTATATGGCCTTGTGGGATCTGCCAATTACAACCGCCATCGGTGCAAATCTCATGACAGGTCTGATCACAGATACGCTAGGTTTCCGGACCTCCAACATAACTCCAGAAGCACTTCGCCAGGCAGCCGATCTCCTTGAGTTAGGCGTAGATATGAGTGCTATCTATTTTCGCAGCCTGGTCCGGCATACGTTCCAGGCAACCAAATATTGGGGCGCTGGTCTTTCCAGTCTACAACGGTCGGATGGTATTATTTGGGCGACATTAACTGTTGCGGATCGCAAAACCTCCGAGTATACTGGGACCGATGACGCGGATCTTATCAACATTGTCTCATCGATTGATGACGCCGATGTTGCCATTATGTTTGTGGAACAGAGCAAAAAGAGAACCAAAGTTTCTTGGAGAGGGTTAAAACCGACGGTAGATGTATCCCGGGTTGCATGCCAGTTCGGCGGAGGTGGTCACAAGGCGGCAGCCGGCGCTGAACTGTCAGGCAAATTGGCGGAAGTACAGGAAAATGTACTGGAAGCCACACGGGCCTCTTTACAATTTACCGCGTAAGGTGTAAGAATCGGAAAATATATTAATTAATTATTTGGGAAAGGAAACTCTCAGAATCTGAACTCTGAGAATTAATAGTAATCTACTCGGTGGGGGGCGGGTTACTAATATGGAGGATTAAAAGATGGAAAGTCAAGATATAAAGAACGCTATTTCCGGTATTCTGGTGGTGGACAAACCGGTCGGTTTAACATCTCATGATGTCGTCGATATTATCCGGCGTGGAACCAACATACGCCGTGCCGGTCATACAGGCACATTGGACCCCCGCGCCTCGGGTGTACTCGTTATTTTGATCGGTCCGGCTGTGCGCTTGAGCGAATTTGTCTCGGCCTCGGATAAGCGTTACCAGGCAATATTACGTCTTGGAAGCGCCACAGATACGTACGATGCGGAAGGACATTTTACTCGCCAGCCGGCCACCTCCCCGGTGGAGGTCACGGAAGCACAATTCAATGAGGTGCTCCAACGGTTTATTGGTGAGATCGAGCAAACTCCTCCTCCGTATTCGGCCGTGAAAGTACACGGCCGGAAAGCCTATGAAATGGCACGGGAAGGGGAAGAAGTGGATTTGGCCCCCAGGAAAATCAATGTGTTCCACCTGGAAGTATTGGAATGGGCGCCTCCGGAAGTGGTGATCGATGTCCACTGTTCTTCGGGAACATATGTAAGGTCTCTGGCGAATGATGTGGGTAACGCGTTTGGATGCGGCGCTTACCTGGTCGGCTTGCGCCGGACCAAGTCTGGCCGTTTCAGCCTGCGGGATGCCACGCCTCTCCGGAAACTGCAGGAAGCCTTCACAGCCGGTAATTGGTACCAATTCCTCATTCCGGCAGCCGAAGCCCTGGCGGAATGGCCGGCCGTTGAATTAAGTCCGGATGAAGTGGAAGAAGTAAAACATGGTCACCGGGTGAAAGCCGCCCCCGAAGCCATGCCCGGACTGGTCCGCGGCGTCAGCATGGCCGGTGAACTTATTGCCATCCTGGGTCTTGACGAAGCCACCCACGAATGGCAGCCTAAGAAAGTCTTCTTCTCTTAGCCCTTTGGGCGACCCGTCTGTTGCGGCTGCCCATGCAACAATATCAATCCCTTGATGACCTCGCCATCGAAAATGCCTGGCTGACCATAGGCATTTTTGATGGCGTTCATCGCGGCCACCAGCAAGTACTCCGAAGGCTTATCTCGGGGGCATCTGAGGCTAGTAGCCCATCCATCGTATTGACTTTTCATCCTCATCCGGCTGTAGTTTTCGCTGGCAAATCGGATTTTAAGAGCCTGAATACGCCTCAAGAAAGAGCCGAAATCCTGGCTTCTTTCGGTGTGGACATCCTTATTAATCAGACATTCGATCGTGCCCTGGCCGATAAAACTGCCTTGGAATTTATGCAATGGGTAAGCCACCGTCTGGGCCTGAAACATCTGGTCATGGGATATGACACTTCATTGGGGCGCGGGCGTGAAGCCAATACCGCCCGACTTATCGAGATTGGAAAGGAATTAGGCTATACAGCCGAATCTGTTCCGCCTCTCACAGACGAAAAGGGCATCTATCTCCTCTACCCGCATCCGAGCCGCCATCGCAGCCGGAGACGTGTGCGGAGCAGCCGCAGATCTTGGGCGAAATTTCTTTGTTGCAGGGCCGGTCGTTCACGGCGATGGAAGGGGGCATACCATCAACATCCCGACTGCCAATGTACAGGTGCCGCCCGGTAAACTCATCCCGGCCAACGGCATCTATGCCTGTTGGGCCTGGGTGGAAGGGCAACGCTTCCAGGCAGCCGTGAACGTAGGCGTCCGGCCGACCTTCACACCCGATTTGCCTGCTCCAAAGGTCGAAGCCTATTTGCTCGATTTCAACCGCTCTATCTATGGGATGGAAGTAAAAATTGAGTTTGTTCGCTATCTTCGGCCGGAAGAGAAATATCCCAATGTGAAGGAATTATTGGATCAGATCCACTTGGATATCGAAAAGACCAGGCAAGTGTTGGCATAAACCCTTTCCGCTTTTCACCTGTCCTGGAAGACCGGCTGGATTGAAAAAGACATTTCAACAAAACTCTCCGTTTTTTTCAACGGAGAGTTTTCATTTTAACTCAACCAGCTTTATCGTCTATAGTTGCCCATTAGCCTTAAGACCATCTTGACCTGTAAGACCTGTCCGACTTGTAAGACTTATTAGACTTGTCCGACTTATTAGACTTGTCCGACCCGGAGCCTTTATGCCCGAACGCCAAATCTATCTTCTATCCCCCAAGGAACTCTCCCCCGAAACCATCGCAGTTGCCTTCGCCAAGACCTCCCGTTCGCCTGAATCCTTTCGAGAAATCGCAGCCAGCCTGAACGATGAAGCCAGCGCCAAATTTCATGAGAAGTGGGTCGTTGGGTATGGGCATGCCTCCGTGGCTGAGCATGCCGTCCTGCACATCGCCATCGAGAATATTTCCCGCCTGGCAGTGGAATGCATCGAATCCAACCGGCTGGCCTCGTATACCGAAAAATCCAGCCGGTATCAGAAATGGGATGCCGACAACTTTTTCATCCCGCCTGAATTGGATGGCCAGCCTTTGCGGGAAAAATACATTCAGACCTGCAAATTACTCTTTGAGACCTATCTGGATTCCATCCCTCCAGCTCGCGCCTTGGTGGAAGCCCGCAATCTCCAGGAAGGAAAATGAAAGCGACGAAGCTTATGATCGCCGCATCCGCTCGCAATATGTAGATTCCTGCCGGTTCCTTCTCCCGGCAGCCTCATTGGCCAACGTGGGCATGACCGCCAATGCTCGCGTGCTCGAACATGCCATCAGTAAAATGCTATCTCACCCTCTTCTGGAGGTCCGTCAAATCGGCGAGCAGGTCAAACAGGTCACCCGTGCTGAAGTACCAACGCTGGTCAAATACGCCAATGCCTTGCCTTATATAACAGAGACCGGCAAGGAACTGGGAAATTTGGCTATAAACCAGACGGCGCCTGAGCTACACGAAGATTGGTGTACCCTGGTTGATTTTGATCCCTGCGGCGAAAACAAGATCCTGGCCGCGGCTCTCTTTCGTTTTGGAGGGTTAGCCTATCCAGCCTCCCTGGAAAGCGTTAATAACGCCAACTTCGTGGAACGCGCTTCATTGGCAGAACGACTGCTTGGACGGTTGGGCGACCACGATACCCCCTTGCGAGAACTGGAACATACCGCTTATACCTTTGAGGTCTTGCTCGATCAAGGCGGATACGCTGAATTGAAGCGGCACCGGATGATGACACAGACTCCCCAATCGTTATCCGCCCGATTAGGATACGCCGTCCCGCAGCGACTGGTGGAGGCAGATTATGAAGGCCCTTATCATGCTGCCATGGATACCGCCAGGGAAACTTATGATCTATTAGCCGGATGGAATCCAGAGGTGGCGAGTTATATCGTCCCAAATGGCTATAACCGGCGGGTCCTGCTCACCTTGAACTTGCGGGAAGCCTTCGCCTTCTGCCAATTGCGCTCTGCTCCCAATGCACATTTTTCCATGCGCCGGGTGGCCGAAAGGATTGCGGCGGAGATTGCCAGAGTCCATCCATTACTGGCAAAGTATATGCCTCTTCCTTCCGAGACCTGGCAGGAAGTAGAAGAAAAGTCTTTTTCTGTAACTTAATTTCTATCCGAAATATGAGGATGAACTGCAATTTGAGTGTGTGCAGCTACGCTGCACACACTCAAATTGCAGACCTTTCCTAAAATTTTTTGATTGGTTCTTAATCAAGCGCCCCGGTAAAAACCGGGGCGATCCACTTTATCCACCCGCTGCAACTTTCCAAAACGCGATAGTGTTCGTAAGATATAAAATGAAAATTCCCAGCAGGAATAAACCATTGACGATCAATCCCACCATGCCAAAAATCTTTTTCTTTTGGGCCTGAGCCGTCGCCGCCAGTCCCACTACCATCCCTCCGGCCGCCAGAAGGACGATCAACAGGGTGATCCACGGGTCCAGGGCTCTAAATCTTCCCATAAGCTGCGCATCATTTTGGAAACGTAACACCAGGATGATTTCGATGATCACCACAAGACCGCAGATCACCGCCGTCACAAAAGAAGCGAACCCCAGGCGTGAATAATTCCGTAATTCGAAGTGGGGAGTAAGGATGTGATTTAGTTTTTCTCTCATTGTTTGCCTCAAAGGCGCTCACTCATGAAATTCTTCCACGTGGTAGACCAGCGCTTCCAGGTGTTTTCGTTTCCAGGTGTTCGGCGAAGCGCCCATCTTGTAGCACAGGTTGGAAAGGAAAGCCGCCTTGTCCGGGATTTTCTCCCATACTTGCGGCAGGAAAGTGGCCCGGTGGAAACCATCCCTTAAAATCACTCCATCAACTCCGGGATGAAGTTTCTCCAGCAGATCCTCCGGTGTTATGTACTCTAGCGGCACCGGCACGGTTAATCTGGAAATTTCGATGGAGATTTGGGGCAGCTCACTTTCCTGCACTTGTGGAAAACGATAATCCTCCAGGGCTGCCGCGACGGAATGCTCGCGCACGTCCTCTGCCAGGGGTTGGTAGGGTTCCAGCGCTCCGATGCAGCCGCGCAGCTCGCCTTTGATCGTCAAAGTGACGAAGGAGGCTCCGCCGGCTTTCAGAGCCGGGGTTAGTTCGGATTGGTCGACCGGCGGCAGGGGCAAGCCGCGCACTCCAGCCTCGAGCGCCTGGCGGGCCAGGTGCAAGAGTGATTGCTTTTCTGCAGATGTGAGGGTATCTTCCATTTCACTATCCATCATACATTTGCCAATGAAAGGAGTCAAGTGGATAAAGAGAAAAGAAAGCCAAAGAGAACACTAGGAATGCAGAGGAGGGAGTGATCAGTAAACATTAATCAGTTACCAGTATCAGCGGTCCCCAAAAAAGAAGGCGGTATTCGTATTCGTTCCTTTTTTTGAGGAACGAATAGCTCCTCTTGAGTTCTCCATATATAGGTGCCATGAGAGGCAGGGGGTTTGAAAAACGAATAAAACGAATGCCTTCAACGGACTTAGAATAGGACCCTGCCAAGAACATCAGGTCATGTAAACGGATAATCACGGATGAGAGGTTGAGGGGGTATTTGTTTCAAGGATCGAGGGGAGGAACAAATATTTCTCAAGGGAACCGGGGAGGATGGTTGAGGTAGAGAGGCTGGAAAAAAGGAGTGTCTCCATGCTTTTATTATAGAACGTTAGTTTCATTTGTCAATCCCCCACTACAGAGGGATTCTGCAACATGTATGGTATGGAGGGGGAAAGCCTCGAATGGAGAGGGCTGAGAGTTTGATGGGTTGAACGAGTTTTTTTGGAGAAAAAGGGGCGGGAGCAGGTTCTTAGGCGCAACAACTGGAGGTGGGTCGCGCAACAAGTCGGCGGCGGATGCCTGTGCGGGCGGGGAATTCTGGATCGGGCGGGAATTAATTTCCGATCCGTGGGCGAGGAACGCCGGGCAGGTGCGTGGAAGCAAGCCTGTCGGGGGCGGAGGCTGAAAGGAAGTCGGGGTGCGATTTGCAACTCACGCAGGCGGAGCGCAGCGGCGGAGGCTTCCAGAATGAAGCGGGCGAGGTTGAGCATGGAGAAGAGGGTATCGCCGATAGGGTGGCCTTGGAAGAATTAGTAAAACCGAACCAGGGGGAGCGTTTCAAGTGGCGGCGAGTCTGGGTGGCATTGCGGCTTTCGGAATAGGTTTGTCTGCCGATGCGCAGCTTCCAGGATCGGAGCCGACCTGCATATCACGGGCCAGGCGGATGGAGCCATCGGGGAGGGACAGGCCGATGGTGAGGGAAATGCCGAGAGGATGGGCCGGATCGGCGAAGGGACAGGCCGTGCGAGGGAGGCTTGGGTATCGGGTTGGAAGCTGGATATCGGGTTGAGGTTGGTGGATACACTTCTGGCGGCAGACCCACTTGGTGGATGCCGTGGTCAGTAATCGTGGCCGTTGCAGGACGAGGCGATAGCCGAGGGGACAGAGGGGGATGCCGTGCTGATCGTAGCCGCGCTGGAGGCAAGTGAGGGGCTGGTCATCGCCTTCGGCATGGCGGAGGCGGATGGTGCGCAAGGCCTGCAAGTCGTCATGGACGTAGCGCAGGATATCCTCGTAGCCTTCTCCGGCATCGCCTAGGACTTCGCCGATGGAGAGATTGGGGAAACGCATGGTGCAGGTCTTTGAGGCCCGGGAGGGTCAAGAGATGGTCGTTGCGGTTGGCGGGGGCGCAGGGGCCGGTGATGGGCCAGAGGTGGAAGAGACGGTCATCGACGATGTTGAAGGCTTTGGACTTGTAGCCGAAGTGGTGCTTGCCATGCGGAGCGGAGCGCAGTTTGGGATCCCTGTGGAGTATTGGGGTTGGGTCCGGGCTGGTTGGAGCCGGAGTAGTAGACATAGGCGGCCTGGGGATCGCGGGAGGTGGCAAAGCGGCAGTGTGGCGGCAGGCGGGGGTATCGCAGGCGCAGCCTTCCTTGCCAGCCAGGCGGGCCGGGCAAGGGCGAGGGCGGCAGGCTCAGAACAGGCCGGGACCTGGTGGATGCAGAGCAGTGGGAGCGGGCGTCGATCAGCTGGCAGTCGGTGGACAGAGTGACCCCCCGCTGGGGGGGGATCGTCGGGAAAGGTGGAGTGGGTGGGAACCAGGCCATAGGCCATCAAGGCCAGCAGCAGGCTGTCCTGACAGGTCGAATGAACCAGTTTTCGGGGGTATATTGGCAGGCCATCCGGAAAGTGGAGGCGCCGGGCAGGTCACTTTCGACTGAAAACCCAAGCGCCGGCGGTAGCCGTGGCCGCGCTCGGGATGAACGGAGTTCTTTCACCAGGGTCTCCCAATCCCAGCCGCGGTAGCGAGCCAGGAAATGGCCAGGCCCAGGCTGAGCGGATCGAAGGGCGGCGGACCGAAGTGGCTCTTGAAACGGGTGGCAAAGTAGGGCCGCCAGGGAGAGAAGTCAAAGATGCGCAGGCACAGGTCGAACGGATCCATGCCCGAGCAGGTCGGCGCTGGAGTGCAGATGGTCGGGTGGCAACCACTGGTAACAGGAGCGGCAGGCCCGCCCTGCCAGGGTGGGGGATCGCCGGGGGTGGGCAGCCGGAATGGCAACAGCGGTCGCATGGCTTCCCAGCGGAACAGCCCCACGAAATTGGGGATGAGCAGACGCCGCTCAGCGGCCGGGAGGACCCGGGTCTCGCCTAGCTGGCTGCGAGAGAAACTCTCCAACTGGTGAAAGGGGCTGTCCGGTCACAGCAATCGGGGGCAACCGGGGCGTGGCGGGAACCAAGATTTTGCTCATCGCCCCCTCCGGCCCCGCTGCCAGGTCCGGTTCAGAGCGCAGGGCCTGCCGGTAGGCCGCACGGCTGTCCTGCTCGCTCAGGCTGCGCAGGCGCAGCGAGAGAGCGGGCAGGCGCAGCAGCACCAGGGCTTCATTGCGTATCTGCCGCACCCGTTCCCGACTGAGCCCCATCTGCCGACCGATCGCCGCCAGACTGAGCGGTGCGTCCCCGGCCAACCCATAGGCCAGCGGATCACCTGGCGCATCCGCTCTGGCAGGCAGTCCAGACTCTTCCTGGATCGCCTGGCGGATTTGCTCGGCTTCCAGGCGGCTTTGATCTCGGCCAGGATATCCCCAGCCTGGCGTCGCCTCCCCCGCTTTCCCCTGGTTCGCTCTGCCCTAGCCGCAATGCCAGATTTGATGCCGGATGGCTTCCCAGGCATAGCTCGAAAAGTGGTACCCTCGCCCTGGATCATAGTGCAGGATCGCCTGCCATAACCCGATCCGCCCTTCCTGGATCAGATCCTGATACTCGATGCCCACGATCCCCTGCCGTTTTACGATTGATGGATCAAGCCTTCGTTCTCCCGCAAGAGCGCCTTCCAGACAGTCCCGGCAGCCTGCCTGGGCGCAAGCAAAAAGTCCCACTCTTCTAGAGTGGCAAACAGGTACAATGGTCATAGCGACATCTCCTTTCAGGTTCGGAAATTGGCGTTTCCTAATTTTCCTGTAAGAAGGTGTCGCTATTTTGTTTCAATTGCTGGGTTAATTTTGAGTTGACTGCTTCAATTTTTTCAGTTCACTTTCACGCCCCCGACTTATTGCACAATCCCACAGACTTTCTCAAAATCCGAAAAACCGCCCATAGAACATCCTAGCATTGAGGTCAGGTGTTTGGAAAGTCGATTGGATGATCCAACTTTTCCCGGGCCTCGGCCAATACCTCTTTCGGGATCAATTTGATGGCTAATGCAATTCCCGCCGGGACGATCAATAGGTCATCGAGATATCCCAGCACGGGGATAAAATCCGGGATCAGGTCAATGGGACTGAGGGCATAGGCAACCACCAGCCCGGCCACCGCTTTTGCATACCAGGGTGTTCGCCGGTCCCTGGAGGCAATATAAAGTACATGGACCTGTTTCTTAAGTTCGAGCAGACTTTTCTTGATCTTCTCAACCCAGGGCCTGCCCACCTTCTTTGCGCCGGCGGGTTTACTCTTCGCCATCACCGCCCTGATCCGTGGCAGCCGGCTGGTCGAGGCGAACCACCTCGCCATGGACATTGATCACCACTTTGAAGCCCGACATGCCCATGAAGGCGCGGCTTTCTTCGGGGATGCCCATTTTGAGAATCGCATCGAACTGCTGATCAATATTCTTCAACTGGTTTTCGAGCATGGCTTTCGAGAAGATATCATCCGTGCCGAGCATTTTGGCGGCCTGCTCGCTGAGCAGATCCTCGTTCCCGCTGATCTGCTAGCGCATCATTTCCAACACCTGACGGTCCACCTGCTCGGAAGGAATATGACGATGAAATCCGCCGTCGTCCACCACGTAACAAGGCTCGTCTCCAACCATGGCAGTTCCAACAGGGTGATCCGCTTCATCCACAACAAGGCCGGCAAATAGAGGTTGACGTGGCATAGTTAACCTGCTTTCGAAATGTTTACAGCTTTTGCGATCTTGACCTATTGTCCCGGTTCCGGGTTGGAGAGCCAGTCTTTCCCCCGGGTGGAACGGCTGGGCTGAGGTCCAGCGGATAAATCCACTTGGCATCCTGGGGAGCCATGTTGATGCAGCCATGGCTGTGAGGCATGTCCGAAATCATTATGCCAGTAAGTGCCATGGATGGCAACCCCGCTGTCGGTGATATATGAATCCCAGGGAACGCCGGGCAGATCGAAAACCGAAATTCATCCGCGCCGCCGAACATGTGATAAGTGGGACGCTTGTGGAAAGTGTGGAAAGGTCCGGTGGGGACTTTCGAAGTTTCTTCTTACCCGTGGCAACCCTGGCCGCATAGACAAGCGTATCCCATTCATAGGCCAGCAGGATCTGCCGGTCCAGGATAGATTTCGATGTGCTTTTCATGGTTGCGGGACCTGCAGGAGAAATGCGGCGACAATTCTTGCCGGAGTAAACAGATGCACCCATTCAGGGCGGATGTAGTAATGGGAATTGTGGCAGCATCGAAGCCTTATACCACAGGCTGCCGTCCCGTTTGTCGGTCACTGCCGCCTCGACCCAATGGGTGGAAGCATAATACAAGCGTGGATCCGGGTGAAGGGCTGGGATTGATCCCCAGACCAGAATCGGCATAGGGAATGGTGATTTCACCCAATATGCCTGTTTCAGGAATCTGCGTGACCTCAGGATTGGTGGTTGTGGCTCACCGGCTGGACCCAACCTGAATAAACATATTCAAAATCGTTCAACCGATACCAATGCCGGTTATAGTCCCCTTCTTCACCGGCATACACCTGCTCTACCAGGTCCAGGAGCACGTCCCGCTTCACGGATCGTCAATTTCTTTCCGCTAAAAGCAGGAGCATCCCGGACGATCAAGCTGGTAGCCAGGACCCTTCCCTGTGCGGGTGTGGGAAGACCCGGGCTTTAACGGGCGTCAAATCGGGCAATAAAAGACCGAGCAGCGTTGCGCTGCTCAATTTCATAAAATCGCGCCGGGAAATGGAATTATCAGTCATTGGATGAGGCTCAAGGATGATTGTATCCATGAATGAGATACAAGACAAGGTGGGTTGATCGAGAGGAAATTTGGGGTTTACAGGATGAAGATTAGCCACAGAGTTCTCAGAGAAGTGCAGAGAAAAATAATGAAAGAGCAATATAAGGAAGGACGACCCGCAGAGTGATGGGGAGGCCAGGCGGCTGGTCGGGTCGCCCCTACAAGAGAGAATCGGGTAGAGATGGAGAGGGTGAAGGCGGAGATTGAGCGGCGGCGGATCAATAATGGATGTTGACCAATGTCCCCACGGAGGCCCAGTAGAAGAGCCACTTGGCATCCGGCGTATACATATTGACACAGCCATGACTCATGGGATGCCCAAAATTATTATGCCAGTAAGTCCCATGAAGGCCATAGCCTTTATAGAAATACATTGTATAGGGCACATCCGGCAAGTAATAGCCATCCCCAGCCATTAATAGTGGAAACGAGCTTGACATAAATATGATACTGGCCGGTCACGGTCGGGAATTGCCGCACTCCGGTGGAAACCAGGAAACTGGCTACAATGGTTTGCCTTCATAGGCATACAGCATTTGGTTCGATAAATCCACATCGATCCAGCGTTCGTCACCGTTGTGCCGGGAGGATCAATGGGTATATCGGTCGGAAGCGGCGCAGCCGTATCCACAGGTTCAGGTGTGTTGGTCGGAAGGGGTGTATCGGTTGGGATCGGTGTATCGGTCGGGATTGGGGTGGAAGTGGATGTCGGCGTAGCGGCGTGAAAGTTGCAGTGGGGCTGGAGGTCAGGCGTAGGACTCACGTATATGTAGGTTTGGCCACCTGGGCAGGCGCCCCAAAACCATTTAAAGGCGCAGCCGGTATATGCAAAAAAGCCATAACCGGGGAAGCGTTCCCCGGCCAAAATGCCCATATGGCGGTTGCGCAGACTGCCAGGAGAAGAATAGCCAGGAAAGACCAACTGTACTTGGCCAGAGCTCTGGGATGAATTGATCCCGGAAATGGCAGTAGTTTGAGCGGACGGTGGCTGCAATGGGCCGGGGTTTCGTCCCCGGCTCTGAATAGGCCATAGTCAGTCGGTTTGGCTTGGTTTGCTCGGAAGTAACGATGTGGGGCTGGGTCTGTTCCGGAGGGACGACCAGATGAGGTTGGGTTCGCTCTGGAATGACCTGGTTGGGGCGGGTTTGAACCTTGAGGCAATTCAGTCGCCTTTTACCTTACGCAGGCGACTGGCAGCCCAATGCATGCCCTTTACGGGCACGGTCGCTCTGAGGATTGATCTTTAGGGCCCGCTCCAGATAAGCGATGCTCGCGCGCGGGCTGGAAAGCGCGGCCAGAAAGAGCCAGGGATCTTCCTTATCCGGCGCCTCCGCAGCAGCCTTCTCTGCCCATAAACGGGCAGCCTGCCGGTCGCCGCGCTGCATGGCTTGGCTGGCATTAAGAAGATTTTGACGGTATGCTTCCAGGTCGGGTTCATGGCGTAGGTTGTACTGGAGTTTGAACACTTTCATTATTGACAAAGCACTGGATCCCACCTACGATGCCATCGGCGACCACATCGGGATGGTTGACCAGGATGTCACGATCCAAATTGAGAAATCCGGTTTCGATGATGGCAGCCGTGGTGGCAGGATTGATCACACTGAAAGCGTGATAGTTGGTCATATCCATAGTAACGCTGCCGGAATGAACATGAAGCCCGGTCGCAGCGGCATAACGGTCATCCAGGCAAGCAGTCAACCGGTCACCGCTATTCCGATCATGACTATAAGATAGAAGCAGCCACTTTGAAACCAGTGGCTTGATCATCAATATACTTACAGGTATCCGCGTGGATGGAAAGCAGGACCGCCGCGTTGTATCCTTCCAGGCGCGAATCATATTCCTGCAGTAAATCTATGTTATACCCATAGGCCTCAAGTTTCTGGCGGACCAGGGAAGCAATCTTTAAAATTAACATCATGCTCGTTCGTCCCATCCGGGCAAACTGCACCTGGGTCGCCCCCATTCCCCCAGTGGCCTGAAACGATCCCGATCCGGACAGTATTGATGACCCTGGTTGGGGCCGCAATCCCACATCCGCTGTTGCTGAGGTACCAGCAATCCGGAAATAAGCGAATTCAGATTTCCAGAAAACATCTTTGGGGAAAAGGCAACGAACAGACTTGCCACGCAGAATAGCCACACTGAAGATCGTCTGTAAAATACGACCTGTATGGACATCCGCCGGTTGAACGGCGAGGAGAAGGAGAAGGCGATACAGTCATATTAATATAATAGTACCCTAACTTAACATAAAACCGCAAGTCTTTCCATGGGAAAAAGGATGGAATTGACCATTAAATGGTCCGTTTAATCCGTTCTTTCCTTGCAGCTCTTCCAATGAGGCTATAATATCCATCTTGGAAAATTAACTTTCGGAGAAATGCATATGTTAGTGATTGCCAGCGATATTCATCTGGGAGATGGAACCTGCGGAAGATCCATTTCTCCTTCCGCTTTTCACCTTTTTGCCGACCGCTTACAGGAATTGGCATTCAATGCCTCCTGGCGGGCAGACGGCAAATATTTTCCAGTCGATTAAGTCGATGTGCTTCTCATGGGCGATATACTGGATCCACTTCATTCGACGCTGTGGCTTGAGAAAAGTTCCTCCGACCCTGACTGCGTTCGCCCATGGACCGACTGGACCAAACCGGAATTCGCGACCACCCTCCAATCCATCACCCGGGCCATTTTGAAGAACAATGCCGAATCCTGCCGGAATTTTGAAAAAACTGGCAAGCCGGGGATTTAGCTCTCCCGAAATATTCCGCTGGACAACTATCCGGCTGACGATAACAGCCGGAGGATCCATGTCAAGATCAACATTCATTACATGATCGGGAATCATGATTGGTATTATCACCTTCCAGGCGAGCCTTTCGATGCCATCCGGCAGGAGATCATCGACGCCCTTGGGCTGTGCAATCTCAAAGGACCATTTCCCCATGAATTGAAAGAGTGCCGCCGTAGCTCAAAAAACTACTCAGCTCATATCAGGTATATGCCCAACATGGCGATATGTATGACTACTTTCAACTACGATAAGGAAAAAGGACGGGATGCTTCCACTCTGGGGGATGCCTTCGCCGTCGAAATCCTGAATCGCTTTTCCGTGGAAGCGGAACGCCAGATGAAGGAAGAATTACCGGCCGTATTTTGTGGAAAGTTTACACGAACTTGTCAATGTAAGGCCGGCCCTGGCCACACCGTTGTGGATCAGCAGCCAATTACGGCAGAATAATATCAGCCAGCAGGTGCAACAAAAACTCAAGAACCTGTGGGATGAGTTGGGCAATGAATTCCTTGCCTTGCCTATTGTCCGCCAGAAAGATAAACGCGGATTCGATATCGTAGATGGGCTGGAACTTGCCATCAAGATCACGGACCGTTTTTCGTTCAAGACCATAGACGAGCTGGTTGTCTGGATCCGGAAAAAGTACGGGGCAGAGGAAATCACTTTTGCCAAACATGCTTTACAAGAAGAAGCGTTTCCTGACCGTTCCGCCCTGTTCATTGTGTACGGGCATACTCACCATTACGAAATTGTGCCTCTGGATTCCATTCCTAATGCAATCCATCCCAACCAGCCAGATGTATATGAACTCCGGCACCTGGCACACTTATTATGACCTGGCTGTGTATAAACCCGAGGAGCAAAAATTTGTGCCCTATCAAGTATTGAGCTATTTGACCTTCTACAAAGACAACGAGCGCGGCGGGCGCCGTTTCGAGACCTGGTCGGGAGCATTTTCGGAGTGACCCATGGCTGAATACTATTTACCTGCTTACATCCCTTTCGGGATGGGTTCTTCGAAGATCCGACCGAGAATGAAAGGGTGGTCATGGAAGAACATTTCCAATATCTGAAGGAGGCCACCGAAGCAGGGACAGTGTCTACTGGCGGGCCCATGCCTGGATGATACCTTTGGGCGTTGTCATTATCCATTCAGAGAATGAAGAAACTGCTCTGCCTTTATGCTCAACGATCCATCCTTAAAGAAGAATGTGATGATGGCAGAGCTTCATCCGTTACGCGTTTCCCTTCAAGGCAAATGACTGTATATCCTGCATCTGTCCTTCGCACGCTGCCCTTCATGCCCAGGGCCTGAACCAGCCTGATCACTCTCAGGGGGTGGCCAGCCAGAACAGGACGCGAGGAGATATTTGAGATTGTCAACCGGATCGGCTGTGTCCAGATCGATACGCTCCACATGGTCCGCCGGAGCCAATACCTGGTCTTGTGGAGCCGGCTGGGGAAATATGATCCACTGTCGACTTCGATGCTCTCATGTCAGCCGCAGACAGGCGTCTCTTTGAAGGATGGGAGCATGCTGCCACTATTATTCCGTTGAACGAATACCGTTACCAGATGCCTCACCAGCGAAACTTACGGGAACATCCGACCTCCTGGTACAACCGCTGGCTGAATGAACAGGTCCAAAAAGATTTCGTCCCCGGGTGCGTGAACGCGTCCGCAAGGAAGGAGCCCTGCCGAGTCAGTAATTTCGAATCAGATGGCCATAAGGGCGGAACCTGGTGGAACTGGCGTCCGGCCAAAGTGGCCCTGGAATTTCTATACGCCTATGGGGATCTCATGGTGGCCGACCGGATCAATTTCCAGCGTGTCTACGACCTGACAGAGCGGATTCTTCCCGCCTGGGTGGATACCACCGAACCCACCGTGGAAGAGCGGGACCGGTTTTGGGTCGAAAGGGGCGCGAAGGCCCACGGGATCTGCCTGCCGCGCCATGCCGGTGATTACTCCTGGATGAAACTTAACCGCACGAGGCCCATCGTGGAATCACTGGTCAAGGAAGAGGTCCTGATCCCGGTCAGCGGTGAATTGGAAAATGGGAAGACGGCCGAACTGGTCGTCCATCGGGATCATTTGCCTCTTTTGGAGCAGGCCGCAGACGGGGTCCTTAAGGCGGAAAGGACCACTTTCTTAAGTCCTTTTGATAACCTTTTCTGGGCTGCCAAACGGGATGAACAATTCTGGGGTTTCCACAAAGCCCTGGAAGCCTACCTGCCTGCCGCCAAGAGGACCTATGGATATTTCTGCCTGCCAATTTTGTATAAAGACCGCCTGGTGGGACGGTTCGACCCCAAATTATTCCGGCAAGAAGGCCGGTTGCACCTGAAAGCCCTTTACCTGGAACCGGGGATTCAGCCTGATGAAGAAATGGTTGAGTCTATTGCCCAGGCCATGGCGGATTTCATGAAATTCCATGAAGCAAAAGATCTATCCATAGAACGAAGTGAACCCACCAGCTTTGGGGAAAAGCTGTTGCAAGCTCTTCAAAAGTATGCGCCTGGACATTGATCCATGGAAGGTCGGTCGAGACTGGAGTAAACCTTAATGCGTGTTCGCCAGCTTCTTGCACTCGCTCAGAAAAAGGGGAATCCCATCATCGAAGGCGATAAGGTTACATGGGTATGGCAAGGCCCCAAGGCTCCTGCGCTGATGGACGATTTCCATAACTGGGATGATGAGCCCCAAAAGATGACCCGGGTTGGGAAGGATCTATGGTCCTTTTCCATCTCTCTTCCGGAGGATGCCTATCTTGAATACGCCTTCCTGGATGAGCAAACCGGTGAGCGCTTACCCGACCCGTTAAATCCCAACCGGATCGAAAACGGGGTGGATGATTACAATCATTTCTTCTATATGCCCAAAGGAAAGCCAACCGGGCTTACCCAAACCCAAAAAGGAAATCTGCGCGGGAACGTAGCCCGCAAGGAGGTACCCACCCGGGAATTGGCAGTGGGAAATAAAAGAGCCGTGTTCCTGTACCAGCCGCCAGTGGATGGACCGGTTCCCCTGGTGATCGTTTATGACGGCCCGGATTACCTCCACCGAGGCAAGCTGAATTTAATTGTGGATAATCTCATTGCCAAGAAACGGATCCGCCCGTTCGCCATGGCGATGGTGCAGAATGGAGGCCAGGCTCGGACTGTAGAATATTCCTGTGCGGAGACAACCTTGGGTTTCCTGGTAGATTGCGTCCTTCCCCTGGCGAAGGAAAATTTATGCCTCCTTGCTCCTGACAAAGAGCCTTATGGAGTTGTCGGAGCTTCCATGGGAGGATTGATGGCCCTTTATACGGGGCTGCGCCTGCCGAAGCTCTTTCCCAAAGTACTGAGCCAATCAGGCGCTTTCGGCACGCCCGAGTATCGTTACGCAATCGTGGACCTCATCCGCTATGCCCCCAGGCCGGATATTCAGGTGTGGATGGATGCCGGCTGCTTCGAATGGTTATTGGAAGGCAATCGAAAGATGTATGCACTCTTGAAGAAGAAGGAATATTGGGTGAAATTCAGGGAATTCCCCGGAGGCCATAATTACACCTCCTGGCAAAATGATATCGCTCACGGGTTGATAAAGCTATTTGGGGAATAGAGAAAACCATCCAAACACAAATAACAATTGGATGGTTTTCTCTATTCTTTTGCCCTTTTTCCAACGAAACCAGAATGTCCTACGGGAAGGACCTTCCTAAATTTTGGTTATGTAATAAATGCGGCGACTACTGTAAAAACCGAAGCAACTATGATCAAGATCGTACAGATAAACGAAAAGTACTTTTGAAATTTGTTGTTGACGAACTCCCCCATCACATTTCTATCATTGGTTAATTTCAAAAGGAAGTAAAAGACAAGGGGTAACGCGACTGCGTTGATGGTCTGGGTAAACACCGCGATCTTAAAGAGGGAGATATTCCCAAAGACAGCCACTGCTGCCGCGACCGCCATCTGGGCTCCAAAAAGGATATAGAAGGTCTTACTCTGTTTGAAAGAATTATTCAGGCTTCCTGAAAGACCAAAGAACTCAGCAAAAGCATAAGCGGTTGAAAGCGAGACCACGATCAATCCCATAAAGCCGGCATTGAGGATACCGACGGCAAAAAGGGTGCCGGCCAGGTTCCCGGCAATGGGGCGAATGGCCTCAGCAGCCCGGATACCGTCCAGCAAGGGCTTTCCACTTCCAAAGAGGGCCGCGGCCGTCGCCACGATCATGAAGAATGAAAAGAAATCGGTCAGGAAGGCGCCCCAATAAGCTTCCATCTGGGAAAAATTTACTTTACCCTTCTCGATCTTTTTATCAAATGCAAAACTACTGATGAAGAATTGCCCCCAAGGCGTAATGGTGGTACCCAATACGCCCATGCCGATCAAGAGAAAGCTACGGGTATAAGCAGCATCCCATTTCACCCCATGCGGATAGGCCAGGTTGCTGAGAGCCAACCCCCAATCGGGTTTTGCTTTGACGGCGGAAAATATGTAAGCCAGGAAAAAAAGGCAAGCGAACAACATGAGGGTTTGGGTGGCCTTATAGTTGCCGCGGACGACAAAAAAGAAAGACACCACCACTATCACGATCACAGCCGGAACAGCCGGTATCTTCAGCATGGAAGCGGTGGTCTTCACGGCTGAGAGTTCAGTCACGAGAGTACCCAAATTGGCGATCAGGAGGGCCCCGAAGATAAACATGGAGGCCTTAATACCGAACTTTTCCCGGATCAAATCTCCCAATCCCTTACGAGTGATCACCGCCAGACGCATACCCATTTCCTGGGTGATCCCCAAGAGGACTGTGATGATGACTAATGGGAATAGAATTGGATAACCAAGCTGGGCCCCGGCAATGGAATAAGTTGCCACACCGCCGGCATCGTTATCTGCCATGGCAGTGATGGTAGCCGGTCCGAAGACCGACAGAAATAGCAGGATCTGCGTCCAGCGGCGTGTAAGGAAACTTCGCAGGGTAGGAGCGATGGGTCCGGTCATGTTCTCCTCCCGAAACCTTAGCGATAAAAACGGGGCAGGCGTTTCTTCCAGGCGGTGGGGATGATCTTATCCAGGGCATCATCTGCAGTGACGATCCCATGCAGGTGATTCTCTTCATCCACCACCGGTACGGCGATCAGGTCATATTTGGCAACCGTTTGAGCCACGGTCTCCTGGTCATCGGTCAGATTTACCGTGATGAGATGTTTGGTCATGAAATCGGTCACCATGGCGCCGGGGGATGCAAAGATTAAATTATTCAACGAAAAAGCACCGATAAGATGATCCTCTTCATCCACCACGTAAACGTAGAACATCGTCTCCACTTCTTCAGCCATGCTGCGCAAGTGCTTGAGAGCGTCGGTGGCAGTCAGGTTCGGGGGAATGGAGGCATACTCGGTCGTCATGATACCGCCGGCTGAATTCTCCGGATAAGCCAATAATTTCCGGACATCGTCCGCATCGTCCTTTTCCATCAAGGCGAGCAGGTCGCGTTTACGTCCTTCCGGCAGGTCGCCGAGAAGGTCGGCCGCCTCATCCGGTCCCATTTCCTCCAGGACGTCGGCCACTTTCTCGTCCGGCATGTGTTCCACCAATTCGGCCTGGAATTCCGGCTCCACCTCTTCGAGGGTATCGGCCAGATGTTCGACATCGAGGGTGTCCAACAATTGGCCGCTCTCGAGGCGGTTCAGATCGCTGACGATATCTGCCAGGTCGGCCGGGTGCAGCTCATGCAGTCTTTCGGCAGGGACGCGCAACTGCATAGATTGGTCGCGGCGCATCAGTTCCACATCATCCCAGGAGATGCCCTTTTGCTTGATCTTCCCGCCAAGGAAATGGGCCAACCCCACCAGACCCATCCGCCGGACGACTCCAAGCCAGGAGACGTCTACGTTGCTGACGTATATGGTTCCGTTGACCCGGACCAACTCCACATCATTCACCCGCACCACCCGGGCGCCATCGGTGTCGATGATCTGCTTATCCAGGACATCGCGGGAGAGGAGAACATCATCCTCCTATAAATCGAATGAGGGAAGCTCATCCGCCCGGTATTTCAAGGGGATAACCGGAGCCAGCAAGGCTGCGACCGCGGCGAAAGGCAGGTTGCGCTTTTCCCCACTTTTAGTCTCGATCGAGACCGCCTCGATAAGAGGATGAGGAAATTCTGCCCACGGGCGAACGACCACATCCTTCAATTTTCCAACGGATTTCCCGTCCAGGTCAGTGACAGATCTTCCAAGAATTTCGCTTAAGTAAGCCATCATGTACCTCCGCAAATAATTCGGCGGATAATAAAAATGCCGCCTGCTTGATCGGCAGAAACGGCATCTCTTTTATTTATGGGTCCTGGATGGGAAGGAGGCGCCATATGGACACGCTCCGATTTCCAGAATGAAGAGCTGCACATTCTGCCGGGAATAATTACTTTATAGCGGGACACCATCCGAGTCCACGGGATTACCTCCTTCCTTGGAAATAAAACAGGCCTCCCAGATATCCAGGAGGCCGGAACAAACGGACAACAACGCAGCAAATTGCTGCTTTTCCTCCTGGTTGAGCTTTGGCACTGCGCGTCGTAGGGACTTGCTTTCCCAGCCACTTTGAGCGGAGCCTTAATCCGGCCCAGCCTGGTCTATCCCTTGGCGTCTTTCGACGTTTCGGGACAATGGCTTGTTTAGCACGCAGACGCCTCGCCTAACGAGGTTATTCAATTCGGCGCAAGTCTACACCCGGCAGAGGTGAAACGTCAAGGGAACAAAATTGTCATTTCATGACAGAAATGGAAAGATCTTTTCTTTTAGGAGGTCCAGATGAAGCCATCCATTTTTTAGTCATTTTAGTCTTGACTAAAATGACTAAAAAGGTTATTCTAGGATTGGAGATAACGATGCAAAAAGCCAACTCACCTGATACCGATCACCGTACCGTGACTCTCGACCCCGCATTAAGCAGTTTCATCGAAAACATCTCTCGCTATTTCGAGAGTTATGGCATACCCCGCATTGGAGGTCGGATCATGGTCTCCTCATGATTACACAGGAGCCTCTTTCAGCAGAAAAAATCGCTTCCACGTTGAAGGTGAGCCGAGCCAGCATCTCCATCAATTTACGTTTCGCACAGCAGATAGGCCTGGCGCAAAGAGTGTCCTTCCCGGGTGACCGCGTAACCTACTATGTCTTTCCTGAGACCGGCCTTGAGGGGACATTGGCCATCGAGATCCAGGGCCTTGGCGTAATGAAAAAATTGATCGGACAGGGGTTGGCTGCTTTACCGCCAGGAGATGCAGCATATGACCGGATGAAAGGATTATCCAATTGGGCAGATTTTCTAATAAAGGTATGGGAAGATGCCCTGACTGAATGGCGCGCCAGGCAGCCTGAGGGCTTAGCAGCCAATTATGAAGGAACAAATGTCCCGGAAAACTGAGTTCTCGCATTATAACAACTACCCCATCAAGAATGAACAACACAAGAGGAGAATTTCATCATGACTGAAGAAACAAAGAAAATGTCACCGGTGTCTTTGATACTGAATATTGTGATCTCGGCGGTATTTTTTCCGACATTCATACTGTTGTTGGCAGGGAATTGGCGCTGGGTGGAGGGGTGGATCTTCTCCCTCTGGCTCGTAGTCATGATCCTGTTCACCACAATCTACCTCTATTTCAAAGACCCGGCATTGCTTGCCGAACGGACGAAAAAGCCGGGCTCGGAAAACCAGAAGCCATGGGATAAGGTCCTGCTGGTCGGCATTTTTGCCATCGCAATACTGTGGGTGATCATCCTGCCTCTGGATGCCGGGCGATTCCATTGGTCGCCTGCCTTTCCACTCTGGCTAAAAATCCTGGGCGGTGCGGCCCTGATACCGGCTTTATATCTGATCGAGCGGACCCCCATGGAAAATACCTACCTTTCGACCATGGTCCGGATCCAAGATGAACGCAAGCAGCGCGTCATCACCAGCGGAGTTTATAGCTTTGTGAGACACCCCTTGTATTTGGGCTGTATGCTGATGATGCTCGGTGCGCCGTTGCTGGTTGGATCGGTTTACGGCCTGATCATCACATTGATAGGGATGATCGCTATCATCGGCAGGATCTTCGGTGAAGAAAAAATGATGCTCGAAGAGTTAGAAGGCTACGAAGAGTATAAACAAAAGGTCAAGTACCGGCTGATCCCATTGATCTGGTGATCCGAAAATAACAACTCATCAGAAAGAACCCGTTCCATATAATCTGGGGAACGGGTTCTTCATTTAAACATCTTGCATATCTCCTGATGAAGCATCCATTCCCCGACTGCAAATGGGTGCCTGGCGGATGATGGGCTAAAATCCCAGGAAATAGACAGGCGCAAGCGCCGCCAGGATGGCGCAAGCCTGAATAACCAGGATCAGCAATACTGGTTTTACTGCCTTTGGCAGCCACCGGATGATGAAGTAAGCAATGATCGGTATCTGAGCAGCCATGAGCAGCTGCCAGATGTGGGCAGCCGCGCCTTCATCCGTTTGAGGCGTTGTCCCATGGAAAGCCACGTAGATGCCCACGGTGGCAAGGGCAGCCAGCGACATCACAATGGGTAAAAAGGCGCTTGGTTTTTTAAGAATGGTGGGGATACTCATAAGTGTTTCCTGGGACCCATTCCCTTATGTAAGAGAACGGGTCCCTGATTGAAAGGTTAATACCGAACTGTTGGAGTGGGAAATCTCCAGGTCATTGACCTGCATGAAACGGGGGACGATGAGGGCAGTTGGGTTGCGAGCCCCGTAACTGACAGAGGTGTTATAGGCGACTGTTTCCCTGGAAAGCCAGGCGACTTTGTCGCCGAACAGGTCGAACAGGCTCTGGGTCAGGCGGACATTGTAAGGAACCACGACGGAGCCGTCCTTTTTCAGTAACAACGCGCCGAAACGGGAACTGCCGGTGATGAGGCCCTTGGTGGGGTTGACGATATTTGTGTAGTGAAGGAAGGGGATGTAGAGAATATCCTTCTGGCGGGGCTGTTTGGACAACTGTTCCAGAGAAGCCACTGTCCTTATCGCCGCCCTGCAATACCAGGCTTTTATGGCTGACGGTATGACCGCCGGTTTGGCTCCGAATTCATCGGCATCATCCTGATACCAGGCGAAGCCCTGGAAGACGCCTTCCGAGAAGAATGGGAATGATTTCCTCGGCATGCCCATGAAATCACGCTTGTAAGGAAATGTCTCCAGGCGGGAGGGGTCATCTACGAGGGTAAACTTGTCCGAGAGGACTTTCTTTCCCACATTCTCCTCGGAGATCATCGAAAAGCCGCGTTTATACGATCCGCCATTGAACCCGATCTAGTTCATGAAGGAAATCATGTCGGCGATGGCGGCTGGACCCAAAGACGATGTCATATTTGCCAATCGGCAATTGGGTGGGAGCCGAATTCTGGTAGCAAGCCAACAGGAATGCCAATTCATTATGAAGGGCCTGGCGGATGCAGTTCGCTTTTTGGCGTGGGCAGATTGCTCGGCGGTAATTTCCCATTTGAGCCTGGAATGTGCCAGGACGATGGTCACCTGGGCATCGGAGGTGCGGAAGAACTGGGTGCTTTCCGAACGGGTATTGATCTGGGCAAAGGTATCTTCGCCGCAGGAGAAGATGCCGCCCAATTTGATCTCTTCGGTCTCGAGGCCGGCTACGGCGGTGTTGAAATAAGCCAGCTTCTCTTCGTTCTTCATTTCCACCAGGGCCTGGTCGAAGCCGCTCTCGTCGGAGAAGGACTCTGTATAAGTCGCCATGGTGGGATCATAGCCCAGAGGCTGGGCATGGACGACCATCTCGGCGGCTGCATCGATGCCGGCCTTGATCTCATCCGAGCTTATCCAGGTTGGTGATCAGGCCGTAGCTGGCGCGCTTGCGCCCGTCCTGGGCAGTGATATCGATGCGAATAAGATGCTCATTGGTATTCAAAGAAATGGCGGAATTGGCAAAGCGCATTAATTGGCTGTCCTCTTCATGGTAGTCGATGGCAATTTCCACGCCTTTGCCAAGAGCATACTTCCGTAAGTCTTGTAATGTGTTCAGTATCCGCTCTTTCACGGCTATTCTCCTATCCGGACATTATCGAAACGACAAACCGGCACGCCGTGGCCCAATTGCATGACCTGGTTGGGCTGGCCTTTGCCGCAATTATCCACATAAGCGCACCTCCCAGGTGGAGCGGTCGCCCACGGCGGAGAGGGAGTTCCAGAATTTCAATGTAGGTCCCTTATAGGTGGAGTTCTTGACCACTCTGGAGACCTTGCCGTCATCCACCAGCCAGGCAATCTCGCAGCCGAAATGGAACTGCTCCCGGTTCGATCCGATCGACCAGGAACGGTCGCCGTCGAGGATGATGCCTTTTTCGGTATGGCTGACAATATCATCCAGCGTCCCGTCGCTGCCCGGATCGATGTTGATATTGGTCATGCGCTCGATGGGTACGCGATAGAAGGCCGTGGCCCGGTTGGCTCCGCCGGAGCCCTTGAAGATCTGGCGATGGGCTTTGGCGTTGGCTTCCTCGACCATTTGCCGGCCGGTGATGGCGCCGACGAGGATGCCTTTATCGATCAAAGTGACGTTCTGGGCGGGGATGCCGTCGTCATCAAACCCAAAACTGCCGGGGCTGTTGACGAGGGTGGCATCGGCTCGGGCGGTCAGTTTTTCGGAACCGTAGCGAAGCTTGCCAAAATCATCCAGGGTCACAAAAGAACCACCCGCGAAAGCGAGTTCATAGCCGAGGATGCGGTCCAGCTCCAGGGCATGACCGATGGTTTCATGGGTCTGGAGATACATGATGCCCGGAAGAAGAATGACGGAGCGGTCCTCCTTGGGACAATCCTCCGCCACCAGGACCTGGTTAAGCTCGCGGACGATCCGATCGGCGTTCTCGATGAAATAAGGTTTATCGAGGGATTCCCAGCCACGGGTGAGACCGTGCTGCGCCAGGCGGAACTTGCGCTCCTGCATCACGCCGGTAGAATCCTGCCCGCTGACCTGCAGCTCGGCGAAGACTTCGGTGATGTTCTTTTCGATCTCGCTGCCTTCCGAATCTGCGAAGAGGATCTGTTTGCGAATGAAATACATAAAGCCGGCCCGCAGGAAGACGCCTTTTTGGTTCAGCTTATCATCCATTTCCTTGAGGAAGGCGACTTTGTCGGTCAAAGGCACCTCGAAGGGGTCCACCTGGCTGGGGCTGGTGAAAGCCGCCTGAACGGGATCCTTTTCCGCCAGCCGGATGGGGAAGGTGACCCGCTCGGAAGCGACCCGGGCGTTATCGAAAGCCCGGTCGAAGAGACCATCCAGGTCGCTCATGTCGGAGGAGGCCGAGAAACCCCAGGCGCCGTTGTAGAGCACCCGCACGCCAATGCCGCTGGAGCGGGAAGCGGAGGCGTCCTTGAGGTTGCCATTCACCATGAAGAGCTGGTTGGTCTGCTCATAGGGATACAGACGGGCGTCGATATACATGGCGCCCTTTGTTTTCAGACGATCGATTTGCTTTTTTACATTTGCCTGCATAAGGGATTATCCTTTCGATAGGACGGTTTTTTCCAATCCCTATTATAAGACTGTTGTCAGACAGGAAAGGAAATTGAAGATTTATGATTGCTGATTGAGGATTGGCGGTTGGAAATCGAAGACAGTTGAAAAAGGGGAATTGAATTTGAGGTTCCCTGACCAAGTGCGTCCCGCTGAAAGAAGCGGGAAAGTCAGGACTTCCCAACAAATATTCAATGGGATCAGTTGATTTTTAGTTGGAATGGGTAGAGGAAAATAGTCGATACGCGGTATCGAAGGAGGGACGAATGGTGTCACTTTTCCGTCGTGAGGGAACCGATAAACAAGTTCTTAAAGCCTCCTAAAAATAAAAAGCAAAATATTTCGGACCGGTAAGGAAAAGCCGCCTGAACGTAATGCACTCTTCTCCAAGACCTTTTCCAACTTGTCTTAAGAAAGTGCAAGATTTAGTCGGGGTGGATGGAGTTTATCATCCACACTTGGCGAGAACCAGCGACAGGAAATAAAAAAACTCCTCGAATAAGGAGTTCTTCCTGTCGGGGTGGGTCGCGCAACACACCCGTAGGATGTGGAGTTCGAGTCCCCTCCAAGGGGAGAACCGCCGACAAAGAAAAATAGCCAATTTTCAGCGACCTTTTCCCCATATGTCTTCCTTGGCGGTTCAAATTCCGAATCGAAAAAACTCCTCGTACAAGGAGTCTTTGTCGGGGCGGGCGGAGTTGAACCGCCGACCTCTGCGTCCCGAACGCAGCGCTCTAACCGGACTGAGCCACGCCCCGAACTTGTCCCTTTTTAGGGGACAGGCAGCGGGATTATACCCGTGGGGAGGAAAAATGGCAAGGAACACAGTGGCTGCGGCTGCCCTCATCCATTCCACTTCGTTTCAGGGATGCTTTGCAATTCCCATCCCTGCTCCCAGGGGGAAGGGTCTAACGCAAAAAATGAGGCCGGTGATCGCCAGGGTGCTCGCCAGCCTCATTTTTTCCGAAGATTAGTAGAGTTAAGTTACGATGTTTAGGCTCGCTTGGGGTATAATCTTTTGGCTCGAAAAGAAAATCTTGGGCTCAGTAGAATGATCAAGAGGAAATGGTTATGCGAAAATGCGGGCTAAAGCCCGCACTCCTTTTGAAAAAGCCCTAACGATGAGGAAAAGCAATGGCTGAACCCGAACCAAAAGAACCAACCCCCGAACCTGTGAAACAGGTTATCGGGACCGTGCAGATGGCGGATATAGATGAAACGATGCGCTCGGCCTACCTGGATTATGCCATGTCGGTCATCGTGGCAAGGGCCCTGCCGGACGCGCGGGACGGCCTCAAACCGGTCCACCGACGAATCCTATATGCCATGTTCGACATGGGAATTCGCGCCAATTCCTCCTTCAAGAAATCCGCCCGTATCGTCGGTGAAGTACTGGGAAAGTACCATCCTCATGGAGATTCAGCCGTGTATGAGAGTATGGCCCGGATGGCCCAGGATTTCTCCATGCGCTACATGCTTGTGGATGGGCAGGGTAACTTCGGTTCGGTGGATGGAGACTCCCCGGCAGCCATGCGTTATACCGAAGCGCGCCTGCACCGGATGGCCGAGGAAATGCTGGCGGACCTTGAAAAGAACACGGTCGATTTCGGAGATAACTTCGACGGCTCACTCAAGGAGCCCTTGGTACTGCCATCCCGCATCCCCAACCTGCTCCTGAACGGGTCTTCCGGCATCGCAGTTGGGATGGCAACCAATATCCCACCCCACAACCTGAAAGAGCTGTCGGCGGCGCTGAATTACTTGATCGACAACTACGAAACGATCGACGATATCCCGCTGGAAGCCTTGATGAAATTCATCCCAGGGCCGGATTTCCCGACCGGCGGCATTATCGTCGGGATCGAAGGGATCGAATCGGCTTACGGATCGGGTAAGGGCCGGATTGTCCTGCGAGGCAAAGCTCACATCGAAGAAATGGGCACCAACCGCCACCGGATCGTCATCACCGAGATCCCCTACCAGGTCAACAAATCGACCCTGATCGAGCGGATCGCCGAACTGGTCAGAGATGAAAAGATAGATGCCATCTCGGACCTGCGAGACGAATCCGACCGGCGCGGGATGAGTATCGTCATCGAATTAAAGCGGGGAGCCCAGCCAAAGAAAGTGCTCAACCAACTCTATAAATATACGGCCACTCCAATCCACGTTCGGCGTGCAAATGCTGGCGCTCGTGGATGGAGAGCCGCGGCTCCTGCCGCTTAAAAGATGCCTGCAGATATTCATCGAGCACCGGCAAATCGTGATCACCCGACGGACACAGTTCGAGCTGGATAAGGCGCGGGCGCGGGCTCACATCCTGGAAGGGTTGACCATCGCCCTGGACAACCTGGACGCGGTCATCCAAACCATCCGGGAATCGGCGGACGCGGAAGCGGCCAAAGAACGCCTGATGAAGCGGTTCAAGCTGTCCGACTTGCAAGCCCAGGCGATCCTGGATATGCAGTTACGCCGCCTGGCGGCCCTTGAGCGCCAGAAGATCGAAGACGAGTATAAACAAGTCAAGCAGCAGATCGACTTTTTCGAGGATCTACTGGCGAATCCGAAAAAGATCCTGGGGCTGATCCAGGAGGATCTGCAAGAATTGTCAGATAGATACGGGGATGAGCGGCGGACACACATCGCCGCGGAAGCGGTCGAAAACCTGAGCGAGACGGACCTGGTCCCCGATGAGGCGGTCCTCATTTCGCTAACCGCCCGCGGCTACGTCAAGCGAGTGGCAGCAACGGCATACCGTTCGCAGGGCTCAGGCGGAAGAGGCGTCAGCGGGCATGCCACCAAGGAGGAGGACGAGGTCCTGACCCTGATCCCGGCCCGCTCCCTGGATACGATGCTATTCTTCTCGGACCGGGGCAAGGTCTATTCAGAAAAGGTGTACCAAATCCCGGATGCAGACAGAACCAGCAAGGGCATCCCATTGGTGAATGTGCTCTCCCTCGACGCGGGAGAAACGATCACTGCGGCGGTCTCAGTCCCGAATTTCGAATTGGCCGAGTACGTGACCCTGGCCACTCGGAGGGGACGGATCAAGCGCCTGGTGCTCTCTGAACTGGCGGCGGTAAGGCCTTCGGGGATCATCGCCATCGGGTTGGAAGAGGGAGATGAATTGGGATGGGCCAGGCTCACCAGTGGAAAGGATGATGTCATCCTGGTGACGCACGAGGGACAGGCCCTTCGGTTCAATGAACAAGAAGTCCGCCCGACCGGACGCAACGCGGGTGGGGTGGCAGGCATCCGCCTGAGTGGAAAAGACCTGGTAGCCAGTATGGAAGTCATCGAACCGGAGGGAGACCTCGTGTTGGTGACGACCAAGGGCTATGGGAAACGGACTCCCCTTTCGGAATATCCGGTCAAAGGACGCGCCACCGGCGGAGTGCAGACGATTGCCAAGGACGCGGCCGATAAGATCGGGCCGATCGCGGCCGCCCGAGTGGTGCAGGATGCGGACGACCTGACCCTGATCTCGTCCAACGGAATGGTCCTGAGGTTGAAGGTGAAGGATGTAAAGAAGAGCGGAAGAGCCACCCGCGGCAACCATATGATGGATATGAAAGAAGACGACCGGGTGGCATCGATTGCCCGGACAGCGGCAGCAGAATTAAAAAAGGCCGGCGCTTCCACGAACGGGAACGAGGCAGCTGAGAAGACCGGTCAGATAGAGTTGCCGATATAAAAGATGGAGGAATGGATAATCGGAAGTCGATAAATCGATAATTCGATAATGGAGAATGGAACGCGGATAGAGCTAGAGAGAAAAATAGCCGCTTTAAAGATCACAGACCCCCGAGGCTCCATGAGCAGCGAGGGTCTATGATTTTCAGAACCCCAACGGTAATACCATTTTCCCCGTCAGGACCAATAGAGCGGTTCCCAGGAGGCACACCATGATCATCAGCATGACGGCCAACATAAAACGTTGAGGGGCCTTCATGCGGGTAACCTGGTCCAGCGACCGGCGCGGCCGGCGCTTGGTGGGGGCCTTCAGGCTCAGGCGCTGCGGTTTTTCCGGTTCAAAGGATTCTGGTTCTTCTTCGCCGGGTTCGAAAGAGGTCTGGTTGCGTAAATCATCTAGCATAAATCACCTCACAAGAAAAAGTATATCACATATGAATAAGTGGAGACAACTGGGTGGGATTTGGATGCAAGGGCTTTCTCAAATAGTCAGACTATGTCATTGCGAGAAGGGTGTTTTTCCCGACGAAGCAATCCCAGTGACTATCACGACCTCATTATTTGCTGATGGATTTCGTTTACCGCTTTGTGGCAAGCCCGCTCCAAGTCATGAATGCCTGGATAAACATCGGGATTGCTTCGCAAGAACGGCTCGCAACAACTGTGTTGAAAGTCAACAGTGTTGAAAGTCAAGGCAGAAAAAGAAGGATTAGACTGTTTGGATCCGCCAAGGTTGATTCGTCCGCATCATAGCATTGAGGATAACAATCAATTTGCGCATACAAGCCGTCAGAGCCACCTTCTTTTCTTTGCCTTTTTAATCAATCTTTCATAGAATTTCCGGATCACTGGGTTGTATCTTTTCGCAGCCAGAGCTGCCATGTATAAAACACTCCTGACATCTGCTCGACCTCCATACACTCGGCGCTTGCCTTGCTTGCGGCCACTGTCTTTATTGACTGGAGCTACTCCAATCAAGGCAGCCACTTGCTGTCGGTTGAGCTGGCCCAGCTCCGGCAACATGGCCAGGAGGGTCCCTGAAGTGATCCGCCCCACTCCTGGAACGCTGCTGAGAATGGCCGCCTTCTCTTTCCACAGAGGGCTGCCTTGGATGAACTGGTCGATCTCTTCATCCAACTTGGAGAGTTTCTCCTTCAACCAGGTGATATGTTCTTCAATATCACTCTTCAAGGCCGGCCGAACCGTCACCAAACGGTTCTTTTCCACCGTCAACATGTCCACAATCTGGCGTCTGCGGGTCAACAAACCCGTCAGTTGCTCTTCTGCTTCAGTGGGCAGGGTTCTGACAGGCGGACGAACCGCCGCAGCAAAGTGGGCCAGCAGTTTGGCATCCAGCTTGTCCGTCTTGGCCAACCTGCCAGTGGAACTGGCGAAGGCCCGCACCCGCCGGGGATTGGTGATTACCACTGGCAATCCCGCCTGGGTCAACTCGGCTACCACCAGCATCTCAAAACCGCCGGTGGCTTCCAGCACGACCAATGCAGGAGCCAGCCCCTTCAACTTGACCACCAGATCCGCAATACCCGCTTCATCATTCCTGGCTCGCCAACAAGTCTCACTCTCATGGAGCGCAATATCGAGCCATGCCTTGGATACATCGATCCCTACAAAGATTCCCGCTTCGCCTGTCATTTGTGCTCCTTTTGCCCGCGTTAGCGTGAATACGGCCTCTATGGACCTTTCAACTGTTCGGGCTATAATTTGTTCGAGCACGGCGATCCTTGTTGCGAGACGGTCTTGAGCGACCTAATGACAATCGATCTGCCGTGCTCGCCTTTAAGTATACTAATGACAATATTTGCGGGCGAGATCTATTTTGAGAAAGCCGTGATATCGCCCTCTATGGGGTCGGTGCAGTCGGAGATTTATAAGGGGGTGGATATTGTCCCATGGATGATGCAGGTGGGTCCCAATCGTAGATAATGTCATCGGGCTTTAGAGGAACCGCCTGTGCCAGGGGTACGCTGGGATCCACAAGGAATAATTCAAATGTGCCATCGCAGTGCATTACATACACGTAGACTTTATCCCTATCTGCTAATCCCAGGGCAAGATCAGTGATTTTGGAAATTGGTAAAGGTACGGCGCTTGGTGCGGGAGCGGGTGCAGTTCCAAACTCAGATCTCTTGGGGGGTACGGGTGGGCGTGTCGGAAGACAGTGTTTGCCGTGGAATTGTTGCGCATGGATGGGGAGTTGAATAGGCGCTTGGAATTTGTAGCGAAGGGTGAGCCGGCCTTCGCTGAATGAGGTGATTGTATTTATAGGCGAATGATATCAAAGCCAGTGCTACTAGAAGTGCGGCGACAAACCCCAATGCCTTTGCGATTTGTTTCATACGATAAGCGCCTATGGCAATGAACTAACCTGGACTTCTTAAGGGACCCGTGCCCACAGGTCTCAGGTGGATCTCGCCAAAATGGACTGTGAAGATCTCGCCCACGGGTGATTTCAGGCGGAGACTGCCATCGGGTTCCAATCCCTCCAACCAACCCACCCGGACGGGCTGAGCGTCTCCCCAGATTTGGACCTGCTCGCCTCGGAATGCCAGCTGGCTTTCCCAGGCATGGATGAGGGAATCGGAACCTACTTTTTGTCTCCATGAAATGACAGCCAACAAAACCTGGCGCAATAGAGCCGGCCGGTCGAGGACCTGGTCGATTTTCTCCGAATTTTGAAGAAGGATTTCCCCTTCCAGGCAGGTGGCGGGGAAGTTGAGCTGCTCGGGTGGAGGCACCGAGGCAGGCTTGATATTGATCCCAATCCCCACGACCAGGCTATCCACTTTATTGCCATCCCAGGTTGATTCGGCCAATATCCCGCAGACTTTGCGGTTGCGGAGGAGCACATCATTGGGCCATTTGATCTCAGGGTGGAGACCCTCAGATGCCAGCACCTGGCTGACCGCAAGGGCGCCTACGGCTGAAAACAGGGGGATATAAGATTGTTCCTGCGGGGATGGGCGAAAAACAAGGGTGAAGGCCAGGGCTGCATCGGGAGGGGTGAACCAGGAACGACTGCCACGACCGCGGCCGGCGGTCTGCTCTTCCGAATAGACCAGAGACAAATCAGGCGCCCCGGCTGTTGCCCAGGCCAGGGCAACATCATTGGTGGAGCCGGTCTGGTCATAAAAGCGGATGGCGCCGATAGGGAGGCCGGTGAGGGCCTTACGGAAGGAACGTTCGTCCATGGGGAATATTATAAGACCAGTGGGTGAAAATAATATGGAGATATTGGAAAGGATTTGAGTAGAAAGATGAACTTTGGAATTTGGTTTATAGGTCAAGGGCTTCCCTCCCGCTCGACTTCAGGAACACGCCCCGAAGATGTCGGACTCCCTATGGAAAGAAAAACCTCGGAGTTTGGAAAAAAACTTCGAGGGTGAAGAGAGGAAGAAAACCCCGGAGTTTTTCCAAACTCCGGGGTAAAGGGGTTCTTATTATGGGTTTAAAACCGACCAGGGGTTGACAAAGCCGCCGTTCAGACGGGTTTCGAAATGGAGGTGAGGGCCGGTGGAGTTACCGGTGCTGCCTGCCAGGCCGATCAATTGACCCTGGCCGACACCCTGGCAGGGGGTCACATTGATCTGGCTCAAGTGGCCATAGACGGTGATCCAGCCATTGCCGTGGTCGATCATGACCACGTTGCCATACCCGCCATTCCAGCCACCCTGGGCAATGGTCACCACGCCTGAGTCGGAAGCCACTACAGGCGCACCCAGACCGGCGGCGAGGTCAATGCCAAGGTGACCGGACCAATAATCATTCCCGGAGAGAGTATGGTTGCCGGTTGGGAAAATGAAGGCCGTGCTGCCCACCGGTCCGCCGCCGCAGGTGGAACCGCCAATACTGGCCGTACCCGAACGGCCGCGAGCAACAGTGGGAATGATCCATTGGACGAACTCGCGATGGCCACCCGGGACCATAACATATGCTCCAGGATCCACTTTGGGGTTTGCCAGATCCAGGTCGTTCCCGGGCCAATTGAGAATGTCATCGGCGGTTGCCGAGAATTTATCTGCAATGGATTGGAGGGTATCGCCTTCCTGGACTTTGTAATAGACGCCATCCGTGGGCGGGATCTGCAACTCCTGACCGACGCGTAAACTATCCGGGCTGTCTTGCAAGAGATCGTAGTTGGCCCACAAGACCGTTTCGGGCTTGACGTTGAAATTCTTGGCGATACTGAATAAAGCATCGCCAAACTCCACCCGATATTCCGTGACGTTGTAATTGGCTTTTTTGGAAATATCCGTTTTCAGGGCTACATAGCGGACAATGGCCTGGATGCTGGAGGCGGGATCGGTTACGGCCGTAATAGGTGCAGCGCTATCTTCGGTTGGAGTAGGCGCTTCCTGAGCGGCGGAAACGGGATGGGGAGTCAGGTGCCAAAATGTATATCCCAGCAACGATAAGACTACCAATAGCGTCACTCCCCAGGAAATGCCGTTAAACGCCGCGGATGATTTCAAACTTACATCCCTTCCGTCAAGGTTTCCAGGAATTCCTGATTGTTCCTGGTCTTGCTCAACCGCAGCAAAAGAGCCTCAGTGGCCGTGGACGAATCCATCCCGGCTCCCTGTGGAGGCGGCGCAGTCATTTGAATATACATACGACGCATGGTCCAAACACGCTGGAGGATATCCGGTCCGAGAAGCAAGTCTTCACGGCGGGTGGATGAGCGTTCAATATCCACGGCGGGGAAGATACGTCTTTCCTGAAGTTTACGGGCCAGGATCAACTCCATATTGCCGGTACCCTTGAATTCCTCATAGACTACATCGTCCAGGCGGGAGCCGGTATCGACCAGGCAGGTGGCAATAATGGTAAGGGAGCCACCCTCCTCGAGGTTACGGGCAGCGCCGAAGAAATGCTTGGGCGGATACAACGCGGAAGGATCCATACCACCGGAGAGAGTCCGGCCGGAGGGATTGACGACCAGGTTATAGGCACGGGCCAACCGGGTGATGGAGTCCATCAGGATGACCACATGGCGGCCAATCTCAGTGAGGCGCTTGGCCCGGTCCAGGGCGATCTCGGCCGTGCGCACATGCGACGTGACCGGTTCATCAAAGGTTGATGCAATCACCTCGGCATCGACGGAGCGGTCCATGTCGGTTACTTCCTCGGGGCGCTCACCGATCAAGGCAACCATCAGGTGGACATCGGGGTTTTGGGTTGAGATGGCATTGGCGATTTGCTTCAAAATCGTGGTTTTGCCGGCCTTGGGCGGGGATACGATGAGGCCGCGCTGGCCGCGCCCGATCGGAACGATCAGGTTGATCAGGCGAGTGGAAAGTATGTCACCCTTGGTTTCAAGGTCGAAACGGCGATCGGGGAAGATAGGGGTAAGGTCCTCGAAACGAGGCCGGCGGCGAGCTTCTTCAGGATCCAGTCCATTGACGGATTCAACCTTGATCAAGCCCCAATGGCGCTCGGATTCACGAGGCGGGCGCACATGGCCAATGACCATATCGCCCGAGCGTAATTCGTAGCGGCGGAGCTGGGCCTGGGAGACATAGACATCATCTTCGCTGATGCTATATCTGGCGGAGCGGAGGAAACCGATCCCTTCACTCATGATCTCGAGGATACCGCCGCGCATGTCGATACCCTCTTTGGCGGCCCCTTCCTGACAAATGGAGAGAATAAGGGCTTCTTTTTTGAGGCGATTGGCGTTGACCACATTGGCTTCCCTGGCTAGGCCTCGAAGTTCAGCCAGGGGTTTATTTTCCAGTTCAAGTATGTTCATTTTTCTTTCTCGGCGTAGAGATATGAATGGTGGGATGGTTATATGACAAGCGCCCCCACGGAGGCTTGTATTCTGAATTGACTTTAAGGGGAAGGGTTTGAGTTATTGCAAATCAACTTGTCATCTAAATGGGGGATGAACCAAGCTACTATCGTAAGAAATTATAGCACGCATATTCGATAGGTGCAAGCCAATTATTGGTCCTTTTTTTCCTCAAATACTCCTTGTTGCAAGTCCCAATAATGACGATAGAGACCGGACCGAGCCAATAACCTTGAATGGGTCCCCCGCTCCACTATCTTCCCCCGGTCAAGGACGATTATCTCATCCATCCGCTCCAGACCTACAAGTCGGTGGGTCAGAAGAAGGAGGGAGCGGCCTGCCAGGGATTCAAAAAGCAGATCCAAGGTTGCTTTTTCAGTGAGAGGGTCAAGATTGGCAGTAGGTTCATCCAGCAAAAATATAGGCGCATTCCTAAGGTAAGCCCGGAGGAGAGCAAGACGCTGCCGTTCTCCGCCTGAAAAGCGGAGGCCATGCTCGCCGAGAGAAGTATTGTATCCTTTTGGCAACCCGGTGATGAATTCGTCGATAGACGCCTTCCGGGCCGCCGCGTGGATTTGGGACTCGTCCATGGATGGGTTGACCATGAGCAGGTTTTGAAGGATCGTCTCATGGAAGAAGGCTGATTTTTGAGGAACCGGGCTGAATTGGCGCCGAACCTCTTCCTGTGAATAACTATGAATATCGCGGCCATCCAGCAGGATCTGCCCTGGCGGAACGTCCCAAAAGCGCAATAAGAGAGATGCGAGAGTAGATTTTCCGGAGCCGCTCGGACCCACAATGGCTATACGCTGCCCAGGTTGAAGGAGCAAATCTATCGCTTCAAGAGCCGGGGTGGGGTTCCCCGGATAGGTAAAACTCAGGTGGGATACCCGGATTTCGGGGATTTTCGAATGGATATTATCCTTCGAGACCGTATCCGTTACGAAAGGGACTGCATCCACCACCTCGAAGAGTCTTTTAGCTGCCTGGGAACAAGATGAAAGCGCCTGGGCGGCGGGTGAAAGCGGCAGGACGGCTTCAAACCCTGCCAGACCGGCCAGCACCAGGGCAGCCAGCGTGGGACCGGAGATTTTGCCGGAAGCAACCAATGGAATGGATAAAGCCAGGATCGTCAACATGCCGGAATTGACCAACAGGACCACCAGGCCGTTGAAAAATCCGCTGATCGAGGCAGAGACTTCCTGGGAATGCCCGTAGGCCTGATCACGCTTAGTGAGGCGATGGGAATATTCCCGCCCGTGGTTGAAAGCCAATATATCCGCCAGACCATTGATCCCATCCACCAGAGAGGCCTGGAGAGCCGCCCGTTCAATAACCAGTGCCCCTCCGACCCGCCGACCGGAGAGCCAGGAAACCCATGGCACGCAGATACCAAGGATAACCATGAAAACAAAATATGCCCAGGCAAGGCGGCCATCGAAATGCCCAAGGAAGAAGCACATTCCGGCAGTCACGAAGACGGCAACGAGGGGGGTGAGACGACCCGCACGTAAAAATTCTCCAGCGTATCCACATCGACGATGATACGGGCCAACAGATCGCCCGAGCGGTACTGCATCAAGCGAGCCGGAGCCAGAGGTTCCAAAGCCTCGTAAAACCAGGTCCGCAAACGGCTGAGCAGGCGAAAGGTGACATCGTGAGAAGCGAGTCTCTCGGTGTAACGGAACACACCTCGACTGATCCCGAAGAAACGGACTCCCACAATGGCCACCTGCAGGGCTCCAAAAGACGGCTGCAAGGCGGAGGCAGAAATCAGCCAGGCGGCCGTGCCCATCAAGCCAACATTACTCCCCACCGTCAGCACACCCAGCAGGACGGAAAGGGCCACCCACCGCCAGGATCCATGAAGGAAGGAAAGCAGGCGCAGGAAAACATGGGAAAAAGAGGCATGACTGGGTGCACCGGCAGAATTGAGGGCCTGGGAGGCAGGCGCGGCCTTAATTTGCTCTTGCCCGCTGTACCCACCCGGCTCCTCGAAGAACAGTTCAGGCGGCGAAGACAATTCCGTTCCATGCAACAGGCGGGCATAAGCGCCATTCAACGCCTGCAGATCTGAAGGGGCGCCGCTTTCGACCAGACGGCCATTAGCGAGAACGTAGATTCGATCAGCATGAATATATGTATTTGGACGGTGAGCAATGGTGATGACAGTTCGTCCTTGCATCAACCGGCGGGTGGATTCCACCAGGAGGGTCTCATTGGCCGGATCCAGGTTGGAAGTGGGTTCATCCAATATCAGGACAGGCGCTTCTTTCAAGAAAGCTCGCGCCAGCGCCAGCCGCTGAGCCTCGCCCCCGCTGAGACGAGCCCCGGCCTCACCAATGAGGGTTTCAAACCCAAGGGGAAGTGAATGAATAAAATCATTCAAACAAGCAGCCTCGGCCGCCCGCTCGAGCTCATTCAGATCCGCCTCCGGCCGGGCGATACGGAGATTGGCGGCAATGGTATCGTTGAACAAATAAGGAGTCTGGGGGACCCAGGCAAACCTTGCCCGCCAGGCCTCCGCCGGGATGGCGTCCAATGAAGAATTGTCCAGCAGGATCCGGCCCCGCTGAGGCCGGATGAACCCCATCATGAGAGACGCCAGGGTGGTTTTTCCAGCGCCGGTGAGGCCTACCAGTGCAACTTGCTCGCCTTTCCTGATCTCGAGGTTGATCTCTGCGAGGGCCGGCTCCGTCTCGCCAGAATAAGTGAAGCATAAATCCTTAATGGATAAGGAAGAGAAGGCGGTATTCCTTTCGACAGGATTCTCACTGCCTCCCTGAATGGATCCTTTTCGATCCAATAATTCGAAAATGCGGGAGGCGGCTGTCCTTCCGGCCATGCCGGCGTGGAAACGGATCCCAAGCATACGCAGAGGCAGGTAAAACTCTGGCGCTAATAGCAGGAGAAAGAAAGCCTGCTGAAATTCCAGGTGACCATACAAGAGGCGCAGACTCACTTCAACTGCCACCATGGCGGTGCTGATAGTAGCGACCATTTCGAGGACGAGAGCAGACAGGAAAGTGACCCGCAGCACCTGCAGAGTCACCTGGCGGAAGCGATCACCGGTTTCACCCAACGAGCGGGCCCGGTCCCGGCTGCGGCCAAACATCTTCAGGGTAGCCAGCCCCTGCAGGCTATCGAGGAAATAAGATTCCAGTCGGCGCAGGGTATTCCACTGGCGTTTGGTCAGGGCTTCGGCGCCCTTGCCGATCAAATACATGAACAGGGGGATCAGTGGAGCCGTCAACAACAAGATCGTCCCGGTAAGAAGGTCCCGGGGAAAGACAAAAATCAAGATGCAGAGGGGAACCAGGGCAGCAAGGGCCACCTGGGGAAGATATTGGCCGAAATAAGTCCCGAGGGCTTCAACGCCATCAAAGATCGACCCGGCCAGTTCACCCGCGGACTGTGTACGAGTATAAGCCGGCCCCAATTGAAGCAGTGAATTGAAAAGCATTTGGCGGATCTTCCCTTTAAGCCTGACGGAGAGGCGGCCGGCGCCGGCTTCACTTCCCCAGGTAAAGAGGGCCCGGAAAATGATAATGAAAAAAAGCAGTCGAAAGAGGCTCAACTCGGCCGAGAGAACCCGTCTTTGCAGGAACACATCATTGACCACCCGGCTGACCAGGGCGGCCTGCCAGATTGTGAATAGGCCGCCGATGAATCCGAAGAAGACTGTGGCAACGAAGGAGAAACGATCACCTTGAGCAATCAACCAGAGTTCGACGGGTGAGATTTCAGCATAAGCAGATCAAGTTGGCCGGACCGCTTTGGCTCGACGGGCAATCGCCCTGATGAGGCCTGAAAAGACCAGCCGGTGGAAAGGGAGAAGCAGGTACCAATACAGAATTCCACCGAAGCCTTTAGGCGCAAAATATGCAATTTGGGTCAGGAGAGTTTCGTTATCTGTGTACGGGTCGGTCCGCCATTCCATCCAGCCCAGGCCGGGGGCTTTCAACTCAGCTTTCAGGAGGAGACTGCGGCCGGGCTCAACTATTTCGACCCGATAAAAATCGAGGCTATCGCCTGACTTTAGAGTCTCCCGGCTCGTGCGACCGCGCAAGCCGACTCCGCCGACCCACCGGTCAAACAGTCCACGGGCTTTCCAAAGCCAATCCAGATGGTACCACCCATTCTCACCGCCCAGCCCAATAAGAATTTGGAAAACGGCGGCAGGCTTCGCCTGGATATTTATCCTTTGAGCCTCAATAAAAAAGCCTCTCCGCCTGGCCCTGTATGAAGACCGTGGCTCCTGCCACTGAAAATCCAGCCGGCCTGGTTCCAGGTCGGCCAGGGCAGAGCGGAGGGAGGATGGATAATCAATGGGCCGGATATCCGGAAAATCCCGGCGAGCCAGGTCACTGCTGACCGTACTATTTGTGCACATGCCCTCGATAAGAGGCCTGGCAATGGGATACGGCACCGGGGTTAATATGGAGGCCACCCGGGCCATCAAACCCAACGGCACCCACGGCAGCACCAGCACAGACCGCTTCAGCCCGCGTATACGGGCATAGGCCAACATGGTTTCCTTATATGTCAGGATATCCGTCCCGCCGATCTCATAGATCTTGCCACGGCAGGCAGGATTATCGAGGGCAGAAAGGAGGTAATCGAGGACATTTTGAATGGCGATGGGTTGAGTTGAGTTAAGCATCCAGCGGCGGCCGAAAGCAACGGGTAATTGCTCCATGACATAGCGGATCATCTCAAAGGAAGTACTGCCGGATCCGATGACCAGGCTGGCGCGGAACTCCGTCACCGGGACCCTTCCCTGGCGGAGGGCCTCCCCCGTCATCAGGCGCGAATGGAGATGCAGCCCCATCTGGCTTTGAGGGTCGGCCAATCCTCCCAGATAAATGATATGCTCAACCCCCGCCGATTCCGCCTCGGCGGCAAAATTTTTCGCAGAAGCCACCTCTCTGACAAAATGGCCGCGACCGCTGCTCATGTTATGGACCAGGTAATAAGCGGTGGATACATTTTGAAGAGCCGTTTGCACGTCAGATGGAGAGAGAAGGTCCCCTTCGACCACCTGCACCTGCGAATACCAGGAGAGGCTTTCGATGCGAGCCCGGTTCCTCACGAAAGTCCTGACTGGAACTCCCTTCTCCAACAAGGCCGGAATGAGACAACCGCCCACATAGCCGCTGGCGCCGGTGACAAGAATGGGTTTGTGGGAATCCATATTCTCTCAGCCTCCGGCGAGGGACCTGGCCCGCGAGGCAATCGCCCGGATCATCCCACTAAAAATAAAACCGTGGATGGGATAAAGTAAATACCAGTACAGCAGGCCTCCCAACCCACGCGGCGCAAAATAAGCCGTTTGAGTAAGCAGGGTCCGGCCATTTTCCTGGGGAATGGACTGGAACTCGAGCCAGGCTTTCCCGGGAACTTTCATCTCCGCCCGCAAGCGCAGGAGCCGGTCAGGCTCGACCGCCTCGACGCGCCAGAAATCGAGGGACTTGCCCACGCGGATCTCATCCGGATGTCGGCGGCCGCGCCGGAGACCCACGCCGCCGATGAGCTTATCCATCCAGCCGCGGATCTCCCAGGCCCAGTTCATGTAGAGCCAGCCTCGTTTGCCTCCCAGGCCGGTGTAAGCCCAAAAAACCGGCTGCGGCCGAAGACCCACTTCCAACCTTCGGCGTTCGAACAGCATGCCCTCCCTGGAACTTAATGCGACCGGGCGCCGGTCACCCTGGGAAACGACAAGGGAATCGCTCCAGGATGTTTCCACCTCATCACTCAGGACCCGTCCGAGACCCAACCGGAGGGCCGATTGGTAATCCATCGGATGAATGGATGGAAAAAGCCTTTGGGCAGTGTCATCCCGGACCACGCTTTGGGAGTGCAAGCCTTCGATCATTGGGAGGACGACCTTCCAATGGACGGGCGTAACCATGTGGATCCAATAAGCCGATATTCGGGGGGCATAGACCGGCACACGGATCAGGAGCCGTTTGAGGCCGCGTTCCTGGTAATACCCTTTCAGCATTTGGGCATAAGTAAGTTGGGTAGCGCCGCCAATCTCAATCAACTCATTTTGGCGAGGAAGTTTTTGGAGGGCTGCCAGAAGATAACTCAGGACATCCCGGATGGCAATAGGCTGCGCCATTGAAAACCACCATTCGGGACAAAGAAAGATCGGCTGGCGTTCAGCCACGTAGCGGACCATTTCGAACAAGGCACTTCCGGAACCAATCACCATGCCGGCCCGAAATTCAATGACTGGAATTCTACCCTCTCGCAAAACCTGTCCGGACTCCACACTGGAACGGAAATAGGGAGAGAGCTGACCGGCAGGCTCGACTAATTCCCCCAGATAGATGATCTGCATGACACCGCCTGCCTCTGCAGACACGCGAAAATTCAGAGCAGCTTCGGACTCACGCCCGGGATTCAGAAGACCGGATTTGGCTCCGTGGATCAGGTAATAAGCCGAGGTTACACCTTGAAAGGATTGAGCCAGGGAATCCTGCCGGAGGGCATCCCCTTCCACGATCTCGACGCGGTCATGCCAGGGGAATCCTTCCAGGCGGGCAGGGTCACGCACCATACAGCGAACCCGATACCCTTCTGCCAATAACCGGGGAACCAACCGGCCGCCTATATAACCGGTAGCCCCGGTGACCAGAATGAGATCGGGCATTGGAGCCTTCTTTAATAACCCTCGGTCTCAGGTTTGGATCCAACTCGCTTGCGGAAAATCCAGAAAGTCCAACCTTGATAGGCCAGCACGATGGGAGCGAAAATGAGGGCGACGACCGACATGACGCCTAGAGTATAGTGAGAAGAGGCGGCATTATCGATAGTCAGGCTGTTAAGGACATTGGTGCTGGAGATCAATAACCGCGGGAACATGATCTGGAAACATGAAATCAATGTCAGGACCAGATGAGCACCCATCAGCCCAAAGCCCCAACCGAATTGTTTGCGGTTGATGAAATAGCCGGCCACCAGGAGACCTGCAAAGGCTGCGATGGGAATCACACCCGGATCGACGCCGAGGTGGTCGAGGATGTCGGTATAAAAATAGGTGGTCACCAACAGGGCAAAGATCAGGATGACCGCCGGCAGCCATAATCTGCGGGCGGATGCCTGGGCGCGCTCGCGGAGGGAGTCACTTGTCTTCAAGCTGAGGAAGAGAGCCCCGTACAGCAGGAATCCGGCCGTATTGGAAAACCCGCCGATCAATCCATAGGGATTTAGCAGGGTCCAAAACGTGCCGGTATATTGTCCCTGCGCATTCAAAGGAACGCCCTTAGCCAGGTTGGCAAAGGCTACGCCCAGGACGAAAGCAGCCAGGAAACTTCCCACCAGGAGGCCCCAATCCCACAGGGTCCGGATGCGAGGATTTTCGCTGGTATTGCGAAATTCGATGGAAACACCCCGGAGGATCAGCCCCAGAAGAAGCAAAAACATGGCCGGGTAGAAACCGCTGAACATGGCCGCGTACCAGCGGGGAAAAGCGGCAAATGTGGCTCCACCGGCGGCGATCAACCAGACTTCATTCCCATCCCAGTGCGGGCCGATGGTATTTATGATCGAACGGCGCTCCGAATCGGTTTTTCCCAAGAAGGGCAAGAGCATCCCAACCCCAAAATCGAACCCTTCCAGGAAAAAGAATCCGACGAATAAGAAAGCGATAATGAAGAACCAGAGGATATTAAGACCTTATTCTCGCCTCCGTTCTCAAGGCCGAGGGATTCTATTTCTCCCGAGGCCGGCCCTGCCTTGGCGAATTTGGCCAATAGATACACGTCCACCCCCATGAGGATACCGTAAATGAGAGTAAAGCCGATCAGGCTGAATAAAATCGTGCCGGTAGTCAAACCGGGAGACATGGCCTGATCCGTCTTCAGCAAACCATAGACGATGAACGGCTGGCGGCCCAGCTCGGTCAGCACCCATCCGCTCGTATTGGCTATATACGGCAAGGCGATGGTAAAGGGAAAAATCCATAACCAGCGAACCTTTGGACTCACCCGGCCTCGCATTACGTGATAGAGAGCGTATCCTCCCAACGCCAGCATGGCAAAGCCGGCTGCGACCATCAAGCGGAAACCCCAGTACGTGAAGACGACCAGGGGGACGTAATTTCCAGGTCCATATTTAGCCTGATATTCGACTTGAAGATCATCAATCCCCGGCACCTCGCCTTGCAACTGGTTGTAATACAGGAGGCTCAGCACGCGGGGGATGCGGATAGCCCAGATGACTTTCCGTCCGCTCAAATCTCCAATGCTCAGGATGGAGAAGGAGGCCGGATCTTCAGTTTGATACAACGCCTCTGAAGAAGCCGCCTTCATGGGCTGGTTATCCAACAACCACAGGCCCTGGGCATGACCACCTATTATCACCAGGGTAACAGCAATGGTCCCAATGATCGACGCCAGGTTGAAAGAGGACTTGAAGAATTCGATGTTCCTTTTTCGGATCAGATGGTAAGCGCTGATCCCAAGGACAAAGAAGGCAGCCGTGGTGAATCCGGAGGTGACCACATGCTCGAACATCAGCCAGGCTTTATAGTGAAAAACCAGGGCCCAAAAGTTCACCATTTCTGCCCGGCCGTTATTCAACACGTATCCCACCGGCTGCTGCATGAAGGCATTGGCAATGAGGATCCATAAGGCAGAAAGAGTACCGCCTACGGCAACCAGCCAGATGGCGGCTGCATGCAGACCCTTTGAGATCCTGTCCCAACCAAACACCCACAGGCCCAGGAAGACAGATTCGAGAAAAAAGGCCAAGAGAGCTTCGATAGCCAGCGGCGCCCCAAAGATATCCCCCACATAATTGGCATAGCCGGCCCAATTCATGCCGAACTGAAACTCCAGAACGATGCCGGTGACAACGCCGAGGGCAAAATTGATCAACAATAATTTTCCCCAGAACCGGGCCAGATCCTTATAGACCTGTTTTCCACTGCGGACATAGGTGGTCTCGAAAATGGCGACAAACCAGACCAACCCCAGGGTCAACGGAACAAAAAAGAAATGATAGATGGTGGTCAGGGCAAATTGAAGTCGTGACAACACGACCGGCAGCATAGGCCTCTCCTCCTTTTTTGTTAATTCTTTTTTCTATTCGGAATCTACCTTGTCCTGCTTTCTCAAGTATAACGGATAGCCCCCAAATAGCAATGCCGCGAATGCGAACCACGTAAATGCGTAGCCAACATTCGTCGAGGCGGTTGTAGCGGCGGTCGAATCATCCGGCTGGGAAAGAGCCCGATAGGGCATCCCGGTAACCGCCGGATCGGGACCCAGTTGGATATAGACAGGCAGAAGAGGGTAAGGAATTTGCTTTTGCAGGCCGCTGATATCGATCAGATTCCATAACGAGGTCACGGTCTGGCCGGGGGCCAGAGTTGGGACGATCTCTCCGCCGAATTCCGGTTTGGTGGAGAGGCGGATGATCCCTTCCACTATAACCTGGCCCGACTGGTCGAACTGGCTCCAGGAGACGGGTGTATTGTCTGCCATGGGGATCCAGCCTCGATCCACCAGGACGGCCGAACCATCCGGAAAGACGAGCGGCGCAACAAGTTTGTAACCAACGTCATTTCCCCACGACTGGGCCCAGATCTGGTTGCGGATGGCGACCTGGTGAGAAAAGTCGAAGGTACCGGTTGCCTTGACCTGCCGATATTCCATCGCGGTCAAGTCTGCCGGCGAGGTATTGCCCGACAGGGTAATGGAAGGTGCGGATTGCATGGCCACCAGGTGCTCGGCAATCGCTGTATTTTCATGAAAGCGGGCCACCTGCCAGAAGCCAAGCCGGATGGTCAATGCAATGCCACCCAATACCAGCAGGGTGCTCCACCACCATTTTCGTGAGAACAGGAGGCGGACAATCTTCATGGAGCCAGGGGAGTCAGGTCTTTCCGCTTCAGCGGGCGGACGATCAAACTGTACAATGCGATCAAGATACCCATTGGGATGCCGGCTATACCGATCCCTTCAAGTCGTAGACCCCATGTGAGGGGTTCCTGGATGGATAATCCCAGGTATTTGGTCGGTTGAAACGTACAAACGTAAGAGAGGTTGCCGATATGGTTCAAGGCCATGCTGGCGGAACTGCCGGGAGGAATGACCAACGGTCCCAAAGTATGCACAACCGAATCCTCATTACGAACCAGCAGAACATCCCCGACGACAAAGACGAAATCCTGCGGCAAGACTTTTTGGCCCGTGTCCACCTTGGCAGAAGTGCCGGCAGGAATAACCAACACCACTGTTCTGGGAGGCCGGCTGGAGGTACTCCCCTGCCAACGAAACGCCAATTCGGTGAAAGGAATAGCCATCAAAAGTCCAACTGAAATACCAAGAATAATCCGAATGATCAAAGCCTTGCGCATATTTAATACCTACGCATGATCAGCTTCATATCCGCCGAGATCTCATCGGAAGTGATGGGAGCAGAATAGGTCATGCGCATATTGCCGGAGGGATCGATGAGATAAATATAGGATGAATGAGTTTCGCCTCCATCCAGGACAGTGACCCCATACTCAGACCAAACTGCGGAAAGCTGAGCCTGGGTACCGGTAGCTCCAATGAAGGAAGGATCATAACGATCCACGAACTGTCCCATCGCCTGGGGAGTATCACGGGGAGGGTCAGTTGCGACAAAGACAACCTGGACCTGGCTTGCCTGTGTCCCTAACTGGCTGCGGGCCTGGGTCATGAGAGCCATGGCCGCCGGGCATTCGTTGGTGCAGTGGGAATAGCCGAAATATAAGAAGACATATTTCCCGCGCTCGGAGGATAACCGAAAGGGCTGGCCATGCTGGTCGATCAAAGAAAAATCGGGGGCAGGTGCGGGAGGATTGATCACAGAACCATTATAGGCTTTTGGCATATTGAGGATGATAGTTGCAATCCCCGCTGCCAGCACGATTACCAACAAAATGCCGGTCACTATCCAAAAGAATTTTCGTTCCATAGTCTCACTTTTATAACATGCAGATCATTTTCAATTAAAAGATATATTAATGAATAACCGTGCCGACCAGGTATAAGGCCGGGTAAAAGAAGATCCAGATGAAGTCGACAAAGTGCCAGAAGACTACTCCAGCCTCGACGCCCCAATGTTTTTCAGATGTATAACGGTTATGCGCAAGATTGTGGCGGACTATAAGGAGGAAGATAATCCCAGTCAAAACGTGAAAAGCATGAAAACCAGTCATGGAGTAGAAAATGGCTCCTTGGGCGCCGTCTGCGGGCCCAAAGGGGGCGATCCGCCATTCCACTCCCACGACCCCGACCAGGAACACTATTCCCAAAATGATGGTTATAAGCAGGCTGGAAAGTGCCCGGGATCGATTACCATTTTCGACGGAAATCTCGGCCCGGTTGGCAAAAAAAGAAGAGACCAGCAGCATAGTGGTCACCGTGAGCCCAAGGAATTGATTGATATCCGGCCTGGTGAGAGCGAGCAAATTGAACCTGGAAATGAAAAGGCCACCGAAGAGGAATCCATCCGACAGCATGAAGAACCACAGCCCCAACCGGTTTGTACCCAACTTATAGGCAAAGGATTCGCGGTCCACCGGCTTTTCCACCCCCACCAGGCGATACGCATGCATATAGTAGTACATTACCAGGCCACCTTTTGCAAGTGCGATCAGCGCCAGGAGTGGCCAGACATTCAGGAAAAAGGCGAAGCCAAATTCCAACGCCGTCAGGATAGCCAGGACAATGAAGACCATGGAACCCAACTGGTATGGGGATGTCTTTTTTGTTTCAACAAACTCCGTTGTTTCTACCATTTCATTTTACTCGCCCAAGTTTCTTATTAAGAATAATCAGGTTGAAAACTAATGCCATTGTTAGAGAGTGGAAAGCCTGTTCATGCGCCACTTTACTGTGTGGATTGTGAAGGTTCGGGAATCATCTCAGGAGGCGCTTCAGGCTCCTCTCCTTCAATCGGGCCTTCCTCCTCAAAGCTTATATAACGGGTGCCTGGAATTCCATAATCATATGGGTTCCCAACGACAATGGGATTCATCGCATAGTTGTGGGGTGGAGTAGGGTTTGGAATTTGCCATTCAGGAGAGCGTGATTCCCACACATTCCCGATCGCAGCCTCGCCTCTTTTGGCTGTCAGCCACACGTTGACGAAGAAGATGATCACGCTTATCGCAATGATGTAGCCCATGGCAGTCATGACCATATGATAAGGCGTGAATCCCAGGGCAGGATCATAATCGTCCACCCGCCGGCGCATACCCAAGAGGCCAATGCGCATCATGTCGAGGGTCAGGACGACCATCGGAATAAACATCAGCCAGAAATGCCACTTACCCAGTTTTTCACTCAGCCGTTTTCCGGTCATCTTGGGCCACCAGTAATAGATGGCGGCAAAGAATGGCAGGACATAGCCGCCAAAGAGGGTATCGTGAAAGTGCCCAAGGATGAAGTAAGTATTATTAAGCAGCAGGTCCGTCGAAACGGTGCCATTCGGCGGTCCGGAAAGCCCACCCAGGAGGAAAACGATAATGGCTCCGAGGGTAAACAACATGGGCGTGGGGAAGGAGATTTTCCCTTTCCACAGCGTCCCAACCCAGGAAAAAAACTTTACGCCGGTGGGGACCGCCACAAGAAGGGTGCTGTACATAAAGGGTTCACGCAGATATTCGGCCATGCCGGAGGCAAACATATGGTGACCCCATACCAGGAAACCCGAGAAGGCAATGCCGAGGGAGGACATGGCCACCCATTTATATCCATAAAGAGGTTTTCGCACAAAAACCGGCAGAAGCTCGCTGATAATACCCAGGCCTGGAAGGATGAAGACGTAGACGGCCGGGTGCGAATAGAACCAGAAGAGGTGCTCGAACAGAATAGGATTGCCGCCGTTGATGGGGTCAAAGAAGCCCATTCCCAACAGGCGTTCGAGCATGACCATTTGGAACGACAGGCCGATCAACTGGGTGGCGGTCATGGCGATGACGGAGGTGGCAATGGCAGCCCAGATGAAGATGGGCATGCGGAAGGGCGTCATACCCTTGGCCCGCAGGCGGATGACGGTAACCAGGATGTTGAGGGCGCTGAGGATGGATGAAAAGCTTGAGAGTGAAACACCCAGGAAAAACATTTGCATGCCCAGAGGCGCCCGGATGGAAAGCGGCGGGTAACCCGTCCAGCCTGTGTCGAAACCGCCCATGAGCATGCTGGAAAGTAAAATAACCACGGAGGGTACGGCAATCCAAAATGAGAAGGCATTCAAGCGCGGGAAGGCCATATCCCTGGCGCCGATGAGCAGCGGAACCGTGTAGTTCATGACGGCCGAGATGCCGATGAGAATGCCGATGATCATTACGATTCCGTGCAGCGACATGAGAGTGTTGTATTCTATGGGAGACAGGAACTGCAAGCCCGGCTGGGCTAGCTCAGTCCGGAAGATCATGGCAAAAAAGCCGCCCACGGTGAAAAGGATCAGGGCCAGGGTCAGGTATTGCAAGCCGATAACCTTATGGTCATGAGAAGCGCTGAAGTAGCGCTTCCAGCCCCAATCACGGACTTCATCCATATGCTCGTGGGTCTCTTCACCGGCAGCCCATTTGAACCAATCATCAAGGACTCCGACCCCATAGAGAAAGAACAGAGCCCCAAAAAGGGAGCCAACCACCATGGCGGGCTCGGCTTTCCAGGCGGGAAGGCGCATGAGCAGCCTCACCAACATCACGAACAAAATACCAAAGACGTTGCCAATGATTTCCCATAGGAAACCACGGAAAATAGGGAGGATTTTTGGTTGTTTTAGGGGATAATCATTTTCCATGCTCTATTGTCCAGTAAGGTAAATAATCGGCGTAGTTTCTTATACAGGCGGTTAAGAACTTCACATCCATTGTCTGATTGTGTTTTATTCTATTTGTTTAAGGTCTTTATATACGCAATGATGTCCTGGATCTGTTCGGCAGTAAGGGCTTTGCTAAAGGTTTGAGGCATGACATTCGGCTGAAAGCCTTCCACAATCTGTTTATTCGGATCCACAATGGAGGTCTGAATGTAATTTACATCAGCCTTGACCTTGCTTCCATCGGACAAGGTCACGGTCGAGTTGTATAACTTGTACCAGCTCGGGCCGATCTTCTTGGAGCCATCGGTCGAATGGCAGGTTGCGCATCCAAAAAGCCCGGCCAACTGTTGCCCGATCAAGACCGGGTCCTTGGGGGCGGAGGCCACTTCCTTGTTTGCCCAGGCGGTGAAATCGGCTTGCGATACCACGTACACATTCGCCACCATCTGGGCATGCAGGCGCCCGCACAGTTGGGAGCATTCGACGTGATAATGGCCGATCCTGGAGGGAGTGACCCGCAGATCCACCGTTCGACCGGGAACAATATCCTGTTTGAGGCGGAACTCGGGAACAAAGAAGGAATGGAGCACATCCAGGCTGGTCATCTGGAGATCCACCTGCTGTCCCACTGGAAGATAAAGGTCTTTTGAAGCAAATAAATATTGGGGATATTGGAACTGGAAATTCCACTGCTGGGCAATTACCTTGACCACCATGGCAGAGGGATCGATCCGGCGAGTATCTGCAAGCGAGCGTGCCCCGGCGTAGGCTAAATATAGAACTGTGATAAGGGGCAAGACAGTCCAGGCTATTTCTAGTTTATTGTTTCCCTCGATGGGTGTCCCATCGCCGATTTCACCCTTACGGCGGCGGAAAACCACCAGGCTGTAAAGCATGATGACCATGATCAGGGAAAAAAGGAAGGCAATTCCCCAGGTATAAAACCCAAACAGTTGATCGATCGATATGGCTTGCGCACTTGCTTGAACAGGAAGGAGTCCGATCCCTTCCAACCCACCATGGATCGCGAGAGTGCTCGCAATGACCAGTAAAGCAATAATAATAAAGTGTTTCATGATCAAGTCCCATCCTGAATTCGGATAACAATAAATCCAAACACATACAAATATTTTCAACTTACATAACTGATATTATAATACAAGAAGCCCATAATTAGACATTGTTGGTAATGATTGAATGATAAAAAATTAACATAAAGGACAGGATCCGGCCAACGAATATTGAAAATGATTGAGAAATAAACTTTTCGACGAGATGAATGTCCGGCAGGAGGAAGCCTGCCAAGGGAGAGGGCAAATTCCTTTCGGGAGAGGTTCCTTTCCGGGGAATTTTGCACTTGAGCAAGACGAAGCGGGTAATTGTGTAGGGACACGAGGATATCGCATGCGAAGACCGAACACGCGCACCCCTGAAAGAAAGGTTGAACAGGACGAGCCAGGGCATGATTCATATTGCCCAAAACTTGTTTAAAAAGACCTGGGTGAAACTAGGAATGGGCTTTACCGGGGCAATCGTCATTGTGGGAGCCGTGGCTGGGATCCGTCTGACCCAGCTTCCCCCGCCGCAACCGATCCAATTTCCCCATGTGATGCATATTAACCTGGGAGTGCAATGCCTGTATTGCCATCCGGGAGCCCTGCGAGGACCCAGCCCCGGCTTGCCTACAGAAAGCAAATGCTGGGCTTGCCACCAGCAGATCACCGTCCGAAACTCCGAAATCGATAAATTGATCAGCTATGTCAAGGCAGATAAGCCCATTCAATGGGTGCCGGTGGCGATTTTGCCGGATTTTGTCTATTTCAGCCACCGGCCCCATATCGCCGGCGGTTTGAACTGCGAAGATTGCCATGGGGAGATCAGCCAGATGACCGTGGCGCAGCCACAAAAGATGAATATGGGCTGGTGTCTCAACTGCCACCGCACCCGCTTCGCCAACGACCCGGTCATGTTGACCAAGTTAACAGATTGCGAAAATTGCCATAAGTGACTTGAACGCTGGATGTAAACGATAGGGATGCTTCGAGGTAGATACTCGCCTTGCACTGTCCTGGAACAACGAAAGGGAAGAGGAATGAGCGAAAAGATAAGCCGGCGGGATTTTTTGAAAGTAGCGGGAGCTGGAATTGCAGCAGGCGCCATTCTGACCGGCTGCGGACCGGATTCGCGTTATGTAAAACGGACACCCTATACAAAAATGCCGGAGTATACCTATAACGGCCTGAGCACGTTCTACGCCACCACCTGTAGGGAATGCCCCGCCGGTTGCGGCATGGTAGTCCGGACGATGCAGGGGCGGGCGCTCAAGGTGGAAGGCAACCCGAACCACCCGGTAAACCTGGGGAAGACCTGCTCACGCGGCCAGGCTTCCCTGCAGGGTCTATATAATCCGGACCGTCTCCAGGGCCCATTCAAACAATCCCACGGCGGCGGAAACAGCTCCGAAGTGACCTGGGATGAGGCGGTCTGCAACTGTAAAAGATGCACTGAGCAGTTCAAATCCCGGAGAAATTGCATTTCTCCTGGGGTTGACCTCCGATCACCTGGCCGACCTGGTCAATGAGATCACCGCAGGCGTTGGACTCACCCGCGCCATTCAGGTACGGGGCCTTCGCCATGTTCGAGGGACGGAACACCCTGGCACAGGCGGCTCAAGAAGTCCTCGGTTCTGCGGAGATCCCCTTCTTCGATATCGGGAATTCGGATGCAGTCTTCTCCTTTGGGGCAAATTTCCTGAGCACCTTCCTTTCGCCGGTGGCCTATGGACGCGGCTACTCGGGTTTGCGCAAAGGAAAAACCACCGGAAAAAGGGGCATCCTGGTCCATTTCGAGCCGCGCCTTTCCCAAACGGCATCCAACGCGGATCATTGGGTTCCGGTCCTGCCGGGAACCGAAGGGTTGGCCGCCTTGGGATTGGGGAAGGCTGCAGCAGAGTTAACAGGCGTGGCCATGCCGGCCATGTACCAATCCATAGACATGGCCAAAATCGCCCAGTCAACCGGCGTTAGCCAGGAAACATACAGGCTATTGGCGGGATTGTTCGCCGGAGCAGCCCATCCATTGGCAATACCAGGGGAAGCCGCACTGGCAGCAAGCAATGGAGTGGACGCTGGGCAGGCCATCCTGGCTCTAAATGTTTTGGCAGGCAACCTGGGAAACCCCGGCGGAGTGTTTTTGACACCCTCCACACCCATCCAGTTGGTGGGAAAAGCCCTTGCGAGTGTTCCGAACACATTCCAGGATATCGCCGGCCTGGTGGATGCAATGAAATCCGGCAAGATCAAAACCTTGTTCATCCATGGGGTAAATCCCTTTTACGAATTCCCTACCAGCCTGGGGTTCGCCGACGCCGCCAAAAAAGTCTCCAAAATTATCTCCTTCGCTTCCTTCCCCGATGAAACTGCCCTGCAGGCCGATTACGTCTTCCCGGATCACACCGGGTTGGAATCCTGGGGCTATCAGCGCATCCTGACGGGTGGAGACCGCCCGGTCATTTCAGGAGCCCAGCCGGTGGTTGTGCCTTTTTACAATACAAAAGCCACCGCGGATGTATTCCTTGCGGCGGTAAAGGCTGCCGGCAGGAAAGTGGCCCAGGTAGTTCCCTACAACGATGTGGTCGCATTCATACAGAATACTGTCCAAACCGTGCTGAATGTCGACGGCTATTACAACGCTCCGGAACTTCCAACTTTCTGGGCGGAGTGGCAGCAGTACGGCGGTTGGTGGACCGCTGCAGCCGGGTTGACGGCTCCGACGGCATCGGGGAATGCAGGCCAGGAAATCCAGGCTGCTGAACCGCAATACGAAGGCGATGGCGAATATTACCTGTATCCCTTCATGAACGGCCCTCTTAGCGACGGCTCGGGGGCGAATAAACCCTGGCTGCAGGAAACCCCCGACCCCACTACCACGGTGATGTGGAACACCTGGGTCGAGATCCATCCGGATACGGCCGATAAGCTGGGCCTAAAGGACGATGATGTGGTTCGGGTCACCTCACCTTTCGGAGAGATCGAGGCCTCGGTCTACCGTTACCCTGCCATCCGGCCGGATACGATCGGTATTCCTTTTGGACAGGGCCATACCGCCTTTGGTCGTTATGCCCAGGATAGAGGCGCCAACCTGGCAGCTCTATTCGGGCAGAAAGTTAATTCCAGCGGGGACCTGGCCGTCCATGCGGTGAAGGTCAAGCTGACGAAAACTGGAAAGACATTTTTCCTGGCCCGGCTGGAAAGCCGGATGGGAGTATATGGCCATTATCAAGTTTGATGGGCGGTAGGCGGAAGAGACCGGACCGCGTAAAGGTTGAGGAGAAGATTTCGATATGCCAGAAAATCCTAATTCTGTAACGGTGCAGCCTGGGAAATGGGGCATGGTCATCGACCAGGACCTGTGTATGGGTTGCCAGGCCTGTGTGACTGCCTGCGCTATGGAAAACAACGTCACCTTCGTCGGTGAAGATGACGCCGGCTATGGACGCTGGATGCACTGGATCCGGATCGAACGCTTTTGGAATGGGACTTATCCTGACGTTTCTATGACCGGTTTCCAGCCAATGCTCTGCCAGCAATGCGGGCACGCCCCTTGCGAGCCGGTCTGCCCGGTTTATGCCTCGGTCCACAGCCAATCAGAGGTCACGAACTTGCAGATTTACAACCGCTGCGTAGGGACGCGTTACTGCGCCAACAACTGTCCATATCAAGTCCGGTCATTCAACTGGCTGGATTATAAGAGACCTTCACCATTGAACAACCAGTTCAACCCAGACGTGACCGTCCGCCGGCGTGGAGTGATGGAGAAATGCACTTTCTGTCTCCAGCGTATCCGCCTGGCAGAGGACACGGCTCATTCGGAAAACCGGCCGGTGAGAGATGGGGAGGTCGTCCCGGCCTGCGCTCAAGCCTGCCCCACCAATGCGATTACCTTCGGGCGCATAGATGATCCGACCACCGAGGTCAGCCGGCTGGCAGATGAAGCTCGAAATAGAAATTATAAGATGTTTGAAGAACTCGGCACGTATTCCCGGATTACGTATCTAAAGGGAGGTCCATCCCATGGCTGAATTGGCTAGGTCCTTACCCCATCCGCTCGCTCGCAGTGAAGACCAGGAAGAGGATCCGAAGGAACATTTGCTCCTGGACCCTCTGCCTCGCGGTGAAATGAACCGGATGGTGATGGAATCCATGCACGCCACCAGTTGGAAATTTTGGCTGGTGACAGTAATACTCGCTGCTGTTGTCCTCTTCAGCATCGTCGGTATGTGGGGATACATGATCGCAAATGGCCTGGGTGTTGCCGGAGTGACCCGACCGGAGTATTGGGGTATCTTCCTGGTCAATACGGTCTTCTGGATCGGCATCAGCCATGCCGGCACGTTCGTTTCAGCTTTGTTGCGGGTGGTGAAGGCGGAATTCCGCCGACCCTTCACCCGCATGGCCGAACTGATGACCACTTTCGGGCTGGTGGAGGCCGGGTTCAGCATCTTCATGCACCTTGGACGGGTCTGGCTGGCCTATTGGCTTTTCCCCTATCCGAATGTGCGTACCATCTGGCCGAATTTTCACTCTCCCTTGATGTGGGACTTCCTGGCCATCAACACCTACCTGCTGGCGAGTTCGATGTACGTGTTCATGCCGCTCATTCCCGATCTCGCCATGGCTCGCGACCGCTCCACCGGCTGGAGAAAGGTCTTCTACCGCATTCTCTCCTTCGGCTTTCGTGGGTCGGAAAGCGAGTGGACCCATCTCAAAACAGCCATGAACCTCTTCGCTTTTGCCATTCTGCCGGTGATGTTCTCCGTCCATACCATTGTGGCCTGGGACTTTGCCATGTCTTCTCGTCCGGGCTGGTCATCTACTGTGTTTGGGCCGTATTTCGTGGTGGGAGCGTTGCACTCCGGTCTCGCGGCCGTGGCGATCATCTTGTTCATTATTTCCAAGACAATGAAGAACATGAAGTACTTCATCCGTCCGGAGCACTTCAATGGCCTGGGCAAATTGATGCTGATGATCACCATGACCTGGGGTTACTTCTGGTTCAACGATTACCTGGTGGAGTGGTACGGCGGCGAAACCATCTCGCGCACGCTGCAGAATTTCCTCCAGACCGGGCCTATTTCCTGGTTATATTTCATTATGCTAGCCTGTAATTTCCTCATCCCGATCCTCTTATTGTGGAACAAGAAATTCCGCCAAACTCCCTGGGCCATGTTCACCATCGGCATCATCATCAACATTGGCATGTGGCTCGAACGCTATATCATCATCCCCGGCGCGCTGACGATCAACCGCATGCCATTCACCTGGCGGCTCTACGTCCCGCGGGTGGAAATCTACCTGACCATCGGAACATTTTCCCTTTTCGCGCTTATGTATTTGATCATGTCGAAGCTGGTGCCTCTCGTCCCGGTCTGGGAGGTGCAGGAAGGCCAGATGGCCCATTCGCTGAAGAAGTTCGGTAAGACCACGGTAGCTTCAAAAGCGGAAATTGAATAGGACAATAGTGCATAGGTTCATGCTGAAGAGGATTTTCTATGGCTGAAAAGAAAACGCTTTTAGCCCTTTTTGGTGAGATCGACCCGGCCGCGGAAGCCATCGAGAAATTGCGGACCATGGGTGTACCCGAGGACCAGATGGAAGTCATTTCCGGCATTCCCATCCTGGCCCCGATCCTGGGACGGCCCAAGCAGCATACCAGTGTCACCCAGTTGGCCTTGGGCGGGGCAGCCGTAGGCTTCTTGTTCGGGTTGTTCCTGAATTTCGGCGTTCCATTCCTCTTTCCTTTGCATACAGGCGGGCAGCCTCTTTTTCCCATCCCGCCGGGGATCATCCTCACCTTCGAGATGACCATGCTTGGCTTAATGGGCATGGCCTTCCTAGGCGTATTCCTGGAAAGCTATTTCCCAAAATGGCGGCCCCTGGAATACGTGCCTGAAATTAGCGACGGTAAGGTGGCAGTCCTGTTCAGCGTCCCGGAGGAGGAGGCCGAGAAATATACCCAGGCAATGAAAGATCAGGGCGCTGAGAGCGTCGCTCCCGCCGAAGCGAGACCGCTATGAAATCATATATCAATCCTGACGTGCTTAAACGCCTTGGCATCGTGGTCCTGGTAGCCGTGCTGCTGCTCGGCGTGGTTGAGCTTTTCGCATACGACGTCATCAAGATCGATTGGGTCAGTTTCATGGAGATCCAGCCGGCTTACCAGCCCATGTATACTCCCCTGGCGGTTCCAACCGATTCGATCCCGATCGAGGGAGCCGCTTATATAATTGCCGTGGGCGCACCTATCAACCCGGTTGCAGCCGATGCTGCCTCGATCAGTCGAGGCATGGAGTTGTTCCGGGTTAACTGCATGATGTGTCACGGGCAGCTGGCCAAAGGCGATGGCCCGATCGCGATCTACCTGGCCAATAAACCTGCCGATCTGACCAGCCTGCCGGTGCAGGCGCTGACCGATGGCGGTATCTTTATGACCATCACCAACGGCGTCCAGGGAAAAATGCCGGCCTTGAATGAGAACTTTACCGTCCGGGAGCGTTGGGACCTGGTGAACTACGTGCGAGGATTGAAATAAGGATGGAACTATGAGGCGGAATTTCAGGATCGTGATCTTGGCGCTCGCCTTCAGCCTGCCCTTATTGGCGGCAGTGTGGGTGGGTTCGATTGTCTTCTACAATTGCGGCGTCTATGCAGATTGCAGCCGTGGTTTCCTGGCACAGGTCATCCATACTCCTATTCCGACATTGTTCCCAGCCACCCTGCCCGGACCGACGCGCACTCAACCATTTATAACAGCTACTCCCACTGCCATGGGCGCGCCTACACCTACACCCCAGGAAGAGGTGATACCAGAGCCATCCAACCCGGGGCCTCCGGGAGCAGCCGTCAACCTCAAAGGCGATCCAAAGAACGGAGAGACTATCTTTATCTCCGAATGCCAGACCTGCCACGGTCCTCAGGGGACGGACAACGTGCCGAACCCCGGCTCGGACGATGGGACGGTACCCTCGCTTAACCCGATTGATCCGCTGTTGAAGGATGTTGACGATAAATCCTTCGCAACCAATATCGATCTGTTCATCCAGCACGGGTCTATTCCGGAGGGACTTTCTCCCTACCGGACCATGCCGGGCTGGGGCGACAAGAATGCCATCACCCAGCAGCAGATCGCCGATGTGATCGCCTATATCATCAGTTTAAATAAGTAGCAACGAATTCATTCGTTACTTCCTGTCTGAATAAGTAGTAACGAATTCATTCGTTACTATTACACAGACCTCGTAGGCTTCGGAGACCCGCGAGGTCTATGCAATATAGGGGCGTGCTATAATTTTTTGAAGATTCTCCACTTTCTCATAAGGAATGATCTTTTCTAGACAACGGACGAGAGTATGAACAAGAGACTGTCCTTAATTATTATTTTTCTCCTCACCTATCTGGCTCTTTCTGCCTGCGGTTCCGGAGAGGTCATCCAGCAGAACCCCACCCCCTCTTCCGCCTCTGCCAGGATCACAGCAACCCTCCTGAGTAAGGATACCGGCAAACCCGTGACTTCCCTACCCGAGCTGAAATTGGCCTGCCTGAGATCTGAAGGCGGCAGCGGCGCCCCCCAGTTTGTGTTTGTGCCGGCTTTTGACAGCGCCTCTGGTAAAGTCGTCATTACCATGACCTTCGCCGGTGCGGATATCAAGGGCTACGAGGGTTGTTCTGTCACCACGGTCAACTGCGCTCCCGCCAGCGCCAATGGGGCCGACCAGGCCCTCAACCGGCACCAGATCGGCACTATCCAATCCGGTCAGACGCTGGAACTGGGCGAATTGAAGCTGTCCTATTGCCACTGAGACGATTTTAAAAATGTTTTTCTCTGACTATCTCACAATTGGAGCTTCCATTGTTATGGAGTGCAGGCTAAGCCCCTGGACCGTAACGGAAGGGGTCAGCCTGCTAAAGCCGGATAAAGAAGTGCCATAACTGACCTAAGGGCATATAATCCCGGGATTGCCCATTGCGGAAAAGTCTCTCCATACTTCCTCCCAGAAATATCAAATCCACATTCAAGAGTCAACTTCCTCCCCATTTTCCGTCCCGACGTATTTTTACTTTGTCGGGAGGGAAAATGGGGAGTATTCCCGGAGGGCAGGTAGGGTTCTTGCAATTTTTTTTCTTCAAAAAAGGAAAGCATCCATGGACATCTGCATTCGCACAATGGAAGAAATTGACCTGGAACCGGCTGATGAGATCTTGAAGCTGGCTTTCCACGGAGCGGTTAGCCGGCTGGATGACTTGCGCCTCTACCGCCAGATCCAGCCGGAGGGCTGGTTCGTCGCCGAAACGAATGAACACCTGGTCGGGATGGTCGGAGCCGCCATCTATGGCAAATTGGCTCACATTGGGTTGATGGCTGTCCATCCGGAGGCTCAACGCCAGGGGATCGGGTTGGCATTGATGCAATTCCTGTTGGACCGGCTGGAACACCAGCAAGTTCCCCTGGTCACACTCGATGCCAGCCAGATGGGTTTTCCGCTCTATGACCGGCTGGGATTCCTTCCCTTACGATAAAACTCTGGTGTTTCAGCATTCCGCCCCTCTCAACCGCTGTCCCGCCGCCATCCGGCCTCCAACCCATCACAATGGCGGACCTGGATGAATTGGTTGAAAAAGATATACAGGTGTTCGGAGCCGATCGGCGAAAAGTATTCCAGGTTTTATTGGAGCAGTTTCCGGATCGAGGCTTCCTTCAAAGGGATGAAGACGGAAAATTGGAAGGCTACCTCTTTGCCCAAAAAAATCGCATCGGCCCGTGGGTCATGCTGAAACCTGGATGCGCCGAGGGGCTTTTACAGGCAGCCCTGTCTCTGGGGGATAAATGGATGCTCTCCGCAACAGTGCCATCTGTGAATGCCGAGGCAATAGCTCTCCTCAAGCAGTATGGATTCGAGCAGGTCCGGTCGAACCGCCACATGGGCAGAGGCAGGAGTGGCCTCCCCGGCCAGCGTGAGAAAGTGTATTCCCAAACCAGCCTGGCAGTGGGATAGGTCGTTCTCGAAGTCACCAATGGAGTCCTCCCCACTTCAAAACAACTGAAAAAAAGGCCTTAAACCGTAATATTCTTGATTTTTTAAGGCCATTTCCCGCGGAACAATTCCCCGGAAAATCCCGGTTTTCGCCTCCTTCTTCAACCTTCCTCCCACTTGTGCCGAGGAAACATCACTATTATGGGTTTGACACCTTTCTGGAGGTCTTTTTTTTCAATTTCTTCTCCCACCTACAATAATTGAACCTCACGTAGTTCTTGTGTTCTTCAAGGGTTGTTTTGTAATGACGATCCCTCGGAAACCGCATTTAGCCGAAGTTACCTCTAGAATGGTAGATTAAAGTCTTAGGCATCCAATAGTAGCCGTAGAGGCCATATAAGTGATGTATTTTCTTTCTTAATTTTTTCCCGCTTGCCCTGCAGTGTTCTTCTGCAGGGGTTGTGTTCCTTCGTTACCTTCGTGGTAAATCTTTTCCAATAAAATTGGAATGTAACATTGTCGAGTTAGATCAACGCCATGGCGCAGCCATCCGCGCGAGGGTCGGACCCGCCGGTGAGGACGCCGGTGACCGGATCTCGCAGGATGATTTGCCCGCGTCCGAACAAGGCTCTCTCCCACCCGCTTACCTTTTGGATTTTATGGCCTCGTTTCTCCAGGTCTGCGTAGACTGCTTCCGGGAAGCCGTCTTCCAATGCGACCGGGTCGCCGCTGCTGCCATCCAAAAGGCAGAAGCGTGGCAGTTCCAGCGCAGATTGCGGGTCAAGCCCGTTGGCGAGAGCCAGGAAAACCTGTAGGTGTCCCTGCGGCTGCATAAACCCGCCCATAACCCCAAAGGCGGCGAAGAGAACCTCGTTAGTAGGGAATGGAGAATCGATATTCGATGGTTCGTCTTGACTTCTTTCGTTTATCGATTCTCGATTCTCGATTATCTTTCTTTTCTCGACTTTCTTCTTGCCCGTGATCATGCCCGGGATGATGGTATGGTAGGGGCGTTTCCGAGGCGCCAGCACGTTCGGATGGCCGGCCTCCAGGCTGAAATTGGCGCCTCGGTTTTGAAGGGTAAATCCCCTTCCGGAGGGAACGATACCGGTGCCAAAGCCCATGTAGTTGCTGTTAATGAACGAGCAGGCATTGCCCCATTTATCCGCCGTGCAGAAATAGACCGTGTCTGAACCTGCCACGGGTAAACCCCGCGACTGGTCGAGAGTGGCGAGATGTGGATCGATCAGCTTTCGCCGCTCAGCCGCATAGGTCTCTGAAAGTAATTCTTCCACCGGCACATGCACAACCGCCGGGTCGGCTACATACCAGCGCGTATCCGCGAAAGCCAGCCGCAGGGCCTCGATTTCCAGGTGAAGTCGTTGGGTCGAGAGTGGGTCCGCCGGCAGATCCAAACCGGCCAGAATATTCAAAGCGATTAAAGCCGTCAATCCTTGACCATTGGGCGGGCACTCCCATAAGCGCAGGTCCCCGTAAGCCGCATTGATGGCCGGTTCCCATGTGGTTGCATGCGCGGCCAGGTCTTCCAACTCCATACATCCGCCTGCCTGGCGGATCACAGAGCAAATGGAGGCGGCAATTTCCCCTTCATAAAAGGCTTTTTTACCACCTTCGGCAAGCGCGCTTAGTGTCCGTGCGAGGCCGTGGTTGCGGAAGACCTCCCCCGGCTCAGGGCCGCGGCCTTCCAAGGTCATTTCAAGGCCGTTCAAGGCGGCCCTTAATTGGCGCTCGGCTGCCCTCTTCCAAAAATGAGAAGTGATGGGGGCAACCGGGAAACCATCTTCGGCTAACAGGATGGCCGGGCCAAGGATCGTGGTCAGTTCCAGCGTTCCAAACCGCTCGAGCAGGTCACACCAACCCGCGCAAGCCCCCGGCACCGTGATCGTATAAGGATGGAACGGCGGTATCCCGTCTTCCAATCCTTCTTTTCTGATCCGCTCAAGGGTCAGGGAGGCCGGAGCCCGGCCGGAGCCGTTCACGGCCGAGACTGCGCCGGAACTGGCCTCATAGTAGAGGGCAAACATATCCCCGCCGATACCGGTCGAGGTGGGCTCGGTCACATTCAAGGCAGCCGCAACTGCCACGGCCGCATCGGCGGCATTCCCGCCTTTCGACAGAATTTCCAAACCTGCCGCGGTGGCCAGTGGCTGTGAAGAAGCCGCCATACCGCCTCGCCCCATAACCGGCGAACGGCCGGAAAAGATATTAGCAGGATTTGAATTCATTTTGTTTTCTTCTTGGTTTTCGGAGCCGGTGCGGGAGCGGCAGGCCGGACCGGGATTGTGCTCACCAGCACCTTATCTACCCGTTTTTCATCCATGTCGACCACCTCAAAACATAAGCCGTTCCACTCGAATTGATCCGCGGCTTTGGGAATATGGCCCAGTTGCGTCATGACGAAGCCGCCCAGGGTTTCATATTCATCTTCATCGGGTAATTTGCGGATGTTGAAGATCTCCTTGAAATCATCCACGGAAAGCATACCGTCCAATAACCACGAACCATCCTGGCGCTGGGTAGCCTGGGGTTCCTCCGGCCCAACTTGTCCAACAATCTCTTCGATCAGGTCTACGATGGTCAAGAGGCCCTGTACAACTCCAAACTCATCGATGACCAGCATAACCTCGGCATCGACCTGTTTGAAAATTTCCAGGGCCCTCGAGCCGAAGGCCGTCTCAGGCAGAAAGAACGGCGGGCTGACAAGGTTTTTTAATTGTTTCCCGTCTTTGATTTCCGCCAGAAGGACATCCTTGGCGGTTACAATGCCGATCACATTGTCGAGGCTGTCCTCACAAACAGGGAACCGCGAATAGGTGCTCTCTGAAATCTTGCGGCGCGTCTCCGCGGCTGTGTCGGAAATATCCAGGTAGACGATCTCGGTGCGGGGGATCATCAGCGAACTGACCCGCCGGTCCGAAAGGGAGAAAACCCCCTCGACCATATCCTGCTCGGATTCCTCGAAGACGCCTGCCTGGGTGCCCTGGTCAAGCTGGACAAGGATCTCCTCTTCCGTCACCTGGGGTTCCTTGGGAGGCTTCACTCCCAAGATCTTGAGGATGAGGTTGCTGGCTTTCTCGAGCAGCCAGACGATGGGATAAAGAATGGAAGAAAAAAATGACATGAATCCGGCAACGGAAGCGGCAATCCTTTCCGAATTCTGAAGGGCCAGCCGCTTGGGCACCAACTCGCCGAAGAGCATGGAAAAAATGGTGATCAGAACGACTACAATCACCAGGCTGGTCGAATGGGCATAAGGCGCCAGGAAAGCCACTTTCTTCATTTGTATGGCCAGGGCCTCAGCCAGGACCGCGCCTCCTACTGCTCCGGTAAGCACGCCGATGAGGGTGATGCCAATCTGTACTGTCGGCAAAAACCGGTTGGGATTCTCGGCCAGGTTCAAAGCCAGGCGGGCTTTGGCATCCCCCTCATTGGCGCGGTGCTGCAGCCGTGCCCGTCCTGGAAGCATAGACGGCTGTCTCCGACATACTAAAAATCCGTTCAGAAGGATAAGTAGAAAGATTATGAATATTTCCAAGCCAATGCTCATCGGGGGAGTCCAAACGAAAGGGCAGAACAGCCCATCCGAACTTATGTCATCTATCCGAAAATTCTGGATGAGTTCGTTTTTGAGAGTGTGCGGCTAGGCTGCACGCACTCCAAAAATCGCGTTACTCTATCTATAGGATAGATTCTAATTTTACTAGAATTTGGACAGGAATTGGAGGGGATAATTGGGGGAAAGAAAACAAAAGTAGTAACGACTTACCCACAGGGCGCTCCGCAGAGTCGTTACTACTATTTATTACAGAACCTCGATTCCTTCTCCGGCTTCCGCCTCCCCAATAACCCAGATGGGCTGGCTGGCCTCGTTGGCGCACTCTTGAAATGCTTTCAATTTCCTCGGTGGAATCGCCAGGAGTAAACCGCCGCTCGTCTGCGGGTCGAAAAGCAGCATCCGCATTTCTTCAGTTACTGTCTCAGCGAACCGCACTTGAGGACCGAAATAGCCCCGATTATCGTACATGCCTCCGGGGAAGGTGCCCCAGGTCGCATACTTCAAGGCGCTGGAGACAAATGGCATCTTTTCTACATAGAAGCGTAATCCCACGTGGGAAGCCTGGGCCAATTCCAGGCCGTGGCCTAACAGGCCAAAACCGGTCACATCGGTGCCGCCCCGCAGTCCAAAGTCCACTGCCAGCGAGCCGGCCTCCTGGTTCAATCTCTTCATCCAATGGACGACCTCGGCTACCTCTTCCGGGAAGGCTTTCTCTTGTTTCAGAGCCGTAGTGGTCACGCCAAAACCAAGCGGTTTGGTGAGGATAAGGATATCGCCCGGACGGACTCCGCCTTTGGTGATCATTTTCCGGGGATGAACAAAGCCGATCACCACCAGGCCATATTTTGGCTCAGTATCCTGGACGGTATGTCCGCCGGCGATAACCACGCCGGCCTCCCGTGCCTTTTCGGCTCCGCCGCGCAGGATCTCGGCGTTGATCTCGGGGGCCAGGTCGGGCATGAAAGCGGCGATATTCAAGGCCAGGAAAGGCCGCCCACCCATGGCATAAATGTCTGAAATGCTATTGGCTGCTGCGATGCTGCCAAAATCATAGGGATCGTCCACCACCGGAGTAAAGAAATCGGTCGTGACAACCAATGCCCGCGTTGAATCCAACTTCCAGATGGCTGCATCGTCAGGCCGGGCAAGGCCCACCAGGAGATCCGGATAGTCCTTGGCCTGGAAGATATTTTCAACAGGGCGCAAGACCTGCGCCAGCGTCTCCGCATTGAGCTTGGAGGCTCAACCAGCGCAGTGCGAATAACTGGTCAGGCGGATCTGGCGACCGGAGGGATGGACAGCCGACATCACAACTCCTCAACGACTTGAGTCGTTCCTATCAACTACGGATTAGGTGTCACCGCCGGTACTGTGGCGGTGGGAACTACCGACGGAGATGCAGAGGGCAATAGAAGCGGGGTCCCGCTGGGTAAATAGATTACCTGAAGATTAGGGGCAATTTTCTGGATGTATTCATATGTCAGCATTTCCGGATTGGCGTTAAGCACCTCGGCAAGAGCTGCCCAGGCTTTTGCCTGGGCCTGAGCATTCAGCAAAGTAGCCTGTGCCTCACCTTGGGCATTGATGACGACTGCATCGGCCTGCCCCTGGGCAGTTTGGCGGGCCTGCTCGGCTTCCTGTTTCTTCTGTTGGACCACGAACTGAGCTTGAAGTGCCTGTTGTTCAGCAATCTGCTTTTGCTCCACCGCAGCGGCATATTCATCACTGAAGCGGATATTCCTGAGAAGGAAATCGACCATAGTCAGATTATTCAGCGTCAAACCTTTTTCTATGCCTGAGCTGATTGTTGATTCCAATTCGCCCCTCTTGGTACTGACGATTTCTTCGACGCCAAATTGAGAGACGGCATCCCGGATGGAGGCACGCACGACAGGCCGGACGACATTTTCCTCGAATCGGTTCTGCCAGGTAATATGAAGGTTGATCAAATACTTGGGATCGATCTGATAAATGACTGAGGCGTCGATAAATACTTGCTGCCCATCCTTGGTGCGACATTGGATCAAGTTCATCTCCCGTAACCTGACCCTCTCCCTGGGAAGTCGACATGGTGTAGGTCTGCTTGGCAATCGAGTATGGGGTTACATGCTCGACGAAAGGCACAACCCAATGAAGGCCGGGAGTCAAAGGCTGGGTCCGATAACCGTTCGGCGTGATCGCTGAAACAACCACTCCATATTGGTCAGCCTGTAAGAATACCACGCTGAGACTCATGGTTGTCAGGATAAGGGCCAACACAACCATACCGATGACGATAGAAACTGCCCTTTTTATAGGCCTGCCCCGGCTAACCCTTATCACCGCCAGTAAAATCAATCCCACCACGATCAGCCAGGCAAACGTGGCTATTCCTTGTAGTACGCTGGTAATATTCATTCTCTCTCCTCATTGATTGGTAACCAGGGATGCGGATTCCCCCAAAGTGTATTCTGCAACCCTCTTACCCACTACATTGATAATGAAATTATACCCTTGAAGGAGAGGGGCTTGGCTCCTTGTTTGAGTCCTATGGCCAGATCAAAAAGGAAGTGGTGGCAGCGGCGTGCAGGCCCTGATAGGAAACGTTGACATCCAGGATGATCCGGCTGCCGGGAACCTGTTCGATGAAGCTTAAAGAGGGAACCACCGCCATCCCACCCTCATCTGTAACAATGGGATAAGTTAGGTCTTCACCCGTGGTCAGATGGACTGTCATAGTACCGGTAGCCCCAAACACGGGCCCAAGGGTTTGATCCTGAACGACCACAAATATCCTTTGCATATCATCGGGTTGGGTGACTGCCCTGGCGGTAAAGACCCGCACCTGCAGAGAAAGAGGCGGAGTGGATTGAACCGGTATGTTGCTCAATGGCAGAGCTGCATTGAACCTGACTGGATCTTCATGGTTGTTGGCATAGATCCGCCCAATATCAGCCAAAGCCACGGTCTGCCCGCCGGTCATTTCGGGATGCCATTCGAAGCTGGCTTTTTCGAAATACTGGACCAAACGACCATCCGGTTGGAATTCAAAAGGTGAAAGGGGGTTGCCAAACCGCTCCTTCCCGCCATACTGGTCGAAAAATGCCAGGAAATCATAGCAGATCCCAAAACCGTTCAAGATCCGGCACGCGCCTGGCGTCGTTAAATTGAGAGCCGGTAATCCCGCCTCATACATTTTGGTTCCCAGGGGAGTTAATTCGAACCCGCTGACCTTCCGGCATATCCGGGTGCAACTCAAAACGGGATTTTTCAAAATATTGGACCGTCAGGCCGGAACCATCCCGGCTGATGAACTGCTCGGTGATGGGCATGCCAAAGAGAATATTTGCATCGGGAACGCTCTGATAAAAGGTCCAGAACTCTGTGATTACATTATGACCTGTCTGTGGGAAATAATGACCGATCGCCTGTTGAGCTTTGGCGGGGACTTTACCCACCCAGAGCAGGCCTGCGCAGAGAAAGACCGCAAAGATCCGCAGAAATGTTTTCACTAACTCTATTATATAGGCTCAATTCCTCTGAAAACCATACTATTTACTAACAAAAAAGTAATTAATGGGTGTGCGCACATCTTTGGGTTGGATCCTCGTATATAGTAGTGAATTAAATTCTTAATTGGGCTCAAATGCGACCTTCATTAGTTGTATAATGAATCCGGTGTATTTTGAAAGGATGACCAATGGAAACACTTCTGAACGCAAATGTCGCTTACCTCCTCCTCATACTTGGCGCAGTTCTGGTTTTTTTAGCGCTGGTCACTCCGGGGACACATTTCATGGAGGCTGGAGCGTTACTGCTGCTCTTTATGGCAGGTTATGAAGTTTTCTTCCTGGGATTTAATTATTGGGGGCTGGTGGTATTAATTTTGAGCTTGGTCCCTTTCATCTATGCCCTGCGAACACCCAAGCGCGGTTGGGCGCTGGCCCTCTCCATCCTTATGCTGATCGCCGGGTCGCTGTATCTCTTCCCCGGAAAAGGGTTTATCCCGCCTGTTCATCCGGTTCTGGCGATCATTGTTTCATTGCTCACAGCCGGCTTCCTATGGATCGCAGTCGGCAAAGGCATGCAGGCCACCCGCGCCCGCCCATTGCAGGACCTGGAAAGAATAGTGGGCCAGGTCGGGCAAGCCCGTACCGAAATCCTGGATAACGGCTCAGTCCAGGTCGCCAGCGAATTATGGAGCGCCCGCAGCGCCAATGCCATTCCATGCCGGCAGTCGGGTCCGTGTAATTCGTCGTGAAGGATTTACCCTGGTCGTGGAACCCCAGGACCAGTCAAAATAATTTTTTTTCGACAGTCGGTTCAAGGAGGAACCTATGCCTGCAAATAGTACTGTGTTTCTTTGCGTCGTCGCCGCAGTCGTCATTCTGTTGGTGATCTTTCTGGCCAATGCCATCCGGATCGTCAATGAATACCAGCGCCTGGTCGTTTTTCGCCTGGGACGCTGTATCGGCACAAAAGGACCCGGTCTCGTCCTGCTCATCCCAGTCGTCGATCGGGCAGTCAAAGTAGACTTACGCGAGCAAGTCCGTGAAGTGCCGCATCAGGTCTCCATCACCAAAGATAACGCCCCCATTTCCATCGACTTCCTGTGGTACTACAAAGTGATGGATCCTACCTTGAGTGTGGTGGGCGTAGGTAACTTCGAACTCTCCGCAGCCGGTATGGCCACCACCACCCTGCGGTCGGTCATTGGTGGTATTCCGCTGGATGAGGTCCTTTCCCAGCGCGAGCATATCAACCAGACCCTGAGAGTAAAGCTGGATGAAGTCACCGAGCGCTGGGGCGTGAAAGTGACCAACGTGGAAATCCGCGAGATCATCCCGCCCAAGGACGTTCAGGACGCAATGAACAAGCAGATGTCGGCAGAACGTATCCGCCGTGCCGTCGTGACCGAATCCATGGGTACCCGTGAAGCCGCCATCAACGTGGCCGAAGGTAACAAACAGGCCGCCATCCTGCAAGCTGAAGGTCCAGAAGCAATCGGCCATCCTGGAAGCTGAAGGCCAGAAACAGGCCCAGGCCTTGAGAGCTGAAGGGTTCGCGGTAGCTTTGGAAAAGATCTTTGGCTCCGCACAACTGGTGGACCAGAAGACCATGACCCTGCAATATTTCGAAACCCTCAAGAGCCTTGGAACAGGTCGCTTCGACCAAGTTCATCTTCCCGATGGAATTCACCAGCATGATCGAGAATTTCACCAAAGGGAAATAAGATTGCGTCATTGCAATAACTCGGAAAAATAGTAATACAATTAAGGCCTCTCTATTGAAGAGAGGCCTTATTCTGATATCATTGACTGCATCCTGAACGATGGAAATCCTTCCTTCCTCTCTCCTTGATCTGGGCAGCCTCCGCCGGGTGGAACAGGCCTGTTTCCCCAAGGACGCCTGGCCATTGCTGGATCTGATTGCCGTACTTACCTGGCCGGATGTAGTCCGCCTGAAAGCCGTCGAGAATAATCAGATGGTGGGATTCATCGCCGGAGACCCACGTTCCACCGGGAATTTAGCCTGGATCGCGACGGTGGGGGTCCTGCCGCAATACCAGCGCCGGGGGATCGGCCGGGCACTTTTACGGGCCTGCGAAACCAGGTTGTCCCAGCCATTGATCCGGTTATGTGTGCGGGTATCTAATGAAGGCGCCATTACAATGTACAAACAGGAAGGCTACGTGGTAGCCGATATATGGCGCGAATACTATAACGACAAAGAAAATGCCCTCGTGATGGAGAAGACCAGGTAAGATTTTCACAACATAAAAAAAAGACCCGGATAGGAAAATATAAAATTGTGTACTATAGATTACTCAATGAAATGATCAATTTTATAGTTTCCGACCAGCTTTCTATTCCCTTCCTTTATTCACGCCATTTTTTCTCCAATAATTTCGGATACGCTTTATAATAACCACAGAATGTCCCTTGAAATGCTGCCTCCACCCACATGGGTCTCCACCTCTGCCAGCCTGCAACAATTGGCGAACGAACTATCGCACCAGAACCCAATCGCTGTCGATACCGAATCCAATAGCCTGCATGCATATCGCGAACAGCTCTGCCTGATCCAATTTTCCATTCCCTCGACTGATTACCTTGTGGATGGACTGGCCTTCCCAGACCTTTCCACGTTAAATCCCATTTTCACCGACCCGGAAAAGGAAAAGGTTTTTCACGCAGCGGAATATGACCTCATTTGCCTGAAACGTAGTTTTGGAGTCACTGTTACTAATCTCTTCGATACCATGCAAGCTGCCCGCATCCTGGGATACAGGCAAGTCGGGCTGGATTCCATCCTGGCGGAAAAGCTGGGAGTGAGACTGAACAAGAAATTCCAGAAGGCAGATTGGGCTCAACGGCCTCTTCCGCTGGAAATGCTCAATTACGCTCGCCTTGATACACACCATTTGTTGGATCTGCGCGATTGCCTGAAAGAAGAATTAAAGGAGCGTGATCGTTGGGAATTGGCGCAAGAGGAGTTTATCCGCCTGGCGCATGGGAATGGGACAACCAAAGTCATTCTGCCCTCCTGGCAGAGGATCAGCGGGACGCAGAAATTAACCAGGCGCCAATTGGCCATTTTCCAGGAATTATGCAATTGGCGGGAGGCCCAGGCCGAAAGGATGGACCGCCCCGTTTTCAAGGTGATCGATAACAAGCGTCTGGTGGAAATTGCAGTAGCTGCCCCTAAAACCTCAACCGACCTGGAAGATCTCAACCTCTCAGCCAGGCAAATGGATATGTTCGGGAACAGCATTCTCCAGGCAGTGGAACGAGGCCGCCAGGCCGAGCCGCCTACCAGAACTCACACTTCCAGGCCCAAGCAGGCCTTTGTCGACCGGTTGAATGCTCTCTCCACCTGGCGAAAGAGTGTTGCAGAAAAAATCGGAATCGAATCAGACTTGATCCTTCCAAAAGGCTGGATGCACGCCATCGCCGAGGCAGATCCCGAAACCGTGGAAGATCTTTCCAGATTGATGCCGCAATCACCCTGGCGGCTGGAGAATTTCAGTGGAGGAATATTGAAAGCCATCCATCCCAAAGGAATGCCATCTGCGGGCAAATGATAAATGGATTCCATCACCTTTTTGAGATGGAGCCTCTAATTTGCCAGGGAATCCACAGGTGCCCATATTAGAACTCATGCCGGAGAGATGACCGGACTCTCCGTAATTCAGGATATAATATCCGCCGCTGCTCAAACGCACTGGAGAGGTGCCAGAGTGGTTGAATGGGACGGTCTCGAAAACCGTTGTGGCCCTATGGACCACCGTGGGTTCGAATCCCACCCTCTCCGCAGGTCGTAAGATCCCTGACGCATTATCGCCGGCCATCAAAAGGTTTGGTGATCGAATTTCAAGGTGCTAAGGGTCTGCGACGGAGATCGCTCAGTGTCAGCTGGGCGATCTCACTTTTTAATCGCTTACCCTTCATTTTATATACTCCTGAGCGCTTGTCAAGGAATTGTGGGACACCTGCGGCAAAGTTTTGACACCGGCACTCATCTGTCCGATACAGGCTTCTATGTCCCTTGTGTCCGCTTGCGCCACGAAAGGCTCTATCCAATACCGTAAGTCCCCATCCTTGTGCAGCCCATCCATTATGGCAAAGAGCGGCTCGTAATCCGAGCGGACTTTGATCCACAGGATCCGCCTGGCAGCTAAATCAACCCCAACTTCCTGGAGCATGACGTGCACCAGGTCTTTGCACTCTTCAAGGGTGGTGTTTTCCCAGGTCTCTCGCAGATCGAGGCATGATGATAACGTCATTCCGAATGGTATAGTGAAAACGCCCGCTATCTTATCATATCTGAGCTTCAATTGAGTTACTGACTGTGGATTGTGGGTGGACTCATTATTCCTTTTGCGTATATGCGACTGCTTCTTCCAGAGTCATTAAATGGCCGCCCGCCCAGGCCTCCTCGAACGCTGACGGGGCCAGCTTGGTGCGGGCGCTGGCCAGATTGGCTTCATATTCACTCGTCTGCGCCAGCGAAAATGCCATATCGATGGTCTGCCGCAATGCCTCCACAGCTGCGTAGAGTCGAACAGCCCGGGCAGGCTTATCTGCCTGCAAGGCGAACGCCGCAAAGATCAACAGAATTGATAAAATATCACCTTTTGCGCCCAGCTCCTGCTGCAGGCCGAGTGCTTCGCGATACAACTTCTGTGCTCGTTCGGGATCCCCACTGCGGGAGGCCAACTCTCCCAGGTTGCCAAGCGATACCGCCAGACCCTGTTTGACCCCCAATTCGCGAAACAGCGAGGCTGCTTCCTCGGTGAACACCAACGATTGTGCATCCTTGCCCAACTGGTGGTACACCTCACCCAGGTTATGCAGGCAGATCGCAATGCTGTTTTTGTCGCCGCGGTCGCGGTGCAGCGCCAGGCTTTCCTCGTAGAATGTTTGGGCCGGCCCATAGTTCCCCTGCTGAAAAGCAATATCAGCCAGGGAACCGAGATCGTAGGCCAAGGTTTTCCCGGTTTCCGCTCTCCCGATCCAGGGCCAGCACCTCTTCAAGTATGGCAGTCGACCGGGTATAGTTGCCACGGGCGGATTCGATGGTGGCGAGCGATTGGAGGATCCGGCTGATCGCCGCCTGATCACCGATCTGGCGGGTCAACGCCAGGCTCTTTTCCATCAATTCGACGGCCTGGTAATATTCGCTCTGCCGCCAGGCCAGCATACCGGCGCCAATGAATACTTTTGCCTGGATAGCAGCACCGCAGTATCCTGTTTTGAAGAGAGCAATCACCCGTTCCAACCATTGACGACCTTCGTCCAGGTAGCCGCGCAGCCCCCAAAAACGCGACAATGCACCGCCCAACCGGGCGGATAACTCCACATCCCCGTTTTCTAGAGACCACTTCAGGGCTGCGCGCAGGTTATCATGGTTCTCCTCAAGCCGTTCCCAACCATTGGCGCTGCTGGAGCGGCATACAGACTCGGTTCCGCCTCTTCGGCGAATCCCAAGAAATACCTCAAATGAGCATTTCGGGTGGATTTCGAGCTCGCCAGCGTTCACCAGCTTCACATAAGCGTATTGCTGCACCAGCTCGTGCATCCCGTAACGACCATCCTGTCCAAAGCGCAGCAGGGATTTGTCCACCAATGTCGACAATACCTGGGAGGGAGAGCAGGCTGACTTGCGCCGCAGCCCCTTCATCGAACCCACCCTGGAAAACAGAGAGGCGACTCAAGGGATTGCTGTTCTTCCAGGGACAGCAAACGCCAGGAATGCTCGAAAGCTGCCCACACACTCCGGTGCCGCTCGGGAATATCATGGACTGAAGAAACCAGCATTTGGAGATCTCTCTCGATCTCGGCCGCGATCGCGGCACAGGAGCGCTGGTGCACGGCAGAAGCAGCCAGCTCGATCGCCAGCGGCATCCCTTCGACGAGCTGGCAGATGCGAACCACCGCCCTGGCTTCCGGTCCAGATAGAGAGAACTGCCGCCGTACTTTACGGGCATGCAGCAAGAATAACTTGACTGCGCTGCATACCGTTCGATGTCATCTGTATTTCCCTGATCGGGGTAATCCAGCCCGTGCAGATCGAAAACCCATTCGGCGTGCAGATTAAGCCGCTCACGCGAGGTAACCAACAGAACCACCCTGGGAGCTTTTTGGAGGATATCGACTAAAACGCCCAGAGGTCCGTCGTTGATCCCTGCCGCCGATTTATTCTTGCCGGTTTCAGCTCTGGGTGCCTTTCCTGTCCGCAGAGCGTCGTCTCTCTTGCGAAGGCAGGAATCAGCGGGTGAAGCAGGTTTTCGAAGTTATCCAGGACGAGTAACATTTCCTGATCGGCCAGGCAGCGAATCGAGCTGCCGCCGCGGGTCTTCTCCGTTGGAAAATGAAATTCCCAGGGCCTCCGCAATCGCCGAAATGAGGAATTCTTCCGAATCCAAACCGATCAGCGGTACACAGTAGATTCCATTGGTAAACCCACCATCCTGGGCTGCGGCAGCCTGCAGGGCAAGGCGGGTCTTGCCGATGCCGCCCGGGCCGGTCAAAGTTACCATCCGGCAGGACGGCCGTTCTAATAGATCCGCCAGCTCAATCAATTCCTTCTCCCGGCCGATTAATGGGCTGCTTTCTGTGAGTGGGGTTGCAAAGATGAAGGATCGACGGCGGACCTTCCGAAGGGGGAAGTTTACCAGCCTTGATCGTCTCGAATAATGCCTGCGTCTCATCCCCGGGTTCGACCTTCAGTTCCAGCGATAGAATCCGCCGGCAGGTTTCGTACTGGGCCAGGGCCGCACTGCGCTGCCCATCGAAGGCCAAAGCGCGCATGACCTGGCAGTACGCTTCTTCACACCAGGGGTCGAGGTCCAGCTGGCGGACCGCGAATTGGTACGCCTGGGTGTAATCCCCGCGCCGCTCGTAATAATCTGCCAGCCGGTATAAACCGTCAATACCAGGTGGCGCATCTTTTCGCGCCTGGCCAGCGCCCATTCGTCGAATGCGTCGCTGTCGCTCACAAAGAAATGCTCGAGGAAGTTACCGCGATAAAGCTCAACTGCTCGCTTGCAGCCATTGAGCACAGTGTTTACAGGTCTCGGCTCTGCGATGGGAATGGCTTTCACTGGCCGTTAGCAACTCCGCGAATTCGGTTGTATCCAGCCAGTAATCCGCTTCAGAATTGATGCGGATGAACTCGCGGTCGATGAGTAAAAAGGGAGGCTGAGCGGCCTCATCGCCGATGGTCCGGCGCAAGTTGGCCAATGCCTGGCGCAGGTTTGAGCGCGCTGCCAGGTCAGGCTGATCGGGCCATAATAAACAGGCTAATTCTGCTCCGGCTGTGGGGGCGGTCTGCCTCAATCGCAAGATAGGCCAGCAAGGCGCGGACCTTGTTGGATTCAAACCCGACCAATGGTTGTCCATCCCGGGTCGCCTGGAAAGGCCCGAGGAAGGACAGAGATAAACACGCCACGCTATTTTCCTGTAATTTTCCGTGGGTGGACCTTATGATTTCCTTACGATGATTAATTATACTCACAATGTACATCTAATTTGAAATAATATCAATTCTTCTCAAAATACACATTTATTAAAGAAGGCGCTGAGATTGGATCTTCAATGAAAGGGGTTGATAGAAGGAATACGCATATGACCTCTACAAAAGGTATCTTGCTTACATGTTACGCCTTTGGCAGGTGAACAACACGGGGCTCTCGGACTGGCAGGCCTCACTTGAGGACCCGCACAATGGAAAGAAAATCGGATTCGCCGATCTTGAGAGTTTTTTTCGTATCTCAAAGACCAAACGAGCAGAGATCGAGGGAAAGAAGAAATCCCGCAGGATGAAGAATAATAAAAAATGAATTTACCTTTCAAAGGAGAATGATGATGATCCAGTCTGAATAGCCGAAAAAAAGCTTCCAAAGGTCTGGCGTTGGTTGGTTTTCACCGCACTCCTGGTCAATCTGACTTCGTCAAGCCCGCTCACAGCTTTTGCCAGGGATGAACCCAATCTGAATTGGAAGGGATGCTGCAGCGGGATCAGGGATCCTCCCGGACCCAACCAGCTCCTGGAACAGTTTGACCATTCTCGCTGGCTCCCACGTTTTTATTCCGATCATTGCAAAAGGCGCCTCCGGCCCGGCGCCCACCCCAACTCCCCTGCCTACCCCGGTTCCACCCGGTTCAGAGGGTGCACTGTTCATGAACACCACGAAAAAAACAGACAGCGCCAGCGCCGCGGTGGATGCGGCGGGTGGTTTTCACATGGCCTATGCGGCGAATACTGCGATGGTGGAGGGTAAACCAGCCTATTATGCCTACTGCGCCGTAAACTGCGGGACCGTGTCAGGCTGGGGGACGGTCATTCTCATCGATCGGGTCGATGAGGTTCAACTGGCGCTGACCAGCGCCGGCCATCCCAGACTGTTACTGCGTGGGCCAAACCCAGATTGGAGTACGAACTTCTTCAAGTACGCGGCCTGCGACGTCAACTGCACCAATATTGCGGGATGGACAATCGCAGATGTGACAACCTCCGCATTTTCTCCTTCATCTGTTATGAACAACAGCTATTCCGGGCATCATTACTTTGCCCTGGACAATCTGGATCGCCCCCGCTTCCTCCACCAGACATCATACACCGAAGCGTTCTATGTTTACTGCGACGCCGCTTGCACCAGCGCGGCAAGCTGGTGGAAGTACCCTATCAACTGCAGCCATCTTTAACGATGCATATACAATCCCTACGCTGACATTTACCAGCTTAGGCCAGCCGCGGATAACCGCTGTTATGACAGGCACCAGACTCCAAAGACTATCTGACCTACGTCGCGTGCGACACGGATTGCAACATCCTGGCAAACTGGACCTATACCGCGCTGATGGAGCGAGGGAGTGGGCATGTTTCGTTTGTATTACGGTTAACTTCGAGCGGTCAGCCGCGCCTGGTTTTCGAACAGGGATCGCTCAGCCCCGGACCAGCAATTATTTGTGGTACTTGTGGTGTAACACCGGTTGCACCAACGGTGCGAATTGGGCCGGATCCAGCGTGGGCACCCAAGGACAGGCCCAGGATGCCGATCTGGCTCTGGATGGGCTTAACCGGCCACGCATTGCATTCAGGAATATGCTACCCAGCGACGGATTGGGATATTTCTGGTGCGATGCGAACTGCAAATCCGTCAGTGCGTCCTGGCTGGGCGGGCTGGTTGAACCAAGCAGTGATCTGGATGCGAATGGGATATTCTGCCTCCGCTCAATTGCTCGAGGTTCCTATTGGTTTGGGGGCTATCGTCCATCGTTGGCGCTGGATACGGCGGGCAATCCGCGCATCGGCTACGTTGCCAGCATTTACACGGCGGGGGCAGCTCGTGCACGACCGCCGAAGACTATCGGGCTGTCCGGTTTGTATTCTTCAACCAACCTTAAGAGAGGAAGGATCCGATGTATATCAACAAACATCTGGCGGCAAAACGGCATATTTTCACTTGCGGCGTCTCTGCTCTCACTCTCATGTTGCTTCTGGCAATGACAGTCACAATCTTCGCCACTACCGGGCGAAGGAAGGCCCCATTGTCCTCGCCCGCCGTTCCAGCGTCGAGCGCAGCGGCCAGCTATGGACGTGCTGCCGCTCTCCTTCGTGCCGAACGCGGGACAGTCCGACGCCGTTGTGCGTTATCAGGCGCACGCCATGGGCGGTCAGTTGTTTTTTGAAGATGCAGCGGTGGTGCTATCGCTGCCGGCGACCTGGCAGTGGGCAGCAAGTTGTGCACCTGACCTTTGATGGAGCGGACGGCGCGCAGCGAGTGGTCGATGCCGAACGACTGCCTGGCAAGGTCAATTACTTGATCGGCAACCAGCCCTCGCGCTGGCTCACCGACCTGCCGACGTACGGGAGCATTATCTATGAGCAGCTCTACCCGGGCATCGACCTGCGCTACGACGGCACCCAGAGCACGCTGAAAGGCACCTACACGCTTGCGCCGCAGGCCGACCCATCCCGAATTCGCTGGCGCTATGAAGGCGTGACAGGAGCGCGAGTGGACGAGCAAACGGGCGATTTGCTCCTCGCGCTTGACGACGCGTCCACGCTGATCGAAAAAGCACCTAGCGCCTGGCAGACGAGTGCTGGAGTGCAAGTGAATGTGACGGCGCAATATGCGGTGATGGCGGATGGCAGCATTGGCTTTGCCCTGGGCGACTATGATACCAACCAACCACTTACGATTGATCCACAACTAATCTACAGCACCTACCTTGGCGGAAGCGCTTTCGACGGCGCCAAGAGCGTGGCGGTGGACTTCGCGGGCAATGCCTACATCACGGGTGTCACCCAATCCACCAACTTCCCGACCAATAACTCGATCTACGAACGCTCTTAACGGAGACATGGACGCATTCGTCGTGAAGATCAACCCGGCAGGCACAGCGCTTGTCTACGCAACCTACCTGGGCGGCAGCAACGGGGAGGATGAATTTGGGTCATGAGCGCGCCGGCGGGATTGCGGTAGACAGCAGCGGCAACGCCTATGTGACGGGCTGCACCAATTCGGCGGACTTTCCGATGGTAAATCCAATCCAGGGCTATCCACGGAGCGACCACCAACTGCGATGTGTTCGTGTCCAAGTTGAACACCGAAGGCAATGCGTTGATCTACTCAACCTTCCTGGGAGGCTCAGGCGCGGATGCAGCCAATGCCATCGCGGTGGATGACCAGGGCAGCGCCTATATCGCCGGCGAAGCGGGCAAGGGTTTCCCTGGGTAACCTCGTTCACTTCCAGCACGCATGTATTCGTGTCGAAGATCAATCCCGCCGGTTCGGCGGTGCGTGTTCTCAATGTTTTCTTGGCGGAAATTCCTATGAATACGCCACGGATATCGCCGTGGACAGCGCCCACAATATATATGTCGTGGGCAATACCTACTCGACGGACTTTCCTGTTCGGAATGCAGCCCAACCCACCAAAGGTGGCGGTTCTTCCAATAACCATGATGCCTTTGTGACCAAGATCCAGGCGGACGGCAGCGCGCTGATCTACTCCACCTATCTCGGCGGCAGCAAGACTGACGAAGCCTCCGGGATCGCGGTGGATGACCTTGGGAATGCCTACATCACCGGCATGACCCAATCCACGGACTTTCCGATCCAAGAATGCCTACCAGCCGGCCTATGGCGGCGAACGGGGGGATGCCTTCGTGACGAAACTCAACGCGGCGGGCAACGCGTTTGTTTATTCCACCTACCTGGGCGGGAACAACGATGAGAATTATTTCAGTGGGCATGGCCCGTATGGCGGCATCGCGGTGGATTCGACCTACAACGCATTTGTAACTGGCTATACCTGCTCAACCAACTTTCCGGCAATCGGTTCGTTCCAAAAAGCCAAGACTCGGCTCCTGCTATGCATTCGTCACGCAGTTCAATGCGGCAGGCAATGCGCTTGTCTTCTCAACGTTGATCGGCACCCAGAGCGGTGGTTCGAATGACGCCTCCGGCACCGACATCGCCCTCGATGCCCAGGGGAATGTCTACTGTTGTTGGCGAGACCAATGCGACAGACTTTCTCACGATGAACCCGCTCCAGCCGTCCCACGCTGGATTATACGATGCGTTCGTTTCGAAACTCGATCCGCATTTCTTCGTGTATCTGCCGCTGAATCGTCAAAGCCTCTTCAGCAGATAGCAGCCCTACAAATCACATCCCCCAACGGGGCCGAGCAGTGGCAGCCAGGGACAACCCATACCATCACCTGGACACAGAGCGGGCTTTCCGGCAATGTCACCCTTCAATTGTATAAAGGCGCATCCCTATCCGAGTCAGGTCGGTACTGCCGGCGCAGTCGCAGGGAGCTTCGCCTGGGCCATTCCATCAAATCAGGCCATAGGGAATGACTATAAGATCCGGATCTTCCAGGGATCGGTGGAAGACTACTCGGATGCGAACTTCTTCATCGTGGCGGTGCGCAAATATGATCTGCTGGGCTCCTGGTCCACGGGGGTATCTTCCTTGAACTCGGATACCGGCGCGTGGAACCTCATCACCAGCTCTGCCGCCACCCAGATCGCGGCGGGAGACATGGATGGCGATGGCAAAGCCGACCCCGTCTGCGTCTTTCCCGCATCTGGTTTATGGGTAAAGTATTCCACAACGGGGCAGTGGCAGTTCATTTCCAGTCCTCCCACCGGGATTGCGGTTGGAGACTTTAATGGCGACGGCAAAGCTGACCTGGCCGGCATTTGGGGCGGCGTGATCTGGATAAGAGATTCCGCGACCGGGAGCTGGACAGCAGGTCCTTCTGGCGCCACCCAGATCGCGGCAGGAGACATGAATGGCGACGGCAAAGCCGACCTGGTCGCCAACTATCCTACTACGGGCGTCTGGGTGCAGTATTCCGCGAGCGGGGCATGGTCAAACCTTACCCCTGACTCCCGCGACCAGGATCGCTGTTGGAGACTTTAATGGCGATGGGAAAGCTGACCTGGCTGGTATTTGGAGCAACATTATCTGGATAAGGGATACCGCGACCGGGAGTTGGGCAGCAGGCCCTGCTGACGCCACACTGATCGCCGCAGGCGATCTGAATGGCGACGGCAATGCCGACCTGATCGTCAACTATCCCGCTTCAGGAGTCTGGGTGCAGTATTCCGCCGACCGGGGCGTGGTCAAACCTTACCACTTCTCCGGCGACCTGGATTACAACAGGCATATTGAGATAGATATCCTCTGCGGACGACAGCGAGCGTGTATACTCCACCTTTCTCGACAGCAGCAAGACCGATGAAGCCTTCCTGATCGCTTTGGACGACCTTGGGAATGCCTATCATCACAGGCGTGACCCAATCTACTCTGGACTTTCCAATGCAGAATGCCTACCAGCCGGCCTATAGCGATTAACGGGGGGATGCATTTGTAGCGGAATTTAACGCCGTGGGAACCGAGTTTATTTAAGGGTGTAAACTCGTAGCTTTACGTCTTCGAGAGAGGAAATCCTAAATTAATAGCCAACACTTGCTTTTTGAGAGCAAGTGTTGCTGTAAATCAGGAATTATCCACCGTGGGTTCGAATCCCACCTCTCCGCCTTTTTTATGTAGGGGCAATCTGCCCGATCCCATCTAATTCCTGAACAGAAGATGATCATCGCCAATGAGCCGGAAACCCATCCGGCCAGTTTGGCCCGGGTTAAGTCAATTTCTGCGACGCCATTCTACCCATATTCCGGGGGCATGGGAGGCGTCATACCCCGCTATTATGTATCCGGGTTGCCGGGCCAGCCGCCGCCGACTGCCACATTCAGGATCAGGAAGAAGGGTTTATTGAAGACCCATTCCCTGCCAGTGGGGACATCCGCCGGTGAGACATTGAAGTATTCCACCCCGTCAAAGTACCAACGGATCTCAGTGGGTTCCTATTCGATGGCATAGGTATGGAAAGCATCGTGCAGGGTGACACCTGTATCGTGAGCTCCGCTACCGATGCCGGAACCGCCGGAGTAGCCGGGACCATGCACGGTGCCATAGAGGTTGATTTGCTCACCGGCCTTGCCAATGTTTTCCATGATGTCGATTTCGCCAGGGCCAGGCCAGAGGTTGCTGGCAATATCACTGCCGAGCATCCAGAAGGCAGGCCAGATGCCCTGCCCGTAAGGGATTTGGATGCGCGCTTCGGCGCGCCCATAGGCAAAGTCAAATTTATTTTTAGTTAATCGGCGAGCCGAGGAATAGGCGCAGGGCTGCGGGCTGCCGTACCTGGTCCAACGATCATCCCTGTCCGGTCGGTTAGGAAAACACTCTACCGCCGGGAGGGGAAAGGATTTCCAGCCGGTTGCGTATGATAGGTCTTAAAGGAAAACATACCTATGAAACCAAAAACTTTTCTCATCGTTCTTTCTACGCTGATACTGCTGCTTTCAGCATGTGGTCCGGCCAAAAATACATCCGCTCCAACTCAAGGTGTAACTGTGACAGTGGATGTGAACGGGGTGGCTCAGAGTACCTCTCTCGAGCGTCATTCCGGCAGTTTCTGCTGGCACGGACACGACTTGGTCGGACGTCATGCCCGAGTACACACTATTGGCGCTGCAAGGTTATCCGGTCGGCAAAGCCGCGAGCAGCTCCACAGATATTTGTGTACCCGGTTAAAGATCTGGGAGTGAATGAGACCGCCGCCAGGGCTCCCCAGGATTTGCAGGCTCTTCTTCAAAGTCAGCAACCAGGCAAGGTCATGCCTTATCTTCCAGTCCATGGCGAGGTCCAGATGATGCATGTTCAGGTGAAATTCATGGACTTTAAGAATGGCAAGGGCGTCCGTTACTTGACCGAGTGGAGCTCGGGCCTCGTTCCGGTAAACAACCGCAACCTGCTCTACACCTATCAAGGTCTCACCGCTGATGGCAAGTACTATGTTGCTGCCCAGCTGCCGGTCAACCTGGCCTCATTACCGGCTGACGAAATGTCCCTTGACGACCTGCCGCCAGAATTCTCGACTGATTACACCAAATATATGTCAGACACGGCATCCATGATCGATCAGCAGGCAGCCGGCACTTTCACACCCGATTTAAGCAAGCTGGATGCAATGATGCAATCGATTGAGGTGAAATAAGCAGCGGGGCAAACATTCAATTTCGCAGCGTGGCCCATTCATGGCCACGCTGCATTTTTTAACCCCTTTGGCCGCCGATGAGGCTGTTTATGGGGAGTATTACCTGGCCTCCAACTATAAAAAGGGTATGGATTTAAAGATAACAATGCCACTAAAACAATAAAAAAGAGTATAATTATCCTTATATATCTAATCGGTATAGACTGTAGTTCATGAGAGGTAAAAATGATGAACAGTAATCCGCAGCAACCGATGAATACGGGTGATATCTCCACTGCGGCAGGGCAGGCCACATCCAGCGAATACACGGCGGAAACGCAGGAAATCGACTTTACCCCCGCACAACATGCCATCTGGAAAGACCTGTATGCCGGTGTCCACCGGCCCTATCTCCTTGAGCACCTTTGCCGGGCCTATATCCAGGGCATGGACATGTTGAAGTTGGATCCTGACCATATCCCCACTGTAGCCTATCTCAATGAGCGCATCGAACCAAAGACAGGGTGGCGCATCGAACGGACGGTGGTCCGCTATACGCTGGCTGAGGATTGGTACAAAAAATTTGCCCAACGGATTTTTCTGATCACGGATTATCTTCGGTCCCGGGCAGAAATGGAATTCACCCCCGAGCCGGATATGTTCCATGATATTTTCGGGCACCTCCCCTACCTGACCCAGGAATTCTATGCCCGGATCGAAGATAAATTTGCCCCGGCCTACCTGAAGGCCACCTCGGAAGAAAAGGAAGTGATCAAACGCCTGGCCTGGTACACCACCGAGTTTGGGATCATCGTGGAAGACGGCCGTTTCAAGATCTTCGGCGCCGGCACCATCTCAGGTCGAAGCGAACTCGCCAACACTGTCATGGAATTCTACCGGTTGAGCCGTGACAATATCATCGATTATCGTGGTGATATCTATGCGCAACTGGGCGAGCACTTCGAGACCCATAAAAATGACATTCGCCGCATCATCGATGGGGTGAATGAGATGCATCAACAAGGCCAAATGTCTTCCCAGGAGAAAGGCTGGAATGTAGTCCAGCGCATATTCGACCGCCTGGGGATCGACCGGAGAGGCTATGTCGGCGGAGAAGTGATCCTGGCGCCCTTTGACCTGGAAATGATCTCCCACCTCCCCAAAACGGTCTACGCCTTCAATCCCATTTTCTTCGTCTGCCCCTCCCTCGATCAAATGGACGCCTGGCTGGATTCTTACTTATGCCCCATTTCCCAAAGGGCCGGCTAGGGGCGAATTTATTTCGTTCCATTTGACCCGGATTAAGTCGGTTCAAAGTTATATCCCAATTCCGTCGCTCGATCTTTCGTAAAAGGCCATACTTTTCATTCCACTCGACTGGCAGTAAATTGATTAAACGGCGGAATTTGTCACATTTTCCAGACGTTACCTTTAGCTTGATTTATAGATCCTGGATATTACCGGCTATCGGAATATACGACACGGTATATAATTCCGACAAGATTTGTCGATATTGTAAGGGCGTTTTCCAACTGGGTCAAGAATGACCAATATTCGCGCAAATGAAGGATTGTTGATTAGCCTTCGATCAGACAGCCCTGCTACTCAGGCGGATTGGCAAATAATAGAGAGCTGCCAGTCAGCTTTTTCTATAATTTCGGGTTCAATCCCTCACTGATAACGCAATCTGAACCGTGGTAATATAATTAAGCTATCCTTATTACAAGATTGACCATGGCCCAGGGAAACGTAGCCGAGTATGAATACATCTCCAATTCAGGTGATTAAGAAAGAATTTTCCATCTCTATTTTAACCTTAAAAAGATCCTCCGAAGGGTGGTGGAAAGCCTGGCCCGAATGGGTCCTTATTCTTATTGTGGTCCTCCTTTTTTGCCACGGTATTCTGAATGTGGGCACTTCCCAGGCGTTACCCGGTTCTGAAGCCCAGAGTTTTGAACTGGATGACCAGGTCCTGCTCAATTCTCTTCATTACTATGGGCAATTCCCGCAATGGAACCCTTATCTTTTAGGAGGTCTGCCTTTCGTCCGATCCCATGTTCCACACGTTATCTTTTTTACTCTACGTCCTTCTCCTGGTATTATGGATGGAAATAATGTCGCCCTTTTCCTGGCAATTCTGCTGGCGGCTTATGGGGCCTGGTGGCTGGCCCGCAATTTGGGGATGGGTCCGGCCGGGCGGGTCTGGTGCGCCTGTGTGTATGCCTTCGCCGGCCAACCCGCCATCCGCTTTAATTCAGGGGAATTATTGCTGGTATTTGGCTTTGCCTGGATCCCCTGGACTCTGGCCGCCTTGATCAAGGCAGTCGAAACCCGCCGGAAGAAGTATGTCCTTTTATCGGTTATCTCGCTGGCCCTGCTTTATTTTTCCGGTAATATTTATTACGCTGTCTTTATACTGGTCTTTATTGGCTTGCTGGCCCTTGTTTATATTCCAGAAACTCCAAAGAAAAAAACCGTATATAAGGCTGGATGTACCCGGAATAAAAATCCTGGCAGTGACCGGTTTCCTGGCACTCGGGCTGGTAGCCGTCCAGGCCTTCCCCATGTTGGAGTTCTACCCGCGGCTCAATAAGGACCGGTCGCCCTGGAATTCTCATACTTTCGTGCAAATTATTCAAGACCTGACTTCCACCAACACTAATCGTCCGGATGTAAATCTGCCTGCACAGGAATATTATGGGTACATCGGCTGGGGACCTTTGGCTGCGCTGGCACTCTTGCCTCTGGCAGCCTGGAAGCATCCTAAGAAACGAGCCATCCTCTTCTTTGGAACCATGCTGATTATCACCATTCTGATGGTGGACCAGGGGCAAATGCCCTGGAATGAGCTCGTCGCGAATACACCCTTCCTGGCTCAATTCCATTTACCAACTCGCTGGCTGATCTTTTGCAGCCTGGCTGTGATCGTGCTTTCCGGTTTTTCCGTGGACACTCTCTGGAAATTAGCCGGAAGCATTCTCGCAGATGGATCGGCCCGGTTCAAAAACGTGATCACCGCCGCCTCCCGGGCAGTGTTGGCAGCTTTCACCGTTTTTGCCGTCTACGGCGTCTTCAACGCCAATGCTCGCTTTCTTCGCACAGTAGAGCCGCTCCTCCCTCTCGATCATATAATGGCCTGGTTGCGTGAATCCGACAATGGGGTGTATTACGTGGACCTGTATAAGGATTTTCCCATGGCGGCTCTCTCGAACAACCTGTGGATTCTCTATCCCTGGTATCATTTTACACAGCCTTCCAAGGGAAATCCGTCCCCTCGGCCTCTCGATGTGTTACCGAATTATTTACTCATCGGCACGACGGACCCTATTTATTATCCGGACCCGGTCAACATCAAGACCGAAGGCGTCTATTCCATTTTCAAACTTCCTCACAGCTTGCCGTTTTCTTTCGTTGTTTCAGACGATGCATTTTATGATCAGTCCCTGCGGGGTTTATTGACCGTGGAGGAAATAACCCCCGTCGCGGCACAATTAAAGAGTTCCTGACCGGATCACCCTGAAAGTTGCCGCAAGCTCAGACGCCACCCTGATTGTTCTGGCTAATCATTATCCCGGATGGATGGTGAAAGTCGATGGACGATCCCGGGAATTGCTGAATATCGGCGGGTGGTTAGGGGTCAAGTCTCTGGAAGGAACCCATACCTATGAGTTCACCTTCACATCTACTACATTCATAATTGGGACATGGATCAGTCTCCTGACCCTGCTTGTGCTGGCAGCTATCCTCGCCAGTGGATGGCTGGCCGGTCTCCGTAAAAGCCCATCTTTTATCCGCCTGGCGTTTGAACGTATTCGCTCAAGGCCGCAGAAAAGATCCGGGCTTCCTCAACAAGAAATTTCGCCAGCTTTAAGAGTACCGCTTCGGCATCCCGCCCGGGCAGTATTCTCAATTCTAGTGCGGGCATTGAAACTGAAAAGTATATATCCCGGGCCCAGGAAGAGGCAGTTTTGTATCCAAAAGCCACTTTTTCACAATCGAAGAGCTTACCCCGGACAACCTCACCTTAGCCTCGCCCTAGCCCAGATCAATACCACCCTCGGCGATCCGCAGGCTAACCTGGAAAAACACCTGGCTTTGGCCAGGGAAGCCAAAAAGGATGGCTGCGACCTGATCGTTTTTCCGGAATTGTCCCTGACAGGATATGTTTTGCAGGACCTGGTTCCGTCCGTGGCGGCTTCAGCCAACGCCGAAGATCCCATCTTCCGCCACCTGATCGATGCAAGCCAGGAGATCGACCTGGTGGTCGGCTTCGTCGATGAAGATACCCGCCACCGTTTCTACATCGCTTCGGCGTATCTCTCCGCCGGCGAAGTCCTGCATGTCCATCACAAGGTTTACCTGCCCACCTATGGGTTATTCGATGAAGGCCGCTTTTTTGCCCCGGGTTAGTCCGTACGGGCATTCGACACTCGCTTCGGGCGGGTGGGCATGTTGATCTGCGAGGATTTCTGGCACGCCTCGCCTCCCTACCTGCTCTGGCAGGATGGGGCCGACCTGCTCTTATTCTCCTCCGCATCCCCCGGCCGCGGCCTGAACGGCGAGCCAAAGCTGGAATCCTCCAGCCTGGGTGGAACACATCAACCGGGCCTATGCCAGCCTCTTCACCGCCTTTGTAGCCCACTCCAACCGGAGCGGCTTCGAGGACGGGCTGAACTACTGGGGCGGTTCCACTCTTTTCGACCCGAACGGAAAACTGGTGGTCCAGGCGCCCTACTTCGAAGAAGCCCTCACCAAAGCCGAGATCGACCTGAACCAGCTCCACCGCACCCGCGCCCGCCTGCCACTCCTGAGGGACGAGCGCCCCGAGCTGGTGGAACGTGAATTAGGGAGGATCATCCATGGACGTTAATCTCTCCATCGATACCGGCTTGGTCCGCAAGATCCTGACCGGATTTATCCGCAGCGAGATCAACCGGGTTGGTTATTCCCACGGCGTGGTCAACCTCTCCGGTGGTCTGGATTCGGCCGTCTCTTATCACCCTGGCGGTCGAAGCCCTAGGGCCAAAGAACGTGCTGGCGCTGCGCCTGCCTTACAAAACATCATCATCCGATTCACTCGAGCACGCCCAACTATTGATCGACCAGTTCGGCTCTGAGTCCGTCACCATTCCCGATCACTGACATGGTTGATCCCGCTCATCGCCCAAGATGCGGGTATATCGGATATGCGCAAGGGCAATATCATGGCCCGCTTGCGGATGGTGGTGGCCTACGATCAGTCCGAAGCCTTCAAAGGCCTGGTAGTCGGCACGGGCAATAAGACCGAGATCCTGCTGGGATATACCACCCTTTACGGCGACTCCGCCTGTGCCCTCAATCCGATTGGAGACCTGTATAAGACCCAGGTCCGCCAGTTGGCAAGAGCCCTGGCCATTCCCGAGCCCATCATCGCCAAGCCTCCTTCGGCGGACCTGTGGAAAGGCCAAACCGATGAGGGCGAGTTCGGCTTCACCTATGAAGAGGTGGATAAATTGCTCTACTTGCTGGTGGACCAACGCTACAGCCCCCCGGAATGTATCGAAGCCGGTTTCGAAGAGAAATTTGTCCGCCAGGTGACCGACCGCATCCGCAGAAACCAGTTCAAACGCATCCTGCCTCCCATCGCCAAATTGACCAACCGCACCGTCGGCTACGATTTCCTCTATCTCCGCGATTGGGGAACCTGAGAAAAAGATCAGTGAACAGTGAACGGTAAACGGTAAACAGTTGTCAGTGAACAGTGATCAGTGAATCAGTCAGCACTAAAATTGATCACTCTGCTCCGACACATCCGCCTCATTCACCATTCACAGATAACTGACAACCGACAACTGATTACTGACAACTGATTACTTCCCCCATGCGTATTCATATTCCCCCTTCCCTCAAAAACCGCCGCTTTTTCTTCCTCTGGCTGGGCTTATTGATATCCATTGCCGGCTCACAGATGCAGATCACGGCCCTTTTCTGGCATATCCGTGTCCTCACGGGGAATCCCAACCCGCTGGCCCTGGGCGCAGTGGGATTGGCGCGGATCCTGCCGATAATCGTTTTTTCCTTCATCAGCGGTTCGGTTGCGGATACCCTCAACCGCCGGACGATCCTCTTCATCACCCAAACCCTCCTTACCCTGATCGCCCTGGCGCTGACGCTTGCTGACCTTTATCGGGACGATCCAGCTCTGGCACATTTACGCTTTGACCGCCCTGCAAGCGGCTGTCATTGCCTTTGATCTGCCGGCCCGCCAGGCGATGATCCCCAACCTGATCCGCCCGAAGGACCTGCCGAATGCGTTCAGTATGACCTCCATCGCCTCCAATATTGGCTCGGTCATCGGCCCCATGTTGGCTGGAGTGGTCATCGCCACGCTTGGGCAAGCCTATACCTATCTCTTCAATGCCATTTCCTTCCTGGCGGTCATAGTCGCCCTGGTGGTGATCGGGCAGGTCGCCCAGGAAAGGCACAAAACCGCCCGGGTGGACCTCTCGACCACCAGGGAAGGCTTCCGGTTCATCTTCTCCCGTCCGATCATCTTTTCGACCATGCTGCTGGACTTTGTAGCCACCTTTTTCGCTTCTGCCAATACGATGATGCCTATTGTCGCCCGGGATATCCTCAAGGTGGGCGAAGTGGGCTACGGCTTCCTTTCCTCGGCTCAGCCGGTCGGGTCGGTACTGGCGGCCCTGATCATCTCCCAGATCCATACCATCCGCAGGCAGGGACCCATCTTTCCTGGGGGCAGTGGTGGTCTTTGGCGCCGCCACGGTTGTCTTTGGAATTTCGCATATATTCCTGTTGGCGATGGTAGCCCTGGCGATCATGGGTGCGGCCGATGCCGTCAGCACCATCATTCGCAATACCATTCGCCAGTTGCAAACTCCCGACCATATGCGCGGCCGTATGACCGCCGTTAACCAGATCTTCTTTCAGGGCGGTCCACAATTGGGTGAGGTGGAGGCGGGAGTGGTGGCCCAACTCTTCGGTGTGCCGTTCTGTCTCGTCAGCGGCGGCATCGGCTGCATCGTCGGGATGGCCCTGATCGTCATGAAATGGCCGCAATTGCGCACCTACGACCGGGAAGAGCCGCTGCCCGCCCCGGTGACAACCCCCTGAAGGGACAAATGTCCCCTTGGTAATGCGGCTAAGCCGCCCTGCTACCCCTTTTTTCCCTAAAAACGAATTCCCCTACGCCTGGGATACGATCACCTTACATTCTTCTCATATAGGCAGATGCATGATTGACTTTTATGAGAATACGCAATATACTCGGCATTAGAGTAACCGCTTATGCGAGTGTAAATCTAAGCTCCAAGTTCTTATTTTGAAAGGCACGCTGCCGTATCGCGTGCCTTTCGTCATATAGTGGATAATAGGAGAATCGAATATGATGGACTTGGGTATGATCGGCAAGATCGATAAAGCCAAGCGTTACGCTCAAGAACCACATCGATTCCATTTCGACAATTTCACTGTGAGGATCGATGGGGAAAACAATTCCCACGTGGTCAAATTCGCCGATAACAAATGGGATTGCGACTGTGATTACTTCCTTTCGCATCGTGTTTGTACGCATACCTTGACGCTGACCAACTATATCCTTAAAGGAATGATCCCGGTTACTGCAAGAGGCCTAAACAACCCCAACCGCTGGCCGACAGGGCTCCAAGCCCCATTCGGCCGTTCAAGCGACCTGATCGCTGAATATAGAAACCTCCGCAGCCATTCGCTGAGGAGGTTTTTTATGGTTTTTCGAGATTTCAACTTATCAATCTTCGGGACGCCTGTACAAACAACTTCAGGGTATAAATGCTACCATCGTAATAAAAGTAGGTGGAACGTCATTGCGATGCGTACTTTGCCGCGGCAATCCCTTTGTTGGCCAGGATATTGTGCCTTCTGGAAGAATGCTATAAGACAACTTCAAATCGTGGATTTATTTATTTGTTTTGCAAGTGTAGGGCTATTCAGTATTAGGAACAGTATTAGAATAATTCTATGTCGGAGTTCAAGGAGAGTTACGCGGTGTTGGGCGTTTTTTGTCCTGGACATCCTGCTGCGCCAGATCATGGCGTTAGAACTTTTTTTGATTTTCAATTCTCCCACAATTTAAATTTTCTGACACTGTTGGGAGACTTATAAGCCATCAGCACCCAAACACATATGCATATAGCGAAACTTGAAAATGTTATCCCGATAATATTGGACCAGGAATCTCCCCATCCCAGAGTGACCCCGTAAAAATCGTTGCCCGAAAGATATCCAAGAACTTTTAGAAAATAGTTGTTCAGGATATCAAACAGCGAACCCAAACAAAAAAACACATATATAAATCCGGCCCAAAAAGCATTACTCACTCTTTTACCTTTCAGCAAAATAGAACCTGATGATCAACATGAAAATATCTTTGATATAAGGGGACAGACCCGGTATGGGGACTTGCCAATCATTGACGGGCTCTGATCCAACCTAGGCAGTCGTGAAATCGCCTTCCCAGAATTTTGGAATCAATCGATAAGCTATTGGCTTTGATCCGATCGCATAAACACCGATGACATGGCTCAATTCGTGGAATAATGGAAGTGTAAAAAACCATACGATCACGAATACCACAATATTGAGTATGACAATTTTCCTCGGCCAGTTGTTGTGCAAATAAAAAACAATCAAAGGATTTATGACGAATACACATATTTCGATTAATGCAAATCTTGTGCGCATATCTGGTTCGACAATAAACAATAACAACGTTTGTACCACTGTAAGAAAAATAAATATCCCCAGTATTCCAAGCTGACCATGGCGAAGTGCTGATTTTTGTTCCATAGAGCAAATCTCCTCAGATTTTGATGTTTGTAATAATGCCATCAGTCATCCGCTGTATCATTCTTCTCAAGTACGATAAACGCCTAACACGCTTATGGAACGGTTTGTACAACGGCATATGGATACTCCGCATAATGTCCTAAACGTTTAGGTGTTTATACGGCAATAGATAAAGACTGAATGATAAAAGTATAACCTAAGCTTCTCTTGGCTAGGTATAAAAGATGCAAGAGCAGTCAAAAAACCACTGGATGCGTGAATATAGTTATGAATTTGTGAATACATCGAGCGCCTCGGCCGCCCGCTCCTTCTCCCTGGTCTTCGGGCAGCCATACTTCATGGCCGTCTCGATGTGGGCATACGAAGCCAGGAAATCCTGGACACCTTGCGGTTCAATCGGTACGGATCGGCTTTTAGTCTATCGAGGGTCAATTCCTCCCCGAAGGTCCCTTGCCACCAACGCATGAAAATCGAAATGTCCTGGACATAACCCTGGATGGTCTTCGGCGCTGCTCCTTGCCGCCGGCGGGAAGGCAGGTTGTTCCAGACCAGGTAAAGGTGGAAAGATCCCAATATTGGATACTTTACCTCCAGCGATACATCCGACGACTTGTCCATGTTGGCTCCTGTTTACATTATGCGAAGTAGAATTGACAGCATATTTGCTTCGTTTTCCCTGATTATCGCCCATATTATGCCAAACTACTTCACCCAACTCAAATCGCCCGTTTTTTTTTCCGACAAGTCTTTAAATCGATCTCATAGAAAACCGAGAATTACATAGGTCATAGAATGACGGTTATATTTGCCTCTGACCTACATTCTAACAACACTCCTCGCTCAACCGTCTTCCACACTTTTTCAGGTACAATTACCCCCTATGACGCCTCTTTCCCGTCGCGATTTTCTAAAGCTGGGCGCAGTCTCGCTGGCCGGCCTGGCCTTTACTCCCTTCCGAGCCGATTATGGAGAGTTCGATGATATCGAATTGGTGCGGGTGGCCAAAGACCCGGTCAGTGTCTACAGCCAAACCCACCGACACCAGCTCCATCGTCACCACCTGGCCGCGCGACAGCCTTATCCATGTGTATGAGACTGTTAATTCCGGCACGCCCGGCTATAACCCGATCTGGTACCGGGTTTTTGGCGGGTATATGCACCGGGCTCGCCTGCAGCAGGTGCGGATCCATTACAATGTGCCCCTTTCCAGCCTGCCCACACCCAAAGTCATCTCTGAGGTGACCGTTCCCTTCACGCAAGCCTACCGCTATAACCAGTGGGAAGGTTGGCTGCCGTTATATCGCCTGTATTACAGTTCCACTCAATGGATCATCGGCATTGATAACGGCCCGGACGGTAAAGCCTGGTATGTCGTCCAGGATGAAGCTGATAAAAATATTTCATATTTCGTCCCCGCTGTTCAGCTCCGGCCCATCTCCGCCGGAGGAATACTCACCCCTCTCTCCGGATGTACCCGCCGGGAAAAAGCGCATCGACGTCAACCTGAGAACCCAGACGCTGACCTGCTATGAAAATGAGCGGGTCTATTTCACCACCCAGGTATCCACCGGTGCTCTCGGAATGGAAACTCCCGCCGGCGCGCATAATATCCAGGTGAAACTTCCTTCCCGCAACATGTCCACCACCAGCCCGTTGGCGGATGACGTCATCCCCCTGGTGGGCGTACCCTGGACGAGTTTTTTCACCGACAAGGGCCACGCCTTCCACGGCACCTACTGGCATAACAATTTCGGCATGCCCATGAGCCACGGCTGCATCAACATGCGCAATGAGGACGCCCTCAACTGTTCCGCTGGACCACCCCCCGGGCGGCCTACGAGGATATTAACCTGCCCACGCTGGACGTAAAAGGTCGCGGCACCGGCGTGGATATCCATTATTAGATTTACGTTTACGATTTACGATTTTGGATTGAAGCTGATCAATATCCCTGGTTTTCTTGAATTCTCCTGATATGCCAATCCTGAGCTGGCCTTCCAAGTCCCTTTCCGAGCCCCTTCCGGCTGAATTGAGCCTCGAGTCTAGTTCTTATCCTGAAGGCCGTGGCTATCCCGGCGGCTCCGCCGAGGACCACCTGTACCTGGGGGATAATCTGGGTGTTATGGCGGCCCTCCTGCCTGAATTTGAAAACCGGCTGGACCTGATCTACGCCGACCCGCCCTTCTTCACCAATAAAGCCTTTCCCACCCGCATTGGCCGCGGCGAGGATTCCCGCCATCCGAAGGAATGGCAGTTGGCGGAAGGGTACGGTGATCAGTGGAATGACCTGGAGGCATATCTCGACTTCCTCTATCCGCGCCTGGCGCTGATGTGTCGATTGTTAGCCCCTACGGGCAGCCTGTACCTGCATTTGGATTGGCACGCCGCCCCCTACGCCCGTGTTCTTCTGGACGAGTTGCTCGGGCCCGAACGCCTGCTCAACGAGATCATCTGGGCTTATCATGGACCTTCCCCCATTCGGAGAGGCCTTTAACCGCAAGCACGATACCATCCTTGCCTATACGAAAAGCGCTAATTTTACTTTTAACGCCGACGCCGTCCGCCAGCCTTACCACCCCAATACCGTCAAGACCTTTGCCTCTTCTGCAAAAGCCGGGTTTGGCAAAATTCCCAACCTTGAACGCGGCAAAGTTCCCGAAGATTGGTGGTACTTCCCCGTCGTGGCCCGCCTGCATTCGGAGCGCACCGGCTATCCCACCCAAAAACCGGAAGCCCTGCTCGAGCGCATTTTATTGGCCTCTTCCAATCCGGGCGACCTGGTGGCGGATTTCTTCTGCGGATCCGGCACTTTTCCCCTGGTCGCTGCCCGCAACGGACGCCGTTTCCTGGCCAGCGATCGCACCTGGCGGGCCATCCATACTGCCCGCCATCGCCTGGCCGGATCAGCCGAAAAACCTTTTGCCCTGTACAGGGAGTCCGGCCGCTCCATTCCGGCTTGCGAAGCCACGTTTTCCTGGGAATCCGCCCCTTCCTCTCTATCACTGCTTCCCGCCAGTTTCCGGCCGGCCGGTCTGCAGCTTGATTATTGGGAGATCGACCCGGACTGGGACGGGACGACTTTCCACAGCGCCTACCAGGCTTGCCGCCCTATCCGTGGCGGCGAAATCCCCTTGCAAATAAAAATGCCCGCTGCAGCGGCAAACGCCTGCATTCGGGCAATCACCATTCACGGCGAGCAAATTCAGTTACACGTCTAGCCGGTACCCCACTCCCCGGACTGTCTTGATGAATCGGGGAGATTGCGGGTCTGGCTCGATCGCGTGCCGCAGCCAGGACACATGCACGTCGAGGGTGCGGGTATCGTCGGTGTAATCGGTCTCCCACACCTGCGAGAAAAGAACCTTCCGTTCGATCACTTCACCCGGTTTCTCTATCAGGCTTTTCAAAAGCCGGACCAGCCGCGGTGTCAGGCGGGATTGTTTGCCCAGGCAGTGGACGATCTCTTTTCAACATCCAGGCGCACCGGCCCGGCCCGGAGGTTATCTTTGCCATCGCCAGGTAAAAGATGTTTGATCCGGTTGACCAATTTTTGAGCTGTGAAAGGCAGGGAAAGAACGGCATCGGCATCCACCTTTTCGATCTCCTGGTCTGCATCCAGGATCAGGAGGATGGGCAGGTGGGCGGCTTTATTGCGCAATGTTTTACAGATCCGCTTTCCGCTTGTCTTCAAAGAAGCGGCATTGATTACGACCACATCCGGCAGCGGGTTTTTGGACAGGCGCGCCGTAGCTTCGCTCCCGTTGGATACGGCCTCGACGGTATATCCTTTTTTGCGCAGGGAGGGGACGAAGGCAGGGTGGTCGGCATACTTGCCTTCGATAACCAGGAGAGTGGATTCTTTCATGAAATTTGATCAGTAGTCCGGTGATTTATTTCCGCCATTATACTCCAATCTTAAAAAATCCTAACCCCAATGTTAAAGAAAAGTGTCGACAAAATTTTAAGGTTGACCTAATATTCTTCGTCCCGCGTTAATTAATACCCGTTCTTTTTTGAACGTGATAGTGTCCGCATGCACCGCAGTGCTCTTCTGCAGGGTCATGCTCCTTCCTCTCTCATGCACCGCAGCGTTCTTCTGGCAGCTGTCGACGGTGAATCTTCCATGATTCATCCCGAAAGGCTTTGGATAATTTATACATTATGACCTCGGGACGAAGCGCGTCAAGCAGTTACCCTTGACAAATGAAACATTTGTTCTATAATCAACGTATCTCCATCTCGAATATTGTTCGATTATATAATTTGCCCATAGCGGCTAATATTACCTTCTCCAAAAAATCAGCAATCCTCAACAATCCTCTTGGGAGATCTCCAATGCCCTGGATTGTTCCTCTTTCGTTTTTGATTCAATTCCACCGCATTCGATCACAGAAAACCTCTGAGGTTAGGTAATAGAAAGGCCATTCGTTCCGCGAAAGAGATGAAATAAGTGACTTTTATTCGCCGCCTCCCTGCCACGAGAACACTTGACACTCAAACACGTGACACTTTCCCTTCCCAGCCCCGCTCGCCTCTGGTAAAATCAATCCCTTGAGCGTTGTACCCTTCGCTCACTATTCCAGCAAGAAAGGGCTTGAAAAGCAATGAAAGTACTTTTGATCAAGGACGTTTACAAATTGGGACGTGCCGGCGATGTAAAGAAAGTCGCCGATGGTTACGGTCGTAACTTCCTGCTCCCACAGGCAATGGCCGTTCTGGCAACACCCGGCGCCATGAGCACTGCCGAACGGATCCGGGCCAAAGCCGCCGAACGCCGGACCGTCCTGAACGACGAGATGGGCTCCGTGGCGGAGGCCTTGAAGAAAATCCAGCTCACCTTCGGCGCTCGCGCCGGCGAGACCGGAAAACTTTATGGCTCCATCACCTCCCAGGATGTGGCCGATGCGATCAAGCAGAAATCTGGTGTCGAAGTAAAGCGCCAGCAGCTTGATATGCAGCCCCTGCGCAACCTGGGCGAGCATACCGTTCGGGTCCGCCTCACCATGGACCTGATCCCGGAACTGAAGATCACCGTATTCCGGGAAGGCGAAGCCGAACCCGGTCTCCCGATCGCCGAGACCTATTCGGGAACCGGAAGAGAAGAAACCCGTCCAGGAAGTTCCTGAAGAGAGAAACCCGTCCAGAAGTTTCTGAAGAAACCGCCGAAACCGGCGAAGGCGCCCCGGCTACCGAAGCCTGATAGCCAAGCGAGCGGAACGAAACCATCACCGGCACCACCTATCCTTGGGGGCAGCCGGTGATGCTTCATTATCAGCATGCCAGAGACGATCGGTCAACAGCTCAAGCAGGCCCGCACGGAACGCCATCTCACTATTGAGACTATGGCCGAATCCACGCGCATCCGGACCTATTACCTGGAGGCCATGGAAGCGGACGATTTCGATTCCCTGCCCTCCCCTGTGCAAGCCCGGGCGTTCCTGCGGATCTATACCGGCGCCCTGGGATTATCCCTGGATGACCTGATCGCCCGCCAGGTCGCAGAAAACGGGGAAACGGTGGCCGTTTTGCAGCCCAAGCCGCCCATTTCAGTCCCCGAGCCGGCCGCCCTACCTGACGTAACCCCACCGGAGACGGAAGAGACTGGCATCCGCGGTTCAGTTAATAAGCTCACTGCCGGGTTGAAAGAAAAATATAACCGTTTCAGGCAAAAAACACCTGCCTCAACCGAGGCGTATTCCGGTGGAAATGCCACCCGAAGAGACGATTGAAGTTAAAGAAAGTCCTCCCCACCTGCCGCCGGCGCCAACTGCCTCCCAGGCTGTTTTTGCACGCCATCGGTGAGTCTCTCCGGCAGCGACGGGAGACACTCAGCCTGACACTGGAAGAGATCGAACGGAACACCCACGTCCGCACGCATTACCTGCAGGCGCTGGAGGCAGGGGATTTTGACCACCTGCCTTCGTCGGTCCAGGGACGGGGCATGCTGAATAACTATGCCCACTTCCTCGACATGGATGTGGACAGCCTGCTCCTGCAATTTGCCGAGGGACTGCAAGCTTTACGGGTCGAACGCCAACCCCAGCCGGCCCTCACGGATGGCGAGCCGGCTTCGAAGCCGGGCTTCCGAATTAGCCTGCCAGCGGGCCTGCGCCGCTTCCTTTCCATGGATATACTCGTGGGCGGCGGATTAGTCCTGCTTCTGCTGGTCTTTGCCATCTGGGGCACCAGCCGCGTCATCGGGCTCCGAGGCGCTTCCACGCCGCAACCGACCGCCCCCTCCATTTCGGATATCCTCGGGATGACTCCGACAGGAGGAGCTGAAACCCCTTCGCCCAGCCTTGAACCGGGCAGCGCGACCCTTCCACCCGCACAAATCGGCCCGTGGTCGTCAACATTCCTGCCAGCGGCCCCGGAGTTGTGCATGTGGTGGTAGTCGCCCTTCAAAGCGCATGGGTACAGGTGGTCGTGGACGGTAAGGGTCAATTCCAGGGCCGGATCACGCCCGGGACAGCCTATCCTTATGATGGAAATTCACAGATAGAGGTTCTCACCGGAAATGGTGCCGCCGTCAGTATCCTGTATAACGAAAGCAACCTTGGCCCGATGGGCGCGCTCGGGGAAGTGGTGGACCATATCTATACCGCCGACGCCATCTTGAACCCGACGGCTACATTCACTCCTTCACCGACGATAACCCCTATACCCACCATTACTCTCCGACCTTCGGCGACGTTGCGCCCGAGCAGCACACCGCGCTTCTCGCCTACGCCCACCAAATAATAATTGACCTCATAGGCCTCTGCGGAGCGTCCTCTGAGTAGGACGGAAAGGAAGAGACCTGTGAGGTCTTTGAAAATAGGATAAATTATTGGTATGAATAAGAAAACCTTTCACCTCACTTCATTGGGGTGTGCAAAAAACACAGTCGATTCCGATTCGATGGCGCAACTGCTCGAACGAGACGGTTACCATCCCGTCGACGAACCCCAACAAGCCAGCATTTTAATCGTCAATACCTGCGGTTTCATTGGCCCGGCTCGGGAAGAATCCTATGCGGTCTTGACCTCCCTGGCAGAAACCAAACGCCCTGACCAACTTCTGATCGCAGCAGGCTGCCTGACCCAGCGCTACGGAGCCGAAGTGGCGCGGCAAGTCCCCGGCCTTGACGGCGTGCTCGGTACCCGCCGTTGGATGGATATTGTCGAACTCGTCCGGACCCTTCGAAAAGGACAGGTGACCGGCGGCGCGGGCCTCCGCCCTGAACCGCTCTATCACCTCCCCGAAGCTACAACCGTCGGCACGGATGAACATGAGGTGGTCCGTGCCAGCATCGCCGGCGCGAGCGCATTTGTAAAGATTGCCGATGGCTGCCGTCGTCCGTGTGCATTCTGCGCCATCCCCCTCATCAAAGGCACCGCGGTCAGCCGGCCGATGGAAGCCATTGTCAATGAGGCCAGGCAATTGCATGAGCTGGGAGTGCGTGAACTCATCCTGATTGCCCAGGATACAACCGATTATGGGCATGACTTCGGAATGAAAGAAGGTCTGGCCACCTTGCTCGAACGGATCCTAGAATCCGTGCCGGAGATGGATTGGATCCGGATCATGTATGCTTTTCCCGGTTATGTCACCGACCGGTTGATCGACGTAATGGCAAACAGACCTCAGATCCTGCCCTACCTCGACATTCCGCTCCAACATGCCGCATCCTCAAACCCTGAAGCGAATGCGCCGCCCCGCCAATGTGGAATGGGTCCACAAGACCATCGCCAAAATGCGCCAGGCCATGCCCAACCTGTCCATCCGGACGACATTCATTGTCGGCTATCCAGGTGAGACGGAAGAAGAATTCCAGACCTTGTTGGATTTTGTGGAAGAGATGCGGTTTGACCGGGTCGGCACGTTCAAGTTCTCCTTCGAGCCGGGAACTACCTCGGAACCTTTGGGCGACCCCGTCCCGGCTGAAGTCAAAGAGGAACGCTACGAGCGGCTGATGGAGCTGCAGCAATCCATATCCCTCCAAGTCAACCAATCCTACGTCGGAAAGACCTTGGATGTGCTGGTGGAGGGCTTCAATAATGGAATTACCATCGGCCGTTCCTACCGCGACGCTCCTGAAATTGATGGGCTGGTCCTTATCGAAGGATCCGGAAGGAAGATGAACGCTCCAGTTGCTCCGATTGGGGGCCTCATCCCGGTGAGAGTAACAGGCGCGATGGAATATGACCTAACCGGAACATTTATCAAATCTTCATAAACTTCCACTACAATGATATAAATCTATCCCAAATTAGTAGAACGCCGTTTTTTGAGTGTGTGCAGGCGTGCTGCAGAAACTCTAAAAACGAACTCCTTTCGAATTCTCGGATAGATAACCAGACTCTTTTTGGGGCATTACCAGTTATCCGTAATAGACCCTGAAAAAGAAACTGGGACCTTTTATTGATTTATAGAGGTAACGAATGCGTAAGGCGGGATGGATCGCTCTCTTTTTCAGTATTGCAGGTGTCCTGGCGGCCTATTGGATGACCGTCAAGGTCTTCGAAGGACTTCCACATGTGGAAGATGAAATGGCCTATACCTGGCAGGCGGAGGTGTATGCCCGCGGTCAATTGACCGCTCCAAGTCCGCCGGACCTGGATGAAATGTACGTCCCCTTCGTAGTCAACCACAACGGTCAACGGGCTGCCAAATATCCACCGGGTTGGCCAATGATGCTTTCCTTTGGAGTGCGGCTGGGGATGCGACCCTGGGTCAATCCCTTGTTGGCAGGTCTGGCTATCTGGTTAATTTACCGGTTGGGCTCCAAGATATTTTCGCGCACAATTGCCTTGTTGGCCAGTTTCCTGACCATCACTTCGCCTTTCTTCCTGATCCTTTCCGGTTCCCTTCACTCGAGTACATTTTCACTCGTCACTAAGCCTCATCTTTATCCTGGCCTGGCTGGATACATTTGGTCTGGCGAGGAAAAACGGAACCGAATCCAACCGCCCTGCCCCGAAATGGCTCACCACCCTCCTGGCGGGATTGAGCCTGGGGATGCTCGCCCTTACCCGCCCATTAACCGCCGCAGGGGTGGCGCTGCCTTTCTTTATCCATGGGCTGTCCTTGTTGGTTAGAGGACCGGACGGTTCCGCTGGCAGGTGCTGTCCATCGGAATTATCACTTTACTCTTCGGGGGACTTTTTCTTCTATGGCAATATGGAGTGACCGGAAACCCTCTTACGGACCCCTATACCCTTTGGTGGCCTTATGATCGGATTGGCTTTGGTCCCGGTATAGGCATCTATCCGGGTGGCAACACCCTTAAGATCGGCCTCCATGACGCCAGGATCATGCTCCAGGCCACTGCTGCGGACCTATTCGGATGGAAGACCTACTCCTGGCTGTTCCTCCCATTTGGCATGATAGCAATCAGGCGCAATAAAGCTGGCTGGCTGACATTAAGCGTTTTCGTCAGCCTGGTTTGCGCCTACATGCTTTACTGGGCCCAGGTGACCCGCTACGGTCCCCGCTATTATTATGAAGGGCTGTCAGGGTTGACCCTGGTAAGCGCAGCCGGAATAGTATGGCTGGCAGAGCGGGCCAGGTCGGGCAGCTGGCGGGTGGTCAGCCTCATCCTTCTGGGAGGGTTGGTGACCGGCCTGGTGACCTATAACCTGACCACCTATATGCCTCGCCGGATCATTGAAATATACGGCTTATACGGAATTCATCAGGATAAACTTGCCCCATTCCAGAGCCAACCGAGCGCTTTCGCATACCCCCGCGTTGGTCTTCGTCAACGTTGGCAAGAATTTTACCGACTATGCCGGCTTGATCGAGTTGGAAGACCCCTGGTATACCACGCCGTTCATTTTTGCGGAGAGTTATGGGCTAGCAACGAGATGCCGCTCTCGCCAAACATTTCCCCGACCGACGAGTGATCTATTATTCTCCCTACAGTGCGGAGAAATTCCACTTTCCACCTGGGCCGGAATAGGCGGCCGCCTAACGAACCTCTTCCGGCGGCGGCTCTGGGATTGACTGAAACGGGGGAGTAGTTTTGCCTACGCCGGAGAGGACCGAAGATCAGCCAGACGAAAACCATCCATGCCACCAGGCCGGCCAAGACTGAGTAGAGGGGATCGAGCACATTCACAGTAAATATGGAAGGGGAAGGGAGCGAGCTGATACTGGTATTGGCCAGTAGGAGCGCAAAAAGGTTATTGGCAGTATGGACGCCCAACGCCAACTCCAGGCTGCCCATCCCGCAAGGGTGATATAGGCCAGGAATGCCCCCATCGAAAAATATCCCAAACCCATGAGAGCATAGTTTGCAGCCGCTTCCGGGTTCAGAAAATGAGGCGCCATGAACAGAAGCCCGGAAATGATACTCAACAGCCAGATGTTGCGACTGCGTAAGCCCACCCCTTGGAGGAGATAACCCCGGAAGAATAATTCTTCTGTCGAAGCCTGGATGGGTATGAGCACTAACGCCAGTACCGCAAAGGGGATCAGTTTGCCAGGGTTGAACGTCCATGCATATCGCCCCGGATAGAGGACTGCTTCGAGAATGGAAGTCAAACCTGCCAGTCCGAACCATAGACCAAAACCCTGCCAGATACGGCTCCAGTCAAGAGAATGGGCCGGGGTGATCAAGGTGAGTAGGGAACGACGGTGAATGAACCGCACGGCCAGGAAAATCCCAATAATGAAGAATATCGAGGCCGAACATTAAGGCGATGAACTTCACTAATGGGTCAACGCCAGGCAAGGCAGCCGCATCGGTGATGGTTTGGACATTCCCGGACAAGATGACCCATCAAAGCAAAATGATTGTTGGGATGGAGCCAATGATCTGCCAGCAGAAGAAGATCAGGAAGACCGCCAGAACAAAGCGCCACCAGGAATTTTTCCCCAAAAGAGCCAGATTAAGGTACTTATCCATTTTCGAAGGAGTGTGTGTATCCATCACTATTTGTGTCATTGAATTAATGGGACACCTGTAAAAATAGTGCGAGATGGTATCTCGCACTATTAAATAATTACTGGCTTAAGTCAGGCTCATATCATCCACCAGCTGTGTTGGGAGTTGCTGTAATGGTGGGTTCTGGTGTAAAGGTTGTGGGGTTTCCGCGCGGGTAATAGGTGTTTCTCCGGCGGGCGTGGGCACCTCTGCGCTGTTACTATTACCATTACATTCATTACGCGCATCGGCTGCCTGGCCGTCATAATTTCCGTTATCCGGACTGTTGACTGTAAAGGCGGCCTCAAATTGATCGGCTGCTCCGCATACATCCCCACTGTCGAGCAATTCTTGAGCGACCTTGATGGTAGCCACCCGCCAGCGCTCGGTAGCCGTCGCGCAGGAGGAATCCATTAGCGTAGGGAAGGCATCCTTCACCTGCGAGAAAAGGTCCTGGGCTTGGTTCCAATCCTGATCCCAATAACTGGCGCCGGCAATGTACAGGCGGGAATACACCCGCAATCCGATCGCAGTGGTGTCCAGAGGCCCAAAATGCTCCGCCTGGGTAAAATCATTGATGCCGCCATTTAGATTAGTGGCATGGCAATCTTCCTGTGGTCGAATCTCATTGAAACCCCTTTGGTACAACGCGGTATAGTACATACCGTCCACCTGGGTGGTTTGAAAATCTGGGGCTATCTTCCGGAGAGAATCGAGCGCGGTCAAAGCGCCATTCCAATCACCGGCTTTGATTAAATCCTGGGCATTCTTGAACTGGTCTTCCTGGCTGCGTGTATCTGGTGTGGGGCTGACGGATGCAGTTGGGGTAAAGGCGAACGTGGGAGTGACATCCATCCGCAAGCGTCGCGTCGGCAATGGCTGATATTATGCCCGGGAAATTGGGATCTTTCATTTAACACGAACTCGAAATGGTCGAGGGCCACACCATACTGACCGGCATTCATCGCCTCCTGGCCCAGCTTAAATTGATCTGCCAACTGGCCGTTGACGATGGTATTTTCAGCTGAATAGCGAATATCCATCCCGGATGAATAGCCGGCTACTAAACCAAGGGCAATCAGGACAATCGCAATCAATAGCGGAAGCCAGAAAGGGAATTTCTTTGCGGCCGGTTGAGACAGGTTCGCGGGGGTATCCCCCGGGACCATATTAGGCTGGGTTTCATTCAGGTCAGTATCAGGCATGGGGGCGATTATACTCCAAGATGAAAGGCGGGCTTACAGGTGTAAGAGCGTGCGGATTTCGGACCAGATGAAGGGGAGCGCCACTGCTGCCCCGACAGGCAATGCCACCAAACTGGCTATGAGAGGCGAGACAGGCAGGAAATGCACCAACATAAACACAACTATTCCCGCCAAAATGGCCGCGAGACCTGCCCGCACAGCCGTAGTTTTTACATCAATAAGGCCCGGAAAGCGCCGGTTCTGCAGCGACAGCAGCACCAACGCCTGGGTGGTGAATGTCAGGGCCGCGGCCAGGGGAATGCCGGCCAATCCCAGCAAGGGTCTCAGGATAAGGGACAGGATCACAAAAGAAACTGCCTGAAGGAAGGCCGCCACCAGCGGTGTGCGGGTGTTCTGGTTGGCATAGTATGACCGGACCGCCACTTCCAGCCACGTGTCGCCTACGAGCCCGAACAGGAAAGCCCACGTGCACCAGGTAACCAGGTTCAGCCGGTTCGCATCATAGCCAAAGAAACTCGCTACCAGCGGGCGGATGGTCAGCGCCAGGATCACCGCCACCGGCAAAGACAATCCCAGCATCACCCGGAGAGCCCGATTGATTGTCTTGACGAAATCACCCGTCTGGCCGCGGTTGATGAACTCTGCCAGGGAAGGTAGCATCGCCACTGCGATGGCGGTGCCGATGATTGTCTCGGGCACCTGCTGGATGGTCCAGCCTAAGTTCAGCGCGCCGACCCCGGCGGTATCAAAAAAGGAAGCCAGGCTATCTCGCGCAACGAAATAGGCCTGGATGGAGGCCATGGTCAGGACACGCGGCCACAACAGGATTATGATCCGCATAACGCCAGGATTTCTTAAGCCGATGACGGGCCGCCAATGGAACTGGTACCGAAGCAATCCCGGCACCTGGATGAGCAGGTGCAGAGCCGCCCCCAGAATGACCCCATAGACCATCCCGTACAACCCCAGATTGTAGGCCGGCAGCTGGATGGGGACCTATGTGGAAACCAGTGGAGGGAGCCAAAATGGTGGCTCCAAAGATCTGGCCGCAGTTATACAGTACCGGTGCAAGAGCCGGCAGGAGGAAATGCTGGTTGGCCTGCAGCCCCGACATGACCAGGCCGCTGATGGAAAAGATGAGGATGGCGATCAGGTCGAAACGCATCAGCGACGCAGTCAGGGCCTGGTTGGCCGGGCTGAAATGCGGTGCGATGACGGTCCGCACCAGGGGACCGGCCAGGGAGATGATCACGATGGACACCGCCGCAGTCACAAGGAACGCCAGGTTAATGACCCTGGAAAAAAGATCCCAGGCGGCTTCGCGCCCGTCCCGATCGATGTATTCGGTCAGAACCGGGATGAAGGCGATCCCAAGGGCGCCCCCGGAGAGCAGCGCCGAAAGATAGTCGGGTAAATTGTTGGCGGCGCCGAAAATACCCATCCCCTCCAGGCCGACGACTTTGTTGAAGAGCATGACCTTGAGGAAGGCCAGGCCTTTATCAATAGTAAAGAAGGCCGCCAGCAGGAAAGAAATCCGGGTGATGAAAGATAGTTTCTTCATTGAAGGGGTAACCAGGCCAGGGCTTTTTGGATCATGGCATCCCAATACCCCCAGGTATGATCGCCTGGACCTTCTGCATAGGTCAGGTCTAGTGGCAGGGTACGGACATGATCGCGAAAGCGAATGTTATCCTGATAAAGAAAATCTTCAGTGCCGCAGTACTGGAAGAGGTGTGGTTTCACCTCCTGAAGGGAGACGGAAGCAGCCAGGGTGAAGAGATCATGGCGGCTGCCAGAGACCTTATCGAGATCGCCGAAGATGGCCCGCATTTTCTGGAGCCAGGCAGCGTTCTCCGGATCATCATGTTCCTTGACCACCTCACAAATATCCACCGCGCCGGAGAGGCTGGCCGCGGCGGCGTATAGTTCAGGGCGTGAAAGAGCTAATTTGAAAGCGCCGTAGCCTCCCATGGAAAGGCCGGCGACAAATGTATCCTCCCGCTTTTGGGAGAGGGGAAACATATCCGCCAACAGGAGAGGCAATTCTTCGGTCAAATAGGTGAAATACTTACCCCCAAAGACCATATCGGTATAAAAACTGTTCTGAACCGCCGGCATGACCACCGCCAGGTTCAGGCCTTCCACGTAGCGCTCGATCGAAGTCCAGCGCTGCCAGGCGGTCTGGTCGTCGGAGTGGCCGTGCAGGAGGTAGAGCGTCCTGAAATTGGGCTGAGATGATTTCCGTTTTTCCGCGATGGTGCGCTGCGGCAGGATCACGTTCACAGTGCTGCGAAGGGTGAGGACATTGGAGAAAAGATTAACTTCAGTGAGAATCATGGGATTGGGCCTTTTTTAATACAGAAAATTTACACAAAGGACACAATGGAACACAAAGGAAGGACTGAAATTAGTTCTCCTTTACTGTGGAAATGTTAATAACAATAAGAACAGATAAATATTATAGTTTAGTTTTCCAGCGCCCCTACTACCGCTTCGACCTCAGCCAGGATCTGGCCTGATTTTACCAGGGCTTTCATGGCATTGTGGTCAGGATAGAGCGGTCGGTCCACCTCCAGGTGAGCCACGTGCTGGCGGATAACCTGACGGGCCTTTTGGGTTCCCTTCCCCGGGGTAAATTCGCGAAAATCCAGCGCCTGGGCGGCTGCCATGAACTCGATCCCCAACACGCCGAAGGCGTTATCCAGGATCTGCCCATTCTTAAGGGCCGTGTTCATTCCCATGGAGACAAAATCCTCCTGGTCGGCCGCGGCCGGGATAGATAAGATCGAGGCGGGTGCGGAAAGGATACGCTGCTCGGTGATGAGATGGTCGGCCGTGTATTGTGACAGCATCAGCCCGGAATAGAAGCCGGGGCTGTGAGCCAGGAAATCCGGCAGGCCCTGGCTGAGAGCGGGGTTGGTCAGCCGGTTCAATCGGCGCTCAGAAAGAACACACACCATCGTCACAGCCGTGCCGGCCATATCCATCGGCAGCGAGACCGGAGAGCCCTGAAAATTGGCTCCCGTAAGTGTGAGATTTTGCTCCGGGACGAAGATTGGGTTATCCCCCACCCCGTTCAGCTCTATCTCTACCTGCGAGCGGGCGTAGGCGATCGCGTCCCGGGCGGCTCCAATCACCTGGGGGGTGGAGCGCATGGAATAGGCGTCCTGCACCTTGGTCTTCATTTTCCCGGTAGTAAGGTCGGATCCCGTTACCACTTTCAAGATGTTTTTGGCGGAGGTGACGGCGCCAGTAAAGCCCCGTAATTCGTGCAGCTTGGTGTTGTAAGGTTTCATATTCCCCAGCAAAGCTTCAATCGACATGGCCGCGGCGATCTCGGCCTGTTTAAGGAAGCGTTCCATGTCGTAAATGTGGAGGGCCGACATGGCTGTGAGCACATTTGAGCCATTGATGGCAGCCAGGCCATCCCGGGCCTGTAATCCAGGAATGGGGATTCCGGCCCGACGCATAGCCTCTCCACCCGGCAAGCGCTCCCCCTGATAAAAGGCTTCCCCCTCGCCCAACAACAGCAGAGCCGCCTGGGCCATGGGAGCCAGGTCGCCCGAGGCGCCGACGGAGCCTTTTGTACATACCACCGGCGTGACACCTTTATTCAACATCTCGATCATCGTCAGGGTAATCTCGGGCCGGCAGCCGGAATTGCCGTGCGCATGCACGTTGATCCGCCCGGTCAGGGCAGCCCGGACATACTCCTCCGGCAGCGGATCGCCGATGCCGGCGGCGTGGTTATAGATCAGATACTTCTGGAACTCCTTGACCTGCGCCTCATCCAAAACCTTCTCCGAAAACTCGCCGATACCGGTATTGGTGCCGTACATGATCTCTTTAGCGGCCAGTTTCTGCTCCAGCATGGCCCGGCAGACCTTGATCCGTTCCAGCGCGGCCGGGTCAAGGGCCACCGGCTCGCCGCGGCGGGCAATGGCATCGAGTTTTTCGATGGTGAGGGAAGTTCCATCCAGGATGATCGTCATGCATTCTCCTTCAAAGGGATTGTATGACAATTGTACTCCGATGAGTTGCCAAGAAGGGACGGCAAATCTCCCCCTCATCGGTTGAAATAAGGGGGAAATTCAAAAGATATTTGTGAAATTCAAACTTTAATGGCAATCTATGGAACGAACTGCCGGTTGAGCAATTTATCCAAATCGATCCGGTTGGGCTGCGGGCTTATAGATGAGAAATTGTGAGCTAGAGATTTAGCATCTGCAAATCCAATGGGATAATAGTAATAGATAAAACCAAATGCACCATCAGGATGATGAATATACAACGTCCAACCATATTCCAAATCGTTATTAAACCCGTCGGAAGGCGATCTAAGGTATACGCATTTCATAACCAAGCTGCGGCGAGTAGAATTTAGTCGAACCATGCGGATCAAATAAGAAGAATTGATAATCATCATCACGACAAAATTACGTGTTAACCATGTGAAAACTTGCGGGAGGATTACAAAGGAACTGGAATAGGGCAAATCCAGGAAAGTATCCGCGATATCAAAATTACCGATTTCGACACTATCGCCGGGCCGTATAAGAAGTCATATTCTTGGGTCTCCCAATAAAAGAGACGACCATTATACGATTCGGGAAGGATTGAGATACGTGACTACATATTTTTGTCCTGGTAAAAGGCCGGCTACTGAAGCGAAGTTATATTCACCACCCTTTTTGGTTGTGGTCGAGTCAATGATCCACCAGGACATGAGCCATTATAAAAATGAAGATCCAGCGTTTCACCTGCGCTGCCATTTTCATCGAAATAGACATTACCGTGAATACCGGGCATGATGTGTTCAACCACAGGAAGATAGACTGTAAAAACCTGTTCAACTTTAAGAACGTCGAATTGGTACAAGGCAAGAGATGAACCCAGGACAATTTCCTGCCTATCATCATCATCGATATTGGCAATATTCAATTGGTTGTTATATCCTGTGTGATTACGGCCCAGTTTGCCACTCTGCCTATAGGACTCTACTGGTGGCCTTTGCCACGATCACCAAATGATTTTCATTGCTGACCAACCATTCAGGATTCCCATCCTATTTACATCTGCTTCCAATAATCCCAAAACGTGCCCGGAACCTATATCGAAATATCCATCCGGCTGATAATTATTCCCCTTATAAGCCTCAATCACACCGCCACCTTCACCTATCAAGATTTCCTGATACCATCTCCATCGATATCTGAGACTTCCAATGCAAAGGCTCGAATATCATTCGTCCACTTGGTTTGATGGGTGATGCCATCAAAAACATAAACATTGGAGAGCGTGGAAGTGACGATCTCAATATGGTTATCGTTATCGACATCGGCCAATTCAATGTCGTATGCAACGCCTGTCATCACAGGGCTTTTCCATATCTTCCGACGCAGTCGCCTGCTCATCGAATACAATTAAATGCAAACCATCCTGCCAGAAGTGTAAACTTCTTGCCCGGCGACAATTTCCGTACGACCGTCTGAATCCACATCGCCGATTGCCAGGGCAGTGAAACCAACCCCATTATAAACAGACGTATTCTGCCTTTCTAACACATGAGTTTACCCATTGAAAATCTGGATGATGCCGTTATACCAATTATCTGTAGAGATAACGAATTCAGTCTGCCCATCATCGTCCACATCGGCTATTTCCACCGCATGCACTCCGTACACATCGTAAATTCCAGGTAGATCAGTGCTCTGCCATTCCAGGACATGAGTAGCCGCATCAAAAATATGAATGCTCCCATCATCATATCCAGAGTTACTCCTATAACTTACCATTACAATTTCTTGACCTCCATCATCATCCACATCCCCAATATCAACTGCAGATAACGGACCGTCGATATGGATATTTTGCCACTCTACAAGGTGGGTAACGGTATCAGCCACGTATAAATGATCAGGCCCAGAGGAACGAGCCCCGGAAGCCCACATGATTTCTCTCGTTCCATTCTGATTAACGTCGCCTAAAGCCAGGTCGCTAACACCGCTGTCTGGATTAGTGATGCTCCATTTTTTCGTATGAGTAATGCCGTTATAGCAAAAAACCGAACCCCACTGCGCATCGCCATACAGCACTTCAGGAATGCCATCACCTTCTACATCTGCAACAAGGAGTGCATCAACATCAATATCTGTCGTTATTTCCCAGCCAAGTGACTGCGTATCTGCATTGAATATGCTTACTTTATACCAGGCTTTGGCACCTACGATCAAGCCTTACCATCATTGTCGATATCTCCGACCTCTAATCGTCCGCCAAAACCGTCGGCCCCGGTGTAGTGCCATTCCACCAAGTGAGTTGAACCATTAATAACATATCCATCCGTGTATCCATTCGAGCTGACAATTTCCAGCGAGGAATTTGCATCGACATTCCCAACAGCAAGGCTGATGCCGCCGTAACCTGCACCAGTCCATTCCAATCCGTGAGATATTGATGAAAATACATATATATTATTTTCATCTTTGGCAACGATTTCTACTACTCCGTCGGAGTTGACATCTGCCAGGGTAAAGAATTGTAAGTAAATATTCCCAATTGAAAACGAGGCTTCCAGAAGTCATAGAAGAACCATCGTAGATTTCGAAATCACCGTTGCTCAACCCTATGAAAATTTCGCTAATATGATCGCCATTAATATCCTTCGCCTCAATCCTGCTGATCCGATGGTCATATTCGCTGCTTATCCAGGTTTGACATATGTGTTGGGACCTATATTTTCGACTACATACCAAAAATTATCATAATCCACCATCTCACCCGTACAGCCGGGCATCACCATTTCTATATGACCATCATTATCAATATCTGAAACAACAATATTCGGCTCTCCGATATGGGAACCGAAGAAACCAAATCGCCACTCTGGAATAGCAAAGGCACTGAAGGAAGCTGTAATTCGAGCCATGCCGATAGGGCTTGGTCATTAATGGCAGAAGGTTTCAATAAAGAAGGGTTATAGGCGAGGTGGAAAGCTCTTCACGTTTGAGGATATGATTTTCCTGGTCGAGGTCACTTTCCAGAATTTTCCATCCGTTCCTACTTCATAATTGAACCGCTTATCCCCTTCCTCGATGAGATTTCCATATTCATCCGTTACAGGGCGCGGCAAAGAAGCGTGCTTACGTTGCGCAAGCTCTGGTTCCAGTGCCCGGCATTAATTTCCGGTCTAATAACAAATAATGGCACCAGCAGGATAAGAAGACATGATGCAATTCCAGACCTTTGCTTTGGATAACATTGTCGCCCTCCGATTATGGTTTTGGATCTATTATCAACTTATAAGCTAGCCGTGAAACCCCCGTTCATTTTACCCTCCGGATTTCATGATTATTATATATACTTTAATTGTTTACTGCAAGCAAGGCTTAAAAGTAAAAATTTTGAATGGGCGCAAGCACGGGCGAGGCGAATGGATGTCTACCCTGGAAAATTATGACGGTTGGTCCAAAAATATCCTCCTGAACTTGGGGACAGCCGGAGAAGAAGGTCCTCTCACTGCGGATTATATTTATCACAATGATATCAAAATCGTAACCGTTGATAACAACGCCACTAATATGTGGTGGGGGGTAAAGCTCGGGCCAAAGGTCCAGATCCGTAACACCCTGTAGTATCCCGGTTCATCGCCAATAAAGAAGCCAATGACGCCTGGGCGCTGATGCTCTTCGTCCATGAGACCCGCCATATGGAGCAAGGTTTTTGGACCGCCTTTTCAGTCTACGGGGAGATGGAGGCGTGGCAATTGGGTTTCCGCTTTTATCAATCCCTGCCGGATCACGGCTATGTCAGCCATTTTGTGGAAGAGTTGTTGGATCTGCCGCTGAGCCATGAAAGGAGTGTCCTGAAGAAGGCCCGGGATTTGATCAACCTGGATCAGAACGGCGGTTCGAGTTTCGCCCACCAGGTCGGCTCGGTCCTGAAAAGGGAACGATCTTTAATGACGTCTATTGGATCAATGCCCTGCCGTTGAATCCGAATATTCCTTAACTGCTATTGCGAATGGCGTTGTTAGCCCTAAAGCAATCATTCCCCTCGGATATAATCAAGCCCATGTTTGAATACGAAGTCCTTGCGACCCAAGGGCGCGCCCGCGCGGGGTCTTTCACACGCCTCATGGAGACCTTGAAACGCCGGTCTTTGCACCGGTAGGCACCCAGGCAACCGTCAAAACTCTCACCCCGGCCCAGTTGGATGAACTTGGCGCCTCGCTGGTATTATCCAATACCTATCATCTCTACCTGCGCCCCGGCGATGAGCTGGTGGCCAAACTGGGCGGACTGCACAAGTTCATGCAGTGGCCGCATCCCATGCTGACCGATTCGGGCGGATACCAGGTCTTCTCGCTGGCAGAGACTCGCAAGATCGATGACGACGGGGTCACCTTCAAAAGCCATATCGATGGGTCCACCCACCGCTTCACCCCCGAAAAATCCATCGCCATCCAGGAGAACCTGGGAGCCGATATCATCATGGCTTTTGATGAATGCTCGGATCCCAACGATCACGCCTACAGCAAACTGGCCATGGAGCGCACCCATTGCTGGTCCGAACGCTGCCTGGCAGCCAAAAAGCGCCCGGACCAGGCTCTCTTCGGGATCATCCAGGGTGGGGTGAACCCGGAGCTACGAGCGGAATCAGCCCGCTTCATCGCCTCGCTGCCCTTCCCGGGCATCGCCATCGGCGGACTCTCGGTCGGCGAGACCAAGGATGAGATGCATGCCATGCTGGATGTGGTCACGCCGCCTGCTGCCGGATGACAAACCCCGCTACCTGATGGGTGTAGGCACTCCCGAAGACCTGATCGACGGTATCGCCCGCGGCATCGATATCTTTGACTGCGTCCTGCCCACCCGCCTGGCCCGCCATAACGCGGCCTTCTCGCCGGAGGGACGCCTGAACCTGATGAATGCAACTTTCGCGGCGCGACGAGCGTCCCATTGACGCAACCTGCACCTGTTACACCTGCCGGACCTTCACCCGGGCGTACCTGCGCCACCTGATCGTGGCCAAGGAACTCCTTGCCGGGACTCTGCTATCCATCCACAATTTGCATGCCTTGATACAATTGGTGAAAGATATCCGCTCGGCCATCCTGGAAGGCACATTCGAGAATAGAGTGAGATGGCTGGCTGGCCCAATGGCATGGGAATGCGGAAAGGGTGGTGAATGGGTGATGGGGAATGGAATATCGGACCAACGAGGCGAAAAAACTGTTCCCAATCGAATCTATGCCATTTCATAAGAATGGCTTACCAACTTTCATCAAACTATACTGCCAGGATCCATTTATCCATGATCCATCCATGATCTTAAGGATTTCTCAAACTATGACCCTTTTCCAATCTTTCATGCTCGGCATCGTCCAAGGCCTGACCGAATTCATCCCTGTCTCCTCCACTGCCCACCTGCTGATCGGCCAGCAAGCTCCTCGGCATCCCGGCGAGCGATGCCATGTTCTCCTTCCTGGTGCTGGTGCAACTGGGGACGATCCTTTCGTTGATCGTCTTTTTCTGGAAGGATCTTGTGGCTATTCTCCTGGCCACTCTGAAAAGCATCCCTGCCCTTTTCAAACGGAACTGGGATAAATTTTCCCCCGAAGCCCGCCTGGGTTGGTTCATCGTCATCGCCACCATTCCGGCCCTGATCTTTGGATATCTGCTCAAATCCGCCGTGGAAACCTTATTCAAAACGCCTCTACTGGAGGCAGCCATCCGCCTGTTGATTACCGCCGTCATCCTCTATTTTGTCGAATGGCTGTCCAAGCGGAACCGCAGCCTTACCAGCATGACCTGGCTTGACGCCCTCCTCATCGGCCTGGCTCAGGTGCTGGCGGTATTCCCGGGCGCATCCCGTTCAGGCACCACCATCGGAGCCGGCATGGCCCGCGGCCTGGACCGTCCCTCCGCAGCCCGCTTCGCCTTCCTGATGTCTGTGCCGGTCATGCTGGCAGCCGGCGGCTACCAATCTCTGGATGTTCTCAAGCTGCCCGGCCTGTCCGCATTCTCTGCCGGTCATCGCGGTCGGATTCATTACCGCGGCGGTAATTGGCTGGCTGGCAGTCAAATGGCTGCTGAGCTACCTGAACAAGCACTCGCTGAATATCTTTGCCGCATACTGCGGTGTGATCGGCCTGACCTGCCTGGTATTCGCTTTTCTATAAGAGGTTATTTATGGTGGATATGGATTCCCGTCTTCCGGAAATGCTCGTCTTTTCTCCAGCGATTTGGTGGAAACCGAATCCCCCTCCGCCGATAAAGCCGGGGTGGACCATGTCGGTGCGCTGGTGGAGGCGGAATGCCGCCGCCTCGGTGCCAGCCTCCGAACCTATCCCAGGGCCGATTGCGGGGACTTGATCGAAGCCACATTCGAGACAGGCACGCACCCATGGCTCAGGCCGCCTTATGGAGACACATCTCCGCTCACAGATAAGGGCATCCTTCTCCTCGCCCATATGGACACGGTTTTTCCGTTGGGCACATTGGCAAAGATGCCATATCATTGAAAAGGATGGCAAAATCTACGGGCCGGGAACCTCCGACATGAAAGGCGGTATTGTCGTCGGACTGGCGGCCATTTCGGCTGCGCGGCAGAGCGGGCAATTTCAAACGCCCGGTCACCTTCTTATTCACCTCGGACGAGGAGACCGGCAGCGCCAGCCTCGCGTTCATTGATTGAATCCCGTGCACGGGAGGCTGCCCTGGTGCTTGTGCTCGAGCCCGCCATGGCAGACGGTTCAGTCAAGACCTGGCGCAAGGGTGTGGGCGATTTCAGCGTCACCGTGCGAGGCAAGGCCGCTCATGCAGGGATAGACCACGAAAAGGGCCGCAACGCCATCGAAGAGATGGCTCACCAGGTGCTGGCCATCCAGAAAATGACCGATTACTCCAAAGAGACCACCCTTAATGTCGGCGTGATCCACGGGGGCACGGTCATTAACGTGGTGCCCGGAGAGGCGGTTATCCAGGTGGACCTGCGGGTGATGCAGCCGGGTGAAGCCGAACGGATCATTGCCGAGCTGCAGGCTCTCAAGCCGGTCCTGGAGGGAACCACCCTCGAAGTGAGCGGCGAGCTCAACCGACCGCCCATGCCCTTTGATGAAACCATGAAAAGAACTTTCGAAAAGCCAAAAGCATTGCCAAGACAGCTGGCCTCGAGATCAAAGCCGGCGGCACCGGCGGCGCATCGGATGCCAATTTCGTGGCTCCTCTGGGCATCCCTGTATTGGATGGGTTGGGCCCGGTCGGGGATGGCTCTCATTCCGAGAGGGAATTCATCTATAAAGATAGCCTGGCAGAACGGGCCCGGCTGGTGGAAGCCATCCTGCTAAACTGGTGATCGAGCAAATAGAACTGAAACCCAACCGATAGTAGAGGGAAGGGATTGCTGTACGCCCTGTGCCGGACAAGATGATCTTTCTTTCTGCCTTTCACCCTCCTTGTCCTGACGGCCTGTGGCGCCTCCACACCACGCCTCATCACGCCTCGGGTCCTTCACCTTCAATATACGGCGGTGACAAAACCCTGGCTGGCGGACCTTTATCAATGCGCCGGACAGAATGGGCTGGATGCGCAACTGGTCTCGGCTGATTCGATGCAGGTCGATCAGGCGGACCTGAGTCTGCGCCTGGGCGAACCGACCCAAACGTCCTCACCATCCTTCCAGATCGGCACCGATCCCATCGAAATGATCGCCAATCCGCAAAACCCGGTCAAGAAATTGAGCCCGAACAAGCCCGGGACCTCTTCACCGGGCGGATCCAAAACTGGAAGGAACTGCAAGGTCAGGATGCACCTGTGGAAGTATGGGTCTTTGCTGCCGGGGAGGATGTGGAACAGCTCTTCGAGCAGATTGGACTGGGCGGTTCACCGGTTACCTCGCTGGCAGGGCTGGCGGTCAGCCCGGATGAAATGGTCTCTGCCATCGCCAAGGACGCCAATGCGGTGGGAATCCTGACCGAGTCCTGGAAGGCCGAAGGAGTATCCACCCTTCTTACTGTTGCGACTGAGCCTGTGCTCATCTTCACACCGGCGCAACCGCAGGGAACCAGCCTGCAAATCATCGAATGCCTGCAAAAATGATCGATTTCGTGAAGTGAAATCATCCATTCCGGACATTTTGATCAATCGAAAGTGAGGTCTTATGATCGAAGCCATTCTTTTCGTCCTCGGTTCCGCCGGGATCGTGTGGATCTCCATCCCTTCGTTGCGCCAGCCCGGTTCGCATGGGTTCTATCGTTTCTTCGCCTGGGAGATCATCCTGGGCATGTTCGTCCTGGCAATTCGAGGCTGGTTCGCCCAGCCTTCTCCTGGTATCAGATCATCTCATGGGTTTTATTGATCGCCGCGTGCATCCCTCTTATTTACGGAGTGATCCTGCTGCGCAAGCGTGGCAAACCGACGGACGAGCTTGAAGCGACCACCCACCTCGTCACCACGGGATATACCGCCTTATCCGGCATCCTTTATATGCATCCCTGCTTTATCTTGCCTGGGGCATCTTCTTTAAATCCCCCTCCCTCCTGGATGCCTGCATGGCTGTGGTCACCACAGCTTTTCTCTATGGCACCGCCCGGGCAGACGAGAATGAATGCAAGCTAAAATTTGGGGAGGAATATGGGGATTATATGAAACGAGCAAAATGTTCATCCCGTATGTATATTAGGATTCTATTTCCTTTTTTTAGATTTGGACACATTAGTCTGGAGTTCTAATAGAGAAGAGATTTAGCTTGATAGTAACGATATACCCATAGGGTGCTCCCCTTCCGTTCACCTGCACTACCTACAAAGAACGCAGGTACGATGTGTACCCACTGCGTTCCCTGGACCGCCCGCCAGGGCAGGTGCGGGCAGTGCGGTGCAAGTGTCACTTCAGGGTATGGTTCACGAACGTCAATTCGTTACTACAAATTCGGGTGGCGGGTATGCCATACTGTTGCCTGTTCATAGGCAAACGCGGCCTGCAGCAGCCGGGCTTCATCCCAGTGCCTGGCCACCAATTGCAGCCCCATTGGTAAGCCTGCCTGGGTGAACCCACAAGGAACGGAAATCGCCGGCAAGCCGGTCAGGTTGAATGGGGCGGTGAAACGGGTCAACTTGCGGGCGGCCTCGATGGCTCCTGTGCCTTCGATGGGCGGCGCGGGGATGGGGGTGGTCGGCAGATATCAGCAGGTCCACCCTTTCAAAGAACTGCTCGAACCAGCGGCGGGATTCTGCCTGAGTCCGCCGGGCCAGCGAATAATCCGTAGAAGACAAAGCTGCCCCGATCCGCAGGCGCTGCAACACATCCTCGCCGAACTTTTCAGGATGGGTTGCCAACCTTTCCCGATGGAAAGCCGCTCCATCTGCCTGGGTCATCTGACCGTTGGCGAGCGCGACTTGCTCCAACCGGTCCAGGTTCACTTTTTCCACGAAGCGCCCAAATCCTTGAATACTTCCGCCGCGTCCTGCAGAGCCTTCAGCACCTGCTCATCCGAGGCCTCAATAAAATCGCCGACCGCCAGGGCGATCCGCCGGCCCTTGATCCCGTCCTCAAGATGGGCCAAATAATCATCCACGCGGGACATTTTGCGAGGGCAGGGTCATGCGTATCAAATCCCGCCAGCACCGACAGCATGCGGGCGGCATCCCGGACAGAGCGGGTCAGCGGACCGGCGTGATCCAGGTTCCACGAGAGCGGCACCACCCCGTGGGTGCTCACCCGTCCATAGGTGGCCTTCAACCCAACCACTCCGCACAATGAAGCCGGGATGCGGATGGAACCGCCGGTATCCGTACCGATGGCGCCCAGGCACAACCCGGCCGCCACGGCTGCAGCCGAGCCGCTGGAGGAGCCGCCGCTCACCCGGGTAAGGTCCCATGGATTTTTGACGGCCCCAAAATGGGGGTTGACCCCGGTCACGCCCAAGGCCACCTCATGGGTGTTGGTCTTGCCCAGGATGACCGCTCCGGCCAGTTTGAGCTTCAGCACCGCTTCGGCATCCTCCTGCGGGACCGTTTCCCCGAAGAACTTCGAGCCGGCCGTGGTGGGGATGCCGGCCACATCAAACAGATCCTTGATCCCCAACGGAATACCCAGCAGGGCCAGGTTGTTCAAATTGGAGGCGTGACTGTTGAGCAGGCTTTCTGCGGCCATGGCCTGCTGAACCGCCAGCTCGAGGGTGGGAGTGATGAATGCGTCGATGATCGGGTTGAGCCGCTCGATCTGGCGGAAGCAGGCTTCGGTGAGATCGAGGGGGCGCAGGTCGCCGTTGCGGATGGCATCCAGGGCGGAGGTATTGTGAAGGAGGAGAGGTCAATTGGCATGGGGGTAAGTGAATGGTGAATAGGGAATAGGGAATGGTGAATAAGTTAATCGTTTGGTGGAAATTCGCCAGAATCATCTATTATGTAGGTAGAAGGATCTTCGTGCAGGATGTGGCCTGCACCGGGTTCGTTTTCTCCTCGTTTAGATCTTTAAGAAGGCAATATAGCCATTCAGGATCTGGTTAATTCTTCCACTTGCTGCCTCATTTCCTTGAGGACGTCGGCCGGTATGAAACCCAATTCTTCGGCAAGGACCATGTGATTGAAAGTCTCCATGAGCGAACCGCGGGCAATATAACAAAACCTTACATTATCCTGGTAGTAATATCGTCCATGACCTTCTGCAACATTGGCAGGCACGCTTGTCACAGCACGCCGGATCTGTTGATTTAGGGCCCATTTTTCTTCTGCGGGTAGCAATGGCAGAATTTTCTTATAAACCTGGACTGCAAAATCTTTCGAACGCTTCCAGGCTTCGAGCGTTTCCAATCCGAGAATATTCTCTGACGGCATTCAGAACCCTTCCTAAGGCCTATTCACTATTACCTATTCACGTTTTTTCTACCCAAGATTTTGGATGATATTCCTCGGCCTTGTCGACCAGGCCGGCATTGCCGACAAATAACGGCGTGCGCTCGTGAAGCTGCGTGGGGCTTGGACATCCAGGATGTTGCCCTTCCCATCCGAGGCCCGGCCGCCAGCCTGTTCGGCGATGAAACCCAGAGGGATGGCTTCATATAAGAGGCGCAGCTTCCCATGCGGTTTTTTCGGGTCATGCGTGTCCGCAGGATAAAAAAAGACCCCACCCGCCAGCAGGTTGCGGTGGAAATCGGCCACCAGGGAGCCAACATACCTGGCTGAGAGCTTGGGGCCGCCCTCCTGGGAACCCTGCAGATAGCCGGTGTAGGCCCGAACGCCCTCGCTCCAATATTTCTCATGGCCCTGGTTGGCGCTGAAGTACTGCGGAGGTTCGGGCATGCGGATCTTCGGGTGCGAGAGGAGGAACTCGCCTACCGACGGATCCAGGGTGAAGCCGTTCACGCCGTCGCCGGTGCTGTAGACCAGCATGGTGCTGGTGCCGTAGAACAAGTAGCCGGCTGCCACCAGGTCCCGCCCCGGCTGGAGGCAATCCTGCAGCGAGCCCGGCCCGGGTGTGACCTTCCGGTAAATCGAGAAGATCGAGCCTACGCAGATATTGTAATCAATGTTGGAGGACCCATCCAACGGGTCGAAGATGAGGACGTATTTACCCTGCGGATATTTATCCGGGATGGTGAGGATATCCTCGTGCTCCTCCGAGGCCATCACCGCCACCCGCCCGGTATGATTGTTCAGCCGGTAAAAGGTGGCATCGGCAAACTCGTCCAGCTTCTGGACCTGCTCCCCCTGAATATTGGTGGAACCGGTGCGGCCCAGTATCTCGGCCAGCCCGGCCCGGTTGGTTTTGCTGGCGATGACCTTGCCGACCAGGGCGATATCGTAGAGGAGCTGGGTCAGGATGCCGGTGGCTTCCGGGTGGAAGCGCTGTTCTTCGAGAATGTGTCTCTCGATGGTTATGATCTCTTCGCGTCGGTTGATTTCCACTGCCATGCAATACCTCCTAAAGAGTAAATATACCGAATAAAGATAAAAGGAATCTAAATATAAAGAATTCTAAACACAAAGGACACCAAGGAACACGATGGTAAGGACGAAGAAAATGCTTTTACCACGACCCTGCATAAGAACACGATGGAAACAGAGGACGCGGGACATACACTGCGGTGCAGCGGACACGACGGACACGACGGATATGACGGAAAAAATCCAAACACAAAGGACACGAAGGAACACGATGGTAAGAACGAAGAAAGTGCTTTTAACACAACTGACACGATGGTAAATAGGAAAGTTTAATAATTGACTTCTTTATATGTCTTTCTTTCTTCCGTCGTGTACTTTTGTGTCCTTTGTGTTTAAATTCCCTTTCTCAGAATAACCCAACCACCTTGCCGGTCTTCGAGATCCAGATCGACGTCGTAGAAGGCCGGGCGGGTGGGCAGGCCCGGCATGGTGCTCATCTTGCCGACCAGCGGATAGATGAAGCCAGCCCCGACCGAAGCGCGTACATCCCGGATGGGCAGGCGGAACCCCACCGGGGCGCCCTTGATAGCCGGGTCGTGGGTGAAGGAGAGATGGGTCTTGGCCATGCAGATGGGCAAGTTGATCGAAACCCAGGCGGGTATACAGCTCGATCTTGGCTTCAGCTTCGGGAGGTAGTCCACCCCGTCGGCGCCGTAAATCTCGCGGGCGATGATCTCGATCTTTTCCTTGATGGGCAAGTCCAGCGGATACAGGCTGCGGAAATGCTCCGGCTGCTCGGCCGCCCGCACCACCGCCTCGGCCAGCGCGACCGCACCGGCGCCGCCATCCATCCAATGGGTGGAGACGACCGCATCCAGCGCGCCCATCTCGAGGGCCGCCTGGCGGATCAGTTCCACCTCGGCGGGCGTATCGGTGGAGAAATTGTTGATCGCCACGACCACGTTGACGCCGAACTTGAGGGCATTGCGGATGTGCCGCTCCAGGTTGGGCAGGCCCCGGCGGAGCAGGTCCAGGTTCTCGCTGGTGTATTCGGGGGCGAGGGGTTTGCCCGCCACCACCTTCGGGCCGCCGCCGTGCATCTTCAGGGCCCGCACGGTCGCCACCAGCACCACCACCTGCGGCACCAGCCCGGAGGCGCGGCACTTGATGTCGAAGAACTTCTCCATGCCGATGTCGGCTCCGAAACCGGATTCGGTGATGACGTAATCGGCCAGCTTGAGGGCGATCCGGTCGGCCAGGATGGAGGACTGCCCGGGGGCGATGTTGGCGAACGGCCCGGCATGGACGAAGACGGGCGTGCCCTCCAGCGTCTGCATCAGGTTCGGCTTGATGGCATCCTTCATCAGCACCATCAGGGCCCCGGCCACGCCCAGGTCCTCGGCGGTGACGGCCTCGCCGCGAGTGTTGGTCCCGATCGACCATCCGGCCCAGGCGCTCGCGCATATCTTCCAGGCTGCTCGTCAGCGCCAGGATGGCCATGATCTCGCTCGCCACGGTGATGTCGAAGCCGGTCCGGCGGGTCTGGCCCTTCTCCTCCGGGCCGAGGCCCACCTCGATCTCCCGCAGGAAGCGGTCGTTCGTATCGATGACCCGCCGCCAGGTGATGGAAGCGGGATCGATATCCAGGCGGGCAAAGCGGGACCGCTCCTGCCGGGGTCAGCTCGTCCGGATCGGTCTTGTGAGATGCCCAGTTTTTCCAGCCGGCGCAGCATGGAGGCAGAGAACCGGCGCTTGCCGTCCCGATCCGGCGGACAGAGGGCGTCGAACAGCTTGACATCGTCCTGGCCGCACTCGTGGAACATGCGCGCATCGATGGCGGCCGCCGAGCAGGTTGTTGGCGGCGGTGATGGCGTGGATGTCGCCGGTGAGATGCAGGTTGAACTCGTCCATCGGCACGACCTGGGAGTAGCCGCCGCCGGCCGCCCCGCCCTTGATGCCGAACGTGGGTCCCTGGGAGGGCTGGCGGATGCAGGTGAAGACGCGCTTGCCCAGGTGGACACCCAGCGCCTGGCTGAGCCCGACGGTGGTGGTGGTCTTGCCCTCTCCCAGCGGAGTGGGCGTGATGGCGGTCACGTCGATGTATTTGCCGTCCGGGCGGTCCTTCAGCCGCTCGAGGATCTCCAGCTTGATCTTGGCCTTATAAGGGCCGTAAAACTCGATCTCCTCGGGCAGGATGCCGCACTCCTCCGCCACCCGCAGGATGCGTTTGAGGGAGGCCGCCTGGGCGATATCCATATCGCAGGGGACCGGACGGATGAGTTTCAGCGGGGTTGCCACAAAAGGTCGGGTCATTCGGGTCATTCGTTCTCCTTGGTCGGATTTATTTATGGCCCAATTGTCTAACAACTTGGGCGATTTTACAAGGGTAAGGAAGGATCAGGTATCAGTGAATGGTTATTTGGTCAAATGTCAACGGCAAAGGTGGATTATTCGTATTCGATCCTGTTTTTCAAGGAACGAATACCTGCTCTCAAGTCTCTTCATTATCAATTGGTATTGGAAGAGGGTGTTTTTGCAAACGAATGGAAACGAATATCTTCAAGCGACAACCTTTGGCGAGCGGATATGGCAGGAAAAGATTTAACACGAATACCGAAGACTACCTGCACAGAGAACGTGCGGTACACGTCATGTCCTACAGGGATACCCTGTCGGGCACACGTGCTCCGCGATCTTCGGTATCCCGACAAAGACCGTCTGGACACGTCCCGACAAAGACCGTCTGGACACGTCCTGACAAAGAGCGCCATGAGGTGTGGCAAGGGAACGCTGGATGCGCTCCCTGCACAGGTATTTGTTTCAAGGATCGAGGGGAGGAACAACTGGGAGGTGGATCTTTTGGTTGGCGGCGGATGAAAGAAGGAGGTCTCATACTCTCATTATAGAACGTATGTTTCATCTGTCAATAGGCATTTTTTCAAAAAGGGAAAGAGGAAAACGGATGCGGATTCCGAGGGGCGGAATCCGCATCCCATTCTTTTGATCAGCGGAAAGAAAACGGTAGCGGTTACTTTCTCAGCATTGGTAGGTAGACATATTTGTAACAATCAACAGGAGTGTAGAGGCTGACGGCGTTATCGGACGGGCGTCCCACCACCAGGCGGTGATGGAAAGCGTCATAACTGAACTCCATTGTCGATCCGGCCCCGGAGGCGACGCCGATGACGGCATTGGACGAGTTGATCTCGCCGACCTTTTCTTCCGGCGCACAAGCCGCCATCCCGTTGATCACCGTCACCGCGCCGACATCGGCAGTGCCTTCATTATTCCAAGAGGGGCTGGCCACCATATAATTTCCATCAGGCAGAGGCGTTACATTGCCGACACTGTCACCAAATTGGGAACCGACCAGGCTGTTGGCTGTGGATACCACACCCGCGGATGCTACCGCGCCATCCATCCAGGTGACTGCACCTGCGCTGGCGGCTCCCCCATGGGCCCAATTCAGGCTGACCACGACATAATTGCCATTTGCGATGGCCGTCACGCCAAACACGCCGACTTGATCGCCCGTATGCGACCCGACCAGACTGTTGGAGGCGGATACCACTCCAATGACGCCGCTCGCACCGTTCCCCCACGTGACTGCGCCTACATCATTTACGGCGACGTTATCCCAATAAGGGATCCTGGCGACGTAATTGCCATTCGTGAGAGCCGTTACGCCATAAAGGCCGGTCTGGTCGCCGGCGTGGGCGCCCACCAGGCTGTTGGCGGAAGAGATGGCTCCGTGCACACCGGCAATGCCGCTGCCCCATGTGACCGCCCCGGCATCCACCGCCCCCGTGTTATCCCAATACGGGCTGGCCACCACATAATTGCCGTTGGTGAGCACGGTCACCTCGCCGCCCGATTGTGTGCCGATCTGGTCTGAACTGGAGGAGCCCACCAGGCTGTTGACGGCAGAGATCGTTCCCATCACACCGGTGGCGCCGTTCCCCCACGTGACCGCCCCGGCATCCGTCACGCCAGCGTTATCCCACAGGGGGCTGACGACCACATAATTGCCGTTACCCAGGTCGAGGACGCCTTCGCCTCCGACCCGATCATTTGCGTGCGACCCGACCAGGCTGTTGACCGTTGTGACCGGACCCGTCAATCCCGCCTTGCTGCTCACCCACGTCACCGCGCCTGCAGCCGCCACCGAGACATTATGCCATTCGGGGCTGGCCACCACCACGCTGCCGTTGGGGAGGACCAGGGCGCCTCCCGAACCCACGCGGTCTCCGTTCGAGGAACCCACCAGGCTATTGGCTACAGTGATGGATCCCTTGACACTGCCGTTGGCACCATTCCCCCAGGTGACTGCCCCTAATTTATAGGCACCCCCATTTAAATCGGGACTTAGCACCAGGTAATTGCCGTCCTGGAGCGGAACCACACTGCCCACCAAGTCCATAGTTTGGCTGCCGACCAGGCTGTTGGAAGCCGACACCGACCCGGTGATACCGGTCAGCCCGTTTCCCCAGGTAGCCGCTCCGGCGTCGGACGCCAGGTTGTTATTCCAGGAATGACTCATCACTACATAGTTACCGTTGGAAAGCGGTATTGGAAAACCAATCATATCGCCCGCGCTGGAGCCGGTCAGGCTGTTGGACGCAGAGACCACCCCTTTTACTCCGGCGAGGCCGCTTCCCCAGGTGACTGCCCCGACTTCGCTCAGCAAGCCCAGATCCCAGGTGGGACTGAACACCAGGTAATTTCCGTTTTCAAGCGGCATCACCCCCGATCCGACGAAGTCCATGGAGGTTGCACCCACCAGGCTATTGGAGGCTGAGATGGTCTCGATCAGGCCGGTGGCGCCGTTTACCCAGGTGGCGGCCCCCCGAAGGTTGTTCCAATCCGGACTATTGACCACATAGTTCCCGCTGCTCAACGGCATCAGACCGGCCGAGGAGGTGCGAGTGTTGGCGGGACCGATCAGGCTATTGGAGGCCGAGACGATTCCATTCAAGCCGGCCGCGTCAGTGCACAGGGTGGCTGCGCCCGCATTGGAAGTCGTCCCATTATCCCAATCCGGGCTGGAGACCACGTATTTTCCATTGGCAAGCACGAAAATCCCGCCGGACCCGACCTGGTCGCCGGCGCGGGAGCCTGTGAGGGTGCTGATCAACGTCCCGCTGCCACTGTAGAGGTAGACGGCCCCCACATCGGTAACCGGCGGGGCGGGGATATCGTAGCCCTTGTCCACCACCACGAAGTTGCCATTGGGCAGCACGGTGACTTTGCCAAAGGCAGCGCTGCCGGAAGGACCGGGAATATCGGTACGGGTGCCAGCCTCAACCTGTGCGGCTGGGCCCATCCATAGGAACAGGCTGAAGGTGAAGATGACCGCCAGAGCAAGGCGGGCCGACCGACCCTTGCAGAGCTGAGGAAGGTGGGTTTTGGTATTCATGGCTCCTTTTTCGCGATGCTCAACAGAGATTGAAAAGCCAAAGTACGAAGAATCTTAAACACGACGGACACAATGTACACGACGGGAAGAAAAAGATGATAACAAAACGAATATCGCTCTACCGGATAAATGCCCCGAACATGAAACCTATAAAGCTTCCCCTTTAATACCCGAGTCCATTATATGCTGTATCTGTGCAGGCGGGTGTTTTCAGTTGCATACCAATTTCCTTGCAAGTATTGCTTTTGGCGTGAAGATCAAAGATTTCACCACGATCCTGACCAAGAGCGTCAGGACACGAGGAACCGAAGGTTCACTAAGAAGAGAAGGAAATAAGGTATCTCAATGATGGTATCTACTCACACACACCCCCAAGAGCAGTCAGATCATGTGATTTGATTGGATTTTCAAGGATGATGGCCGCCAAAAACGTCCTGCTGGGCATCCTTGCGAAGGGTCTCTTTGAAATGGACCTATGTTTTCTACAGCAAATTCCTGGCAGAGTTACCTGGCAAGACGAACCTTCGCAAGGGTCTCTTAGTTGGGAGTGGAGGAAGGGATTATTGTCTGAAGAAGACCGGCGGGATGAAGACCGTGGATCAGGGCCCGGTATGAACGTCCCGCCGGGCATCCTTGCGAGTTACTTTATAAATCCCGAAGCTTTGCGGTTTGCTACAGCAAATTCCTGGCAGAGTTCCACTGACACTCCAGACGCATACCTCGCAAGGGTCTACTTCGCTTCGCTTGGAGGAAGGGATCATTGTCTGAAGCCAGCACCGGCGGGATGAAATACCCAAGGGGCCAGGTAGTGAATTTTTGTATTAAATAGTAGGATTTATATACTATTTTGATAGACTTGACTTCTTCCAAAAAACCGGATATAAGAGGTCATATTTATCCACCCAAGAAGACTAAAGAGGAATCCCGTAATGGATATCAGAGTCACCCACGAACAAAGCCGTGTCCTCGTCACCATCCTGCATATCGCCGGCGCGATCAACTCATCCAACTACCAGGAGCTCGACCAAACGGCCACCCGCACGATCAACTCGGGCACACGCTACATCCTCATGGACCTGTCCAACGTGCGCTTCATGAGCAGCGCGGCCCTGCGCTCCCTCCAGAATATGGACCGAAAACTGAATGCCATCATGGAGCCGGTGATGGACCCCCGCCTGCGGCAGAGAGGCATGCTAGACGGGGCCTACAAATCCCCCTACATCAAGCTGCTCAACCCATCCGAGCCGGTCATGTTGACCCTTAAAACGGCCGGGTGGGACATGGTCTTCGATATCTTCCGAGATAAACGCAAGGCCATTGGGTCATTCAAAGATACAAAACTTCAATAGGAAACAGTGATCGTTATCAGGAAGACCGGCCGGGGAGCACACAGAGAAAAGATGAACAAGAATCTAATCAAAAAGAAAGACCAGCTACGGAGTGCACAGAGAAAAGATGAGAAGAACTAATGAAAGAGAAAGACAGCTATGGAGTGCACAGAGAAAAGATGAGAAGAACTAATAAAGAGAAAGACAGCCACGGAGTGCACAGAGAAAAGATGAGAAGAACTAATGAAAGAGAAGATTCTTTTCTTTCTCTCTGTGAACTCTGTGATCTGTGCCTGCACCGTACCGCAGTGTGACTGTCCGTTCTCCTGAATTACACCAAGAGTAAGACCAACCCCACGACCAAGAGGACACAGGCGACCAGCATTACCCCTACCAGGCCGGCAATCAGGCCTGTGGGGATTTTTTTCTTTATTACAGGCGCGGCGGCAGCCCGGACGGCCGGAACCGCCGGGGGCCGGACGGGCGGCTGTACGGGCGGCAGGATGACCGGGAATATCTCTTTAGCGATCATTTCCACAACCTCCGCCCCGGAGAACGTCTTCAGGCGAAAGGTTCCATTCATCCACGAGAAGACCAGGTGCGTGCCGCCGGAGCAAAAACCGATATGCTCGGCTTCCGTTTCCGGGAGCTCATCGCTCTCCACATCCGACCGGCGGAGGGTCAGCCAAAAGACCTTCCCCGGCAGCGCACAACCCTCCCGGACCTGGCGGAGGGGTTCCGACAGGGAATACTCGTTCTCCTTGAGCTGAGTACAGGCTCCCAACCGGACCAGGCTGTTGAGCACGTGGCCCACGCTTTCCAAGGTCCAGGCCATGGAGGGGATCAATGACCGGATGGGAATCGAAAAATACCGGCGCAGCATGTCTGAGGCCATATCCCCCTGCAAAGACCCCAGGAGGAAGATTGGCGCAACTATTCCCGCCAAAATGGCCGCGAGACCTGCCCGCACAGCCGTAGTTTTTACATCAATAAGGCCCGGAAAGCGCCGGTTCTGCAGCGACAGCAGCACCAACGCCTGGGTGGTGAATGTCAGGGCCACGGCCAGGGGAATGCCGGCCAATCCCAGCAAGGGTCTCAGGATAAGGGACAGGATCACAAAAGAAACTGCCTGAAGGAAGGCCGCCACCAGCGGTGTGCGGGTGTTCTGGTCGGCATAGTACGACCGGACCGCCACTTCCAGCCACGTGTCGCCTACGAGCCCGAACAGGAAAGCCCACGTGCACCAGGTAACCAGGTTCAGCCGGTTCGCATCATAGCCAAAGAAACTCGCTACCAGCGGGCGGATGGTCAGCGCCAGGATCACCGCCACCGGCAAAGACAATCCCAGCATCACCCGGAGAGCCCGATTGATTGTCTTGACGAAATCACCCGTCTCGGGCCACGGGTTAATGAACTCTGCCAGGGAAGGTAGCATCGCCACTGCGATGGCGGTGCCGATGATTGTCTCGGGCACCTGCTGGATGGTCCAGCCTAAGTTCAGCACGCCGACCCCGGCGGTATCAAAAAAGGAAGCCAGGCTATCTCGCGCAACGAAATAGGCCTGGATGGAGGCCATGGTCAGGACCGCGGCCACAACAGGATTATGATCCGCATAACGCCAGGATTTCTTAAGCCGATGACGGGCCGCCAATGGAACTGGTACCGAAGCAATCCCGGCACCTGGATGAGCAGGTGCAAGCCGCCCCCAGAATGACCCCATAGACCATCCCGTACAACCCCAGATTGTTGACCGGCAGCTGGAGGGGACCTATGT
>CAWALN010000025.1:0-423241 GCA_963782935.1 uncultured Chloroflexia bacterium | reverse complement strand
GAGAGTTCATTGACACCCTTTTCCTTTGGTGTATAATACCGTCCGCATGGCCGACTAGCTCAATGGTAGAGCAACTGACTTTTAATCAGTGGGTTCCGAGTTCGAGCCTCGGGTCGGTCACCAAAATGTAATTCTTTTCTTTTTATAGCCCCCGCATTTGGGGGTTTTTGTTTTCAAATTTGTCCACGTGACGTTCTCCGTCGCCTAAAGGCGACGGCTTCTCAGCTAACGCACAGCGCAACCGCCCACGTTACCAGCTGACCGCTCCGTCCGAGCGGGTCTGATAAAGCCAAAGCCAGGATATTCCGAGCCGCATTCACGTCTCGATCAAGGACTAAGCCACAATCGGGACACGCATGAACACGAACCGACAGGTCTTTTGGAACAATCCTCCCGCAAACGCTGCATACCTGGGTGGTGTTGGACGGGTTCACGGGGATCACTTGAATACCGGCACTTTCAGCCTTGTACTCCAGCATCTGCCGGAACAATCCAAACCCTGCGTCATGCGAGGAGAGAGACAGGTGTCTGTTTCGGTTCATGAAACCGAGGCAGAGGTTCTCAATCGCAATCAGGTCGTTCTGGGTCACAAGCCGGGCGCTGACCTTATGCAAATAATCCGCCCGTTGATGGGCGATCCGTTCATGCAATCGGGCGATCTGGTGATAGGTTTCTCGCTGGCGGTGGCTACCTTTGACCTGCCGGGAAGCGTGTCGCTCCCGGCACCGCAGTTTGGCCAGGCTTTCCCGCAGCCAACAGGGGTTCTCAATCAGTTCCCCAGCAGAGAGCGCAGCCAGGTTCTTCAGACCCACATCGACACCCACCTGTTTACCAGTCAGGAGAAGCCGCTTCTCAGGGGCGGGCAGTTCCAACATCAGGCAGACATACCAGTGATCGCAGGTTTGCTTGACGACAGCGTGCTTGAGTTTTGCTTCGACTGGAATAGCCCGGTGGTAGCACATGCGGATTTCGCCCACATTCTGGATGTAGAACGATCTGCGACCCTGCTCGTTCTGACGCAGCTTGCACCCATCCCCGTAGGTATATTCGAAACTCTTGAAGCGATTCCGGTTTTTGAAGCGAGGAAAGCCGGGCTTCTCACCCGCCTTCAAGCGGCGAAAGAAAGCCGCAAAAGACTTATCCAGCCGGCGCAGCAAGTGTTGCAAGCTGGAAGCGTTGACCTGTCCAAGCGTAGCTGGGTTCTCCCGGCGCAAATCTCGCAAGCGGGTCCACTGGGTGGCATACCCTATGCCTTCGCCTGTCTGCTGGTAGGCGGTAATCCGCTGCTCGAGAGCCGCGTTGTAGACCAGGCGGGATTGCGAGAGCAAGAGGTCCAGCTGTTTGGCCTGTTCAGGATCCGGGCGAAGGAGATATTTATAAGTGCGGAGCATCGGCAAGGCAAAACTCCCGGGGAGAAAATCAGAACAAGTGTACTAATAACTCCGTTCTTTGTCAATCATTTCCGAAAGGAGGTTGCGGCTTCCCCTGTCGCCTGAAAGCGACAGTCCCCGCCGCGATTTTTTATGGACGGGCACATAATCCAGGTTATTTTGTAATGACCAATATAGGGATAAAAATCAATTAAGATTTGCCTACTTTGCAGGTATTATTCGGATAAGTATGTACTCAAATTATCTATTTTTGGAACGTTTTCCTCGATATATCAACGTATTTGGACAATAATGTTCATTTATTTCTTAACCGGTCTTGCATTTGAAGGGCTTGGACTTGCTGCCTATTTGCAGTCCCGTCAAGGGAGTGATCTGCCTTTAAACAGGCATCTAAAATGGCTGGCTGGATTTGGCTTTCTCTGTGGAGTAACGAGTTGGATCGATATGTTCCTGAACAGCGGAGGAACACAGGAATATCTAAATATACTAAATATATTGAGAATGATCTCCCAGCCTCTTACAGGTTTAATTTTGCTCAAATTCGGTTGGGAAATCTTGAAAGAAATCCCTTTACCGGCCTGGACTATTTTTATTCCAGGGGTGCTGATCGTTCCGATCGCTTACTTTATCACCTACGCGGCAACCACATTCGTTACGCCATCCCCGATAAAGATCCCTATTGATATATGGTCCCGTTATCTGCTCTATCTTCCGGGTGCCATTATGGCCGGTATCGGTTTCCTGCGTCAGTGGAAAATGCAACGGAAAATCGGTCTCTCCGATGTTGCACAGCTGATGTTGGGGGCTGGTGTGGCGTTTCTGTTTGAAGCATTTATCGTCGGGCTTGTTGTACCGGCTGCTCCATATGGGCCAGCTTCTTATTACAACTATAATCGCACTGTTTTTAACGCCTTCACAGGAGAACAGGCAGGAACTACAGGATTTCTTGGATTGACCGCATGGTTGGATTATCAGCGCATTTTGGATGTAACCGGTCTACCCATTTCATTCTGGCGGATGTTATCTTCCTTTGCAGTAACCTTCTTTGTAGTGAGAGGCTTGGATGTGTTCGATGCCAGCCGGAAGACGCAGGTAATGTCTCTGAAAGAAGAACGTGACCGGGCCCAGGAAAATGCTTTTAACTCAGAAATTGCCGCTAGACAGACCGCTGAACGTTGGACGGAGGTCCTGTTCAATATTAACAGCAGAATTATGGAGTTGAATGATGTGGATGAAATCCTGGCATACATTACTGGAAACGCCCGGGAGTTGCTAGGTTCCGATTTCATCGGGCTGGCTCTGATCAATGAAGATGAATCCTGCCTGGAGTTGAAATGTTATTCGGTCAAGGATAAGACTGCGCTGGTTGAGTCTCCGATTGTCGTGCAAACACCTTTAATTTTGGAAACCATGAAAACCACCCATGCGTTTCATACCTCCGGAGATGAATCTCCCGCCGATCTGGATAATGTGATGTATTCCTTGGAAGCACCCGCCAGCAGCGTTGGGATCGTTTGCCTTGAAATCGAAAATCGTCCGATCGGCGCCATGTGGGCTGCCCGATTGACGGGGAAGCACTATTCGGACACGGACCTGGTCTGGTTGGAATGCATGGCAGATCAGGTTGTGATCGCCCTGCAGCACGCCTTGATGACTTCAAGGTTGCAATCCCTTTCAATCACGCAGGAACGAGCCCGGATCGCCCGGGATATGCATGATGGACTCGCACAGGTGTTAGGTTACCTGAACCTGCAAGTACAGACTTTGGATGCGCTGCTCAAACAAGGTAATCAGGCAGCCCTGGCTGCCGAATTGGAACTAATGAGGCAAGCGATAAAGGTTGCCAACGCCGATGTACGGGAAAATATCCTCAGTTTACGAACCACACTGGCTGATGAAAAAGGACTTGTTTCAGCATTAGGCGAATACTTGGAGGAGTTTGGAGTCCAGACCAGCATTGAAACCCACTTACAAAATGAAGTGGAAAACGATCTCAGGCTTTCTTCCATAGCTGAAGTTCAACTGGTTTGCATATTAAAGGAAGCCCTTGCCAATGTGCGCAAACACGCACGCGCCAACCTTGTCAATGTGTTGGTAACAAGAAAGGTGCGCGAGGATGGCGAATATATTTATTTTCAGATAGCGGATGATGGCATTGGACTGTTGAGATACGATTCAAAACGCCATTTCGGCCTGACAACCATGAAAGAAAGAGCCAGCAGTGTTGGCGGAAGCCTGGATGTTCGTTCTGGGCCGGCAAACGGCACACTGGTCGAATGCTGGCTTCCATGCCTTCAACCTGACAAAGCGAAAACAAGCCGGACATTATTTTCAACCTAAACCAAGGATCACCTTTTCTCCGTTGGGATGCATATCATGAATATTCGCGAATGGACTTTGCCCGTCTATACGATTTTGATCTTAACTATCTGTTGGGGCACTATTTATCATATTGGTGATCCGTACTTTTGGTAGATCTAGATTTGGGTTGGTAAAAATAGACCAGGCCATCAAGATCCCGGTTCTCATCCTTTTTGCCACGGCTTTCTTTGCCATCATTTTTGCACATCTCCATATAAGCAGGCCTTATCTGTCATTTCTGGCCTTGCGAAATTTGGCTTCCTCCTGGTTGAGCCGGGAAATACTGACGAATTTATTTTATGTTCTTTTTCTCGGGATCCTGCTGCTCTTAATCTGGTCAAAAAAACCTCTCCATAAAAGCATTACTATTACGGGGTGGCTGGCATTCTCATTCGGTCTTGCCACAGATTTTTGTATGTCCCGGATCTACCTCCTGCCTTCGCAGCCAGCTTGGAATTCCCTGCTAACACCGGCTTCCTTCCTAATTACTACATTCCTCCTGGGAGTGGTTACAGTCCCTGTTCTTTTTAGGATGGTCCAGATTTTCCAGGAATCACAGGGACAGCAAGGTCAGGCGATACATGCGCAATTGATCGAAGGATCATTGGGCAAATTGTCAGTATTGGAGGTAACCCTGTGCATCATCATGGCCGCCATTACTTATTTTCAAATTGCATTACTATTTTCGGGAAATACAGCCGCACAAACAAGCCTGGACCTGCTTCTGAAAATCTACAAACCATTGCTGATCCTTCGTCTTGTGCTGCTTTTTGTAGGGGTGGGATGGCTGGCCGTGGTGGCAGCACATACCCATCAGAAGAAACGGGCAGCAGAAAATATCCTGCTACAAGACCTGATTGCCTGCTTGCTGGTAATGGTCGCTGAAATCCTGGGACGTTTCCTGTTCTATGCCATTCATGTGCGTGTAGGCTTATAAAATCTAAATAAAGGTAAAAAGAAAATATGACAATAAGAGTTCTCATAGCTGACGACCATAAGCTATTCCGCCAGGGGCTGATCAGCTTGATGAAAACGCGACAAGACCTGGTCGAGGTGATCGGTGAAGCGGAAACAGGTGAAGAAGCCATTTATTTAGCCGAGGAACTAAAACCCGATGCCATCCTGATGGATATTTATATGCCTATACTGGATGGACTGCAGGCAGCCAAGGCGATTCATGCTAAATTTCCTAAAATAGCCATCGTAATCCTGACCTCATCAGAAAAGGACGGGCATCTTTATGAAGCAGCTCAATCGGGCGTTTCAGGATATCTACTGAAAAGCCTGGATGCAGAAGAACTCTTTAGTATGATCGATGGCGTCTCCCGTGGAGAAGCTGCAATGACGCGGGCGGTGGCCTCGCGACTGCTCAAAGGAGTGGCGGACCGGTTGGTTCAGGACGATAAGGGTGAGACTTCCCTGACCGAGAAGGAATTGTTGGTTCTGAGGCTGGTTGCCAGCGGAGCCAGCAATTTAGAAATTGGCGAGAGTCTCTCCATTTCTGTGAATACAGTAAAAACTCACCTGAAGAACATCCTGGAAAAACTCCATCTGGAAAATAGGACACAGGCCGCCACGTATGCCTTCGAACGGGGATTAGTTTCACCCCGGAACAGATAAATGCAATATCACCCAATAGGGTGATGCCAGATTACTCTCCGGGGGGATGATTGACCTGCAGTGGAGGGGTATCCTTTAGTAGTGAAATTCACAATTGGCCCTGGACTTACCAATCCACTACAAGGAGTACCTATCAATCATAACCGAAACCCGGAAACGATTCTGTTTGGGCCGCAAGGCTTTGCAATGAGCGAGCAAGTCCATCATTCCTTTGAACAATCTGGAGGAAAATATGTCTGATAAGAATTTCCTCACCAAAGCTCTGACCAATACAGCTCTCAACCGGCGCAGCTTCTTGAAGTGGAGCGCGGCGCTGGGCGGGACGGCTGCGTTGGCAGGAGGGTTGGGATACGGCCTGAAGGCTGTAAAAGCTGCTGCTGAAAATGCAGCCACTGATGAGGGTAAGTGGGTTCCGGCAGCCTGTTGGGGCAACTGCGGCGGTCGCTGTTTGAACGTGGCTTACGTTGAAGATGGCGTCGTCACGCGCCAGAAGACCGACGACACGCACCCCGACAGCCCCGATTATCCGCAGCAGCGCGGCTGCTCGCGCGGGCGTTCACAGCGCCAGCGCGTCTTTGGGGCGGATCGCCTCAAATACCCGATGAAGCGCGCCCACTGGGCGCCGGGCGGCGGCGATAAATCGCCTGCGCGGAAAAGACGAATGGGTGCGCATCACCTGGGATGAAGCCCTCGACATCGTTACCTCTGAATACAAACGCATCACGACAACAATATGGCGCCGGTTCGGTCCTGTGGGGCACCAATGCCATCGCGGCCGCGGGCGGCTATGTCAACACGTGGGGCTCGACCTCATCGGGCACGTGGGATTACACCGGGCCGCGCGTGTTTGGCAGATTATGATCAATGCCGGTAACGACCGGCTGGACTTGCGCAAGTCGAAATTGATCGTGATGTGGAGCACCGATCCGATCACTTCGAGCGGCGGCAACCCTTGCTACAACTATATGCAGGCCAAGAAGGCCGGGGCAAAATTTATTTTTATCGACCCCTACTTCAACAACTCGGCCCAGGTACTGGCGGACGAGTGGATTCCCATCCGGCCCGGCACCGATACCGCCATGCTGCTCGCCATGGGTTACGTGCTGATCACCGAAGATAATCCCGACACCAATCCCCTGATCGATTGGGACTTCATCAAACGCTGCACGATCGGCTTTGACAAGACCAGCCTGCCAGAAGGCGCGGACCCGGAAGACAACTACCAAGATTATGTGCTGGGCCTGGATGCCAGCGGCAATCCTGCTCCCGCAGGGCACAAGAATTATCCTGCCAAGACCCCGGAATGGGCTTCCGAGATCTGCGGCGTGGCGCCTGAAAAGATCCGTTCCTTCACTCTATGAAATTGCGCAGACCAGCCCGGTGGCTTTCATGGAAAGCGATGCTTCGGCCCGTATCAATGGCGCACAAACTCTCGGCCAGGCATTTTTTGCGGTCGCCTCGATGATTGGCTCGATCGGCATCAGCGGTGGCGGTACCGGCCAAACCCGGCATGGCACATGCTGGAAATATCGGCCCCGCTCTGGTCACTGCCGGCGCGGCTGGCACCGTGCTTGAAGGCTCCTGACAAATCCGATCAAAACCAATATTAACAACAATGAAATCTGGAATGCCGTTCTGACGGGTGAGTACATCGAGGTTTGAAAAAAAGACGAAAGTCAATATCCAAATGATCTATGTACAACACCAAGGGTTCACGCCTGCAGACGACTGTCGGTCAGGCCAAAGGCATCCAGGCCTATCGCAAGGTCGAGTTCGTCCTGACGCAGGACTTCCACCTGACCTCTTCGGCGCCGTTATTCCGATGTGGTCCTGCCGGTGACGACGCACTGGGAGCGGGATAACTACATCACCAATCCAAACCGCGAAGCGCTGTTCTGGATGGACCGCGTCATCGAGCCCATGTTCGAAGCCAAGGACGACTCCTGGATCGACTGGCAGATCGGCTTGCGCCTGGGCGTGTATGATGCCGCACAAGTACCGAGATTTCGGATAAACAGCAGGCCTTTAACAAGATCGCCGGCGCAACCGTTCTGGCTGCGGATGGGAAGACGAAGGAAACACTCGTCACCATTACCCAGCAGGATCTGGACGCGCTGGGCGTGACCGGTAAACCACAAACCGGGGTCATCCCGATCATGGAGTTCAAGAAAAGGGCAGCTACCAGGTTGCCACGGAAAGAAGGCGATAATTATACGACTATTGCCCTTAAGAGCCTTCCGTGAAGATCCCGGTGAAGAACCCGGTCACAACGGAAAGCGGCAAGATTGAACTGCACTGCCGGAAACTGGCTGCCGATATCAAGGCGGTACGGCTTCAGTCAGATCCGCCCGATCCCGGAATATATTCCGGCCACAGCGCGGCTATGAAGCCACTTTCAGCGACTGGAAGAAAAAGATCAAGGGACCTTATCCGCTGCAAATGTACAACAAGCATTACTGGCGCCGCAGCCACAGCGAATTTGACAATGTTTTGCAACTGCGCGAAGCCTTCCCGCATGAGTTCTGGCATGAACCCCATCGATGCCAACGCGCGCGGGATCAAGAACGGCGACGTGGTCAAGATCACCAGCTCGGAAGGCAGCACGATCCGGCACGTGTTGGTGACCGCACGCATCATGCCCGGTGTTACTTACCTGCCCCACGGCGCCTGGACGGAATTTGACGAAACCCTGGGTGTTGATAAAGCCGGCTCGGACAACTACCTGGAAGCAGGCGTGCACTCGGCGAAGGTAACATGGGCTTCAACTCGCAGATGGTCCAGGTTGAAAAATGGAATGGGCCTAGGTTACTGCCGGATTCACAATGGCCTCAGCGCATTCCCCTTAAGGAGGCATAAGCATGGCGAAACAATTAGCCTTTTACTTCATTCAAGCGTCTGCACGGGCTGCAAAGCCTGTTCAATCGCTTGCAAAGACAAGAATAACCTGCCCGTAGGTATGAACTGGCGCAAGGTATTTGATTACGGTGGCGGCGGTTGGGTCAATGATCCACGCCATCTGGGATACTGATCGCCAATAACGTATTCGTATACTCCACTCTCGATCGCCTGCATGCACTGCGAAAACCCGGCTTTGTCTCAATGTCTGCCCGGCAAAAGCCATCACAAAACGTGAGGATGGGATGGTATTGATCGATGCCAATGTGTGCATCGGCTGCCGCTACTGTGAATGGGCCTGCCCGTACGGCGCTCCTCAATTCAACGAAAAAGCGGCGTTCATGACCAAATGCGATTTCTGCCAGGACCTGCAGGCGAAAGGTCAAAACCCGGCCTGCGTGGATGCCTGCCCGATGCGTGCATTGGGTTTGGCGAACTGGATGCACTGCAGAAGGCGCACGGCACAGTGAATGCCATTGAGCCATTGCCAGCCGCAAATATTACCAATCCGGCAATTGTGATAACCCCCCACAAGCATTCCCAACCAAGCGGCAAGGGAACCGGGCGGATCATCAAACTGGAGGAGGTGTAAGATGGATATGAGGGAAGTTGTTCTAGTCACCTTTACCATCCTGGCGCAAATGTCCGTTGGCGCATTCCTGGTGTTGGGCGTGGTTAGATTTTTCGTGGCCCGCAAAGCAGGAGTTGAGGAAGCTGATCGGATGGGCGATCGCTCTTTGATCGCGATAATCCTCGTGCTGGGCCTGGGCCTGCTTGTATCCCTCTTTCACTTGGGAAACCCGCTCGCCGCGCCGCGCGCAATAACGAATATTGGCTCCTCCTGGCTGAGCCGGGAGATCCTGAGCGGTTCGGTTTTCTTTGTTCTGGGCGCTCTATATGCAATCCTGCAGTGGTTCAAACTCGGCCCTGCAGTCTTGCGGACTGCGATCGCCTGGCTGGCTGCCCTGGTCGGCATAGTGCTTGTCTTCTGTATGAGCAAGATCTACATGCTGCCGACCCAGCCTGCCTGGAATAACCTGGCGACACCGGTTTCCTTCTATACCACCGCATTGCTGTTGGGCACGCTTGCCATGGGTGCGGCGTTTGTAGCGAACTATGCTTACATTCAGAAGAAAAACCCGGGCTGTGCCGACCTGCAATGCCAGTTGTTGCGCAGCGCACTGCGCTGGATCGCGGTGGTTTCGGTGATCTTGCTGGGCGTGGAGTTCGTGGTCACACCCGTCTACCTGGTTTCGCTGGCGACCGGAGTACCCCAGGCAGTCGAAAGTGCCAGGCTGATCGCCGGCCCGTTAGGGCTGCTGTTCCTCGTTCGCATGATCCTGGCATTTCTTGGCGCCGGGGTGTTCGGGTTATTCCTTTATCAGAATGCCCAGACCGCTGGCCGCGAAAAGATGTTGGGCTATATGGCCTACGCTGCTTTCGTCCTGGTGCTCATTGCGGAGGTGCTCGGCCGGTGGTTGTTCTACTCCAGTCAAGTAGGCATCACCCTCTAACTTTGAATTGAGCTAACCTGTAATAGATCCCGGGGAAGCAGTCGCCTGATTGCTTCCCTGGGAAAGGTATTTTATAAGGAATGATCCGGAACAACCATTGAATAACTATTTGTCGGAATTGATATGGCAGTTTTGGTTACATTTATCACTTATACATACCTCCTTGTATCCATTATTCTACTGCCTGTCCTCCTAACTTCCACTGGCTACCCCAGCAAATGACCACAATTGATTGTACGAGGAATAAATATGACTGATAGCGATATTAATTTTGATCAAGAAACAACCTTAATGGGAGAGCAATTGCTTTTTGGATTGTTGGGGAAAATTCTCTACGCCGAGCCCGATAAAGCCTGGCTTCAATCTTTGGTCGACGAGGGCGTTTTTGAGGAAGTTCCATTTGGGGCGGAACAGCCCGAAACCGTGCAAGGCCTGGAGTTGCTTCGCAGTTGGTTCGGGGAAAACAATTCCTGCCTGAGCGACGAATTGTTTAATGCTCTGGTTGCAGATTACATGCGCCTACTCGTAGGTGCCGGCAAGGTTCTGGCGCCGCCGTGGGAATCTGTCTGATTTTAACGACGAACGCATGGTTTTCCAGATACAAACTCTCCAGGTGCGTGAGTGGTTCCGCCGCTTCGGGGTTGAGACGGAAAAATTGCACCAGGAGCCGGATGACCATATCGGCCTTGAATTGACTTTTATATCCCATCTGGCCATGCTTGGATTAAAGGCGCTGCAAGAGAAGGACGATAGCCGGTTTGAACAAATATTAACCGCTCAACGTCAGTTCATTGCTGAACACCTGCTCCGCTGGGCCCCGAGTTGGTGTAATTTGGTTGAAGAGAAAGCCAAAACGGATTTTTATCGAGGCCTGGCCATGCTGGTGCATGGCACGCTGCTCTCCCTGGCGGAAACCCTTGAATATCAATTGCCGGAAGGAAAGCAGTTGTGAGCTTGATTTCAGCCGCAGAACGATTCGCCAACCTGGATCATTCAGCCGTTGTTTTCAATGCGACCCATTGCTTGCACTCGCAAGACAGGTATGCTACTTGCACCGCTTGCCTGGGTGTTTGCCCGACCGAGGCGATCGACCCGGGGAAACCCCCTGCGTTCCATCCCGACAAATGCCAGCGCTGCCTGGCCTGCCTGACGGTCTGCCCGGTGGGAGCCTACACAGCGGATGACCAGGTTGCGTCACTCCTGAATGCGGTAACTCATTTGGACGGGAACGGGTTGGAATTGTTATGCGAGAAAAATCCGCAGGCCAGCCTGGGGTTGCCAGAACCAAGCACGGGGATTCGCATTCGAGGCTGCCTGGCGGGGCTGGGTACAGGAGCATACCTTGCACTGGCTGCCCTTGGTCTGGAGCGCGTGGTGGTGCGCATGGATGCCTGCGCAGACTGCGAATGGGAATCTCTTCCCGAACAAATCAAGACGCAGGTCAACCAGGCGAATCAGCTCCTGAAAGGCTGGGGAAAAGAAGATTTCCTCCGCTATACCTCAGAGCTGGACTCCCGGGAGGAACGCCCACTTTGGGAAGCGACAAACCCACCGCTCTCCCGGCGCGATTTATTTCGTCAGGCAATCCGCCAGGGGAAGATAACCCTGGCGCGTTCTTTGGAAAAGGGGCAGTCAGATCCAGGTGATCGACCAGGACGGGACCGACGAAGAATTCTGAGTGCAATTGCACATTTGCCTGCGCCGGATCTGGAAGAAGGTCCCCAGCTTGGCAGTTTAAACTTTGCCTCTCTTTCCGTTTCAGAGACTTGCACGGCCTGCGGTGTATGTGGACGCGCTTGTCCGACAGGCGCATTGCAATTTGAAAAAAACGAGGTAAGGAAAGAATATAAACTGATCCTTCAGGCGCGCAATTGCATTGGCTGCGAACTATGTATCCATATTTGTGCCCCAATCGCATTGACCATAAATCGAACTCCGACTTTCATGCAAGTCTTCGCTGAAAAAGAGGTGATCCTTCATGAAGGGCAGCTGGTAAAGTGTTCGAGTTGCGGCGCTCTGACTGCCGCGCTCCCGGGCATCGCTCTTTGCCCTTTATGCGAATTCCGACGCGCGCACCCTTTTGGGTCCATCCTGCCACCTGGTCTAAAAAGTGTCCAGCCGCCGGCTGTGGAGGAAAGATAGAATGAAGACCGAATTAAACGAGGCCGGAATCGCTTCCATCCGCAACCCTGTTTTTCGAGATTACGCCGAGCGTTATGTCCATATTTATCAGCAGTATATGGACCACCTCCGGCAGAGCGGATTGGAGATCGACCCTTCAGGTGAAGCTGGGCATTATGCGACCAGGGTGGCAGCCTTAGGTGAAAAAGGTGCGGTGGTCAGGAATGATGCCAAAAGTGTTTACACCAAACGAATTTCCCCGGCCTGCCTTGCATGCCAGACCGGAGTAGGCAGTACGACATTTTTTATTTCTCTGAAATGTCACCGGAATTGTTTTTTCTGCTTCAACCCCAACCAGGAAGGTTATGAACATTTCTCCGGGCACACGCGCGACCTGGCGACGGAGCTGCAGGCCTTGCGTGACAGTCGGAAGAATGCCCGCCATTTGGCCTTGACCGGCGGCGAGCCGCTACTTTTTAAAGAAGAAACGATTCGCTTCTTTGAGGAGGCGCGACGGTCTTTTCCGGACGCATATACTCGCCTCTATACCTGCGGCGATCACCTGGACCGCCAGACCTTACAAGCGCTGAAAGATGCGCAGATGGACGAGATTCGCTTCAGCCTGCGCCTGGATGACCCTTCCCAAGGGATCCAGCACACTTACGACCAGATCGAACTGGCTCACGAGTACATCCCAAATGTCATGGTCGAGATGCCCGTCCTGCCGGGCAGGCTGGAGGAGATGAAAGCAGTACTGAAAGAATTGGAAAAGCTGGAGATCTTTGGGATTAATCTGCTCGAGTTCTGCTTTCCGAATCACAACGCCAAGGTGTTTCGCCAGCATGGTTATCGCATCAAGGCTCGCCCCTTCCGGGTTTTATACGACTACTGGTATGCCGGCGGCCTCCCGGTCGCGGGGAGCGAGTCGGATAGCCTGGATTTGATCGAATTTGCCCTGAACAGCCAGCTTAATTTGGGCGTCCATTATTGTTCCCTGGAAAACAAGCACACGGGCCAGATTTATCAGCAGAATTCTTTACGTCCCATTCCCAAGACGCTGTTCCCTTCCCCCACCGATTATTTCCTTAAAAGCTCTAAGGTCTTCGGGGAAGATATTGCACCCGTGCAGCAATTCTTTCAAAAAAATGGCACTGAAACCTACACGATCAACCAGGAGTACAACTACCTGGAATTCCCGGTTACCCTGATAAGAACCTTGAAGAAATACGACCTAGAAATTGGTCTCTCAACCAATGTTTTTGAAATCCGCGCTGGTGAACGCTGCCAGCGGGAACTAAAGATCGAGTTAACTACACCACAATCCTTCAGACAATCCACAGATATCTAAAGAAAAGGAGTATCACATGCCATTCCAACTGGGAGCCCCCGAACTGATCATTGTCCTGATCATCATCGTCCTGCTGTTTGGCGTCGGTCGCATCGGTAAGATTTCCACAGAGCTGGGCAAAGGCATCCGCGATTTTCGGGCGGGCCTGACCGGCAAGGGCGAGGATGAGGCCAAGCCTGTCGCAGAAGCCCCAATCATCAAAAAATAGATTGGACAGAAAGAGTAATATCCTGTGAGTGAAGATTTAGAGGAAACCAGGAAACATAAACGCGGCTGGCGCGATTATACCCGCGCCTTTGGTCGCGCCCATCGGAAGGCCAGCGTCCAGCTCGATACCTCGATGCCGCTTCTTCAGCATCTGAACGAACTGCGCCAGAGGCTGTTCAAGGCATTCTTCGCGGTCATCCTGACGACCGCCATCAGTTTTGTATTTGCGGGGCAATTGATCAATTACCTTGCCAGGCCGATCGGCGGGGCGACGGCCCTGGTATCGATCGAAGTCACCGAAAATATTTCGATCTTCATGCGGGTGGCGCTGTTGGCAGGAATCGTTTTCGGCATGCCGTTCATCGTTTACCAGTTGCTGCGGTTTATCCTGCCGGGCCTCAAAACCCAGGAGAAGACCTGGCTGCTCTTGATGGTTCCCCTGGCCTCGCTTCTATTCCTTGCGGGGGTAGCCTTCACCTGGTTCATCATGATCCCTTCGGCGGTGCCGTTCCTGGTCAATTTTATGGGCATTACCACCCACGTCCGCCCGTCAAATTATTTTGATTTCGTCACCACGCTGATGTTCTGGATCGGGATCTGTTTCGAGCTGCCGCTGGTGATCATGTTCCTGGCCAGGTTGAAGATCGTGAACGCCAAGCAGTTGGCGAACGGATGGCGTTATGCAATCGTTGCCTCGGCCATTGTGGCAGCAGCCGTCACGCCGACGGTTGATCCGGTCAACATGGGCCTGGTGATGGCGCCATTGTTTGGGCTTTATCTGATCAGCATTGTCCTGGCTTCCATTGTGGCTAGAGGCAAAAATGGATAATATTTTCGGGATCGGGATGAATGAACTGATCATCATCTTTGTGCTGGCAGGGATCGTCCTTGGGCCGGAGCGCCTGGCCAGGGTGGCCCGTGAAGCCGGCAAGCACATTCGCAACCTGAAAGCCTATTTCCATCTCTTTACAGGAGAATTGAAGGCGGAATTGGATATCCTGGATGACTTGAAAGAGATTAAAGAACGAAATCAGTCAAGAAATAACCTGTCGAAAGTTAGAGGATTTGTCTGAAACTTCAAATCAGCAATATCATCCATTCGGGTGAGATAAAAATTACACAAGCGAGCGATGCCCATTAGATCTTTCTGAATGCATAATTAGCCTACTGAACAGGATTACCTAAAATTTAAACTCCGACCTGCATGACCTAAAGCCAAACACCAGGGTCCGGCAGGCAGTCCTTTCATCGGAGAGGACCAGGGTCGCCATGGAAACGTAGCGGCCTCCCGAAATCCCGTCTTGGGATGAAATTGGAAAGGAGAATCCACTGTGCAAGAGTTCCACAACTCGCCAGATTCTCTCCTGGCGCGTTTTATTTCAGGGGTGGAAACCGGGGGATTGATCCTTATCACCGGCTCACGGGGAGCCGGTAAGACGAGTTGGTGCCTGGAATTGGTTGATTCCGCCTCAAAACACGGCCTCCAGGCGGTTGGACTTGTTTCTCCAGCGGTCTTCGAGGGTGTCTCCAAGATTGGATATGATCTGCTGGATGTCCGATCTGGTGAAAGGAAACGCCTGGCTGTTCGCAAAAGTGAAAATACCAAAGGTGAGATCACAAAAAACTGGATCGTAAACAATGAAACAATTAAGTGGGGGAACGATGTCCTGTCGTCTTCTGAAGCCTGCCCGCTTCTTATTGTGGATGAGCTGGGTCCCCTTGAGCTGGAAAGGGGGGTTGGCTTGACTAAGAGCCTGGAAATGATCTCAGCCCGCCGGTATCGATTGGCGTGTGTGGTCGTGCGACCTTCCTTGCTGGAGCTTGCCCAGGCCCTTTTTCCATGGGGACAGGTAGTCCAAATCCATTCCAACCGCCTGCAGGAGGCGCCTGTATGATCAAGGTGCGTGACCTCTCTGTTGCCTACTCTGAGCAGATGGTTCTGCAGGATGTTTCCTTTGACGTGCATCCTGGCGAATGCCTGATGTAACGGGTCCTTCCGGCTGCGGAAAGAGCACTCTGGCACGCGTCCTGACCGGTCTCATCCCACAGGTCATTCCGGCTAAAGTCCAAGGAAGTGTCAAAATCGCCGGCTTTGATGCAACCCACTGCCAAACTGCGGATCTGGCTCAACAAGTAGGGGCGATTTTCCAGAACCCGAGAGCACATCTTTTCCATCTCCGGGTGGCAGACGAAGTTTCCTTTGGTCCCTACAATTTGGGTTTATCTGCGGAAGAAGTGAAAACGCGGGTTGAGTGGGCCCTGGATGCGGTTGGCCTGACGGACCTGGCCCTCCTGCCGCCCACCTCGCTCTCCGGTGGACAGATGCAGCGCCTGGCGATCGCTTCCGCCCTGGCCATGCGCCCTAAAGTGCTAATTCTGGATGAGCCGACCGCCTCGCTTGATGCGCCGGAACAACAAATGTAATCAATGCATTATTGCGTTTACGGCGCGAATATGGAATGACCATCGTACTAGTCGAACACCGCCTGGCAGAAGTCCGCCGCCTGGCGGACCGTGCGCTGGTAATGGATGCGGGGCGCGTGGTTGCTTCTGGAGAATTCGAGACCATACTGGGGGATTATGATCTGGTCCGCCACTACGGCTTGCGCCGCCCTACAGAGGAGCCGTTTGTGCCCTGGAATGACCTACTGACCCCGAATGGGGTGGCCCCTGCCGGCGTTCAACCATTGCTTGAATTTCAAAACCTTTCCGCCGGCTATAACCGGCATCCAGCCGTACATGATGTGAACCTCAGCTTATACCCAGGAGATTTTGTTGCGCTGGTTGGCGATAACGGCGCCGGAAAATCCACCCTGGCGCTAGCGGCAGCCGGTTTGGTCCGCCCAATGAGCGGCCGGGTGATCTATGATCATTGTACAAAGCCGCGTCCGGGGTTGGATATTGCTCTTCTCTTCCAAAATCCGGCGGACCAGTTATTCACCGATTCCGTGCATGAAGAGATCGCCTTCGGACCGCGGAACTATCGCCGCTATGATCCGGCCTGGCAGGAAGAGGTCCTCGCAAACGCAGATTTGCTCGAACTGAGCGAACGCCGCCCGTTCTCTCTTTCGATCGGCCAGCAGCAGCGGACCGCCCTGGCATCCTGCCTGGCGCTGCGTCCACGACTGCTCATCCTGGATGAGCCCACCCTCGGGCAGGACTGGCGCCACCTGCAGCAGTTAATGGATTTCCTGGTCCGACTTAATCGCCAAGGGACGGCTATCCTCCTGATCACCCATGACTACAAGCTCGTGTACCGCTATGCCAGGCGGGTCATTTTGATGGAAGCGGGTCGCATCATCCTGGATGGTCATAACCATCGCGAAACGCTGGAGCTCAATTCAGGCATGCTAATCGCGAATGCAAAATTGCTTTACGATGAAGAAAGGAAAATACAATGAAATTCACCACCCGCCAGCTTGTAACCATGGCTGTGTTTGGGGCACTGTGGGGATTGGTAGAGATCAGCCTGGGATCGGTACTGCACACCATCAAACTCCCTCTGGCCGGCCTGGTACTCACTGCGATCGGGTTGTTGATCGCAACGATCGGGCGCCTATTCGTTCCAAAACGTGGATCGACCTTCTTCATTGGAATGATCGCTACCGTTTTGAAGCTCTTCAGCATCGGCAGCATCCTCATTGGGCCCATGATCGCCATCCTGGCGGAAGCCCTGGTGGCCGAGCTGATCCTGGATATCTTCCCAAGACCGAACCGGCTGGCCTTTATTCTGGCAGTCGCCGGCGGTGCAGTCTGGACACTGATCCAACCCTTTGTCACAGGTTTGCTGCTGTTCGGCCGCGGGCTCCTTTCCATCTGGCTGGACACGATCGATCAGGGCAGCCGGCTCTTCGGTCTCGGCAGCCAGGCAGCTTTGTGGATCGTGGTGGGGCTGGTCATTTTGTATGTGGCTGTCGGAGCCATCGCCGGTTCGCTGGCCTGGAACCTTGGTAACTTAGTCGCGACCCGCCTGGGAAAACAACTCGGAGCGATTGCAAATCAAAATACATTTTAGGAGAATACCATGAAACGAATTTTCTTTACTCTGCTGATCCTGGCCCTGCCTCTGGCCGCCTGTTCCCCAAAACCTGCAGTATCCAGCGGACCTGCCCTGAAAGTGACCGAGGGGACAAGACTTCGAAAACCTACACGGTTGAGGACCTGAAAGCCCTGGGGACAGCGCAGGCATCGGATAAAGGCACCGCTTATGTTGGCGTGACCTTGAAGAGCCTCCTGCAGGACGCCGGTTTTGATCCTGCAAAACTTTCGGCGGTAAAGGCGGTTGCTTCCGACGGGTTCACCGCCAACTATGACGTCTCCCAATTCAATGCGGACACCACCCTGGTAGCCTATGCTCGGGCAGACGGGCCATTGACATCCGATGAAGGTACTTTCAGAATGGTCCTGCCGGACCAGGGCGGTAAGCTGAACCCGCGCATGCTGGTGGAGATCGACGCCATCCCATGACCGTAAGTCAGCCTCGCCTCTTGCCGTATCCCCCTGAGACCTCCAGGCAACTTATCGGTAGCCTGGGTCGCATTATCATCTTCCTTTGGGCTTTGATGATCATCTTACTTACCCAGAGGGAAGACGGCATTGTCCTCGCTGGAACCTGCGTACTGATTCTCGGCTTACTTCACCCTTCCACTCTGAAGCGCCTGCTGCGGCTCAGGTGGTTGATCCTGTTGGGGCTCCTGCTCGCTGCCAATATTCTGTTTGGAGGTGGACGACCTGATCTGGAATTCTGGGGAATGCCTCTTTCCACAGAGAACCTTATCGTGGGTGGGAAGATGGTATTCAGTGCAATCATCATCTTTCTGGCCATGGACGGTCTGGCGGCTGCTATGGATATCACTGAGATGGCCGGATTGTTCGAGCGCTTTGGGCTCCAAGGTCTGGGGTTTTCGCTGGGCGTAGGAATAAATATGTTACCCAACCTGCGCCAATCCGGTATGAATGCCTGGCACAGCTTACGGATGCGAGGCGGGATGCGGGCCCAGTGGTGGCGAGGCATGCAGTTGCTACTGCTGACAGTGTTGACCAACGCTTTGCGTCGCTCGGAAGATATCGTTTTGGCGGCAGAGGCGCGGGCGTTCCGTCCGGACCGCAGCCGCTCAGTTCCCCTCCGGATAGGGCGCTTGGATTGGTGGTTGATCCCACTGGCGGTTCTTTCCCTACCGGCAATCCTGCTTCTTGCATAACATGATACGAGGCGAACGATCTTTCTTCAACCCTGAAGTCGTTTGGTAGGAAGGTAAATGTCCGATAATTTGAGTTTAGCCATCCAGGCGGGTGGGAACTCTCGTCGAATGGGCCAGGATAAGGGCCTCAAGCCTTTCCTCGGCCACCCACTCATCCAAAGGGTGGTGGAGCGGCTTGCACCAATTGCTGATGAGATCATGGTGACAACGAATCACCCTTACGATTATGCATTCCTGGGTCGCTGCCTCTCTCCCGATTTGATCCCTAACCACGGTGCATTAGGCGGACTCTATACTGCTCTGGCTTTTTCCCTGTTTCCGTATGTTGCAGTAGTCGCCTGTGATATGCCATTCGCAAGCGCTGCTCTCATTCAGAAAGCGGTCAACTTGCTCTCAGAAGAAGAAATGGATGTCGTTGTACCCAGGTCAAGTGGAGGCTTGGAACCTTTGCATGCAGTCTATCGTCGCGCCATCTGCCTGCCTATCGTTAAGACCGCTATTGGAAACGATCAGCTAAAGATTATTGATTGGTTCTCTTCCGTGCGAGTAAGGGAAATAAGTCTTGACGAAGTGGCAGCTGTTGACCCATCCGGGCTGACTTTCTGGAATGTGAATACTCCAGAGGAGTTCACGGAAGCAGAAATCTTGGCTAAATCAATTGATATATTGGGATATAGTGACAAATAAGATTACCCGTCTCTCGCCAGGTTAGTTGAAATAGGTGTACTTGGCGGTCTAAAGTATGCGAAATTAAATTCCAGCTCATAACCTGGAGGCAGGTGATTACCTTTGTAGCCCTGATAAAGTGCCCGAAAGGGCACTTTTCAATAATAAATTTCATTTATGCCCTCCAGGCCAGTTCTCTTTTGGTCTCTTCTGTTCAGCCTCTACTAGTGTGAGAAATTCATGCATTTGAATATTCAATGCATTGGAAATTCTTTCGAGGGTGTCCAGTGAAGAAGTTTTACGTCCACGTTCCAACAAGCTTAAAGAAATAATAGCCGGTGGTTTCACCGAGCCGTTCAAGCAGTAGTGGGGAGATGGGAACCTCGCGGTAGCGTCGGCCCTTGCCTTTGAAGCACAGCAGCCGGCGTTGCCGGTCCACGTGACCGCCCTTCAGGTCGGCGATCTCGTTCTCCCGCAGCCCGCAGCGCAGGGCTATCTCTGCGGGCAGGGCGTAAGGGGAACGGATCTCTGTCAAATAAGCGACGATCGTTTCCGCATCCGCCGGATGGTAGCCATAGCGGTGAGTGCGAACGTGGTTTTCGTCCCGATCACGCAAATCGTTCTCGATCGGATACTTTCCGTTCACCCATCCCAGCTTCAGCGCGCCGGCATAAATCTTCTTGATCGCCGCCTGGATGCGGTAGGCGGTGCCCGGCGCACAGCTCGTGTAGTGGTAATCGAAGGTATTGAGAATGATCTCGCGGGTCAGCAGCCGGCCGAGCTGCTTCTCGCCGGTCAACTCTTTGGCCTGCTCGAAGAATGTCCGGCCGGTGCGGAAATAGGTTTTCTGCGTGCCCTTGCCGATGATTTCCGGCAGCGGTTTTGTGGGATCGCCACGTGGACGGAGCGACTGTTTGACCGAACGCCCGGCGAGCGCCAGCTTCATGCGCTCGATCTCTTCTTTGGTCAGGGTAACTTGTTCCAGGCAGCGATGGACCTGGTGTGCGATGGAAGCCATATTAAATGTTCTTTTTTCCTTTGTTTTTTCGTTTCTCACCGTTTCTAGATTAATTAAGCGAGGTTTTTGCCGTTAAGTCGGTCGCCGGAAATCGGCGCAGATGGGACGGATTGCATCGCCAGGTGTCAGTGTCCCAGGCTCCCGCTCTGGACACCGGCGGAAGTTTCCCGAGAATACGGGTTTCTGTGAGACTTACCGGAGGGTGCGAACGGTTCAGGAAGGAGATCGTTCGCTGGGTGCCCATAGGATTGGTCTCACTTCACCTTGGGCGCTATTGTGTTGGCGGGGGGTGGGAAATAAAAAAACACGTGCCAGCCATTCACCTTTGTCAGTCTTTGTAAAGACTGACCAGGTATCGAAAAATGCTAGTCACGTGCAGGACCGGAATGTTACCGGAGTTACGGAAAGGGTGTAAGGCAATCCAGCGTGGGATGCCTATTGTTGGTCTCAATCTTGGCGTGTAAGGGCGAGTAATGTCATGGGAGAAGTGCTTCCATAGTGTCCATGGCTTATAGACTTCACAAGTTTGCTATTTTGTATGGTGGGAGAATTGCCACTTATTAATTGGAATAAAAAAATCCGGCGTGAAAGTTCGATAATCATCCATTTATCGGCGGTTTATCGGCGAAATGAGTTTTGAAGATTTATCGTTGCCTATTCTCCTAACCTTTAGAAGAGCGGTACGGTCATTGCAAAAGAACCATAGCCCACGAAGCTTTGGTTCTTTTCATTGATCTGAAGTTTCGCTTCATTCTTTGACGCCTGTCCGGAAAGCTGGGCGGGTAGCAATTAATATCTGAAACCCCTTTCAGCATTTGTCCAAAATAAATAAATCGAAATCGACCCAAATAAATCTCAAACGATTAAAGCCATTCCTGATTTACATCCTCAAAGTTTTAATTTTAGCCATAGCGTATCACCTGGCGGCCCGGCTAGGGTTGAAGATGGCCTACGTTCAGGCAAATACTTCACCCGTTTGGCCTCCGACCGGCATCGCCCTGGCAGCGCTGCTCATCCTGGGATACCAATTCTGGCCTGGGATCACCCTGGGAGTTCTGCTCGGCTCTTTACTCACCGGAGCTCCGTTGAATCTGGCGATAGGAATGTCGCTGGGGAATACATTGGAAGCGGTTGTAGCAGTCTATTGCCTGAAAAAAATCGTTGGACTGCATCTTGAGCTGGATCGCATCCGTGATGTAGTAGGTCTGGTATTGGTCGCAGTATTCTGCACCACCATCGGCGCAACTTTTGGGACGATTACCCTCATGCTGCTCAGGTATGGAGAATGGCAAAGCTTCTTGGCCGATCTGGACCACCTGGTGGATCGGAGATTTGCTCGGCGCTTTGGTGGTAGCGCCTTTGCTTCTGGCCTGGAAAGCCTCTTATAAACTCAAGGCGTCCGGCCCCGCATATATTGAAGGAGGCCTTCTCTTGGTGCTTGTAGGGGCTGTAACGTGGTTCGTCTTCAGCAGCCTGCCTCCAGTAGGAGTTTTCCACCAGGCGACAATTTATGTCATCTTCCCCTTTGTGATTTGGGCGGCCTTACGCTTCGAGCAGCCCGGTGCAACCATTGCCATTGCCATTGTTTCAGGGTATCGCGATATGGGGCACATCTCAAGGGATGGGGCCGTTCTCTTTGGAATCCAAGAACGATAGCCTCGTTCTTCTCCAGACCTTCATGGCCGTCGTAACCTTGACGGGCCTCATCCTGGCGGCTGCCACAATCGAGCGGCGTAGAGCCACGGACGGCCTACGCCAGCGGGCAGATGATCTGGCCACTCTTAACAACTCTTCCAAAATATTCCTGGATAACTTTGAGATCAAGAATATCTTTCAGACCATTTGTCGTCTGGCAGTCACGCGGCTGGGGCTGACCGTTGCCTGGATTGAAACAAGAGATCATTCGAGGAAGGGGAAAACCGGATGGTTGTTTATGGTGTATCCCCAAATTTGATCGACCGTCTGAAAGAGGATTGTCCTATCTTTGGAAACGAACCAGGAACCGGTTGTTCCTATCGTTCAGGACCTTCAGATTCGGAGTTCCCCCAATGGTCATCAGGAACAAATCTATCAAGCCTATGCTGTTTTTCCCCTCTTGTTCAGCAACCAGGTCATTGGCACATTACGATTGCTCAGCTGCGAGAAAGGTTTCTTCAATACTGACAACCAAATTCTTCTTCAATCCTATGCAAATCTGGCGGCGGTGGCGATCCAAAATACGCTCTTGTTCGATGAGGTGCAGGCGGAATAACAAGCAACTGCATGGATTGTCCCAACGGTTGATGAAGGCCCAGGAGGATGAACGGTTGCACCTTTCGAGGGAATTGCATGATGAATCCGGCCAATTACTGACCGCGTTGACCGTTCAACTCGGCCTCCTCGAACGCAATCTGGACCAGCCCCATTCACTGAGTGAACGCATCGAAGAATTGAAACAAACAGCCAACACGATCCAGGACAACCTTCACAAATTGGCAGTAAATCTGAGGCCGGCCAGCCTCGATCATTTAGGGCTGGTCACTACTTTGCGGCAATATATCACCGAATTCAACCGCCAATACGGAGTGCAGGTGGATTTTGAAGCCGTTGGCATGGGGGAAAAGCGGCTTCCCATAGAGTTGGAAACTGCCTTTTTCAGAATAGTTCAGGAATCATTGACGAACGTGGTCCTACATGCCAAGGCTGGACGTGTGGATGTATTGCTCAATAATCATAATAGCCGGCTTGTTCTGGTTGTGGAGGATGATGGGGTTGGATTCCTACCCGGATCTCCGGAATATGAAGACCATTTGGGACTGTTCGGTATGCGCGAGCGGATCGAAATGTTGGGAGGTGTCTTCGTGATTGAAAGCTCTCCCGGAAAAGGCACGACTGTAAAAGCCGAGGTCCCTTGCCATGACTAAAGTATTGATCGCTGATGATCACGGGATTGTTCGAGCCGGATTGCGGGCATTGATCGGCGCGGAAAAAGGGTTTGAACTGGTTGGTGAAGCCTCCGGCGGGTATGAAGCCATCAGCCTGGTGGAGAAGACCCTCCCGGACGTCATGGTCCTTGATCTCAGCATGCCGGATCTGGACGGCATTTCAGTAACAAAGAAGATCAAGCCTCGCTTCCCGGACTTGAAGGATTTTGTTCTCACTCTGCATGAGGATGAAGCCTTGCTCAAAGAAGCGATCAGGGCCGGGGCAGCGGGATATATTCTTAAGCGTGCTGTTGAAACCGAACTGATATCAGCCATCCAAACTATTTTGAGGGGTGATTTGTATGTGGATCCATCCATGGTTCGCACACTATTGGGAGAACCCAAGCAAACCAATCCAACTCAATTCGAATCAGAAGAAACGCTTACTTCCCGAGAAGAAGAAATCTTAAAATTGATTGTTGAAGGATATACCAACCGGCAGATCGGTGAAAATCTCTTGATCAGCATTCGAACTGTGGAGGGACACCGGGCCAACATCTCCGATAAACTAGGCCTCCACAGCCGGGTGGAACTTGTGCGATATGCCCGTGAACATGGCATGATCGAATAATCAGCCCACACGATCCATATAAACCGACCCCGTAGAAACTACGGGGTCGGTCCGCGTATATTTCCACTATCCTGACGCTGCTTTAAACCCCAATTTTCTACGCTTATAAAACCCTTCTTATTTCTATAAGATTAGAGAGTATCCGCCTCTGAAAGATCGGCGGAGATCGTTCTTTCTATATGACCACTAATTAAATCACTTCAAGGAACCTTATGCCTGGCAACCCTGAATCAAACTTCGGCCAACCTACTCTTTCTATGCGCGGGATTACGAAGACTTTTCCAGGAACCCTCGCCAACGACCGGGTGGATCTGGACATATTTCCTTCAGAAATCCATGCTCTGCTCGGAGAAAACGGAGCCGGGAAAAGCACCTTGATGAAGATCTTGTATGGTTTTTATCGGGCAGATGCAGGGAATATTCTTTTCAATGGCGAGCCAGTAACAATTCATTCGCCTCAGGATGCCCGGTCCATTAATATCGGGATGGTGTTCCAAGACTTCACCCTGATCCCGGCTCTCACTGTTGCAGAAAATCTGGCGCTTTTCTTTCCCAGCCTCCCTGCCATACTAAACTTGAAACAAATTGATAAACGTATCGAAGAGATATCAAAACGCTATGATTTAAAGGTGAACCCACGTGCCTTAGTTTCGCAGCTCTCCATTGGTGAACAGCAAAAGGTGGAGATTTTGAAATTGTTGATTGCAGAAGCGCGTGTCTTGATCCTGGACGAGCCAACCCGCGTATTGGCGCCTCATGAAGTGGGGGCATTATTCAAGGTATTGGATGAACTGCGGAAAGATGGTTATGCCATTGTCCTTATCGCCCATAAGCTAAAAGAAGTATTGGATTTTGCGGATCGCATCACAATTCTGCGGGGGGGCAAAGTAGCCGGTTCCATGTCCAGGGCGGAAGCGGACGAAGAGAAACTTATCTCGCTTATGTTCGAGAAAAAGATTGCCTCTTTGAAAGTAAGTGAAAGGAAGGAACTCAGAGAGCTCCGGAATTCCCCTCCTGGAATTATGCCAGGTTTCAACCCAAGCCGAAGGAATCGAACCCAGTCTCACGGACATTGATCTGCTAGTGCATGCCGGTGAGATCGTCGGAGTGGCAGGTATCTCCGGGAATGGGCAAAAGGAACTCGGCGAAGTCGTACTCGGAATGATCCGCTGCAAACGAGGTAGGAAACTGTTGTTTGGTCAGGATATCACCAACCGCTCCATCCAGGAAATACGGCGGAGCGGAGTGGGATTCATCCCTGAAAATCCCCTCACCATGTCGATTGCTCCCTTCCTGACCGTTCTCCAAAACCTGACGCTGACCCGTACCTGGCATTACAGCCGCATGGGCGGGATGAAGATGGATTGGCAGGCGGTTTGCGAAGATGTCGAGAAATCAACCAGGTCCCTAGGCTTTTCTTTTCCCTCTATGTTCCAGCTCGATCACTCTCTGGCGGTAATTTGCAACGCATGGTCATTGTTCGGGAAATGACTGGAAACCCCAAACTGATCATCGCATCCTATCTTACCCGTGGTCTGGATGTACAAAGTACGATTGCTGCTCGCCAGGCTCTGGTACAAGCTCGAGATCATGGGGCGGGCGTACTGCTTATTTCGGAGGATCTGGAAGAATTGTTTAGTCTAAGTGACCGGCTGATCGTCCTGTTTGGCGGGAAAGTAGCCGGCTCCTTCCATCCAGAAGAAACGAATATCTATGAAGTTGGCCATCTCATGACCGGTTCCGAGGTTCAGCATGTCAGCGCTCACTGAAAAAGTCTCCACCTTTGCTTTAGCTCAACGAAAGTCTGTCAATTCGATTATCCGGTATTTACTGATGATCCTGGCGGCTTTCCTGATGTTTGGAATTATTTTGTGGATCACCGGGACGGATCCACTTCGATCGTATAAAGACATATTTGCTTCCACATTTGGCAGCTTCCATGGATTCTCGGAAGTGATCGTGGCGATGATCCCGATCTTGCTGACCGCCCTGGCGGTGGCATTGCCTTCCCGAGTGGGCCTGATTAACGTTGGCGGGGAAGGGCAGTTATATATCGGAGCAGCTTTTGCCACTTTTGGAGCGCTGACTTTCCACAATCTGCCTTCATGGCTGCTCTTGCTGATAATGGTGCTTTTAGGAATGTTGGGAGGAGCTTTGTGGGCCTTTATTCCGGGGTATCTCAAGTCGATCGGGTTGGTGAACGAAACGATCACATCCCTGCTGCTGAATTCAGTCGCTCCCAAAATCATTGGCTTCCTGATCTTCGGTTTCTGGCATGCGCCCATGGATACTGTCAAGACGCCGAATTTCGTGGATGCGGCCAGGTTGCCCTCCTTTTTTGGTACCCGCATCCACCTTGGATTGGTTTTTGGGCTCATCCTCCTGGTATTTTTCTGGTGGTTCATGAAAAAAACCCGCTGGGGACTAGAAATGTACGCCATTTGGAATAATCCCCAGGCGGCCAAACGCAACGGAATTCCAGTGAAGAAATATCTGATCATTGCCATGTGTGCCGGCGGGGCAATTGCCGGACTGGCCGGTATGGCCCAGGTTTCCGGTTACTACGGAATGCTCCTGCTGAACTTTTCAATGAGCCTGGGGTTCATGGGCTTCATGATCTGCTGGCTCGCCAGCGGTGATCCCCTGGGCATTTTATTGATGTCCTTTGTAGTCTCTGTCATCTTCACCGGAGGAAATCTGCTTCAACTGACACGCGGGCTGCCTTACGCGGTGATCAACATCCTGCTCGCATTTACCCTGTTCATCGTCTTGGCGAGTCCTACTTTACTCAAAGGAAAGAAATCATGAGCCTCTTAGCCATCCTGGGAGTCCTTTCGAGTGCGATCTTCTCGGGCACATCTTTACTCTACACCACGTTGGGGGAGGTGATCGATGAGCGAGCCGGCATCGTCAACCTGGGGTTGGAAGGGGTCATGCTGGTCAGTGCCGCCTCAGGCTTTGCGGTGACATCCTTAACCAAGAACCCTTACATCGGCATTTTAGTGGCCATGCTGGCCGGCGGCCTGATGAATATGATCCTCGGCTTTCTGGTGGTGACGCGGAAAGCAAACCAGCTGGCCAGCGGATTGGCTTTGATGTTTTTCGGATTCGGGGTCAGTGCCCTGATCGGCAAAGGCTTCGTGGGCACCAAGATCGTCAGCTTGCCTCGGATCATCCTGCCGGGTCTGGCCGACCTACCGCCCCGATTTTCCTCTCTGTTCAAATTCGACCCGCTCATTTACCTGGTCATTCCGATGGCAGTGTTTGTCTGGTGGTTGTTATTCCGCACCCGCTGGGGGCTGGGCCTCCGGGCGGTGGGGGAGAATGCGGATGCCGCCTTCGCTTCCGGGAGAAATCCTCATCTTATTCGATATCAGGCCCTTTTCGTGGGTGGTCTGCTGGTCGGGCTTGGGGCGGCCCATCTTTCCATTGCCTACGCAATGAATTGGAACGAATACATGACCGGCGGGCGCGGGTTTATCGCCGTGGCCCTGGTCATCTTCTCCATGTGGCACCCCCTGCGAGCGATTATCGGTGCGCTCGTCTTCAGCGGCGCAGTTGCGTTTCAACTGCTCTTACAATCCAGCGGCGTTCATATTTCCGCATTTCTCCTGGATACCATCCCCTATATTTTGACGCTCATTGTCCTGATCGCCTGGGGCGGGAACCGGAAACATGCTGCTCCCGCGAGCCTTGGAAGAGTGTATCAAGGTAGTGAATAAAAAAAAACGTATACCCCAGTCTGTAAAGGAGGTGCCAACCGGAAAAATTTTTTTGTGCGGCCTAAATCATTCAAATAACCCAAAATTCAGATAAAGGAGAATATGAAATGAAAAGCAAGATTATGTACGCCTTACTCGCTTTAATTATTACATCCGTCATGTTGCTGGCAGCCTGTGCGCCAGCAGCGACTACGGCCCCAGCCCCAGCCCCGGCTACGGCCGCACCAGCCACGGCTGCCCCGGCCACCGAAGTGCCGACGGCCGTTCCGACTGAAGTTCCGGTAGCCGCCGCCCCCTGCTTGATCGTGGGCGCTCTCTACGGCGGCTCGATCACGGATGCCGGTTATAACCAGGCCTTTCATGAAGCGGTCATGGCAATTGCTACGAAGAATCCCTGCGCAAAGATCATCGAGGCTGAGAATGTTCCCGACGAAGCCGGCGCCCAAACCACCATGGAAAATATGATCTCTCAAGGGGCCAAGATGATCATCGCGACCGCATTCAACCACCAGAATCCCGCCTTTGAATTGGCCAAAACCCATCCTGACGTGAAATTCGAACATGCCGGCGGCTGGATGATGAGCGACAATTTCGCCAATTTCTTCGGCAATCCACCCGAAGGTTGGTACCTGATGGGCCAGGCGGCCGGCAAGATGACCACCACCAATAAGCTCGGTTTCGTGGCCGCCTTCCCGTTGGGATGGACGACAACCTTTATCAATTCATTTGAGTTGGGCGCCCAATCCGTCAATCCAAAAGTCCAGACCATCGTCACCTACACATTCGCCTGGGGTGACGCTGCCAAGGATGCGGATGCCACCAATTCACTCATCAACCAGGGAGTGGATGTCATCACGATGCATGTCGACAGCCCGGCTACGATTCTGTCAACGGCCGAATCCCGCGGGGTTTACTCTATCGGGTTCCAAAACCTGGCAGCTCAGCAGTTCGCCCCGCAGTATTGGATCTCCGGCACAGGCTTTACCCTTGGAGATAAGTTGGCGTGGTTGGCCTCTACAGTCATAGATGGTACCTGGAAACCGATCTTTCTGCGTTGCGGGATTGCAGACGGTTGCATGGCCATTGCTCCTTTTGGGCCGAAAGTGCCCCAGGAAGTGCAGGATCTGGTCAAGCAGACCCAGACGGCCATTGAATCCAACGAGTTGACCCTCTTCGCCGGCCCGCTGACCGACCAGGATGGAAAAGTCCGGGTGGCTCAAGGTGAAACTCTCACCGATGATGCCATGAGCGCCCTGGACTGGTTCGTGAAGGGTGTTGTTGGAAGTCCAAAATAAGAGCTGAAACGAGTTGGAGCGCCACCAGAACTGGTGGCGCTCCAAAGTCCTGATCATGCAAACTGACGTAATCAATCGCACGATCGTTGTTGATGTCATGGGCGAAGCTGCCTTTGACCTGATCTCTCACGGAGATAGTTGGAAAGTACTCGCTTCCGTCAGCCGGGCTGTCTATTTGATCAATAAACGAGAAGAATTGGTCTGGCTGGCTGCTTCCACAATTCCTCTGCATAGACGAGGAATTCAAGTACGCGGTGCGATCCCTCATCCAATAGTTGGAACAGAGTATCAGGTCAAAGAGGGAACCCTGATACCGGAAGCCGATGATGAAATAAACTTTTCAGGTTCCACTATTTGGAAAGCTCCACCATTGCCGATAAAGAACCTGGTGCCTTTATCCACTTTATCCGACCTGCTTTTGGACACCTATCATCACTTCTTGGACTGGCCAAAACCTGCCTGTCTGGCCGGATTGATCCCTTCCATTTCAAGATTATTTTCCCTCCCGGATAGCTGCAGCGATTTTGGGAATGGGCCAGATGATATGGCAGACTATTGGCTGGCGATTAGTGAACTGATCCGGGCATGCTTTGCATTTGATTTTGATCTTCTGATGAAGAATGCCGACCGGTTGGTCGGCCTGGGCCCAGGGCTCACTCCCTCCGGAGACGATTTCCTGGGAGGGTTCTTTTTCGCCCTACAAACCCTTGGCCGAACCTATCCCGATCTTTCAGAATTACAAAACTGGAATTATTCGAATTTCATCCTTGAAAGTAAACCACGAACTAACATCATCAGTCATACCCTCTTGAAAGATCATGCCGCCGGTTACGCCCTGGAACCCCTCCATTCGTTTGCGAGCGCACTTCTCCTGGGGGAACCGGTTGAAAAGAACCTTCAAAACGCAATCAAACTGGTAACCATCGGTCACTTTACCGGATGGGACCTTATCACCGGGTTCCTGGCAGGCATGTCGGTTATTTACGCTTGACCCGGTCGTTGGAAGAATACGAAAGGAAACCTAATGGACATCAAACAGAAAATTGAAAAAGCCAATGAAGAAGCCGCCGGACGGTTGAACCAGGGCGATCCGGTGCTGGTGGACATTGCTCCAGCCGGCGAGGTCATTCCCAGGCCTGACCGGAAAAATGGTCCTCCATTCCGGCCCGCCGATTGAGTGGAAGCGAATGTGCGGAGCGCAAAGAGGCTCCATCATCGGACAGGTGCTTTTTGAGGATTGGGCCAAAAATGCCGAGGAAGCCACCGCCATGCTGGAAAGAGGCGAGATCCGCCTGGAGCCCAATCACCAACATCAAAGTGTTGGACCGATGGCAGGCACGATTTCAGTATCGGCCCCGGTTTGGGTGGTCGAGAATCGTGCCTTCGGAAACCGGGCCTTTTGTCGCCAGGTGGAAGGCCAGCAGCAGTTCGGTGATTACAGTGACCAGGCCCTCGAGGCATTACGGAAGTGGCGGGATGTATGGGCGCCGACTTTGCGAAAAGCCCTGCAGGCCATAGGCGGCCTTGAACTCAAGCCGATCATCACCAAGGCCCTGCAGATGGGCGATGAGCTGCACAATCGCCACAGCGCTTCCTCCAGCCTTTTTGCCAATGAAATGGCCATGGGTATGGCAAAGATTGATCTGCCAAAGAATTATTTGCTTCCCACGATGGGTTATGTGACTCACCATGACCTGATCTTCCTGGGCTTGGCCATGGCATGCGGAAAAGCCATTGCCGACCCGGCCATGGGAATCGACTACAGCACGGTTGTGACGGCTATGTGCCGCAACGGAACTGATTTTGGTATCCGCGTTAGTGGACTGGGTGACGAGTGGTTCACCGCTCCCTCGCCCAAGGTCGAGGGTCTGTATCTGCCGGGTTACTCTGCAGAGGATGCTGGTTTTGACATGGGTGATTCGGCCATCACCGAGACCGTCGGTTGGGGAGCTTTCACTATCGGTGGAGCGCCTGGGATCCTCAGCCTGGTAGGTGGAACGCCCGAACAAGCGCTTGAGTATTCCCGGGAGATGAGAAAGATCACTACCTGTGCCCATCCTACCTATCGCCTGCCCGCGCTGGGGTTTGTCGGGACTTCCATCGGTATCGATATTCGCAAAGTCGTTCAGACCGGCATCACCCCCATTATCGATACGGCGATCGCTCATAAGGAGCCAGGATATCCAAAGATCGGCGCCGGCATTGTCCGCGCTCCTCTGGAGTGCTTCAAACAGGCCTTGATCGCCTTTCGGGCGGAAATATGCTCTCAGTAATTAGTTCGGAAATTAAAGGATTAGCTATGGCTTCTGGATTCGTGATCCGAAAGAATCAATATTACAATTCGGTCTTCCTGATGGGCGTAAACCGGCGCATCTCGGAAGCGCAAGGTGTTCAGCAGACTGCCGTTTTGATGGGCAGCCCAGCCAATAAAAAATTGCTGCTCGATATTGGGATTTGTGGAGGTCCAGATCGATGCGGCCCTGCCCAACGACTTGATCGTGGCAGCCAACGCCGACACCCAAGAAATTGTGGACGATGTTCTGGGACGATTGGATGAATGGTTGAATGCCGGTCAGGAGGATGTCCAAAGTCTCCCGGCAGTACCATACCCTTGACGAAGGCTTGGCTGTGAAGCCTAATGCCAATCTGGCAGTCATCACTGTGCCGGGGGAATACGCCGCCCGGGAAGCGCAGCAAAGCGTTTGGAAGCCGGCCTGCATGTATTCCTTTTCAGTGATAACGTATCCATTGATGACGAAGTAGAATTGAAACAGCTAGGCGGCCCGCCAGGGATTGTTGGTCATGGGGCCGGATTGCGGAACCAGCCTGATCGGCGGAGTGGGGATCGGCTTTGCCAACGCCGTTCGGAAAGGGTCGATCGGGGTCATCGGGGCCGCCGGGACCGGCCTGCAGGAATTTACCAGCCAGGTCCATAACGCCGGCTTTGGGATTTCCCATGCCATCGGGACCGGCAGCCACGATCTATCCGAAAAAGTCGGCGGCCTGACGACATTTGCGGCCCTGGATGCGCTAGAAGCGGATCCGCATACCCAGCGTCATCGGTATCGTTTCCAAACCGCCTTCCATCTCCACCCTCAATCGCTTACTGGACCGGATCGCAGTATCCAAAAAACCAGTCGTTGGCTGCTTCCTTGGCGCAAACGCGGCCTCTTTAGCCGGAAAAACGAATCTCCAATTTGCCCATACGATTGATAATGCCGTCCGGTTGGCAATCCAGGCTATTTCCGGAGATTCTGCATTCCAAACGGGAGAACTCAACAAGGCTCAGCTCGCAATTCTCGCGAAAGAGAAGGCAGCCTGGTCTCCCGCTCAAAAATACTTGCGTGGCATTTTGGCAGGGGGAACCTACTGTTTTCAGAGTCAGCAGCTCTTGCGGGAAGTCGGGATCTGCGTTCATTCAAACAGCCCCTTTGAGTCGAAATACAAATTGGAAAATCCAGACCGCAGTATTGAGCATACCATCGTGGATATGGGCGATGATTACTATATGGTTGGAAAACCGCACCCCATGATCGATGGAACAATGCGCAAGCGGCGGATATTGGCAGAAAGCCTTGATCCCGAAGTGGCAATCATGTTCCTCGATTTCATCCTGGGCTTCAATTCTTCCAAGGATCCAGTAGGGGAACTGGTCGACGCCATCTCTGAAGCCAAACGAATTTCAAAGCAGCGCGGTGGATACTTGACTGTGATCGCCTCAATTTGCGGTACCGAAGCCGACCCTCAGGATATGATGCTTCAGGAAAAGATGCTCCTGGAAGCAGGCGTGTTGGTGTTTCATAGTAATGCCCTGGCAGCGCAGGCCTGCTGCCAGTTATTAGCGAAAGCGTAGGGATCCATGGAAACCAAAATTGAGAAACTCCTTTCCGAACCTCCCGTCATCATCAATATCGGACTGAACCAGTTCGCCAGGAATCTTGAAGAGCAGGATGTGGAAGTGGTTCAGGTGGACTGGCAGCCTCCAGCGGGCGGCGACCAGGAAATGATCGACTTGCTCGATCAATTGTTATAGTAGAACCTTTCCAATGCATATCTTAGGAGAATTCAAGTGAGTTCCATCTCAAAAAAGAAACTGGTAGTCATCGCCGTGGGAGGCAATGCTCTTATCACGGAAAAAGGCAAGGAATCCCTTGCAGGAACAATATGCGGCTGCCTGTTTGACCATGCAATACATCGTCGATATCATTCAGATGGGATGGAATGTGATCATCACCCATGGTAATGGACCACAGGTTGGTTTCGTCCTGCGGCGCTCGGAATTAACCGAAGGCAAGCTCTTCAGTATCCCCCTCGATTATTGTGGTTCAAATACACAAGGCTCCATTGGTTATATGTTCCAAATGGCCTTGATGAATGAATTTCACCGGCGTGGGATGCCCCATAAAGCTGCCACCGTGGTGACCCAAACACTAGTGGATAAAAAAGATATGGCCTTCTCGCAGCCGACCAAACCAATCGGTTCGTTTATGGAAGAACAGATCGCACGTAAGCATCGGGAAGAGGATGGATGGGTTGTGGTGGAAGATGCCGGGCGTGGCTGGCGGCGCGTCGTCGCCTCCCCCAAACCCATCCGTATCGTTCAACAGGAAGTCCATCCTGGCATTGGCGCAGGCCGGTGTGATCGTCATCGGTGTGGGCGGTGGCGGTATTCCGGTGATCGAAAACGGTGAGGGTGAGCTGGTCGGCACAGAAGCTGTGATCGACAAGGACCTGGCTTCAGCCCTCCTGGCCTCAAGTGTTGTGGCCGATGTGTTCCTGATATCCACTCAGGTCGAAAAAGTCGCTCTCAATTTTAGTAAACCCGATGCAAAGTGGTTGGATCACCTTTCCGCCTCAGAGGCCAGGAGAATATCTTTCCGAAGGGCAATTCGGCAAAGGCAGTATGGAACCCAAGATCATGGCTGTTTTGGATTACCTGGAAAAAGGTGGAAAACGTGCCCTCATTACCGACCCTGAAAATATGGTAAAGGCCTTGAATGGAGAGGCTGGAACCGAAATATCACCCTAAGTACCAAATCGATGATGCTGCACTGGTTCGACGATCAAGCGGAAGCTTATCATCAGATGTGACTGTTCAAGATTACAAGAAACATCTGGTGAAGAAATATGGTGGATAAACCCTCTTGTCTGCACGACCTGCAGCACCGGAGGAAAGTCCAGAAGGCTTCCACGCGCCTCGAAAATCTATTGGATATTGAGGAAGAAGAGTAGGCAATTGGTTCTCGAGGAGATCATGAACCTGATTGACTGATGAAAGGCGGGTATAATTTAAACATGGATGCAATTCAGACTCTTGTTCCTAATAAAAAGGTCGCTGCTTTCTGTAAACGCTGGAAGGTAGTTGAATTTGCGTTGTTTGGTTCAGTGTTGCGGGAAGATTTCTCGGCACAGAGTGATATTGATGTGCTGGTTTCATTTGCCGAGAATAGCAATTGGAGCCTCTTCGACCATGTTCAAATGAAACAGGAATTGAAGGAACTTTTAGGTCGAGAAGTGGATCTGATTACTCGTCGAGCATTGGAACAAAGCCGTAATGCACTTCTTCGGTCTGAGATTTTAGGGACAGCTAAAACACTATATTCGAAGGGTTAACACATCAATGTCTAAACATCGTGAAGACATTGTCTTGAAAGATATTACCAACGCGGCGAAGCTTATCGCCGCGTTCGTCGAAGGTTTCGATAAAGAAACATTCATCGGGGATTGGAAAACCCGTTCTGCAGTCATGTATCAGTTGACTGTGATCGGTGAAGCAGTAAAACTACTTTCCCCTGAATTCCGTCTTCTTAAACGGCCAGATTCCTTGGCCGTCTATGGCGGGAATGCGCGATCACCTTATCCATGCTTATGATTTGGTGGATTGGGATGAGGTTTGGGCAACTGCTAACAGTGATGTGCCAGAGCTGTTGAAGCAAATCGAGAAAATTTCTTCCTAAAAATCCTTTAAGCCCGTAAAATCATAAAATGCTGAAAAAAGTGCAAAAGTTTTTATAGGCACATTTTTTAAGATTCGCGCGCGGATTCAGCCCGGATTGCATTTTTTAAAGTTTACTTGCTAACATCCGGTCGCTGATTATCCAACCGTAGTTCGCCGGGCTCAAAATCTTTCTCAATCCGCCGGGTCAGGCAAAAACGGTGGCCCGTCAAGTCTGTAGGGCGAGATCGAAATTTCTCGCTCATAACATGGAGGCAGGTGGTTATCTTTGTAGCCCTGATAAAGTGCCCGAAAGGGCACTTTTCTCAAGAATAATTGCGGACCTTCCTGGAAAGGCCGCAGTGATAACTTTTCCCCGCCATGGTATACTTACGCTGTAAGTACACAAGAAAGGATGATCATGCTTCGAAAAGTGTTCAAGACCGGCAACAGCCTGGTCGTTTCCCTCCCCAAAGATTTGCTCGAACCGCTGGGGATGCATAATGGTACGGATGTTTCGGTTGAACTGGACCGGAAAAATCATCAGATCCTGATCCGACCGGCCGAATCACCGGTAGCCGGTGAGATGACCGAAGAGTTCGTACGCCAGGTCAATGAATTTATTGAAGAATATCGGCCAGCGTTGGAAACCCTTGCCCGGAAATGAATTTTCTCACTCCCGAGCAGGTTCTATTCATTCATTCCCGTCTGGTGAACGAGATGGGCGGGAGCCATGGTGTCCGCGACCTGGGGTTGCTTGAATCCGCTCTGGCACGGCCTCGCGCCACGTTTAACAAAAAAGAACTCTATCCGGACCTGTTTTCCAAAGCCGCGGCATTGATGGATTCGCTGATCAACAATCACCCGTTCCTGGATGGGAACAAGCGCACAGGTGTGACCGCGGCTGGGTTATTCTTGCGGATTAATGGCTACAAGCTGACTGCATCCTCACAAGAACTGGAAGCCTGTGCTTTGCGCGTGGCGACGGAAGGAATAAAACTCGCAGAATTGGCACGTTGGCTAAAGGTGCATTCCGTGGCGATCAAAAGGAAATAGCCGCCACCACAAACCATCCACCAAATTATGAAGAATTCTCTCGTTTCTCGACCACAACCCGAACTCGTTCTCTCCCGGCTTTGGAAAGAAGCCGGCCAGGCCGCCAACGCGGCTGCAGCCAAAAATATTTTTTACCGCTATCAGCGGCGCAAAGCCCAGAACACCTTGCGGTGTCAGGCTGGCGACCTGGCCCTCTTCGCGGAATTCCTGAGCTCCACTGGTCTGGAGGCAGGCGACCTTCAAAACGACCCAGAAGCCTGGCGCTACATCACCTGGGGCCTGATTGATGCCTTCGTGGCCTGGCAGCTCAAACAGGGCTACGCCATCGGCATCACCAACGTCCGCCTCTCGACCGTAAGGAAGTACGCCGGCCTGGCGCTACAGGCCGGGACTCTGCCTCCCGAGACGTATGGGTTCATCACGCAAATCAAAGGCTTTGGTCATCAGGAAAGCCTCCACAAGGATCAGAAACGGCAGACGAATGACTTGTCCGCCCGCCGGGGTTCCAAGAAGGCCCAGCCGGTTTCAATCACTCGCGTCCAGGCCGAGAAGCTTATGGCTCAACCGGAGACTCCCCTGGGCCGGCGAGACGCTCTGCTGATGTGCATCTTGCTGGAAGAAGGCTTACAGATCGGCGAGGTGATTCTGTTAACTGCCAGAGACTTTGACTTGGACCATGGCGAGCTCCGCTTCTATCGCCCGAAGGTGGACCGGGAACAGCGCCTGAAGATCTCCGAGAAAACCATTGCGGCTGCCCAGGCTTATATTGATAGGGATGCACCCAAGGTTGGAACAATCTGGCGGGCTGGCGCAAGCGCCCGCGACGGCCATACGCAAGCTCTGGGGACTTACATTGGGTCTAATACATCCGGCTGTTTCTGATATTGCTGCACTTGTTGGGTTGCTTTTAACTCACCATTGACACTGTGATTTAGAAAATGGTTTTGTTAACGCGAGATACTATTTTCTGATGTCACAAAACCATCATTGTTATTTCTACTATCTGAACGTAACCCTACTTTGCGCATCAGAAATCCCGCCTCCTGAGCCTGAAATCAATTGTCGGGCGGTATGCCCCACAATCGAATTGTCTTATCATCAGATGCAGTCGCGAGCAACCGGCCGTTTGGGGAGAAGGCGGCGGTTTTGATTGCACTTCTATGCCCGTTAAGGGTTCGAACCTCGCGCCCGCTGGCTACATCGAACAATCGCAATCCACCCGGTGCAGAGGATTCAAATCCCGCTCCTTCGCCCACCGCCAGGGCACTTCCATCTGGCGAGAAGGAAAAACGTGGCACCCCAAATTGAAAACCGGTGAATGACTGGATGTCTTGCCCACTTTCCATATCCCAAATTGTTATTCCTGGCATGCTGCTTACCGCGAGCAACCTGCCATCTGAGGAAACAACCAGGTTGTTGCCGATCTGACCCGGGTGTGTGAAATTGCTTACTGCCTGAAAGCTGTCCAGATCCCAAACTGTAAATGTGGTCTCTGGTGCTGAGAAGGTGGCAGCGATCAGCGACTTCCCATCGGGCAGGAACGCAAATCCCACGACGTCACTCGGATGTTGGAATGTATTCAGAACGCGCCCACCGGGCATCTCCAATAGGGTGACTGTATTTTTGAGCCCGAACGCGAGAAACCGGCCATCCGTCGCGAAAGCGATAGCGGGCAATTCAGATGATCCTGTTTCCATGTTGATCAACTCGCGCCCATCTTCCGCATTCCACACCATCACCCCTGTATACCCTGAGCCCGCCAGCATTTGCCCATCGGGCGAATAAGCTATCCGCTCGTTCCTGATTTGATCAATGCTGCGCAGCTTGCGCCCGGTTACCGCATCCCACAATTCTATCGACCCGGGATCACTCCCTACGCCAACCGAGACGGCTGCCAGGCTGAGCCCATCGGGTGACCACGCCACGTCGTATACGAAACCAGGCTGAGGAATGCAATAGAGTTCTCTGACTTGATCGATTGTCTGCGAGCTGATGGCCACAGTGGGTTGCGGAACCGGGCCGGCTGTTTGCGTTTCTGGTTTCGTCAACTGCGCCCAGAGATAGGCCCCGGCCACGATCGCGATGGTCAAACACAAGGCTGAACATCCACCTGCACCCAAGAGGATCGACCAGACAGGGTTGGTTTTCTTCTTGTCAGGCATTGCCACCTCCTTTCTTCATCTTACTTTATGCGCAGGCTATTCAAAAGCAGGTCTGCGTCAGCCTGGAAGGCCGCAATAGCTACTGGGTTAGTGTATTGCGTCCAGATGGATACGATGAAAAGCTCAATATCCTTTGGAATCCAAACATCCCGCAGATCATAAGCCGCCCTCTCCGATATAGACACGATAGGTCGTCTGGAAGGCCGGCAGCCCGGCGACTGTCACTGGAACCGCGGTATCCGTCACACCTGGACCCCACAAATCATATGGATCAGCCCGGAGATAAGCTTCTAGCATGATTGTCTCCAAATTGGAGTCGGAGAGCATGGGCTGGCGAAAAATCCTGATCGAACGGAAATAACTTCCGGTGCCTTGCTTGAGACCTCCAAACCCAATCTGCAAAAAGGTCCATCCCTTCCATGTAAGGGTGTTTAGAATTTCAAAAACCGGCAGGATGTTTTCGGCGATCATGCGCTACTGCTCAGCCTCCACGCCGGCTTTTTGGACGAAGCGCTCCAAGGCCCGGAACAGGCCGGAGGTGAGTTGATTGATGCCGAGCACAACCGTCTGAGATTGGTTGTGCGCAATGGCTCGCAGCAGGCTGCCTTGCTTCGCAAGAGGATTGATCTTGGCAATATTTGCCAGGACCTGCTGCCCTCGTACAGTGCCCGAGTCAGGCGTTCTGCCGGAGGTGGGACGGTCTCGCAGCTGCGGAATGGATCTCCCGATGAAATAAGAGATGATGGCTCCAATGCAGCGCATGCTAATTCTTGTCACCGCGTTTTGCTCTTGAACCGTCATTGAAATCGCTGCCAGTGCTCTTGCAGTTTCGGGCCAAAACTCTTGATCTTTTCAATCGGTATTCCCCAGTAGTGGGGATCAAACAGTTTTTTTTCTCCATGTTCATTCGCTCGGTTGTATCACAATCCGGGTTATGCGATATTGTCAAATTAGGGAAACAATTTAGTTACCATTAAGACTCACCCTTCGACAACTTACAACAATTTCGTCCCGCGGGCAAGCACTTATTAAATTCTTCAATAGGAGATTGTTAAATTAGCACATTCGCCTTCGTTATTGATCCATCATGGAATATTGATCCTCGATCGATCTTGCCAACCATAATTGGTTAGCGTGGAGGTCAGGGTCAAGAGACCTTTGTATTTACCTTCATTGACATCTGCTTCAACACTTCGAGTCCAACTTTGTCCAGGCGTCAGCTTGATGGCCCGATTATCAAATTCAATCGAAATAGTTCCGTCTTCAGCTATTGATAAAACCTTCAGGCCGACCGGTTTCGTCTCTTCCATGTTGGGAACAGCTTGCAGGTTGACCGATCCGGTGAATATTGCCACATCGATCGAATAGGGCAGCTGATCAATAGCGTCGAGGCTGCTGACTGCGCCGGTACCGGCATCACCCGAACGGGAGGTGCCGTGCCCGATGAAACCAAATGCGGTTGAGGCAAGCGTGATCGATTGATTGGGATTGAAGGATGAAAGCGTACCGGTTGTTGGATCAAATCGATAATCTGGAAAATCGATCGAGAGTGCAGGTAGGGTGCCCGTTCCATCCATTTTGTTCCAGTATTCGATAAACAAATATTTGCCGTCCGGCGCACTATCGAGATCATCCAAGCCTGAATTTATTGTATCGCTGGGTGGCGGCGTCGCCAAATCTTGCGTTACACCGGGTTGAATGATCGCCACTGAATTTTGGTTGACAGCCAGATGATCCGTGGCATCCGAGAGCCGGGCGATCCGCACGATCAAATTACCCTGGGCATCTATAAAACCGGAATCTAGGATGATCGAACCGTAAGTTTGATAGCCAACCCCTTGTGAATTGGTTGTACCTTGCTTGAACAAAAGGTTTTCCGCGATGACGTGGCGCAGCGTTTTTTGCGAGTTGTTCGCCGGATTGATTAAGGTGATCTCGACCGGCGTGCTGTAGCCTGAACCGCCGTTACGTCCATCGGTCACCAGCAGATCGAACACGATCGTGGCCGATGCGGACGGGTCCAATCCCCTGAAGGTCCATTGACCGTAAGCCTGACGGGCAGCGTCGCGCAGCCAATACCAACCGGCGGTCGATACGCCCTTCGATTGATCGAACGAATCAGCCAGGCGCGGCCGGTCGAAGTTAAGGCTTTGCGCATTGACCGCCACATGGAAAGTATTCGGTTTGAAGCGTTCAAGTTGAACAAACAACCCGCCATTCGTATCGACGTAGGCTTTGGGGATGACAAAGTGGCCTGTGGTGAGATAGTCGGTATCTTTGCTATTTGCAGGCGCTTGTTCGGCAAGTTGGTTTTGCAAATAAACTTGAATGGTTTGTGACAAATGACTGGTGGGATTGGTATAGGTGATCTTCACCGGCGAACTGTAACCTGAACCGCCGTCTGCTTTATTGGTTACGAGTGTCGACAGGTTGACCGTCAAATCCCGATCGGTTGGAAGTCCGAGACAATCCCATTGCCCCGAAGTCACGTAAGCGTTATCCCGTAGCCAATACCATCCGCTAACGGAATTCCCAGAGGCGTCGAAATGACATGGCCCTTGCTGGTCTTCTTCGATGATCGGCATGATTGTGATCGTTGGCGTAGGCATGATCTCACCGTATGAACAGGCGATGATCGCCATCCCAAGGATGGCTCCGGCTAGAAAGAACCAACATTTTTTAGTTATGTTCATGCATAGCCTCCTTATACGAAAACCATAAAGGTTGACCGATTCATGCCGGGTTTCATTCTTCCGCGTCTGTCAGCAATTTTGCGCATGGTATGGATTGGCTCTTGGTAGTCAACGAAGTTATCGTAAGCGCCTCAAAAGTGGCGGGCTAACAGCCCGCGGTTCCACCGCCGGATAGAATGGGTACGCCCGGCGATACGCAAAGAGGGGGCCATAGAGCGCCCCCTCTCGCCTGATATCACAGTTTGATCCTCGGAATTATCGGTTAATGAGCGGCAGATACAATTTACTCGTTCCGATAGAGAAGGTCCACGCAGTGCTTGTGGTGATGACTGTCTCCAGGTCAGTTCGCGCTTCCACCTTCCAGTAGTAGCTGCCGTTCGCAAAGCTGGCTATGCCCGCTGGACTGTAGGGAGTGTAAGTATTAAAGTCGGTGGAAAGCGAGTTGTAAGTCGGGCTGAAACCGGGGTTTTGGCTGACGACCAGACGGTAGTGATGTGCCCCTACAATCTGGTTCCACGTAAAGGTCGGAGTTGACGGCAATGTAGACCCATTAGCAGGAGCGACGAGCAGCAGCGCCTCCTGCTTGGCGAAACTGCGGCCTTCACTGGTGGCAATCACGGTCTCATGATCAGTCCGCGCTTCCACCTTCCAGTAGTAAGTCCCGTTCGGGTAGGCGTCAGCAGACGAAGGGGCGTAAGGCGTATAACTGTTGTAATCAGTGTTGAAGGTATCGTAGGTTGGGCTGAAACTGGCGTCGGTGCTGACGATCAGATGGTAGTGGTGTGCCCCCACAATCTGACTCCACTGGAAGGGCGGGTCTGCGGTCAACCCGGTAGCACCATCGCCGGGAGCCGTGAGCGGTAGGACCTCTTGCTTGGTGAAACTGCGGCCTTCACTGGTGGCAATCACAGTCTCATGATCAGTCCGCGCTTCCACCTTCCAGTAATAGGTGCCGTTGGGGTAGGCATCTGGAGACGAAGGGGCGTAAGGCGTGTAACTGTTGTAATCGGTGTTGAAGGTATCGTAGGTCGGGCTGAAACTGGCGTCGGTGCTGACGATCAGATGGTAGTGATGCGCCCCCACAATCTGACTCCATTGGAAGGTCGGGTCTGCAGCCAACCCGGTAGCACCATTGGCAGGAGCCGTGAGCGGTAGGACCTCTTGCTTGGTGAAACTGCGTCCTGCACTGGTGGAAATTACAGCCTCAGCACTACTCCGTGCTTCCACCTTCCAGTAGTAGATGCCGTTCGGGTAGGCGTCCGGAGACGATTCGGCGTAAGGCGTGTAGCTGTTGTAGTCAGTGTCGAGCGTATCGTAGGTCGGGCTGAAACTGGCGCTGGTGCTGACAATCAGGTGGTAATGATCCGCCGTGAGCACGCGCGTCCAGGTGAAGGTGGGGTCCGTGGTGACCGTCTCCGTATGTATCGGGGTCAACAACTGGGGGATGGTTTCGGTGGGTGCCGGTGGGGCGCTCAGAGTGAACTTGCGCCAGTTGTATCCTCCCACATTTCCATCGGCGTCCACCCCACTCACCCTCCAATAATAGGTGTTGAGGGCAAGGGCATCCACGGGAGTGATCCTGAGGTTGTAGGTGGTATAGGTGGCAACCACCGGTATAAAGTCGGATGAGGTACTCAGTTCGATCTTGTAGTAGGCTGCCCCATCTACCACCTCCCATTCCATGGTCGGAATGGTGACGCTGGCATTAACACCGGGACTGACCAGCACGGGAGCATCCGTGGTCTTGGTGAAGGACCAGCTCGTGCTGGGTGTTCCCACATGCCCATCCGCGTCCACCCCACTCACCCGCCAATAATGTAGGCCATGCGCGAGCGTACTGACGGGAGTAATACGCGTGTTGTAGGTATCATAGGAAGTTTCCACCGTTATAAAGGTGGAGGAGGTGCTCAGTTCGACCTTGTAGTAGGCTGCCCCCCCAACAGCCTGCCACGCGAAGCTGGGTACATGGATGTTCGGATGAGTATTGGCTGGGCTGACCAGAGTGGGGGCGGGGATGTCCTTGGTAAAGGACCGGCTCGCGCTGGGTGTTCCCACATGCCCATCCGCGTCCACCCCACTCACCCGCCAATAATGTAGGCCATGCGCGAGCGTACTGACGGGAGTAATACGCGTGTTGTAGGTTTCATAGGAAGCTTCCACCGTTATAAAGGTGGGAGAGGTGCTCAGTTCGACCTTGTAGTAGGCTGCCCCCTCAACTGTCTGCCACTCGAACACGGGTATGATGACACTGATACTGCCATTCGCAGGACTGACGAGCACCGGTGCAGGGATTTGCTTGGTGAAGTTGATCTTGCTGCTCCATTCCCCTGCGACATCGCCACTGTCTTTCGCCCGCACCCGCCAGTAGAGCAGCTCGTTAGGGAAATCGGCTGCGTTGTTAGGAGTCAGGCTCAGGTTGACCGTCTGAGCGCTCCAGTAAACGATGTTGGGGTCGCTCTGAGGACCAACCTCCACCTCGTATTTCGCTGCGCCAATGGATGCCGCCCAGGAAAAAGTGGGAATCACGATGGTAGAGCCATCAGCCGGACTGGTCGGTATTGGGGGTAACGGCGAAGCAGCGACTGGTTGCGCCTCGAATATCAGGAAGGCGCTAAGAACTTCAAAAACGATCAACAAACGGAACAGATTTCGGTTTCTCATTCTAGGCCTCCTTGCATAAAGATGTACCCTCCAAAATTATGAGCGGAAGGCCCATCCTGGAAAAAAAAGATGAAATAGATGTGCAAGATTCTTCGATATCGGATAATTTCGGTCCAGAGTTGGTTCTTAATAGCATGGACTTATCGCCAACGGCGGGACTCTTTATCAATAAATGCACAATTGTGAAATCGCGTTAAAGCAGGGAACCAATACAGATACCAAAAAAATTCACCCTAAGATAACTATACAACTTTTCCGGACCGTACACAAGCTCTTATTGCTGAAGTTTGGACATTAGTCCTCATGAATAACGTACACCACCAACAATGAAAATGGGCTATAGTCGCAGTGCAACCGGCGCAGAGGCCGCTTCGAAATTGGTGCCAAGAGCCTGACCATTAGGTAAGCCTGCCAGTTATTATTGTTTCCATCGCTTTTTGGATGGTGACCCTGCCAGGTCGGGCGTCCAGTGGTACCGCCGCCATGAGCCCGGCTCACCTCATTGCCGCTACTTTCAATCAAGCCGTCAGCCAAACGCTACTTCAAGATGTAGCCCGTACGGTTTATCTGGGCAACCTGGCCCGCCGCGATAACGGAATCCCGCCCTTGCGTTGGAATAGCCAGTTGACCGATGCCGCCAGGTGGTTCTCTTGGGATTCGACTGAGAATCGCGCCGCCGGTTTCTGTGGCCATCAGGATACCAATGGGAATTGGCCGGGTTACCGCGCCCTTATCTTTGGCTACCTGGGTGGAGCTGGAGCGGAGAATGCCTTTTGCGGGTATGTAACTCCCGAATACGCTATTCAGGGCTGGATGAACAGCTCTGGCCACCGTGCCAACCTGCTCGATCCGAACTCACGCGAGATTGGCCTCGGTTATTATCAGCGCAACAGCGAGGGCACGGCTATGTCACCCAGGACTTTGGCAATGATCCGGTTTATGCACCCGTGATCATTGAAAACGAAGCCCTCTTTAGAATAACTCCCAATGTTAATCTGTATATATACGACTGGTCCACCAGTGGGGACTTTGCAGGTCTGGCTGCAACCGCGCAGATGCTGGTCAGCAACGACACTTGCTTCGCGAACTCTGCCTGGGAGGCTTATAATGCCAATCGGGCATGGACGCTCAACGGCAGCCCGGGTTGGAATTCGGTCTATGTCAAAACTCGCGACATTTTCAACCGCACGCTGACGGTCAGCGATAATATATACCTCGGTTCAAATGTCCCGTTGGATGAGCTTGATGGCGCAAAGTTAAGTACCACCCAATCGCAGGTGACGCTTTATAACCTGAGCGGGAGCGGGCTGCCGAAGGCACAGTTCAGCTTGGGCTGGCTAGCAGATGACACCTTCGGGACGTTTAATAAATTGTGGGGCAATGGCGCGAGGGTCAGCGACCCAGCCGCCTGGGGGGGCACAGCCTACCGGCTCTATCCCGGCGATGGAGAGTCTTTCGCGTGGGTGTATGATACATCCTTCATCAAAGACACACCGTTGGTGGCATATTTCAGGCTCAAGGTTAACGACAACACCTCCGGTAGTGAAGTCGCCCGTATCTCAGTAGTCGGCGGTGGCACGGAGTACGGGCCGCTGAGCCTGCGAGGGTCCGATTTTACTGCCTCCAATCAATACCAGGAATTTGCCTTGAATTTCACATTCAACTCTAACTCTGAGGATCCCTTTTTGATCTTTCAGTTTTGGCGTAGCGGCAACGCCGATGTATATGTGGATGCGGTCTCCATTTTTAGTACGCCCCAGGCGGTGACCTCATCGCTCACATGGCCTGTACCGGGCGGCAATTATCGCGGCCAGGGCGTGTGGGTCCGTTACACAAATGGCGCTCAGTTCTCTCCCATCCAGGAAGCCTCTACGACTCCCCCCGCACTCCGCGTTTCCCCGGCCGGATTGACGTTCCTGGCAGTCCGCGCCGGTAGCCCGCCCGTGGCATCCACTCTGAATGTTATCCAGGATTGCTCTTCTTTTAGCTGGCAGGTTAGCCATGTTGGCTCTTGGCTGCAAACTCAGACCATCGGCAGCATGGTCAGGGTAGGTGCCGATCAATCCGGCATGAACAATGGCCTGTACACTGGCTCGGTGACAATATCACCAATAGGTGTTACCGGTGTAGCGCCTGTTATAGTATCAGTTCAATTGATCATAGTGGATGAGTTGTTCCCTGTTTATTTGCCGCTTATATGGAAATAGTGATCGGGCAAATTTTCGAGTCGAATTGCATCCGTTATTTCAGTTCGATGGTCCGCCGCTTCGATTACAGATTGGTTTTCCCGTTTTGAGGACGATCCGTGAAATTATGGTGTATGAAATAAAAAGAACCTGGCTGTCTACTGAGGCAACAGCATGTCTTTGCAGCCAGGTCGCATAATTAAATTCTAAAAAGGGAAGAGTATGAACAAGATCGTCGACCGGATCGAGCGTGAACTTAAACATTCCTGGATTGGCTAAATTGCTGGCGGAAAGCCTCCCGCCGACGGACCTGCAGTCCCTGTTATTGGAGGTCTACCGGCTCCGCAGCCGCCGCCAAAAACCCGCTGATGTGTTGGCAGCCTATGGTGCCGATCGTTTTGTCCGGCCCTCGGCAATTTCGCCGCAGCGTTTGTTGGCCTGGGAGCAAACCGCCTTGTCCATGTTGCCGGAGGGGTTCGAGGCGTTGGAACTTTCCCCCGTCTGCCCGTTGGGGACGAGCGCCGTCCTCGCCGGGGTAAGTCAGGATTGGGCTGTCGCAACGGCGCGTAACACCGAGGTGGTCTCCGATTCTTCCAATGTGCTGGCCCTTGAATGTGCCCTGAGACGAAAGCAATCTCTTAAAAGGGACCCCAAATCGATACTGCCATTCCATTTGGCCGCCTGCCACCGCCTGCTGCGAGCCCAGAAATTCGAGAGCCCAGGGATGACGGCTCATTTCAACCTGCTGGCTTTATGCAGCGCTGGGAGAGGGCAAAGAGTTCTCCGTGTCGGCGTTGAAATTGCATATCGGTTTTTATTTTAAATCGCTCAGAGCATTCCTGGGAAATGACCCAAAATTAAGGCTGGCGATAACTGATTTCAGTGAACAGGTTGATCTCGAGTGGGTGGAATTGGAATTGCTGCTGCCGTTCAGGGGAGAACGGGTTGAGTGTATCTATGATCGCTCCCGCATAGCCGGAAAAGGGTATTATCCCGGTTTGTGTTTTCACGTGTTTGTAGAAGCTCCTTTGGGAGAGTATCTGGAATTGGCGGATGGCGGCATAGTGGACTGGACCCAGGCTTTGCTGGGCAGCGCCAAGGAGCGCCTGGTTATCAGTGGGATTGCTGGAGAGAGGGTCTGTTTGAAATATCCATGATGGGAACTGGTTTATCTTTAATAAATGGTGAACGCTGGCCTATTTACGGATGGGGTAGCTGATTTCCTGGTGTTTCCCGGCTTGTTCCTCCTGGCAGGGCTGTTGCAGGAAAGGTAGTCACGCAGGCCTTCAATCAGCCTTTTGACATCGTTTGGGATTTTCGCTGGCTCACCCAAAGGGGGAAATCCTGGGATGCGAGTTCTTGCCGCTTACATGGCCATTCGTGCCGCCGCCTCAATGGCGATGGCCGCCAAAGCCGCCCCATAATCCAGGTCAATATTCTTCATGGTGTCTTGAGTATCGTGATAACCGGCCCGGTTAATATCGTAATTTTCCATGAATAGCACCACCGGCGCGCCGGCATCCGAAAAGATCTGCCCATCCGTATTGTACAGGGAACTGGCGGGATCATCCCGCGTGCGCACTTCGCCGGTCAATTCCAGGTGCGCCGCCGTCTCCGGGATGGTCGATCCATCTGCGCTTCGGCGGCCGCGCCCGCGGCCCTGCCGTTCGGATGTGCGGTTCCATTCCCGGGTCCCCTGGTTCCAGGCCAGGTTCGCCATATGAGCCTGAAAGGCCAATTCCAGCGAGGCCGGGCTGTTTCCTGGCGAGATCTGGAAGATATCTCTCCCGTGGTCGCGGTTATGGGCGATCATGTCCATCACGAAACACCCGCCAGGCGCGTCCCTGACAGATCGATTGGCTCTCCTCCTTAGGATGAAATTTGAGGTTTTTTTCTGCCATGGCCTGGCAAAAATACCGGGCCCCCAGGCAATCCGCCGGGAATTCTTCGCCCGTCAGGTGGAGCAACCAGACATCCCGCTGAAGCCGTCCTTCCTTTCGCCAACCGGAGGAAGATTGGTGCGGCTTCCAGGAGAACGGCTGTGGCGGAATAATTGTCATCTGCGCCGTGAGCGGAGCGGCGTGCCCCGATCCGCCTCGTGATCGGTCGTATGTATCTTCCTCGTAAGCCGTATCGTAATGGTCTGCCAGCACCACCGCCTCGCTCCGGTTCTTCCCCGGAATGATCACCAGCAGGTCGCGTTCGTGGCTTGCCCCCTCCTGGTCTTTCTTCCATCCTTCAAAGAAGGGGAAATCGAAATCTGTTCGCCATTAGAAGGGCAGCTCCCCGCAAAGGCCGCCGCCTCCATGCCTGCCTGTCGGATGGCGCCCTATGACGCTCGAGCAAGTAGTCGCCCAGCCGGTCCAGCTCGCGTTTAGGATGGGCCGGGTCCAATCCTGCCAGGTGGCCTCATCCTGAACCACGTCGGCGTTGTCCTTATTCTGGTACTCGCCCTCTGATAGGATAGAGGATGTCATTCCAGTACGCCTGCTCGAACGCCCGCGTGGCGGTATCCGCTGAATGTGGATTCCTCCGGAATCGTGGCAGCTGCTTCTGCTGGTTCCAACCTGGCCTTAAGGGCAGCTTGCATTTTTTCACCCTGCTCCTTGTCAAGCGTATTCGGGCAGGTGGGTCAGCCACTCCTCCAGGCTGGTTTCCCGGGCCGCTCGCAGCAGGCTGCGGGCGAAGCTCCTTGGCAAAGGGCGCTCTACCTCTCCATTTATAGGCATCCAGCAAGGTAAGCAGATTCAAGCTGGTCTGGTGAGCGTAATAGTCATGTGGATTCTGAAAATCCAGTAATGCAGAGATTACCTCTGGTCTTCGCAGACAACCTCGGCCACAGTTCTATCGGCTCGAATGCCTCTTCTTTGTGGGAAGTGACAGGCGGTCAGGAATCCCAACAACTCTTCCGGCAGCACTTCCACCTGGTTAGATTCGGGTCCGAGGTAAGCCACCAGCGGGCGATGCCAGGTGACTGAATAGCGCCCCACTTGCATGGGAGGATATTGGAACCTGATAACCAAATAACCCTCCTTCCGTCAATGCAACCTCGGCTTTATCAAGATCTTCCGGCGTCGCCTCAGGCCCGTTCAGTAACAACTGGAAATCACGAGTCCAGATCTGGCTGTTCCTGGCCATCGGTTTATCATACAAGCCCATTACATCCAGGTCTATACTGAACAACACCTTGCTTACCTTCTGCAGCCGCAGGTTCAACGCCAGCTCATCCTGGTAGCGGGCCACCCGGTCCCACCGGTTCGATCGCGAAAAATTCTGCCTCAGCAGTTCCTCCCGCACCTGCACCGGCGGACGCTCCGGCCGGGTCTCATGCAGCCATCCCGACTGAGGTACACGGATTCCCTCCGGGCCGCTATGCCGTCCCACCAGGTGCAGGAGTGGGATCTGGGCGGCCTGAGGCAGTTCATTCGCCAGGCGTAGGTAGGTTGGCATGCCCCAGAATACCAGGCTGCCCGGAAAGGGCAGCAGGTTTAGCCGGCCTGCCAGGTAAAGCTTCCTGCCTTCTTCCGGCAGTTGGCTGAAGGGTCTGAAGGTAAGCAAATAGCGTACTTTTTGGAATGCTTCCTGGTCGGAGATAAGATAGGGTCTTGTCCAGGTCGGAAGCTGGTTTAGGCCGTTGTCGGTTGGAAGGATCCGAAATCCACCTCTCCAATAGTTCTTGTTCCGATCGCATGCTTTCTTGAAAAACAGCCTTGAGTAATGTGAAAACAAATGCCAGTGATTCCTCCGCCGGGCGCTCTCTTCCCGGAGCCGTCAAAAAAACTTTTCCAAAAGGCTTTCTCCGGCCCTGTTTCGCTGGATCCAAACAGTGTCCACAGCACCCGCCCCTTGTCGTCTTGAGTCCGAGAGAATGCCAGCGGGAGGAAAGAGACATAGCGTTCGTGATGCCAATTTTCCGGCCGCGCTCGGCCAGGTCCGCCGGCCAGTAAGGGTTATCCCGCAAATTCTCCCCCTGGTGCCCGCCAATTAAGTAAGCCGGCAGCCCCTGGCCCAGGTGGATCAACTGTTCCAGGACGTGCCGGGCGATCCGTTCCAGGCCGGGACGGAATTGATATTCTTCTTCGACTTCAGGGATCAACCAACCGAAAGGGTCGTCAGTGGGAAAGAAAGATGGATCCGTCCCACCAAGAGGCGTCCAGCCCAGGCGAGGCGGCGGCATGAATTCTGAATAGGCTCGTAATGGAAATTTGCCTTCCGCGCCGAGTTCCGCGGCCTCATCAACCAGGCGGCTGCCAGCCGGATGGTCCGGTTGGAAAGTGGATCGGTTGTCTGGCCTCCCTTGAGTTTGCCAAGGATTCACCTCTGACGCGAGTGCCTCATCGAACCTGGAATACCGCTAAATAAACTCGAACGAATAAAAGGAGATTCGCTGTACCTCTCACTATGGATTGCCTTGGCCGCATCCGCGGCCGTCTTCGGCATCCCGGCCTTCACCCACAAGGTCAGCATGTCGATATACTGCTGGTCGAGCAGCTTGGTCGGCGGCATCTGGCGGATCGCCTGCCCGGTCTTCGGGTCGGTCGAGGTATGGCCCGTGATGAGCTGGATCAGCAAGCTGTTGGTATCTCTGGCGACGATCACGGGGTGCTGTCGCCGCTGTTCGAGCATTTCCTCGTAAGTGGTCAGCAGGTAATTATCGTTCTGTTTTCCGGCCTGGTGGCAGGACACGCAGTAGCGCTTGGTCAGCGGGCCGATATGGACATCATACGAAGGGATTTCGTCGGGGTTCAGCGCCGGGATGGAGCTGACCAGGGTCGTACCGGCAGGTAACTGCGCCCGGTCGTCCCAGGTGTAGCGCATGAACGTGACGATATAACTCGATCTCGCTCGGAGAGAGGATACCCCGCCGTAGGCTTTCCCGAAGGGTGTCATCCCGAGTACGGGTTGGCCATAGGAGATGATATCGCTCAAGCTCTGGTCATCCCGCGTGTACATTTCATCCTGGCTGTGGATGGCCTTCATCTTAAAACCATCCAGGCCCTGGACTCCCTGGATGACGCCTCCTTCTCCGTCCGGCCCGTGACACTGGACACAATTAACCGAATACAAATCCTGCCCCAGGGTGATCTGCTGCGGGATGGTGTTCGCCGTGGCAGAGACCGGCTGCGGTGGGGTGGTGACGACTGCCACGATGCTCAAGACTACCATGCCGGCGACTACAACTCCCATGATGCTCAGGGCGATCTTTCGCTTGGAATAATGCCGGGCGGTTTTCCGGTCCAATAGGGGTAAAAGGAACAGGATCAGGATGACCACACCGGGAATGACCGCCGTCCCTAGCCACTCCAGCTTGCCGGGGAAGTATTTGAGCATCTGGAAGAGAAATAGGAAGTACCACTCTGGGCGGGGAATATAGGTAGTATCGCTCGGGTCGGCTCTGGCTTCGGAGGGCACGCCCAGCGCCGTCGCCAGCAGGATAAGCAGGAGAAAAATAGCCAACGAGATCAACAGATCCTTATAGATGCTGTCAGGCCAGAAACGTTCCCCTTTTTGCAGGGCCATCCTGTATTTTTCGCGGAGGGACTTTTTCGTTTCGTCGTTCATGGAAGCGCTCCTGACTTACCATAGGAAAGATGAATAACCTGTTGCACTCCAAACCCGAAATCTATCTTTATCTTCTTTTTTTATTCTTCGCGACGATTTTTTCTTCGTGTTCTTCTAATCTTTGCGGTGAAAGGTTTTATTCTCTACTCTTCCTTGCTCGGGAACTGTGACTCCCCGTGCTTGATGATCAGGTACACATGGATCCCGATCAGGATGATCAATAATGCCGGCAGGATCCAGATGTGGGCGGAGAAGAAACGGCCCAGGGTCAATGCGCTCAATTCCGGCCCTCCCCGCAGCGCTTTCTCGATGATCGGTCCCACCCAGGGCACTGTCCCGGCGATGGAGGTGCCGACCGTGGTGGCCCAGTAGGCCTTCTGGTTCCACGGCAGCAGGTAGCCGGTGAAGCCCATTCCGAGCGTGAGGATTAGCAGACCCACGCCGATCATCCACGTCAATTCCCGCGGATATTTATAGGAAGCCGTCACGAAGACTCGGATCATATGAATGAAGACTGTGATCACCATCAGGCTGGCCCCCCAATGATGGATTCCTCGGATGAGCCAACCGAAAGCCACCGAGGTCATGATGTATTGAATGCTGTCGTAGGCGTGGTCGGGGGAGGGGGTGTAGTAAATGGTCAGCAGGATGCCGGTGACGGCCTGCATGACAAACAGGAACAGGCTGGCGCTCCCCAGGGTGTTCCACCAATTCCCTTTGGGTTCGGGCCGGTCCAGGACGGCTTTATAGAAGCCGCTAAAATCGAGCCGTTCTTCAAACCAGGCGAAGAGTTTTCTGAACATATCAGCCTTCCTGGAAATGAATAGAGAGAGTATCCCCCTCGACCTTGGTCTGGAATGTATCCAGGGGACGCGGCGGCGGTCCGGCAACTACCTTGCCGTTGATGTCGAAATGGCCGTCGTGACAGGGACAGATGTATTCCTTTTGATTCGCATCCCAGTTGACGCGGCAGCTAAGGTGGGTGCAGATATTCGAGAATACGGAAATTTCATTTTGGGAATTGCGCAGAACGTAAACGCCATAACTGGTAGTCGATTTTTCCCACCCATTGACCTTGCTGCGGGTAAAGGTCGCCAGGGTGGGCGTGCCCACTGGAAAACTGTCCAATTTTCCCAAGGGGATCCAGGTATCCGCCGGGGCACTCTTGAGGGCCGGCTCGAGCAGGTAGGCGATGGCAGGCAAACCGATGACTGCCCCGATCAGAGCGCCCACCGCCGCGGTCGTCAGGGCAACAAACTCGCGCCGGCTGATGTGATGGGGACCTTCTACCATGCGGACCTCCTGATGGAAACAGCTGGTTTGTTGCCTATCCGGAAATTTTGGAAGAATTTTTTCTTAGTGTGGGTGGCATCGCCGCACATACTAAGAAAAAAGTATCCCATGGTTTTCGAATAAGCATTATATAAGTGCATGACCCAGACCGAAAGCCTCAAGATTGGTCGACCGAACTCCCGCAATTCAACAATAACGATACATTTTGAACTATCTGGATATATTAACACTTATAATAAGGTTTATTATAAAGTATCTTGAGATGGTTCTCGTAAGGATGTCTGGAACGATTATTCCATGAGTATTGTCACTTTTACACCTTGATTTGTAAATGAGATAATTGGGATTGGCAACAGACTTTTGAGGATTGACGAAAGCCTTTTGTAAGGAGGCCCAGATGCCATTGAAACGGGATGTCAGCCTGAAGGATGCTTTGCGATACAAGGGCCAGGGTCCCATGCTCACCTACGTCCTGCATCGCATCGGGGGATTGGGAATGGTGATCTTTGTCTCGTTGCACGTTCTGGCCGGTTACATGATGAACCAGCCCTGGGGTTCTGTGGCCGGGATTTTTATCAACAAAATTTACGAGAACTGGGTTTTTCAGATCTTTATTTTCTTCTGTGTCTTATTTCATATAGTTAACGGCTTGCGGATTACCATTCTGGACCTGTGGCCCAGGTTGATCGAATACCAGCGCGAGGCCATCTGGCTGGAATGGATGGTTTTTCTGCCGGTCTACGGCATCGCCCTTTTCACGATCATTCAAAATGCATTGGGAGGCTAGCCGATGAATCTGAGAACTGCACCCCAACGCGGCGTGAATTTTGACTATATCATGTGGCTTTATACCCGCCTCTCCGCCCTGGCCATGTATGCCCTCGGATTGGTCGGCATCATCGGAGCCCTCATCATGGGGGCTCGCCAGTCTATGAGCCTGCCTGACCTGATGCGTTGGGCTTTCACTCCTGAAGTGACCCACGTGCTCCTTACCAATGTTTCCAATATCGATGCCTGGCGGACGCTTTTCTGGCAGTTGATGGGTTCTCTCCTGGTTCTTGTGGCTGGAGCCCATGGCTATCACGGCCTGTTGAATGTTCTGGATGACTATGTAAAAAGCGCCGGCTGGCGCCTCTTTCTCCGCTATCTCACGATTGCCATCTGGATCGCAATGACCGTCGTCGCCGTCTATGTCATCTTCACTTCCTAGGAGCTGCAAAATGGAAAACCATGAATTCGAAGTGATCGTCGTAGGCGCAGGCGGTTCCGGGTTGATGGCCGGGCTGTATGCCTCCCGGAACGCCAAAACGGCTATTATCAGCAAGCTCTATCCCACCCGTTCGCACACCGGCACTGCCCAGGGTGGGATTGGCGCCGCTCTCGGCAGCCAGGAAGAGGACCACCCGGAATGGCACACTTACGATACAGTCAAAGGCTCCGATTATCTCGGCGACCAGGATGCCATCGAGTTCATGTGCAATGAGGCCGTCCAGGCGGTTCTGGAGCTCGAGCACATGGGCCTGCCCTTCGACCGGACTCCCGAAGGTAAGATCGCCCAACGGCCCTTCGGCGGGCACACCAATAACGTTACCGGCAAACCCGTCCGGCGCGCCTGCCATGCCGCCGACCGCACCGGTCATATGATTTTGCAGACCCTTTACCAGCAGTGCATCAAGAATAACGTCACCTTCTTCGATGAGTTTCAAGCCGTGGACTTGTTGATGACGGATGGGAATGCCACCGGTGTCATCGCCATCGAGCTTGCCACCGGCGATATCCACGTGTTCCATGCCAAGGCGGTCATCTTTGCCACCGGCGGCCATGGGCGCATCTGGGAGATCACCTCCAATGCCTATGCCTTCACCGGCGATGGCCCATCCATGGTCATGCGCCGCGGCCTGCCCCTGGAGGATATGGAGTTCTTCCAATTCCATCCCACCGGCATTTATAAACTCGGCATCCTCATCACCGAGGGTGTCCGCGGCGAAGGTGGCATCCTTATCAATGGCAAGGGCGAGCGCTTCATGGAGAAATACGCCCCCACGGTAAAGGACCTGGCTTCCCGGGATGTGGTCAGCCGGGCCATTTACCTGGAGATCCGCGAAGGTCGCGGTGTCAATGGTCAGAATTACGTCTACCTGGATGTGCGGCCTGAGTCCGTCAACAAGTATGCCGCCCTGGACGGGCGCAAGAACCTGGACGGTTCCCCCTATACCGTCACCGCCGAACAGATCCTCGCCCGGCTGCCCGATATAATCGATTTCTGCCGGGTGTACCTGGGCGTGGACCCGGTCACTCAGTTGATGCCCATCCAGCCGACGGCTCACTATGCCATGGGAGGCATTCCCACCACCATGTTCGGTGAGGTCATTCGGGATGAGCAGAATAATACCGTCCCGGGTCTCTATGCTGCCGGTGAGTGCGCCTGCGTTTCAGTCCATGGAGCCAACCGGCTCGGCACCAACTCCCTCCTTGATCTGGTTGTATTTGGCAAGCATGCCGGCCTGCGCGCCGCTGAATATGCCAAAGGAGCCTCCTTCGTCAGCCTGCCGGAGGAGCCCGCCGGCTTTGCCCGCTCCCAGCTGGATCATTTCCGCAGCGGCGATGGCAAGGAAAATGCCTTCGATATTTCCCGTGAGTTGAAGAAGGTCATGTTCGACGATATGGGCATCTTCCGCTCCGGCTCCGGGATGGAGAATGCCCTTGACAAGGTCCACGAGCTAAAAGACCGCTTCCAGCACGTCCGCGTCACCGATACCGGCAAGGTTTTCAACCTGGATCTCATGAATGCGTGGGAGTTGAGCAACCTGTTGGACCTGGCGGATATCACCACTGTGTCTGCCCTCAACCGGACTGAAAGCCGGGGCGGTCATTCCCGGGATGATTTTTCCAAGCGGGATGATAAGAATTGGCTCAAGCATACCCTCGCCTGGGTCAAGCCGGATGGGAAGATTGATATCAAGTATAAGCCGGTGGTCATTACCAGGTTCCAGCCCAAAGAACGGGTATATTAGAGGCCATAGTTATGGAAGCCACTTTAAAGATTTTCCGTTACAACCCCGAAAAAGATAAGAAGCCCTCCTATAAGACCTATAAGTTGGAGGCGGTCGAGACCGACCGGGTTCTGGACTTGCTCGAAAAGATCAAGGGCTACCAGGATGGGTCCCTCTCCTTCCGCCGTTCTTGCGCCCATGGCGTCTGCGGGTCAGATGGGATGCGCATCAACGGGATGAACCGGCTGGCTTGCAAGACCCTCGTCCGCGATATTGGTTTTAAGATCACGGTCGAACCTTTGTTGGGCTTGCCTGTAATGAAAGATCTGATCGTGGATATGGAACCCTTCTTCGATCATTTCCGCTCGGTCAAACCCTGGTTCATCAACGATGAGCCCGAACCTGAAAAGGAGCGCCTCCAGAGTCCCGAGCAGCGCGCCCTTTTCGATGACACCACCAAATGCATCCTTTGCGCCTGTTGCACCGCCGCATGTCCCTCTTTCTGGGCTAATGAAGAATACGTCGGACCCCAGGCCATCGTGGCTGCCCATCGTTTCATCTTCGACAGTCGCGATAAAGCCGCCGTGGAGCGCTTGCACATCCTTAGCGAGCTTTTCGGCGTCTATCGCTGTCACGACATCTTCAACTGTACCATGGCCTGCCCCCGCGAGATCCAGATCACCAAAGCCATCAAAGAGGTCACCGCCGCCATCGGCACCGGCAACCTGGATTAACCCCGCAAAATTATCAACTTCTCTTCTGCTTGTAGAGCGAGATATTATCTCGCTCTTTTTTGATTCGAGAACCTAACCGATAATTAACCTTTGTAGGGCAAATTGGCAATTTGCCCTACAAGAAGAGTAATTTGAAGATTGTGGAGAGGGATCCCTTCCGTCCCACTTCAAGGACACTTACCATCCCGATCGAATGCATTTATGAAACCTTCCTGTGAATCCAACCCAATAATATAGATAAATTCGACCAATCAGGGTAGATTTAACGGGTAAGCGCTTATTCGTAGACATTATCGTTAGGAGGAAACCGAAATGATCGCTGATACCCCGCTTAAGAAGACCGACAAACCGGCTGCAGCGTCCGGACTCGAAGGCGAAGTCTTCTCCCCTTCCCCCGAATCCATCAAAAACACCTATATCCCTGATTGGGAAGCCGAGCATGACCGTGCCCAAAAAGACCTGGCCGGCTATTGGGCCGGGCGTGCCCAGGAACTGGAATGGTACAAACCCTGGGATACCGTCCTCGACGACAGCCATAAACCTTTCTATAAATGGTTCGTCGGGGCCAAGGTCAATATTGTTCATAATTGTCTCGACCGGCACGTAAAGACCTGGCGGAAAAATAAGCTTGCCCTCATCTGGGAAGGCGAGCCCGGCGATCAACGCACCTATTCTTACCATGCCCTCAACCGGGAAGTCTCCAAGTTCGCCAATGTGCTCAAAGCCATGGGCATCCACAAAGGCGACCGGATCACCATCTACCTGCCTCGCATCCCCGAGTTGGTCGTTTCCATGCTCGCCTGCGCCAAGATCGGCGCCATCCATTCCGTCGTCTATGGCGGCTTCTCGGTGGAAGCCCTCCACGGTCGTATTCTCGATTCTGGCTCCAAGCTCGCCATCACCGCCGACGGCGGCTGGCTGAGCGGCAAGATCGTCAAGCTCAAGGACATTCTCGATGAAGCCCTCCAGCGCTCTCCCACCGTCGAGCATGTCATCGTGGTCAAACGCACCGGTCAGGACGTCTGCATGGAGACCGAGCGGGACCTGTGGTATCACGACCTCATGAGCCTGCCCATCGCCAGTCCCAAGTGCGAGACCGAGGTGATGGATGCCGAAGATCCACTCTATATTCTCTATACCTCCGGAACCACCGGCAAGCCCAAGGCTATCCTCCATACCCATGGAGGCTACATGGTCGGTACATACGCCACCCTCCACGATGTCTTCGATATTCACGATGAGGACCGCTGGTGGTGTACTGCGGACCCCGGTTGGGTTACCGGCCATTCCTACCTGGTTTATGGACCCTTGCTGAACGGCGCCACCGCGTTCATGTACGAGGGCGGACCTTCCTATCCCTATCCCAACCGTTGGTGGCAGTTGATCGAGAAATATGCCATTTCCATTCTCTATACCGCTCCTACCGCCATCCGCGGCCTCATGCGTTTCGGTGAGGCCTGGCCCAACCGGCACGACCTGTCTTCCCTGCGCCTGTTGGGATCGGTCGGCGAGCCTATCAATCCCGAAGCCTGGAGGTGGTATCACCATGTCATCGGCAAGGACCGCGCTCCCATCATGGATACCTGGTGGCAGACCGAGACCGGCATGTTCATGATCACCCCCACGCCGGCAGTACCGTTGAAACCCGGCTCGGGCACACGCCCCTACTTCGGCGTCGAGGCCGAGATCCTCAACGACGAAGGTAAACCGGTGGCGGATGGGGAGGAGGGTTTCCTCGTCCTGACCCGTCCCTGGCCCGCCATGCTGCGCGGCATCTATGGCGACCCTGATCGCTATGTCAGCCAGTATTGGAGCAAGTATCCCGGCAAATACCTCACCGGTGATTCGGCCAAGCGCGATAAGGATGGCTATTTCTGGGTAATCGGGCGGGTGGACGACGTCATCAAGGTCTCCGGCTACCGCCTCGGTACCGCCGAGATCGAATCCGCCCTGGTCAGCCACGCGGCTGTGGCCGAAGCCGCTGCCATTGGCCTGCCGCATGAAGTAAAAGGCACCGCCATCCACGCTTATGTGATGCTGCGGACTGGCAATACCCCCTCCGATGAGCTTAAAGAAGAATTGCGCCAGCATGTGGGGCACGAGATGGGCCCGATCGCCAAGCCTGAAGAGATTGTCTTCGTGGATAAATTGCCCAAGACCCGCTCCGGTAAGATCATGCGCCGCGTGCTCAAAGCCCGCGCCCAGGGCCTGCCCGAAGGAGATATCTCCACTCTGGAGGATTGACAGCCTCTCATTTGACTAAATAGATTACTGCTCAGAAATTCCAACATTGCTGCTTTAAGGGGCGCCGAATTCATCCCATGCCCGGTCAGGATAAGATATCCCTGAAGCCGCTTGAGACTATACTTTTTTAAAGATATGTTCTCCGGCCAAAATAGAGAAACCACCGTTTGGCTCGATCTTCCAGTCGAGCGGTTGATTCTTCCAGTGGAAATCCATGGGTATATTGGGCAAAGAAAAGGTGGTCATGGATTATCCCCTGTGAATTTTTCTCACACCATTTTAAATACATTTCCCGCAAATCGGGCATTGCTTATCCAGCTCACGTATATTCCGGGCGCCACAAGACGGACACTCATAATGACCATCGGCTATTGGCTGTTTGCGAGACTGATTTTGATTTTCCATTTCATGCCATCTTCATCAACCCTGCCACCGGCCAGGGAAGCATCGCAAACAAGCCGATCAAGGCCAGGTTGCCCCTGCCCACCACCAAAGACGCCAGTATCGCCCCGACCATGGTCACCAGGTAGGCTGCCACCGCCCACCGGTCGAATCCCACTTCGGTGGTTACCTCCGCCCTGGCGCTGATGAGCTTGTAGAGGGCGAAGGTGGAAAAAACCGTCAGCCACCAGCCCCAGAAGTTCTGCAGGGGAATGCCGAAGTACGCCCCCTGGATATCCCACACCCAATTCCCGCCTGCCACCATGAATGGGTCCATCACCAGGTCCCACGCTGTCATGACGGCTCCGCCGATCGCCGCCACCGCCAGCAGCCTCTGCCATGGTTTCCAGCGTGCCGGCGCAAGTCGCTCTGCGATTACGTAGGAGGGATAGCTCATCATGAACCAGGCGATCGGTATCAGGTAAGGCACCAACCCCAGGAACTTCACCCCCAATTTATCGGTGTAATGGTACGGCCCGTAGACCAGTCCGGTCGCCACGCCTACGCTTTCGAACAGCAGGCTCACCCCGAAAACCAATGCCAGCAGCCGCAGCGCCCGAGTCCAACCTTCCCGTTGCCCCGCGTGTAAAAACGCAAAGGTAAACCCCACTACGGTGGTGATGATCGTTATCAGCCGTGGCGGTGCAATGTGGAAGATCGAGAGAGTAATTGGCAAAAGAGTGAGAATGGCATACAGAACCAAAGTCCCCAAAGTCACACGGCGTAGAGTCATAATTCTCCTCCAAAGGGTCGTTTCCCTGCTCATACATTATTCAATTTATTGATCCTTGTCAAGGAGGATTTTTGATTTGGGGAGTTAAAGGTGTCTGCTCTATAGTTTTTGGGGTTTTAAGTCAACAAAAAGTACCCCTGACAGCCTGATGGTGTTTTGCGGTAAAATCAAAACAGTAATTATTCTAAATAAGGTCTGAATTGTAATGATGTTCGAGCCTTCTCTTATTGATCGCTCGAAAGATTTCTTCGTAAAACAAAGGGAGTCAATCATGAACGAAATTGCTCAAACATTCGTATGCCCCTCTTGCGGCGCTTCGCTTCAATCATCCGGCGGGGCTGCGACCATGCAATGCGCGTATTGCGGGACGTCCGTGGTCGTCCCGGAAGACTTACGCGCCAGCCCCGGAACAAGTCAAAGCGCAGCCGCGCCGGCCAGCCTTGACTTTAGCCAGTTGATCGCAGAAGCCATCCGCATGGGTCAGGTGGTCCGGCTGGCGCGTGGCGGCATGAGGGCGGATGCCCTCCAGCTCTACCGTGAAAATACGGGCGTGGATACCGGGCAGGCCGAGAAGAGTCATCGAAGCGCTTGTTTCGGGGAATGTGCCCAACCCGGAAATGGTCAGGAATGAAATGGCCACCGTCGGAGAGGCGATCGCAGCCATGAAAATGACCGAGGAAATGGGCCCTCGTGCCAGGAGAGCTCGCAGATCAGGCGGGATCGGCTGCTCTGGGGTGATCGCCCTCTTGATCGTCGCGGCGGTGCTGGTTGTGGCCATCCAACACTCTTCAGGGACCGCCCACGATCTTCTCAATCGCCTGATCGCTCAACTGAACTCGTCTGGGCTAATTCAAATTCATTAGAAACCTGCATCCCATTGGAATACACACTGCTGAAGGCCTTTACATCCCCAGTAAAAGGATCTCCGGGTCCTGGATGGCCTCCTTCAACCTTACCAAAAACTGGACCGCTTCCCGCCCGTCCACGATGCGGTGGTCGTAGCTTAAGGCCATGTACATCATCGGCCGGATCGCCAAGGCGCTGTTTAGCACGACCGGGCGCTCCTCGATGCGGTGCAGCCCCAGGATGCCCGCCTCCGGACCGTTCAGGATGGGAGTGCTTAACAGCGAACCGAATACGCCTCCATTGGTGATGGTGAATGTGCCCCCCGTGACGTCTTGCAGTGTAAGCTTATGGTCCTTCGTTCTCTGGATGAAACCCTGGATGGCTTTCTCGATCTCCACAAAGGTCATCCGATCGGCGTCATGCAAAACCGGGACGACCAATCCCTCCTCCGCCCCGATGGCGATGCCGATGTCGTAATAGTGTTTGATGACCATCTCCTCGCCCTGGATTTCCGCGTTCAACTGGGGGAAATCCTTCAAAGCCAGGATGGAAGCTTTCACGAAGAAGGACACGAATCCCAGGCTGACCCCATACTTCTCCTTGAATGCCTCTTTCCGTTCCGACCGGATCTTCATGACCGCGCTCATATCCACGTCATTAAAGGTGGTCAGCATGGCCGCCGTGTTCTGGGTCTCCACCAGCCTCTGGGCGATCGTCCGCCGCCGTCTCGACAGGCGGATGCGCTCCTCTCGTCCGGGTATAGCAGCCTCCTGACTCGAGGCGTTGGGAAACGGGGGAAGGTGGGTTGGCAAACACCTGCGCCGGCCTGGACGGTTCTTCAGCCCCTTCCGGTGTAGGCGTTGGCTGAGCTGCTGGTGAGGGGGCTGTAGTCGTTTTCTCTTCTGCATGTGGTAAAGAAGTGTTTTCCTGTCCATCGGTGCGCGGTTTGGATTCGCCTAACGCCTTCTCGACATCTTCTTTGAGAACTTTTCCTCCCGGACCACTGCCGCTGATCCGGGCGAGGTCCAGGTTATTTTCCCTGGCGATTCTCCGGGCAACCGGTGTTATTTTTTCCTCGGGCGATGTTTCAGCCGCTGTTTCCGGAGGAGCAGTTTGTTCCAGGGGAGTTGTTTCGGCCTGTTTTTCCTGAGCAGGCGCCGGGACTTGCTCCCTGGCAGGCGTTGAAGGTTGAGGCGCCGGCTGGCTCCGGGCTGCCTCTCCGGCGGCAAGGATACCCAGGGTGTCTCCCACCCGCACATCCTGGCCTTCCTCTTTTTCAATCCTGGATAGGGTGCCGCTCTGTTCCGCGCCTATATCCAGATTCGCTTTATTGGTCTCAAGTTCCAGCAACGGCTCGCCGGTTTGAACCGGATCGCCCACTTTTTTATACCAGTGCACCACTGTGGCTTCCACGATCGATTCTCCCATGCTTGGGACGAGTATCTTGGTATCCATAATTATCTTTCCTTGGAGGTCTTCCTTTGAGCCGGTTGCTTTTTCGGTTCGCCGGGTTGGAATACTCTCTTGATCAGGTCCTTCTGGTTGAGGCTGTAGAGGGTGAACGATCCTTCCGAAGAGCTGGGACTGGCCGGGCGGCCAATAAATCGGAGATGCACCCGTTCGCCGGTCATTTCCGCGAGCTTGGGCTGTAAATAATTCCAGGCGCCCATGTTTTGAGGCTCTTCCTGCGCCCACACGATTTCCCTGGCCCTCTCATAGCGGCTGAAAACCGCTTTCAATTCATCCGTCGGGAATGGACAAAGTTGTTCCAATCGAATGATGGCCGTCTCCGGAGACTTATTTCGGAATTCGCTCTCCAGGAGATCAATGGCGATCTTTCCCGAGCACAGGACCAGCCGCCGGATATTAGCGGGGCTTTGCCGGCCAACTCATCATCCAGGACCGGTGTCCATTTTCCATTCGCCAGTTCGTTCAAAGTGGAGGCCACCCGGGGATGCCTTAAGAGGCTTTTGGGCGAGAGGATCACCAACGGCAGGCAGGGTTTCTTCAACCGGGCGGCCTGGTCCCGCAGCAGGTGGAAGTATTGAGCTGCGGTCGTACAGTTTGCCAGGCGCACACTGGTCTCACCACCTACCTGCAAGAATCGTTCCAGCCGTCCGCTGGAGTGGTTGGGACCCTGGCCTTCGTTCCCATGCGGCAGACTCAAAATCAAAGAAGGCTGTTGTTCCCACTTGGCCCGCCCGGAAAGGATGAATTCGTCCAGGATCGATTGGGCGTTGTTGGTGAAATCTCCGTATTGGGCTTCCCAGATGACCAGGCTGTCCGGGTCCTGGATGTTATATCCATATTCGAATGCCAGCGCGGCTGCTTCCGATAAGGGGCTGTTTCGGATCTCGAAGGAGGCTTTGGCCTGTGGGATGGATTGGAGTGGGATGTATGGTTTTTCGGTCGTTGTATCCAGAAAGACCGCATGCCGCTGGCTGAATGTGCCTCGCTCCACGTCCTGGCCAGTGATCCGGATGGGCGTTCCGTCCGCCAGGATGGATGCCAGGGCCAGTTCCTCCGCCAGCGACCAATCCACCAGGGCCTCGCCCGGCGATTCGAGCACCTTCCGGCGCCTCTCCATGGCCCTCGCCAGCTTGGTGTTCAAATTAAATCCGGCCGGCACTTTCAATAAGGCCTCCGCCAGGCTTTTTAATTGATCCACCTTGACCCGTGTGACTTTCACTTTGTCTTGTGAAAAAGGAGTTTGTGCTACTCGAGGCAAGGCCTCCCTTTCGGAGGGCAGATCTTCCAGGATATTTTGCAGGTTCTGCATTCCTTCCTGGACCAGGTTCTCCGGCCAGCCCTTTTCGACCGCGGATTGACTGGTCAATTGGTCAGCATAGATCTTGCGGATGGAAGGTTTCTTCTCCACCCGCTGGTAAAGCAATGGCTGTGTAAAGGCCGGCTCGTCCCCTTCATTATGACCATACCGCCTGTATCCCACCAGGTCGATCAGGAAATCTTTGTGGAATTTCTGCCGGTATGCAAATGCGGTCCGGACGGCGACTATACAGGCGGAAGGATCGTCTGCGTTGACGTGGATGATCGGGATCTCAAATCCTTTGGCTGGATCGCTCGCAAACAAGGTCGAGCGACCTTGAGCGGGATAGGTGGTGAACCCGAGTTGGTTATTGGCAATGATGTGGATCGTCCCGGCCACTTCATATCCGTCCAGGCGGGATAAGTTCAACGATTCCGCCACGATCCCTTCTCCCGAGAAGGCCGCATCCCCATGGACCAGGATGGGCAAGTTAGCATCTGGATATAAATGGGGCGGACCCGGCTGGTCCACCTTGCTTTGCAGGGACCGGGCCATGCCTGCGACCACCGGGTTGACCAGTTCGAGATGGCTCGGGATGGGAGGCATGCCGATGATCAGGCGGATTTCGTTCTCATTCGGCGAGGCGAAACTGGCCCCCAGGTGATATTTCACATCCCCCGTCCAGCCGCGCTCATGCATCATCATGTAGTCGCCGGCCGGATCCTTGAACTCCATCAGGATTTGTTCGTAGGGGACCGCCAGCACGTGTGCCAGCACGTTCAAACGGCCTCGATGAGGCATCCCGATCAGGATTGTGCATATCCCGGCCTGGGCGGCCGAATCGATAATATTCTCCAGCATGGGGATGAGCATATCCAACCCCTCGATGGAGAAGCGGGTTTTCCCTGGGAAAAAGCGGTGCAGGAATTGTTCGAAGACTTCCACCTGTGTCAGGCGCTCCAGCAGCTTCCGGCTCGCTTCCACGGATAGATCCGGCCGGAACCATCCCTCTTCGGCGGCAGCCCGCAGCCAGGCTCTCTCCTCGGGAGCGCGGATATGCCCATAATCGTAACCGCATATGGTCGTATAGAGCCGCCGCAGTTCTTTGATGGCTTCGCCTGCATTGGCGGATTTTTCGGCAACAGGTGCGCCGATCAGGCTGGCTGGGATCCGGGCCAGGTCCTCTTCGGTCAAGCCATAGGTCTCCAACCTCAGGGCCGCATCCTGTCGGGGTGGGAAAAAACCCAGCGGATCCAGGTTGACTTCCAGATAACCGAAGGTCCGGACGGCCTGTGCCAGGTTGACCACGGCAATGATCTTTTCGAGGTCAGGGAATCCGCCTGGCTGCAGCCTCTTCCCCTGTGGCTTTTGCCCGTCCCAGTCTGCCGGGGGTTGCCACTGGCTGAAAAAAGCCCGCGTGTCAGCATCCACCGAGATCTGGATCGTTCCGGTAACGGTCATACAACTCGATCACTTCCCCCGAATTCAATGCGTGGAAATCACTTGATTTCATTTTGATAGAATCGGTTCCCTTAACTGCCCGAAGGTTGAAATCTCAATCCTTCCGCTACGTTCAATCTTTATAAGTAAGCACCCTTCCCCACAGGCTCTTCGTACCCCATAACCCCGAGCGCAGGCATTCCAATTGAACGATCTGGCTGTGATCCACGAATAAATTTACATCCACCCCGTAATTCTTGATATACCAGGCGAATACCTCCGGGTCGGCAGCTTCAAACATGGGCTTTTCCAAACCGATGGCATTGATGATCTTCGCCACCACGTCGGTCCGCCAGGTGGTCACATTTTCGGTAATCCCTTCGGATTCGATCATGATCATATAGGCGCCGGCATCCACAAACCGCTTGGCCTGTGAGATCGCCCATTCTGGATCCCGTGTTCCTTCTGCCGCCAGTTCACCCGCTGCAGTCGCGCCCCCGGCCCCGAATTGGATCCCGACTTCCGGCTTGGCCTTCATCCCGGCTTTTTGGACCTTCTCCACCAGCCTCAGCCAGTCATCCGTCGGAATGGTGATAAATCCGCTGGAGACCTCGATGATGTCAAAGCCGATCTCCTTGCATTCGCGGATATATTGATCCACCGCTTCGTGTCCCTGGGTGAGGACGTGCTCGATGAACCCGCCGGTGGATACCATCACGTTGTAGCGGTGGCAGGTGTCGAGCAACTCCTTCACCGCCTTGCGCGGCATCAGGCTGAACGATCCGCCGGCAAACTTGAGCACGTCCACATAGCGGCCCATGGTCTCCAGCACATCCTCCAGGTAGCGTTTTCCCATGGGAGTGTAGTAGGGACCCCGGATCTCGGTCACCCCAAATTTCCGTGGCTTTTCCTGCCTTTCATTGACTTTCAAAAATGAAAAAGCTCGTTCGTCTTGATTGGATGGATTAGAACTCATTTTCGATACCTCCTTCTAATTAAGTTACTTGATTTTTTCTAAAAGTGCGGTCAGGTCCCGTACCCGCACATCTTCCAAATGAAGAATGGCGTCTACAATTTCAGATTGGTGGGATTGGGGAAGCCTGATCTTGGCTGAGTTGTTCGAACTTTGCCACCACGGTTTCCCATTGCATCGGGCGGGTGAAAAATCCTTCATAATCGCTCTTTTCCCTGGTCAATACCTGTCCATTCTTAAGGGTCACCTGGATGCGGACGGGCATCTCGCCAGGGAATCGTTGACTGAATTCCGTCCAGCGGGCGGATCTGCACTTTTCGAAGTAATGTTTGAATATCCTTCTGCTTGATCCGCTCGGGGTAATATTGAGGCGGCATCACCTGCCCATCCAGCAGGGCTGCGGAAATAATATAGGGCAGGCTGTGATCGGCTTCTTCCTTGGTGCGGACGGTCACTTTTTCGCCTTCTTCCCCGCCCCCGATGATGTTATAGGCTACGTCAAAGATATCTATTTCGATGTGTTGGACATCCGAGGGATCAATCTCTGGTCTTCAATTCCAGGACCCCTTCAATGGTAGATTGCGAATGGATCTCGGCGTTGTATCTCTTCACGATGGTCTTCGTGATCCGCTCCAGGTCTTCCTTGGACCAATCCAGTTCAAAGGGTCCGGAGATGGCATCCATGAAGCCTTTATTGCCTTCAAAGACCTCCGCCGGACCGGTGATGCCGCGCATGGCCAGGAATGTAGTGTGGGTTACCCCAAAAGCCGTATTGGGATATGCCAGCCCTTTCCAGTTTGACAGGGCTCCCGTGCGGGTGACCCTGAGCGCATTGAAGGCGGTTCCGGCGATGGCCAGCGCATTCGCGGTCTGGGCCTGGTCCAGATTCAGGCTCCTTGCCACGCCGGCAGCCACTGCGAAAGATCCCTGGGTGGTATGGTCAAATCCCCTTGCCCGTACCGGGGCCACATCACTCAGCCGGCATTGGACTTGATACGCCACGGCGAACCCGGCCATCAGATCCTTGCCCGTCCCATTTGCATATTCACAGGCGGCCAGCACTGCGCCCAGGTTATCGCTCGGGTGGCAGGTTTCTCCCTTCGCCAGATAGGCATCGTTGAAATCCAGGTACCGCACCAGGGCGCTGTTATAAAAGGCCGCCCGGTCCGGGGAAGTGTGTCCGCCGCCGATCAGGCTGCAGTTGCCGTTGCCGCCGAAATCCATGGTTTGCGCCCTGATCATTTCCACCGGCCCGGCTCCCAATGCGCCGATCGCGCATCCAAGGGCATCCAAAACCCTTATCTTTACTTGTTGGCGGGCCTGCCTGGAAAGTTTGTCAAAGGATGCTCGTACTACGAATTTTGCCATTTGTTCGACTTGGGTCATCTGAGTTCTTTCTATAATAAGAGTTTTGCAATTCAGGGGAAACTGGGGTGTTTGGATGTGCTTCGCCCGCCCAAACACCCCCTCCCCAAATAACTGCGAAGAATAAAGCTGATAAGTCCATCAGTGTCGGGAGGAGATACGATATGAATTCAGCTACGGCCCTTGCGGTTGTTCCTCCGGAACCGTTACGATGAGCCGGACACCTCTTTCAAAGAAAAGATAATCCCAGGCCCAATTAACCAGGACCAGCAATCGGTTTCGGAACCCGATCAGCCGGTAGATATTAATTCCGACCCACAGCACCCATGCCAAAAAACCGGTAAAACGATACCCGAAGAGGTCCACCGCGGCGGCATTGCGGCCGATCGCCACCGCAGTCCCGAAGTCGAAGTAATGGAACGGAAGCGGCTCCAACCCCTTGGTCTGCCGGAGTATATTTTTCGCGGCCATCTGGCCTTCCTGCATGGCCAGGGTGGCTACCATCGGGATGGGGTGCCCGTCCTTTTCCACATAGGCCATGTCGCCGGTAATGTATATCTCCGGATGTTCCTTTACCTGCAGGGTCGGGAGAACGCTCACCTGTCCATTTTTCAGGATCGGCAGACCGGCTTGCCCGGGAGGCGGCGCTCCGCCTACCCCGGCGGTCCAGATAGCTGTTTCCAGCGGGATGACTGTCCCATCCTGCAATTCCACGCTCCCAGGCGTCACCTTGGTGACTATAGCCCCAAGCCGGACGTCTACACCCATGTTCCGCAGCCGCTTCAGCGTATATTCTTGTAATTTCTGATGAACTCCGGGTAAGAGATGATCGGAAGCCTCCAGGAGCAGAAAATGAACTTCGTCGAAATTCAGGCTGGAATAATCCTTTTTAAGAGGCCCCCAGATCAATTCCGCCAGCGCGCCGGCAAACTCAACGCCGGTGGCGCCGCCTCCGATGATCGCGAAGGTTAGCATCCGGCGCCTTTTTTCGACATCCGTCTCATAGAGAGCCTGTTCGAAACGCAGGAGGATGTGATTGCGGACCGCGATGGCATCCTCAATGGTCCTTAGTGGAAGGGCGAATTGGGCCGCGCCTTCGATGCCGAAAAATCGAGGCCGGCTGCCCAATGACAGGATTAGGTAGTCATATGGGATGGACCGATTGAGGGTATTCACAAGCTTATTTTCAATATCAACCCCGGTCACTTTGTCGACGACCAGGCGGACTTGCTTCTTTCCCCGCAGAATGCTCCGCACAGGATAAATAATATCCTCCGGTTCAAGTTCGGCCGCTGCCACCTGGTAGAGGAGGGGAAAGAAATTGTGATAATTATGGCGGTCCAGCAAAAGGATATCTGCGTGGGAGCGCGCCAGCGCCCGGGCCGCCCACAGCCCGCCAAAACCTGCGCCTACGATCACAACCCGCGGATGTTCTGCCATTTGCGTTAATTCCCCTGTGGCGGATGCCGGATCAGATAGGATTTCAACGCGACGGCATTGTTGTGTTCAATATCTTTGGCTGCGAAAAGTAATGTGACCGTCCCTTTCGTTTTTGGGGACAGGATGGTCTTTTTTACATCCGGTTTTTCATCCAGTTCTGCGTAATACCGCTTTTGGAATTCGGTCCACCTGGCCGGGTCATGCCCAAACCAGCGCCGCAGATCCGTGCTGGGTGCAATATCTTTTAACCAGGCGTCAATTTTGGCGGAGTCTTTGCTCATCCCCCGTGGCCAAATCCGGTCCACCAGTAGGCGGGTACCGTCGTCTGACGAAGGCGGATCATAAATACGCTTTACCTTGATTTTCATAATCCAATACCCTCTTTTTAAACCACCTGTAAATACTGGCAATCTATCTGCCAATTTATATCATTTTTATCATAATTATTGTAAATCCTATCACCCTTCGCGTCAATGATTTGAATTGCTTAATCCAAATAAGCCAGGGCCCGAAACCTAAAAGAAAGGCAGGGGTTCATTATTACATGTGGTTGATTTACCATCCCATTATCAGAAGATAATAGTTGGGTGTATACTCTCGCAAGTCTTTATTCCAAGGAGGCAGGGCCCATGAAACGAGCGGTCAGCATTAGTATTGGTTCGTCCAAGCGAAATAAAGCAGTGACTGTCAACCTGCTGGGCGAAGAGATCAGCATCGAACGGATTGGCACGGATGGGGATATGGAAGCCGCCGCTATTAAATATAAGGAATTGGACGGGAAAGTAGACGCCTTCGGTGTCGGCGGGGCGGACCTGGGCCTCATGGTGGACGATAAATGGTACCGCCTCTATTCGGTCGAAAAGATGGTCCGCTACATCAAGGAGACCCCCGTGGTCGATGGGACCGGGTTGAAGAATACCCTGGAAAATAGAGCTGCTCCTTTCGTGGAAGCCAAACTCGGCGAGTACATCCAAAAAATGGGCGGAAAAAAGGTTTTCGTCATGACCGGGGCGGATAGGTGGGGGCTGGCCCACGGGTTTATGCAAGCCGGTTATGAATGTGTATTCGGTGACCTGATGTTTTCATTGGGCATCCCGATCGCTCTCCATGATGAGAAACAGTTGAAGACCCTCGCCAGCCTGCTCATGCCGGTGGCGGGGCGGCTGCCCTTCGAGTGGGTCTATCCTACCGGTGAGAAACAGGAAGAACGCAAGCCCAAGTATCCCAAGTATTTTGAATGGGCCACCGTAGTGGCCGGTGATTGCCATTACATCAAGCGGTATATGCCGGATGATATGAAAAACAAGGTCATCGTCACGAACACCACCACTCCGCAGGATGTGGAACTCTTTCAAGAAATGTGGTGTGAAATATCTCGTCACCACCACGCCGGTTCTGGATGGCCGCTCCTTCGGCACCAATATGATGGAGTCGGCCCTGATCGCTCTTTCAGGTAAGAAACGCGCCCTCACCCATGACGAGTATGAAGACCTGATCAAGAAACTCGGCTTCGAACCTTCCCTCCAGGAATTGAACTAGCCGGGTAGAATCCGCCGGGATTGCCTTTGGGCCCATTTCCGGTGAAGAATAGGAGAATTACATGGATGCGATTGTGACTGCAGGTGGAATACCGCTCCCCGAAGAACCGCTCTATCCGGCCACCGCCGGACAGCCGAAGGCGATGGTTGATGTGGCCGGTAAGCCCATGGTCCAATGGGTGTTGGATGCCCTCTGCCAGGCCAGGAATGTCGATAATATCGTCATTGTCGGTTTGACTGAGAAGAACGGTCTGCAATGCAGCAAGAACATCTATTACGTCCCCAATCAGGGCAAAATGGTGGAAAACCTGCAGGCCGGTGCCCACAAAGTCCAGGAGATCAATCCGCAGGCCGAATTTGTCCTGATTGTCTCTTCAGACGTGCCTGGCATCACCGGTGAAATGGTGGATTGGGTGGTGGATACGGATATGCGGACCAAGTTGGATGTGTATTACCATCTTGTTGAGCGGGAGGTGATGGAAAAACGCTATCCCGGCTCCAAGCGCACCTGGACGCATCTGAAAGGCCTGGAAGTCTGTGGCGGTGATGTGAATGTTGGCCGGATCAGCATGATTCTGGGCAATGAAAATAAAGAGATGTGGGATAAGATCACCGAATCTCGCAAGAGTCCGCTCAAACAGGCTGCTCTGATTGGGTTTGGGACCGCTTTGCGCCTGCTGGCCGGACAATTAACCCTCGAGAAGGCCGAGTCCAGTATTATGGACCGGTTGAACATCACCGGAAAAGCCATAGTTTGCCCCTATGCTGAAGTGGGAATGGACGTGGATAAATTATTCCAGCTTGAGATCATGCGCGAGGATTTAAAGAAATTGACAAAAAAAGCCGAACGCGCCGCCCGTAAGGCTGTCACGGAATGAATTTGATGGAATTGCTGAAACTGGACGCTCGACTGTCCGCCCAAATGGGAGTAGCCGAGCGTCCGGGTTTATTACGATCCGCCTGCTCGTTCCTGGCCCATTCGGGAGATTCCTGGTTTTGGTGGCCGGGTATGGGTTTGCTCTGGTTGGTCGGAAATTCGTTCTGGCGGCCTTGGGCGCTGACGGTGCTGATCTCTATCGTCTGTCTGTCTGTCCTTGTGCTGATCATCAAATTCACCATTCGCCGGCGCCGGCCGGAAGGCGAGTGGGGGACCTTTTACCGGGCCACCGATCCGCATTCTTTTCCCTCCGGGCATGCTGCCAGGGTGTTCATGATTGCCGCCATCGCCGTGGGGCTTGGACCCACCTGGCTGGCGATCGTTCTGTGTATTTGGGCGCCCTTGGTGGCCCTCGCCCGCGTAGCCATGGGCGTGCATTATCTATCCGATATCATCGCCGGTGGGATCCTGGGGATCATTGCCGGTATCGTCGTCCTCCAAATCCGCTGATTTCATTTATTTCCTCTCATCCAGGTATTTCCCCGTATTTTGAAACTGTAGAGCTCGTTCGCTTGCATCGCCCGCCGGGTCAGGTCTCCCTAGTTCGTTTCTTCCCGAGTTTACATTCGATTATCCGCACAAGCCCTCTGCTTCCTGATCCGTTTTTCGCTTTCTCGTGATCCACGTTTCTTTCCTTTCTTTTCCTCATCGTGGTCCTTTGTGACCTTTGTGTGTTAATTCTTCTCATCCCCTTATGGATTTCCCCCAGCCACCTTCAGAGCGATCTTGAAATTCGCCAATGCTTCCACATTGGTGGGGTCCACCCCATAGAGCATCGCCAGGTAATAAGCCATATAATCCCCAAAATGCAAGGCCGTCCACATATGCGCCAGGGTGCTGTCTCCCTTGGCTTCATACACATCCGTGTTTAAACCCTCCACTATGAACCCATGCCGGGTCAGGTCAAAGCGGAGCTGGTTGCGCGGATGGTCTGAGGGGCAGCGCAGAAATATAGTCAGCGTATGGGATTGAATATCTATGGGATGGATCAAACCTGCCAGGGCATTATGGTCCGCTTCGGGAAGAATCTCGAACCCTGCACCTGCTTTGGCCAGTTCATTCAACTGGGTCTTCCACCGCCGGGCCACCGCCGCCAGAATTCCGGCCCCATAGACATTCACCCACCTTCCCATCAATTGACCGGCCTGGCGCTTGGCTGGGTTATTAACCACCGGCACGCCCGCAAGAAGGGTCTCCTGCTGCGTTTTCATGGCTTGCACGGCTGAGGCCACCGCTTCTGCCAATTTCGTTCTGGGATGAACCGGTCAATCCCAGCCGTGAGAATGCCGCCAGCAGCAGGCCAAAGGAGAAACCCACCGCCGCCCGCGATTGTCCGGTGTGATCGAATTTCCACAGCGGTTGGCTCATGGAAAGGGCCCGCTGCTCCAATTGTCCGCTCGTGCAAATAGCCAGGAGCCGGCATTCCGCGCTGCGGGCGGCCTCGAAGGTTGAAAGTGTTTCTTCCGTATCACCGGAATGAGAGCTGACGATCACGAGAGTTTCCGGCCCGCGTGCCCACGCCGGCAAGCCGTAATCCCGCCAGACCAGCACCGGTACGGGGCAGGTGGAGACAATGTACCCTGCCAGGAGGTCGCCCCCGATGGCGGATCCGCCCAGGCCGCTCAAGACAATCTGGCGGATTGAGCTTGTTGGTTTCTTGGAGCTCTCCCAGGGCAGAGGCAGTATCTGGCCCATATCCCATGCAGATTGGAGTTGGTCGGGCAGGCGGTCGATCTCCCCGAGCATATCCTGTCTGTCCAATGTGGAAAAAATGGTGTTTTCATCCAGGTTCATAAGACTACCCCTATTTCTCGGAATATACTTGATAAGAAATGATCTGTCGTTATCTTTATGTATTGGATTGGTGTAGGTCTTTTTTTGCGTGCAAAATTGATCGTCATTTTGTAAATATCCCGCCGGGGCCAGCCGGAGGCGACCGCCAGCCGGGAAGCCAGTCCGGACGGGCTTTCGTTCTGATTTTAAACCGTCTTTTATGGCAGTGATTAATTTCTCTTCCGTCCAGGCGGTTTTCGCCTCAGCATGATGACCGCCAATAATGAGCGTGAACTCACCCCGTGGTTCCTTTTCCGTAAAGTAGACCCGCGCCTGCGAAAGAAAGCCGCGCCAGATCTCCTCATGCACCTTGGTCAGTTCCCGTGCGATGGCGATCGGGCGGTCCCCCAGGCAGTCTTCCAGGTCCGACAGGGCTTCCAGTAATCGGTGTGGCGCTTCCAAAAATATAATCGTATAGGCCAAATTGCCAATTTGGCCGATAAATTCTTGCCGTTCCTTGGCCTTGCGCGGCAAATACCCTAAATAGAGAAATGCTTCTGTCGGCAGTCCAGAGGCTGCCAGCGCCGCCACCGGAGCCGAAGGCCCGGGGATGGGGCTGACGCTGTTCCCCGCCGCCAGCGCCGCCCGGACCAGTTCATAGCCGGGGTCGTTGATGGCCGGCGTGCCGGCATCCGAGACGAGAGCCACATCCCCCTGGCTCAGGGCTGCCAGGATCGTCTCCAACTTGGTCAGCTTGTTGTGCTCGAAATAACTTGTAATGCTCGTATGGATGTCGAAATGGGTCAGCAGTTTGCGTGTAACCCGCGTATCCTCCGCCGCGATCAACCTTACCTCCCGCAAGATCCGCAAAGCCCGCGGGCTCAAGTCTTCCAGGTTCCCGATTGGTGTCGCGACAAGATAAAGTCTACCCATGCTGTCCATTTTATCACTCACATTGTCCCATTTGTATGGAAGCAGTCCATTTGAAAGGTCAGCAGCCCTATTCTTTCCTTCGTGAACCTTTGTGTACTTTGTGTTTAATTCTTTTGCTATAATTCCTTCATGCCCTCCCCGCCCTCTCGATCACCTACCTTCTGAAATCGTCCTCGCCCTGCTGGAGAAAATCGCCCCGGACAGCCGCATCTTGCGCATAGACCTCCTTCCTGGTAGCTTTTCCAACCACACTCATGTAGTCGAAGCCTGCCAGCCGGATGGAAAAACTTTGAAATGCGTCGTCCGGCGGTACCAGATCTTTGGTGATTATGACCGTGGCGAAAAAGCCAGCCGGGAATACAAAGCTTTTGAGTTGATGAACAAGGCCGGCATTCCTTCTCCGGAGCCTCTCCTGCTGGATACTACCGGCGAATTGTTAGGCGTGCCCGGAATTGTGACCCGCTTTGTGAACGGTAATTTAGTGTTGGAATTGCCCGCTGACCCGCTCCAATGGGCCCGTAAATTAGCTGTGATGTTGGCTCGCATCCATTCCATTCCCATGGATGAAGCCGCTCGCAGTTTCCTTCTCAAGGCGAATTCCGAAGCTACCTGGTTCTTGGGTCAGACGGATCCACCGAAGTATATGCATGCCTTTCCCGGCGGAGCCGAATTGTGGAAAACTCTCCATGATCTTTATCCCTTCCTGAAGCCGGTCCCACCTGCGTTGGTGCATATCGATTACTGGTCGGGCAATATCCTCTGGCAGGATGACGAGATCTCGGCCGTCCTGGATTGGGAGGAGGCTGCCTGTGGCGATCCGGTCATTGATGTAGCTTATGCGCGCATGAATATGGTCCTCATGGGCTTGCTGGAAGCTGCCGACGAGTTTCTCAAGGCCTATGAGGCCGAGACAGGCCGCCAGGCGGAAAACCTGGGTTTGTGGGAATTGGCCGCTGCTGTCCGTCCCTTGTCTGATCCCGCCGCCTGGGAGTTGGACCGGCCTGAATTACGCCAAAGGCTTATGCGGTTTATCGAGGCAGCCAAGGTGAGAGCCGGGCCGCCTGCCATTTCGACCTGATCTTTCAATTGTCTGGATGTCGGAAAGGGTGCAAGACAAGCTGTTATTACAGTCGCGGCACCTTTAGAAAATCTCGAATACTAGCCGCCGAGAGCAATGAGTTCTTAGGGAATCTTACTCTTTCTTTGTTTTTCTCATTTATCTCTGTAGCTAATCTCCCTGGATTGCCGAAGTTCTCCCTGACTCTACACACCCTGGGTGAAAGAAAGGGTGTGGTTTAATTTTTCAGACGCATTGCTTTTTAAGGTTAAATATTCTATAATACAGACCTTCCTTATCATAATTTATGGAAAGAGATGAGCTTATGAGCACCTTGCAGCAGGCCCAAAAGACACATCTGAACAATATTGTCAAGAAATCGGGGAAAAGTATGGAGGAATTATCCGCTTTTATCCAAAATAGCGGCTTAAAACAGCATGGAGAGCTCCGCACCATGGTAATGCGGGAGCTCGGACTGGGGTACGGCGATGCCAATGCCCTTGTCCATGCCGTCCAGAAATCGGATGGGGAACGCCAGGCGGAAATGAAGAGCCAGGAGGAAATCCTGGATGAGCTTTATAAGGGTGCCAAAGCGCCCCTCCGGCCCATCCATGAAGCCGTCATGCGGGAGGTCTCCCGCCTGGGTGAGTTCGAGATCCTCCCCAAGAAAGGCTACGTGAGCTTGCGGCGCAACCGCCAGTTCGCCATGCTTGGGCCTGCCGCCAACAAGCGGGTGGAGTTGGGGCTGAATGTCAAAGACCTGCCTCCTTCCACCCGCCTGGTCGAAGAGCCGCGCGGCGAGCATGTGCAATTACATCGTCCGTCTAACTGACCCCCTCGAGGTCAATTCCGAGCTGGCTGCCTGGGTTAAATTCGCATATGAAGCTGCTGCTTAAAAAGGTAAAGAATGGCAATCAATTTACAAAATCAATTCGCCATCCTCTTACACGATTTTCTCAAGGAAACTTTTGAAGGCCCTGAAGGGATATACCTCGATCCGGAAACATCCCTTTTGCAGACGTTGAAAACAGTAACTGCAAAGCAGGCCTCCATTCCTGTCTGCGGCACGTGCGGTTCCATTGCGGCACAGGTGTCACATGCGATCTTCTATATCGAATCTTTCGAACGCTACGCCCGCGAGAATGACGACACTCCCAGGGATTGGCAGCGTATCTGGAAAACAGTAGAAAAAGTGTCTCCGGATGATTGGGAACTTCTTAAGAATAATCTAAAAGAGGCTTATCTCCGCATGGATAAGCTTTTCCAGGAAAACCCGGATTGGGATGGGGATAGGATGGGTGGAGCCCTCTCGATCATAGTTCACACTGCCTTCCACCTCGGCCAAATCCGCCAGGCCCTCTGCCAGGTGGCATAGAAAAACTTCAGCCTCGGAGTCCAATGTCTCCTGACATTGGGCCTCAAGCGCTGGTGAACCGCCCTCCTCCACCCCCGCAGGGGATTAAGCCGTGAGCCCTGGGTTTTAACCCGGGGCGATCAAAGATAAACCTTCACTATGTCCGGCGAATAAAGATTTAACCCCGAGCAGTCTCATCCTCTAATCCTCGGATGAAAGTGATTCCACCTCAGAAACCACCACCTCCGGGGTCTTGGGTCGCGGAGCGACTTTCCTCCCGAAGAAGTACCAGGTCAGGAAAATGGCGATTGCATAGGTGATCCCCGTGCTGATGAACAGCGGCTTAAACCCCACCGTTGTTGGACCACTCCGGAAATATAAGGTCCGACCGTCCAACCCACGTTCCACGCCAGGTTGCGGACGCTGTTGACTGCCCCATGCTCGCTCTCGTGAGATTGTTCCAGGGCGAAAGCATCGAACAAGGGCGCCACCATATTCATCAGTGCGCCCCGGATGACAAACCCGACCATCGCCAGCCAGGGCCACGGAGAAAAACCGATGACCAGAAGGAAGAGCAGGCTGACGCCTTGTCCCAGGGTAACCGTCCGCACCTTACCGCCAAAATTACCCACCAGCCGGGGCCCGATCACACAGCCAATGCCGGTTGCCAGCGATCCAATGCTGAACAGCACCCCCAGGGCGGAATCGCTCATATGAAATTGTTCTGAAAAGAACACATTGAAATACGGCACCAGCGTGGCTGCCCCGAACCCGATCACCAAATTTGGCAGGGCCAGTTTTAAAGTAAGCGGGCGGGAAAGGGTTTTCCACAACGAAATCTTGGGTTCCACCGCCTCGCCGATTTTTTCCGCCCCCATCTTCTTGGGCTCATGGATGAAGAAGATTGGGACCAGGACCAGGAAGCTGCTGAAAACGCTGGCTAGAAGCGCGGCTTGATAGGCCGACACACTGCTGGTCAGCCTGAACCAATGCGTAAAGGTCTCTGGCATAAACCCTGCCACAACATTGCCCAGGGAACTTGCCAGCGGAAACATCCCATAACTGAGACTGAATAAAATGTCGCGGGATTTATCATCCGAAGCCCGCATCATGAAGGGCGCCTGGCTGAGGAAATATAGTTGCGAAAACACTCCCAGGAGCAGGGCGGAGGCCAGTTTCAAGCTCTCCGCGCTGGAACATGATCATGCCGAAGATGGCAAAATTCGCCATGAAAAAGCCCAGGATCATGGCTCGTTTGCGCCCGATCTTGTCTGAAATCAGGCCCATCGGCACGCCTAACACCAGCGCCGACAGGGAAGGGGCGGCATTGATCAGGCCCAGGAAATCCCGGCTGTACCCCGCATTGACAATGTAGAGGTTGAAGAACAGGTTCCAGCCGCTGAAGAGCAGACCATCGAAAAATAGCGCCAGCAGGAATAACCTGGCCGGTCTATTCAAGAGGTGGAATTGGTTAAAGAGAGACCGCACAAATGATTTCATTTGATTTCTTTACTGTTTAATAAGCATCTTGTAGGAGTGGGCTTATTTGGGCCTTGATAACTTGCTTTATAGAGCTAAGACCCGCTCCTGGGACAGTCTATCTCGCAGCCGCCTCGAGCCAACTGGTAGCCGCCTCTTCACTTCTTTGTAGAAAGGGCAATTCATCCAGAAAACCCGATTGGAGCGACTTTAGATCGTGTTGGTCCTGCTCATCCGTTATGTTCTCATGCAGTACCTGGACAAGAAAATCGGTGATGTCTTCCAGGGTCCGGCGGTAAAAATAATAAGCAAAAAGCTGCGGATGCAGCAGAGGCTGGCCCGCCTCTCGCATATATTCCGCCAGCAGCACTGGGAATCCTTCGCCCGTCAGGAGGGCCAGGTCCTGTTCGGCTGGCGCCAACCGCGCCCCTTCCCAATCTACGATGAATAGTTCTCCCGTGGGCGTGCGCAAGATATTGTGGGGAGTCAGATCGGTATGAACCAACACGAGGCTGGGTTGAAGGACCCTGGCAGTGGCGCCTAGCTCCTTCAACCGGTTTAACAGGTCCAGGAACACCTTCCGCTTAGGCAGGAGCAGGTCTCGCAGCGCCTGCAGTCCGGGCCGATAAGACGCATTGATTTCAACTAATTCCTCCAGGCTGAGAAGCAAATCCTCTTCGAATGGGATGCTGAACTCTTCGGAATACGGAATATCGAAGTCAAGGATGGCTGTGACTCGATGTAATTGCGCAGTCAGCCTTCCCAGGGTGATTAGCAATTCAGGGGAAAAGGGTTGTTTACCGGCTAAATTTCCACCGGGAATGTAATCGGCCAAAACGAGAGGCATGCCCTGGAATCCTGAACACAAATTCCCGTCTAGAGTTCGCCGGGGCGGGACCTGTGAACGGAATAGATCCCGATCATAGAGATGGCGGGTCAGGCTAAGGGTAAAATCCAGCCGCTTCGCTTGCAAGCGCGCTAGGCGGGTGTCAGTTAGCACGGTAATGAAATATTTTTCGTCTGACTCGCAGGCTGCAATGTAATGGCAGCCGACCCATCCTTCTGGAAGGAAGGTGAGGTTTGTAATGGGCAGGCCATACGCCTCCCGGATGGATTCCGTCAGGGCAGCTTTGTCGAGCAGCCGTTCGAATTTCATGTTTTACCCAAAGTGGATGGTTACAAGGGATATGCCAGTAGTAATTTCAATTTGTTGACGGCTTCGCGAGGCAGGACGAAATGAATGGCTTGCATGCCAAGCTGGCGGGCAGCTTCCACATTCTCGATCACGTCGTCGACAAACACAGCTTCCTCAGGGGCCACATCCAATTGCTCCATGGCATATTGAAAGATGCGTGGATCGGGTTTCATGATGCCCACCTCGGCGGAAATGACCATGACGTCAAAGGCATCGTCGAACTTATGGCTGACGATCCAGGGACGCAGCCCTGACCAGGCATTGCTGATCAACCCCACTCTGAACTTTTCGCGGAGTCCTCGCAGGAAATCCAGCAGATCCCGATCGATAACGTCGCCGGCGAAGAATTCAGTCCTGACGGACTCGATCACGGAGGCAGGCTGTCGGAGTCGGCGCACGACTTCAACCCAATATTCATCCTCCGTGATCTCTCCGACGCTGGCCCGGATGGATTCCGGGCCCAGCACGATCCTGTAAATGTCTTCCAGCTCGATTCCAAAGCGGTCTGCCAGGTGCTGGCGGGGAGCGTCGAACTCGGTCCGGACGATCACGCCACCCAGGTCAATAAAAACAGCTCGGAGGGTCACTTCTTCTTTCCCTTGGATGCGGAAGTACTTCCGGCCGGCTTCTTTGCCGCAGAGGTCTTCGCAGGAGTTGCCTTTGCCGCCGGTTTTTTCTTAACCGGCTCCTTGGCAGCCGAAGTTTTTGCCGCTACCGCCGTCTTTTCTTTTGTCTCGGCTTTATCGGCTTCCTTTGTCATGGTTTTAATAGCCGATTGCCAGCCTGGGTAAGAGGCTTCCAGTTTGAAGCGTTCCACCCGGTTGGCCCGCCGGCAATTAGGGCAGTGGGCATCATAATATTTCAAATTATTATCGGCCATGTGCTCGATGGCGGCCAGGGTTTCCTCGTGGCTGATGGCAAACATGGTCTGGCAGTAAGAGCAACGTAGTTGCATAAGATTCTCCTTTCGGACAAAAAAGATACTGAATGATTTTAATGCTTCTATTTTACCAAACAGCGCCTGAAAACCCCACGCTTCACCACATCTGCGGTGAGTGAAGGTGTAGCGGTGGGAATTATATGCGCTAATCTTGACATCAGAAAGGGCATGGTTGTATAATAGAACTTATGATCTATGAATGCAATCGTATTGTCCTCTACTCCTGCAAATATCCTTGAGTTTTTTGTCCAAAGTATCGTCGCGGAGTATTGACCGGCGATGAGGATCAGCGCTTGAAAGAAATCATCTATCAGACCGCCAAAGAGCTGGAATGTGCCCTCTTGGAAGTAGAAGGGAGGCCAGACCCTGTTCACCTCCTTTGCGAAATTGACCCACAATTCGGATTGCCGAAGTTCATGAAGCAGGTGAAAGGCGTTCTTTCTCGATGGCTTCGCCAGGAGTTTCCACAATTGAAAAGGCGTTTTACCAATATTGTGCACACATTTGGATTTCGTCTCTCCGGTAAGTTGCGCTCCCATTACTGTCTTGACGCAGTCCATTGAAAACCAATAGAATACTAAATGAAAACCTTCAAATATCGTCTGCAACCCTCTAAGAGCCAGCGAACAAAACTTATTCAAACGTTGGAGGTTTGTCGTTGGGTCTTTAATGAAACACTTGCCACTCGAAAGATAGCCTGGGAGCAAGAGCAGCAATCGCTCTCGTTGTATGAAACCAATAAGCGGCTCACCTTCTGGAGACAGGGATATCCTGAATTGAAGGGCGTATTCTCTCAGGTGTTGCAGAACGTTCAAGAACGAGTGGATTTGGCTTTCAAAGGGTTCTTTCGAAGAGTGAAGGCGGGTGAGAAGCCAGGCTATCCACGCTTTCGGGGTCAGGGTAGGTACGATAGTTTCACCTTCAAACAATTCGGCTTTAAGCTCTTGGAGGATAGTTTGTTTCTTTCCAAAATCGGGAGAGTGAAAATCATTCTGCATCGTCCCTTGGAAGGCAAAATTAAAACTCTCACGATCAAAAGAGATGCTGTTGGCAAATGGTATGCTTGTTTTGCTTGTGAAGTGGACGCCGAACGGTTGCCCTACAACGAATTGGCTGTTGGAGTGGATGTAGGGCTTGAAAGTTTTGCGACTTTGTCCAACGGAACCAAAATCGCAAATCCCCGTTTCTTTCGCAGGGATGAACGCGAACTGGCGAAAGCGCAACGCAAATTCTCGAAAGCGCCGAAAGGGACACTCGAACGGGCGAAACGACGTATGGCGGTTCAGCATATTCATCAACGCATTGCCAATCGGCGTAGGGATTTTGCTCACCAAGTCAGTCGAGAACTCGTCAACCATTTTGGAAGGATTGCCTTTGAAAACTTGAACAACAAAGGAATGCTTCAAGAATCATTGTTTGGCGAAAAGCATTTCGGATGCCGCTTGGAGCCGGCTGATCGCGTACACCACGTACAAAGCTGAAAACGCTGGTCGTGTGGTCGTATTGGTTGACCCAAGAAACACATCCAAGCAATGCTCTCGCTGGGGAACAATGGTAGAAAAATCTTTGTCGGTTCGAGTTCATGTATGTTCCATCTGCGGTCTTGTGATGGATAGAGACGAAAACGCAGCAAATAATATATTGAGACTTGGGCTAAAGTCTCTGGGCTATGCCCTGGAAGCCCCCGCCTTCAGGCGTGGGGAGTAGTCACTCTATCGCTTTTCGAAACAAGATCTGTTGGTTCACTTTGCGATAGCCAACACTCTCGTACAGGCGGAAGGCGCCGGAGATATTCTCCAGAGTCTACCCCCAGGGCAGTCTCTGTCATGCCCATCTCTTTGAACATCTGCATGCTTCGGACGAGCAGAGCTCGGGCAATCCCGCGTTTGCGCCAGGGCCGCCGAGTGCAGATGCCTTCGGTATAGCCTCGCTTGCGCTGATATTCCTCATTTTCATCCGCGTTGTAAAAATTATGGATCACTGACGCGATTTGGTCGCCTTCCCATGCCACCATCCATAGTTCGGGGTGGAAGATTTTTTCTTCCATGTGCAGCTGATATTCTTCCTCACTTTCATCCCGGGCGCCCCAATGATCGCGAAAGGCTTCATTGGAGGCTTCGAAGATCGGGCGCAAATGCTCGGGTTTCACCGGGCGGACCTCCAGGCCGGCAGGCATGGAGGGCCTCCGGGAAAGGTTCGCTCAGGTCGCGGACCATGTTTGTCCCATAGCGGACCGGCTTGTATCCGAATTTTTCCAGCAAGTCGATCCTGGCTGTTTCGGTATCCTCCGATTCTGCCTGGAAGAATTTCAGTACATCTTTCGGATGACCACCTGCAATGTCGAGGAGTCTCGCCTCGCCGGCTGCCAACATGGCTGAAGCAATACCTTTGCCGCGCCAATCCGGGTGAAGAAAACCGACATGCAGATACAGGTGGGTGCCGTCGGCCTGGTTTGTCCACCAAACTCGTCCATAGCCAACCACCTGCGCGTTCACCTCGGCGAAGAGCATATCCTTTTGAGGGTCGCAGTTCTCCAGGTGGCGGTAATTATTGGCAACATCCTCCACCTTCATACTGCGCTTAAGTTGATCCGCCGAATTACTGGCCCCGATAATGGCAGCCATGTGCGGATAATCAGCCTCGCCGTGGAAGCGGCGGAAAACCAGCCCCGGGATCTCCGGAGCATTCTTAATTTCAATTCTTTCGTTCATAATTCTCCCTTTTGTTCCTGCATTTTGATCCATTCTTCCCGTAAGATGCCCATAAAGATGACATCCCAATGGCGGCCTTCTCGAAAAACCTGGCCGCGTACGCGCCCTTCGACGCTAAATCCGGCTTTTTCATAGGACCGGACGCCCCGAGGGTTGTACTCGAACACATCCAGCGAAACCCGCCGGAGGTTGAGCTCTGTGAAGGCGTACCGCAGGATGACCTTCATGGCATCGGTGCCGTAGCCTTTGCCCCAATCTGCTTTCTCTCCTAATCCGATCCCAACGAAGCTATCGCGATGGGCCCAATTCACGCCGTCCAGCCCTATCCCACCGACGATGCGGTCATTTTCAAGGAGTCGGATGCTGAAACTGTATTCATTCGGATTCTCATATTGTTTCTCGACCCATTTCTGCACAGCTTGAGAGGAGAACCGCCGGGCGGGATCCCAATCCAGCAGGCGGCAGTATTCGCTGTTCAAATGCCAATCCGCTTCAATTTTCGCCACGACTTCCGGGTCTTCATGGGTCAGGCGCACCAGTTCACCCTTTAATAGGTTCTCGTTCATTGGTGCCTCTCCTTCCATTCCTCCGCAAGTAAGCCGAAGTGAAGCAGGTCCCAATACTGGCAATCCCTTTCCAGGGCTTGCCGGCGGCGGACCTCCTCCTGGAAGCCGTAACCCTTGAAGAATACCTGGGCGCCGAAGTTATAGGCCGGGATCATGGCAGTCAGGCGGTACAGGTTCAGTTCGACGAAGGCATAATATAGGAGCAGCCCCAGCGCTTCCGTGCCGTATCCCTGCCGCCGGTCGGCTGCCTCCCCAATGCCCAGGCGGACGAAACCGCACGCATTCGTCCAGGTGATCCAATTGATCTCGGCGAAGCCGACCAGGCGGTCATCGTTGCGGGCATGGATGCGGAAGTGGAATAGGTTCCGTTCCTCTTCAATGGACTTTTCCAACTTTTCCAGTTCCTTCTTCACCTGCCAGTGTGAGAGGGGGCGCATGGGATCTGTATACATCATCCTCATGAAACCCGAGTCGTGCGACCAGCGTGAGACCACCTCTGGGTCCTTCTCGTGATCGATCGGCCCGAGCCGGACCAGGGTCCCTTCAAATAAGGGCGTTGCAATACTCATACATCCTCCTTCCTCGGTATCATTGCGAGCCTTTCTTCGGCGTGGCACGTGCACCGCACGTACTTTGTGCAGGTAATCTCCGAGATAACTTACAATCGCCATATCTCTACACAATCCATCCCAAAATAAAAAGGCCATGGATTTGCCCAGGGCCTCGAAGGAAAATAAAAAAGGCCACGGGCTGGAGTGTCCGTGGCCTTCAATTAATGCGTGTATCTAATCAGGCAGCAGGCGCACTCCTATATAGGATAAATTGTCCACCGGAATCGGACATCCGGATTTTGATTTCAATCCTAAAGCTGTTTCTTACCATAAAGTGCGCCTCCTTTCATAAAGATTTGGAACGGTCGAAGTGTATCATTTATATCGGAAATTGGTCAAGGAATTTGAGGTAGAATAGCTTTCATGATGGAACGTCGTTATTTGCCTGACCCTTCCCGGGTCAGTATTTTAACCGCTGCGGTGCTGCTTGCGTTTGCCCTTACCAGGGTGATCGTCGCCCCTGAAATGAACCTGCACCTGCCGCTGGGAAAATTGGATCTTAACTTTTCGTTCAACCTCATCACCCTCATAGTGATCCTGGCCGCTGCATTGACCGCCGCCGGGGTGGACTGGCTCCTGCGCACCCATCCCTCCCTTGAAAAAGGCGAGACGCGTGAGCACTGGCTCCTGCCCACCCTGACGGTCTTAGTTATCGGTATTGCCCTCTATACCCTCCCAAAAACCGCCATCTGGTGGCTCGGTTTTGGGTTGGGAGCGGTCATCCTTCTGATCGTTTTCTACGCTGAATTCGTGGCGGTTGATCCGACCGATCTGCGTTATCCCATTGCGACCACCATCCTGACGGGACTGGCATTCATCATCTTTTTAATTCTTGCTGTGGCGCTGAAGGCTTCCAATTCCCGCCTGGTATTGGTGGCCCCGGCTCTCTTCGTGGGGGCGGGCCTGGCCGCTTTGCGGACCCTCCACCTGCGCTTGAATGAGCGCTGGGAATATACCTGGGCTCTCGGTATCGCCGTGGTCGGTGCTCAACTCGGCGCTGCCCTGCATTACCTGCCATTAACCCCGGTTCGCTTTGGCCTGGCTTTATTGGGACCCGTCTATGCGTTGACCATCCTGGCAGTCACACTGGCAGAAGGCAATCCCTTCCGCCGCGCCTTCGTCGAGCCGGTCGTCATGCTCGTCATCCTCTGCAGCCTGATGATCTGGTTCAAATAGACCATCAGATCAAACCAGCCCCTCATCACCTCCTTGCTTCTTTTTCCCCTTCTCAAAAAATTGCCTATTGACATATGAAACAAACGTTCTATAATGGAAATATACCTGCTCATCACCTAACGCGATCCTTGTCCCGCAGGTTCTTTAGACACAATGAACCCTTCCAATAGTCCTGCGGGACGTTTTTGCTGGAGCCCCATCCATGAAAATCCAATCGAACCAGCTATCTCCGAAAGAATCAGCAATCCTCATTCACCAATTCCTGGAATTGTTCCTCTTTCGTTTTTAATTCAATTCCCCTCTATCCCCAACACCCCCCCAGGATACCTTGATTCTTTAGCCGCTTTGATTAGCAAATCTGTATAAGGTCCGTTGTTAGTTTCATTCCGCGAAATAGACAAAAAAACTGACTATTATTCACCCGTTCTTCGACTATCAAAGTAACTCCGTGTACCGGCTCTTTCGGAATCCGGCTGACGACCAAATACTAATGACTGTTGACTGAAAACTGAAAACTGAAAGCTGAAAACTGAAAGCTGAAAACTGATAACTGATAACTGATAACTGTCACTTTCCAGTGACTTTCCCCCCTATTCAGGGTTATTATCTAAGTCAAAATTGGCATTCAAGGAGCTTGAATGAATTTCCTCATCGACAGCGGGATCCTGCTCGCAGGCTACATCCTCGGCTCCATCCCTTTTGGGCTGATCGTCGTGAAAATAATTTCCGGCAAAGATATCCGCCGGGTTGCCAGCGGCCGGACAGGTGGGACGAACGCCATGCGGGCGGCCGGCCTTCTGGCAGGGATTTTCACGGCAATTCTGGATATCCTCAAGTCAGCCGCAGCCGTCTGGCTCGCGCAACACTTTTCAACCAGCGTGTGGATGCACGTTCTCGCCCCCGTGATGACCATCATCGGCCACAACTGGTCCATCTTCCTGGCTGAGCGCGGCCCGCAAGGCCGTCTGCGCTTGCGAGGTGGAGCCGGTGGTGCGGCTGCCGGAGGCGGCGCCTTTGGGTTATGGGCCCCGGCCGGGTTCATCCTTTTACCAATATGTGGCTTGATCTGGTTTGGAGTGGGATATGCCTCCATTACCACGTTGAGTGTGGGCTTATTGTCCATCCTCATATTTGGCATCCGGGCCGCCCTGGGATTGGGTCCCTGGCAGTATGTCCTTTATGGAAGTCATAGCTGAGGCCATCATGGCCTGGTCGCTCCGGGGTAATTTGAAGCGTCTCCGGGATGGGACCGAGCGGCGCCACGGCCTGCCGGTGATCCTCCAGCAGCGGAGAAATGCAGGGGGACGCCCTGAAAAAATAAGGCGAGCGAGTGCTTAGGCACTCGCTCGCCGCTTACAGGGTACAGCGTCAATAATATGATCGCGGTTATTTCTTATTTTCCGCCGCGATGGCCTGCTCTTCCCGCAGGAGAGCCCTCAGGTTGCGCCGGTGCAGTTCCGACGCCAGTCCGCTCAAATGGACCCGGCTCTTTCCACAGGCCTCGATATCATTCTCATCCAGGTATTCGAGGGAGGCCTTCCGGCGGGCGGCCGTTTTGGCGACCTTATGGATATTAGCCAGGTAGTTCAAGTTTTCCTTCACGGCTGCCTCGATCTCGCCTCGTAGGATGATATCTCCGTGCCCCTGGATGATGTTCTCCAGGCCCATCCGCCCGATCTTTTTGATCGTCGCCGCAATCTCGTCGGCCTTGCCATCGACGATATACGGTAAGGGCATGAAGGCATCCCCGGCAAAGAGAACCCGGTCCTCTTCGATCAGGACGGAGATTCCGTCGGCGCTGTGTCCCGGGGCAGGCATGATGGTCAGGTTTTTCTTACCCACCCTCAGGGTCAGCGTACCATCATTGAAGGTCAGGTGGGGCAGGACCACCTTCACTTGTCGGAAGGCCGGGTTGGCCTTGCGGGCAGCTTCCAACGCCGGGATGCCGCGCTCTTCGAGCAGTTGCCGGCAAAGTGCATGCGAGATGATCGTGGCGCCGGGGAAGAAGCAGTTCCCCCAGGTGTGGTCGGCATGGTAATGGGTATTGATAACGTAACGGACCTGTACCCCGATCTCATGTTCGACAAAATCGCGGATTGCCAGGGTTTCCTCTGGCATGGCCAACGTGTCGATGACGAGGGCCCACTGCGGGCCGGCAACGACGCCGGCGGTAACAAGTGCATAAACTTCACTTTGGAACCAGTAGACATTTTCAGAAACGCGTTCGTGATGCATAGAAATCCTTCTAATAAAAAGATACCTTAATCTAGCACAAATGGGGTACAAAAGTCAAGAAAATGGTCTTTTTGGTGACTTTTCGGGTAAGTCCAAAGAGGATTTGACAATCCTACCCGCATGTGATAAAAGTCAACCATAATTGTCCGATTAAGCCGGACCTCTATAACGTTCGATGAAGAGCAGGCTATGCTGTCCAATTCAGTAAAACAAAAAGCCTATTTGGATATGATATTGGCCTCCTGCCCGGATATCCTTATCCATTCTGCCCGCCTGCATATGCATGATGGCGAGCTGCACGACATCCTCATTGTCAACGAGGAATTGGTCTTTCGTTTTCCCCGTCATGAAAAGAATATCCCCGAATTCCTCCGCGAGATCCGGCTTTTAAAGAAGTTGCAAGATCTTTTACCATTACCCGTTCCCAGCCCTATTTATGACAGCGGTGCCATGACCGGACTTGGAAAGGTCTTCATGGGTTACCGCCTCATTCCAGGGCAGCCGCTCGATGAAGAAATCCTCGCCGGTATTGAAAACGAGACCGTTCTTCCAATGCTTGCAAAGCAACTGGCGGATTTCCTTACCGCCATGCACCGCCTGACGCCGGATGGGCTCAGCCTCGACCTGCCTCGCTTGAATATGCCGGACTGGACGCACACCTTTTTTGATGAAATTCAGAAAAAACTCTTCTTTTATATGCGGCCTGATGCATGTAAGACTGTGACGGAAAACTTCGAGCATTATTTTTCACAAGCCGATTTACACTCATACCAACCTTCCCTCGTCCATGGAGATTTTGGCGGCAGTAATATTTTGTTCGACAATAATGGCATCAGTGGAGTACTGGATTTTACCGGCGCCTGTTACAGCGATCCGGCTCTCGATATCGCTTCGGTCTCCACTTACGGCGATGGATTCTACGAGTGTATTTGCCGGTTTTATCCGGTCAGTGATTCCATGGCAAAAAGGGCGAAATTCTACCGCAGCCTGTTTGCTCTGGAGGAGGCCCTCTATGGTTGGAAGAATGATGATGAGGAAGCTTTCGGAAGAGGCATGGAGCAATTCATCTAGCCGAAAAGGATTTTGAGGATGGACTGTCCTGAATGCGGCGCACCCGCTGAGAGTTGTGAAGCCCGCTACCATGAATGCCTGGTAAAGGAGTTCTCCGAGCCCGGCTATGTGAACGTGCATCACCTGACTGTGGCGACTTACATGCTCCAGCATTCCAGCAAATTAACCAAAGAAGGGTGGCTCTACGAGCGCGAATTATTAAGAGAATTTGTGGTTGAAGGGAAGGCCCCGGAATTGATCCGGAAGCAAAGCCAGGCCAGATTGGATAGCAGCGAGCGCGATTTCAAGATCGCCTCCAAAGACGGCCTTCCCAAAATTGCCCGCCGTACCTGGTCCAAGACCATTCTGGATGTTGATATGGAAAACGCAGAAAACTATTGCCGTGATGTAACCGCTTGGGCCAAATCGGTCCTGGATGAAGCTCAGACATCACAGGTCTAATGTAGAGGTCTACAAGTAAGTCAGAAGCATGACATGCCCTCTCTGGATATTATCCAAACGCTGATCGAATATGATATCGTCATGACCCGCCGGGTCTGGGAATCCATCCTCGGGATCAGCGCTGAGCAATATCTGCAGGATGATCAATACTCCCGCGGCTCCATCCGCAACCTGATGATCCACCTGGACAGTACGGAGCGGCGCTGGCTGGCTGGCCTGAAGAATGAGGCGGATGTGGGTCACCTGATCTTCCAGGATTATCCTGACCGTCAGCAGGGAAAGGACCTGTTTGAAACTGTAGCCGCCGATTTGCATGGATATGCAGGCGGGTTGACCGAGCCCGCCATGGAAGAAAAACCGGCTAATGTCCCCGCCACCCGGGTGGATGTGCTCTTGCACCTGGTCAACCATGGAACCGACCATCGTGCCACGGTCCTGCAAATGCTTTATAAAATCAGCGCCTCCACATTCGAGCAGGATTTTATAACCTGGCTTTGGCAAAGAGAAAGAGGTCAACGACCACCCGCTACACCGTCCCGGCGTCCTTCCGGGAAAGCAGGTGGCTTGTAACTACGCTCTGCCGCAATTCCAACGAGAGGTTAGCTTTGGCTTCAGCACGCGCTACGATTGGCGGGTTGACTGCCGCCCGACGGCCAATATTGATCGCCGCGATGTGGTCGGCCAGGCCAGCGAACCCGCAGATCACACAGGAGAACCTGGATTGAGAAGGACGATTGGCTTTGTCGACGTAACCACAAGCAGGACAGATGCGGCTGGTATTTCTGGGATCGACGAGAATTACCGGCACGCCAGCCCGTTTGGCTTTGTAGGTCACGAAGGAGCGCAGTTGAAAGAACGCCCAGCTATGCAAGGCTGCCCGCTGAGAGCGACGAACCGTAACCCTCTCGAACGAATGCCCTTGAGATCTTCCAGGGCAATCGCTCGATTTGTGTCTTTCGCTTTGGCAACCAGTTTCTTGCTGATGCAGTGGTTGGTGTCTTTGGCAAAACGGCGTTCCTTGCCAGACAGCCGCTTGAGTTTCCGTTTGGCAGACCTTGTGCCTTTGGCTTGCAGTTTGGCCCGCAAGAGACGATGACTGTGACGCACATTGTTGATCTGGCTGCCCGAGTGGACTTCTCCATCGCTGTCTACGGCGATATTGACCACCCCCAGGTCAACCCCCAATGCGCCTTCTACCTCCACCGGCTTTGGCTCGTCTACCGTCACAGGTTGCGGAGAGGAAAAACAGGCCTTTGGACAGTCCCAGGTCGCTTTCTCCCTGCCTCGTTTGGAGCAGTTCCCACTGGCGTTCCCCGCACACAAAGGGGATGCGCAGGCGTCCGTTCACCGTCCAGATCGAGACGGTTTGGTCCTGCAGCCGCCAGGACAGGATGCGGTCATCGTAGGCGATGCTGCCTGTGGGTATGAAGGTGCGTTTCGTTTTGCGGTCGAGTTTGTACGCATCCGCCACTTTTGCAATCGCACGTACCGCCAGCTGAGCCGAAAGACCAAACCGTTCCCGAACTATCTGATAGCACTGGTGATGCAGATCAAACTGCCGAAAGATTTTCGTCTCCCAGGTAGAGTCACTCACGAACTGGCAGGCGGCGTTGGCTTGTTCCAGGGTTTGCCGGAGGGCTTCTGCCTGTATGGGCGTGAGGAGCAGTTTGACCGGAGCCGTAAGCTTCATGGCTTTGATTATAGCACAAATATTCTAATATCTCAATCCTGGAAGACAAAAAGGAGGTAGGCGGGTTTCCCCCGCTGGCTCAAGCCAGCGATCTCCACCCGCTTTTTTCTATGAACCCGAAATCTATCCAGACACTATTTTCTTATAATTATTGGGCTTTCGATCGGGTTTGGGCTTGCATCACCCAATTGACGGATGATCAGTTCACCCAGCCGGTCGACTATTCCAGGGGTTCCATTCGTAACCAGGTCGTCCACCTGATGAGTGCCACCCAGAGGTGGATGCTTCGGTTGCAGCGTGCCGAAATGCCCGACCGCCTGGTCTTCGAAGATTTTCCCGGCCTGGCAGTCACCCGGGCCAAATGGGATGAACTGCGCGAAGATGCGCTGAAATATCTCTCCACGCTCACCTCGGAACAATTGGATGAAGTCATCCGGTGGGAATTGCCCGACCGCGGCATTATGGCAGAAAACCGCCGCTGGGAGATCCTCCTGCATACTGCCAATCACGGCACCGATCACCGTGCCCAAATCCTGGCCATCCTGAACCAGCATTTCGGCATCGAGACGGTGGAGCAGGACATGATCCTGTACCTGCAGGAACGGCAGGGGAAACCGGCCTAATTTAGAATCTCTCTTAAAAATAGAGGAACGCTGTTTTTTGAGTGTGTGCAGCTATGCCGCACACACTCAAAAAACGAACTTCTCCGGAATTTTTGGTAAGCAATAAAGTCAAATATGAATCCCAGAAAATATACCAACCGCCGCTATCTTGACGCCCTCGAAAACCGAGTCATCGTATTCGACGGCGCTATGGGCACGAATTTGCAGATGATGGACTTGACCGCCGAACAGTTCGGCGGCGAGAAATACGCTGGTTGCAATGATTATCTGGTCATTTCCTATCCCGAGGCGGTCGAGCAGGTCCATCGTTCCTTCCTGGAGGTGGGCGTGGACGTGATCGAGACGGATACCTTCCGGGCCAACCGTATCACCATGAAGGAATACAGGCTGGAGGACCACGTCATCGAGATTAACGAAGTTGCCGCGAAACTGGCGAAAAGGTTGGCAAATGAGTACTCAGGATCGAAAGAACGTTTCGTAGCTGGCTCCATGGGTCCTACCGGCAAACTCCCCTCCGCCAATGACCCGGATTTGTCCAACGTCTCCTTCGATGAGCTTGTGGAGGTTTTTCGCGAGCAGGCAGTCGGGCTGATCCGCGGCGGTGTGGATTTGCTCCTGGTCGAAACCTCCCAGGACATCCTGGAGGTCAAGGCCGCCATTACCGGCATCCAAAAAGCCTTCGAAGAGACCGGGGTCTGGCTGCCGGTTCAGGCCCAGGTCACGTTGGATACCACCGGGCGGATGCTTCTCGGTACCGATATCGCCGCGGCTCAAACCATCCTGGAGGGTCTCTCGATCGATGTCATCGGGATGAACTGCTCCACCGGGCCTGAGCATATGCGCGAGCCTATCCGTATACTGGGTGAACAGTCCACCCTGCCGGTCTCCTGCATTCCGAATGCCGGCCTGCCGTTGAATGTGGATGGGCAGGCGGTCTACCCGCTTGAACCCGAGCCGTTCGCCACCGCCCTGATGGAGTTCGTCGAAAAGAACCATATCTCTGTGGTGGGAGGCTGCTGCGGGACCACCCCTGAGCACCTCAAGCTGTTGGTCGAGAAAATGGGCGAGCGCTCTCATCCTCCCCGACCTAAAGTGGCGGATCCGCGCCTTGCCTCGGCCATGTCAGCTACCGCCATGCGCCAGGACCCCCCTCCGACTCTGTTGGGCGAACGCTGCAACGCCCAGGGCAGCAAGAAGTTCAAGCGCTTGCTGTTGGCAGAGGACTATGACGGCATCCTCGAGATTGCCCGTGAACAGGTTGGGTTCGGCGCGCACGCGCTCGATATCTCCTGCGCCGTCACCGAGAGGCCGGATGAAGCCGAGTTGATGCGGAAAGTTGTCAAGAAGCTCGAGTTGGGTGTGGATGTTCCCCTCGTGATCGATACGACCGAGCTGGATGTCCTCGAAGGGGCTCTCCAGACTGCACCGGGCCGCTGTTTGATCAACTCCACTCACCTGGAATCCGGCCGGGCCAAAGCCGACAAGATCTTTGACCTGGCCAGGAAATACAATGCTGCCGTCATCTGCCTGACGATCGACGAGCAGGGTATGGCCAAGCCTCGCCAGCGCAAGCTGGAGGTAGCCAGGCGCATCTACGATATCGCCGTCAACGAACATGGCCTGCGGCCGCAGGCGTTGGTATTCGATACGCTCACCTTCACCCTCGCCACCGGCGACCCGGAGTTCTCCGGCTCTGCCATCGAGACGATCGAGGGGATCCGGCTGATCAAGCAAAATCTCCCCGGCGTGCTCGCCTCTTTGGGGGTGAGCAACCTCTCGTTTGGCCTGTCGGCACAAGCCCGCCCGGTCTTGAATTCTGTCATGCTGCATCACTGTGTCGAAGCCGGCCTGGACATGGCCATTATCAATCCGGCCCAGGTAACCGCCTATGCAGATATCCCGGCTGAAGAGCGTGACCTGGCGGAGGATCTCATCTTCAACCACCGCCCGGATGCCCTCCAGCGCTACATCGAGCATTTCGAAACCGTCACGCCTCAAGCCGCTGGAGCCGCCGTAGATCCAACGGAAGGGATGAATGCCGGGGAGCGCCTCCATTGGCGCATTGTCCATCGCCACAAGGAAATGATCGTGGAGGATATCGATTTGCTTGTTCCCCATCCGCTCCAGTCCGGCGAAAAGATAACTGACCCACAGATTCGCAGCGAAAACCATGTTGCCGCGGTTCGTGTTCTTAATACCGTTTTGCTGCCTGCCATGAAGGAAGTGGGGGATAAGTTCGGCGCGGGTGAGTTGATCCTGCCTTTCGTGCTCCAATCCGCCGAGGTGATGAAGAAAGCCGTTTCACACCTGGAGAATTATCTGGAAAAGGTGGAAGGGGTGAGCAAGGGTACGATCGTCCTTGCCACCGTTTATGGCGATGTCCATGACATCGGTAAGAACCTGGTCAAGACCATCCTGGCCAATAATGGCTACAGTGTGATCGATCTGGGCAAGCAGGTACCGGCCGAGACGATCATCACCAAGGCTGCCGAGGTCGGGGCGACCGCCATTGGTCTTTCAGCGTTGTTGGTCAGCACCTCCAGGCAAATGCCGCTTATCGTCAATGAACTCCAGCGCCGGGGGCTCAAGTTCCCGGTGCTGATAGGCGGCGCAGCCATCAACCGGCGTTTTGGGAGGCGCATCTTGTTCACCGAAGGCGGGACTCCCTACGAGCCGGGTGTCTTCTATTGCAAAGATGCCTTCGAAGGGCTCGAAACCATGGACCGGTTGATCGACCCCGAACGAAAACCTGAACTGATGGAGCAAATCCATCGTGAGGCGGATATGGAAGCCGGCAAAACTTCTGTGCAAACCCGCTCCGCCGAAGCCCCGGACGGCCACTCCAGTATTACACCGGTCCCCATTCCTCTGCCGGATAAATTGGGACCCCGCCTGGTCAAGGAACTGCCGCTTGGGATGGTCTTCGATTGCCTGAACATCAATGAGCTCTACCGTCTCTCCTGGGGTGCCAAGAATACCCATGGGGAGGAATGGGAGAAACTCAAAGCTGAATTCGATGCCCGCCTGGAACGGATGAAAAAGGAGGCCCTTAAAGAAGGCTGGCTGATGCCGCAAGGTGTTTACGGGATTTTCCCTTGCCAGTCGGAAGGGGACGACCTGATTGTGTATACTCCAGAAAGCGTAAGCGGCGCTCCGGAGCCCCTGACCCGGTTCCATATGCCTCGCCAACCCTTCGGCGAACATTTATGCCTGGCTGATTATTTCGCCCCGGCCAGCGGCGGAAAACTCGATGTAGTCGCATTTCAAGTGGTAACAGTGGGGGATCAGGCTACCGAGCGCTTCAACCGGTTCCAGGCCGAAGGGAATTATTCGGAGGGATATTTCACTCATGGTCTGGCGGTGCAGACTGCCGAGGCAACTGCGGAATATATGCACGAGCATATCCGGCGTGAGCTTGGAATACCCCCGGGGCAGGGCAAACGCTATTCATGGGGATACCCCGCCATACCAGAGTTGGAGGATCACCGCAAAGTTTTTGATCTTCTGCCGGTGGAAAAAGAGCTCGGTATGACCCTCAGCCCGGCCTATCAATTGATCCCGGAACAGTCCACTGCGGCTATAATCGTGCATCATCCGCAGGCCAAGTATTACACCACCGGTGAAAGCCGGGTGGAGCAACTAACGAAATGATTTGCAGGGCGGGATGGTATCCCGCCTATTTCAGGCGAGAGTGGGGGATACCACCCCGCTCCACAAAAAAACCATGGATCACCTGCATTTCAGAGAATACTATAGGCGAGGGAACACTATGACATATCGTACATTATTGAAATCCAAGATCCACCGGGCCGTGGTGACTGGTACCGATCTGGACTACGAGGGGAGTCTCACCGTCGATTCAGCTTTGCTCGAGGCCGCCGGCATGCGTGAGTTCGAACAGGTCCAGGTGGTGGATGTGGAGAACGGCGCCCGCCTGGAAACATACCTTATAGCCGGACCGGCCGATTCCGGTGTCATTCAATCCAACGGCGCCGCCGCGCGCCTGCTCTATCCCGGTGACCATATCATCATCATGACCTTCGTTCAGGTTCCGGAACCATTACCTGAAAAATGGGAACCGGTCGTCATTCAGGTGGATGAAAAAAACCATGTGGAGGCGAGCGGATGACCTCTCGATTCCTCGATTTGCTCGAAACCTCTCCCGCGCCGCTGATCGCCGATGGTGCCATGGGCACACTGTTACATCCACGCGGGGCTCCCTTCGACCAGTGTTTCGATGGGCTCAATCTGACCGATCCTGCCACGGTGGAAGGCATCCATCGGGAGTACCTGGAAGCTGGGGCCCAGATACTCCTGACCAATACCTTCGGGGCGAACCAATTTGAAATTGTCAAAACATGGTCTGGAAGATCAGGTGGAAGCCATCAACCTTGCCGGTGTGGACCTGGCCCGCCGGGCTACCGCCGCCTTCCCCGATGTGCTCATTGCCGGTGACATCGGACCTCTGGGTGTGCGCCTGGCTCCATTCGGACGCATCCACCTCGAGGAGGCCCGCCTGGCATTCAGCCGCCAGGCCGCCGCCCTCGCATCCGGAGGCGTGGACCTGATCGTCATCGAGACGATGAGCGACCTTTATGAGATTAGGGAAGCCATCAAAGCCGCCCGCTTCGTCCGAACCCCGTTGGATGAAACCTTACCGGTAGTGGCTTCGGTTACCTTTACTCGGGATGACCGCACCATCCTGGGGGATACGCCCGAAAAAGTGGCTCGCACTCTTGTGGATGCCCAGGCAGATGTGGTTGGTGTCAATTGTTCCGGTGGCCCCGCTCAGCTTCTTCGCTTGATCAAAGCCATGCATGCGGCCGTTGCCGGAGGCAAAGTTGTGGGTCAAGCCGAATGCCGGCTGGCCGGAGCAGGTCGGCGGAAGGATCATGTATCCGGCCGAAGCTGACTATTTCGGTGATTACGCCCTCGCCTTTTGTGAGGCTGGCGCCAGGGTTATCGGCGGCTGCTGCGGTACCACGCCACGCCACATCGCCTCCATGCGTAAAGCAGTTGTCGAAAACCCCCACGGCTGCGGGATGCCCGGGTTCCAAGCATCGGAAACCCTGGAATCTCCCGAGGTTATCTCGGAGAGGGAACCCGACTTAAAGCTGGCCCAAAAACTGGCCCAGGGCAAATTCGTGATCGCCGCCGAGATGGACCCGCCCCGCGGTCTTTCCACCCACAAGCTCATTGCCGGGGCTTCGTTGCTGGCTGAAGCCGGTGCGGATGTAATCAATGTGGCTGACAGCCCCATGGCTCGCATGCGCATGTCGGCCTGGGCGGTCTGCGAGGTTATCCAGAGACAGGTGGGGGTGGAGACCACGCTGCATTTCCCGATTTCGCGGTCGTAATTTACTGCGTGTACAGGGCGATCTCCTGGCGGCCCATGCCCTCGGTTTGCGTAACATTTTTGTCATCATGGGCGATCCTACATCCGTTGGGGATTATCCCGAGGCAGCCGATAATTACGATCTGGTTCCATCTGGTTTGATCAAATTGATCAAACAGGGCTTCAATGCCGGAATGGATCATTCCGGGACCTCCATCGGTCAGCCCACCTCCTTTTTCGTTGGAGCCGCCCTAAACCTCACTGCTGCTGATCCGGATTCGGAAATCCGCAATATCCACCGCAAGATTTTAGCCGGGGTAGATTTTTTCATTACTCAGCCCATCTATCGGACGGAAGATGGCCCGACCTTCCTGGAAAAATATGCCAAAAAATATGGCTCTCTCGATCGACCCATATTGGCAGGCATCCTCCCCCTTCTAAATTCTCGCCACGCCCGCTTCCTCCAACATGAAGTGCCGGGCATCTCTATTCCGGATGAAATGTTGGCCCGGATGGGAGGCTGCCGGGGAGGCGAGTCCCACTGCCGGCATTGAAATGGCCACTGCTTTGATTGAAGCCATCCGGCCCTGGGCACAGGGTATTTACCTGATGCCCCAATTCAACCGCTACGACTTGATTGCAGAGATTATCGAAGCCAGTAAAGTCCTTGACAAGTGAATCACTGGTTCATATAATATGAATATAAAGTTCATATTATATGGCATTCACCGATTTATTTAATTTCCCAACCTATATTCAACAACTGGAAAGCGAAGGCAAGGTCAGCCGTACCTTCCGCCGGCTGGATCCCGCTCGCCAGCAGGCTGTCCTTAATGCCATTTTGGAAGAAGCCACGGAAAAAGGTCCGGCCTCCCTGAATATCAAGGAAATAGCCGAACGAGCGGATGTTGCAGTCGGTTCGCTCTACCAGTATTTCCCCAACCGGGATGGCCTTCTGGATTTCACCATCGACCTGTGCGTTCGCTATATGACCAATATGTTCGAAATGTCAGGGCCTTACCTGGAAGCAATGCCTCTCAAAGAGGCTCTCTCGTGCGTATCTCTCAGTAGGGATTGAGTGGGGCAAGACCGAGATGGGGTTGGTCCGTTTCTTCGGGAGGGCTGCTTACCAGGGGGATCCAAATTTGGCCGAGAGGGTGGTCCGGCCCGTGGCTGAAAGATGCGTCAAACCATGTTCGATTTGTTGAAGAAGGCCGTCCAAAGAGGCGATGTGCCTCCACAGACAGATCTGGAGGCGGTCTCCCGACTGGTGAACGGTTTGACGATAGTGGTGGGGGACAGCCAGATGCTGCCTTACCTGAACGCTTATTTTCAAATGACGGATGAGCAGGTCTCGCCGGAACGATTGCTCGATACTCTCGTCGAATTTATTTTAAAAGGCCTCAGTTGACCGTTGAAGGGAATCCACAGGAAAGAGGAAAGAAAATCCCCTATGGCTGGCATACCCGTTATTCAAACTAGAGATATCACCAAACGCTACGGTTCTCTTACAGCCGTGGACCACCTGTCGTTGGATGTATATGCCGGTGAGGTTTTCGGTTTGTTGGGCCCGAACGGTGCCGGAAAAACCACCTCGATAAATATGTGTTGTGGGTTGCTCCGGCCCGATTCCGGCGAAGTCCTCATCAATGGGAAGACCATCACGGATGGGGAAGCGCAGGTGCGGAGGCGGGTAGGTGTTTGTCCGCAAAATATAACCTTGTGGAGTAGCCTCACCTGCCTGGAACAAATGCAGTTCGTAGGTGAAATGTACGGGTTGAAAGGAAGAGTTGCAAGGGAGCGGAGTTTGCAGTTGCTCAAAGACCTTGACCTGGTGGAAAAAAAGAACAGCCAGGCACGCAGTCTTTCCGGGGGCATGCAGCGGCGGCTGAACCTGGCCCTGGCGCTTGTCCACGATCCGGAGATCCTGGTGCTCGACGAACCTGAAGCCGGCTTGGACCCGCAGAGCCGGGTGCTCCTGCGCGAATATATCAAATCCCTGGCGCATAAAAAGACGATCATTCTTACCACCCACAATATGGATGAGGCGGAACGGATGGCCGACCGGGTTGCGATTATCGATCACGGCCGTTTATTGGTGGTGGATTCGCCTGAAGTCCTCAAGCATCAAGTCGGCGAGGGAGATGTGTTGGAGCTGGAGGTAAACGCCAATGGAGAACAAGCCGTTCAGGCGCTCAAGTCTCTTGTGAGTGCAGTGTCCATGAACAACCATACCGTCAGCTTGAGAGCCCGTGGAATGGTGGAGAAGCTGCCTGCCATCCTGGATCTCCTCCGCAATGTGGATGCTTACCCTGTGGAGGTGCGTTTGCGGTCGACTAGCCTGGAGGATGTATTCATCTCGTTGACGGGCAGGAGGTCGAGAGAATGAGAAGTTGGATCGTCTTTCGAAAGACACTCCGCGAGATCGGCCGGGATAAGTGGATTTTAGGGCTGACCCTGGCTTTTGCGCCTTTTTTCGTCTTCCTGTATTGGTTGTGGTTTCAGGGTGGTTCAACTGTGTATCCAATCGCAGTCATCAACCAGGATAAAGGCATAACTCTCTCGAATGGATCGGTCTACAATGGCGGAAATGAGGTTAACCAGGCCATCAAGGCGGTCACGTATGCCGATGGACGTCCGCTCTTAAAAGTTATCTCCGTTGCCGACCAAGCCTCAGCCGAGACGCTCCTGCGGGAGCGTGGCGCAACTGCCTTCATTCAAATTCCCCCGGACTTCTCCCAGACCATTCTCGAATTGCAATCCGGGAACCGTGCCGTCACGACGTTGATCACATTCGGCGGTGATCTATCCAATTCTTACTACATGATCGGCGCGAATATGGCCCTGACCACCGTCGATGCGTTTGTGCAAAAGGCTACCGGCCAGAAACCGCTCGTGAATTACATCGAAAAACCCCTGGGAGCCTCGGCCACCCGCACTGAGTTCGAAACCTACGTGCCCGGTACGCTCATTTTCTCGGTCATACTGCTGATTTTTCTCGCTTCCATGACGGTGGCCCGGGAAATCGAAACCGGCGCGATCCACCGGCTGCAACTGACGCCCATGACTTCTTTTGATCTGTTGGCAGGCATCAGTGCCGCCCTTCTCGTTGTTGGTGCGCTTACCTGTGGCCTGTCGTTTGCGGTGGCGTTGGCATTGGGTTTCCACAGCCAGGGACCAATTTGGGCGGCCTTTTTGATCAGCGTCTTCGCCGGCCTGTCGGTCATCGGTCTTGGCCTGGTAGTCGCCAGCCTGACCCGCTCAGTTTCGCAGGCATTCGTGGTGGCAAACTTCCCGCTTGGCCTGATGATGTTCTTCTCCGGCGTCATTTTCCCGATGCCCCAGTTCAAGCTGTTCACTATCGCCGGCCATGTGGTCAGCCCATATGATTTTCTACCGCCAACTCATGCGGTGGTAGCCCTCAATAAAATTCTCACACTTGGAGCGGGGTTACAAGATGTGACCTACGAGTTGATCGCCCTGCTTCTACTCTCAACGCTCTATTTTGCTGTTGGAGTATGGTGTTTCCGCCGGATGCACCTGCGTTCTGCTTAAATTCTTTCCTATTCTTTGGCGGTAAAATACAGGGTACTGCGATTTATCTGGAATGGCGTCCTTGATTTTCAAGAGATACGCCTCGTATCAATCTTTATAATTAAGCAACAAGCGGTAGATATGCGCTTGATTATGGACCAGCGATCTTGGATGAAGGACGAGAGAAAATGCTACTAGCCATTGACCTCGGCAACACTAATTTGACCATTGGCTTGTACAATGGCGACACGCTCACTCATCATTGGCGATTGTCGACCGACTCCACCCGCATGCCGGATGAGTATGGGTTGCAATTATTGGGTCTGCTCACCAATGCCGGCCACACTCTCGAGGATCTTTCGGGTGTGTGCCTCTCCTCGGTTGTTCCCCATCTTACGGGACGGGCTGTACAGGCCAGCCGCGAGTACCTGCACCAGGAACCGCTGGTAGTGGATACCGGCGTGAAGACCGGCATACGTATCCGCTATGAGGATCCCAAAGCAGTTGGCTCCGACCGGGTGGCCGATGCAGTCGCGGTCATGCGCACCTATGGCGGGCCAGCCTGTATCATCGACTTTGGCACGGCTACCACCTTCAATGCTCTTACGAAGGAAGGCGATTACCTTGGCGGCGCCATTGCCGCAGGCATCAATCTGGCTGCTGAGGCCTTGTTCACCCGGGCTGCCAAACTGCCACGGATCGACTTGCAGCGCCCCCCCTCTGTCATTGGCCGGAATACCACTCACGCGATGCAGTCGGGCCTGATATTTGGCTATGTCAGTATGGTCGAAGGCATGGTGTCCCGCTTCCGGGCCGAATTGGGGCAGGATGCCAAGGTTATTGCCACCGGCGGTCTGGCCGAGATCGTCGCCCGCGAGACCCCGATCATCCAAATCCTCGCCCCCTGGCTGACCCTGGATGGGCTGCGGTTCATCTGGGAATTGAATACGGTCAAACCCGCACAGGAGATCTATTCATGAAATTGTTCGGGAAAACATTCCTGGCCCTTCTCGCTCTGGTATTCTTGTTGTCTGCATGTGCTAAACCCACCACCGGCATAAAGGGCAAGGTAGTGCTGGCCAAGTGTACCGGTCAGGAAATTGCCACTGATTGCACGGCTATATCAATCTATTCCGCCACTTTGATCGTTTATGACGAAAAATTGGTGAAGCTCAAAATGGTCAAGACCAAGGGAGATGGGACCTTCCTCGTCACCTTGAAACCCGGCACCTATTATGTCAGCCCGCAACCGGCAATCCAGGGTAAATTTCCCATGGCATCCGACTTTAAAGTGCTGGTACTCGAGGGGAAAATGGCCGATTTGACCGTTTATTACGATACCGGTTTTAGGGAGGGTCCGGCTCCAACGTCGATCCCGACCCCCGGATGACCAGGTAGAAGAACACCCTGAAAAAGCTTTTCACCCTTGCCTTATTTCTAACCCTCCTGGTAGCATGCGGCCCCTCTTCCACTCCCGCTCTTACCAGCGGAGTTGAGGGTCATGTGACTATCGGACCAACCTGTCCGGTAGTCCAGATCGATGACCCCTGTCCGGATAAACCCTATCAGGCAACATTATCCATTCTGGATAAGCACGGAAAGTCCATTCTCAAGTTTCAAACGGATGCCAATGGTTATTACCATGTCCCTGTTGCGCCGGGAGGCTATGTGCTGCATCCTGAGTTGCCGGCGGGCATACCGCATGCTTTCGAGCAATCCTTTATCGTTTCACCGGATCAGTTCACAACTCTGGATGTTACTTACGACAGCGGGATACGCTAATATTGGAACTCTCTACATTATATGGAGCTGCCGACCATGATCAAAACTGATGGACCCTGGTTCAAGGACGAGTACGGCCGGACTTTAATGCTGCGCGGCGTTAATCTTGGTGGAAATTCAAAGATGCCTTTCAAGCCCAACGGCGCCACCTGGAACCGGGAAGGATTTTTTGACCATCGCACAGTCTCATTTGTCGGGAGGCCCTTTCCTCTGGAGGAAGCGGATGAGCATTTTGCACGTTTACACGCCTGGGGCTTGACCTTCCTGCGTTTCCTCGTCACATGGGAGGCGATCGAGCACAGCGGGCCCGGCATTTATGACCAGGAGTACCTGGATTATCTTTACGCAATGGTTAAAAAAGCCGGCGAGCACGGCATCACCATGTTCATTGACCCGCATCAGGATGCCTGGAGCCGTTTCTCCGGCGGGGATGGCGCTCCAGGCTGGACCCTGGAGGCAGTTGGGTTCGATTTACGAAATCTTCACGCCACCGGTGCTGCCATTCTCCACCAGGTCCACGGCGATCCTTTCCCGCGAATGATCTGGCCAACGAACACAGCCAAACTGGCGTCGGCTACCATGTTCACCCTATTTTTCGCCGGCAATGACCTGGCTCCGCAGACTCGCATCGACGGTCAACCCGCCCAGGATTACCTCCAAAGTCACTTTTTGGCGGCGGTCCAACAGGTGGCAACGCGGCTTGAAGGGGTTGCCCAACGTGGTGGGTTACGATTCATTCAACGAAGTATCCGCCGGCTGGATAGGCGTTTCGGATGCCGCCGTATTTCATTCCAGCCTGAAAATAGGCGCCTGCCCCTCGCCGTACCAGTCCATGCTCCTCGGTTCCGGTTATCCACAGCAGGTGGAAACCTGGGAAACCCGGATCACAGGCATCAAACCAGCTGGCAATCGATGGTTGAACCAGGAGAAAGCCAGCGCCTGGCAGCCGGGTCATGAATGTGTCTGGAAGGCCAACGGTGTTTGGGGCCTGGATGCCTCAGGGGCGCCCATCTTGTTCAAAACCGACCATTTCTGCATGCTGGATGGAAAAACGGTGGATTTTGCCCGGGATTACCTGAAGCCCTACACCGAAAGGTTCGCCGCGGCGATACTGGAGAGCGATCCAAAAGCCCTAATCTTTGTCGAACCGGAACACGCCAAACTGCCGCCGGCCATCGACCCAAGTCTCCAACCCCATAGCGTTTCCGCCCCACATTGGTACGATGGCGCCGTGCTGTATCTGAAGGATTTCAATCCCTGGATGGGATTCCACGCAACGAAGGGGAAACTCATCTTTGGACCCGGGAACATCCGGCGCGCATTTGCCGAACAGTTGGGTGCATTAAAAGATGCCGCTCAGGAGCGGCTGGGCGGAGTACCTTCTGTCATTGGCGAGATCGGCATTGCCTACGATATGGAGGCGAAAAAGGCCTTCCGCACCGGAAATTACACCAAACAGGTTCGGGCCATGGACCGCAGTATGAAGGTGATGGAGGATACATTGCTAAACTTCACCATCTGGAACTACACCTCTGACAACACCAACGCCCGCGGTGATGGTTGGAATGATGAGGATCTATCCATTTACAGCCATGACCAGCAAACAAATCCGGCCGACCTCAACTCAGGCGGACGTGCCCTGGAAGCGGTTGTGCGCCCCTATGCACAAGCGACCGCCGGAACGCCCTTGCGGATCAGCTTTGACATCCGCCGGAAGATTTTCGCATACGAGTTCTGCCATGATCCGAAGGTGAACGCGCCGACCGTTTTCTTCATCCCCAATCTCCAATATCCACAAGGGTACCAGGTGGATGTATCTGACGGTGTATATGAGCCCGATCCTGTCTCCCAGACTTTGACCTACAGGCATTCGCCGGAGAGAGAGAACCATACCGTCACCATCAGGAAAGGCAGACCTACACTTTCCACAAAGTAACTCGACAGAATGGGGTTTGGGGTGTTTTTGGTCGGCTTCGCACCCTTCGGGTATGCTTCGCGACCGATCAACCACACCCCAAAATCTCTATTTTCCGCCGCTTGCGGCGGGAGTCAGGTCGGCCCGGCCTTGACAGTCCGAAAATTCGAGAGATAATACAAGCCAACAGGCGATGAAAGAGGAAAGTACGTCCGTGGAAGCCGACAGGGACATGTGGGCACAGATTGAGACCCGCATCCGGCAGAAACAGACCGAAGTTCCCCCTTGAGCCGTTCAGGTGAACGTAGAGCCAGTTGTCTTTTTGCTCCATAAATAGTCTGAACCGCATCCCAGCGTTAATGGGGAAGCCGATGGTTGTCGGCAGCGAGCGGGCCGAAAGGCCAAGTTGGGTGGTACCGCGGGATCCCCGTCCCGTCCCAGTGTGGACGGGATTTTTGTTTATAGATGATGGAGGTCGTATGTTAGAAGAATTGAATAAGGTTGAGACAGGATGGATTGAAGTCGCTTGAATCGGTCCATAATGAGGCCGAATTGGAAGCCTGGCGGGTGGCCCACCTGGGCCGTAGTTCCGGCTTGATGCAGGTGTTCGGCAAATTCGGACAGCTCTCCAAAGAAGAGCGACCGGCCATTGGGGCGCGCGCCAATGAAGTCAAGAAAGCCCTCGAATTTGCCTTTACTGCCAAAGCCGAGTCGATGAAACAGGCTGCCCTCAAGCGCAGCCTCGAGCAAGAGCAGCTGGATGTCACCCTGCCAGGCCGCCGGCTGCCTCTCGGCCGCCTCCATCCAGATACGCAGACCTTGCGGGAGTTGTACCGTGTCTTCGGCGAAATGGGTTTTCAAGTCTTCCGCTCGAGGGAAGTGGAGACCGACGAATATAACTTCCAACTGCTCAACTTTCAAATCGGTCACCCCGCCCGGGATATGCAGGATACTTATTTCATCCAGGCGGAAGGGCGCGGGGATAATCCGATTGTCTTAAGAACACATACCTCGCCTGGACAAATCCATGCCATGCGTTGGATCTCGGCCATGAACCCGGATAATCCCCCGCCTGTGCGGATCGTTCTCCCGGGGATGTGCTACCGGTACGAGCAGGTCACCAATCGCCATGAGACTCAGTTCGATCAGTTGGAAGGTCTGGCCGTGGGACCCGGAATCACTTTTAGCGATTTGAAGGGGACGCTTGCCGATTTTGCCCGCCGGATGTTCGGTCAGAATACCCGCACACGCTTCCGGGCCTCTTACTTCCCCTTCACTGAACCCTCTGCCGAATTCGACGTGGAATGCTTCCTCTGCGGCGGTAAAGGCTGCAATGTTTGCAAGGGCTCCGGTTGGCTTGAAATTGGCGGCTGTGGGATGGTTCATCCGGTGGTGTTGCGCAACGGCGGCTATGATCCCGAGCGCTACAGCGGTTTTGCTTTCGGGCTCGGTCCCCAGCGCATGACCATGCTCCGGCATCACATCGAAGATATTCGTTATTTCTTCCAGAATGACCTTCGCTTCTTGGAACAATTCTAGGAGTTTGCCATGAAAGTCCCGATTAGTTGGTTAAAAGACTTTGTCGATATCGACATTCCCATCCCAGAGCTGGCCCACTTGATGACCATGGCCGGGTTGGAGGTGGAGGAGATCCACTATGTCGGCCTGCCTATGCCCGGGAATGGTTCCGGCGGAAGAGATTCCAAGATCACCGGCATTGAGTGGCAACCCGATAAGCTGGTGGTAGCCTCGGTTTCCGAAGTCATGCCCCATCCCAACGCCGACCGGTTGGTGCTGTGCAAGCTCTTCGATGGCCAGCAAGAGCAAATAGTTCTGACTGGAGCCCCGAACCTGTTCGAATTCAAGGGCAAAGGCCCCCTTCCGAAGTCATTGAAAGTGGCCTATGCCAAGGAAGGCGCCCAGATCTACGATGGCCACCAACCCGGGCAGGTGTTAGTCACCCTCAAACGCGCCAAGATCCGCGGGGTCGATTCCTATTCAATGGCTTGCTCCGAAAAGGAGTTGGGCATCTCGGACGAGCACGAAGGCATCATCATTTTTGATGAAGATGCCCCTGTGGGAACGCTCTTTGGCAGATTACATCGGCGACGCGGTCCTGGAGGTCTCCATCCTGCCAAGCACTGCCCGCTGCGCCAATATGCTCGGTCTGGCCCGCGAGATCGCCGCCATCACCGGCAAACCCTTACGCCCACCGAAACTTCGAGCTCAAAGCCGAGGGCGAGCCGTTCAAGGCCGGGATCGAAATTACCCAGCCGGAACTTAACCCGCGATTTGTTCTGGGTCTCATCCGGAATGTCGAGATCCGCCCGAGTCCATATAAAGCGCAGTTACGCCTGAAGCTTGCCGGGATGCGCCCGATCAATAATATCGTCGATGCAACCAACTACGCCATGCTCGAGATTGGCGAACCCCTCCATGCCTTCGATTACGATGTGCTTTCCCGCCGGGCTGATGGAAAACAAGTCAAGATCATCACCCGCACCGCCAAACCCGGCGAACGCCTGACGACCCTGGATGGCGTGGACCGCAAACTGGACGGTACCACTGTCCTGGTCTGCGACACTGCCGGACCGCTTTCCATAGCCGGCATTATGGGTGGGGCCGAATCCGAAGTGCATGACGCCTCCCTGGAGGTTCTCGATGCCACGGCGATTGAACCGCAGAAAGCCGAGCCTGGAAAGATCCCACACGGTAAAGCTTCCGCCCGCGGCGAAAGCACGGTGAATATCCTCCTGGAGGGCGCGGCCTGGAATTTCATCAACATTCGCAAGACTGCCCGAGCGCAGGACCTGCCCTCCGAGGCGTCTTATCGTTTCTCCAGGGGTGTCCATCCTGCCATGGCGGAGCGAGGTGTAATGCGTGGACTGGACCTGATGCAGCAATGGTCAGGCGGGGTCGTTTCCAAGGGGTTGGTGGATGAATATCCGCTGCCCCCAGTGGACCCACAGGTGGAGGTAACTCCGCGGGATGTGAAACGCTGGCTCGGTATTGATCTTACGTCTCAAGAGATTACAGACCTGTTGGGCCGGCTGGAGTTCAAGGTCACAGTGAAGGGCGATACCGTAACCGCCGTCACACCGGACCACCGCCTCGATATCGGCGAAGGTATCACCGGCAAGGCCGATGTGATCGAGGAGATTGCCCGCATATACGGTTACGATCGTATTCCAGAATCCCACCTGCCGGATGTTCTTCCCCCGCAGATCGGCAATCCTTTGCTGGAAAAGGAAGAGCGACTCCGTGACCTGTTGGTGGCCGAAGGCATGCAGGAAGTGATCAGCTATCGACTGACCACTCCCGAAAGAGAAGCGCGCCGCCTTCCCCCGACGGAAAAACCGGACGACAAACCCTATGTGCATTTGGCGAACCCCATCTCGGCCGATAAAGCCGTCATGCGCCACAGCGTACTGGTCAGCGTCCTGGAAACCGCCGAGCGCAATGCCCGCGTCCGTGAGCGCCTGGCGCTGTTCGAGATCGGCCCCATCTTCCTGGCTTCCGAAGGGAACGATCTGCCTGATGAACTTCAGCGTCTCTCCATCGTTCTGGCAGGCCCTCGTGGCCAGCCCTCCTGGCAGGGATCCGATACCATTCCATTGGATTTTTATGACCTGAAAGGCGTACTCTCCGGCCTGTTGGAGAACCTGCATATTCCCAATATCCATTACGAGCCTGGGAAGCATCCGACTTTCCATCCCGGCAAATGCGCAAAGGTCATGTCCGGCGACCAATACCTGGGTATATTCGGCGAGCTTCACCCCGAAGTTCGGGACCGTTATGATTGGCCCGCCGCCTATAGCGGCACCCCCATCCTGGCTGCGGATATGGACCTGGACGCGCTGCTGGCCCTTGTTCCAGGCTTTATACGACACTGCTCCCATACCGGAGTTCCCGCCCATCCTGGAGGACCTGGCCCTGGTGGTGGATGAATCCGTGCCGGCCGGACGGGTGGCCGAAGTGATCCGCCAGGCGGGTGGCAAGGTTGTGGCAGAGGTGCGCCTGTTCGACGTCTATCGTGGCGAGAAAATTGGCCTTGGCAAGAAAAGCCTGGCGTACAGCCTCACCTTCCAGGCTGCCGATAAAACCTTATCCGACAAGGATGTGGCTGGTATCAGGACTCACATCTTGCGCCGCCTCGAGCAGGAGCTAGGCGCGAAACTTCGTCAATAGATAGTAAACTTAACGCTGGATAATCACGAAGGTTATCAAAATGGATTGAGCAGGGATTTTCCCTGCTCAATCCATTTTTTTACTTCAATTTCTTCCGGAAAGACCCCCTGGCGTCTTTCAGAAGGTTTGAGACTTTCGCAGGCTAAATGCGGTTTCCGAGGGATCGTCAGTACAATTCAACGAGGAACAAAATGCCTCTGACCACTATATATGGGAAAAAAACGCTCATTTTTCGATTTTCACTCCCAGATGATTATTGGTATACAGAGGATATTAAGGCGGAAAATGGGTACAAATATTAGGCAAGAATATCACTTTTTCGCTCGGTCCGGCTAAAAAATGGCAGTAATCAATCAGGCGGCGTATTCTAATAAGTCAGCATAGAGATTCTCACTCGTCGTTTTTAGGATACCTTGAAGACCCAGATCTCCGAATACTTCAAGAGCCCGGAGATCTTAGGGCAATCCACTGCTTCCTAATGCTGGGAACCTATTTGTCACTATTCTTTGCCTCACGCTCGACTGCGGCGAAATAAAGGCCTTGAGGTGTGGGTGAACGACCTGACCGTCCGTTACCAATCCAGCCCACTTTGCCAACAAAATATATGGAATTTCGAACATTTGCTTGCGTAAACAACCTAGAGATTGTATACTGAAAGAAATACCGAACCTTAGTAAAGGAGAATACAAATGGAATCGCCCGTCCTCGAACCGCCCAAGAAAGAGAATCGAACCTGGCCCATCGTCGGAACTGTCGCTGCAATTCTGTTATGTGGACTGCCTGGCTTATGTATTTTGTGCCCTGGCGGCGTTGCTGTACTGGCCGGTTGGATAAATAACTCTACCATCGGTTTTGAACTTCCACAATGGTCAGGCGCTGCTTTTCTGTGTGTTGCAATCATCTTCATTGCCATTGCCATCGTCGGTCCGATCCTGCTTTTGCGGAAGAAGAAACCCGCTGTAGCCGCCGAAGATGTACCGCCTGCGCCCATGCCTCCGCAAGAACCTCTACCCCCGGCCTCATAATCTTTTCATCAATTCTCAATTAAAGCGGCGCTCATCCCTGAGCGCCGCTTTGTATATTTGGACCTATCCGAAAATTCAATAGGGTTCGGATTTTGAGCGTGGGCGGAGGAACCGCCCACGCTCAAAATCCGGTCCTTCTATAAATATCGACAGATACCTATCTTCTACTACGACTTAACTAAAAGATAGCATAGTCCCGCTGTGCCCGGCCCGGTATGGACTGCCAGCGCGGGGGACAGTTCCGCAATGAACGATTCGATAATATTCAGCCGCTCTTCCACCATCTGCCTTAATTTCTCCACTTCCTGAAGGGCCCCCGCGTGAACGTACGCCACCTTGACTTTACCTTTCCCAGCAACTGACTCCAATTTATTGACGATCATCTGGTACGCCTGAGCGCGACTCCGGGCTACACCAGCCGGAACGATGACCCCATCGTCGATGCTGATTACGGGCTTGATATTAAGCAAGCTGCCGACCAGGTTCTTGGCCCTCCCGATCCGGCCACCCATGTAAAGATACCTAAGCGTGTCGGCTGTTTGGAGGATGTTCGTGAGGGGTATCATCCTTTTTACTTTTTCGGCGATCTCCTCCAATTTCAGACCAGCCAAGCGCCGACCGGGCGGCTTCGATGGTCATCCAGCCCTGGCATAAGGCCACCTGGCACGTATCGATGACTTCCACCCGCACTTCCGGCAATTGCTCCTTCAACATGGATTTAGCCACGCTGGCGGCCTGGTAAGCCCCGCTGGCCTTGGAGGTCATGTGGATGCTGACGATTTCGTCGTGGCCTGCCTCGACCAATTGTTCATATGCCTCAATGTAATCCCCCGGCCCCGGGCTGGCAGTGGTGGGCAGGGACCGGGCCGTCGCCAGCCACTGCAGGAACTCCTCCCGCTGGATGGTGACCAGGTCCCGCAAGACCTCCTGTCCCGCGATGGATGTAATACGCAACGGTATGGATGTTCAATTCATTCAATGATCTCAGCGGGGATGCTGGCGGTGCTATCTGTCAGAACGGCTACCTTTTTTCCCATTTTACCGCTCCAAATGAACTTGCTAAGGCAAATTCAACCTTAAAATCCATCCGAAAATACTGGAGAAGTTCGTTTTTTGAGTGTGTACGGCGCAGCCGCACACACTCAAAAAACGGTATTCTTTTTTTAGGATAGATACTTATTAATTTTACCAATGGTTGCCCGGATTTCAAATTCTGTCAGACTCTGCCAAGGACTAGCATCCTTTTTAGCCTATTTTACTCCGAATATTTGTATTGACCTCATCCCTATTTCCTCTTACAATGTTTGCACTATGTCCAGCCAGTATCATTACTCCACCGGCTTCTTTTTGCCCGATCATGATCCGCCAACCCGCGCGGCAATCTGACACGTTTATTGGTTATTCCCTATCCTTTTGACCAATCTGGAGAATCATCAAATGAACAACTCATTTCCTTCAAAACGTGCTCCTGTTTTTGCCGACGTCCCAACCGAGAAGTGGAATGATTGGCGCTGGCAATTAAGTCACCGCCTCAATACGGTGGAAGAGATCGAGAAGATCATCCCTTTGACCGATTCTGAGAAGACGGCGCTCAACGCCGCCGCATCTCTTCCGGGTGGAGGTGACGCCTTATTTCATCTCGTTGATCGACCCGAACGATCCGGATGACCCCATCCGCAAGCAGATCATTCCGACGGATAATGAGATGGTTTCATTCACCGCTGAAATGGAAGACTCGCTGGCAGAGGACAAGCATTCGCCCGTACCGGGGCTTGTCCACCGCTATCCCGACCGGGTGCTGATGCTGGTCACCACCCAATGCGCCTCTTACTGCCGTTACTGCACCCGCGCCCGCATCGTCGGCGACCCGACGGCCCAGTTCTCCCGGCATGAGTTCGACATGCAGATCGATTACCTCAAGCACACTCCCCAGGTGCGGGATGTGCTCCTCTCCGGCGGCGATCCGCTCGTGCTGGCGCCGAAAATCCTGGAAGAGATCCTGACCCGCCTGCGGGAAATCCCTCATATCGAGATCGTCCGCATTGGTACCCGCGTGCCGGTCTTCATGCCCATGCGGATCACCCAGGAATTGTGCGACGTGCTCCAGCGGTTCCATCCGTTGTGGATGAACATCCATGTCAACCATTCCAACGAGATCTCCCAGGAGCTGGCGGATGCCTGCGACCGGCTGACCCGGGCAGGCATCCCGTTGGGCAACCAGTCGGTCCTGCTGAGAGGCGTTAACGACAACGTCCATATCCAACGCAAGCTGGTGCAGGACTTGATCCGTATCCGCGTCCGCCCCTATTACCTCTACCAGTGCGATCTCGTCCACGGCGCCGGCCATTTCCGCACGCCGGTGGCAAAAGGCATCGAGATCATCGAAGGCCTGCGCGGCCATACCTCCGGGTTTGCCGTCCCGCAGTTTATTGTGGATGCCCCTGGAGGCGGCGGGAAGATCCCGGTCATGCCCAATTACCTGCTCTCCATGTCGGACCATAAGATCATCCTGCGCAACTATGAGGGCTACATCACTACTTACGAGGAGCCGACCGATTACACACCCGCCCAGGCAGCCAAATACAAGGGTCCCAAGCGGCCCGAGCCGGGCCAGGAAGGCCTGACCGGTCTCCTGGATGGCGACCAGATGTTCATCAAGAACGAGGGCTACGATGAAGTCCATGACCGCCACGGCATCCAGCACCGCCTGAAAGACGAGTCGAAGTGGAAGCCTTTGGGGATCGGTTCCGGGGAAGAGAAGAAGGCCGAAGTAGAAGAGAAGAAAGATGCAGAATAGCTAACTAAAATCGAAAGAACACAATGAAAAAAGAGAGCCGGGCATTTCTCCCGGCTCTCTTTGGTTATTTTTCGTAGTAACGACTTTGCGTGCCCCCTGCGGGAAAGTCGTTACTACGAAAAAACCAATGTTATCGGATCTTTCGCCACACTTCCGACTTGACCAACACTCTCTCATGCCAACGGGGGTTGATAAAGGTATATCCCTTGAGATGGATTATTTGCATTCTTCATATCTTTCTCCCGGATGGCTCTTTCAACGTTGAAAAGAAATGGTTTTACTTAAGAACTAATGGAAGGAAAATAGTATGCCCAAGATGGGTGAGAATAAAACGGGCCTCAATCAGCATGTCTCCATTCATGGAGAAAACCAACGGATTGATCGTGCTAAAGCCGGCGTCGCCGTCCCAGCCGGAGAACGAATTGAATTGGGTGGATGGTACCGCCGTGAGAGTGAGTTCGGTCCCATCCAGGAAATATGCCATGCAATCCGCGCCGCAGGTAATTCCCGGCGGGCTGCTGGTGACGGTCCCTGCACCTGTCCCGGTTCGATTAATTGTTACAAGCGATTTATGGATGAAATTGGCAGTTACGGCGGTGGCATCATTCACATATACCGAACATAGGTCAGTGCCAGAACAATAATCGCTCCAACCGGAAAATTCTGAATCTGGATCCGCCGCGGCCGTAAGATGTACCCAGGATTTATAGTCAAAATATGCCGAGCAGGTAGACCCGCAGGTGATGCCTGCCGGGCTGCTGGTGATCATGCCTGTGCCAGTTCCGGCTTTTGACACAGTCACTTCCATCGGCTGGCCAAACTCCGCTGAAATACCATGGTTCAACGGCAGTGTGACCTGGCACAGCCCGATCCCTGAACATGGACTTCCCCAACCATAGAATTGCGAACCTGAATCCGATGTCGCGGTCAAATTTATGAGTATGTTGTTTTCAAATGCATTTGAACAGGTGGATCCACAATCGATGCCAGTCGGGCTGCTGGTGATGGTGCCACTGCCCGGGCCAATCTTGTATATATACAAGGCATGTTGGCAGACAGGAAAGCTCGAATTCTATCTGGATAAGGAATGCGATCACTGCCGGGTCTGAAGTTGTGATCGCACAATCAAAGTGGAAGATTGAAAGATTCCTCATATTTGTAACAGAGTCTAGGTATCTCACCAGAGATGTTGTTATTGTCGATCTGTAAATGAAACAAATTCGATAAGTTGCCTATCTCTGTCGTAAGGCCTCCCGTCAGTTGATTATTATCGAGGAAAAGATCAGAAAGTTGTGTCAAACTCCATAGCTGAGAAGGGATGGCTCCGGTCAATTGATTGTGGCTAAGGTCGAGCGACCAGAGGTTTGTCAAATTTCCTAATTCAGAGGGGATGGTTCCTGTCAATTGGTTATTATTAAGAGTGAGATAAGCAAGCTTTGTCAAATTTCCAAGCTGAGAAGGGATGGCTCCGGTCAATTGATTATTGCCTAGAACCAGACGATAAAGCCTCGGTAAATTCCCCAGCTCAGAGGGGATGGTTCCGATTAACTGATTATTACGAAGAACGAGCGAATAAAGCTGTATCATATTTCCAAGCTGAGAAGGGAGGGTTCCGGTCAATTGATTATCGCTAAGAACGAGTGAGGAAAGATGGGTTAAATTGCCTAACTCAGAGGGGATCGCACCCGTCAATTGATTATGACTAAGATCGAGTGAAGAAAGGTTCATCAAATTCCCGAATTCAAAGGGGATGGTCCCTGTCAATTGGTTATTACGAAAGTCAAGAAGAGCAAGCCTTGTCAAATTCGCAAGCTGGGAAGGGATGGATCCTGTTAGTTGATTATCATGAAGATAAAAATAGGATAGATTTGCCAAATTCCCCAATTCAGAAGGGATGGTTCCTGTTAGTTGATTATCATAAAGATAGAAAGAGGATAGTTTCGCCAGATTTCCCAACTCAGAGGGGATGGTACCCGTAATTTGGTTGCGTTCAAGGTGTAAAGAAACAAGCTTGGTCAAATATCCTAATTCAGAAGGCATGGTTCCTGTTAATTGATTATCACTGAGGTTAATTCCAGCAAGATTCGTCAAATTTCCAAGCTGAGCAGGGATGGCTCCTGTCAATTGATTAGAACTGAGGACGAGGCTTAGAAGGCTTGTCAAATTTCCCAACTCAGAGGGGATCGCTCCTGTCAATTGATTAGTATTAAGATTAAGTGAAAAAAGATGCGTTAATTTCCCAAACTCAGAGGGAATTGTTCCTGTCAATCGATTATTACTAAAATCGAGTGATTGAAGGTTCGTCAAATTTCCAAGTTGCGAGGGGATCGATCCTGTCAGTTGATTTTGATAAAGAAAAAGAATAATAAGGTTCGTCAAATTTCCAAGCTGCGAGGGGATTGTCCCGGTCAGCGCATTATTATTCAGGTAAAGGAATGATAGATCCGTCAAATTTCCCATCTCAGAAGGGATGGCTCCTGATAATCGATTAAAGTCAAGAGATAGTCCAGTGAGTCTTGTCAGATTTCCCAATTCAGCAGGGATCTGACCGGTGAGGTTGTTAAACTCAGAAATCAAATCCACCACGATGTCCATCTGAACAATAAACACCATACCACCCACAAGGATCATCAGTTTCCACCCAATTGGTGTGATTGGCCCAACCAGGCCCGTTGGCGCTGTTAAATAAAGCCACCAAGGCTTCGCACTCCGTTTGTGGAATAGTGGTCACGGCCGCACATGAGGTAAATGAGGCGGAACGATGCGCTTGGGCCGGAAGCCCACTGGCCTGGACCGGCAAAAACAATGGAGCTTGAATGATGAGAAGAGTGAAGGCGACCAGCAGATAGAGAAAAGATCGAACTTTCATATTTCCTCCTTACCTATTCTCAAGGATCCAAATTCCTTCCTTTTTTATGAGCTAATTCGTTCACAGCCAAGCTTATCCCAAAGACGATCCAGAAGACAGGCGCCACTGAAACGGTGCTGTTATAAAAAACCGCTGCCAGCAGGTAAGTCAGCCATCCGGCGAAAAGCCCCAAAGCCAGGATGGATGAATGCACCTGAAGTCGGGACTGATCCCGATCCTATCCAAACCACAGATCTTATCCTGAGAGTTTTCACTTTATGCTCTGCCCTCCAAAAGTTAAGGGTGAAATGTTAAAAAAGACGCATCTCAAATTGCCCCACCAAGTCATTTGAGCATAATTATAGCTCCATTATGTTTTGTCAGTTTACTTCCCTTCTCATTCCCCACACGTACGGGCCAGCCGGGTCAGTACGCTCCTGCCCGGTCACCTTGAAACCGTATCGTTCATAGAACGCCAGGTTCTTCTCATTGTTCGTATCCAGGTAACACACCAGGTGTTCGAGGTCTGCCAGCTTCAAGACCGGCTGGAGCAGCGCGCCGCCAATCCCTTGGCCCTGACAAGCCGGGTCCACCCCCAGCACTGGCATATACCAATGCGGTCCGGCCACCGCCCGGGCGCGCAGCCGGCCTGCGGCCTCATCCAGTAGCTGAATGCGCTGATTCTCCACCCGGCTTAATTTTAACGGCAGCAGGAACAGGCCCGTGCGGATGGCGCCGATCCAATGAAAGTCAGGGTCCTCCGGTCCCAGCCACACAGACGCACCTTCTACTGAGACGGTAGTGTAGACCGATCCATAAACAAAGCCATAGCGGATGATCCGCTCAAGAAGCCACGGCAGAATGTTCGCCCGCCTGCCAAAATCCGGAATGATGTAGGTGTAGTAGGGATCGTTGTGGAATGCCCGGCAGAGCACATCGGCTGCAGGCTTGATCTGCAACTTAACAAGTGGAATAGCTTCCATATTTGGCTTATCCTTGATATTCCCATACCGAATGATAGGCGTCGACCGACTCAAAGTAACCCACCATGCGCCGGTAAAAAGGGTGGACCGTGATGGTGGCGCTGTCGCCGATGACGATCAGCTTGCGCCGGGCCCGTGTCAGGGCCACGTTCATCCGGCGCACATCTTCGAGAAAACCAATTTCCCCTTCCCGGTTGGATCGCACCAGCGATACGATCACGGCTTCTTTTTCACGTCCCTGGAAACCGTCCACGCTGTCGATTTCCATTTCGGGCAGCGGGCAGCCGTTCCCGCAGCAGCCGCACCTGCGCCGAATAAGGCGAGATGACGGCAATCTCAGCGGCTGAGAGCCCGGAATCCAGCAGCGCCTGTGCTTTTTCCACCACCAGGTCCGCTTCCAGGAGATTGAAGCGGCTGTCTCCTTCGGCTTCGAGGCTTTCGTCATAGCTGGCGCCGGCGGTATCGATGAAATGGATGGGTGTGCCGGTGAGTTCGTTGGTGGCCACACCCGCCAAATCAGTTAACAAATGGCGACGGACAGTTTCATCAGCCTGAAGGCTGTCCTCGTAAAATTCTTGTGAGGAAAATTTCATGATGTCCTCGTGCATGCGGTACTGGACCGTCAGCCGGCGGGATATATTCTTCCCGAGCTGCTCCGATCAATCGTTCCAGCAGGCTGACGGAAAACCCTTCGGCGACGGCCTGGGGGGAAATGACAGTAGGGGGGAGTTGGAAGTGATCGCCCGCCAGCACCAGCCGGTCGACACTTTGAAGCGGTGTCCAGGCGGCAGCTTCCGTGCCCTGGCTGGCCTCGTCCAGGATGCACCAGTCAAAATGCTGGCTGCCTAAAAGGTCATTGTCAAGGCCGGTCAGTGTGGCGCAAACTACCCGGGCCAGAATCGAGTAATCTGGAGGCCACCTGGTCTTCGATCTTGCGCGCATCTGCCAGCATTTGTTTGGCCTCCTGGCGCTTGGCTCGTTTCTCCCCGCGTTCGGGCCTGGCCCTGGTATATCTGGCGGCCTGGTCGCGCAGGGCATAAGCCTCCCGGGTCAGTTTTCGGGCCATTTTAACGTTGGGATGGTTTTCCACCAGGGCATCCAGTGTGTAATCCCGCAAACCTGGCAGCACCCGCGCCGGATGCCCGATCCGAATGGCCTTTTCACCTGCGAAAACAGCTTTTCGAACAGGTTGTCCACCGCGATATTGCTGGGAGCCACAGCCAACACGCGCTGACCGTTCTGAGTGATCTGGCGGATCAATTCGATGAGCGTGGTGGTTTTGCCTGTTCCGGGTGGGCCGTGAATGATGGCCACAGCCTCGGCAGCGCTCATGGCAAAGCGCACTGCTTCGAGTTGAGAGGGTTCAAGTTCGGGTCAAACGGAGTTGGAACCTCGACCGGATGGAACAAAGGTGGACGGAACCCCAGCAAAACGTCGGACAGATCCGCGAAAACGGGAACCCGTTGCAGCTGCGGCAATTTCCAGACCCCTGCCGCTGGCGCTGGCGGGAAATTTCATCGCTGGAACGGTCGAGCCGGAATGTAGGTCGTTCGGATTCTGTCTCCGGCCATTGAGAAAAAGCCACCTGCAGGCTGTCCCTGGAAAGGCGGCTGACCACGCCCTCGCCAACCCTCTCCACGGCTCTGAACACCTTCTTCGGAAAGGATCACCGGTGTACCGCTTCCCAGGCGGGTCCACGGGAGAGCCAAAGTTTGATTGCGTTTTCCGAGCGTGAGCAGGATGCGCCCGCCCAATCCGGCCTCTTCATCCCGGATCACGAGATTGGTCAGCGTGGAGCCGGACGCCTCCGCCGCTGCGGGGGCGCCGGCGTTGCATCTCCTGCAGGGCCTGCTGTTTTTCGGCTTCCGCTTCCATTTCGAGCAGGCGGATCAGGCGCTGAAAATAGTGTTTTTGGTTCTGTTTATCAAGGACGGCTCTCGCAGTAATTGGAGATAAAAAAAGAATTTATTCCACCGGTTCAGCTGGTGGGATAATATATTATAGTCTTTGAATTGGAAACTTGTAACGGTTAATCACCTCGTTTTTTTTCATCTCTTTGACAAATTGCCTGGTAGGAGTTTCTTCCTTCCGCAAAGCCGCGTCCTACTTGACCGAATGTTACTTTAAAACTGCATAACGGGATATCCATCGATTATAATAATTCTCGGAACAATTTTTTATATAAGGATCGAAATTCTACCAGGGGCATAAATCAATGAAACATCATTGGTCCCTGGGGATGGCACCATAGCAGTATTGCTCGCTTTTTGACCGCCATCCTTCTGATTGCCACGGCGCCTCCATCGGCTTGACGGTTGATGAAGCAGCATACATAGGCGCAGCAAATTCATATGCAAGTTGGTTGTCGATGTTGGGCAAGGATCCTGCCCGGGCGCTTACGCCTGAAAACATCAATTCTTTCTGGACGCTCAATCACGAGCACCCGCCGGTGGAAAAAATATGGTCGGGGTTGGTCTGGCTGGGGGCCAGGCACTTTTTCGATGAACTTAGTGCGAACCGGCTTGGGCCTATTTTAATGGTGGCTTTTCTAATAGCCTTGCTTTACCTGATGGTGGCAAAGGAATATGGAAGGGGCGCCGGCTTATTTGCGGCCGCAGCCTTGATGTCCATGCCTCGTTTCTTTTTCCACTCCCATCTGGCAGCCCTGGATGTGCCGGTGGCGGTGGGGAGCATTCGCCGTGACGTTCCTTGTTTGGAAAACGGTGGATCGAAAAGGCTGGGCCTGGGGGATTTTGTGGGGCATCGCCTGGGGTTTGGCCGTGGCCATTAAACTCAATGGAGTTTTTATACCTATTGCGCTGGTGATTTGGCTCCTGGCATTCAGGCGCAGCCCATCGATGGTATTACGACTATTCATCATGGGGATTGTAGCTCTGGCAACCTTCCTTCTGGTTTGGCCGTGGCTCTATTTACATACCTGGACACGCTTGCTGGAATATGTCAATTTCCATCTGAACCATTACGGGATAGGCCAGTGGTACCTGGGACATTTTTACATGCCCCCGCCATGGCACTTTGTCTTCGTTATGCTTTGGGCAGTGGTGCCGCTGACGCTGATGCTGCTGTTCTTCGTGGGGATCACAAGGGCTGGAAACGGGAAAAAAGATGCAGGTTTGGCGTGGCTTTTTATCCTGGGCGCCTTCGGGTCGATCCTGCCATTCATTTTTGGAAAGGCCTTGCTTTACGATGATGAACGCCTTTTCATGCCTGTGTTCCCCTTCCTGGCAGCCCTGGCAGGGATCGGATTTAGCCGGGTGGTGACCTGGTTGAAGCATATTGGCCGAAAGGCATCAAACGACCGGCCCTGGCTGCCCCGGCGGCAGTGTGCCTGGGAATCGCTTTCCTGATGCCGCAGGTTTATTACGACGGTGCAACTGTTCCTCACCTGCTTTCCTATTATTCAGAGGGGGTGGGCGGCCTTCCTGGAGCCACGAAACTCGGCCTGGAGACCACTTATTGGCATGAAATGATATTCGGCGGCACTGCCGTATATCAATGCTCATGCCAGGCACGGGCGATATCATCTGGGCCGAAGATAATGATGTTCTCCGTTTTTATCAAACCCTCGGCCGGTTGCGCCCGGATGTGAATTTTATTGAATTTAACCCATTCGAGACGACTGGTAGGGCACGGCGGATGAGCCGGATTACAAAAGAGTAAATTGGTTTATTTTGGTTTCCGGCAATCGCAGTTTGGGCCGGCCGGGTTGGAGGGTTCCAGGCCTGGAAAATCCTGGGAACTCAATTGCCCGTCTATGAGTTAAATTTTGAGGGGGTACCCTTGTTGAAATTGTACGCTGCAATTAAAATAAAAACATCGCTACGCTCCAGCGTAGCGATGAAGTTGGAATAAAAAACCTTTCATTCCTTGACTATAAGCCCCTAATTCTTGAAAGCCTCTCTTTTCACTTTCCCGGCTTCGGCAAACCCCGCCTCCAACGCCTTCCTGTTCATCTCTTCCGTGCCTCGCGGTGCCCGGGCGGTCACGGCTTTTTCAATGGACTCGCGTGAAACCACGCCGGTCAACCCCACCAGCACGCCCAATGCCACCGTATTGGCGGTGATGGATTTACCGGTCGTCTCGAACGCCAGCCGGCTGATGGGGATACGGATGGCATCCGGCTGCTGTATTCCGGTCACTTTTTCATCGTCCACGATCAATAATCCGCCCGGCTTGACGCTGCCGGCGTACTTGTCGTAGGCCTCCTGGCTGAGAGTGACCACCACGTCCGCCGAGAGCACTTCCGGATGGTCGATCTCGCCGGCCGCGATGACTACCTCGGCCTTGCTCGCGCCGCCGCGGGCTTCCGGCCCGTAGCTTTGGGTCTGGACGGCCATCTTTCCATCGAAAATGGAAGCCGCTTCTGCCAGGATGATACCCGCCAGGATCATCCCCTGGCCACCTTCGCCTGCCAGGCGGATCTCGGTGCGAGGCGCCATCCGGTCGCTCATTTCTCACCTCCCTGCACCCGTGTGATCAGGTTGGAATAGGTGGCTGTGTACTGCGGCTTTTCCACGTTGATGAAGGTGCCTCGCAGGATTTTCGTGTTGGCAGGCTTTTTCCTCCGGCGAGAGATTTGCAAATGCGCTTTGGGAGATGCTGTTGTCCTTCAAGCCTCGCAGCATATCCGCGGCGGTGCCGAGCTTGTTCAGGCGGCCGTAGGTGGTGTGGCAGTAGCTTACCGCCTCTACCACGCTGAAGCCGTCCTTGGCAATCGCTTCCGCCAGGAACTTGTCCAGTTCCAGGGCGTGATAGACCGTGCTGCGGGCCACATAGCTTGCTCCCAGCGGCCACGGCCATTTCACAGACCGGGAAGGGCGGCTCGATATTGCCGTAAGGAGCCGTGGTGGCCCGCCGGTTGAGGGGCGTAGTCGGGCTGTACTGCCCGCCGGTCATGCCGTAGATGGCATTGTTGACGATCAATGCCGTAATGCCGATGTTCCTTCGGGCAGCATGGATGAAATGGTTTCCGCCGATCGCGAGCGCGTCCCCGTCCCCCATGATGGCGATGACCTTCATATCCGGACGAGCGATCTTCAAACCGGTGGCGAAGGCCAGGGCCCGTCCATGGGTGGTATGGAGTGTGTTGAAATCCAGGTAGATCGGCATGCGGGCCGTGCAGCCGATGCCCGCCACCAGGGCGACATCGTCATTCTTCAGGCCCAGCCGGTCGATCGCGCGGATCAATGCTCCCATGGCAATGCCGATGCCGCAGCCGGAACACCAGATGGTGGGGAATTTCTTATTCTTGCGGAGTTTTTGGAGGGTCTCGCTGCGCTCGAACCAGTTCTCCGGAGGCATTTGACCCTCGCCCGTGTCCAGGCCGTGGGCTTCTCTCAGGATATCGTTCATGCGTGCGCCTCGATCGCATCCAGGATCATCTGGGGGGTGATCATTTCGCCGTTTGCCCGTGTGACCCGCTTGACTTTCTTCCGTCCGACCATCCGCTCCACCTCATAGGCCAGCTGGCCCAGGTTCATTTCAGGGACGATGACCCGGTCTACCAGCTCTCCCAACGCTTCCACCTGCTCTTCCGGGAAGGGCCAAATGGTCATCAGGGTCAGTAGATTGACTCTCAAGCCACACGCCCGGGCCAGTTTCAAGGCATGCCTGGCTGTGCGGGCAGAGGCGCCATAGGAGATGATGGCGGTCTTCGCACCGGCCTCGAAGTTCCCTTCGACCAGTAAGATATCATCCCGGTGCTTTTCCAATTTGGAGTTGACCCTTTCGATCCACGGATCGATTTCGTCCAGCCGCTGAGTGGAGAATCCTTGTTCGTCGTGGAAAAGGCCGGTCACGTGGTACCGGTTGCCGACACCAAAATTGGCCAGCGGCGGCACATCCCCAGGCTCGTTACGGAAGGGAATGTAATTGTCTTCTTTTTTCGTGATCCGGTATTCGGGGAGTTGGATGGTCTTAAAGTCCGGCAGTTCCACCGGTTCGCGCATGTGACCGATGATCTCGTCGGTGAGCAGGATCACCGGCGTCCGGTATTTTTCGGAGAATTCGAAGGCTTTGACGGTCAGGTCGAAGGCCTGCCGGACGGAGGTGGGGCAGAGCACCAGGATGGGATGGTCTCCGTGGGTGCCCCAGCGGGTCTGCATCACGTCGCCCTGGGAGGCGGCGGTAGGCTGGCCGGTGGAGGGACCCAGGCGCTGCACATCCACCACCACACAGGGGATCTCCGTCATGGCGGCATAACCGATATTTTCCTGCATGAGCGAGAACCCCGGCCCGCTGGTGGCGGTCATGGATTTCAATCCGCCCACCGAAGCGCCGATGATGGCCGCCATGCTGGCAATTTCATCTTCCATCTGGATGAATTTTCCGCCGACTTTGGGAAGCTCGCGGGCCAGGATTTCGGCGACCTCGGTTGAGGGCGTGATCGGATAACCCGCGTAGAAGCGGCAGCCGGCCGCCAGTGCGCCCAGGCCGATGGCTTCGTTCCCTTGCATCAATTTAATTGTCAAAAGTACCTCAGCTCCATAAGGTTAACTTTGATAGTCGCTATATCCAGTTTTCTGATCACAATCGCCAGGTCCGGGCAGTGCGTGTCGCAGAAATGGCAGGCTGTGCATTTATCCGGCAGCACCACGCGTGGGTGATCCTCGCCCGGTTCCATAGCCAGCACCTTGGGTGGGCAAAACTCTACGCAAATCCGGCAGCCCTTACACCAGGTGGCATACAGGATGACTTCACCGCGTGGGCCTTTTTTAACAGGGCTGGGAGGGGTTGGATGATTGGAAATCGCCAAATCGGACACAAGAACCTTTCAATTACTGGAAAATTGGACTGATTTTATGGGGTAACCCCTAAATTAGGAATTGAAGAACGTCCTCATTTAAATGTTACGAACTGCGCTGTGAAAATATTCACAGCACCGACGAACGTGATCCATTTTCCATCGGGATGCCCCTCTGTAACTGGATTTGGCAGGCATTCATTCCAGGCAGGTTTGACATTTCCATGGATTATAAAACAAACGGATGAGAATTCTCCCATCCGTTTGAATCCATTCATTTGGGGTGATCGCGATTGCCACTTCCTCCTTTCTTGATATTAAGCCGCCTCAGTCAACTCTAAGCAGCCGGTTCAATTTTGCGAAATGAGGCAACGAAAAAGACAATGCTTGCAACTACGATTAATCCGCCGGAGATCACCAGTGCAGGCAGCATCAGGTTCCGGCAGGCCATCATATTGCTTTTGCAGACGCCGATCAGAGTGGTCGGCATGAGCACCACAAAGACGCCCAGGAGGGCCCCCAGGATTGAAAGCGACCGGCGGCTCTCATTTTTCTTGTTGAAGTACAGCAAAGCGCCTAAAGCCGCCAACGGTACCGACAAGGCCAATTCCGCGATTGCCGTCCAATGGCAGCGCATGGGGGCCGTCATGCCGTTAGTCAATTTCAGCACGCCAGCGCACTCGGTGAATTGCGGCAGGATGCCGACCACCAGCGCCAGTCCAAAGATGGGAATTCCGAGAAACTTCAGATTGTCCTTCATATTTTCCTCCTCAAAAATTAAGAATAATGTGTGGGTGCCGCCCTATCAGGCCATTAATGGACGACAATTAGTTATATCCATATTAGCAAGGAAGAGTTCAATAACTATTTGAAAATCTTTGAAAATATTGGCAAATTTTGCGGTAATCCTTCAATTCAACATCTCTTACAGGGCTTTCATAAAGCCGGTGTTTTGGGGGAAGGCGGACGGCTTCCCCCAAAAAAGGAATTCAGCCGCCCTTGGGCGGCAGTCAGGCGTCAATTTGGCAAGGATTTTGGACTTGAAGAACACCCTGATCTCTCTTATTCACAGACTTGCGGATGTAGGACGGATGAGTTATAAGTTCACTAAAGGAGTTCCATGCAATCCATTTGTGTCTATTGCGGTTCGGCCAACCAGGCTTCCCCCCAATATTTTGAAGTTGCCCGCCAGGTCGGCCAGACCCTGGCCAGGCGCGGCCTTCGCCTGATCTATGGCGGCGGCAAAACCGGCCTGATGGGCGCGCTGGCTGATGGCGCCCTTGCAGAAGGCGGCCAGGTCACCGGTGTAATTACGGAGGGGATGAATACCCCCGAACTGGCCCATACCAGTCTTACCTTGCTGGAAGTGACCGGCACCATCCACCAGCGCAAAGCCCGCATGTATGAGCTGGCCGATGGCTATATCGCCCTACCCGGCGGCTATGGTACCCTGGATGAACTATTCGAGACTCTCACCTGGGGCCAGATTGGCGAGCATCACAAACCCGTCGGGCTGTTAAATGTGAATGGCTATTACGATTCCCTTCTCGCCATGCTGGACCGCGCCGTGGCGGAGAAATTCCTCTTCCCCGAACACAGGCGGGCGCTATTGTGCGCCTCTGAAGCGGGAGAATTGCTCGACCTGATGGAGACCTATCAGCCTCCCTTCGATGCGGTCGCGCGCTGGATGCGGCAGGATTAAGCTCGATTGAAACCCAGGATGCATGCCGTTAATTTAGCAAATGGGCTTCTCTTACAAAGAGAAGCCCATTTGCTTGGGTGTAGGTATCCTTGACAAATGACAATTTAACCGTATAATACAAATTAGTTTGCAATACAAACTATATTGTGAACCAAGGAGGAAGGTATGCAAGACCTGAGGGAGATCCGCTTTGTTGCCACTAATTTCTATAACCTACAAGGATTAAAGTCGTACCATTGGGGATGATGCTCGTGTTTGTTAGTCTTTGGGCGAACCAACAAAGAGGCCCAGCGAGTAATATAGGTCCTCCGCTTTTGGGCATCGCAGTTTTGTTGCTCATTCTTTTCGGAATTGACCGGTATTACCTGCATACATTTGGCCGGGTGCGCCGAACTTCCGAGAGCATTCGCCTTGAATGGTTGATCGGAGCGGTAGCAGGAATTCTTGGCTTAGTTGCGTTTTGGTTGGAGACATCCGCCATGTTACCTGTCAGTGCGCTGGGATTAGTTTTTGCCGCGGGGCTGCTGGCTGATTACATCCGAATCACCTGGTTGGTAAAAGGACGTTTCCTTCTCTATTATCCCCTAGGCGCTCTCTTGATGGCTGTAATAAGTATATTACCTCTGCTGGGCGTTTCAGACTGGTGGCATATACTTGGTTTAAAGAACCAATTGATTGGAATAATAACAGTTGTAGGCATATATACGATTATTGCCGGCATTTGGGGCCACATTTTTTTGGTGCGTACCCTCCGACCTCAAAGGAAACAAGATGCCCACGCCATTTGAAGAGCTGGCCGGACTGGACCGGCTCATTCACGAACCGGCCCGTTTATCAATTTTGACGGCTCTTGCATCTGTGAAAAGCGCCGATTATCTATTTCTCCAACGGCTGACGGGCCTGACTGGCGGCAACCTTACCAGCCACCTTTCCAAGCTCGAGGAAGCCGGGTTGATCCGAATTGAAAAGCGCTTCATGAATAAGAGGCCGAATACTCAAGTTCAAATTACGGAAAAAGGACACATTGAAATCGAGCGCCATTGGAAACAGCTGGAAAATCTTCGGAAAAACTCCCAGGAGTGGAAAGCGTGAAAATGGCCTTTTTACAGATTAGGATGGTTAGCGAATAGCAGGTACTTGATGCTCGAAAAGCCATCCATCTCCGCTGAAAAGATCATCTCCTGCTTGCAGACCGAATTCAGCCTGCAAGCAGAGTCCCTGACTTTTCTTCCCCTCGGCGCCGACAGCAATACGGCCGTCTATCGCCTCCTCACCAGGACAAACACGCCTTATTTTGTGAGATTAAGACGAGGACTCTTCAATGAAGTGTCAGTGTCAGTCCCCAAATTTCTTCATGATCAGGGCATCTCTCAAGTGATCCCGCCTCTGCCAACCGGAGCAGGCTGCCTTTGGGCCGACCTGGACGGCTTCAAAGTCATCTTATATCCTTACATCGACGGCCATGACGGCTATGAAGTGGAATTATCTTCAACCCAATGGATCCAACTCGGCCGGGCTTTCAAGCTCATCCATTCAATTAAGCTGCCGGAGCTATTATCTGCGGGCATTCGCTGTAAATCCTGGTCTCCCGCCTTCCGTAAGTCCCTTCAGCAAGCCATGGAAGAGGTCGAGTCAAAAGCCTATTCCGACTCCCTTCAATTGCAGTGTTCCACCTTTCTGAACGTGCAGCGTCCGCTCATCCTGGACTTGCTCGAGCGCGCCAGCCGGCTGGCCCCAGAGCTGGCGGAGCGGTCCCTTGAATTCAGCCTGTGTCACGGCGACCTTCACGCCGGTAATGTCCTCCTCCATGCAAAAGGGGATCTGTATATTATTGATTGGGATGACCTCGTCCTCGCCCCCAAAGAGCGCGACTTGATGTCCATCGGCGCCAGTCTATTTGGCGGCTGGCATTCCCCCGCCGAAGAAGAGACTTTATTCTATCAAGGTTACAGACAGACTACGATCGACCCGGCTGCCCTGGCGTATTACCGCTATGAACGCATCATCGCCGACCTGGCGGTGGAATGCCGCCAGATATTCCAGATGGAAGCAGTTGGAGAAGACCGTCAACAGGCTTTCAAATTCCTGCAGTCGAATTTCCTCCCAGGGAATGCTATTGCGTTGGCTTACCAGTCTGATCCGGGATCGGGTCTGGGTACCCTTCCCTAATCTCTATTCATTCGGTTTGATCCCAAAATATGCATATCCGGCTGCCACCGCGATGCCCAGCCAGGTGGTGCCCGCGTCACTTAAAGTTTGGTTCGCACCAGGAAAGATCATCACTCCTACGATCAAAGCCGTCAGACCGGCAAAGACCCACACTCCCAGGTAAATGGCAACGATGTAATTGGCATTCTTTTTACTGGATTCGCTGGCGCCTTCTCCCACCCACTGTCGGGAAGGGTTTGTCCCCGGTTGTGTCACGGCCAATGAGGCGACTACCAAGGCAGAGACCAGGCCGCTCACAGTCGTGAATACGAAAACTGTTCCGGTTGTCACCGCGAAGGGGGTTACGCAGTTCGTATCTGCCCCGCAGTTGATCACATGCACGACCAGAAAAGCCAGTGTAACCGCGTATAGCAACAAAAGGATTACTGCCACCATCGCGCCGAAAACCTTCCCAAAGTTAGATGTCATCGGTCCTCCTTTTGATATTAATTCTACATCCACCCCGCCGAATTGACCTCGCGCTTGTCCTCGATTTCCGAGTTCTTCAAGAAGTCGGAGATCGAAGGGATTATTACCACACTCCTGCGATTTTCTCACCGCACTTCGGACAGGTTGCCTCTGCCGTCAGTAAATTCTCCCGCACAAAAAAACCCGACCGCTTCACAAGGGCCGTGTTGCACTTGGGGCAGCAGGTATCCTCGTATTCGCCCACTTTCCCGGGCAGGTTGCCTGCATACACGTAATGCAGCCCGGCTTCCCGCCCGATCTCGGCTGCCCGCATGATAGTCTTGGCGGGGGTGTTATCCGTATCGCTCATCCTATAATCGGAATGGAAGGCCGTTACGTGCCAGGGGATATCTGCTGAAATGGAAGCCAGGTAGCGAGCTGCGTCCCATAGCTCCTCATTACTGTCGTTGAAACCCGGGACCACCAATGTGACCACTTCCAGCCACAGGCCCATCTCCTTCACCCGTTTGATGGTATCGAGCACGTTTTTCAGCACCCCGCCCAACTGGCGGTAGTTCTTATCCTGCATGGATTTCAGGTCGATCTTCATCCCGCTCAGGTAAGGCCGGATATAGTCCAGTACTTCCGGCGTGCCGTTGCCGTTGGATACGTAGACGCACTTCATCCCGGCTTCGATGGCCTGTTTGAACACGGCCGCGGCCCACTCGCTGGTAATCAGGGGTTCATTATAGGAGGAGGCCACCACTTCGGCCCCGCTCTGTTGGGCCGCCTGGGTGATCTGTGCGGGAGTCAGCCGGTGGACGAAAGCGCCGGCTTCTTCGGAGGCCGGGTCGCGGAGCGCCTGGGAGGTCAACCAGTTTTGGCAGTTTGAGACAAGGAAGAAGCCGGCCAGGTAATTATGTTCTTCCTCCACCTCCATGTTGTATACGTACCCATTGAATTCTTCGCTTCGGATCTCTTTCAACGGTACCAGAGAAAATTCATTTGTCGTTATTACTTTCCTCGGAATGGAGGCGACCTCGTACCAAACTACAGTATATTGATTTGGAGATCGTCTAACCGGCCTGCCTTGGACAGACCCTTCAACATCTATGTCAGCTTTATAGATTGAAGGAAGATATCCCAATTTAAGGGCCAACCAGGCAACTCCGTATGCAGAGTTTGGAAGATACGGTTGTTAGACTAACTTTGCCATTTTCATAATGGTGTCCGTCACCATCAACACACGCGTCGAGGAATGTCCTCATGATATTCCTCGGCGCATTCAGGATACATTCGGGCACATGCTTGTTTCGTGCTCCTTTATTGATCAATGACATGAAAAGCAAAGCCAGGGAACACTTGCCGGAGGTGACTACAAGGCTAGTCGACCGACGGGATATAGTCACGGGCATGCAAAAGATATCGGCGATAAATCCCTTTAGCTTTTCAGCAATCTCCCCCTCATTCAATGAAAGGCTAAAATTTAATTTATAGCTATTCGGCCAATTCTTATCTGCCACTACTGATCCTTCGGTGCAATAAAGACCCAATAGGTATGCCATTTTCTCATCGAGAAGGATCTCTTTCGGAATGCCTGGATGGTGTTCATTTGGAAAACGAATTTGATCCCCTTCAATGAAATAGCCTGCTGTATGCGCAGCGCGGATATTGCCACGGGCTGCTTTGCTGCGAATATGGCGAACATAGGAGGGGCTCATGTCCAACATGAGACCGATATCTTTTGAGCTGGTTCCTAATTCGGTCTCCTTCAAAATCATTGCCAATTCATCCTGCCTTCAATTTCCACGGAATATCATAGGTCACCTGATGGCTTGCCAGTTCTCTATCGGTCTCGATCGATTGGCAATCCTGGAAACTGTAATTTCGAGGGAATAGCGAGATAATGGTTGGGCGTAAGCTCGCTGGCTTGGATCTTCTTGGGCAATTGAGCTGGATCCTCTGTAGCATAAATGCTATGCTCCGGCGTACAATGAAGTGAAGGCAGGTAATAGGGCTTAAGAACGGTCATCCGACCATGGTAAGGATGGCGGAAGACAGCTCGTACACGATGAAGTTTTCCACTAGCGGTCACTGTTTCCAGGTGATCCGGATATACAATTTCAGGATGTTCCCTGTCAACCTGTCCCGCTGAGAAAGCCTCTTCCAGGCTGATAGGGCCCTAATTCGTGATTGTTATCGTATCGCCAGAAAAACAGTACCCGCAGTGAAAATCGCAGCCCAGCATCCCGAAGGTCAGCGCGATGGAACCGGGCCGCAGGTGGAAGAAGGGTTTCTTCTCGACCGGGTCGGCTGCCAGGGCCGCCACGTAACCCCAGGGGATCCTTAATTCTCCGCCTTCGTTATATCGAACCTGGCAAATACCTCGTTTGCCCTCCCGGATCAGGCAGCGGTGCCCGCAAGCCACGCAGCGCAGCGACCCATCCGGTTGTTGTTCGACCAGCGTGCCGATGGCGGTCATCTGGTCCAGATAATTTTCAAGAGTAGCCATAAAATGCTCCAGTTTCAAAGGGGAAGTTCACCCCGTAGAATTCAAAAGGGTTGATTGGAAAAATAATCATACCCCTAAAAATGGATGGATGGAAGCAACTTCAAGCATCACTCTTCAATGGAGTCCAATATCTTTGCGTACTTTGCACCCTGTGGGCCAGATATTGGAGTGCAGGCTGAAGCCTGCAAGTCCCGGATATAATCAGTCCATGAGTATGGGGGTAAAGAAACCAATTAGCCGCATTACGGAGAGAGAATGTCCCTGCAGTCATCTTGGTTTACACCCATTTCATCGATTGCTCTATTGGCCCTGCTTGTTTCCTGCACTCAGGCGATAAACCTCCCGAAGACTGCCTCTCCACCGACCTCGCCTCAACCGGCAACTGCTGAATCTTCAACCATTCCACCTCCTGCAACTCTGGAAATCAATGGCCAGGTCCAAACTACCAGCCTCGGCTCATATTGCTGGCAGGATCCTCACCAAAAACAAACTTGCACGACCGAAGAGGGCATGCCCACCGCTCGCGAACCTCTCCTGGCGGCAGATACGCCTTTCACCGGCCATTTTCATTTTGCTCAATCCGGCCCACCCGAATCCCTCACCCTCTCCATGCGTCCCGTCACGCCTTATGACGACCTCACCGGGGGGGCCGGTGGAACCCGCCTGTGGAAATCCACCTCCGGCTGGGCCGGTGAGATGCCCTTGAAGACCGATTTTGAGTACCGGTTCATGGATGGACCGGGCCTTTACGTTATTTCTCTCTCTGCCTATTGGAAGGACCTCGGCAGGGTGACCTATGGTTTCCTTGTCCAGGTGGGGCCGGAAAAAACCTATCTCCCCACCTCCACACCCGGGATGGCCTATGTCGCCGCGACACCTCAATCCTTGCAAGAACTCACCCCTCAAACCCGCCTTGGCAAGGGCGGCGTCCAATCCTTGCTGGTTTCTCCCGATGGCCGGTTCCTGGCCATCTCCACTCCCCTGGGCGTTTACATGATTAAAACTGCGGACCAAAGCCAGCTCTGGTTTCGCCAATTCGAGAATAAATCCGTCAACCTTGTTTTCAGCCCCGACAGCCGGCAGCTTGCCGTCGGTCTGACCGGCAGCCATATGCCTATAGTGGATACCCACACCGGACAAACATTGATCGAATTGAGCGGCGAAGAAGGTCTTCATGGAATCTGGTCGCCGGATGGGCGTTTCATCCTCACCAGCGGCCAATGCGAGCAAGTGGTCATCTGGGATGCCCGCACCGCTGTAGTGATCCATGAGCTTTACCCGGTCCGGTGCAATAATGCCACCCCAGGCTATGTCTATGCAGCCTGGTCATGGGATGGAAAGAAAGTTTTTGTAAGCCTGGGCCCAACTGGCCAGGTCTCTGCCTGGGATGTTGCCACATACAAACCCTTGCCAGATTACGTGCCCCATCCTCCCGAACATGCCTGGGGGGCTGTCCCGGTTGCCTCTCCCACCCACGATTTATTTGCATTGAATAATGGCAATACTGTCTCCATCATGGATGGCAAAACCGGCTCGCAGGTGAAGCAGCTCGTTTCGGATGGATCCGCCATGGGTCTCTATGATATCCACTGGTCGCCGGACGGAAAGCTTTTGCTGGCTGAAAATTATCTTTGGGATGTGACCTCCGGCAAATACCTGCAGAAGTTCGCCGATTTCTATAAATTAGCCTGGCTGCCTGGCAGTAAATCATTGGCAGGGATATCCGTTTATGGTGGAAAGATCCAGGCTTTCTCGATCAATAAAGGCAAGCCGCTCTTTACAGTGGAAGGCTTTAATAATTATCTGGACCCATATTGGGAAAATGGCAAGCTATTCACCTACGATGGGTCGTCCGTCACCCGTTGGGACACCACCACCGGACTGGCTATTGATCAGACTTCGGTAAGTGAAGAGCCGGCGGCGATAAAACCTGCGAATTACTCCCCGGATGGAAGTCGCTGGGTTGATATGGATGGCAGCCTCAAAGATTCCGTCACTGGGAGGCAGATCCTCCAAATCACACCGGCTCCCTCACATGGTCGTGACATAAACGCCTGGTCACCGGATGGGTCCCGCATTGTCTCGGGTGATTCACTCCGCCAGGATCCCACTGTGGTCTGGGAGGCCGCCGCGGGCAAGGTCTTGTTCACACTTTCCCTTAAGGCGCCAGGTGACCTGGTCTTGACCTGCCTGGCCTGGTCGCCGGATGGGGCCTGGGTTACCGCGGCCGGCTCGCTGATGGCCGGCTCCGGTTTCGATGATGGGATGATCGCCTTGTGGGATGCGAAAACCGGCACGCAGACTCATCTACTCATGGATGCCATGAGCTCTGAACGGATCCAATCCATGGCCTGGTCGCATGACGGTCATTGGCTCGCCGCCGGCATGGGTAGCGGCCGGATAGTCTTGTGGGATATGCGGAAATTTATCCCGGTTGCGAACCTACCCGGCCATGCCGAGATCATTAATTCCCTGCGCTGGTCTCCCGACGACAAACTCCTCGCCTCCAGTTCTTCCGACGGTACCGTCCGCCTCTGGAAAATCCCTTAAAATAACAACCATGTCCCTTTCAGATTAATGACTTTCCGACTAACGACTACTGAACTACCCAACTATCCAACTATCCAAATATAAGTCTACCGACTTTCCGACTAACGACTCCCCAAGGACTTCCATGACTCTGAACCCCTCCCTCATCCGCCCAAATTTTCCTTCCCTCGACCGCCCCGCCATCTTCTTCGATAACCCCGGCGGCACCCAGATCGCCCGCCAATCCCTCGACCGCATCCAGCGCTATTTGCTCGAGTGCAATGCCAACCATGAAGGCGTCTTTGCCACCAGCGTGGAATCCGATGCCATCCTGGCCGAAGCCCATGCCGCCATGGCCGATTTCCTCAACGCCGGCTCTCCGGAGGAGATCGTCTTCGGCAATAATATGACCACCCTTACGCTCCACATCTCCCGCTCGATCGCCCGCACGTTCAACCCCGGCGACGAGATCGTGGTCACCCGCCTCGATCACGATGCCAATATCTCTCCCTGGCTGCTGGCGGCGGAGGATCGCGGCTGCAAGGTCACCTGGATCGATTTCGACGTGGAGGACGGCACCCTCAAGCTGGATGAGTTCGAAAAAGCCCTCGAGCGCAAACCCCGCCTGGTCGCCTTCGGCTATGCCTCCAATGCGCTTGGGACGGTCAACCCGGTCCGCAAGATCACCGAGATGGCCCATGCTGCCGGTTCGCTGGTCTATGTGGATGCGGTCCAGTATGCGCCCCATGGGCCTATCGATGTCCAATCTCTCGGAGCGGATTTCCTGGTCTGCTCGTCTTACAAATTCTTTGGGCCTCACGCGGGCGCGCTGTATGGGCGGCGGGAGTTATTGGAGAAGTTGAAAGCCTACAAGGTCCGCCCGGCGGCGGATACTTTGCCCGGCAAGTGGGAGACCGGCACCCAGAACCATGAGGCCATCGCAGGCGTGCTGGGTGCGCTGGAATACCTCCAATGGGTGGGGCAAACCTTCGGAGCCGAACAAGCCGAGGGCCTGCTGGACCAAGGCTACACCGGCCGCCGCCTGGAGTTGAAGAAAGGCATGACCGCCATCCGGGCGCATGAGTTCGAGCTCAGCCGGGCGCTGCTGGCCACGTTGGAATCCGTGCCGGGTCTGCGCCTGTACGGGTTGGCCGACCCTGCGCCGCCTGGATGAGCGGGTGCCCACCTTCTCCTTCCGGTTGGAGGGCAAGACTCCCCTGGAAGTCGCAAAAGCCCTGGCTGCTGAAAATATTTATGTCTGGGATGGCAATTACTATGCCCTGGCCGTCACCGAGCGGCTGGGGGTCGAAGACTCCGGCGGCATGGTCCGCGCCGGCGCCGTCCATTACAACACTTTGGATGAAATCGCCCATCCTTGGGGATGTATTGAAGAAGATCTAACGGCCCTGAGTGGAACGCCATCTAAATCTCTTTTTGAGATGGCAAGCAGACGAAATGCCGTATTTTGGACTGGCTTGAAATCAAGGACCTATTTTCTTACCCCTTGAGTTCCTTTGTGTACTTTGTGCTTAATTACCTCTCTACACCTGCGGAAATTTTCCGGCGGCTTCCATCACGACCGGTCCATGCCCCGAGCAGAGGATGTTTGCCCCCAGGGCGGCTTGTTTCCGGACCGATTCGTCCGATTGAACTTGATCCCAATTATTGGACCCGCTCGAGCCTCGCAGACCGGTCTTCTCTGACACGATCGAATCCCCGCAGAACAGGATGCCCCTGGATTCCGAGAAGAGCGAAATGTGTCCGGGTGTGTGCCCGAATGTTTCCAGAACTTTCAAGCCCTCCCAGGACCGGCAGCACCTCACCCTCGGTGAGGAATTCATCCACATGGGCGGGGGAGGCCTTGAATAACTTGCCCAGCGTTCCAAAGACAAGCTTTGCAAAAAGGTTGGTGGGTTTCAGCGGGCGGGAGGCTTTTCCCGTGGCGATGGCTTCCGCCTCGACGGCGCTGGAGAAGATGCGGGCCCCGGTGGCGGCTCTCAACGCAGCCAGGCTACCGACGTGATCGTAATCTGAATGGGTGATGATGATCCGCCGGAGTCCCTTGGGGGCGTAACCAAGCTCCGCCATATATTTCAGGATTTTTTTATGGCTGCCGGGCAAGCCGGTATCGATGAGGGTCAGCCCGGTTGGCTCGATAATGAGATAGGGGTTGGCGACGATGCCGGGAATGAGATGTACGTTCGGGATGATCTCCATGTTATTTCCTCCTGCTGAACCGAAAGGCAGATCCGCTGCTCTTTTCGAGTATAGCACAGGAGGGGGAGGATATATCGTGCCCGTACACGACGAGTGTCTAGCACGGCGTTTGCTTATTTTCCCGAGGAGGCAAATCTTTGGTCAATGAAAGCCTCAGGGCATCTTCCGGTTCATAAGGGGGGTAGTCTAAAGACTTGAATTGAATTTAAGGTTCAACAAATAGTCAATTAGCTCTGGGGAAATGATGGACGCTGGCATGTTGAGGTTTAGATACATCAAACGTCAAACGTCGACCGTCAAGAACTTGAGAGCTTGACATTATTCGATACGCGGTTTCGAACCCTGAACGAATGCACTCCAGGGCACGAGAGGAACGAATATTCTTCTCATAGGAAATCAATGATCGTGAGATGGTGTTGAGGAATTTATACGATGTTTCCATACTTTCATTATAGAACAAATGTTTCATATGTCAATCCCCCCACGGGGGATTTCCTGGAATTTACTAAGATTGTCGATGGTCGGCAATTGTCAAAGACCAATATCCAGCATCTGTTGTAAGACGCGTTTTCAGATATACTAGGTAAATTAAATTCTTGGAGAACTTCCCGCAAGGTCAGTACCTGGGGAAGATGAGCAGCAAAAATGGATCTTTCTCAAACTATTCATTTACTGGGCGATCTACTGGGCCAGGTCCTCTCGGAACTGGAGTCTCAGGCCATCTTCGATACGGAAGAGCGCATCCGGGCGGAGGCCAAGGCCCGCCGGGCCGGGGATGCCAAAGCGGCTGCCCGCCTGCAGAAGACCGTTTCGGCCCTGCGCTCCGAGGAAGCCCGCCCGGTCGCGGCCGCCTTTGCCACCTATTTTGACCTGGTCAACCTGGCGGAGGAGAACCATCGTGTCCGCCTCCTGCGGCAGGATCTGAATGAAAAGTATCCCGAACCCGTCAGCGAGTCCATCGGCGATGCCGTTGCAACCTTAAAGGCCCGCGGGGTTACGCCGGAGCAGATGGCGGCTCTCCTGAAGAACCTGTCCATCGAAATGGTCCTGACGGCCCACCCCACCGAAGCCCGCCGGCGGACCGTCCTCTCCAAGCTCCAACGCATAGCCGGGTTGCTGCGGCAGGTGAGCCTGGAGAAACCTTCCCACCGGGATCGGGACGAGATCCTCACTTCTTTACATACGGAAATTGCCATTCTGTGGCTGACCGAACGGGCTCGCACGTCCATGCCGGCCGCCTCGGATGAGGTCCGCACGGGTCTCTATTTTGTCAATGCGGTTTTCTGGAATACCCTGCCGGTCATCTATCATGACCTGGAGGCGGCACTTGCAGCAGCATTACCCGGGCCTGTCGGTGGACCGGAAATGGCTGCAACTGGCCTCCTGGATCGGCGGCGACCGGGATGGGAATCCGAATGTGACCAGTGAGGTCACCGCCGAAACGCTCCACCTGCATCGCGGCCTGGCCGTGGAAAATCACCGCCACACGCTGCAGGAATTGTCCCGCCGCCTGAGTCTCAGTTCCCGCCGCTACCCGGTTCCGCCGGAATTAACCGATTGGATCGAGAGCCGGCGGCCCTTTCCGCCGCATGCCGCCTACATCGAAGGGCGCTATTCCAACGAACCCTACCGCCTGGTTCTTTCCCTCCTGGCGGCCGACCTGGAAAATGCCTCTCGGGATGATATGAAAGCCAACCTGCTGTCTGCAGAACCGCATTCCGCCAGGGCCCGGTTGGAGAGTTTGCTCAAGCCGGTCGAGATGATCTCCAGGGCCATGCCCGCGACCATTGCCCAGACCGAAGTCCAAACCGCCATCCGCCAATTGCAGATCTTTGGATTGCATTCCGCCCGGCTCGACATCCGGGAAGACTTCCAGCCGCTGGAACGCGGCCCTGGCAGAGATCTTGAGGGCATTGGAAATTGCCCCCGATTTCGAGCACCTGTCCGGTCCGGAACGGACCGACCTGCTTTTCCGATTGCTCAAGGAACCGGACCCGGCCCTATCCAGCCATCCGGGTATCACGGCCGGCACATCCGAGATCTGGGCCTTGCTCCAATTGATCGGGCGGGTGTTCAAGATCTACGGGCATGCCATGCTTGGCACGACGGTCATTTCCATGACCCATTCACCTGCAGATGTATTGACGGTGCTCCTGCTGGCACGCTGGGCCAAATGCGACCAGGGCTTGAATATCACCCCCTTGTTCGAATCCATCGCAGATTTGAAGGCGGCAGCCCAGATGCTCGAAAGCCTGTTTGCCTCGGAGGCGTATCGCGAGCACCTGGCCGGTTGCAATAATGAGCAGATCGTCATGATCGGCTATTCCGACAGCAATAAGGACGGCGGCTACCTGATGGCCAACTGGTCCCTCTACCAGGCCCAGGAACAAATAGCCCGGGTTGCCAAAAAATACGGCGTGGTCTTGACCCTCTTCCACGGCCGCGGCGGCACGGTGGCTCGCGGCGGCGGCCCGGCCAACCATGCCATTCGAGCCCAGCCGGCCGGGAGCATCAACGGCCGTTTCCGCCTGACCGAACAGGGCGAAGTCATTGCATCCCGTTATTCCAATTTCGACCTGGCCCACCGGCATCTCGAGCAGATCGTCCATGCCATCCTGCTGGCTTCCGCTCCTGCGGCCAATGGGAAAGAGGATGTGCCGGTCGAGTGGCGGAACACATTGGATAGGCTGGCTGCGGAGGGCCAGCAGGCCTATCGCCGGCTGGTCTACGAAACACCCGGATTCGTCCAATTCTGGCAGGAAGCCACGCCCATCGATGAGATCAAGCGGCTGCATATCGGCTCCCGCCCGGCCGCCCGCTCGAAAATTGGCGCGATCGAACAGATCCGGGTCATCCCGTGGGTCTTTTCGTGGATGCAGAGCCGCTTCAATTTACCGGGTTGGTACAGCCTGGGCACCGGCCTGGCGGCTTCACCGGATCAGGAGCTGCTCAAGGAAATGTATGCGGGCTGGCCTTTCTTCAAGGCCATGCTTGACAACACCGAGGTCTCCTTGCTCAAAGCGGATATGGAGATCGCCGCCCTTTACGTGGACCTGGTGACGGACCGGGAATTGGCCCAGTCGATTTTTCGGACGGTCCGGGAGGAATACGAACGCACCAAGGCGGCCATCCTTTCCATCAGCGGGCACCAATCCTTGATGGAGCTTGAGCCGATCACCCAGAATGCCGTCGAACTGCGCAATCCATATATCGACCCGCTCAACTACATCCAGATCGAGATGCTGCGACGATTGCGGGCCCTGCCCGATCCGGAGGGGCCGGAAGCGCAAGCGCTGCGGGAGGTGATCATCTTGACCATCAATGGGATCGCGGCGGGGTTGAAAAACACCGGCTAGGGAAATTGATGACTCCGTGGGTGACAAACTATGGGAATAATTTATGATTAAGAATACTGGGTGGTTCTGGCTTATAGCTGGAATTGGATGAGCCTTCTATTACTCCTGGAATAGGTAGTTGGTCCGCTCATCGGATTTGACTTTCCATATAAACGTCTATAATGGGAATAGGCAAACGCGGATAAATTGACGCTCCAAAAAGCAGCCAACCTCAAAGTAGAAGATCCCATTGAAGACCGAATCCATATTCCGTAAGGCCGCATTCCCCAAGCCCAAAATAATCCATAGCAATCCAGGCTTACGCCGCCGCGAAGGCCTCATCGGCCTGTTGTTCTTATCTCCATGGCTGTTGGGGTTCATCCTGCTCAAGCTGCTGCCCATTCTGAATACGCTTTGGTATTCGTTCACCAATTTCAGCCTGTTAAACCCGGGGCAAACAGCCTTTGTTGGCCTGGAAAATTACCTCCATTTTGTGACCGATCTCAATGCCTGGTCCAGCCTGGTTGGGTCATTGGGGTACTTTATTACTACGGTGCCGCTGGAGTTGCTGGTGGCGCTGGGCCTGGCAGCCATTCTTTCGAGCCAGCGTGTTCGGTTGAAGCCGGTTTGGCGCTTGGTAATCTTCATCCCCAGCATCATCTCCGCGGCAGCCATTTATTACGTCTGGAAGGGGTTTGTCAACCCAAGCACAGGCTGGCTTACCCGCCTGGTCCTGACCCCGCTGGGGATGCCGCCCCTCGCCGGAGGGCTCGCCGGGGATGGCGGCGTCCCGTTCCTTACCGCGATCATGGCGCTCTGGAGTGTAGGCCCGGGCTTCATGATCATGTACGGAGCCATGCTGAGTGTTCCCAAAAGCCTGTATGAGGCGGCGCGCATAGACGGCGCCGGTCCGTTGATGCGTTTTCTTAACATCACCGTGCCGATGATCTCTCCGGCCATCTTCTTCAGCCTGGTGATCAATCTGACGGGCGCCTTCGGCGGCTCGATGCTGCTCGACCGCGGCTACGTATTCTCGGAAAACCTCTCCAGCTCCCCCATGCTCGGTTACATTAACCTGGAAATGTTTACGTACTCAAAAATGGGCTATGCCTCGGCGCTGGCGTGGGTGATGTTTGCCGTCACGATGACGATCACGGTTGTCCTTTTCAGATCGGCCCGGCGGTGGGTCTATTTCCCCGAATCGAGCAGACATGAAACTTTTTAAACGCAACATCCTCCCACTGCCTTTTCGGAAAAAAAACTGGGCGAATCGGCCCTGACTTTGCGCCTGTGGCATTTTACCGGGTCGGCCATCCTGAACCTGCTGATCTTTATCCTGCTGGCTGTCTATTTATCCCCCCTACCTTACATGATTGCCACCACCTTCAAGGCGCCGCAGCAAGTCGCTGCCGGACTGATAGCCCCGTTGTACCCGGCCATCAATAAAACGTATCCTTATCAGGGCAAGGATCATTTGCTGATTGAAGTGCCCACTGCAGACGGCCTCAGGCAATGGGCGCTGATCAATGCGCATGTGACCTACTCAGAATTCATCGACCCACAGCACCCCGAAAAAGGGCTGATCCGTTGGGACGGCTACTGGCGTTCCTTGAAACAGGTCTTTGTCTTTCGACTTAATTTCGATGCCTTAAAAGCCTGGATACCGGCCGACCTCCCGCAGGGGGTGCTGAATACGTTCATCGTGATCGGGATCACCGAGATCGCCGTGCTGGCTTCCTCGATCGCGGTGGCTTATGGGTTTTCCCGCTTCCGCATTCCGGGGGGCAAATGGCTATTCTATCTTTTGATCGCCACGATCATGATCCCCGATAGTATTACGCTGCTCCCAAGCTATATCACCTGGTTCAATCTGCTCAACATCTGGATACCGCACCAATCCTTTCTACAGTTCTCCGTTCCCATCCCCTGGAACTGGCTGCCGCTGATCGCGCCGCATTTATTCAGCAGCGCCATCTTCGTCTTCCTCCTGCGCCAGAACTTCCTGAGCATCCCGCGTGATCTGGATGAGGCGGCCATGCTGGATGGCGCCGGGCCGCTGCGCATCCTGGCCCAGATCATCCTGCCGCAAAGCATCCCGGTGGTTTCCACAGTGGCCATGTTGCACTTCTTTTACATCTGGAATGAGTTTCGTCTTTCCGGCCTGTATTTGGGAAACAACTACAATTTTTGGCTGCTGGCGCCGCGTCTGCAATATGGTTCGCCGATGCCCGGTGTCAATCCCGAGCCATCGACGCAATCCGGCGCCCTGGTCCTGATGATCGTGCCGGTGATCGTCTTGCTGGCCTTCCAGCGCTTTTTCTTGAAAGACATGGTAGTCACCGGCACGGAAAATAACTTATGAACAAAATAGCGGTCCGAAACATTGTGCTCATCTGGCTGGCCTGGGTGCTGATCGTGATCGGATTCCAGGCGCTGGCTTCGGCCCGCTTCCAGCCGCAATGGCCGGATATGACCCAATGGACGCCGGGAGATCCTACCAGCGCCGGCTCCCTGGCAGATAGGCCACCCCGACCTGATCGAACCTTTCATGAACAATCAGGTGTCGTGGAACTCGGATCCTTACATCGGCATATCGATTGGCGGATACAATAATCCTTGTATACCCGTCAAGTATCCATCCTCTCTGGAGATAGTCATGCCCTGCACGGACACAACCAATCACGGGAAACGAGAGGCCGATCATTCTCAGCTATGCTTATTTTCCGTTATACCCCTTCTTGATGCATCTCTTTTCCATTCCGCTCAGCCTGTTGAAGCTCACCCCGATTGCCACAGCCACGCTGGCGGGCGTGATCGTCTCCGCCCTCGGCATCCTGGCGGCCATGCTGGCGTTGTATGACCTGACCCACGAGGCCCTCGGCGAAGACGGCGGTATGCGGGCGGTGTTCTACCTGTTGATCTTCCCAACCAGTTTCTTTTTTATGCAGGTCTATACGGAGGGCCTTTTCGTGGGGTTGGCGTTTGGCTGCCTGGCATTGCTTAAGCGCAAACACCTGTTGTTGCAGCCCTGCTGGCTGCGGCCGCCACGCTGACGCGGGCGGTGGGCCTGGCGTTGGTGATCCCGATGGCAATTTCCTGGTTCCGTACGAAAGACTGGTATGGGCTCGACCTGGAGTGGGACCAACTCTATTTCAAGCGGCCGCCCTGGCGTCCCATCTGGCATGCGCTGCTGGCTTTCACGCCGCTGATCGTTTACCTGGTCTGGAAGTTTTCGTACTATGGCGCTATGTTCGATTATGTCGAAACCATTTTCTTCGGGCGATGCCCCCTGGACATAGGCAAGGGCTTCAGCCATTGGGCATACCACGTTTTACTATATGGTTGCAGGGTTCTTGCATTTGCAGTGTCCAAGGCTGGCCGGGTGATTTTGTGTCGCCGGCCATCAGCGCCGATTACTTCATCGAGTTTGCCTGCATGGTCATCGGTTTCATCGCCATCCTGCGCTGCCTGAAAACCGACCCCGAAGTAGCCTGGTTCAGCCTGGCTGCGTTCCTGATCCCGTTGGTCTCCGGGCCTCCGGGCATAGACCGGTATATGCTGGCGGCTCCGGCGGTCTTCATTTCACTGGCACGCTGGGGCAAAAACCCTGTCTTCGACCGGACCTGGACGATCGCCAGCTTGCTGGTGATGGGGCTGCTGGCCATGCTCTTTGCTTTCAATTTCTGGGTGGCCTGACCCGCCAGCGCCGCTGCATGCTTCGTCCATTTTGGGTCTGGTTGGCGGGTTGCGCCACGCTTGGGCACTCCCTGCCTTCAGAGCAGTGTGGGTGATCCCAACCTCTTTGGCCGTCCATTATTATTGAAATTGAATGGTGATTATTAAAATACAGGCTGAAACGCGTTCCTTCAATAAAAATAATTGGATTCTTTCGAAAAAATAATTCGGATTCGCCTTATCCATATTATTGACTCGTATCTCTTTTTCGCAAATATAATGACTTTGATGCCCCATCACGATGTATGTTTAGCCTGGAACTGGGAATACGACGCCGACTTCATCCATTTATTCGAAGCCGCCTGTGCTTCCCATGCTGTTTCCCTCTTACAGGCAACCCCGGAGAACCTGGATACGGTTATAGGTGGTCTGAAAGATCGGAAGATCACGTTCTCCGCCTTCTTTGATCGCGCCTGTGAAGGGGATGAACGGTTCCAACCGCTGGTGGATTGGGCCAAGAGACATAAAACATTCTGCATCAATCCCCAAAAACAGGCCCGCTGGTCGGGCGATAAGGCCACCATGCACCTGGAATTCATCAGCCATGGATTGTATACGCCTTTACGATCATCCTCACGCCGCATTCGAAGCAATCCAATTTGCGTTGCCCGGATCTCACCCCCCTGGGGGGTTCTTTTGCGATCAAGCCGGCTTGCGAAGGCGGAGGCGATGGGGTTATTTTGGAAGCCTCGAGTTGGGAGCAGGTGGAAATCGCCCGCAAGCAATTCCCGACCGAGAAATACCTTTTACAGGCCCACGTAAGGACCTGCCAATTGGAAGGCCGGCCGGCCTGGTTCCGGATACTTTTTTGCAACGGCGCCATTTATCCTTTTTGGTGGGACCAGGTCACCCATGTATATACGCGAGTAACGGCCGAGCAAAAGGCCCGCTACCGATTGCGGGATCTGAATGTGATCTCGGCCCGCATCGCCCAGATTTGCCAGTTGCAATTATTTTCCACCGAGATCGCTCTCACCGAACAAGGCCAATTCCTGGTGGTCGATTACGTGAATGACCCGGTGGATCTGCGCGTCCAAACCAGGGCAGTCGATGGCGTACCGGATGCCATTGTAGATAATATCGCCAGGAGGTTAGCCCGGTTCGTCAAAGACAACGCTTAGTTTGGGGAATCAAGAAGGATATAGCCATGACAGTAGAGACGATTTCAACTGTGCCGAAGAAGGCGAATTCCTGTATCCAATGATTGTATAATCAATGCTATGAAAGCGAATCGCTTTATTTCTACAAGATTGACAACCTGGCTCCAAAAAAACACGGAAGGCTCCATGCTGATGCAGTGGATCAGCTACTTCATGATCTTTTCCGTGTTGTTGATCTTTATCCTTACCTATCCTGCCAGCGGGAAAACGGATTGGCGTTTTTTCACCACGGTTTTGATCCTGTCAGTTTTGCTTGTAACAAATATCTTGTGGTTCCAGTCCCGGGATGACCGCTGGCCAATCCGAAATAATCCCACTTTATCTCTATGGATCATCAATATATTTACAACCATATTGGTCCTGGCAGCATTTGCGCTGACCGGACGGGGGGAGATTGTTTTTCTGCTCTTCATGCAAGTGGCTCAATTTTCTGTCACCATGGGAGTTTGGCCAGGCGGAGCCATCTTCAGCCTGGTTGGTCTCGCGGCTGCGATTGCGATCCTGAAAGGATTTGGCGACTTCGACCGATTCCTTGATCCAATTCGGCGCCCAATTCCTGGCCGGGATGATCTTCATCCTCGTCTTTACCCTATTGACTGTGCGGGCAGATAATGAAAAAAGGCGGGCGGAAGGTTTATTGAGGGAGCTGCAGGCGGCTAACTTTGAATTGAAAGCCGCTCAGCAAAAAGAAACTGAATTAGCCATTGTCGAGGAGCGGATGCGCATGGCCCGGGATATCCATGATGGGTTGGGCCATCATTTGACCGTCCTGAGCATCCAACTCCAGGCCGCAGATAAGCTGGTGCAGCGCAATCCACAGGCCGCTGCGGAAGCCATCCAGACTTCCAGGGCGGAGGTGCGGGCGGCGCTGGAAGAAGTCCGTCGCAGTGTGGAGGTGATGCGCCAGACCCCTGAAGAGAGCCAGCCGCTCGACTTGATGCTCAAAAGCCTGGTCCAGGGTTTTGACGAACATACCGGCCTGAAGGCGGATTTTGAAACCAGCGGGACTCCTTTTGAGCTCTCTGCCTTTGCCCGCCAGACCCTTTTCCGGACGGTGCAGGAAAGCCTGACCAATATCCAAAAGCATGGAAAAGGGGTCGGGCATATCCTGGTGAAATTGGAATATTCTCCCCAGAACGTCCGCCTGGCTGTCAGCGACGATGGGGAAAAGCCGGCGGATGGTTTTAGCGGACCGTCGGGTTATGGGTTGCAGGGACTCAAGGAAAGGGTGGACCAACTTGGCGGAGAGTTTTGCTGCGGTCCCGGCGCCACCCGCGGGTTCCAGGTGGATGTGACCATTCCTTTGAAAGAGGTCAGCAGTGATCAAAGTTCTGCTGGCGGATGACCAGACCCTTATCCGCCAGGGTATCCGCCTTTTGTTGGAGATCGAGGCGGATATCCAGGTGGTCGGCCAGGCGGCCAATGGCCTGGAGGCCATCCAGCAGGTCGAATCCCTTCACCCGGATGTCGTCTTGATGGACGTGCGCATGCCGGAAATGGACGGCGTGGAGGCGACCCGCCAGGTCACTCAGCGGTTCCCGGATGTCAAGGTGATCATCCTGACGACTTTTGAAGATGACGAAACGGTCTTTGAAGGGTTGAAAGCCGGCGCCCGCGGCTATTTGCTTAAAGACATCAGCAGCGAAGAAATGGCCAATGCCGTCCGCAGGGTTGCGGCCGGCGAGGCCCTCATCGAGCCACGCCTGACTCGCAAAGTCCTGGCCGAGTTCTCCCGCCTGGCTTCGGCCCACGAATCCCATCCGGCAGCCAAAGCCGGAACGGAGGGTTTGCAAGTGGCATTGACCGAGCGGGAGCAGGAAGTCTTGAATGCGCTGGCGCAAGGACTGTCCAACCGGGAGATAGCCGATAAGCTGACCATCACCGAGGGGACGGTCAAGAACCACGTTTCCAGCCTGATCGATAAAATGGGGGTGAGGGACCGAACGCAGGCGATCTTGAAGGGGCAGGAATTGGGGTTGATCTCTTTGGATTAAGACCTGGCCAAAAGTCATGTAGGTAATCCTTTTTTTATCCTCCTAAAGTCATAAGAATATATCTATCCTTCCGATGGGGAAGTTCTATCGGAAGGGACTGACCTGTATTTTGAAGATTCCTGAAGCGGATATCCTTGCAGCAATAACATGAAACGGAGGCAAGAATGGATTCAAATCTGGAAAAGAAACAATATTTCCGCCCCAACCGCCTCATCGCCGGGATCATCCTGATCCTGGCCGGGATGACGGTTTTGCTCCAACGGTGGTTCGATATAGGCATGTACGCGGTCCTTTTGCTGGGCCTCACCATGCTGGTGTGGGGTTCCATCTCCCACCGGAGCGGTTGGATCATCCCCGGCGGCGTCCTGACCGGCATCGGCCTGGGGATCCTGGCGATGGAAGGTCCCTGGCATTTCCCGGCTGAGCTTGAAAACGGCATCTTCCTTTTATGCTTTGCATTCGGGTGGTTCCTGATCGCACTTTTAACAGCCTTGTTCACTTGCTTTCAATGGTGGGCCCTCATCCCCGGCGGGATCATGGCTGTCATCGGCGGCAGCATCCTGGTGACCAATGGAGCTGTTCGATGGGAAAATCTCAATCTCTTCTACGCTGGAATCCTGATCTGCATCGGCCTGTTCATCCTTATATTCAGAAGCCGTCCTCGAAAAGACGAATGATGGGATTTGGGCAACTTTGTCTAGATGAGTACGTTATATCTCTACGGACCCATTCGAAAATTATGGAAGAACCGCATTTTGAGTGGGTGCGGCGGAGCCGCACCCACTCAAAATCCGACACCCTCGTTATTTTTGAAAATAGACTAAATATAGAATTTAGGAGGCTAGCATGACATCCATACTTGAAACCAAAAACCTGGTGAAAAAATACAATGATCTCACCGCCGTCAACGGGATTTCGTTCGACATTCAGGAAGGCGAGATCTTCAGCCTGCTCGGCCCCAACGGAGCCGGCAAGACGACCACCATTTCCATACTGTCCACTCTTTTCCCGCCTACCAGCGGGGAGGCTTTCATCGGCGGGCATTCGGTCGTGCGGGAACCCATGGCCGTGCGCAACCTGATCGGCGTGGTGCCGCAGGAATTGGCCCTTTACGATGATTTGACTGCCCGGGAAAACCTGATCTTCTGGGGACAGATGTATGGGTTATCCGGCAAGAGTTCTCAAAACCAGGATCGATGAAGTCCTCGAACAAATCGGCCTGGCGGATAGAGCCAAGTCTCGCATCAAGACCTTTTCGGGCGGGATGAAACGGCGAGTGAATATCGGCGTGGGCCTGCTCCATAAACCCCGTTTACTCTTCATGGATGAGCCGACCGTGGGCATCGATCCTCAATCGCGGCGAGCCATTCTCGAATTCGGTGAAAGCTCTCAACCAGCAGGGAATGACAGTTTTGTATACCACTCATTATATGGAAGAGGCCCAGGAGCTATCCAACCGGGTCGGGATCATCGATCACGGTCAATTGATCGCCCTGGGCACGCAGGCAGAATTGAACCGGCAAGTCGGCGAGAACGATACGCTAATTCTCCACATCGACGAAAGCCAGAATGGCGAGGCCCTGGCCAAAGCAGTCAAAAATATCCACGGCGTCATCAAAGCGGATGTGACCGACCATACGGTGGCGGTCATCGCCCTTCAAGCCGAAGAGATCATGGCGCCTGTCATCATAAAAGCCAACGAACTCGGCACGAAGATCCGTTCGGTCGATATCCAGGAGCCAAACTTGGAAGCCGTCTTCCTGACCCTGACCGGCCGGGCTTTAAGAGACTGAACCTCAGGATGTGAACCATGAAAAAATTATTCCTCATTGGCTTGAAAGACCTTAAACTCGCATTCCGGGATAGAGCCGCATTGATCCTGATGCTGCTGGCTCCCTTCCTCCTGACGATTGGCCTGGGCGCCGTAACCGGGCGCTTTTCCGGACGCTCATCGAACGGGATCAGCCATATTCCGGTCATTTTGATCAACCAGGACGGCGGTCAGATTGGGAATGCACTGGTGGACGTATTCCAGTCCAAAGACCTGGATGAGTTGATCGATCCAACCCTTTCCACCGATGCAACCGCAGCCTATAAGCAGGTGGATGAAAATAAGTCGGTAGCTGTTATCGTTATTCCTGCCGGGTTCACTGAAAGCATCGTTCCTTTCCAGGGAAATTCCAACTTCGGAAAAATGGTGAAAGTGGAGTTGTATACCAACCCGACCGCTCCCACGAGTGTCGGCGTCATCAAGACCATCCTGGATGGGTTTCTCAACCAGGTGAATGTCGGGCTGGCTGGCGGGCAAGTAACCATCGAGCAATTAGTCGCCAGCGGCAGGCTGGCGCCTCAACAGGCGCAGGAGATTGGATTGGCAGCCGGAGTCAACCTGGGGGCTGCTGCCGGGCGGAGCAACGCCATCCTCTTGAATAATGTAACCTCTGCGGGCGGAGAAGTGAAATTCGATATCCTGGCCATTTTGGCGCCCGCCATGGCGATGATGTTCCTGATGTATACCGTCAGCAACGGTGGCCGGACTCTTTTGACCGAACGGAATCAAGGGACCTTGCCTCGCCTGCTGGTTACACCCACCACCTCGGCCCAGGTTTTGGGCGGCAAGATGATCGGCATCTTTTTGACCGGGACGGCCCAGATGCTCATACTAATCCTGGGTACTACCGTGATGTTCGGACTGGAATGGGGCGACCCGGCGGCGGTGCTGGTCCTGGTCCTGTTGGCCGTGTTTGGCGCCGTGGGATGGGGATTGCTCCTGACGGCCATTGCCAAAACGCCCGGGCAGATCAGCGCCATTGGCTCTGCCTTGATGTTGGTCTTCGGGATCCTCGGAGGAGGATTTATCAATACCGATAATATGCCCAGATGGTTCCAGATGGTCACTCGTATAAGCCCGAATATTTGGGGCCTGAATGGGTTCACAACCCTGGCTTTGGGCGGCGGGACTCCAGGATATTCTCGTACCCCTGCTCGCCCTTTTTGGGATGGGTGCCATTCTCTTTGCCACTGCCCTGGTCCTTTTTGGCCGGCGTGGATTGATCTCCAAATAGGAAAAGCTGTCATGAAAAAGATACTTGCTATTGCCTGGAAAGATACTTTAATGCGTTTCACCGGTTGGTCCGAATGGCTGTTCTTCCTGGCCCTGCCGATCGTCTTCACTCTCGTGCTGGCCGGCGGAACGGGCGGCAGCGGAGATGGACGGGTGCGGCTGGTGGTTGTGGATGAAGCCAATACGCCCCTTTCTGCTGAGCTGGTGGCGGCGTTACAAGATTCGCAGGCCATCCGGCCCGATTTGATGCCGCTTTCCAAGGCGGAATCCCAATTCTCCCAGAAGAGCGCCAATGCCGTCCTGATCATTCCGGCCGGTTTTGACCTGGCTGCTCTTGAGAAGGGGAGTGTTTCCCTGGAATTGCGCCAGCAGCCAAATAACCTGGATGCCATGATTGCCCAGCGGGCAGTCATGTCGGTCATCAGCCGGGTGAGCAGCGCGGCGGATATAGCCGATGCAAGCGTTGCTGCAGCGGAAAAGGTCCAACCTTTCGCCTCCGACCTGGAGCGGCAGAAATATTTCGATGCCTCCCTCCGGCAAGCCCAATCCCTGCTGGCCGAAGCTCCCAGCCGCGTCACGGAATCGACCGGGAACACTCAAGACCCCATCCACTACAATCCGAACACAAACTCTTCGGCGGGACAGTTGATCACGTGGGTATTTATCCCTCTCCTGGGCATTTCGGGTATGTTCGCCTATGAGCGCCAGAAAGGCACACTGCGGCGCCTGTTGACCACTCCCACCCGCCGGAGCACTTACATTCTTGGTACGATCATCGGGCAGGTGGCCACCGCCCTGGTGCAAATGCTCCTGCTGGTCGGGTTCGGCATCCTGGTCATGAAACTGAATTGGGGCAGCCAGCCACTGGCCCTGGGCGTCATGCTCATTGCCGCGGCCCTGGCAGCGGCAGCTTTAGGGACGGCCCTGGGGACACTTGTTAAGACAGAGGGCCAGGCCAGCGGCATCAGTGTCATGACCGGCATGGTGATGGCCTTGTTGGGCGGCTGCTGGTATCCGTTGGAAATGTTCCCACAGGCCATCCAACATGCCGTAAAAATCCTTCCGACCACCTGGGCGATGCAAGGCCTGCTCGACATCGTCTTACGCGGCCAGGGATTATCGGCCATCCTGCCGGTAGCGGGCATCCTGCTCGGTTTCGCGATATTGTTCTTCGGGATCGGAGTGTGGCGGTTCAGGGTTGAATAGCCCTTGCCGTAATCAAAAAGGTCCGGCCTTTACTAAGGCCGGACCTTTTTGATTTGGAGGTCCTATTTACGAAAATAAAGACTCATGTTAAATTCATATAATTATGGTCTAATTTGATATATAATTTTGGTCCTGATGCTTTTGATCTGGGAATAATATTCTGTGCCGGTACCTGGAGCACGAAGGGTACATCACCTTCAAATATTTTGTAACGGGAACCTCAGGACCGGTTTCATCAACATTTTCTTTTGAGTTGAATACACATGGATGAACCAACTGGTACGCGATCCTGAAAAATGGCATCTGTGGCGCAAAAGATTGCGGGGCGGCCTCCTATTTGTTCTCGGTGTCGCGGCAGCCCTGGTCGGATTATGGTTATATCATCTCGCGACTCCAGGTATACCCCAACTAACCTCCAATGATGTCAATACGGCTATCAACCAGGCGCTTGCTTCCGCTACTCCTGCCCCGGCTTTTTCGCAGACTGTTTATAAAATCATCCAACCTTCGCTTGTACTGATCCAATCGCAATCGCCTCAATCTGACGGTCAAACGGAATTCAGCCTGGGAACGGGTACGGTTGTAGATGCAGCCGGAGATATCCTGACCAGCCTGCATGTGGTCAAGGGGGCTTCAAAAATTCAATTGACCTTTGCGGATGGAACCGAATCGACTGCCACCATTGCAAACAGCCAGCCGGAGAATGATATTGCCGTTTTGAAGGCAGATACCCCTCCCAAGCTGGTCGTTCCGGCGGTGTTGGGGAACCCGGCCGCGATGCAGGTGGGGGATGAGGCCTACGTGGTAGGCAATCCTTTTGGTTTATACAGTTCCATGACCTCGGGGGTCATTTCAGGGTTTGATCGAACATTTCAACCGAGTAACAGTAATTTAACCCTTAAGGGGCTCATTCAAATAGACGCGGCCGTAAATCCAGGAAATTCCGGTGGGCCATTGTTAAACCGGGCCGGTCAAGTCATCGGCGTCGTGGAAGGTATTGCCAACCCGACCCAGCAGGACTTTTTTATTGGGATCGGTTTTGCAGTTCCCATAGATGTGGCGGGTGGAGCGGCCGGTTTACCGCCGGATTGACGATCATTCTACAATAAATATTCGCAACAGAAGTTTATAAAATTATAGGAGTGAAAGATGGATCAGAACAAGGATCATGAAAATGGACTGCCGATGGAAAGGGTCCTATACGAGGTCAAAAAAATCATCGTAGGCCAGGATCTGCTCCTGGAGCGAATGGTGGTCGCATTGCTGGCTCGAGGCCATATTCTGGTCGAAGGCGTGCCGGGGCTGGCAAAGACCATGGCCATCAAGACCCTGGCTGAAGCGATTGGAGGCGAGTTTAAACGCATCCAATTCACGCCCGACCTTGTCCCGGCCGATTTAATCGGAACCCGCATTTATAACCAGAAAACCGGCGAATTTAACACTTCCCTGGGTCCGGTCTTTACCAACTTGCTATTGGCTGATGAAATCAACCGGGCTCCGGCCAAAGTTCAGAGCGCGTTGCTCGAGGTGATGCAGGAGCATCAAGTGACCATAGGCCGGGAGACATTCAAGGTTCCGGATCCTTTCCTTGTATTGGCAACCCAGAACCCCATCGAGACGGAAGGGACTTACGCCTTGCCGGAGGCGCAGGTGGACCGCTTTATGCTCAAAGTGCTGGTGGGCTATCCCAGCCCCACCGAGGAGTTTGTCATCGTCGAGCGGATGACCAGCATGCTCCAGGCGGTCCAGAAGGTCCTCACCACAGCTCAATTATTGGAATTGCAAAAAGAAGCCGATAAGGTTTTCGTCGATCCTGCCATTATCGAGTATGCCGTCCGAATGGTAACGGCCACCCGCAGCCCAAAAGATGTGGGATTGAAAGATATCGAGCATTACATCACATTCGGCGCCAGCCCGCGGGCCTCGATCAACCTTATCCTGACGGGCCGGGCGCTGGCGTATGTTCGCGGGCGGGATTATGTTCTGCCTCAGGATGTGTCCGATATGGCCCTGGACGTGATCCGTCACCGTCTCGTGCTGAGCTATGAAGCTCTCTCGGACAACATCTCGCCCGATTTCCTGGTCCAAAAGATCCTGGATCGCATTCCCATTCCGGTGGTGCCGCTCCATGAGCATTCCAACGACCGCATCAACGCCTGAGCGCATCCTCCAACGGCTGGATTGGCAAGTCATCCGGCGTTTGGACGGCGTTCTCCAGGGTGATTACCGCACTCTCTTCTACGGTTTCGGAGTGGATTTTGCGGATTTGCGTGAATACCAGCCGGAAGATGACGTCCGCTATATCGATTGGAATGTAACCGCCCGGATGAACACTCCTTACGTCCGCCAATATACGGAGGATCGTGAGATCACGGCCTGGTTCCTGCTCGACTTGAGTCCCTCAGTAGATTTTGGGACCGTTCAGAGTCTCAAAAGGAATGTGCTGATCGATTTTGTGGCTACCCTGGCAAGATTGCTGACCCGCCATGGCAACCGGGTCGGGGCAATTTTCTATGGAAGCCAGGTCGAAAAAACGATCCTGCCTCGAAGCGGGAGAGTGCAGGTGCTCCACCTGATCAATGACTTGCTCAAACAGCCTTACCTGGCAAAGGCGCCATTCACCGACCTGAAGCCTTTACTCGAAGGCGGTCTGTATGCGATCAAACGGCGTTCACTTGTATTTATTATTTCAGATTTCATCAGTGCACCGGGTTGGGAACGGCCTCTGAGCCTGCTAAACCAGCGCCATGAAGTTCTTCCAGTCCGTCTGTGGGATCCTCGGGAAGTGGAATTACCGGATATCGGTCTTGTTGTGATGGAAGATGCAGAAACGGGCGATCAGATGTATGTGGATACTCACGACAAGAAATTTCGCCAGCGTTTTGAAGAAGCGGCCCGGCTGCGTGAGGAAGAGTTATCCGCCGCATTTAAATGTGCCGGAGTGAGCGCATTATCCCTCTCCACCCAGGAGGATCTGGTCAATTCCATTGTGCGCTTTGCGACGTTGAGACGCCAGCGTAGAAAGTAACTTGGGTTCGCCTATGTCCTTTATCTGGCCGACAATGCTTTTATCACTTGTTTTGGTACCGCTTTTCATCGGGATCTATATTCTCATGCAACAAAGGCGCAAACGCCTGAATGCTAATTTCGGCAGTCTTGGCTTGACTCAGAACCAAAGAGGCAGCCAACCTGGGTTTCGCCGCCATGTTCCGATGACACTGTATACTCTCGGCCTCGCCATTTTGGCGGTGGCGCTGGCCCGCCCGCAAGCCGTGGTGGCATTACCGAAGCAGGAGGGCACGGTAATCCTGGCGTTTGATGTGTCCGGCAGCATGGCGGCTGATGATTTGAAACCTACCCGCATGGATGCTGCCAAAGCCGCCGCGCGGGATTTCGTTAAAAAGCAGCCGCTCTTCGTTCAGGTGGGTGTGGTTGCATTCAGTGACAATGGATTGGCAGTGCAAATTCCCACGAACGACCCGACTGCCATCCAGGATGCCATAGATCGATTGAAACCTCAGACGGGGACATCCCTGGCACAAGGCATCCTGGCCTCTCTCAATGCAATTGCGGTAGCCTCAAGTGATGAAGTTCCCGGAGAGGTTTACAGTAATTTGCTTCTGACCCCCACGCCCACTCCCACACCGGTTCCTCCTGGATCCTTCACTTCGGCGGCGATCATCCTGCTTTCGGATGGTGAAAACAATGAGAGACCGGATCCATTGCAGACGGCTTCATTAGCCGCTGACCGGGGAGTACGCATTTATACGGTTGGCATCGGCAGCCCGGCGGGCACCACCGTTCATATAAATGGTTTTTCGCTTGCATACCCAACTCAATGAAGACCTCTTGAAACAGATTTCACAGGTAACCGGTGGAAGCTATTACAATGCTCAAAGCGCACAAGACTTGCTCAATATTTATGACCATCTGGATACACAGTTGGTCAATAAACCTGAAAAAACTGAATTAACTTCACTCTTCGCCGGAACGAGCATCATCATTATGCTGATCGGCGGCCTGTTTTCACTCTTTTGGTTCAGCCGGCTCCCATGAACCTGGCGGCAGAAGAATATTACCTGGATTGGAGGTAAAAGATGGTCTTCCTCTGGCCCGGATTTCTTTTCTTACTGGGGTTGATCCCTCTTTAATCGGTATTTATATATGGAGTTCTGCGGCGCCGGCGATTTGCCGTGCGCTATTCCAGTTTACAACTTATCCGCGCCGCCCAACCTCAAAAGTCACGCTGGCGCCGGCATATCCCCAGTAGCGTTATTTTTGTTGGCTCTGGCCAGCCTGGTCCTTGCCCTGGGCCGCCCGGTGGTGGTTTTGAATGTGCCCACCAACCAGACGACCATCGTACTGACCATCGATGTATCCGGCAGCATGCGCTCAAGGGATATTTCTCCTAACCGGTTGCAGGCTGCCGAAGATGCCGCCTTTGCCTTCATACAACATCAAAAAGCGAATACCGATATTGGACTGGTGGCGTTTTCCACTTTTGCGGAAATCATTCAATCCCCCACTGCCAACCAGGAAGCCCTCCAGGCGGCCCTGGCCAGCCTGACGGTGGGTCGCCGGACGGCCATCGGGAGCGGCATCCTCAAGGCATTGGATGCAATCGCCCAGGTGGATAAGAATGTTGCCCCAAGCATAGCCGATGGCCAACCTGGAGTGGAGCCGACCCCCGTCCCTAAAGGCGCCTATGCTCCCGACATTATCGTCCTGCTGACCGATGGAGTCAGCAATACCGGCCCCGATCCGGTCGAAGCAGCCAAACAGGCGGTCGATCGCGGCGTAAGAGTCTATACCATTGGATTTGGCACGATCAATGGTCCCAGTCCGGATCAGAGTCCGTTTGGGATCGGTGGGGGTGGGTTCGGAGGCGGATTTGGAGGTGGCGGAGGATTTGGCGGTGGAGGCGGTGGGGGTGGAGGCGGTTTCCGGTTGGGTTTGGATGAAGCCGAGCTGAAGCTAATAGCCAGCATGACCGGCGGCACGTATCACGAAGCCACCAGTGCCAGCGAACTTGAAAAAGTTTTTGCCGACCTGCCCACTTATCTGATCGTCAAACACGAGATATTGGAGATCAGTGTCCTTTTCACAGCCTTAGGAGCTTTGCTGGCGATCATTGCAGCCTTAATGTCCATTCTCTGGCATCCATTACCCTAACCAGGCCAAGCGGGGGTTCAAATCTCCCCTTGCTGGATCTGGGCTGCCCGTAAAGTGTTTTTCATGAGCATGGCAATGGTCATAGGGCCCACTCCACCCGGCACCGGGGTGATCCAACCGGCTGTCTGGAAAGCTTCATCGTAATTGACATCTCCCACCAGGCGGTACCCTTTCTTTTTGGTGGAGTCCGGCTTCTCATTGATTCCCACGTCAATCACCGCCGCGCCGGGTTTGATCCAATTCCCGCGGACCATCTCCATTTTACCGATCGCAGCGATCAGGATATCCGCCTGGCGGATGATGGAGGGCAGGTCACGGGTGCGGGAATGACAGACAGTCACGGTGGCGTTCCGGCTGATGAGTAAAAGCGCAACCGGCATTCCAACGATATTGGAACGACCCAACACCACCGCATTCGCTCCTTCAATTTTCACGCCGGCTTCATCCAACAGGTAGATGCAGCCGCTCGGGGTGCAAGGGACAAAGAGAGGAGCCCGTCCTTTTTGGGCCAAACGGCCGATATTGATGGGGGAGAAACCATCCACATCTTTTTCTATACTTATAAGAGAGAGAACACTTTCTTCATCAATATGACTGGGCATGGGCAGTTGAACCAGGATCCCGCTAACCTTTGGATCGGCATTCAATTGACTGACCAATTCTTCCACCTCTTGTTGGGAAGCCGAAGCCGGTAAATGTTGGCTGATCGATCCCATCCCTAATTCCTGGCAGGCCTTCCCTTTGGAAGTGACATATGAAAGTGAATCCGTTCGATCGCCTACCAATACCGTGGCAAGGACCGGTGGTTCTTTACCGCCCGCGCTGCGCCTGGCTACTTCTGCGGCAACTTCTTCCCGGATTTTCAAGGCAATGGCCTTGCCATCAATGATTTGAGCCGTCATTGTCCTCTCCTTAATTAGTCTTCAAGTTGGGAAGGTTCGACCGGCAAGCGGATGGTAAAAAGTGTTCCGCAACCATCGGCGCCGTTTTCCACGTCGATCCTTCCATGATGTTTTTTGACAACTTCTTTTACGATGGCCAATCCCAACCCTGTCCCGGGTGCGCCGGTTTCACGCCCGGCCTGACCCCGGTAAAAACGCTCGAAAATATGGGGCAGATCGGCCGCATTGATCCCCGGGCCTGTATCTTGCACGCTCAGAATCGCCCACTGCTTGCCGGATAAGTCTTCCAAAAACCTTGTCCGGATCCGGATTTCTCCACCGGTCGGAGTGTAATTCATGGCATTGGTCAACAAGTTTGAAATGGCCTGAACGATCATGGCTTCATCGAGCCAAATCGAGGGCAGATCCACTGATAGTTCTGAACGCAAAGTGAGACCGCGTTCTCCCGCCAGAGTGCTGCGGTCATCCACCAGGGATTGGACCAGTTTATTCAAATCCTGGGGCATGGTTCGCACAGTGGCTTGGGTCAGGTCGAGCCGCGACAGGTTGAGTAAATTTTCGATCAAGATCCGTAACCGCTGGATTTCACGACCGATCACGGCCAGGCGTTCCTTTGTCTTTACCTCCGGGTAGGCGCTCAACAACTGATAATAGAGAATGAGATTGGTCAAGGGAGTGCGCAGTTCATGATTGACGTTCACCACGAATTCGGATTTTAATTGGTCCGCCAGACGGGCCTTTTGGAGGGCCTCCTGGAGCTCACCTGTGCGTTCTTCAACCATTTCCTCCAGCTTTTCAGAATATTTTTTTAACGCATCTTCCGCTCGTCTGCGTTCCTGAAGCAGGAAAGTAACTCGCAAGGCGGTGCTGATCTGCCGGCTCAACAATATTTCCCGAAAAGCGCCGCCATGCCTATCCAATGGGCCCATTAGCATAAAGCCAAATTGGACCTCCTGTCCAAAATGGAGGGGTTCGAGCAGCATGGCATACCGTTCCTGTTTGGATAGGATCTTATCCGGAACCAGCTCTTTGGACTTGAAAACCTTTCCTCCTGGTTCCAGGGGTACGCGCCCGTTCTGATCGTATGCCAGCATCAATCTGGACCATTCGGCAGGAGAAGCTTGTTCCCCTTCTAAAGGCTGCTCGTAAAGGGAAAGATAGCAGCTTTCCACACCCATCCTTGGTAGATTTTTCACGATTGCGTTTGAAAGATCTGTCAAATCGAAGGTGGTCATGAGTGGATTCGCTGATATTACTAAAAGTGATGGATTGCCGGACCACTTGCAAGCGGGAATGGGCCTGTTCAGACTGAGCCCATTGACAGATCAGCACCCGGGCCTGGTGCCACAGATCTTCAGCTCTGGTTAAGTTATTTTTCCCTTTTATATAAGGGATCAAGCGCTGCCGCAGGACCGAAATGCTATTCTGGACCGGCCCTATATCCCCATCGGAAATCATCAATTCTCTAAGGATACCTTGCAAGGCAGGCAGGAAGCATTTTGCCGTCGGATCGGTAAATTCCTTTAGGAATGCCTCAAGAAGATTCTCCGCCCATTTTGGTTTCACCCCTGCTAAATGACTTTCAATTAATAAGTCCTGAATGATCTTTCCCTTTTTGGGCTTGAAGGGAGACTTTGATTGCCTCGCCGGACCATTTCACCGGCCCTGCCCCCGCTTCCATGACCCTTTGATGATAACAGCCGCAAGATTCACGGATCATCAATTTCGAAGGTAAAGTGATTTGTTCAGGCACTGACTCGCCCGCCAATATTGCCAATAACGTTTCAGCCGCGCATCTGCCCTGTTGATAGAGCGGTTGTTGCGTAGTCGTCAAGGGGGGTGTGGAAAAACGGGCTTCTTCGACGTCGTCAAAACCCACGACTGCAACGTCTTGTGGGACAACGATGCCTCGTTCCTGTAATGTCTTTAATACCCCCAATGCAGTCTCGTCATTTGAAACTACGACAGCATCAAAATCGATCCTGCGCTGGTCAAGCAGCAATTTGGTCGCATCCACTCCCGAAGCATAGACAAAATCACCCGGGGCAACGAGGGCAGGCTCAAGAGGCAGATCATGTTCTTTTAAAACGCTCACATAAGCCCGGTAGCGTTGATCGGCCTTCCGGATGGCCCGCCGGCCCACGAATAAAGGCAATTCTGCGGCGGCCGTGCGTTTCAATGAGGTGGCTGACGGCTGCCCGCATGCCCGATTCATTATCCACCAGCACGGTCGGGATCCCCTCCAAAGGGATGGAAGTGCCAACGATAGGCAAAGGGCGGTACCGTTCATAAAATTGTTTCAGTTGCTCGGGGCCTATATGATGGCCCAATGTTCCCGATAATGCCACCAGGCCGTCCACATTCACCTGGTCGGCCAGGCCATAGACAATATTCCTCTGGGCATCCAGGCCATAGGGAGATTTAAGGGCGCTGCCAACAAAACAGATCAGGTTGACATCCCGCTCCTCGGCAACGTCTGCGATCCCGGGCCATACCAATGTTTGCGAGCGTTGGTCACCCAGGCGGCCGATGAGCAAGCCGATGGTCGGACGAGAATTAAGATGTCCCATGAGTTGCGGTTTACTCGTCCCTTCCACGAACTTCATATATTATTCTCCTCGATGAGTGCATCGGTGCAGTCAGCCTTATCAAAGAATTCCTATTTGATAAAACAATATCAGTTTTTCAACCACTCATCCTGATTTTTATTCGTCAACTCTTGTTTGACCGGTAGCCAGATGGTGAAGATGGTCCCATGGCCTTCTTTTACATTATCCACCCGGATATGCCCGTGATGTCTTTCGACCACTTCTTTTACTATGGCAAGCCCCAGGCCCGTGCCGGGTGCGCCGGTCTCATGTCCGGCGCTGCCCCGATAAAAGCGCTCAAATAGGTGAGGTATAGTCTTCGGCGCTGATACCGGGGCCTGTATCCTGGACGCTTATCACCATTCCGGGACGGCCGGTTTCATCCGGCATTTCTTCCGTGCGAATATACATCTGTCCGCCCGCAGGCGTATAGTTGATTGCGTTCGTCAGTAAATTCGAAACAGCCTGAATGACCATGGCTTCATCCATGCAAATGGGTGGCATTTTTGAAGATAGTTCCATAACCATCATCAGGCCGCGCTCTTCAGCCATGGCGCGCCGGTCGTTGACGAGGTTTTGAACGAGCTGATTAAAGTCATGCGGTTTTATCCGGAACGCCATCTGTTCCAGGTCCAGATGGGAGAGGTTGAGCAAATTCTCGATCAGGTTTCGCAAGCGTTGGAGTTCGCGCCCGATCACATCCAGGCGCTCTTTTGTTTTTACCGAGGGATAGGCGCTCAGCATTTGATAGTACAGGATCAGGTTGGTAAGGGGGGTTCGTAATTCGTGGTTAACGTTGGCAAGAAACTCGGTCTTTAAACGGTCGGCCGTTTGGGCTTTCTGCAAGGCTTCCTGGAGCTCGGCGGTTCGCTTACCGACCATCTCTTCCAATTTTTCGGAATATTCCCTTAATTCCTTCTCCGCCTTCTTCCGTTCGGTGATATCCCTGGACACCCCCATTACAGAGTTCACCTGTCCGCTGCTGTCCTTGAGTGGCACCAACCAGGTGCCGAGCCATCTCTCTGCATTTGGAAAACCCGCCGGCGCCTCAACGTATAAAGGCATGTTCGTCTTGAGAACCCGTAAAATATTCTCCTGCTGGCGGATGGCGACGTGACCTGAAAACAGCTCCACCATTTTCTTTCCGGTAATCGCTTCAGGGGCAAGAGAGAACTGGCGGGCCGCGAATCCATTCACATATTCTATGGCCCCATCTTCTCTTATTATGTAGATCATGTCATGCGAGGCTTCGGCGAGACTGCGGTACCGATCCTCGCTGGCTGCCAACGCTTGTTCGGCTCGTTTGCGCTCAGTGATATCCTCCACCAGGAGAACGCTGCCAACGCTGCGGTCCTTCTCCCGGATGGGGCACCCGTTCATTTTTACGATAGTCTGTTTTCCATATATGGAGGTAAAAACCGCCTCTTTCACTACACTTTCACCCCTTTGGAGTTCATTTAGCGCAGGTACCAGGCCTGCTTTTTGGATGCCTGGAAGCTGGCGGATGTCCATGCCAATCGCCTTCGATTGCGCTTCATCCGGCGGTAGTCCGATGATTATCTCCAATTCCGGATTCTCGTACTCTATTCTCATTTCCGGATTCAGGCGAATAATTCCTATTGGTGCATTCCGGAGTATTTCATTGTTGAACTGTAGAAGGGATCTGTATCTCTCATCCGAACTATGCAGCGCCTTTTCTGCTCGCGCCCGCTCTTGCAGCAGGAGGGCTCCTTTTAAAGCGATGCTGATCTGGCGGCTCAAAGCTTCCCGCAGAGCCCCGGCTTTGGTTTGGAGAGGTTCAAAGAGGATAAAGCCCATCTGGATCTCGTCCCTGAAGTGGAGAGGTTCCACCATAAAGGCGTTTCTTGATTCTTCAGGAAGGATGCCGTCGGGGATCAACTGGTGGGATGGGAAACGTCGCCCGCCTTCTTCCAGGTCTATGCGCCCGTTTGGATTATAGGCCAGGATCAGCTTTGACCATTCGGAAGGCGTTTCCTGCTTCCCTTGGTCAGGATGTTCATATAAAGCCAGGTAACAACTTGTAATTCCCATCTGCGGTAATTGGCTTGCCACCACATCGGTCAAGCCTTTCATATCGAAAGCCGTCATCAACGGCTCGCTTATGCTGGTTGTAAATTCAAAAGCACGCCTTTCCACCTGTATCCGCCGGTTCGCTTGCGACCACTGGGCGATCTCTCCGATCAATAGCGCGGTTTGTGTCCAAAGGCTGTCGATGATTTTTTTATTTTTACTTTGGGAAAGTTCAGGTAAGGCCTTATACCGAAGGACATCCAATACTCGCTGCCATTGTAAAAGATCGTCATTTCCCGATTCCACTCGCCGAAGGGTGATGTCCAATTCATCCAGAAAATGACCATTGGATTGAGATTTAACAGAAACGGATAAAGCTTCCAAAAGTCGTTCTGCCCAACCCGGCAGGAGGTTCGCCGCGGCTCCCTGGGCAGCCTCTTCCATCTCGGAGATAACACTCTCTTTCCATGAAACGGAGCTTTCGCCGGCCGGGCTCCGCTGAATTTTTAGTCTTGTTTTAGGGCTTGTGGGATTGTATGCCGGAAGCAGCCGCAGGATTGGCGGATGATCAATTCCGTCGGTAAAGCCACCCTCTCCGGCACTTTTTCGCCTTGCAGCATGGCCAATAACATCTCAGTCGCTTTCCGGCCCTGTTCGTATAGGGGTTGCCGGATCGTGGTGAGAGGCGGAGAGGAGTACATGCTTTCTTCCAGGTCATCAAACCCGATCACACTCATTTGCCCGGGAACCCTTAGGCCCTCGGGCGCGTAATTCCGCCATGGCTCCTAAAGCCATCTCATCATTGGCGGATGCGACGGCATCGAATTCTACTCTTTCGTTCGTCCAGCAGCAGCCGGATCGCTCCAGCGCCGGCCGGGGTAAGGAAGTTTCCCTGCACTATGAGGTCCGGATCAAAAGGGATCCCGTGTTCAGCCAATACATCTATATAAGTATGATATCTCTCTTCTGCCTCGGGGTTGGTTTCCGGCCCGCGGATAAATGCAATTCGCTGGAGTTTGTGAGTTTCGATCAGGTGGGTAACGGCCTTCCGCAAACCGGTTTTATTATCAACCAGCACACTGGGTATCCCTTCCAGGGCCATGGCAATACTGACCATCGGCAGGTCCCCGTAACGCTCATAAAACCGCTTGAGTTTTTCCGGGCCGATGAATTGGCCGATGGAACCCGACATGGCGATCAGGCCATCCAGTTTATCCGGGCTGGCCAGGTCGTAAGCGACATTTCGTTGTGAATCGAACTCATGGGCTGCCTGTAATGCTCCCCCGACAAAACAGATAAGATTAACGTCGCGCTCCCTGGCCACATCTGCCACCCCTGGCCATACTTTTGCAGCGTAACCCACATCCCCCAGCCTCCCGATCAGCAGTCCGATGGTTGGGCGGGAATGGTGGGTTTTGCTTTCTCCGGCATTATTTTTCAGCGGATCTTCGCCCATGCACATGGTTCTCCTGGAACCTTATCGGTTCGTCTGCGGTACTTTCCATTCCAATGGCATGGCGAACCGCTCCATTATCCGGATGATCGATTTTGGATGCGTATTTCCCCTTTTATTCCGCTTGCATCCACTGATGTTAATTGTACTTCATCCACCTGATTCCATCTCGGTTCTGGCGCAACTAGCACTGATGCGCAGGTAATTATCGGACAGTCCCTCCAATCCGAAATCCGAATGGGTGTTTGGTGTAACCGCTTCCCATAAGACGGATAACTTTTTCCCGATGAACTGAGATTGATACTCTCGTTCTGCAGCAGTGAACACTTGCCTCAGCGCCGCATTGCGGCTCTTCCTTACTTCGAAGGGGATTTGATTTTTCAGGCGTGCGGCCGCAGTCCCCGGTCGGGCGGAATAAGTGAATACGTGGCCTCCGGCAAAATGGATGGATTTCACAAACTCCATCGTCTCTTTAAATTCGGCCTCGGTTTCACCCGGAAAACCGGCGATCACATCGGTGGTAATAGCAACTTCGGGAATAGCCCCTCGGGCTGATTCGACCAAATCGGCAAACGCATCCGGCATTGTCTTCCGCCTCATCCGTTTGAGCACAGTCGCGCTGCCGGATTGTAGGGGCAGGTGCAGGTGGCGGCATAAACGCCTGTCTGACCAAAGGCCGAAGAAGCCGGCTTCCAGGTCCCACGGTTCCAGCGAGGATAACCGTAGCCGCGGCACGTCGGTCCGCTTCAGGATAGAGGCTAATTCAGATCCGCAAGCTGAAAATTCCCATCCATATCCTGGCCCCAGGAGCCGAGGTGGACGCCGGTCAATACAATTTCCTTCGTTCCACCCTCCAGGGCGGATTGAACTTCTCTGATGACCTGGTCGAGCGGGAGTGACCGGCATTCGCCCCGTGCGATGGTGGTGATGCAGTAGGTGCAGGCATTATTACAGCCGTCCTGAACTTTGATAAATGCCCGTGTCCGTCTATGTGCACCCGGGATCACCTGGCGGGCGATCGGTTCCAGGTCAAAAAAATCTTTCGGCAAGCCCAGGACCAGGGCGGCCAGGCTATCTTTTTGGAGGTTGGGAACGATCTTTCGGACTCCCGCCAATTCGGCTGCCTTGGAGGGTTCCAGGGTGGCCCAACATCCGGTCACGATCACCTTATCCACTCCCCGGCGGTTTGCCCGGCGGATGGCTGCCCGTGAATCGGCTGCCGCTGCGGATGTGACTGCGCAGGTATTGACCACGGCCATATCGGCCTGGTCGGCGCTGGCAACGATCTCATGGCCGGCGGACCGGAATTGTCTCGCCAGGCTTTCGATTTCGGCTTGATTTAATCGACAGCCGATGGTATCGAGAAATATTTTCATATTGTCACAGGCTAACCATTAAGTCTTGTTGTCGAAAAATTTTCTTATTTGGGCTTGTAAACAATAAAATTGTCAAATACCACTTTCACGCCGGGTTGGTCAAATGTGCCTGCAATCAGGCCGGCATTTCCTTTTTGGAGATCAGGGTCGTTGGATTTTGCAATGGACTGTCCATTTACATACCCGGTTAGGTTTTGACCGATGCAATCGAACCGCAAATGATTGGGACCGTTTCCAATAACTATGGCCGGGTTGTAGGTCATCATGTCTTGCTCAAGCAGAGTTTGCACGCCTCCGCTGACTTTCCCAATGGCTTCATACCCGTCGCTTGTAATGATGAAGAAATAGAAATTCTTTGGATCCGCTGTACCGGCAGACCAGGCCGTACCTGTTTTCATCCGGCCCTTCCAGGCGACCGGCATCGACCTCAACCTGTACATCCTTGTAAGTGTACTTTGAGACTGCCCATATGTCGTAATCCGGGTTGTTGACGGCCATTTGGAAACGCCCGTTATCATAATCCATGCTGCCGGATGCATCCGTAATTCGGGCCCATCCACTGGCCGGGTCCGAAAAGTCGTCCTGGTATAGAACCCCGCCGGGTGCGACTACGAGGTCTGTCAATGGTGCGGTTTTACAGCCTGCAAGACATAAGACTAAAAATAGCGCAAGGATCCATTTCATAATCTGATTCTATCAGAAACCCTGCGCCCTCATTGCCCCCTGGCCATTAATTCTTATGGGAAATATTGCTCCAGCAACCGTTGAGCCTGCCAACTTTCCGAACCACCCGGCTCAAGTTCCTTCGCCTGCAGGAGACAGGCTCGTGCGGCCAGGCGGTTTCCGCTTTGCAAGTAAAGTATCCCCAGGTGCAATAATGGAGCCGGCCTGGTTTGGGCCCAATTCTACGGCCTTTTTGAGCATGGCCTCCGCGCCGGGCATGTCTTGGAGTTCGAAAAGGATCTCGCCGGCAATATCCACGGATTGCCAATCCTCTTTGGCCAGTTCTATCGATTTGAGGGCTGCCGGCAATCCCACCCCGATCAGGTCGACGCTATCTCGCAGGCTGAAATCTGCCAGGGTCCGCCAGGTGGATGGATCCTGCGGAGCCAGTTCAACCGCCTGTTGGTAATGCGCCAGGGCTTCCACCAGGTCATCCGTTTGCTCGTAAGCTCGCCCGACTGCCATCTGCCAGCCCGGGTCATCCGGTTCCAACGAAGCCGCGATCCGGAAGGCACCCAATGCCCTCACAGGCATCTTCTGCCGGATCAAGTAGAAACCGTACAGGCCTTGTACCATGGCAGAATCGGGATTTAGAGAGACGGCTTTTTTGATCTCTGCCGTTCCCTCCCGGCTCTGCTGCTGCTCCGCTTCCGCCAGCCAGCCCCACGCTTCTGCATAGGCAGGTCGTTCCCGGATGGCATTCCGGAAGGAAATTTCCGCCAGGCGCCATTCCTCCAGCGCGCCCAGGGCTCGCCCGGAGATCACGAAACGGTAGGCGGGGTCGTCTGAGAGAAGGGCGGTGTTCAATGCGCTTCGCAGCGATTGGACCGGCGTGTCTAACGAGGGGTCGACTTTGGCCGCTTCCAGCAGGTGGGGGAGGGATTCGGCCGGAGAGGAACACGCCAGCAGGAGGCCCAGCCTGTATTGAGCCGCCGCGTCGTTTGGACGGAGGCCGATGTACTTTTGCCAGGTTTGAAGTTCGTCTGAATAGTTGCCCAGGGTTTCATACCCATGGGCGATTCGGTTCAATAGCTCGGCCGGATTGCCTCCGCGTTGGAGCGCCTTTGTCCACAGGTCGATGGCCAAACCTGGATCATTCCTGTTTAGGGCGGTGTCCCCCCAATGCGCATATCCTTTCGCCGAAAGAGCCTGCGTGGTTGAAGGCGATTAAATAAGCTTCGTTTGCCCGTTCATTATCATTGGAAAGTAAATACGCGTCCCCGGCCTTTTCCCTTAAGGAAAATATCCATGGCAGGCGTTCCGCCGCGGCGGTGTACGCCGCAGCCGCCTGAGGATATTCTCCAATTTGATCGTAGCGGATTGCGCGGTTCAGGTCTATCTTACCGGCAATGGGCCGCGGCGATCAGGATCAATCCTCCCAGGACCAAAATGATCAGGCTATTTTGGAGTTTATTCCATAAATGAAGGTTATTCTTCATGAAGTATCGATTATAAATCAGACACTGGTCAAAAATGACGCATATCTTTAATGCGAAAATGATATATGCCCTTCCTGCAAAATAGGTTAAACTTATAGCAAGAGAGTCTTCTCATTAAGAAGGAGAGAGGGAGGGGTATAGCCCCGCTTTCCTTGCTTTTTCCCTGTCCCGCGTATTTTGCGGGAGAGGCGGTGTCGACAAAAAGTAATAATCACCCAGGTCATCGTCCAAAGAGTCAGGTTATGGGACAAATCCTTACACTTCTAACAACTTCTCCGGGGAATCTCGTCTACCACATCGTGTTGGTCTTTTCAATTGCAGGCGCGCTGCAAGGGGCCATCCATCTCTTAAGATCGAGCGAATTTCCACAAGCCAAACGAACTGTGTTTGGATTATGTGTGCTGCTCGTCCTGCAGCTGATCCTCTTCTTCGCCAGCGGTCTGGTTTGGCAGGGTTTTGTAAACTCCCAGGTCATCCTTCCCCCTCTTGACCGGTTGGTCACACTCCTGACTTTGGTTTGGATCGTCTGGTTATGGGCCTTTCCAGAACCCTTGCGCCTGGCAGATGCAGCCACACTCTTGCTTAATTTGTTGGGGATCGCTGCCTTTGGGCTCACCCTGGCATTTTGGGCCCAGAGTTCTTCCGGAACTTTCAATTCAACCACTTTTGAAAAAGCCTGGCAGGTGTTCAGCCTGGCGGTCATCTTACTGGGGATCCTCTGGCTGGCTTTGAGGAAACCGAATGGTTGGGGCAATGGCATTGCCATGCTCATCCTCGCTCTCATCGGGCACGCATTAACTCTTCTTTATCCAATGGAAGGCAGCTTCCCCGGCTTCGTCAGGTTGATGCAGTTGGCCATGTTCCCCATCCTCCTGACGCTTTCCCAGCGGTTCCCCACCCCCGCGCCGGCCCGTCCGCCTCGTGCAAAATCAGAGACAGACTGACGAACCGATCGTGGAACGGCGGCGTTACAGCACCGATCCGAAAACATTCCATGCTCTTATGTCGCTCGCGGCCGAGACCGACCTCAATAAAATTGGGCAGGATCTCACCCGCGGCATTGCCCAGGCCATGTTGGCCGATCTATGCTTTCTTCTCACCCTCGGAGATGACAAAAGCCTGGTCATCGCCTGTGGATATGACTTGATCCGGGAGGAAAATCTAGGCGGAACGACGGTAGCCAAAGATAGCGTCCCCTTACTCGCCAATGCCATCCAGCGCGGACGGCCTCTGCGCCTTCCCGCCAGCAGCACCTCCTCGGACCTGAAGGGACTGGGAGAGATCCTTAGCCTCACCAATCCCGGCCATTTGTTGAGCGTGCCCCTCACCTCCCGCGAGCGCGGACCGGTGGGTGGAATTCTGATCCTTTCGCCCTATTCCAATCGGTTGTGGAGTGCTGAAGATCAGACTTACCTCTCCAATGTCTCCACGTTGCTGGTTCCTCTCCTGGAGCGGGGGCAGCACGCCGCCGCGTTGGAAACTTCCCGGCAGCAAACCGCCGAGGAGGCCCGTAGCGCCCACGTGCAAGTCGAAGAAGTAAAGAAGAAATTGGAAGAAACCTCTGCAGAGTTGGATACTCTCCGAAGTAAGAATGCTTCTTCATCCTTGCAGGCCGAAAATATGGCAGCCCTTCTGGTCATGCAGGAAGAGTCCCAGAAGGTCATCGACCAATTAAAAGCTGAAATTGATCAGTTGCGGAATGCCGGCAGCACTTCCACTGAAGAAGGCGAACAAATGGCGCGAGAGCTCCGCCAATCTCTCGAAGAGTTGGCCCATATGCAAAATGAATTGGCTGCCGCCAATATCAAGATCCTGGAATTGGAGAAGCGTCCGGAAGCTCCCATTACCAATGAGCAGGTCGAAGTCATCGCTTCCATCTCGCAGGAGTTGCGCCAGCCGATGTCCTCCATTGTTGGTTATACGGATCTCCTCATGGGTGAGTCGGTCGGTATCCTGGGGGCGCTTCAACGGAAATTTATCGAGAGAATAAAGGCCTCCACTGAGCGTATCGGTGGGTTGGTGGATGACCTCATCCAGATCACCAACCTCGAAGCCGGTAAGATGGAATTCAAGGCGGAACCTCTTGACTTGAACTTGATCATCGATAATGCCATGGCTTACACCAGTACCCAGATCCGCGAAAAGAATATCACCTTGCGACTGGATATTACCGAAACTGCTCCCCGGATCCAGACGGATCGGGATGCCCTTCAACAGATCCTCATCCATTTGCTCCAGAATGCCACCGCGGCCACTCACACCGAAGGGAATATTACCCTGCGGGTGCAATTACAGAATGAAGACGGCAAGAATTTCCTTTCCATCCAGGTGACCGATGGCGGAGGCGGGATAGAAGTCTGAAGATATTCCTCGCGTTTTTGCCCGCAGGTATCGAGCCGAGCATTCCCTTATCCAGGGCGTTGGCGATACGGGCGTCGGCCTGTCCATTGCCAAGACTCTCGTGGAAGCTCAAAACGGTCGTATCTGGGTCGAAACGGAAGCAGGTGTGGGCTCTACGTTCAGTTTGCTGATGCCCGTCCAGGTGGAAATGTCGGAAGAGAATAATAAATGAAGAATGTTTGGCAAGTCGTGCGGGGAATATTGATCGCTCTGGTCTCCGTCGGTCTTCTCTTTGGAGGCCTTTCCCTCTCTTTGGCAGAGGGAAATATGAAGTCTTCGCACGCCGGTTGTGGTCACTTCCACGCTGCCTTCCACCGTCTCGCCTACCTTCACCCTGGAACCAACGATTACGCCTACCCTGAAAACGTTCGCAACCGAATCGGATACGCCAACACCCTTACCGCCCACGCTCCACTGCCACACTGCCTCCGCCTCCCACAAATTGCCCTCCGCCTGCTGGCTGGGTGGCTTATTTTATTAAACCCGGCGATACCCTGGCGCTTTTATCGACCCGTTACCGGGTCAGCGTGGCGAACCTGAAGCAGGCCAATTGCCTGTCCACCTCCGAATTGATTCCTGGAGCGATCATTTACGTTCCACCCTCCCCAACTCCCAACTCGCATCCCTTGTGGTCCGCCCTCGGGTTGGATCCTCAGCTTTGTACAACCCGGAGATACCCTCTTCCGTTTGAGCCAGGCTTTTGGGGTAACCGTCACCCAGCTTCAGAACGCCAATTGTATGGGGAATTCCTCGCTTCTGCGAGTGGGGCAAACCCTATATGTTACCTCCTTGGGCCACGCGTTCCCCCACGCCGACTTTCCCGGGCCTGGATACACCCACCTTCGTGCCGACAAACACTCTGGGTGAATTTACACCGACTACTACTGCCCAGCCGGTCTTCTTCTGGACCGAAACGAATACTGCTATTCAGCCGCCCACAGAGGCGCCTACCAACACTTTTGGTCCATAACCGGCCTGCTGGCAGGTTTTAGGATTCACCGATCCTTTCGTTCAAGCCGCCCATATGCGTCTTCGCCCACTGTATCTCTTTCTCTTGCTCCCCGTAATGGCTTTGGTGACCGGTTGCGCCGCCTTGAGTGGTAATAAGGCTGTTTCGTTGCCCGCCACTCCGACACCCTTGTTCCTCGTTACCGCAGCTATGAACTCCACTCCCTACGTTGACCCCTTTCCAACCTGGGGACGCAGGGGCTACGCCCGCCGTGTCTGATCCCGGCTCGGCTCCGGTCGACCCGCCCACCTCCACGGTCGATCCAAATTCCATCCTACCCACCGGGACGGCCCCGGTTTCCTTCTATGTTCCTCCTTATGCGCCGGCTCCGGCTTCGGTCCTGACGGATAACCAGATGGTCACCATCGCGCTTCTGGGCTCCGATAAACGTCCGGGACAGACCTATTTTCGGACGGACACGATCGTCCTTGCCGCCATCCGTCCCAACTCGGGCCAGGTAACCCTGATTTCGGTTCCCCGCGATCTGTACGTCTATATCCCCACGGTCGGAATGGACCGCATCAATGCCGCTTATGAATATGGGGTGATGTATAACTATCCGGGAGGGGGCGCCGCTCTTCTAAAAGATACCATTCTTTATAACCTGGGTATCCGTATTGATCATATCGCCATTGTAGATTTCGACGGCTTCAGCCGGATCGTCGATACCCTGGGCGGCCTGGATGTTCCGGTCTACTGTCCTTATACAGACTGGCATCTTATCAATCCGAATTATGACCCGGAAAATGAAAATAACTGGGCGCTATTCACGGTCGGTCCGGGCGTGGTTCATATGGACGGCGACCTGGCCCTCTGGTATGCCCGTTCCCGCAAGAAATCCAGCGATTTCGACCGCGGCCGCCGCTCTCAGGAAGTGTTGCGGGCCCTGTATGCGCAGGCGCTGCAGACCGGCGCCATCAGCAAGATTCCCCAGCTCTATAATGATTTCAGTTCGGCAGTCATCACCGACCTTGACCTGAACGGTATTTTGAAATTGTCTCCCCTGGCGCTTCATCTCACCAATGCCGATATTCGCAGCTATTACATCGGTCGTGAGGATGTGACCGGTTGGATGACGGCCTGCCGGAGCCAGCGTTCTGCTTCCCAACGGGCCCGCGATTCAGGGCATCTTGCAGCTGGCCTTCTCTCCCAACGCTCAAGAGCCCGATCAGACGGCCTTGACGGTCGAGGTGCGCAACGGCACCGGCAACGAGGGTTGGGATGCCCTGGCGGCCCAGCGCTTGAATTATGCCGGGCTATAATACCCGCCTCTCTTCGGCCGATCGGCAGGATTATTCCAGTTCTCTCCTCTATGATTTGGGGCTTGCGCCCGCGGTGAACCGCGACGCCTCCATGTTGGCCGTCCTTGGTCTGCCCACCACCGCCCTCATCTCCGCCCCCACGGAGACGGATGTAAATTACGTCCTCATCGTCGGTCAGGATTACCAGCCCTGTTTCGACCCCACCAACCTGGCTCCCTATAATTCCCCACGGTCCTTATAAATCTTTTTCAATCCTCCTTTTTTCTTTCCTTTGTGTACCTTCGTTCCCTTTGTGGTGTAATCTTTTAACACTTGCCTCATATGGGTCATTGCTCTAGTTACTAATCTTGATCTGAAAATATGCCCCAACCTACTTTATCCAGCTGCGCCATTGTCTTCCCGACAGCCAATATCCAAAAGACTGCCGATTACTATCGGGATGTCCTCGGCTTCCGGGTGGTGGAACACTACGACCGCCAGGAAAAATTCGCCGCCTTGTATCGTGATTCGGTGGAAATCCTTCTGGTCCAATCCCGCTTCGGGACAGTCGTCTCTAACCGGGATCGATACGGCGCGGGATATGATGCCTATCTGGTCCCCGAAAGTCCGGAAGCCGTCATAAGTTTCTATGAAGAGATCCGGGACAAAGGCGCAAAGATCCTCCAACCGCCGGAGTTGACGTCCTATGGTTCAATAGAATTCGTGCTGGAAGATATTGATAGCCGGCTCATCGGAGTTGGCTGTATAAAAGAAGAAAAGACTTTCTTTGAAGGGATTGGTTGATCGAAGAGCGGGTTGATTTGCTTATCCCAGCAGACGCTTCCGAACGGCGTCTAGATCATCTTGACTTACACCGCCCATTTTCAGATAGCTGTCGATATCAAGCCCTGCAAGAGTATTCAGGATGGCCTCTCGAATGGACGAATGCTCGCGCCTCAGAAGCTCATCCCGGTCAGGGTCTGGGCTCAGTTCATAATCCGCAATAATATCCTCTGGTATTACCCCAGCCAGCCCAAGCAGTAACAGGGCAATAATGCCCGTTCGATCATTTCCGCGGATGCAATGGAAAAGAACGCCGCCCGGTCGAGCTTGCGCGATTGCAGAAATAACTGCAGCGTGTCGCTCCGGCCAGCGGCGGAGCGCATCCTGATAGTAAAGCGGTGTGCCCCAAAGATTGGTGGCAGCCCATTGTTGCAGGAATTCTTTATCGGTAATGTCTTCTATTTCTGCCTGAACTGTTGTGATGTCGGAATAGCGTGGCGTAAAGTTGAGCTCGTCTTCCACCATGCCATGTGTGCGGAGCGTAATGATTGTCCGGATGCCGTATTCATAGAGCGCTGACCATCCCGCCGCAGAAAGTCTGGCAGGACTATCCGAGCGGACAAGGGCTCTCCAGCGAGTCTTGTGGCCATCGAAAGTCCTTAGCCCGCCAAGATCCCGAACATTGATGCAACCATCCCAGGTAAGAACCCGTTTTTTCATTTGCCCACCTTTCCTGTCAAAAGCAAATTATCTTTACGCCGGTTCAATATCAGGCCTGGCGGCCTCCGGCTATCAAATCAATTATACCGGCTCTCCCTTTTTTTTCGTTCAATCCCTCCCCCGTCGGCATCGCCGTCTTTAAAAAGTACTAAGTAAAAACCGAATTTTCACCAAAAATGTGCGATAATTTGGATAGGACTTATCCATTGAGCAGGAGGCGCATATGAAATCCAAAACAGTTGTTTTCATCCACGGCATGTATATGAACCCCTTATGCTGGGAGAAATGGATCGATCCCTTTGATGCCAGGGGGTTCAAAAGCATCGCTCCTCCCTGGCCGGGTCACAACGGCCCGGTGCAAGAACTGCGCCAGCATCCGGATCCGGAATTGGGGAACCTTACCCTCAGTCATGTGATCGATTTTTATTCGGAATTCATTCGCGGATTGGACCAAAAGCCGATCCTGATCGGCCATTCGATGGGCAGCCTGGTGGTGCAATGTCTGCTCCAGATGGATATGGCGGTGGCAGGCGTGGCCATCGATTCTGCGCCTCCCATGGGTGTGCTTACGGCCAGCTGGTCCTTTCTAAAATCCAATTGGCCGCATATCAATCCATTCGCGCCTCTCAGCGAACCCATGGAAATGACCTTCGAGAGGTTCCAGTATACCTTTGTCAACACGTTTCCCCTGCAGGAACAACATGCTGCCTATGATCGCTATGTTGTCCCTGAATCCCGGCGGGTCCCCCGTGAATCTCTCACCACCCGCATCGATTTCCATAAGCCTCATGTTCCCTTGCTGCTGGTTGCCGGTTCCAACGATAATATCATCCCGGCCTCGCTCAATAAGGTCAACAGCCGGCGCTATAAGGATCCTCTCTTCCATCACCGACTTCAAGGAATTTTCCGGCCGGTCTCATTTCATCATCGGGCAGGCTGGCTGGGAAGAAGTGGTGGCTTACGTCCTGGCCTGGCTGGGGAAAAAAGTGCTTGGGGAAAATATTTGATGCTTTGGCCTTGGACGGGAGTAAAATCATCCTGACTATCAACGTTAATAAATTCATGTAACTGGATGGATGCTCTGGAGGCTGAACCAATGGGCGATTCTGGAAATACTGCTCAAATTGATCGGGAAATAAAAAAACAACGCCGCGCCGAGGTGGAATTGATCCTTACAGGGAGCGATGGCAGCCCCCTTGCCCGTCAGGATGTCACCCTCGAACAAACCCGCCATAAATTCCTTTTTGGGGTAGCCGGCTTCGATATTATCTCGGCTGCCACTGAACCGGACGGGGCGAAAAAAGAGCTAGCCGGACGGCGGGTGGATAAATTGACGGCTCTATTCAATTTTGTCGACTTTGCCGTTCTACTGGGCCCGCTTCGAGCCCTCCGAGGCCGGCCGGACACTGCCAGGATCATGCAGGCTGCCCGCTGGTGCGCGGACCACCACATCCTGGTGAAAGGCCACCCCCTTTGCTGGCATACTCTCAGTCCGGATTGGTTGCTGCCGCTGACCAACGCCGAGATTCTTCAGGCCCAGCTTAGGCGCATCCGGCGGGAAGTAACGTTGATTTTTCGGAATTGATCCATGTCTGGGATGTCCTCAACGAAGCGGTCATTATGCCGGTCTTCGACAAGTACGATAATGGCCTCACCCGCCTCTGCAAGGAATTGGGTCGCATCGAGTTGATCCGCCAGGTGTTCGGTGCTGCCCGGGCTGCTAATCCGGGAGCGACCCTCCTCCTCAATGATTTTGATATGTCACCCGCGTTTGATATATTGGTCGAAGGCTGTCTGGAAGCAGGCATCAAGATCGATGCGATCGGCCTCCAATCCCATATGCACCAGGGTTATTGGGGCGTGGAGAAAACTTTGAGAATCCTGGACCAGTTTTCCAGGTTCAATTTACCCATTCACTTTACCGAAACCACCCTGGTTTCGGGCCAACTGATGCCTCCGGAGATCGTTGACCTGAATGATTATCAGGTGACGGATTGGCCGACCACCCCCGCAGGGGAGGAACGCCAAAGGCAGGAGGTGATCCTTCATTACAAAACCCTTTTGGCTCATCCATTGGTGCAGGGGATTACCTGGTGGGACCTTGCTGATGGGGCCTGGTTGAATGCTCCGGCCGGGCTGATCCGCCAGGATGCCTCTGCCAAACCGGCTTATCAGGAACTCCTGTCCCTCGTGAAAGGGGAATGGTGGTTGCCTCCGACCCATTTCACTACCGATGAGGCCGGTAAGATCCGCTTCAACGGGTTCCTGGGCGATTATGAACTTGGCTCTGGAGAGAAACGATTGTCTTTCCAGGTTGATAAAGCCGCCCCGCTCAGCCTCGAACTGCGGTTCTAGAAGTCGGGATTTGGATTCATAGAAACTATTTACACTTTTTATGAAACCTTGGAGTAAGTATCTCATCTAATTGCATAGAGACGATTTTAAAGATGGAGGGGCTCGAAAGGATGTTGTCGCTATGCAATTAGAAAATATGAAAAAGAGTGAACAGGAGTTAATTCCCAACCCGGAGTTCTCCCACCTGGCCGGTGATGAACAGATCCAGCGGGCTGCCAAAGCCCTCGAATCTCACGGGATTCACACCCTGATTGCCAATACTGGCGAGGACGCCCGCCGGATGTTCTTTGAGTTGATCCCGCAGGGGTCCGAAGTCTTCCTGGGCGCATCCGTCACTTTGGAAACATTGGGAATTCAACCCGAGATCGATAAATCCGGCCATTTCGACGCCCTCCGGCCTAAAATGTTTGCCATGGACCGGGCCACCCAGGGACGGGAGATCCGTAAAATGGTCGGCGCCCCCGATTTCGCCGCCGGCAGCGTCCACGCCATCACCGAAGACGGTCAGATCATGATCGCCTCGAAAACCGGCAGCCAACTAGGCCCGTATGCCTCCGGAGCCGGCAATGTGATTTGGGTGGCCGGGTCTCAAAAGATCGTCAAAGATCTCAACGAGGGCATGCGCCGGATTCAAGAATATAGTTATCCGCTTGAAATTGTTCATGCCCGCCAGCTTTACAACATGGATACGGGGATCAATAAGATCCTGATCATCAACCGCGAGATCCGCCCCGGCCGGATGACCCTGATCATCGTAAAAGAGAAGTTGGGTTTCTAGGAACCCCCTTGAAGAAACTCTCCTTAAGAGCGATCTCCCGGCGATCTCAAATTGCCAGGAAATTGGCTATTCGCTTTCTGTCATTGCGAGGCGATGGCTCTTCCCGCCTGGCACGTGTACCCCATTACTTTGTGCGTGCATATCCCCAAATTTGAATGCAACCTCTTCAACACTCATCCCAGCTCTACAATCTAAAATCTCAATAATCCAAAATCCTAGTCTACCTCTACACTTCACTTCCAAAATCCGATCCAATCGGAAATTCCGTTCAGCCTTCCTGAGATGGCAGTATGCCCTCAGGTAGATATAATCCGCCAATCCCAATACCTGCCTGGGAGTGATCCACCGCTGGGTCTGCTTCCCATCCCCATCTACATAAGTAATATGCAGGCGGTTTCCGCTGGCAATGGCCTCCGCCAATTCCGTCGGGAGCTGGATGGCCTCGCTCGGCCGGGCCGGTGAATTATAGAGTCCCAGAAAGTCCTGCAGGGATCGTCCCTGGGCTTGGGCCATATCCATCAGCGCAAAAAAGACCATCCGGTCCGTCAGCGCATCCGCCAAAGCCCGGTGCGCTTCCACCTTGTCGAGTCGGAATGCCTCTGCCAGGGATACGAGCGTATAGGACGGAGTATCGAATATCTCCCTCGCAATGGTGAGCGTATCCATCAGGTTGGGGATTTCGATTTCTTTTCCGAGCCGGCGGTATTCGCTATCCAAAAATTGAAGATCGAATGGGGCGTTATGGCACACTACCACTGCATCCCGCAGGCAGGCTTCTATCTGGGAGGCCGCCTTTTCAAAAAGAGGTGCCTGCAAGAGTTCTTCGTCGGTCAGCCGGTTTGTGCTGGCTGCCGCCGGGGATAACAGCCGTTCCGGATTGATCAGGGTCTGGTAGGTCTTCTTGATCCGTTTCCCCTCGGTCAGGAGGATCCCCACTTCGCAGATGCGGTCTCCAAACCAGGGGGAAAGGCCGGTGGTTTCCAGGTCAAGAAAGGCGAATTTGGCGTTGGCGATATCAAGCATGCTCATGGTCCAATCCGCCTACATCTTTCGTTTGGCGGGGCCTTCCACGTACGTGACGAATCCCTCCGGATTTCCCGGCGGGGCGATCTCGAAGCGGGTGATATAGGTTCTATCCACCCCTTTGAAATAGCTCATGCGGAAGCGCGGCGCGCCTGGAATCGCATCACTGATGTAAACAATTTGCGCTTCCGGCATACAGGTAACCTTGTAATGAATAGTATGGCCTTCGTTATCGAAATAGATCGCCCCCATTTCACCCGTCTCTTCTTTGAAAGTGATCAACTCGTCCTCATGCGTGAAGGCGGGTCGGTCCGCCGTCGCCTCGAATTCGAGCTGGTTCCGCCGGACGAAGATATTCCTATCCAATTCGAAATGAAAACTCACAAAACCTGTTCCTTGTCCTGGCTCGCCGCTGCCGGCCGCTATCCACTCTCCCGCTAAGAACTGAAGGTCTTTCCAATCCGGTGTCGTCATCTATTTCTCCTTCTTAGGTAGTGAACTCGCAAAATCGATCCCTTGATGGATCCATCGACTTAATTCCGTTTCATTTGCGCAGCCTTCCGGTTCTATCATGACCCATCCGGCCATCGGGCCGACCGGTCATATCGAACGGATGCGTGTGAGGCTGTTCCAGTGCTTCATTATATTTCCCGGCTCCAACTCGCACGATCATCTCGTTTTTATGGACTCCGCAGGCCAAATTGCCGTGGATGAGGAATCCGATCGCCTCCAAACATGGCTTTTTCCTCCAACCCCTCCGGCGTTCCCATAGCCGCCCGCATCCTTTCAGCTAACACCTTATCATATGCCATATTCATCAACTCCGTCTCCAACATCTCCGCATTTTCTTCCTCCTATTTTCGGAGAAAATGGGGATTACGCAGTATCCCGTAGCTTTCGAGGAGGATGGCAAGCAGGTAGGGTCCCTCTGCATCCCAACTAGAATATTTGTGCTATAACGCCGAGTATACCACTTTTCCAAAACCGTGAGAACTGTCGATTCCGCCAACCATCTGATCTCGGTGAACGGACCTCCGGCGCCACCACCTATAAATATGATAGCCTCGGCAACCGCTACCAGCAGACCGTGTACGGAGTCACCACCACCTACGTCCTCGATCTGGCCTCCGGCCTGACCCAGGTGCCCGCTTCGTGTTGCGCTTTTTGTGGCTCTTCTTCTCACACCCCATTACAATCGTAAGCAATCTATTTTGGGGGGATTGACAGATGAAACATTCGTTCTATAATGAAAGTATGAAGATCCATCTCCAATTCCCCGCCGCCTTGTCTCGAGCATTATCCTCATTTCACTTTCGAAAGGATATTCTGTCTTCCCTTGCCCTGAGCTATATTCGTTCCTCCCGCCGCCCCGTTGTGTTCTCCTACGGGGTTCGATACCGCGTATCGAATATTCCGAAGTCTCCCGTCGGATAACGCTCGATGTGCCAATCTGCCAACGTTTTTCCACGGACTAATTGACTATTTGTTGCGAAGTCCTGATGCTTTTTCAGGGAACATCAAGTTCAATTCATTCCCCCAAACTTCACCTCCAACACGTTTCTATCCGCTCATCCGCTTCAAAAGCAGTCCGTTAGAAATATTCGTTCCTAGAGAGACGTGATTTAAGTGACTTTAATTCCTTCCTACTTCCACCCTCGACCTGTCAACATATTTCAGGACTTGACAATGTTACTCCGACGTTTGACGTTCGACGTTCCACGTTAATGACGTTCCAACGTTCAACCTGCGTGCTATCTTCCTCCCTCCCGAGTGTATAATCAAGATACAACCCTCTTCCATGCACCCTCCCTGCCGCCTCCCCCTTAAACCCAAGGCCAGTGTCCAAACCAGCTCACCGGCCCACTTTTGGGTTCGTTGGCAATTGGGGCTTTACCAACCCATACTCCATGCCCATGTGGTGGGGCGCCGTGGAAGCCGCCGAAGAGCTCGATGTAAATCTCGTCAATTTTGGGGATATCAACATTTATTATCCTCACCGGAATCGCTCCCTTTATTCCCTCATTCGCCCGGACCGTTTGGATGGATTGGTCCTGGTCAACCCCACCTTCCATCAAGTCCACCGAAATTTTTTCAGCTCCGTTCCCATCGTCAACATTGGCTGTCCGGCCAGGGATTTCGTCACCTCCATCGTGGTGGATAACTACGGGGGCATGCGCCTGGCCGTCCGCCACATGATCGAGATTCATGGATGTAAGCGGATCGCCTTCATCCGGGGTCCGGCCAATAATCCTGATGCCTCCTCCCGTTTTAAAGCCTACGAAGATGCCCTTAAAATGCACGGTTTATCCGTCGACCCGGATTTGCTGTACCAACCCGTGGATTGGTCGCCTCCGGGCGGAGAGAAGGGCGTAAAAATATTATTGGACGAACGCAAGGTCCACTTTGATGCGCTCGTTGCCTCTAACGATAATATGGCCCTGGCGGCCATGCAGGAATTACAGCGGCGGGGTCTGCGCGTGCCTTATGATGTTCTGGTCTGCGGTTTTGATGATGCAGTCGAGTCGCTCACCAGCACACCTCCATTAACAACCGTCCGCCAGCCTTTGCAGCAGATGGGTCGCCTGGCATTGGAGGCCCTTTCAGCTTACTACCAGTGAGAAAAGCGTCCCCCCCGAATTTACTCTACCGGTCAGTTTGATGGTCCGGCGTTCCTGCGGTTGTTTATCCGACGCCGTCTTGCAGGTCAACGAGGGGATGCAGACAGGTCTTTCAGTGCGACCAGGCGCTTCCGGTGGAGTCAATACCGGCGCGGTGGTCTTGCTTGAGAAACGCCGGGACATTATTTTGGAGGAAATGCAGCGGGCGATGGGTCAAATGGATGCGCCCGGCCTCTCTTTTCATCCTGAAGAATGGCTGGACGCTCTCATCCACGACCTTGGCGAGGGCGATGCAGGCGAAGCTCTTTTAACTGCCATCGACCTGACTTCACGGTTGTTGATGGAGCAGGATCTCTCCGTGGCCGAATTGCAAAATGTGGTTTCGGCCCTCCGCCGGGAGAGTTGCCGCGCCATGGCGGCTCATCTCGCCTATCTGTCTCAAGCCGAGAATATTTGGCATCGCGCCCGTGTATTTCTCGATGATCTGGTTTTGCAACAACAAAAGCAAAAACAGATCCGCCTGATTAATCAAATAGCCATAGTGCGTTCCATCAGCGAGGCTATGGCCGTAACTTTCCATTTCCATAATCTGATGGATATTTTGGCGCGCGGTCTGAAGCAGTTGGGGATCCAAAGCTGCTATGTGGCCTTATACGAAGGGACCGAGCGTCCACCCAAACAAGCCCGCCTGGCGCTGGCCTATGATGAAGTCCGCCGGACAAGAATAAAGGATGGACAAAACAACCTCCCTTATCCGGTCGAGCAGTTGCTCCCGGTCCGATCCTGGGGGAAAAAGCGCCGGACGCTCCTCCTGGAAGCATTGGAGTTTCAACGGGAAGAGATTGGCTTCATGCTTTTCGAGCCGGGTCCCCGCGAGGGAACCATTTACGAGGCCATATCCAGCCAGTTAGGCAGTTCGGTCAAAGGGGCTTTGCTGTTCGATGAACGTGACCTCCTGTTAACAAAAACCACCCAATTGTATGAAGTAGCTACGGAGGGGCAGCGGTTGGCTGAAGAGGCTAATCGCCTCAAAAGTCGTTTCCTCTCCATGGTCAGCCATGAGCTCCGCACCCCCCTCAATGTGATCTCCGGCCTGAGCGAATTGCTCCTATGGGATGCCAACAGCGAGAAGCCGGTCAATCGGGAAAACCTGGAACGCCTCCATCTCACTTCCCAGCACCTGGATGGTTTGATCCGGGATGTGCTCGACCTGGCTCGGGATGAGATGGGTGAGCTTAAACTGGCTTGTGAACCCCTCGACCTCGCCAGGATTCTGGAAGCGGTTGTCTTGGTGGGAGAGCAGTTGGCGCGGGAACGTGGCCTCACCTGGCAGGCTCACATTCCCACCGGTCTGCCCCTGGTCTGGGGCGACCGGACTCGTCTGCGCCAGGTGGTCCTGAACCTGGTCAATAACGCCGTCAAGTTCACCGAGAAGGGCGGAGTCACCCTTTCTGTCGTTCCCGGCCCGAAGTTCCTCACCGTCTCCGTGACCGATACCGGCCTGGGCATTCCCCTCGGGGAACAGGCCGTCATCTTCGATGAATTCCGCCAATCCGACCGGACGGCCGCCCGCGGGTTTCGGCGGCCTGGGGTTGGGGTTGGCCATTTGCAAACGCCTGGTTGAGATGCACAATGGCGAGATCAGCGCCGTCTCTTCGGGCGTGGAAGGCGAGGGGGCCACCTTCTCCTTCACCCTCCCCAACATGAAAGCGGCCTCTCAAGGTGGAAAAGCCGCCGTGGCGGTCTGGATCGTCACCACCCAGCCCGAAAACGCCGGCAAGCTCAAACAATATCTCGCCGGTCAGGGGTTCCAGGCGGAGATCCTCTTTTGGGACGAAGGGGATCAATGGCTGGCGAAGGTAACCCAATCTCCTCCCGAAGCCATCGTATTGGATGTTCATGAGACGCCCGAAAGGGGCTGGGAGGCGATCCGCTCGCTCAAGGCTCATCCTTCCACCACCGATACGTCCGTCCTTTTCTACGTCCTGGATGCCGATCATAACAGCGGGACCATGCTTGAGTTGGATTATCTGACCAAGCCGATCGGCGCGCCCGAGTTGGCCCAGGCGTTGTGGCGGGTCGGCTGGGCGGAAAATGATGCCGCCGCCGGAGGCAACCTTCCCAGTAATAAGACCATCCTGATCGTGGATGATGACCCCGGCGTGCTGGACATGCATGCCCAGATCGTCCGCAGCCAGTTCCCTCAATACCAGATCCTCCTGGCTGCGAATGGAAAAGAAGCCCTGCTCATGCTCCAGACCGCCAGCCCTGACCTGGTCCTGTTGGACCTGATGATGCCTGAGTTGGATGGGTTTGGTGTTCTCGAAGAAATGCAGAAAATGGAAACCACCTGCAGCATTCCGGTCATCGTTCTTGAGCGCCCGCGAGTTGGCCGAAGAAGAGATGGAACGCCTGAACCGTAGCGTTTCTGTCGTCTTGCGTAAAGGTGTTTTTACTGCCCCCGAGACATTGGAGCATATCAAAGACGCCCTCTCCCACCGCCAAAAGCTCAATAGTGAAGTCCAGCGCCTCACCCGTAAAGCCATGGCGTTCATCCACGAGCATTACGGCGAGCCCATCGGCCGCGAGGATTTCGCCCGCCATGTTGGCGTCAGTGAGGGTTATCTTTCCCGTTCCTTCAATCAGGAGACCGGCCTGTCGCTCATCCATTATTTGACCCGCTATCGCATCCAACAGGCCAAGCAATTGCTGGTCTCGACCGATAAGAGCATTACCGATATTGCCATGGAAGTCGGTTTTTCGGACAGCAATTACTTCAGCCGGGTCTTCCGGCAAGAAGCCGGCGTCTCGCCGCTGACCTACCGGCGTAAAAATTAGCCCGCCAGCTTGGTCACCCCAATGCTAATTACCTGGCACAATTCTCCATGCAGATGGACCTTCATTTCCTCTATACTTTGCATAAATCTATCCTAAAAATCAGAGTCAGACCGTTTTTTGAGTGTGTGCGGCGCAGCCGCACACACTCAAAAAACGAACATCTCCAGAATTTTCGGATAGGTTCTAATTCAATCAAATTTTTTACCTGGGAACTTGTTTCCCAGGAATGGATTTAACTATGCCAACCAACGTCCGAGTCTTTCGAACCACCAAGAACACCACCGACCGCCTGGCCGAAAAAGGCTCCCTTACTTTTCAAGCCCAGGCAGCCGAGATGCCGATTGTATTTGTGGATTCGCACAAGTGTTTCCAGACCATCGAAGGCTTCGGCGGTGCGTTCACAGAATCTGCCGCCCATACTTTTTATAAAATGAGCCCGGAGGTTCGTGCGGAAATACTGCGGGCCTATTTCGATCCGGTCACCGGCAATGGATACAGCCTCTGCCGGACCCATATCAATAGCTGCGACTTTTCCCTCGGCAATTATGCCTATACCGAGGTGCCGGGGGATGTGGAGCTGCGCCACTTTACCATTGAACATGACCGCCATGAGCTGATCCCCATGATCAAGGAAGCCGCCGCCAAAGTCGGGCCTTCGTTCAAGCTTCTGGCATCCCCCTGGAGCCCGCCCGCCTGGATGAAGACCAACGGACAGATGAACCACGGCGGCAAGCTCAAACCGGAGTATCGTCAGGCCTGGGCTAATTACCTGGTCCGTTATATCCAGGAATACGAAAAGGAAGGGCTGCCCATCTGGGGCCTGACCGTTCAAAACGAGCCCCTCGCCACCCAGGTCTGGGATTCGTGCATCTATACGGCCGCAGAAGAACGCGATTTTGTCCGTGATTTTATCGGCCCGGCGCTTGAAATCCGCCGGGATGCTTGAGAAGGTGAGATTGTTGATCTGGGACCATAACCGTGACCTTCTCTATGAGCGCGCCAAGGTAATCTACGATGATCCGCTCGCTTCCCGTTATGTCTGGGGAGCCGCCTTCCACTGGTATGTCGGTGATCACTTCAAGAACGTTCAATTGACCCATGATGCCTACCCCCAGAAGCAGCTCCTTTTCTCAGAGGGCTGCCAGGAGGGGGGCCCGCACTATGAGGATTGGGACGTGGGAGAACGCTACGGTCAATCCATGTTGCAGGACCTCAGCCACTGGACCACCGCCTGGATCGATTGGAATCTCCTCCTGGATGGCCGCGGCGGACCAAATCATGGCGGTAACTATTGCAGCGCGCCCCTGATGGCCGACTACAACAAGGGCACCGTTTATTATCACAATTCGTATTACTACATTGGCCACATCTCCCGTTTTGTCCGGCCCGGTGCGCAGCGGGTAGTCAGCACCTCCACCGTCGATGAATTGGAAACCGCTGCCTTCCTCAACCCCGATGGGGCCCTGTCAGTAGTGGTGATGAACCGCACCGGCGATTGCCTCAATTTTGGGCTGAAATACAACGCCTATACCGCTCCCGCTGATTGTCCGCCTCATTCCATCACCACTTATACTTTTCCTGCTGCATAAAGCGCTTCCTCCGGCTTTTTTATAGCTTCTCATCCTCCTTTACTTGCCTCCCCATTTCTGTTTTTCAGGAACTGGGGAGGCTCATTTATTGGAGTGCAGGCTCTGTGCAGGCCCTGTTATTGGAGTGCAGGCTTCAGCCTGCCAGTCTTATCCTTGTCGTCGTTCCCCTTGTGGCGATATCTTTCTTGGCTTTGCCGGGCCTCTCTGTATGTGCACCGGTACTTTCGGTCCTTGTGCCGGCATTATCGGTACGTGTACCGGTACTTTCGGGATCCGCGTTCTATCCTTCTTCCTTTCTTTTCCATCCTATGTAGCTCCCTCGCGTTTCTCGGCGGGGTCCTGCTGAAACGTTTATTTCCCGATGTAAGAAACTAATTCCAATTGTGCTAGTTTTGTGCACAATTCTACATGCCCCCCTCCCTTCAACTTCATAAAATGAAATTACCCAGGAACCTGTTATTTTCCTGCCTGTGCCCGATTTCAAAAAAGCCGCTCTGGAACATTCTGAATAAAAAAAACAGCTATTGATTAATTGTCTGTCTTGAAAGGAGGCGTCCCAGGTCAATAAAGAGAAATTTGAGGAAGTAAAGAAAAAGTCATCTACTTTTCGATAAAAATCCAAGAGGAGAAAGAAAATGCAAAAGAGAATTTACATCCTGATTTCTGCAGTCGTGTTTTTGAGCATGGCCCTGGCTGCCTGCGGCGGCGCCGCGACAACTCCCGCCCCGGCCCCTGCCACAGCCGCTCCTGCAACGGCCGCACCCGCCACAGCTGCGCCCGCTACGGCCGCGCCTGCAACCGCCGCTCCTGCCACGGCCCCGGCAGTACCGCCCACCCCCACGCCTTACCCGCTGGCGAACTGCCAGGCTGGCAAGACCTGCGTACGCGTGTTCGTTGGCCTTGGTGGTGGAACGTCTCCCGCTGAAATCGCCGTGGAAGAAAGTATTGCGGCCGATTTCAATGCCTCCCAGGACAAGATCCAGATGATCCTCGAGGTCGTCCCCCATACCGCTGGTCGGGACACCCTCGCGACCGAGATCTCCGCTGGCAATGGCCCCGATATCGTCGGCCCTGTGGGTTGGGCTGGCTCGAATGAATTCTACGGCCAATGGATGGACCTGACCGCCTTGATCGCATCCAATAATTTCGATACCTCCATCTGGGACCCGGCCTTGGTTGTCCTTCTACCAGACTGAAGAGGGCCAGGTTGGCCTGCCCTTCGGTATCTTCCCCGGCGGCATGTACTTCATCCCCGCCATGTTCGATGAGCAGGGCCTCGCTTATCCGCCCCAGAAATACGGCGAAAAGTATAAGATGCCCGATGGCTCCATGGTCGATTGGAACTGGGACACCGTCACCAAGGTTTCTCAACTCCTGACCGTCGATAAGAACGGCAAGAATGCCACCGAAACCGGTTTCGATGCCACCCAGATCGTTCAGATTGGCTATACCCCCCAGTACCAGAGTGGACAATCCATCGCCACCTTCTACGGCGGAGCCAGCTCCATCTACTCCGGCGCCGCCGGTGCCTGGAAAGCCGCCATTCCCGATAGCTGGAAAGCTGCCTGGAAATGGTATTATGACGGCATGTGGGGCAAACAGCCCTTTACTGCTACAGGCCCGCTCCAAGGCTCCACCGAATTTGGCTCTGGCAACGTCTTCAACAGCGGCAAGGCTGCCATGGGTCTGACCCAGACCTGGTATACCTGCTGCCTGACTGACCTCGATAAGGCCGGCGTTGTCTGGCAGGTTGGTATTCAACCCATGGGCCCAATGATGGCAAAATCCATGGCCGTGTCGATGCCGATACCTTCCGGATCTGGAAAGGCACCAAGAATCCCGATGCTGCCTTCAAAGTTCTGGCCTACATCCTCACCACCGGCGGCGATAAGTGGCTGCCCTCCATGGGTGCCATGCCCGCCATCTCCTCCAAGATCGATGCCTTCTTCGCCGCCAAATCGGCCCAGTATCCGAATGTGACCCCGGCTAGCTGGGAAGTCTTCAAAGCCGGTACGAGCCTATCCTGACCGCCCGAGCGCCGAAGGCTGGATGCCCGGTAACAACACCGAAGATTCCGCCCGCATTGGCACCTTCATCAACCTGCTCCAGAACACACCTCGCCCGATCAGCTTGATTTCGAAGCTGAATTCAAGAAGCTGTCGGACGACCTGACCGTCATCTTCAACAAGTAACTTGTCAGTTGTACGTCTCAGGCGGGCCGGTCATCGACCGGCCCGCCTAACCTGCCGAATAAGGAGTGCTCTATGTTTGAGCAACTAAGACATCTTCCCAAGCTGCCCTCCCTTGGTTCGCTTCGCAAGATGACGCCAATGGCGCGCCGTGAGATGTGGACGGGATTGGCCTTTCTATCTCCCTGGATATTAGGCTTTCTCGTGTTCACCTTCATTCCTCTTGTGGCCACGTTCGTTTTCAGCTTCGCCAGCCTGAAAGTTACCGATGGCGTCTTAAACCCGATCAAATTCGTTGGGTTCAGCAATTATGTTCAGTATTTCAAAGATCCCCAGATCTGGAGCAGCACCAAAGGCAATCCAGGCGCCTGGATGATCACGCTTAAATTTGGATTGATTGCCCTGCCCATTGGCATTATTGTGCCGTTGGCTTTAGCGCTCCTTCTAAATAATAAAAACCTTAAAGGCTCCGTCGCGGCACGGACTTTGTTCTATATGCCCTCCATTATTCCCCTGGTTGCCGGAGTCATTATTTGGAACGGCATGCTCAACTCCGAGACCGGCTGGATCAACCGGGCCCTCCTATCCATGGGGGTGCCGAAAACTTTTCGTCCCCGGCTGGCTGAACAGTACAACCTGGGTCTATCCGGGTTATGTCATCATTGGCCTGTGGGGTTTGGGAGGCGCCATGTTGATCACCCTGGCGGGCCTGCAAGGAGTGCCGACCGAGCTGTATGACGCCGCCAAGGTGGATGGCGCCAACGCATGGCAGTCCTTTTTCAATGTCACTTTTCCGATGATTTCACCGGTCATTTTCTATAACTTGATCCTTGGGATGGTCGGTTTGTTCCAGTATTACCTGATCCCCTTTGTGTTGAATAACGGTAATGGAGCTCCCGGAGGCACGACCATGTTCTATAACGTCTATCTCGTCAGGACGTTCCTGACCTTTATGAATATGTCGTATGGGGCCACCATGGCTATCGGATTATTTATTGCCATATTGATAGCCACCCTTATCCTTTTTATCACCTCCAAATATTGGGTCTATTATGCAGCTGAGACCCGCTGACCAGGAGGCATAACAAATGGAAAATCAAAAAGCGCAACCACTCAACCGGGTGATGAGCTACAGAATCTATCCCCATAAGTCCTTCCGGGTCCGCAAAGACCGCTCAAGATCATCCTTTTTACAGGCTTCACCGTCCTCATTCTGGCGATATTCCTCTCGCCTTTTGCCTTCATGGTCTCCACTTCCCTCAAGACCCAGGCCCAGCGGACCATCCTTGGCGGGCCCATCTGGCCGGCCGCGCCGGTAAGCACTCAATACAATGGCAAGACGATTGACCTCTATAAAGTCCCTGCCAATACGTGCGCAGGCTTCGACCCGAGTGATAAATCTATAAAGGCATTTGGGTTGGTTAAGAAGGGTCTGAAGCAAAGCCAGTTCATCGATCCCAAAAATCTGGGTAAAGGAGAATTTGCCTGTACCGTTTCCTGGCGGGCTCTGCCGCGCTACTTTACATTTTCTCCGGCCTGGTCCAATTTCGTGGAAGTGTGGGATTGGATCAATTATCCCCGCCTGATGTTCAATACCACTTTCTACGCCTTCTCCACATTGCTCGGAACGCTGATATCTTGCACGTTGGTGGCGTATGGTTTTGCCCGCTTTCAGATTCCCGGCCGTGATATTCTCTTCATGATCTTGATCTCCACCATCTTCCTGCCCGCCGCGGTCACCGTCATTCCCCTCTATACCTTTTTCGTGAAGATCCATCTGGTCGGGACATGGTGGCCGTTGATCCTGCCGCATTTCTTTGCGAACGCCTACAACGTCTTCCTGCTGAGGCAGTATTTCCTGATCATCCCGCGTGAGTTGGATGAAGCCGCCACTGTGGATGGCGCCGGCCCGCTCCGGGTCTTATGGTCCATCATCCTGCCGCAGGCCAAGCCTGTTCTATTCGGCTATCTCAGTCTTCCATATTGTCTTTGCGTGGAACGATTTCTTTGGCCCCTTGATCTACCTCAAGCCTAATACCCAGCTCTATCCCATTTCCGTGGCGTTGCAATATTTCGTCGGTATTTATGCCAACGCCCTGAATTGGTTCAGGCGGGTGCCCTGATGGCTTTGGCTTTCCATTGCTCTTGTTTGTTTTGCCCAGCGTTACTTTATCCAGGGCATCGTCATCACCGGAGTGGAAAAATAACGGAAAAGTCGCTGCTTAGAGCCTGGGGCATCCAGGCTCAAGTTGCCGGGCTTTTTCATCCCCTTCTCCTCAGCGCAGTCCTTCTCAAACGGAGTGGAAGGACTGCGCCAGGGGAATTCGCTGAAATTTGAGGCGTGCCTAGCCTCAAATTTCTGTTTTCTTCCTAAGAAGGCTGTATAGTACGAGCACGACGCCGCCTGCCAGAAGGGCGATGGCCCAGAACAAATTGGAATTGCTTCCAAAGACGAAAGCAAACAAGGCTGCGATGAATAGGCCGATGGCAGGATAATCTCGCCCAGCTGTGGGTTGTTTCTCACGGAGCAGCCATAAGGCCCCGAACGTCAATCCAAAGCCCAGCAGCAGGGTGCCCGTAAATACGCCCTGTAGGATTGGGTTGTCTCCGGGCAGGATAATCCCCAGGAACACCACTACGGCGATGGAGGTAAAGATGCCCGCCGGGATGATCGCCCACCAGTTCGCATTCCATCGGAAATAGACAAAGAAGAAAATGGCCGCGAAGAGCAGCATCATCGCCACCCCATCCAATCCCCGCCAACAACGCTGTCCAGCAGGGGGATCGTACCGAAGAACGCCATGGCAGCCGCCGGGATAAGCGCCCATCGGTGGGCGCGGTTCGCAGGTACACTACCAGGAACGGCAGGGCGATGCCGTACATGATCATGGCGCCGATCAAATTTCCGTTGACATGGTCGGTTAACAAGGTGACCATTCCCAGGACGAATAATGTCCAGCTCGGAATGAGCGCCCACCAGCGAGCCCGGTTCAAGAGGTAGACCACCAGGAACGGTGTGCCACCGCCAGCAGGAATATTCCACCGATCAGGTTGCCTTCGACCAATCCGCCAGCAGCGTGACAATGGCGATGACGGTCATTACCCATGCGGGGATCAGCAGTCCCCAGGCTTTCCGGTCCAGCAGGAAGCCGACATAAAAGGGTATCGCGACCGCCAAGAGGATCGGCATACCCACGTAGGAACCGGTGAAACCGTGATCACCCAACCAGATGGTCAGGCTGATGGCGATCAGCACCAGGGCGGGGAAGAGCAGTCCCCACTTGCGAAAGCCGCTGATGAAATATCCAACCAGGAAGATCAGGCCTGCAGCCGCAAAGAGATAAACCCAGGTATTCGTGGAGAACAGGCTGAAATTGATCCAGCCCATCCGGTCTGCCAGCAGGGCTGCGCCGGCCAGGATGAACAGGATCCCCCAGAAGATGCTGGAAACTCTCCCTTTCATTTTGCACTCTCCTTGCGATTGAAAAGAATAAAAATGGAACAAAGGCTGCTTTCTTATATACGGAATAACCCCATTATAGTCGTATAGTGTTTTTGCTAATAGGCTTATGGAACGAGGAAAAGGCTCTCAAGGCCATCCATTTTTATCTTCACCACCCCTCCAGCACCACTTTCCCGATCGTCTTGCCCGATTCCAGCATGGCATGGGCCTTCTTCAAGTTTTTCGCATTGATTTTGCCGTAGTTTGCCTGCATGGTGGTCCGCAGGACACCCTTGTCGATCAAATCGGCCACTTCATCGAGAAGATGGTGCTGCTCGATCATGTCGGGTGTGGCAAAAACGGCCCGGGTGAACATGTATTCCCAATGGAATGAGATGCTTTTACGCCGCAGCAGGCCGATGTCGTTCGGACCCAGGTCATCGATCAACGCGAATTTCCCCTGCGGCATCAACACTTCCGCCGCCTCGGCGAAGTGCTGCGGAGTCTGGGTGAGACTGGCCACGTAAGTCACTTGCGGAATGCCGATCCGCCGCAGCTCATCCGTCAAGGGATAACTATGGTCGATCACGTGATGGGCGCCGAGCGACTGCACCCATCCGGTCGTCTCCGGCCGCGAGGCCGTCCCGATGACGGTGAGCCCCGTCAGTTTGCGGGCGATTTGCGTCAGGATCGATCCCACCCCTCCGGCCGCCCCGATGATAAGGATGGAGTCGCCCTTGGGCGGCTCGTCCCGCTTCACCCCGAAGCGGTCGAACAGCATTTCCCAGGCAGTGATGCTGGTCAACGGCAGGGCGGCCGCCTCCGCAAAGCTGAGCGAAGCCGGCTTGCGTCCCACGATGCGCTCATCCACCAGTTGGAATTGGGCATTGCTGCCGCTGCGTTCATTGTTCCCCGCGTAATAGACTTCATCACCCGGCTTGAAGAGTTCGACCTCTTTACCTGCGCTTTTCACCACCCCGGCTGCATCGAAACCCAGCACCCTGGCTTCATCGCCTCTGGGCGTATTGCGCTTGCGGATTTTCGTGTCCACCGGGTTGACCGAGACGGCCTTGACCTCCACCAACAGGTCCCGCCCTGCAGGGGCTGGCTCGGGCAGTTCCAGGTCCACCAGGGATTCCGGTTCTGTGATCGGAAGTGGTTTGTAATACCCAACGGCTTTCATATGATTGCCTCCTGAACCAATAACCTAATTTGTCCGTTCCACCTGCACTAACATTTTGTAGGACAAATTGCTAATTTGTCCAATCCACCTACAGTTTCGGGAACCGGCTCAAGATCACCGCCTCCGTGGGCACCAGCCCCTTATCTCCAAGTTTCATCTCCGCCGGAGCCAGGCCTGCCTTTCCGGGCGCGCTCTGGAAGACAAAGATGGGAGTGCCTTCTGCGGCATACTTCAGCTCCACGTAAGCCTGCCCCGTCAGTGTGCCGTTCATATCCGCGGCGCAGCTGGTTACCCAGCCGATGACCTTGCCGTGCTTATCCAGTACCGGGTCGCCGTTGTGGGCCATCCGCACGCCCTTTTCAGGGAACTGGAAGCGCACCACCACGCCTTTTGCGGCTTTGTCCGCGAGCCACATACGCCTCCCGGCCGATGAACCAGGGCTTGCTGAGCTTCACGTAGCCTCCGAAACCCGCCTCGGCCACGCCCAGGTCGCGCTCTCCGGCTTTGCCCGAGTCGAGCCCCATCTCGTGCCCATACAACGGCAGGCCGGCTTCGGTGCGCAGGGAATCCCGGGCGCCCAATCCCACCGGCTTGATCCCGAATTTCTCACCCGCTTTGAGAGCCGCATCCCACAGTCCGACGGCACAGTCAGGATGGACGAATAGTTCATAAGCCATTTTTTCACCCGTATATCCGGTCCGGCTGACGATCAGGTCGAGCTTGCCCACTTTCGCATCGCATAGTTCCGTTCGCTGCAAAGCCAGCAGTCGTTTGCGTGTTTCGGTGCTGACGCCCATCGCCAGCAGGATATCCTGGCTCTTTGGTCCCTGCAGGGCAATATCCACCCGCATATCTTCACCGGCTTTTGGATCCCGCAGGTTCCGGATATCGGCATTGTAGCCGTAGGCTCCGCGCCCATGGTCGGGCAGTATCCACTCTCACTTTGCCGTCCCGGACTGCTTCCAGCCAGGTCCGGTCCTTGTCATCATTGGAGGCGTTCACCACCAGGAGGAATTTCTCCGGCTCCGCGCCGGTAGACCAGGGTATCGTCGATGACGTCTGCATCCGGGGTCAGGAAGTGACTGTAGAGCGATTCGCCCGGCAGGAGTGACCCCACCGAATTTGCGCACACCGAATCCAGGAAGGAAGCCGCTTCGTCTCCCTCGACCTGGTAAACGCCCATGTGCGAGACGTCGAAGAGACCGGCCGCCTGGCGGGTGGCCAGGTGCTCTTCCATGACCGAGGCTGTACCAGACCGGCATTTCCCATCCCGCGAACGGCACCATTTTGGCGCCCAGGGATTTATGGGTCTCGTAGAGCCCGGTATGCCGCAAAGGCGTTTCGCCTTCCTTCCATTTGAACTCAGGTAGCCCCGCTTTCTTCTCCGTCATCCGTGACAGCCGATGAACCAGGGCTTGCTCGTATCCGTTTTGGTCCGTTTACTTGTCCTGATATTCTTGTCAGGATCCGTTTTAGAGTTTGTTGATAAGTCCGTTGACGCTTCCATCACCACGATCGGTCCGGGTAAACGCCGGGGTGAATAATCCGGTTTGCCGTCCAGGTTCAATGATACGTATCCATCCGAGAGATCCCGCAGCCAGGTGGCCGCCAGGCCGGCTTTGTCGGCCGGGACGGTCAAGCGGTAAGTCTCCGCCTCGATACACCTCAACGTCGCCCTCGATCTCCCCTTTAGGGGTCCGCAGTTTCGCCGGCAGTGTTTCGCCCGCTTTGAGTGTGCTCATATCCGTGGAGACGGCATAATCCAAAAACTGCCTTACCCTCTTACCCGTCAACATGTAGGACAAATTGTCAATTTGTCCTTTCCCATTACCTTCCCACCGGGTCATCGATATAATAAAAATGGGGATATCCGTGCTGGGTCGGTTCGAAGTCGATCCCCGCCGATTGAGCCAGGGTCCGGACCTTCAAGCGGGCTTCATTCAGGATATTGAAATCCACCTTGGCGCGGCGCTGAGCCCTGCCTTTGGCCGCCGCCACTGTATGCGGAGCCGCCGCCAGCAAGACATCCGCTATGATATCCGCCAGTTGGCGGCATTTTTCTTCGTCGAAACCTCTCTGGGTGATCCAGGGTGTGCCCAGCCGGATGCCGGAAGGGTCGAGCGCGGATTTGTCTCCTGGGATGGTATTCCGGTTAACGACGATCCCCACCAGGTCGAGAATGCGGGCGGCCTGGTCGCCGGAAAGCGCTGTGCCGTCGGGAGCCTTGATGGTCCGGCAATCCATATTGAGCATGTGGCAGTTCGTCCCGCCGAAGGGGATGCGCAATGCCCCGTGCCTTGAATTGTTCCGACATGGCCTGTGCGTTCTTGATGGTCTGTCGCTGCAATTTCTCGAACTGCTTGGTCTGGGCCAGTTTAAAGGTCAGCGCCAGCGCCGCGAAGATGTGAACGTGCGGACCGCCTTGCTCGCCCGGGAAAACCGCCTTGTCGAGTTTCTTGGCCAGGGCCGGGTCGGTGGTCAGGATGACTGCGCCCCGGGGTCCATGCAGGGTCTTATGGGTGGTGGAGGTGATCACATGCGCATAACCGATCGGCGAAGGCACCACTCCCGAGGCCACCAGCCCGCCCAGGTGCGAGATATCTGCCAGGAGTAACGCTCCGACCGAATCCGCGATCCGGCGGAAAGTCTTCCAATTCGGGATCCAGGAATAGGATGAATAGCCGCAGATGATCATCTTCGGCTTGGATTCCTGCGCCAGGTCCATCACCGCCTCATAATCGATCTGCTCGGTTTCCGGGTCGACCGTGTAATGGACGATGTTGTACAGTTTGCCGGAGCGGTTGACCGGCGAACCGTGCGAGAGGTGCCCGCCGTGGAGCAGGTTCATCCCCATGACCACCTGGCCCGGTTCCACCAGGGCGTGGTAGACCGCGTTATTGGCCGGGCCGCCCGAGAGCGCCTGCACGTTGACGTAGATCTGGTCGGCGGTGACGCCGTTGGCGGCAAAGGCTTCGGCGCAGCGCCGGCGGGCCAGCGCCTCGACGGCATCCGCGTATTCGGTCCCTTTGTAATAGCGCGGGTCCGAATTCCGCCGGAAATAGGCCAGCCGTTTCCGGATAATCCAGGATTTCCGCCTCGGTCATCCAGCGGGATTCTTCATCCGGGTAGCCTTCGGCATAGATATTTTGGAAGGAAGAACCCATTGCCTCCCGCACCGCCAGGGGCGCCTGGCTTTCGGAAGGGATGAGGATCAGTTTGCGGGCTTGCCGTTCGGATTCGATCTGGGTCAGTTCGTATACTTCTGGGTCAAGTTCGGCCAGCGTGCCGCGGACAAGAAAATCAGACATTTAAGTGCTCCTGGTTAAAGTGTCAACGTATCCGTGCAAGGTAATATAGGGGACTTGTATTGTAGTAGTGAGGCCAACGCGGGTCAAGTGGGAAAAGAAGACACTGCGGAAAACAATCCAGGGCAGGTCAGCGGCCTGTCCTGGATGCATGGATCGATCTTGAGACTGGCGGAATCACCCCGGTCGAATTCTACGGGATCATCTGGATGGCATCCACGTCGCAGCCGTCGCCGCTATCCGCTGGAGATGTGATCCGCAGATATTGATAATCGCCGTCCGGAATACCAAGGGTATCAATGTCGATACCCACCCCCGTCCTGATCGCGCCTCCAATTAAATCGCTGAGAGGAATCGGTGCGTTATCGACTTCGGGATACGACGCAATGCTGGAGTTGGAGTAAACCCCGCCTCCAAAGAAGAATATTGTATACCAGTCTGAACCATCGACACTGATCTCCAGTCTGACAAAATCCATTGAATACCGGGATCGGTGGCTTTTTCATAGTAGATAAAATCCCAACCCTCGACGCCAGGAATGGTGATCGGCGATAGACCCTGCGAACTCAAGTCAATAGACAATCACATTGCCGGTGGTGATTGTTGTACAGTTGCCATCCCCGGGGCCGAAATTTATATCCCCGCCATTATCGGTAGAACAGTTTCCTGGTGTAATTGTCGGCGTATATGTCGGCGTGTTGCTGGGGGTAAATGTCTGGGTGGGTGTGAGTGTATCGGTGGGTGTCGGTGTATTGGTGAGCGTGGGTGTGTCACTGGGGTAAAAGTCTGGCTGGGCGTGGGTGTGTCTGGAGTGGATGTATGGCTGGGCGTAGGTGTGTCGGTTGCAGTGGATGTATGGGTGGGGGTGAGCGTGTTCATCGAAGTAGGCGTGCGAGTGAATGTCCGTGTGTGGGTTGAAGTAGGTGTTCGGCTGGGAGAGGCTGTTTTGGACGGAGTGTAGGTCTTCGAAGAGGTGAATGTCGAAGTACGCCTCCAGGTCGGGGTGGCTGTGGAGGTGGCGGTCAGGGTGGCTGTTCGAGTGGCTGAGGTTGTGTAGGTGGGTGTGAATGTCCTCGTGAATGTGCGAGTCGCAGTAGAGGAAGAAACAGGGGCATTTGTGCGTGTATAGGTGGGTAGGTAGTAAACCACGATCCTGGTGTTTGTTGGAAGCAAAGTGGCTGTCGGGCTGTCGGTCGACTGCCTGTGGCGGGACCGTTGCAGGAGCCTTTGTGGGTGTCATAGTGCGGATGGTTTTCGTAATAGTTTTCGTAAAGGTCGCATTCGAAGGAACCGGGGTCAGGTAATCGAACGAGTAAGGCGTCAGGATCTGCAGGTCGACCGGTTCGATCTGGCTCCCGCCCAGAGTAGGCCGCAATGGTCCCATCCGGATTGATCAGCGAGAACATATCCGCGCTCACCTGCCAGGCCGGAACCATGCGCAGAGCATAGTGGCTGGCAGTAAACATGAATACCACCGCCAGGAGCAGGAGCAGGATGATCAGGCTCCATTCCCTGCTGTGGCTATGTCGAGGTACTGGTCGGGTTCTTTATTGCTCACGGTCTGGCGATTCCTTTGACCGGCAGACGCACGAAGAAGCGGCTGCCCGGATTGGTCTCTTCGTTATGACCGGGGCTTTCAACCCAGATTTGCCCACCATGGGCTTCCACGATTCCGCGGGCGATGGCAAGTCCCAGGCCCGGGCCGCCGCCTTTGAAACTGGTCTTGCCGGAGGAATGAAATTCGATCACGCCGGTCTGGTAGAACTTCTCGAAGATCAATTCGTGATCCTTTGGGTCGATCCCGATGCCGGTATCTCCAACAACCACCTCCACTTCCTCCTATTCCGGTTTGCTCCTCTACTGTCCGTCCGCTGGCGGTGATGGTGCCGCCGTCGGGGGTGTACTTGATCGCGTTCATCACCAGGTGGTAGAAAACCTTTTGAAGCAGATCCGGGTCCGCCTGGATGGATGGCAGTGAGGCCAGGCCGTCGAAAGTCAATGTTAATTTCCGCTCGAATAAAGAGGTCTGGAACGTTTTCTGCACTTTCAAGATCACGTCATCGATCCGTACGTTTTCGGGGATCATTTCGAGGGTCTTGCTGTCGATGCGTGAGATGTCCAGCATGCTGTTCGTCACTTCGTTCATGCGGTTGATGCCCATGATGATGCCCTGGGTGGCTACGGCCAACTCGGGTATATCCTTGACCTTTTGTCCCAGCATTTGCGCATAGGCGCTGATGATCTGTCAGCGGGGTGCGCAGTTCGTGGGCTGCGACGTTGATGAAGCTGGTCTTGGTGGCATCCATCTGCTCCAGAATACTTTTGGCGCGTTCCAGTTCGGCGGTGCGCTGCTGCAGGTGGCCGGTCATTTCATCGAAGGTGTTGGCCAATGTGCCGATCTCATCGCTACTTTGGATGCCAGTCCGCCTGGTCAGGTCGCCACCGGCAATGGCTTGCGAGGTATGGACCAGTTTGAAGAGTGGGTTGGTGATCAGGCGGGAAATAACATACCCGACCGCCACTACGCCTATCATGGCCAGTATATACAAGATGATGGAGTTATTTCGCGTCACGGCTCCTGGCTGGATGACAAAGTCCAGCGGAAGGATGACTGCAAAAGTGCCCATCCGGTCGTTGCTGACGAGGATGGGGCTGCGTGCCAGTCTATACCAGCGTTCTTCAAGCTGGAAGTTCTCACCGGTCACATTGCCCGACCGAATTGATGACCTGCTGGCTGAGGTCCGCCGGGATGGACATCTTTGGTCAAAAAGGTTGGGTCGATGGTCTGTGTGCCGAAGGTTGTACCGAGCGCCTGGCCGGACTGGTCGTACAAGATGACATCGGCCAGGGATGTGTTCTTAAGGTAAGGCGAGCAGAGTCTCCAGTGATGTCCCAACGGCTATCACCCCGATCGACTGGTCGTTAAGGCTAATGACCATCGAGGTGTAAAAGTAATAGCGTTCATCGGCGGGATTCTTCAAGATAGCCCGGCGGGGGGCGCTATTGGGATCGCGGATCCGCCAGCAAAGTTTCGGCGGATGCGACAGCCGGGACAATCAGGGGTTGGTTAACCCGGGAGTACGTTCCATCTGCCTTCCGGAGCAGTTGGACCATCTGCCTCCCGGCGGTATCCTCGATGATGACACTTTCCACCCCCAGGCCGGCCGCGGCCGGCATGACCAGGTCTTCCACAGCCTGAACATCTTTCCCCGAAATCGCCTCCGGGACGCCCCGTGTAAGGGCAATATAGCGGGCATTGTCGACGTGCTTGATTTCCTGGCGGGCAATATCATCGGAAACGACCCGGCCGGCCTCCAGCAACTGGTTGGTCAGGCGCTCATTCAAAGAATTCGATACCAGGCGAGTGACAACGTAAACCCCTGTGATCGCTACTAGAAGTGTCAGCACAAGAAAGGGCAGAATTACTTTGTAACGGATACTCATCGGTTATCCCACTTTGGTCAATCCTTAATAAAATTATAGTGCAAGTCTCTACTATATAAATATCATTTAAGTTGCATTTTAAGAGCTCGTAAATGATAAATTTGTCAATCATCGACCCAGCCTCACCAATTGCCCGGAAAAATGCGCCGCCACCAGCGAGAAATAGACCAACAACGGTGGCAGTAACAGGAATAATGTCATTGCGGAGAGGAAGAAGATAATATTGAACAAACCCAGGTTGACGATCAGGAATACCAGCAAATATTCAACAAAATGAGGCCGAACGGTTCTCCATAATGCCGCCGGATTTGCGGAATCCCATATCCGCTCTGTCTTTGCCAGCCGCACCAGCATGGCCGGAACGACGAACGAATAAAAGACCAAATATACCAGCAGGAAGATCAATACGCACAAGAATGTGCCTCCCCACACGATTAACAAGGTCTCTCCTTCCAGGCGGTTGACGAAAACCAGGGGTAAATAAAGAAGAATTACGGCCAGCACCAACGGCAGCAGCCACAAAAGATTAACCGCCAGGAATTTCGTCCCCTTCCCCCACAACGATCTCCATTCATCCCATTCAGGCAATGCAGGGGGACTCGCCGTTGCCTACCCGTCGTGTAATCTCCAGCATCCATCCCATCACCGGATCTGCCCCGATGACCGTATAGGTCAGCAGGCTTGCCAGAATGAATTTCTTCAACCAATTCTTATCTCTAAATAAAAAAGTGAAGGGAGAAGTAAAGTCAAGCATGATCACCTCTCCTCTATTGTACAAAAGAATTCATTCCCCTGACTCCAATATATTCGCGCAACGCCCTTTGGGCCCGATATTGGAGTGCAGGATTTGCGTAGCACCCTGTGGGTTATCCTGCTAGTCCGGTCTGGCAAAAAATTCACCCCGGAGCAGAGTCGACACAATCCTTAGAGTTCCCCCAGGTCGGTTTACACGATTCGATTTTATAGGTTACAAATTCATGAGCTATTTATAGTTGTCTGATCGGCTCAAGCTTCCCTGTACCCAATCTGAAATTAACGTGAATAGACCACAACCTGCCAGAACAAGGTCCGTCGAATCAAACGACGCTTGAATCCATTATTGGTTATGATCGCTTCGACAGCCTGGGTGGGATGAATGAACCCCCGATAAGGATTTTTCTGTAATCGGAAGAGAAAGTTTATGATTTTCATTCCAATCTTCATCCACCAGGTTTCGCGCGGGAAGACCAGCCCGTATATTTTACGGGCCCGCCCGACTGATAGGTGGACTAAGTTTTCCATATCGGGATAACAGCAAATCACTCGATCCAGTGTAACGATGTCGGCTTGGGGAATCTGTGGGGCGATATCCACGAAATTTCCATGTTGAAAACTGATCCTGCTCAGTTAAACCGCGCCGCTGCGCTTCTTCTTGGGCCGCATTCAAATAAGCTTGAGAGGCGTCCACATCCACGGCATTTTGCACACCATCTTCTAATAATTCATGTTGAATTGCCCCTACACCACCGCCGATATCCAGAAGGGATGCTCCTTGTATGCCATCCATTTCGATCGCATCTATTAGCAAGCGGGTGGTCTTGCTTGGTCCTTTTAATCGATAGCTTGCCAGTTCCTTTGAAACAAGTTGACTCGTTAACAACTCTTCGATTCCCTGGCACTGGCAACAATTCATGCGTTACTCCGCTACTAAATAATTCGTCAACAACCGGGATGATCATACCCCATTGTAGCGCCAGTCAGCATCTTGATGTCATTTTGGTTTCTTTCCTGAATAAAAAGACCTCCATAACCTTAATACGATAAAATCACTCCAATTATACAACTTCTCTCGTAATATGTCAAGTACAACCCTCGGATTATTTTCGCCGATTTGGCTCAATTCATGGTATTGGATTTCTTAACTTTGCTCACCATAAATCAGGTCACTGTAGGCAAAACCGCTTGATCCTCGAAGATCAAGCGGTTTTAGATTATTTCCAGGATCCATCATAATCCGGTACTGTTCTTGCGCTTCCTGTAAAATATCATGTTGTCCATTAGAAATCCATGGAGGCTGCCCCTGCCACCAGTTGCTCGACCACATTGGCAGCCGTAACAATTTTTGCCTCCGGGATCAGATCAGCCTCGGTGATGCCGCGCGGTTTTGTGCATGCGCCGCATGCCCAGATTTGACCGCCGTTCTGGGCGAAAGAGTGCATCACATCGCTGAGCGGTTGAAAGCCGTCTTTATGGATCTTTTCTGCGCAGCCTTTCGTCGCCAGCCAGGCTCCCTCGATGGTCAGCAGGACAATGGTGTCCTTGTCGGCCGAGGCAGCCACATTCCCGACCACGAAAGCCAGCGTGGCCCGTTCCGGGTCATCTTCGCCATGAGTACAATTGATCAATAGTTTTGCCATTTCAAAATCTCCTTTTTCCTATATGATTATTTTTTCTGCACGAAGAAGCGCAGTATCTGCCCTTCCCCGTCGATCACCTTTAAAAGCGCATTCCCCGAAAGTCGGCTCCAGGCTTCGATATCGCCCCTTGCAGTCGGGTCGTCCACCCGCACTTCCAGCACCTGCCCGGTCTGCATCTCGCGCAATTTTGATTTGATTGCCGGAGTCAAAAGTGCGCAAGTAGAGCCATTATTCGAGCCTCCGAGATAGAACTCCAGCAGTTCGTCTCGAATGGGATCTTGTTCCACGATTGCCGGCGCATCTGCAGACTCAGCCTGGTTATTCAGCTCGACCAGTTGGAAACCGCTGCAGAGTAAATGCAGCCGTTCCACCCGGCCGTCCCTCAGTGTGCAATACACCTGTTGTTCGATCACATACCAGTCTTCCCGCTTCCGTAGCCGGAAACGATAGAAAATGCCCAGCCGCCCGCCGACCCGGTCCACTCGAGTTTCAACCACCTGAAGGTCAGTGCATTCATCGAACCAGTCGTGATACTTTGCCACCAGGTCGACGGCATTGTCCAACTCGAAGTAATGGCGGGGAGTAAGCAACCGGCTGACGACCTCCGGATGGCAAAATTGTTCCAGCCGGTCCAGCTGCTTCTCCGCCAGGGCCTGGATCCAATCATCCCCGAACCTCTGCAACTGTGTAACTCGTTCGTTCTCCATTTCCATCTCGATCATCGTTCATCCTTTCTCTACTCTCAGTGTGAACCACTGGTGTTTGAATGGAGCAAGGATACCCGCGGTCAATTCAAAATGCCTCGGGAGAACTCCCTATATTAGAGGGATCAGGTTCCCCATCTTACGGAAAGCCGCGTGAAAAACCTTTCCGGGATCCCGTTAATTCCGGTCCCCGGGGTAGGGGCAGATCTATTTATTTATATAAGCCGTGCTAGGGGTGAATGGTCGGTCCCAGGACCGCCGCGTAAATGACCGTTACAATGGCCCCCAACGCGATCCAGGCCCAACGCCGAGAGAATACCAGCCCGGGCATAGGTACATCCTTCTCCCGATTGAGAAGCTGCATCATCCAAAGCAGCCCGGATGTGGCCCCCAGGCTGGAGGCTGCGGAGGAGATTAACACGATGATCAGCCCATGCGGGTTAAGTAGGCCGGTCAGGATGGATACGACTGCTCCGGTCAGGTAAGATGTCAGGGCAAGCCCGCGCCCAAAACGGATGCGCTCTCTCCCTTGACCGGCAATCCGTGGATCGATCCCATGCACTGAAACAAGTATCACCAGGTAGTAACACGCCAGACCTGCCAGGGTTAAGATGATGCGCCAGAGCCATTCTGGCGACGCCTGGTAGAATAAACCGTCGCGGGTCGTTCCAAAATCGCCCAGCCCGGTGACGCCCGAGAATAATAGATACCCGGTTCCGGACATCAAGCCAATGCTGCCAAGCAGCCAGACGAAATAAAACCCATGGCTTGAACGCGGCGAGCGGTAACGTAAGATCAGGAAGCACACGATGCCTACCAGGAGGCTGACCAGTGGTCCGGCCAGGGTGACCAGCCGTATGCTCACATCGCTCAAGGGAGTATAGTTACAGTTGACGTAAAATGCGCCGATTTCGGTAGGGTGGCTGCCCAGCAGATAACAGGCCGCGGTGTGACCGAGATGCTCGTGCAGGCCGGTACCGGTTATATAAGCCAGGGCTGAGATGCCGATCACTGTCAGCAGGTCTGGTTTTGAAATTGATGGCGACTGAGACATAAGTTTCCTCCTTCTACTGGTTGGACAGCGTCATAATTCTGATGCCTTCTGTGAGGTGCTAAAGGTTCCGTTTCTGGCAATTAGGGATCCACTCATCGTATTTCGGAGAGGTTCTAAGATATAGGCGGGTTGGGAGAATTAAAGGAGTTTCTTCTGACGGGCCGCTGCAGCGGCTTCCAACCGGCTGCGCACCTGCAGTTTTGCCAGGATGGATGAAATATGGTGATCCACCGTCTTCGGCGAGATGATCAGTTGACCGGCGATCTCGGCGTTACTCAAGGCCTTGCGCCAACAGGACCAGGATATCCATTTCACGCTCGGTCAATCCCTCCGGGTTGGCGCGAGTAGATGCCCGCGCCCCCGCGGCAATCCCCGGATCCCTTGCTCGAACATTTTCACTCGCAGCCTCCGAGCCGCCGGACGGGCGCCTAAAGCTTCGAAGATCTCCAGCGCTGTCCGCTGAGCCTCCGGGTCGCCTTCTGCGAGTGCCAGGCCGCGCTCGAAGGGACAGCCAAGCCGGGCCCAGGCTTCGGCTGCCGCTTGCCAGTCCCCTGCCATCATTGCCCGGTAGGCCGGCGGAACCTCCCTCTCTCGCGATACTGTTCCCTCGGCCTGCCAGGTCCAGTACACCATCGCGCCTATTTGGTAATCATCCCGGGCTGCAGAGGCGGCCTTGAATGCGGGTTCAAGTTCTTTCCGCACCTGCTCGGGCTGGCCGTTCCACCAGGCAACTTCGGCCCGGGCCACAGCCATGGGGCCGATGCGCTGGAATTCGCCGGTGGGAAGTGCCAGATCGCGAGCCTGGTCGAGCCATTGCTCTGCCTCCGGGTCGCCCTGCCGGGCTTTCAAATGGGCCAGCGCTGTGATCCCTGGCAGCGCGATCACCGCCGAGCCGGGTTGCAGGCGCAGCATTTCTTTGGCGTCAGACTCCGCTTCAGCCCAGCGGCCCTGCTCCAGGCACCAGCGCGCCCGCCAACCCAGCAGATAGACGCTGTAGGAATCCATATCCCGGGCGATGGTATACGCAAGCCCCTCCTTCAGGTAGCCCTCCCCTAAAGCATATTTCCGGTCCTGGACAGCGATCGAGATCAGGTTGGCGAAACAGCGGGCCACGTGATCGTGCATTTCCTGCTCCTGCGCCATTCGCAAAGCCCGCTCGACCATCGCCCGCCCGTCCTCCTCCTGGCTTAGCAACTCCGCCGCCCCTATATTCGTCAGGGCATGCAGAATGATTTCCGTTTCGTGCAGGCTTTCGGCCAGTTCGAGTGCTTTTTTTCCCCAGGCAATCGCCTTTTCATTATCCTCGGCCAGCATGTATAACTGTGAGCGGTTGCTGTAGGCCATCGCCAGCTCTTTCCCGGGAGTCAGGGGCTCCAGTACGGCGGTGGCTTCCCCGGCAAATTGTTCGGCCTGGGCTTTGTTGCCCTGGAACCAGTACAAGCGGGAAAGCCAGCGCAAATCGTCCCCCACCTGTTCCGGCGACCCGACTTGCCGCCAGAGATCAACCGCCTCCTGGCGTGCCTGGATACCCGCGTCGATATGTCCGGTCAGGTAGTTCTCGAAGGAGAGTTCGTCCAGCAGGTGGGCCTGGTTTTCAAGGGGAGTCGAGTGGCGGTATTGCAGGGCAGCCTGGTAATAACGGGTCGCTTCCCGGTGGGCGCCTTGCTGGCTGGCCTGTCGGGCTGCCTGCGGCCCGTATTCGAGCACCATCCCCGCATCGCCCGCTCCCGCGGCGTGATGGACCAGCCTCGCCAGCGCTATCTCCCCGATCGGACGTTCCCGCAGCGTTTGAAGGACATTCCGGTGCAGGTTCTTCTTGTGGCCCATGGGCAGCGATTCTTCAATCGACAGGCGCACCAATTCGTGATGGAAAGCCAGCATTTCACCAGACGGGACCATGAAGCCGCCTTCGATACAGGCATCCAGCACGGCCGGGTCCGGGTGAGCTATTGCCTCCAGCAGCCACAATTCGGCCGTTCCGGGGATGATCGAAGCCAACTCCACCAGGTCGCGAGCCGGGGTGGGCAAATGGGCCAAGCGTGCCAGGACCGCATCCCGGACCGTGGCGGGGATATCGCCGGTGGTATTGCGTAAAACTTCTGTGACGAAGAACGGGTTGCCTCGGGTGACTTCATAAATACCGTGGACCGGCCGGTTCATTTTGAGGGCCAGGATCCCGACCGCCTCCTCTGAAAGCGGTTCAAGCCGCAGCCGGGTAGTGGATTGTGGCGGGAGGTCACCCAGGAACGAGCGCAGCAGGCGCTTGCTACCGGCTTCATCCTCCCGGTAGGTGAGGATAAGCAGCGTTTTCGTCTGCTGGACCCGCCGGCCCAAATATTTGAGCAGGTCCAGGGTGGCTTCGTCCGCCCAGTGAATATCCTCGAATACGAGAATCGTCGGGACTTTGCTTTCCAACAGGGTCTTGTGCAGTTCTGCGGCGGTGGCAAGCCAGTCCGCGCCGGAATTCAACAGCTCAAGCAGTTGAGGCAATCCATTTACGGCAATATCATAGAGGGGTCCCAGTGGGCGGGGAGTGAACAATGGATCGCAGGCTCCCCACAGGAGGCGCGCCGGGGTTCGAATGGAGCCGGTCAGGGCTTTGACGAACGATGTTTTCCCGATCCCGGCCTCGCCGCTGACCAGCAGGATGGCGCCTACTCCGGCGAATACGCTCTTGATCGTTTCGATACCCCGCTGCAATGGCGACTCACGCTCCAGCAATTCCATCATTATCCTGCAACCCGGCAAGAAAAGTGCTGCCGGCCACAATAAATGCGTCAATATTCATCCTAATTATAGGTTTTTTCTGAAGCGAGTCAATAGCCAGGTTGATTATCAGGATCTCGAGGCTATTTTCCTCGATTACTCCTTGGAATGACCTATAATTAATCTATGTCCGCTCCGATTTTAGCCACCAAATTATACATACCCCCGCCGCGGCTAAACATTGTCCTCCGTCCCCATCTGATCGATCGGCTGAATGATGGTCTGGCTATGGGTCGCAAACTGACCCTCATCTCAGCCCCCGCCGGCTTTGGCAAAACCACTCTCGTCAGCGAATGGATTGCCGTGTGCGGCAAGCCGGTGGCGTGGTTGTCGCTGGATGAAGGCGACAATGATCCGGCGCGTTTCATCTCTTACCTGGTAAAAGCGTTGCAGACGATCCGGACGGGAATTGGCGAGAGGTTACTGGCTGCGCTCCAATCCCCCGAACCGCTGCAGATCGAAACTATTTTAACCACCCTGCTCAATGAAATTTGCACCATCCCTGAGAACTTTTTGCTCGTCCTGGATGACTACCACTCGATCGAATCCCGGCCGGTGGACCAATCTTTGGCCTTCCTCATCGAACACCAGCCGCCGCAGATGCATTTGGTCATTGCCACGCGCGAAGATCCATCCCTGCCGCTGGCGCGCCTGCGCTCCCGGGAGCAGTGTACCGAGCTGCGCGCCGCCGATTTGCGCTTTACCCCCGCCGAAGCCGCGGAGTTCCTCAACCGCGTCATGGGGCTGAATCTCTCAGAGGCAGATGTCGCCGCGTTGGAAGCCCGCACCGAGGGCTGGATCGCCGGTCTGCAGTTGGCCGCGATCTCAATGCGGGACCATAAGGACGCCGCCGGTTTCATTCAGTCTTTCACTGGCAGCCATCGTTTCGTGATGGATTATTTGCTTGAAGAGGTCCTGCACCAGCAGCCCGAAAGTATCCAGGCTTTCCTGCTGCGCACTTCTGTCCTCGACCGCATGTGCGGGCCTCTTTGCGATGCTGTTTTGCTTGACCCATCCATTCCCGGGCAGGCAACCCTGGAATATCTCGAGCGCGCCAACCTGTTCATCGTCCCCCAGGACGACGAGCGGCGCTGGTACCGCTATCACCATCTCTTTGGCGATCTGCTTCGCAAACGGCTGGGGCAATGTCTCACCCCTGTAGGGATTGCCGAACTGCATATCCATGCCAGCGAATGGTATGAAAACAATGACCTGATGCTCGAGGCCTTCCGCCATGCAGCTGCGGCCAATGATATCGAGCGCGCCGTACGCCTGATGGAAAGCCGGAAGATGCCCCTCCACCTGCGCGGCGTGGCAACGGCAATACTGGGCTGGCTGGAGTCGCTGCCAAAGACCCTGCTGGATGCCAGGCCTGCGTTGTGGTGGAGGCAGGCTTCGATGTTGCTGATCATCGGGCAACCAATGGGCGTGGAAGAGAAGCTCCAGGCGATCGAAGCGGCATTGGCATCCACTCGTTTGCCGGGTGCCGGGCTTGCCGAGCGCGTCGAGGCCTGCCCTGAGCGCAGTCGAAGGGCTGGACGAAACCTCCCGGGACCTGGTCGGGAAGAATTGCTGCCGCCAGGGCAAACGTGGCGCAGGTACAGGCCCAGCCAGAAACCATCCTGGTCCAGGCGCGCCGCGCCCTGGAGTATCTGCACCCCAACAACCTGAATGACCGGTCCATGGCCATTCGGTCGATGGGATTTGCCTATTATCTCCAGGAAGACCTGGCCGAGGCCGGCCGGGCCTATGCCGAAGCCTTATCCCTTGGCCAGGCATCCGGGGATATTATTAACATCTTATTGGCTTCGATCCGTTTGGGCCAGATCCAGGAAAGCGGAAACCAGCTTCACCTGGCGGCTGAGACCTACCGGCGTGTTCTGCAACGGATCGATGAGTATTCCCCTCCAAATGCCCCTGTAGCCTATCTTGGCCTGGCAAGGATCTGTTATGAATGGAACGATCTGGACGCCGCCGAGGCTGTATGGGGAGCAGAGCTTGCAACTGGCACGGCAGTATGATCAAGTCCTTGACAGGTTGATCTTGAGTGAGTTGTTCCTGGCCCGCCTGAAATTGGCCCGGGGAGATGTGGCCGGCGCTGGCAGGCATCCTGGCACAGGCGGAACAACGCGCGTCAAAGTAACCACACCTTTCGCCTGCCGGATATTGCCTACGCCCGGGCTATATCCTCCTTCGCCAGGGCAACATGGATGCGGCTGCTCAACTGGTACGGCAATATGGCATTCCGCTCATGCAGGCGCGCCTGCTCATCGCCCAAGACGACCCCTCTGACGCGCTGGCAGTGCTGGAAACACAGCGCCAGGAAGCGGAAGAAAAAGATTGCGCAAATGGCTGCTCGCTGGTGATGGCTGTGCAATCGGTTGCTCTGTATGCACACGGCTGAAAAGGAAAAGGCAGTGCGAACTGCTTGGCGAGGTGCTGGCGCTGGCCGAACCGGAAGGCTTCATCCGTCTCTTTGTGGATGAAGGCGAGCCAATGCGATTGTTGATTTTAATTTTAGATTGCGGATTGAAGCAGCTATCCGGTGGCCGCATCATGCCAGAGGGCTATGTCGATAAACTTCTGGCTGCCTTTGAAGCCGAGAAGAGGGTTATGGCGCAATCGACAAACCAACAATCCTGCAATCAGACAACTGGTTGAGCCGTTGAGCCAACGCGAGCTAAAAATACTCCAACTCATTGCCCAGGGACTCTCGAATCGAGAGATTGGCGAGCGGCTTTTCCTGGCCCTGGACACGATCAAAGGGCATAACCGCAAGATCTTTGACAAACTGCAAGTTCAAAGCCGCACCGAAGCCATTGCCCGCGCCCGCGAGCTGGGTCTGTTGTAAGTTTTAATTTTCCTCGACATTTCCCTCCATAACCAGGAACCCATCCAAAAACCCAGCAAGTATTGAGGTGTTGGCAACGCTTGCGCTGCCAAAGCCCATTCTATTCTCACTCGAAATTCCCGGATAGAAATTAAAAACAACACCTGTAACCAACACTAAAGTGTCTGTTCGTTAACACTGTGTGGGGGATATTATCCCTGTACATTGAATCTAAGCGGCACGGACTGTAATGACCGGCCACAAAAGGTACAGAGGTATGCGAAACAAATTCAACCCCAAAACGGACCCGGGTAAACCAACGTTCTATCAGATCAGGATCAAGGGCCAACTGGACAGCCAATGGACCGACTGGTTTGAGGCCTGACCATCACGCTGGAAGAGGACGGCGATACGCTTTAACCGGCCCGGTGGTCGATCAGGCCGCGCTGCACGGCTTGCTCAAAAAAATCCGTGACCTGGGCATGCCCTTGGTCTCGGTCTGCCCTCTCGAACACGGCCAGGCGGATGCATCAGATATCAAGCCGCCAAACACAATTCAATGAATTTCTTCAAAAACGTTCAAAAGGAAAATAAGATGAATACGACCAAAGGAAGTCCCCTTGGGACAAACAAATCGATTTCCGTTATAAATTCAAAATTAAAACTTTCGTTGTTGTGGATATTCGTGGCGCTCAATCTGGCTTATGCGGATATTCTTTCTTAATGGATCCCACCTCTCCGATCAGGGGAGTAATGGCGGGAGCTCCACTGCCTGCGGGAGGTTTAGTCGCAGGCGCAATATTAATGGAAACTTCGATTGCCATGGTTATCCTGTCATGGGTTTTGAAATACAAAGTAAATCGCTGGGTAACCATCGTTATTGGAGCTTTAAATATTCTTGCTGTTGTAAAAGGCGGGCATGGTCTTTATTATGCATTTTTTGCAACAGTGGAAGTTGTGTGCATATTGCTGATTATCTGGTGTTACATGGAGGTGGCGCAACCCGGAAGAGTAGCCCGATATTTCCGCCAGATGTCAAATCGTAATACTCATCCATATCGTTCAAAAAGGACAAAAGAATGACCACAATCAATAAGACTATCAAAATGGAAGAACTGAAGATAAATGTGAAGATGAAGCTTTCCGCATTATGGATCGCTCTGATGTTGATCTACATCTATGCTGACATACTCTCATTATTCAAGGCGGGTGCGATAGCGAAAATGATGGACGGATTTATGGGTCCTTTTCCAGTGACTCAAGGTTCGTTGTTATCAGCCTCAATATTGATGATGATTCCTGCTGTCATGGTTTTCCTGGCCCTGGCACTGAAGACTAAAGTAAATCGCTGGGTAAATATCATCCTGGGTGGGCTGTACACTTTTGTCAATATTAGTAATTTGATCTGGGGAGATCTGGATTTACTATATATCCTTTGTTGTTGTAGAGATCGCGCTTACTTTACTCATCGTCTGGTTTGCATGGAAGTGGCGCATGTGTCGGAAGCCATGACACTCGTTCAGTAATAAAAGGAGATACAATGAAAACTTTACAGAAATTTGGCGGCATTGCCGCCCTTTACGTGGCAGCAGCATACATTGTAGGTATGATTGGTTTTCTTGCCGTAGTGGACGTTTCTGGTGTTGCTGACCCTGTCCAGCAGGTGGCTTTAATGGCGGACAACCTGGCCTTCCTGTATATAATGTACCTGTTCATTTATGTATTTTGGGGCATCTTTATGATTGTCCTGGCACTGGCGCTTTACGAGCGGTTGAAGGCCAGCTCACCTGCGATAGTGCAGACGGCAACCGCCTTCGGAATATTTTGGGGCTGTGTGATCATTGTGAGCGGCATGATCCACAACGCCGGCATGCAAACTGTCGTCGCTCTCTATGGAAAAGACCCGGCTCAAGCTGGGACGATCTGGTTGACGATTGACTCTGTGTTGAAGGGATTAGCCGGCAGTAATGAAGCCATAGGCGGCATATGGATTTTACTGCTCAGTTGGGCAGCGTTGCGGACCGGAGCACTTTCCAGGGTTCTGAACTATCTTGGTGTAGTGGTCGGTGTAGCGGGCATCATCTCCATTGTCCCGGTTCTCGGCATGACTTTGTTTCCATTTTTGCGTTGGGTCAGATTGTGTGGTTCATCTGGCTGGGGATCGTGCATGCTGCGCGAGCAATCCGGGCAAGAAAACGACAAACGAGCTTTTGAGCGCGGCATAGATTTGCATCAGGGGAGAGGGAGGGCCGAAGACCCTCCCTCTCTCAGTCAAATCATAAACAGACGTAGGCAACTTGTTTAATCCAAAATGGATAGAACAAGGAGAGAAAAATGAAAAAAGTTAAACAATTTGGAGAAACCGTGGAAGGATATAACATCCCGGTTTTAAACGAGCGGGAAATAAGAGCTTCGGCAGGGATACTCTATTTTTTTATGTTCCTGGCCTGGATGCTGGTCATATTTTAATGAGAATTATTTTCTGATCAAGTTTGTTAACACGATCTTCCTGACAGATTTCATCATACGGGTATTGATCAGTCCCAGGTATTCTCCTTCATTAATTATCGGGAGGTTTATCGTAGGCAATCAAACCCCCGAATATGTCGGCGCGGCCCCAAAAAAGTTTGCCTGGACGATCGGCCTGGTGCTGTCCACGATCATATTCCTGCTGTTGGTTGTTATGAATTCAACCAGCTTCATTACCGGGATCATTTGTCAAATCTGCCTGATATTCTTATTCTTTGAAGCTGTGTTCGGCATTTGTTTGGGATGTAAATTTTATCCAATGTTCCATAAAGAAAAAGCCCAATACTGTCCCGGTGACATTTGTAATGTCAAGGTAAAACAGGAGATCCAGAAAACGTCCTTCCTGCAAAAAGGCGTGGTGATTGGATTTTTTGTGTTTGTTATAACGACGGCAATCTTGTTTAACAACAGTTTTAGTGCAAAACCGACTGACTTATGGCTTATCGTGAAATCTGTACTTTCAATATAAATTTCGTTTTCCACTAAAAAGCTAAGTAACTATCCAGAATTTTCGGATATGTACTAGATCAATAATAAAGGGCTAACGTGATGACAATAAATACTGAGAATAAACTAAGTTTAAAATTCATGTTACTGTTCATTCCGGTCGCATATACTACATATCTTTTCCACGAATTTGGACATTGGATTATTGGAGAGGTTTTAGGAAACAATATGGCCTATAGCCTGAATAATGTAACACCTCAAAGCGGACACTATATTGATGCAAGTCATGAAGTATATGTAAGTATTGGTGGCCCTGCATTTACGATACTACTGTCACTGATATTTTTATTGATTATCGAAAAATATAAAACCATATATGCCTATCCTTTTGTGTTTTTTCAATTGTTTTTGTCGATTTTTTGCCCTCGTATTTGGTGGATTCGGGCAACAGGATGAAGCCAGAATATCAGCCATTCTCGGAATGGGAACATATACTGTGGCAATAATTGTACTGTTTATATTATTCCTGATAGTGTTGAGAGCAAGCTATCTACTAAGATTAAATTTGAAGAAAAATAGTTATATTTTTACAATGAGTACCTTGTGCGATCTTTTGGTCATTGGAACGTCTAGAATGATCTCATAATGGGATGGTAAGCGAATTCTGTCAAAAATCAAGTCTCGCCTCCAGCAGGATCAAGTTCAAATTCAAAATCGCCTTACAAAACCTTCAAACCACCGGCTTCAGCGGAAAGCGGTGTTGGGCAGATTTTGGTCTAAAGATTTTCGAAGTACTCTGTGAAAACAACACCCATGACCAACACTAAAGTGTCTGTTCGATAACACTGTGCGGGGAATATTATGCTTGTACATTCCCGTGCAGAGACCGGGATCATTCAATGAAATTCATCCATATCGTTCAAAAAAAGGAGAAAAAATGAATATATACAGAAAGAATGCAGTTATGGCAGGTGTCCTTTACTTCCTGGGGACGGTCTTTGGGGTTTTGGGCTTAGTCATTGGTGGCGAAGTGCTTTCCTCGATCTCAACTGGCAAACCGCTTGCCGGTGTGGACATGCTGGGCCTCGTTGCTGCCAATTCGGCCCGGATTACCGGGGGTGCATTTTTTACCATCATGATGGGGATTTCGCTGGTGGCGATGACGGTTTTCCTCTACCCGATCTTTAGAAAAGATAGCAAAGAACTGGCGTTGGGGATGGTCCTTTTCCGCGGGGCACTGGAGGGAACCTGGTATTTTGTTACGGCCCTCGGTTTTTTGGCACTGGTCGCGCTTGGAAACGAATACATTGCCACCGGGGCTGATTCGGCTGCATTGCAGTCCATGAGCAATGTCTTGTATCAGTTCCAAGACCGCCTCGCCGTGGTCGGTCCCTCTCTTTTTCTCATTGGGGCTACGTGTTTATACATCTCCTTCTACCGCACCCGGCTGATCCCCCGCTGGTTGTCCGTCTGGGGCTTGATCGGCGTGGTTTGCTCTTTGGCCTCCGCCCTGTTGAGTTTCTTTCACGTGGACACCGGCATTGGGCTTTATTTGGAAATGGTGATAGCGCCACAAGAAATGGTAATGGCATTCTGGTTGATCGTGAAAGGATTCAATCCAGCTGCAATCGCTTCCAGGGCTGCCAACGTAGACATGAATTACGGAGTACTGCATTAATTTCTTGATCAGCTCTTCCCGTACCATTGATGGTTCGCATCCATTTTATTTAGGTATTTATGTAAGAAGCAATAAGGAGATAAAAAATGAATACGACTAGAGTAAGTCCCCGTGGGACAAACAAAAAGACCGCCAGAATGGCCGGATTCCTGTATCTGATTTACATCGTGGTTTCCATCTTTGCAAATGAGCTGGGACGTTCCAAACTCATTGTATTGGGGGATGCTGCCACAACCGCCGGGAATATCATGGCGTCTGCATGGCAATTCCGGATCGGCTTTGTGGTCGACCTGGTTGCGGCTGTGCTTTTTCTTTTGACGGCCTGGGCCTTGTACGTGTTGCTGAAGCCGGTAAATAAAAACCTGGCTTTGCTGTTCCTGTTATTGAACTTGAGCGGTGTCGCTGTATGGTGTTTTAGTGATCTTTTTCTAATTGCCAGCCAGCTCCTTTTAAGCGGCCCTGATTACTTGAAAGTATTCCAGGCCGATCAACTGCAAGCCCTGGCAATGGTATCCCTGTATATATACAAATATGGGTTCCTGGGGATCGCCCAGTTATTCTTTGGCGCCTGGCTTTTTCCTCTGGGTTATTTGGTTTTCAAGTCCGGCTTCCTTCCCAGGATTTTGGGCGTAATCCTGATGGTTCATTGTGTGGTCTGGCTGATGAGTGCTCTTCAGTTCTTCCTTTTCCCGAGCTTCATTGGAATAACCTTCGTTGGAATAACCTATATAAGTTATCCGCTCGGATTCATTACAGAATTTGGACTTTCATTGTGGCTCCTGATTGTTGGTGCAAAGGAGAGGAAATAATATGGCCCAATCAAAAGGCATCTGGAGAAAGGCGTCGATATTAGCGGTAGTGGGATGCGTGTCCTTCTGGATTGTTAATTTTGCAATTTCCCTGACCCCCATTGCGGCGGAATATCGAGCTGCTCTTTCAATTTCCTATTTTCCTATGCTTCTTGAAGCATTGATCGGCGGCCTGTTGATCGGATTCTGCGTCAGCTATTTCCTGCTGCGTTTCTATGATAAGTTGCCGGCCAGGGATCCATTTCTGAAATCCTTGATATTGACCTTCATCGTCTTGATCATTGTCACTCTCCTGGTTGAAGTTCCTGCAAAATTTTTCGCGCCAATAAACGCCGCCATGCGTTATTTCGTCATCGGCCTGACATTTAACGTTCTCAGGTTTCTTGCTCTTGGAATAGGGATTGGCTATTTATATATAAAACTCAATAGGCAGGTGAAAATATGAAAGCAGTCATTTACACAAAATACGGTCCGCCGGAAGTTCTTCAAATTCAGGAGGTTGCAAAGCCCGTCCCGCGGGATAACGAAGTCCTGATCAAAATCCATGCGACTACCGTAACCATTGGGGACACCATTATGCGTAGTTTCAACCTGCCCGTTTCTGGCTGGCAGAAGTTCATGGCGCGGGTCATCCTGGGATGGCGCAGGCCCAAACGCCATATCCTGGGGATGGAACTGGCTGGCGAAGTTGAATCCGTCGGCAGGAAAGTGACCCGTTTCAAGCCGGGTGACCAGGTCTTCGCTTCCACCTTCGCCGTCAATTTTGGCGCCCATGCAGAATACAAATGCCTGCCCGAAAACGGGGTGTTGGCGCTCAAACCGGCCAATCTCACCTATGAGGCAGCCGCCGCCATCCCCGGCGCCGGGCAGACAGCTTTACGCTGCCTCAAAAAGGAAAAATCCAGCCTCGCTCAAAGATCCTGGTCTACGGCGCCTCCGGTGCGGTGGGCACCAATGCGGTCCAGCTTGCCAGCCGCCACTTTGGAGCCGAGGTGACCGGCGTGTGCAGCGGCGCAAACTTGGAATTGGTGAAATCGTTGGGAGCGAGCCAGGTGATTGATTACACCCGCCAGGATTTTACCGACAGCGGTGAGAAGTACGATCTGGTTTTTGACGCGGTGGGCAAGCTTCCACCTGCGCAGGCTAAAAAAACCCTCAAACCCGGCGGCGTGTACATCAACGTCCTGACCGGTTCAGGCGGCGACGAAAATCTTGAAAGCCTGCTCATGCTCAAAGAACTGGTCGAAGCAGGCAAGCTCAAACCGGTCATAGACCGGGTCTATCCGCTCGAGCAGATCGCCGAAGCTCATCGCTATGTTGAGCAAGGCCATAAGAAAGGAAATGTGGTCATTACGGTGGAACATAGTAGCAAATGACGAACTTCATTCATGGAAGAAGAGATTAAATCCCAGAAAGAAAGAAGGAAAAAATGAAAAGGATCTTTACATTCACTAATTATTTTGATGGCACTGACAGCCTGCGGTTCAATGGCCAAGTCACCTGAAGTAGCCGCGACGGGCATGCCTCCGGCAAATATGCCCAATCCTGCCTCGGTCTATTGCGAGCAGAATGGCAACACCCTCGAAATTCACACTGCTGCCGATGGCAGTCAATCCGGAGTATGTATATTTCCGGATGGCAGCACCTGTGATGAGTGGGCCTATTACCGGGGAGAGTGTGGTCCCGCAGCCCCAAAAAGCCCCACCCCGGTCATGCCCGCTGAGGCAACCCCAGAAGCAAGTGGCGGCGGCCCGGGAGGAAGCGCAGGCACAGAAGAAAATAAAGGCGCAGGAGGCTACATGCCGCCCGGTACCACCGAAGAGATCGCAGACTGGTGGGGCGTCATCAAGAGCACCGAGCCCGGCGCACAATATGATGACTACTTCGAGCGGCAGGACCTGGGGCAGATCATCTACTTCGGCATCGATTCCATGGACCCGGCCGTACAAGCCCAGATCGAAGCGCTCCGCAACAGCGGCAAGATCGTTCACCTTTACGGCACATTACTGAGCAATGTGCCCGACTACAACGGCTCGCAGATCCAGGTGGACCGCATCGAGGTGGAAGGATAACGATCCATCCCAAATATTGGCATGGTTCAGGTCTGATTGGCGTCTACAAAATCCGGAAACCCCCGCTGTTCTGCATACGGGGGTTTGTCTCTTATTTCTTTCCTCTATATCTGGTGGGCGGAACAGGGCTCGAACCCGCCACCTTCTCTTTGTAAGAAATGCCCTACCAAAATTGTAAGTCTGCACTTGAAAAAAACAAGGGTTCAATTTACGAGAATATTTATTGTCTCGCTTAATTTCGTTTCCTTATCACGCAAGCACCCATCTCAGTAAAGTAGATTATCACGATTTCGAGGCTATTATTGTCGATTAACTCCCTGGATGGTCATTATTGGCTTCAATCCTTGATGGCTCTGAAATCCATTGCCCTTTATGCAAGGAGAATTCTTTTTTCCTCCACCTGCCTGTTCTTTATACAAGCTTGGGCGGGCTTCGGGCGACTGTCATTGCAGATCTTTCGTTCTTTGTAAAATTCCTGGCATGATAGACAAAAGTGGGATGGAAAAATCTCCATTGTTGCCGTTAAGATCTCTCTCAACGACCACCTCGCTTGAGGATTTGTTTTTCTCTTAATTCCGGAGATCACCTATGGAAAAAAGTACCAGAAAAAGTGCAAAAATGAGCCCCTGGCCAAAGAGTATATTTGCCATCACGCTGTTCGTCGAGGACCTGCAAGCCGCCAAACAGTTCTACTGCGACGTATTCGGCCTGCCGGTTATTTTCGAAGATGCCAACTCGACTGTCTTCCAATTCGGCGACACATTGGTCAACTTGCTTATGACAGGCGCGGCCGGTGACCTGTTGGATCCTGCAAAACCAGCCAGAAGGGATGCGGGTCCTCGCTGCGTCTACACCATCCACGTGCCAGACGTGGATGCCCTCTGCGCCGAGCTAACCGCTAGCGGTGTAGAGCTGTTGAATGGCCCCATGGATCGACCTTGGGGCGTCCGCACTGCCAGCTTTGCCGACCCGGGCGGCCACGTCTGGGAGATCGCCAAATAGCCGGATGCGGATGATCCGATTAAAATTCTTTAATTCGTTTTTTTTCGGAACAATCATCTCATCCCAACGGAAGCACACTCTTATTCTCTTTTTCCCGCGACCAGCCCTGGTCTTCATACATGGACCTGCTGGAGAAAGAAGAAATTTATGAATAAACGTGATATGATGCTCGATCTTATTCACGGCGAAACTCCCCTTGTTTATATTCCCGCAGCATTTTTTATGCATTTTGATAATGCCCATCATCTGGGTCAGGCGGCCATTGATAAGCACCTGGAATTCTTTCGCTATACCGGCATGGATTTCGTCAAAATTCAGTTCGAAGAAACTCTACCTGCCCCATCTACTATCAAAAAGGCTGGAGACTGGGCTTCCGCACCTTATTATCAAGAGCAATCTTTTGAAGAGATGATCCGCGTCGTAAAAGGCTTGGTAAAAGCAGCTCGGTCTGAAGCCCTGGTAATCATGACGCTCTATTCGCCGTTCATGTGGGCCGCCCACATGGCTGATGCTGGACTGATAGACGACCATCTGATGGAAAATCCGGATGCAGTCAAGAAGGGTTTGACGATAATGACCGAAAACGTGCTGCTGTTTGTGCGTATGTGCAAACATGCAGGCATAGATGGTTTTTATGCTTCAACCCAGGGCGGAGAAACCTTTCGGGATCGACAAGTTTTTCTAAAGTACATCATGCCAACCGATCTGGTTATTTGGGATGAAATCAAATCTTGCGATTTTAATATTCTCCACGTCTGTGATTATGAAGGTGGCTACGATGATCTAACTCCTTTTATAAATTATCCTGGTGAAATTGTCTCAAGCGGCCTCAGACTTGGAGACCGGAATTTAACCCCTGAAGAAGCTTCCGTATTCTTTGGGAAACCCTTCATGGGCGGACTTGAACGAACTGGAATTATAGCGAAGGGCAGTACGGAAGAAATATCCAAAGCAACGAAAGATGTCTTGGCCCACGCACCAAAACGCTTTGTTTTAGCCGCAGATTGTACAGTCCCCAGCGACACACCTTGGGAACACTTGAAAACAGCCATTGATATTGCTCATAAATGGAAGCCGGGATAAATCATCCAACAAGAAGGTGAATTGACCGAATTCCGATATTAACGAGAACCCCCAGATTGTAATAATTGGGGGTTTCTCGTTTTTTTTTCAGTGTTATATCTTGTGGGCGGAACAGGGCTCGAACCTGCGACCTTCTCTGTGTAAGAGAGATGCTCTAACCAACTGAGCTACCCGCCCAATACTAAAGGGTTTTGTGATTATAAAGGAAAAAAGAAAATAATGCGAGCCGCCTGCCTCTTCAACCTCAAATTCTGATCTTCGGACATTATTTCTGACTGAGATTCCAACTTGATCTCAGGTAGCGAAGAACTACGTCCAGGTATCCCGTCTGGAGCATCGCGGAGCATTCCCGAAGAGAAGCGGAGGGAAGGTCCAGATAGGGTACTCTTTTCTTTAGTGGTTGCAATTCTTGGCTCTTTCTAAAATGTCTGAAACCCAGCTGGGGGGGATTGACAGATGAAACTAACGTTCTATAATGAAAGTATGAGACCTCCCTCCCATCGCGATCTTCATCCCGCAGGTTCTTTGCAGACAACCAACCTTTTCCACCACCCTGCGGGACGCTTTTGCCGGAATACCGTTTGTGAGAATCCAGTCGAATCCCATTCAGGAATTTGCCCATGTCTGCCCATCCTTCTTTCTCCGAAAAAATCAACAATCATCAATTATTGTCAATCCCAAATCCCCTATCCTCTGAATTGTTCCTCTTTCGTTTTTGATTCAATTCATTACATTTCACATTAGCCTTCACATGGTTGCCTTATTCCTTATCCGCTTTGATCAGCTTATCCGTTTTAAAGTCCGTTGACAGCATTCGTTCCGCGAAAAGAGAAGAATTAGGTGACTTTCATAATTCCCACGCCCCACCATTCACCTCGTATATGCTCCCCCCTCTACGCTGACACGTAGACCTGTAAGACCTGTAAGACTTGTAAGACTTGTAAGACTATCCGTCTATCGTCTCTCCGTCCTTTTGTGCTAAACTTCCATCACATCCCTGGTTCGAATGGAGGTCATATGCGCATTGTCCGTTACTCATATAAAGACCAGCCTCCTCCTATGGCTGGGTGCTGGAAGAAAAGATTGGAGCCATCGCGGGAAATATCTACGGCGATTACCGCCGCCAGGAGGTGGAGCTGCCCGTCAACTCCGTCCGCCTGCTTGCCCCCGCAGAGCCCTCCAAGATCATCTGCATCGGGCGAAATTATGTCGAGCACGCCAAAGAGCACAACGCCGAGGTGCCCAAGGTGCCCCTCATTTTCATGAAACCGCCTTCCTCCATCATCGGTACGGGAGATGCCATTCTCCTCCCGCCCCAATCCCAGCAGGTCGAGCATGAGGCCGAGCTGGTGGTCGTCATGGGCAAGCGCGGCAAGAATATCCTCGCCGAAGCAGCCTACACTTACATTTACGGGTATACCATCGGTAACGACGTCACCGCCCGGGACCTCCAGCGCAGCGACGGCCAATGGACTCGTGCCAAAGGCTTCGACACCTTCTGTTCCTTCGGCCCTTGGATCGACACGGATTTCGATGCATCCGATGCCATCATTACCTGCCGGGTCAGCGGCCAACCCCGCCAGATGGCCTCCACTCGTGACATGGTCTTCAATGTCAGCCAGTTGGTCGCCTTCATCTCATCCGTTATGACCTTGGAACCCGGCGACTTGATCTTCACCGGCACGCCCGCCGGAGTTGGCCCGCTCATAGATGGTGATGAGGTCACGGTGGAGATCGAGGGTCTCGGCAAGATCAGCAACCCGGTTCGCAAAGGCTAAGGATCCAATTACTAATCAAATCTTGATTGGGCCTATCGATAATTCCTGGGTAGTAAAGATTATGTTTTTTGACTTTCTTTGCCTTAGTGTTCCCGTGTCCACGTGCTCTTCAGCGGGGTTCGTTCATCTGGGAATTTTTTCCTCAAGATCTGAAAAGTACTATATTCGAGATATGACAATGACGAAGAGATCTTTTCCCCCATTTTGATATCCATTGGCAGTGCTGCTGGCGTCTTGCGGAAAAGAGCTGCTCCAGTGCCGACGACTTCATCCATCCCATCGCCGTCCCCTACTCCGTTCGGAAATTATGGAAAGTCCCTCCTCGATGTGACTTATTGCAGTCCCGGAGGGCCAACCCCAAAAAATGGATATTTATTTTCCCAAAATCCGGCGGACCCTGGCCTGTTTTCTTCTATGTCCACGGCGGCGGCTGGGATAAGGGCGACAAAGCTGAAGGGGCCGGTTGGAATTATCTGAATGCTAAGGGGTACCTGGTGGTGTCGGTCAACTACCGCCTGGCCGCCTATAACATCAAATTTCCCGCCATGATCGAAGATGTGAAATGCGCCGTCCGTTATCTGCGGGCTCACGCCGTCGAATACAACTTGAATCCCGACCGGATCGGCGCCCTCGGAGCCAGCGCCGGTGCGCACCTGGTGGCCCTCCTTGGCACCTCCGATAAAAGCGCCGGTTGGGATGTGGGCGAGTACCTCGACCAATCCAGTCGCGTCCAGGCGGTCATACCCGAAGCGGTCTTTTCGGATTTCACCAGGCCCATGCCGAACAGCATCGCCATGGCCATCTATTTTGCTGTGGGAGAACTACCCGGTTCCACCACTCCTGGATTGGCGGCAGCCAGCCCGGTCACCTATGTAACCCCGGACGATCCGCCTTTCCTGATCCTTCATGGTGAAAAAGATGGCTATGCCCCCGTCGAGCAAGCCCAGGCCCTGGACGCAAAACTCAAGGCCGCCGGTGTGGCTTCCACCCTCATCATCGTCAAAGGCGGCGAGCACAGTCTCAACAGCTCCGACGGCAGCCCTACCGTCCCCACCCAGGAAGCGCTATCCCAGGCCATCCTGGACTTCCTGAACGCAAATTTGATGAAATAAAGTAGAGAGATGCTTCAATAACAATGTCCTCCCCATTTTCCGTCCCGACGCACATCTCTTCGTCGGGATGGCAATTGGGGCGGGTGGCGAAGCCGGGTAGGGTATCTTCTTCCTGTCGTTTCCGCCTGCACCGCAATACTCTTCTGCAGGTGTTGTGTCCGTCGTGGTGAGGTTTTTCCTCTCAGTCAGCGGACTCCGGCGCAGACTCCGCGCCGCCATGCTGTCGCTGAAGGTCTTCAATCCCGGCTGGGGTGCCGCAAGAGGGCCACCAACAGGATCAACACGCCCGCGATGGCGAAGAGGGCCGTCAGGCTCCATTTGCTCACCGCACCCGAGAGCGCCTGCGAGATCGGCACCAACCCGCTGTTGGACAGCATCATCATGCTCATCATCCGCCCAAGCATATGCTTGGGAGTCCGGATCTGCATCCAGGTGAACAACATGATGGAGATATACCCGTTTCCAAGACCCAGCAAGAGCATCAGGCTAAAATCCAGCCAGGTGGAACGGATGAACCCGAATGAACCCAGTACTAATCCGAACACTGCCATCAAGGCCACCAGGAAGACCCTTATCATTTTCCCGCTTGGTCGCGGCAGCGCTCCTGCCAGCAGGTATCCCGCCAAATTGCCGTCCCGCATAAGCCGACATGAGCAGGCCGAACGCCACCGCTCCTTCGGGCAAGTCGCTGGTCCGCCAGCACCGGGATGCCCACCAGAAGCGGTCCGACGAAGAGAAAATTGACTGCCGTGATCACCAGGAACATGAGCCGGAGCGGCTTATCCTCCCACAGGTATTTCATTCCGTTCCAGATGGAAGTCCACACCGATTCGGCCGGAGCCGCTCCCGAGGCCAGTAGAGCGGGCTTTGCCGGACCGCATCAGCCAAAGGCACGCCTGCCGAACGACAAAACTGATCGGCATCGATGCCGAACGCCAGGCCGATCCCCAGGGATGATTTGGAATATGCGCCGATCAGGATACCGGCAATGGTCGGGCCGAGGAACCCGACCAGTTGGCTGGTTCCCATCATAACTGAGTTCCCCGCCTGCAGATCGTTCGGCTCTACCAGCATGGGCACGATGCTGTTCCCGGCCGGGATGGCAAATCCCGCCACCAACCCAAAAGCCAGGCCGAAGGCATATAGCATCCACATCTGGACGCTTCCGGTAAAGACTCACCACAGCCATTAAAGCCGTTAGAATAAAGCGGATGATATCTGCGGTCAGCATGATCACCCGGGGTGAGAGGCGGTCGGTGATGGCGCCTCCGAGCAGCATGAATACGGCCCTTGGGATACCTTCGAGCGCCAGCACGATCCCCAGCGCCAGTGGATCGCCGGTGAGCTTCAGCACCAGCCATGGGGTGGCGATGAAGGCGAACTGGTCGCCCAGGATGGATGTTGTTGCTCCGCCGAATAACAGCCTGAAATCGCGGATGGACATTACCTTGGCCATGGAGTTCTTATTGCTTGTTTTTTGAGAGGTTTCGTTGTTCATGAGGGTTCCTTATTGCGTAAATAATACCCTGAAGTGCCAATTTTCGCCTGTAAACCGGCTAACAAAACCCTACTGGACCCCTATGAAAAGTAGATCAAGTTTGAAAGAAAGTGGATAGATTACCTGTGTAACCACATATAATAATAAGAAAGAAGGAGAAACCATGAAACGCCCCATAATATTCATGCTCTGCCTGGCCCTCTTGATGTTCGCCTGTACTATTTCTACCACGGCGACACCTCCGACCATTACTTCCCTGCCGCCTGTAACCCTTCCGCCGGCCACTGACCCTCCCACTGCGACGGAACCTCCCACCGCTACGAGAACCGCCAACCGCCACTCAGCCGCCCGTGCCGGCTACCAATGTTACCTGCAATGAATTGTCACTCTACCTGGATGCGGCTCTGGCCTCTGGGTACGATTGCCAGACAGTGCCTGAAGCGATTGGCCAGGGTTTCTTCGACATCCCTGCCCATACTGAGTTGACCTTCCAGGGATATACTTTATCCGACCGGTTCCATCACCCACAGATCCATGTTTATCCGGTCCAGCGGTTCAGAGAGCTGGCTCCTGCGCTGGTTGACCCGGATGTGACCTCTCTCCAGGCTCTCCTCGGTGGCGGCCCTCAAGGGAATTCCCTGCCGCTCTTAAACTTGAACGTTATCGGAGCGGCCCAGTTATTCCATGCTCAATATAATGTATTGGCTTTCGGAAGTGGGAACGGCATCCGCTATCTGACCGAATATGCCCAATATGCCGACCCGGCCAACAACCATGACATGTTCTACACATTCCAGGGATTGACCACTGATGGAAAGTATTGGGTCTCAGCCATACTGCCGATCTCTAACCCCATCCTGCCTGCTAATGGAGACAATCCCGCCCAATGGGCAATCCATCGAGGATTTCAGTAATAATTTCCCGGCCTATATAGTCGATATCACCAACCAGTTGAATTCTCAGGCAGCCGATAGTTTCCAACCCAGCCTCACCGCGCTCGACCAGCTTGTAGGGAGCATCCAGATCCAGCCGTGACTCACTCAATCTGAGTAATGATGGTCCGCTTTGCACCCGCAGCGATCAACGCCTCGGCCAACGCCGGGGCGTTCTCTTTACGGACCAGCGCAATCATATTGCCGCCCCGCCCACCCCCTGAAAGTTTTGATCCCAGGGCCCCTGAACCTCGAGCCGCCAATACCAACCGGTCCAGGGCCGGGCTTGAAACGGTTAGCGACTGCAACAACGCATGGTTATCATCCATTAGCCTACCCAAGGCGAGATATCGTCGGTCTCGATGACCTGGCGGGCTTCTTGGGCTATCTTCCCAATCTGGTCGAAAACCTTATTCCACTTGGCCGGTTCGGATTCCCATAAGCGCCGCACATCCCCGACCGACTCTTTCGTCAAAGCAGAGACGCCGGTATCGCCAATGACAATGGTAAAAGGTTTTCCGGCATGGAAAGGTTCGATAATATGGTTCTTTACAAAATAAACCGGCCGTTCAAAGGTGATGACAGTGTTGTCTATTCCGGATGGAGTGCCATGGTGAAGCCTTTCCACCTCGTACGCCAGGGCGGATATTCTTCTATCCGGTAAAGACCGGCCCAGGAATGCCAGCAATGCTCGCATCAAGGCCACCGACACCGCCGCACCTGAACCCAACCCTGCCGCCACCGGAATGGTGGAATGGATCTGGATGGATATCGGTGGAAGAGACTCACCTCCAGGTTGGATAAGAGGCTGGTGATGGCAAAAGCCAGTGGATCTGGAACGGAACTTGAAAGCAATAAGAATAGGTTGGAACTGAGCCCGATATCTGGCGCCTCGATAAGAACCTTTTCTTCCCATGCATTGCTTTGCCATCGGGCCGGTTTTTCCTCACCCTGCGCAGTTGCCCCCTCTTGGACCCGCGATGGAAACAGTCGCCCGCACTTGTGCTACGGGTACAGCCAGGGCTGCCGCGCTCGTAAACAACTGCATGTTCGCCAAAGAGGATGATCTTGCCGGGAGCCGAAGCATTGATCATGTAAGATAGAATGTAATCAGCACCATCAACCCCCACAACAATATTGAGATCTGTAACGGCCGGTCGCTCAGAAGGATCTCTTCAGGTTCTCCGCCGGCATGCTTGATTTGGATCACATAGAGATATCTGAAAATCGCATAGACGACGAACGGAATGGTTAACATGAGGTCGAGAGGTGCGTCGGGCGGAAGAAAGTGTACAGGCTGTAGGCAACCACAGTGGTGCCGGAAACGATAATAATATATTGGTCCAGCAAGGGGATCGAATAACCATCCAAAACTTTGCGGTAACCGGCGGCGTCTCCGCCAACAGCACCAATTCTGCCCTGCGCTTGCCAAATCCAAGGTAAAGGGCCAGCAGTGTCATCACCACGTATAACCAGGGAGAAAACCGTTGAACCTGGATCAAGGTGGTCCCGCATGGACCCGCAAGACAAACCCTGTAGCGAGTACGAACACATCCAAAATGGGAATGTGTTTCAACCATTTGGAATAGGCCATCATCAATACAAAATATACTAACAGCACCAGGGCAAATTGCCACGCCAGCAGCCAAGCCAGGCCAAGGGTCACTACGATAGCACCACACCAATTAAGATCGCCATCGCCCACCGGCAGTTTTCCTGAGGCGATGGGACGATTCTTCTTGGTGGGGTGTAAACGGTCGGCTTGTACATCCATCAGGTCGTTGAAAATATAGACCGTGCTGGACATGAGGCAGAACAAGGCGAATCCGGCCAGTGTTCGCAGGAAATCTGTTAATGGAATAGTTTTCCATCGAAAACGATGGCTCCAAAGATAAATGCATTCTTCGTCCACTGGCGTGGACGCATGGTTTTAATGAGTGCCAGCAACATATTACTATTTTACATGATACTGGCTTGCAAGTGTTACAATCATTTCGTGCCGAAGAAACGCTTGGACCTCTTGTTAGTGGAGCTTGGGCTGGCGGAAAGCCGTGCCAAGGCGCAAGCCTTGATCATGGCAGGCCAGGTGCGAGTGGGAGGACCAGGTGGTGGATCGGAGTTCGGCGAATTTCGCTCGGGAGGAGACCATCACAGTCGATCGAGGGCCTCGCTTTGTCTCCCGGGGCGGCGAAAAACTGGAGGCTGCCTTGCAGGCTTTTCCGGTCGATGTAAATGGAAAAGTATGCGCAGACGTGGGCGCCTCCACGGGAGGATTTACGGATTGTTTATTGCAAAATGGGGCCGCCGAAGGTCTATGCCATTGATGTGGGGAAGGGCATCCTGCATTGGAAAATCCGCAGCGACCCGCGGGTTGTGGTCATGGAAGAAACCAATGCTCGCTATGTGGAGACTCTTCCCGAACCGGTCAGCCTGGCTACGGTCGATGCCTCGTTCATTTCGTTGAAGGTATTGCTTCCGGTGGTAAAAGGCTGGCTGCTCCGGAAGGTGATGTGATCGCTTTGATCAAGCCCCAATTCGAGGCCGGCCGGAAGATCATGGCTAAAAATGATGGAGTCGTCCGTGATCCGGAAGTCCACCAACAGGTACTGTTGGACGTGCTGACATTTTCCCAGGAACAAGGCTTTGGTGTGAGTGGATTGATTCAATCGCCGCTAACAGGGCCAAAGGGGAACATCGAATTTCTGGCCTGGTTGAAAAATTGCAAAGAAGCAGAGGGCATCTCTGAATGAATGGATTGGGAAATTGTTCTAAGGCCGTGGTTGCCAGACCGGGCCAGAAATGACCGTAAGCGTTCTGCTATAAGCTGAGGTATAATCTTCGAAAATCCATACTCTTATTCACCAGTAAAAACCTCTTGATAAATTTAAAAGGAGAATAACGATGGCCAAAATCGATGATCTCGTAAAAGATTTCCTGGCGCAGAAAAAGATCGCAGTGGTGGGAGTATCCGACAAGCGTGAGACCGGCTGTAATATGAGCTACAAAAAGTTCAAGGAAAGTGGTTACCAGGTCTTCGCAATTAACCCTCGGATCACCACGTATGATGGCGATCCCTGTTATGCGGATCTGAAATCCCTGCCAGAAAAACCGGAGGCGGTCTTCATCCTGGCCAGTCCCAAAGTGACTGACTTGATCGTTCAACAATGTGTGGAACTGGGCGTCAAGCATGTGTGGATGCATTGCATGATGGGCACCAAGCCGGGATTGGCCGGGAATATGTCTAGTGTATCCACGGCGGCGGTGAAGATGTGCCGTGATAATGGGATTTCAGTGATCCCGGGTTCATGCCCGAACCAGTTCCTAAAACCGGATGTCGGCCACGGAATAATGCGTAGTTATGGCGCACGTTTGGCTTCATGAAAGTGGAGGAAGGTTAATTTTTCCCTTCCTGGTGAAAAGAAGCCTACATTCGAAATGATATAAGTGGGCGGCGCTTTTAGGCGCCGCCTTTCATATTCTTTCCTGTATTACCGAATTCTGATCGAAAAAATAAGTACAAACCCGTATGGAAGAAATGGGATGGTTCTGCCATAATAGAGAAGAAATTAGGAACTATTGTGGCGGGGAACTTTTCTCACGATTGTTTCCCGATGAGTAAAGGGAACTCGTCAGGTTGCTGGGACTTTACTTTCCTGAAGCAAAGTCCCAGCTGCTCTTTAATTTTTTAGTTTGTGGTTGTATCGATTACCTTGGTTCTTTATCTGACCGGCATTAAGAACCTGCCGCAAGCTATCGGGTTTCAACCCGAATAGAAAGGCGGGTTTATCTACGGCTTTAGCCCGCCCATAGGCGAAAAAGATCCTTGTGGATTAGTAGAATACGCTGTATAATAAAGACACTCTATACGACAAGGATTGGCCATGGAATACCAAAGAGATGAACACCGCCTCCACCTGATCCTCTATCATCTGGTCTGGACACCCAAGCGCAGAAAACCAATTCTGGTGGGGGACATTGCCAGTGATTGCCGGACCCTTATTCAAGAAAAGTGTGAGCAGCACGGCTGGAAGATAGAGGAACTTGCCATCCAGCCAGACCACATTCATTTATTTGTGCAGGCCTTTCCGGAAGATTCCCCTGCCGGGATCGTCAAGGAATGTAAGGGGATCACCTCTTTTCATTTGCGAAAGAAATACGCCGGCATTTTGAATAAGTTACCTTCCCTGTGGACCCGCAGTTATTTTGTGGCGACTGCCGGAAACGTCTCGGCTGAAACGATCCAGAGATATATTGAAGCTCAAAAAGGGGTGTAATGATCCGGACACACGTATTCCCATGCAGCCTGCCCAAAGAAGTTGCCGATCGCCTCAATCGAGAGTCGGGGCGGATCTATACGAGTGTGCTGGTGCAGCATTACCGGATCCTGCGCCATTCGGATCACTGGCTATCGCCAGGAGCAGGGGAAAAGCTGAACGATCATCTTTCCGGGACCTTTCTGCAGGCTCACTCCAGGGATGCCGCCCAACAGGGTTTTTATAAAGCTTGTAAAACGGCCAAAGCCCAAAGACGAGCCGGGCTGGGTGCAGCTCGTTACCCGCACCATCTCAAAACCTATCGGACGACCTATTGGAAGAACACAGGTATCCGCAAAAAGGGGGAGGTCCTGCTCCTGTCTCTGGCGAAGGGGAACGATCCAATCCGGGTCTGTTTACCGGCCCACCTGGCCGAACTTCCAGGCGAGGCGTTCATCGAGATGCGCCTGGTCTGGGATCGAGCCGGGAGACGCTATCACTGGCACAGCGTGATCGAAGATGGCTGTCAGCCAGCCGACCCGCCCGGAAATCGAGTCGCAGCCGTGGATCTGGGCGAAGTCCATCCGGCCGCCGTCACGGATGGGGCAGAAGGCACAGTCTTTTGTGCGCGGGAATTACGCTCTCTTTCCCAATACACCCACAAGCGGCTGGCGGAGATCCAATCTGTGCTCTCGAAGAAAGAAAGACACTCCCGCCGATATAAACGGATCCTGGCCCGCAAGAGCCGCTTTCTGGCCAGGCAGAAGCGCAAACGCAGGGATATTGAGCATAAGGTGTCCCGCTCTGTGGTGAAGTATGCGGTTGAAAGAGGTGTGGGCACCCTGGCGATCGGGGATGTGCGCCATGTAGCCGATGGGGTGGATTACGACAAAATAGCCAACCAGAAGATCAGCGGCTGGTCCCACGGTCAGGTGAGAAGGTATATTGAATACAAGGCAGAAGCGGCAGGGATCCAGACGGTCTTGGAAAATGAAGCCTACACCAGTCAAACCTGCCCCAATCCGTGCCTGCACAGGCTGAAACCCAGGGGACGCGTGTATCGCTGTCCGGCTTGTGGTTTCCGGGGTCACAGAGATATGGTCGGGGCCTCGAACATTCTCTCCCGCACCCTGTATGGGGAGTTGGGGCGATGTTATCCCTCTGAAACCAAGTATCGTCACCCGTATATCACGGGCAAGCGTAGTCCGGTGGACACCCAGCATGTGGCTCGTCTACAGCGAGAAGCCGCCGTACTTTAGTACGAGCGGAGTGTCACAGTATTCCATACTGAAGTGCAAAACGGACGAAGTCGATATGGGTTTTGAGGTTGAATTTTTTCATCATATGGGCCCGATGCACTTCAACCGTACGGATACTTATTCCCAGGATTTGGGCAGCCTCATTGTTGGTTTTCCCTTCAGCTATCAGTTGAAAAACCTGCCGTTCTCTACCGGTCAAAAGTAGGATAGGGTTGGAAACAGCGTTGCTTTTCTCTACTGCCGGCACGCGCTGGCTGACCGCCGCGCTGAGATACCGAGACCCTCGGGCGGCATATCGGATGGCCACATACATTTCCCCGATATCCTCTTCTTTTAACACATATCCACAGACACCGGCTTCCAGGGCGGTATCGATATAAGAACGGTCGGCGTGCATAGTCAGAATAACGACATGAACATTGCTGAAGCGCTTTTGAATTTCCCTGGCGGCTTCGATGCCGTTTAAACACGGCATTTTCAGGTCCACCACCACCACATCTGGACGAAGTTTCTCGGTCAGGTCAAGCAGGTGCAATCCATCGGCTGCCTCTCCCACCACTTCCATATCCTTTTCCTGATCCAGCAAGGCTCGTACACCCTGGCGGACGACGGCATGATCATCGGCAAGGATTATCTTTATCTTTTTCATTGGGCGCTTCCAACCAGGGGAATCTGGGCGATCACTCGAGTGCCCGAATTCTGGTTTGGAGATGATCTCCACACTGCCTCCCACCAGGCGAGCCCGCTCCTGCATTCCCGAAAGCCCGGCTGAAGTGAATCCATCAGAGTGGATTGGGGCAATATTGAATCCTTTGCCATCATCACTTACTTCAATTGAAAGGATACTTCCCATTGAAATACTCACCTTGGCCTCCTGCACAGATGCGTGCCGGACAACATTCGTCAGAGCTTCCTGGATGATACGGAATGCAGCCGTTTCGACCCTGGGATCGAACCGATCTTTGCATTCCACCTCAAAATCACATTGAATGTAAATCCCCGTGCTGGATTGAAATCGATCAAATAACCAGCGTAAAGCTGGAAAAAGACCGAAATCGTCCAACATAGCCGGCCGTAGGTCAAGGGAAAGGTTTCGGACTTTTGCCATTAATTCGGTTACAAGCTCACGCGCTCCTGCCATTTCTTTTTGACGATTTGCGGCGGAACTCTCTTTAGAAGCCAGTTCCATTAGCAATTTTAAGCTGGTCAAGGATTGGCCGAGGTCGTCATGCAATTCGGCTGCGAGGTGACGCTTTTCCAGTTCCTGCACTTCCAATAATTTTTGGGAGATTTCCTGGATCCGTTGATTCTGCAATGAGATGGCTTTCTCGCTTTCTGTGAGTGCCAGGCTTTTTTTCTGTTCCAGTTCCATGGCTCGCTGAAGGCGGGAAGTAGCCAGCTGAATGATCAAGGCTATCAGGAAAAAAAGAATGAAATTGACAATATTAGGGATTCCCAGACGTAAGTGAATAACGAGCACGATATTTACTACGATGATCATGCCTGCAACTGCATATCCTGCCCATGGGCGTAAGAGTAACCCGGCTATTGCTATTGGAATTATGAAGAATATTGCCGTTTCTCCGATCAAGACCTGTGGAGGTGTGTCGGAAAGGAAGGTCATCAGGATCAAAAATAAAATGAAAATCAGGCTGGTTACCCAATATGCAACGTAGCGTTGCATGAACAAAATGAGAATTAAGCCGATCAAGAAAAGTGGAATCGCAATATAAAGTATTCCCCGGCCTGGCTCACCGAGAACCGGGTCACCCATAATGAGTAGGAAAATCCTCAACAACAAACAGCAAATACCTACTCCCCATGCTAAAGCGTTTAACGTTTTCTGTTGCAACGCTTCAATGGCTGTCATGGGAGATTTTCGGGCAGGATTGAGAAGACGAGTGAAAATTCGTTGCATATTATTTCCAATATCATGGTGGAGGAAGGTTCTTAGCATGGAATGCTGGCGAGCACGCGTGTCCCTGCTCCGGGGGAAGAAGTAACTTCCATGCTCCCTCCAAGAAGGCGGACCCGTTCATGCATTCCCGAAAGACCGATGGAATCGGTTTCATTGCGGATGACTTCAGCAACATTAAAACCTGCGCCTTGATCGCAGACTTCGATCGATAGAACATTGCCGGTGGAAAGATTAACCTGTGCCTCACGCACCGAAGCATGCCGGGCCACGTTAGTCAGGGCTTCCTGAACAATACGGTAGGCAGCCGTTTCCACTTTCGGCTCGAAACGATCTTTACATGCCAGGTCATAATTACATTGGATGGATATCCCGGTGCTGGATTGAAATCGATCAAACAACCAGCGTAAAGCGATGAACAGGCCGAAGTCGTCCAGCATGGCGGGCCGCAGATCAAGGGATAAGTTGCGGACTCTATTCATCAATTCAGATACCAATTCACGGGCTTCGGCAGTTGTTTCCTTCCGTTTCGCCGTAGAAGTGGCACGATCGGTCAGTTCCAGCATTAATTTCAAGCTGGTAAGAGATTGGCCAAAGTCATCATGCAGTTCGGCTGCCAGGAGGTGCCTCTCCCGCTCTTGCACTTCCAATAGTTTCTGTGAGATTTCCTGAATGCGTTGGTTCTGCGCACTGATGGCTTTTTCACTCTCACTCAGTGCGAGACTTTTTTCATGCTCTTTTTCTGCCACGCTTTCCAACCCTGAAGTGGCGTGCTGAACAATCCATGCAAGGAAAAAAAGCAGCGTCATGGCCGGAATATTTGGTATGCCGGTGTGATAAATAAAAAAGCCTATAACTTGAGCGATATTAAAAAAGGCTGCCACCAAATACCCGGTCCAGGGGCGTAATAGCAATCCCGCCGTAACCACGGGCATGGCCAAAAAAATGATAGATTGTCCTTCGAGGAATGCCCTGGGTAAATCGCTTAAAACTATCATTATAGAGATACTTATAGTAAAGAGAAGGCTGGCAGCTGTAGTGGATATAAAATGTTCTATCAGTGCAATGATTACCATTCCGACCACTGTTGCAGACGCGCTTGCATATAGAATGCTTCGGCCTGAATATTTCACATGAGCGGCGTCTAAAATGATCATAAAGATGAGTACGATTATGGAGGCTAGTGCTACTCCTGTAATCATCCTTTTGAGAGTTTTTCGGCGGCGCGTTTGAAGACTGAAGACCTCAAGGTTTGCAGGGGAATCGGATAAGAAATCTATTATTCTTTTCATAAGGTATTCCCAATGCCGCGGAGGTTCGGAGAGACAAGCATATAATTAAGTATACACTGCCGGAACGATCTTCCATCTCGGGGAATTAAATCGAGTATACTTTTCCCGTTAAGGAAATTTGCTGCTCTCAATTGATAAGCAATCTAAATCTTTAGAATTATTTTCAGAAAGTAGTATGACTGCCCAAATCCGCAATTTTTGCATTATCGCTCATGTCGATCATGGAAAATCCACCCTGGCAGACCGGTTGTTGCACCTCACCGGCACGGTACCGGAGCGCGATACCACCGAGCAAATCCTCGAATTCGATGGATCTCGAGCGTGAGAAAGGGGTCACCATTAAAGCCTCTGCCGTGAGAATGAACTATACGGCTCAGGATGGAAATGCGTATGAGCTTAACCTGATCGATACCCCTGGACATGTGGATTTTGGATATGAAGTCAGCCGGGCCTTGAATGCCTGCGAAGGGGCCGTCCTGGTAGTGGATTCCACCCAGGGCATCGAGGCCCAAACTTTGGCCAATTTGTATTCAGCCCTGGGGGCGGACCTGGTCATCATCCCGGTCATTAATAAGATCGACTTGATCACTGCCCGCCCGGATGAAGTGGCAGAAGATATCGGCAGCCTGCTGGGGGTCGACCCTGGCCAGGTGATCCGGGTTTCAGCCAAGGAAGGAAAGAATGTAGGCGCCGTGCTGGAAGCGATCGTCCAAAAGATCCCGCCTCCGGTCGCCGATGCTACATTGCCGCTGCGGGCGCTCATTTTCGACTCGCATTACGATTCATACAAGGGCGTGATCACGTATGTGCGTGTGGTGGATGGGAAAGTGTCTGCAGAAGAGTCCATCCGCATGATGGCCACCGGCGTAGATGTGAAACCGATCGAGGTGGGAATATTTGCTCCCATTATGAAAGTGGTACCGGTATTAAGTGCCGGCGAGGTGGGCTACATCGCCACCGGTCTGAAGACCGTCCATGATGCCCGGGTGGGCGATACCATCACCGGCACAGCTCAACCGGCAAATGAACGGTTGCCGGGGTACCGCGTCCCCAAGCCAATGGTTTTCGCCGGGATCTACCCGGCGGAAGCCGAGGATTATCAAAATTTGCGGGAAGCCCTGGACAAATTACAGCTCAATGATGCTTCCCTGACCTTCATCCCTGAAACTTCCCAGGCGCTTGGGTTTGGCTTCCGAGCCGGCTTTCTGGGCCTTTTCCACATGGAAATCATTCAGGAACGCCTGGAGCGGGAATATGACCTCAATATGGTCTTCACGGCTCCGACGGTGGCTTATGAGGTCCTGCTGCATGATGACACGACCCAAATCGTCAACTCACCGGCCGAGCTCCCCAGTGAGGGCCTGATCGCAGAGATCCGGGAACCCTGGATGGCCATCGAGATCATTACCCCGACCGATTATTACGGTCCGATCATGGAGATTGTGACCAAGCGCCGAGGCATCTACAAAAGCCAGGAGTACCCGGCTCCCCACCGTGTCCAGCTTAATTTCGAGATCCCTCTCTCAGAGATCATCGTCGATTTCTTTGATGAGTTGAAGAGCAAAACCCGCGGATATGCTTCATTAGACTATCAGTTTATCGAGTACCGGGCGGATGAGTTGGAAAAACTCGAGATCCTGGTCAATGGCGAACCGGTGGACGCGCTGGCAGCCATCGTCCATAAAAGGGAAGCCTATCATAAGGGCCAGCGTTTTATCACCAAACTGAAGGAACTCATTCCTCGCCAGTTATTCGATGTGGCCATCCAGGCCGTGGGAGATGGGCGAGTGATCAGCCGCGCCAATGTGAAAGCCACTCGCAAGGATGTCCTGGCCAAGTGCTATGGCGGAGACATCTCTCGGAAGAAGAAATTATTGGAAAAGCAAAAGAAGGGCAAGAAACGTCTGAAAATGATTGGTAATGTGGAGATCCCTCAGGAAGCCTTCATGGCAGTGCTCAGCCTGGAGGATGATAATAAGAGTTGATCCAACGAGGCTTAGAATTTTTCCTAAGAATAGAAGAACGCCGTTTTTTTGAGAGTGTGCGGCGCAGCCGCACACTCTCAAAAAACGAACTATTCAAGAATTTTCGGATAGTAACATGGTAGTTCGAGGCTAGAAATCGTTTATGTCCCGTTTTTGGAAATTTGCTGGACGCTGGCTGCCGGGCGTCATCATCAGCCTGGTTGCCATTGTCCTGATCATCAAATACGTTGACCTGGGGCGGCTCGTGCAGGCCATCCGGTCGGCCAATTACTGGCTGCTTTTGGCCTTCCTGGCCATCTCGTTGGTTTGGCTGTCTGTCAGGGGGATCGTCTGGCGCACGTTACTGCGCGAAAAAGCTTCCTACCGGGATTCTTTCATAACTATTAATGAAGGCTATTTGCTGAATAATTTTCTGCCTTTCCGGTTGGGAGAGGTTGGGCGGGCATTCCTATTGGGACGCAAGGCTAACCTGGAATTCATGGAAGTGCTGCCGACCATCGTGATCGAGCGGGGAGTGGACCTGGCCTTCTCGGCGGTAATCCTGCTGACCGCCATTCCCTTTGTGGTGGGAGCGGAATCTGCCAGGAATGCTGCAAAAGTCCTCGGCGTGATCGTCGCCCTGGGATTGGTGGCCTTATATATCCTGGCGCGCAAGCGGGAATGGGCCATGAATTTTTTCAACCGTTTCGCCGCCCGCCGGCCCCGCTTACAAAAATTAGGGGAAAAGTTCCTGGCGCCATTATTCGCAGGCTTGGCCATTCTCACGGATGGCTGGCTTTTCCTGCGCTTTTTCCTTTGGATGCTGCTGGACTGGATCATTGGCATTGCCCAGTTCTATGTGTTGCTGTTGGCGTTCTTTCCTCAGGCTCAACTGGTGTGGGCCTTGTTTGCGTTGGGGGTTGTAGCTTTTGGTAATGCCATCCCTTCCCTTCCCGGAGCCGTGGGTACGTATGAAGGCGCAATTGTGTGGGCGCTCACCCTGGTGACCCATGACCAATCCACGGCGTTGGCGGTGGCCATTGTCGGTCATCTTGCCAGTTACCTGGTGACCGGCATTATTGGCATATATGGACTTTCCACCGAAGGCGAATCATTGATGGGAGTTTACCGTCAACTGCGCCACCGGCAGGAAGCCAATCCTTAATCTATAAAATAGAAGAACGAGCTTCTCCAGAATTTTTGGATAGATACTAAATCAAAAATAAGTGGAGGAATGATGACCAAAAATTATCTCATTACCGGCGGAGCCGGGTTCATCGGTTCCAATTATGTCAATCGCCTGTTGGAACGGGGCGAACATGTCACTATTTTCGATAATCTCAGCCGGGCCGGGCGCGCCGCGCAATTTGGCCTGGCTGAAGGACAAATTTGGCGATACAGCCTTCTGGACCACCGTGGGTGATGTGCGCAACGCCGGGTTGATCCAGGAGGCCGGCCAGGGAAGCGGATGTTATTGTCCATCTGGCCGCGCAGGTGGCGGTCACTACCTCCGTCACCGATCCGCGTAATGATTTTGAGATCAACGCGGAGGGAACCTTCAATGTGTTGGAGGCGGCTCGTCTGAGCGGGCGAAAACCGATCGTGACCTATGCTTCCACAAATAAAGTCTATGGGGAGATGCTGGATGTGCCCATTGCAGAAGCTCCCACCCGTTGGCATTATGCCGATCTGCCAAACGGCTGCCCGGAAACTCAGCCGCTGGATTTCCATAGTCCATATGGCTGCAGCAAGGGCACCGGCGACCAATATGTGCGTGATTACGCCCGTATCTATGGGCTGAAGACCGTGGTCTTCAGGCAAAGCTGCATCTATGGACCGCGCCAGTTTGGCGTGGAGGACCAGGGCTGGGTGGCGTGGATGACCATCGCCGCGTTGACCGGCAAGCAGATCACGATCTATGGAGACGGAAAGCAGATCCGGGATATCCTTTATGTGGAGGATTTGCTCGATGCCTACGATACGGCCATCCGGAAGATTGATTCGGTTAAGGGAAAGGTGTTCAACCTCGGTGGCGGGCCGGATAACACCATGTCCATCTGGACGGAGTTTGGGCCTATTCTGGAAGGTCTGCTCGGGAAATCCATTCCGGTCGATCGTGGAGATTGGCGCCCGGGAGATCAAAAAGTCTTCGTGGCGGATATCCATAAGGCTGCCGATGAACTGGGCTGGTCCCCGAAGATAGGCGTGAAAGAGGGCGTGTCCAGGTTGTTCGATTGGGTGAAAGAGAACAAAGGTGTGTTTTTCTTAAATAAGTTGTGGTATTACTAAAACTGCTTCAAAGGTGATTCGGTAGATCGTAGTGATGACTTCAGTCGTCATTTCCTCGGAGTGCAGGCTTCAGCCTGCTCCCCTTGTTTCTGCGTAGCGCCCTATGGGTCGCGAAGCATCTTGTATTGTGACAGGGTTCAGATTGGTTAATAGATAAGTACCTAGAGGTCTGAAGAGTAAAAAACCTTACATCAACACTCTAAAACCAAGAACTGTAGGCAGCTGGATTGTAAAAAAGGAAATAATTATGAAACTATCAATTCCCGAGCGGATCGCCATGGCCAGGGCAGGCACCAACCCGACGGTAATCTGCAGCCTGCCTTCCGGCTGGGCGGTGATGTGCGACATGCAGTTCCTGCCCGGCTATATCATCCAGTTGGCGGATCCGCCGGTTGCCTCCATCAACGACCTGGACATCGGGCGCCGGAGTCTCTTCTTGACTGATATGGTCCTGATCGGGGATGCACTGATGGAAGTGACCGGCGCATTTCGGATCAATTATGCTATCGCCGGAAATTCCGACCCATTCCTGCATACCCATATCATCCCCCGTTATATGACCGAACCGGAGCAGTACCGGAGGGGATTGCCCTGGTCTTACCCGCAAGAACAGATGGATGCGAATCTCTTTGATCCGGAGAGAGATGCGGAACTAATCCAACGGCTAAAGGAAGCCATCCAAAAGAGGTTGTAAATTTACTCCAGGCCTCCAAATAAGTTTCTCAGCTTCCAAAAAATGAAAAATTTCGCCTTAAACCGCAATATTCCTGAGTTTTTTGGGCCGTTTTCCGCGGAACAATTCCGTCCTCTGCGCATAGACATCCACCACCTGTGGCATTTTTAGCCCCAAAAGCGCAATAGCGCATAATTTACTACGGACAACGCCCGACCCCTTGACCAGGTGTGTCTCAGGCCATTATTTATCGATCGGGAACCAGTTTTCACCTATATTTGGGCAGTTTTTGAGATCAATAAAGGAAAGATTTCAGCTAAGCCAGCGGTCATAGTAAATTATGCGGTACTGCCCAAAAGCGCCTCAAAACTCCATATATGGGGGGTCGCATAGCTTTTGTTCCTAGTTGAATTGTAATGACGATCCCTCGGAAACCGCGTTCTCTCTACGGAGCTTTCTGAAGGCCAACCCGGAAACTCTCCCGCTGTCGAGCTTTGAGATAACTCCGAACCTGGAGTGCGGGCTTCAGCCCGCTTTGACGCTGAGTCAGGGATTTCGCCCGCTGGCATCCAGGATGAAAAAGCCTTTATCACTTCACCAGCAGGATCGAGCCGCCAGCCGGCCCTAAACTAATTTTTAAGAAGGCGGGGTTATAATCGGGCAGTTATAGGCTATGGCACATACTCATATCCACGTCCCCGATTTCACTCGTTCCACCATCCGCAGGCTGGCGCTTTCCTTGGGCCTGACCCTCCTTTTTGTTTTTTTTGAAGTCTTTGCAGGACTTTATGCCAATTCTTTGGCCCTCTTAACCGATGCGGCCCATAATGCCACCGATGTGATTGCCCTGGCATTGACCTGGTGGGCGCTGCGCTTCACCACCCGGCCGGCCAACTCCGGTAAGACTTATGGATACCACCGCGCCGGCATCCTGGTGGCGCTGGTCAATTCCACCACGCTGGTGCTGATTGCGCTGGGCATCTTTTACGACGCCTATCACCGCCTGATGGCCCCTCCGGAAGTCAAGGCTGACATCCTGATCGGAGTAGGGCTGGCTGCGGTGGCAGTCAACCTGGTGACCGCCCTCCTGGTCCGGCGGGGCAGCCATCACGACCTTAATCTCAAGAGTGCATACGTACATTTAATGGGGGATGTTCTCTCCACGGTTGGGGCAGTAGCTGCGGGTATCGTGATCCGCTTCACCGACATGGATTGGCTGGACCCGCTGGTAAGCATTTTTATCGGTTTGTTGATCCTTTGGAATGCCTGGGGGATCCTGCGAGAATCCGTCGGCATTTTGATGGAATCCACTCCGGCCGATATCGATATGGATGCTTTGCAGTCCGATATCTTGACGGTAGAAGGGGTGCGCGGCGTGCATGACTTGCATGTTTGGAGCATCGCCCAATCCCTGCGGTCGCTTTCGGCTCACATTATTACCGACGATATTCCCATCAGCGAGACCGCCGTGGTACAGTCTGCCGTGAGCGAGCTTTTGAGCCATAAATATGGGATCGGTCATGCCACTTTGCAAGTGGAATGCGCCGATTGCATCTCTCCCGAACTGTATTGCGATATCACCGCCAACCACCATTTAGATATTCCGTAGTATATGCGTATCCTGACCGTCCTGACCTATTATCGACCGCACACCTCCGGCCTGACCATCTATGCCGAAAGGTTGGCGCGCGCATTTGTCCGCCGCGGCCACCAGGTCACCGTAATGACCACCCAATATGACAAGTCCCTCCCGCTCGAGGAAGTCATGGACGGTGTCAGGATCATCCGCGTGCCGGTGGCGGTGCGGATCAGCAAAGGCGTTTTGGCGCCGACCTTCGGTAGGGTCTCGACGAAGCTGGTCAGGGAACATGACGTGGTGCAATTGCACCTGCCCCAATTCGATGCGCCGGGCGTAGCCTTTCGGGCCCGTCTTTTCGGAAAGCCGGCTGTGCTGACCTATCATTGCGACTTGTTCCTGCCAAAGGGCCTTTTCAACCGTTTTGTTAACCTGGTGGTACAGTTCCAGAATAATATGGCCGCCCTTTTATCCAATGCCATTGTTACCTATACACAAGATTACGCTGACCATTCGGCATATCTTTCCCGCTACCATTCAAAATTGACGCCTTTCCTGCCGCCGGTCGAGTTGCCCACTGGCAGACGTTCAATCCGTGGATGCCCTGGCGGCGGCCCAGCGGGTCAATGAAAGGCGGCCCGTCATCGGTATGGTGACCCGCTTCGCGGCCGAAAAAGGGGTGGAGATCTTGTTGGATGCGCTCCCGGTTGTATTGGAAAAATACCCGCAAGCGCAGGTTCTTTTTGCCGGCCAATATCAAAATGTGCTGGGCGAGCAAGCGTATTCAGAGCGTTTGATGCCACGTATCAAAAAGTATGAAGAAGAGGGATATTGGAAGTTCCTGGGAAACCTGAGCCAGGCCCAATTGGCTGCGCTTTATCCCAACATGGACGTGTTGACTGTCCCTTCCCTGAACTCCACCGAAGCCTTCGGCCTGGTGCAGATCGAGGCCATGATGAACAATGTCCCCTGCGTCACATCGGCTTTGCCGGGAGTCCGCCGGCCGATCCAAATGCATTCCATGGGAAAAGTCGTACCGATAGGCGACTCGGCTGCCCTGGCGCAGGGACTGCTCGAGGTGCTGGGAGATAAACAGAAATACAGCTGCGACCCGGCAGAGTTGAGACACATTTACGACCCGGAGACAGTGGCTGCCGAATACGAGAAGCTGTTCGAAAAATTGCTCGGAAAGAAATCCTCCTGAGGGACAACCAGGGATTCTTAGATGAGAAGAAGAGATACTACCCGCGCCCCTTTTGAGGAATGATGAAAGATTACCTTTACCTTCATTTACGTGACCTGCCTTATTTTCGCGCCCTCGTCCGTGGCGTGGAAGCCACTTACTATCAGAGCCTGCCCTCTGCCGGCTCCCACGCTGGATGTGGGCTGTGGAGACGGCCATTTTGCTTCGCTGGTGTTCGACCGGCAAATCGATGTGGGCCTGGATCCATGGACCGGACCCATCCACGAAGCCGGCAAGCGGAATGCCTATCGTCTTTTGGTTCAGGCGGATGGGGCCCGGAGTCCTTTCCCGGATAATTATTTTGCGAGTGCATTCAGCAATTCAGTCCTGGAACATATTCCTCATATAGATTCCGTCCTTGCGGATGTGGCCCGCTGCCTGCAGGCGGAAGCGCCCTTCTATTTTTGCGTGCCCAACGAACGCTATCTTTCGGAATTATCCCTGCCGCACCTGCTGGGGCAGGGCTATACCCGCTGGTTCCGCCGCATCTCGCGGGTCCAGCATGCCGACGGTCCGGAAGTCTGGGAAGAACGGCTCGAAAAAGCAGGCTTCCATCTGGATAAGTGGTGGCATTACTTTCCTCCGGCCGCCATGCGCGTGTTAGAATGGGGACATTATTTCGGTCTGCCTTCCTTATTGGTGCGGAAATTGACGGGCAAATGGATCCTGGCCCCAACAAAGTGGAATCTCAGCCTGACTGAACGGATCATCCGGCCTTACGCGACCTGCGAACCGGTGGAGGATGGCACGTTCACGTTTTACGTGGCCAGAAAGAAAAGCGATCTGTAATTTGTGGTCAGTACCATGTATCAGTGCAGTTCCCATTATCGGTAACCGCTGGCGGTTAAGGGATAAAACCTATGGCTTTTGACGAGCAATATTTCAGCACCCACACATATCAAGGTGTTTCATTCGCCAAATACAGCCAGTATTGGTGGTCCAACCGTTTTTACGCAATCCTTGCGCGCCGGTACGGGAAACACGGCTCCCGCCTGCTCGAGATCGGCTCCGGCCTGGGACATCTGGTTGGGCAATTGGAAGGGACATTCAAGACGGCTGCGGTGGATGTCAACCACTGGGCCTTATGCCAGTCTGTCACAGTGGCTCCCCTGACGCCCCTGCAAGTGGCCAGCGCGGAAGAACTGCCTTTTCCGAAGGATTATTTCGGCGTCGTCATCATCAAGCACGTGGTGGAGCATTTGCCCCATCCCGAGAAAGCCATCGCCGAGTTGGGACGGGTGATCGGCCCGGGCGGCATCCTTATCCTGGCAACCCCAAACCTGGATTCGCTGCTCAAACCCTGGAAAGGCGACCGCTGGATTGGTTACCAGGACCCCACCCACATCAATCTCAGGCCTCCCGCCGAGTGGCTGACGCTGATCCGGCAACAGGGCTTCAAGACGCTCCGCATCTTTGCAGATGGATTCTGGGATGTGCCCTATATCCCGGTCCTTCCGAAAGGCTTGCAGAGAATTTCCTTTGGCTCCCTGGGTGGATTCCAGGCCATCCTGGGTTTACCCTTCTTGCCAATGCGATGGGGCGAGAGTATCATGGTAGTTGCAAGGAAAATTACTCCGGATGAGAATACTCAATGACCACCGAAAAACCCCCAATTGAAGAGCCCAGCATCCTCGATTATTTAAAATCCCGCTTGAAATTCTGGCAACATGGGGAAAAAATAGAGTTACCGCCTGAAATTGTGCCATTAACGGAAAACCGATTACCGGTCGTGGCGAAGCCGGCGGAACGCCTTGTGGCAACTCCACAAGAACAACCCGCGGCAGAAGCCTCCCAAGGTGCCCAGCCTGTGGCCGTGGCGGTCTCTTATTGCGCTGGCGCTGGCCCTTGTCGCGCAACGAACCTGGGAGCCCGCCCCGAACCGATCCGCCGGGTTGGGATTGGTCCTGTATGGCCTCAGCCTGGCTATGGTGGTTTGGGCATATATAAGAAAAGAATGGACTCTCACTCCCCTGCAAGCGGACGGCACCCGGTCGGATCCCTTGAAGGTGCGGGTTTTACCGCTTTTGCTGGGAATTCCCCTGGCCATGGTGGCTTTCGCATTTCTGGGCGACAATATGTTTACGGGGTTTAATGTAACTCTGTGGGTGGCAGCCATCCTTTGTTTTGTGTGGGCATTTTGGCTCCCATATATCCGTGCTGGAAAAGGTGTTGGCAATGGAGTGGAGAATGGCCCGGCCATCAGCGGCAATGTTTTGGCGAATGACGAGATTGAAAGCGGCCCAGTCAAGGTCATCGCGGCTCATCAAGGTGACCAACCCATTTCCTTGGGGTCGCCTTTTGTTACAAGGTGCGGCGGCTCTTTGATCCTGAACGTGGATGGAACCTACAACTATGTACCGCCAGTTTGGGACCTGGTTCCAGCAGGTGGAATAGAAGAAGAAATTACTTACACCATCTCGGACGACCAGGAATATACATCTTTTTCCGATCTTGTCATTAAATTCAGCGATAGTGATCGCCCGGTGGAAAATAAACCAACCCGGAGACGACTGATAGACTTTGTCAGGCAGAATTCCTGGAAAATATCGGTCACCCGCTGGACTCTGCTTGTCCTTGCAGTCGTCGGCCTGGTCGTTTTCCTCCGCCTGTATCAACTTGGCAGCGTTCCTTCCGAACCATTCAGCGACCATGCGGAAAAAATCCTGGACGTATATGATGTTTCCCAGGGTCAAACCCATATCTTCTTCCCGCGCAATACCGGGCGGGAAGCCATCCAGATGTATCTTACCCTGGTGGTTTCGTGGATCTTCGGGACGGGACTTTCCTTCCTGAGCCTGAAAATCGGTACGGTTATCGCCGGCCTGGTCACCCTTCCTTATATGTACTTATTGGGGAAGGAACTGGGCGGGAAACGCCTGGGGCTGCTGGCACTCTTTTTTGCAGGCATCGCCTATTGGCCCAATGTCATCAGCCGGGTGGGTCTACGTTTTCCTCTTTACCCTCTCTTCGTAGCCCCCACACTTTACTATCTCATCCGTGGCCTGCGCACGCGCAACCGCAATGATTTCATCCTGGCGGGTTTGTTCCTGGGCTTTGGCCTGCACGGTTACAGTCCCTTCCGCATCGTTCCATTCGTCGTGGTGATCGCGGTGGGATTGTACATCCTGCATGCTCAATCCCGGGGCACCCGCAAACAGGCCCTGGCCTGGCTGGGTGTCGTCGCACTGGTCTCTTTCATCGTTTTCCTGCCTTTAGCCCGCTATTGGGTCGATAACCCGACCGCTTTTGGGATAAGAGCCTTCAGCCGCGTGACCGGCAGCGAAACTCCGCTACCGGGCCCGGCCTGGCAGATCTTCCTTTCGAATACCTGGAATGCGTTAAAAATGTTCAACTGGGATGACGGGCAGATCTGGGTCCATTCGGTGACCTACCGCCCTGCCCTGGATGTGGTCTCGGCTGCGCTCTTTATCATAGGAATTTTCCTCCTGCTGGTGCGTTATATTCGCCAGCGGCATTGGCTGGACTTGTTCCTTTTGTTGTCCGTTCCGCTGCTGCAACTGCCATCCATCCTTTCATTGGCCTTCCCGACTGAGAACCCGGCCTTGAACCGGGCGGCCGGCGCGTATGTGCCGGTCTTCCTCATCGTCGCGATCGCTTTAGACGGGCTGCTGGGAGCCATTGCTTCCAGGATGAACCGCCGACCGGCCGCCGCATTGAGCGGGGTCGTGCTGGTCGTTCTGGCAGGGACGGCTGTCTTCCAAAACTACGACCTGGTTTTCCGCCAATACGCCACCCAATTCGATGGGGGGGCATGGAACAGCTCCGAGATGGGCGCGGTGATCAAGCAGTTTGGACAGACCTATGGGAACACGGACAATACCTGGATCGTGCCGTATCCGTATTGGGTCGACACACGTCTGCCGGGTGTATGGGCGGGCATCCCCAATCGCGACTTTGCCCTCTGGCCCCAGGATTTTGCCTCCACCCAAACTGTGGTGGGAACGAAACTGATCATTTTGAATATCGAAGACACGGCGGATGTGGATACGCTGGAGCAATTATATCCACAGGGAGTTATAAGCACTTTTCATTCCGCCACCAAGCTGGCGGGCAAGGATTTCTTTATTTTCTTTATTCCCCCGGAGAAATAACTGAGGCTTTTTATGTTGACCGCCGAGACACCTGCCCCGAAGAAGAACCTGGCCTGGATTTTTGACATTTTGTTCATCCTGGTTCTATTGGTAGCCGCCTATTTTCGATTTACCGGGGCCGGTTGGGGCGATGTCCAATACCAGCAGCCGGATGAGCTATTCCTGAGAAGTGTCACGCTCAACATTTCACCGGTGCACAGCCTTTCCCAGTATTTCGATACAGCCAATTCGACCCTCAACCCACACAATACCGGCAATGGGTTCTATGTCTACGGCGACTTGCCGATCATCCTGGTGCGTTACCTGGCCCAGGGTTTAAAACAAATGAGCAACTTCGATATCTTTGGCCGGCAGATGTCTGCACTGGCGGATATCGGAACCATTGCTCTCTTGTATTTTATTGTCAAGAGAGTCTATAAACCGGGTGTGGCGCTGCTGGCAGCGTTGTTTTCTGCCCTGGCAGTGATGCAGATCCAGGAGTCCCATTATTACACCACGGATAATTTTGCCACATTTTTCATGTTCCTGGCGACTTATTTGGCCGTGGTCATTGTTACTCAACAGAACCATGATTTTCCGGAGCCCAAACCGAATTATTTTGCCCGCCTTTTCAAGGACCGCCTCTTCTGGTTGAGCGCCATTTTTGGGATCACCTTCGGGATGGCGCTGGCCTCGAAACTGACTGCCGCGCCGCTGGCAGTGCTTCTACCGGTGGCCCTGGGGGTGCGTTATCTGCGGGACCGCCGCAGCCAACCGGCCGAAACCGGGGAATTCGCCGTGAAGAAATATCCTCTTGTGGAGGATTTCCTCCGCAAGAACATGGCCTATTTGATCATCGGCGGATTGTTTGCCGTCCTATCTTTCCGCGTTTTCATGCCGTATGCGTTCACGGGTGTGGGTCTTAATCCGAAATGGATCGCCAACATCCAGGAGGAACGCCGCCAGGCCACTCCGAATGCCGACCTGGATTGGGCGCTCCAATGGGCGCGGCGGACCCATCTCTATTCCTTCCAGAACCTGACCGTGTGGGGACTGGGTTTGCCCTCGGGATCCTGGCCTGGCTGGGATTCTTGTGGATGGGCTGGCGGATGATCAAAGGGGAATGGGCCCAGCACTTCCTCCTATGGAGTTGGACGGCCGGTTATTTTGTCTGGCAATCGCTCCAGTACAACCCGACCATGCGTTATCAATTGCCGATCTATCCATTGCTGGCGATGATGGCGGCCTGGTTTGTCTTCTGGTTATGGGACAAGGGCAAGCAATCGGCGGAGGCGGGCCGCCGGATGGCTATGCTGAGGCCGGTGGCGATCCTCCTGGGTGGAGTCGTGTTGGTCTTGACCGCCGGATGGGCGTATGCGTTCCTGCAAATTTATACTCATACCGAGCCGCGCATTGCCGCCTCCAACTGGATTTTCCAGAACATCCCCGGCCCGATCAATCTGGAAATCAAATTAGCAGACGGAGAATCCGTCTACCAACAGCCGCTCCCGTTCCAGGCCGGCAGTGTGATCCAGGACAATGCGCCCTTCCAGGCAGCCTTTACCCCCATGGCGACCGGCTCCGTGAGTGAGATCTATGTCCCCTATGCGGTCACGCAGGATATTACCGGATCCGCCAACTTGCAGGTCAGCCTGTGGCAATCTCCGAATGACCCGCAACCGTTGGCAGTGGGGCTATTGACCACCAGCAGCCCGGTCCAAACTGGCTCCACCAGCCAGACGGTGGTATTCGACCAGGCGCCCGTCTTGAACGCGGATACGACCTATACCTTAAAAGTGGAAGCCCTTAGTGATGGGGGGCAGGTGAAGGTTTGCGGGCCGGTTCAGCTCGCTTTCACGGTACCTGGCGCCGGCGCACCGGTCCACCAGACCCTCGATTCGCTGCCACAATGCAAGGTCAGCTCAGACCAGGCCTTCACAACCCAGTTCGTGCCTCAGGCGAATGGCACCTTGAACGAGATCGACTTCGCCCACGTGAATGATATTTCTCGCGCAGGTACGCAGACCGTCTCGCTGGCCCTCTCAGGCGGCCCCAATTCTTCACCTGACCATGTGCTTGCCACCGCCACTGCGAAAGGTGATTTCCTTCCAACGAACGACCCGCGTGGAAACCCGATCACTTTTACGCTCGACCGGCCCGTTGTCCTGGATAAAAACAGCACCTATGTTCTCACCATCCAAACCACCGGCGGTATCCTGGTCCTTTCCGGGGGCACGTTTGCCAATGAGACGGATTTGGATTGGTCCCTTCCTTTCCGGATTTCCGGTTACGACCCGTTTGGCGGTATTTATCGAGGCGACCTGAACTTGCAAGTCTATTGGGATGATAACGCCGAGAAAGTGGCCCGATTTACCAATATTCTCGACCAGGCCGATTACATTTTTATTCCCACCAATCACCAGTACGGGCAGATCACCCGCATTCCCGAGCGCTTCCCGCTGACGACCGTCTATTATCGCGACCTGATCGGTTGCCCGCCGGAGAAGAATATCATCTGGTGTTATGAGAATGCAGAGCCGGGTATGTTCCACGGCACCCTGGGATTCGACCTGGTGCGGACCTTCGAAGATTTTCCGACCATCGGCCCCCTTATAATTAATGACTCATCTGCCGAAGAAGCTTTTACTTTCTACGACCACCCCAAGGTATTGTTCTTTAAGAAAAGCGCCGATTTTGACCCCGCCAAGGTGCAAGCGATTCTCGGAGCCGTGGATACCAGCATGGCCATCCACCTTACGCCGGGCCAGGCGGATCGCTATAAGAGCACGCTGCTGCCCGCTGACCAATTAGCTGCCCAACAAGCCGGCGGCACCTGGGCGGATCTCTTCAATCGAAATGCTTTTTATAACCGCTATCCTGGCCTGGGAGTGGTCTTGTGGTACCTGGTCATTATGCTCCTGGGATTGTTCACCTACCCTATCCTGCGGGCGGCTTTACCGGGTCTCTCGGACCATGGTTATCCGCTGGCGAGGATTGCGGGTCTTTTGTTGTGGGCCTGGTTCGCCTGGATCGCCGGTTCCATCGGACTGACCTACAGCCGGACCGCCATCGCTCTCTGCCTGGTTTTGCTTATTGGCATCGGCTTGTGGTTTGCCTGGCGCCAACGGGATGAATTAATTCAGGAATTCCGCCGGAATTGGAAATATTTTGTGATGGTGGAAACCCTTTTCCTGGCCTTATTTGTGGTCGACCTGCTGATCCGCCTGGGCAATCCCGACCTCTGGCATCCGTCAAAAGGCGGCGAGCGCCCGATGGAGTTTTCTTATTTCAATGCCATCTTGAAAAGCACCAGTTTCCCGCCCTACGATCCCTGGTTTGCCAACGGCTATATCAATTATTATTATTACGGGGATGTCATTGTGGGCACCCCGGTAAAGCTTCTCGGCATCGTTCCTTCCATTGCCTTCAATTTTCTCCTGCCGACATTGTTCGCCTGCGTGGGCGTATCCGCTTTTTCGGTGGGGTGGAACCTGTTGGCCGGGCTGTTTGACCGGAAAGCCAATGTCCTGGAAGTTTCTTATACTGGAAATGCCGGAATAGAGACCGCCTCAAATCCCGCCGGCCAGGATGTTCCTGTTACTGATAATGCCGGAATAGAATTGGTGCCTCAACCCGCCCGCTCCAGTTTCTTTGATGCCCGTTTCTTCGGCGGTATTTCGGCAACCTCCGCCATCCTCCTGTTGGGTAACCTGGGCATCGTCCGGATGCTTTACCAGGGCTTCCAGCGCATCGCCGCGCCGAATGGCGTCATCGACCAGGCCGGCATATTCACCCGCATTGCCTGGACCTTCAAAGGTTTCTACATGACCCTGGTTGGATCGGGACACCTACCTTATGGCCCAGGCGATTGGTACTGGAATCCCAGCCGGGCCTTGCCGGACGGTTCCGGCTCTCCAATTACGGAATTTCCGATCTTTTCATTCATTTTTTCGGATATGCATGCCCACGTGATCGGGTTGATGGTCACCATACTGGCCATTGCCTGGGCACTATCTGTGCTCCTCTCCAAGGCCAAATGGAAAAATCCGCTCAACGCGGCGGTTGGGTTGTTCCTGGGCGCGCTGGTTGTTGGGGCAACCCGGCCCACCAACACCTGGGACTTTTACACCTACATTCTCCTGTGTTCGGCCGTATTGGCTTATTCCGTCTGGCGTTACGCGGATGTATCCCACTTGAACTTGGCCATCCCGGAATGGGTGAAGCGGCTGGCATTGACTTTGGGAGCCGTGGCAGTTTTAGCCGGAGGTTCGCTCCTTCTCTACCAACCTTATTCGCACTGGTACCTGCTCGACCAGGGGTATACAAAGATCTATCCCTGGACCGGCGGACGCTCGGATATTTCTTCCTACCTGATCCATTGGGGCGTGTTCCTGTTCTTTATCGTCTCATGGATGCTGTGGGAAACCCGCCAATGGTTGGCCGAGACGCCTGTTTCGGCGCTGCGGAAATTGCGGCCTTACCGTGACCTCATCATTGCCGTGATCGCAGTCCTGTTACTGGTATTGGTTGCCCAACAATTGTGGGTGATGAAGCCCACCCAGAATGTGCCCTTTAAACAGCCCACCATCCTCTGGCTGGCGATTCCTCTTGCAGTCTGGGCCGGAATCTTGCTGCTTTTCAGCCCACGCCTCTCGGATGCGAAACGGCTGGTCATGTTCATGACCGGCACCGGCCTGCTGCTCTCCATGGTCGTCGAAGAGATCGTCATGGGCGGCGATATCGGCCGGATGAACACCGTCTTTAAGATCTATTACCAGGCCTGGACCCTTCTCGGCCTCAGCGCAGCGGGCTGCTTCGTCTGGCTGCTCAGCGAGCAGCGCCATTGGTTCTTTGGCTGGAGGGTCACCTGGGAAGTGGCTTCGACGCTCCTGGTCGCCGGCGCAGCCTTATTCATCCTGATGGGAGGCTGGGGGAAGATCGAGGACCGTATGGCGGCCAACACGCCCCATACTCTGGATAGTATGACCTTTATGGATTACGCCACCTATTTCGAGCGCAATACCAACCTCGACCTGAGCGCGGATTACCGCGCCATCCGTTGGTTGCAGGACAATGTGAAAGGCTCACCCGTCATTGCCGAGGCACCCGGGGCGGGCATTCAGTATGAATGGTTAAATCGTATCTCCATTTATACGGGCCTCCCGGATGTGGTCGGCTGGCAGTGGCACCAGCAGCAGCAAAGAGTCTTATTCGATGCCACCGTCATTGCTCGCGGCGCCGAAGAAGATAATTTTTATACAACTCCCGACATCCAGGCTACTTTGGACTTCCTCCAAAAGTATAATGTTCGCTACATCATCATCGGCGAGCTGGAATGGGCCAAATACGTAACCCCCGGGTGGGCGGGTGATTCCCCCGGATGCCCGGATTGCTTGCAAAAATTCCAGCAATATGATGGGAAATACTGGCATGCTGTCTACCGGGATAAGGATGGGAAGACGGTGATCTACGAGGTGAATTTCAATGAGTGAACTCATCTTTCACATCACTTCCCGGGCCGCCTGGGACGAAGCCCAGGAAAAGGGAAAATATGTGGCGGATTCACTGGTGGGGCAGGGCTTTATCCATTGCTCGAAATCCGGCCAAATTCTGCGCGTAGCCAATTCACTGTATTCTGGCCAACACGGGTTGGTCTTGTTGGCGGTTGACCCGGCTGAATTAAAATCTCCCCTTCGCTGGGAGCCGGGACAGGATTTGACCACAGAGATCTTTCCCCATGTGTACGGACCGATCAATGTCGAGGCGGTCTATAATGTATTGGATTTCGAACCCAATCCGGATGGAACTTTCGCCCTTCCCGAAAATCTCGGAAAATAGAATCCTGAACTTGACTGCTTGACACAATGCTGAACTTCTTCGCCTGGTACTTCCTGATCTCTTTGATCGGTTGGGTTACTTTCCCGCTGGCCTATCATCTTTTCCCGGCGCTGGCCGACCGCGGCTTCACTGTCGCGCGGGCACTGGGTCTGCTGGTGTGGGGTTTTATCTTCTGGATATTGACTTCTCTCGGGGTGATCCAAAATGACGGCGGCGGCCTGGGATTGGCGTTCCTGGTCCTGATCCTCGTGTCCGCTGGAATCTCCTGGCGGAAGGAAAAGCGCCAGGCTGTGCTTGAATGGATCCGGTCTCATATCCGGACCATCCTTACGGCTGAGATCCTGTTCTTCCTGGCCTTTGCCGCCTGGGCCTTTGTGCGGGCCTCCAATCCGCAGATCGAAACAGCCGGCGGCGAAAAGACCATGGAAACGGCCTTCATAAATGCCATCCTGCACTCGCCGACATTTCCTCCGCACGATCCATGGCTCTCGGGTTACGCCATCTCCTATTACTATTTCGGGTACGTAATGACCGCCATGCTGGCCAAAGCCACCGGCACGCTAGGAACCGTGGCCCATAACCTGATGACCTCCCTCATCTTCGGTTTGAGTTTTATCGGCGCCTATGGGATTGTCTATAACCTGCTGGCGGCCTGGAGGCGAAAGGAGGCTGATAAAAATGAGCCGGAAAAGCGTTCCGGGTTTTCCCTTACCGGGCTGCCGGTGCTGGGGCCGTTGTTCCTTCTCTTTGTCTCGAACATGGTCGGCTTCCTCTATATTCTTCATCAAAAGGGAATATTTTGGACGGCCCAGCCGGATGGATCCAAAACGTCGGCCTTTTGGTCCTGGCTGGGGATTACGGAACTCTCCAACCCGCCTGGCCCCTATTTCAATTGGTGGTGGAGAGCTTCCCGGGTGATCCAGGATCTCGACCTGTTGAAAAACCCCACCGAGATCATCGATGAATTTCCGGCTTTCTCCTACCTGCTGGGGGACCTGCATCCGCATGTGCTGGCCATGCCGTTCGACTTGCTGGCCATCGCAGTGGCGTTGAACCTGTTCCTGGGTGGGTGGAAAGGCGAGACGAACCTGTACTTTTATAAACTGCCGGTCCGCCCAGTGGGACTTTTCTTTGGCGCCCTTATTCTTGGGGGACTGGTCTTCCTGAATACCTGGGATATCCTGCTTGGTTTTGCCGTGGTGGCAGGGGCGTACGTTTTGACCCGCGTCATGGCAGAGGGGTGGGCCTGGAGGCGGCTGGAGGATCTTTTGGCTTTCAGCCTGCCGGTGGGCTTCGCCGCCATCCTCCTCTATTTGCCGTTCTATGTGGGTTTTTCCTCCCAGGCCGGCGGAATCCTGCCCAACCTGGTTTCGCCGACCCGCGGCGCCCATTTGTGGGTCATGTTCGGCCCCTTTTTCCTGGTCCTCTTTCCCTTTATTATTTACCTCTGGCGGTCGGAAAAAGTCGCCTCCCGCTGGAAAATGGGTTTTGGCCTGGCGGCAGCCCTGGCGTTCCTCCTGTGGGTAACTTCCTGGGGATTGGCTTTCCTGGCTTATAAACTTCAACCCGGTTTTGTCCAGGGCCTGATCAATTCCCAATGCGCCGGCAGCATCGGCCTGTGCTTTAAACTGGCCACATTGCGGCGGTTATCCTACATAGGCGGTTTGCTGACTTTGCTCTGCCTGATCGGCCCGGCCGTGGCGTTCATCATTCCCTCCGGTGATCGACCTGAGGCAACCCGGCAGGCTTCCACGGAGGCTCCCAGCCCGCTGCCGTTTGCCATGCTGCTGCTCCTGGTGGGGGCCGTACTGATCCTGGCGCCGGATTTTGTCTTCCTGCGGGACCTGTTCGACTATCGATTGAACACGGTCTTTAAATTCTATTTCCAGGCCTGGATATTATTAAGTCTGGTGACGGCGTTTGGGGCTGGAATTCTCCTGCAAAAATTAAGGGGAGGCTGGAGGTGGGTCTATTTTCCCATCCTGGTAATTGGTGTGGCCATGTCCCTCGCCTTCCCTATCCTGGGGCTGCCTGATAAAACCGGCGATTTCCAGATCCCGGCCTTCGAGGGCACTCTCAAGGCGGCCCAGGCTGCAGAAGACCCGCAGGCGCTCCAAAAGGCTTTCCAGGTATGGACGTTGGATGGGGGCAGACTTATCCAATCTCAATACCCGGATGACGCGGCTGCGGCGAAGTGGCTCTCCACCGCGCCGGCGGGCGTGGTAGCCGAAGCGGTCAGCAAGGATACTTATTCGGATTACGGGCGAATCTCCGTCTATTCCGGCCAACCCACCGTGCTGGGCTGGTACTGGCATGAATTTCAATGGCGGGGTAACCTGGATAACCTGGTCTCCCCTCTGACCAATCTCCCCTGCCAGGCCAGCTTTGATTTGGGCGATCCTCGGCGGATGCGCTCGGATGATATTGCCTGCCTGTATCAAACCAACGATTGGCAGGTGGCTTCGGAGGTCATTGCTCAATACCACATCCGCTACGTGGTTGTCGGTACGCTTGAACACCGCAGCTATCGCGTCAGCGAAACCAAGTTTAAAACGTATATGAAGCCGGTCTTCCAATCCGGGGCCGTCGTCGTCTACGAAGTTTCACAAGAAGAGGCTGGTAACTCCCAGGATTTGCCCGGCCCGCCCGGAGAATGATGCTACAGGGTACTGCGTAAATATTTAATCTGGTCATCCTCAATGCACGGGAAGTTTACGAAAGTCGATTATATATTCTCACAAGAAGCAGTAAAATAAAACCAATGAAAAATTTCCAACCCACCCTGGAACATGCCATTTACGCCATTGCACTTGTAATTGCAATTGGGCTGCGTTTCCTTCACCTGGGAGCCCTGCCTCTTTCGGATACAGAGGCAAACTGGGCGTTACAGGCATTGCGGATCACTCAGGGCCTGCGGCCGGCCATCGGACCGAATGCGGCTTACGTACACCTGACGGCTGTCCTGTTTGCCATTTTTGGCGCGACGAATTTCCTGGCCCGTTTATGGCCGGCGTTGGCAGGCACTGTCCTTGTCCTGGCGCCCTGGTTCATGCGGAGTTGTTTTGGGCGGCTGCCGGCTATCGTCCTGGCTTTTGGGTTGGCTATTGATCCCGGTTTGGTGGCAATGTCCCGCCTTGCCGGTGGTCCCATTCTTTCGATTGCTTTCCCGGTCCTGGCTGTGCTGGCGTGGGCCCGGGACCGCCGTGCACTGGCGGGAGTCTTCGCCGGCCTGGCCTTGCTTTCAGGGCCTTCGATCTGGCTGGGATTGCTGGGCATCGCTCTCACATGGGCGTTTATTTCCGGTGCGGTTAGAAAGATCCAATTGCGGAATGAGGCAAATGAAACCGAGCCAAAGCCGGCTCCCTTGTTCCCGGATTTTTCCTTCCAGAATTTTCGCCCGGCGCTTTATTGGGGAATTGGCGCCATCCTGGTGGTTGGCAGTCTGCTCATCTTTTCGCCCAAGGGTCTATCCGCCTTTGTGACCTCGTTTTGGACTTTCCTGAAAGGCTGGTGGACTCTTTCGAACGTCCCCGCCTGGCAGCCTGCCCTGGCCTTGCCGGCTTATGAGATCCTTCCGCTCGGGTTCGGGATTGCCGGTATTGTCCGTGGTATTGTAAAAAAAGACCCTGCGATCATATCCCTGGGAACCTGGGCTTTGGTCGCCGTATTGTTGGCAATCGTCTACCCCTCCAGGCAGGTGGGCGACCTGGCCTGGGCGCTTCTGCCATTATGGGTCCTGGCGGCGTATGAATTGGGCCATCATTTAGATTTCCAGGGTCAACCCCTGTGGGAAGTGGCTGCAGTCATGACTGTGGTTATCGTCTTCGTGGTTTTCGGTTGGTTGAATGTGGCTTCGCTCACAAATATGGACCTGGCCGCCCAGATCACCCGCACACGCATGTATTTGCTTCTTGCGGTGGTATTCCTGATCGTTTTGAGCTTGCTCCTCGCCAGCACGGGCTGGTCACCCCGGATTGCCCGCCTGGGCGGGGTATGGGCGGGTGTAGTTTGCCTGACCCTTTTCACTATCGCAATGACCACCGGCGCGGCTACAATCCGGGAACCTCTGACGAACGAACTGTGGCCGCCCCAGCCGAGGCCCGGTCGGGTGGATATCTTATTGAAGGTGGCCAACCAGATCTCAGAATTGAACCGTGGCGATGCGGCCCAACTACCTCTCACCATCCTGTCCACCGACTCTCCGGCCCTGCATTGGTTGTTTCGGCAATGGAAAGTTCAGGATGTGACCGAACTCGCCCCGGATGCCACCCCCGAAATGATCATCACTCCTCCCGGGGACGTGAGTCTCTCTGCCACCTACCGGGGTGAGCCGCTGGTCCTGACCGAAACGGTGGATTGGGGCCAGGCCACTTCGGCTGAATGGTTGAAGTGGCTCGTCTACCGGCAAATGCCCGTTCAGCGCCAGCAAGTGGACCTGTGGGTCCGCAGTGACTTGATGCTCGATAATCAAGGCGTCCCTCCTTCCAATCCCTGATCTTTCATCTCTTTATTAATGTAACCTATGGCCCTTCCTGAAATCATCGCAATCGACGGCCCGGCAGCCTCGGGCAAATCGACCCTTGGGTGCCGCCTGGCGGAATTGCTCGAGTACCTGTTCTTCGACACCGGGGTGATGTATCGTGCCGTCACCTGGGTCATGCTTCAAAGTAAAGTGGATGTCAAAGATGAGGAGTCGGTCACCCGGCTGGCGGAAACAGTTCAAATCGATGTGCGCCCTCCTTCCAAAAAAGATGGGCGTCCTTGTGATGTGCTGGCCGATGGTGTGGATATCACCTGGGAGACCCGCACACCCGAGGTGGAGGCCTTCGTTTCTCCTGTCTCGGCTTACCAGGGTGTTCGGAAAGCCCTGGCTTCCCAACAGCGCCGGATCGGTTTACGCGGCAGGGTCGTCATGGTAGGGCGGGATATCGGTACCGTGGTCTTACCGGAGGCAGGGCTGAAGATCTATCTGGTCGCCTCGGCGGAAGAACGTGCCCGCCGGCGGTATAAGGAAATCCTGGATCGCGGCGGAAAGGCCGATTATGAGATCATCCTGGCCGGGGTGAAAAAGCGGGATGAAATCGATTCCAACCGGGCCTTCTCGCCTTTGCGACCGGCTCCGGATGCCATCATTCTCGATTCTGAAAAATTGAATGCCGACGAAGTCTTTGAAAAAGTGGAGAAGCTATGCAGGTAGAGGCATATCATCTGGCCTGGTGGCGGCGCTGGCTGGCTCGCCCATTCATTCGTTTCCTGCTCCGGCTGCTTTTTCGGATCCTCGCGCCGGTCAAAGTCACCGGAAAAAAGAATGTGCCTCTGCGCACCCCTTATATTGTCGCCATCAACCACGTCTCCCTTTTTGAAGCTCCGTTCGTAGGCGTTTTCTGGCCTGAACAGGTGGAAGCCCTCGGCGCCTCGGATGTCTGGGATAGACCCGGGCAGAAATACCTGGCACAATTATGGGGAGGTATCCCTGTCCATCGGGGAGAATATGATCGGGCTGCCATGGAAGCGACCATTTCAGCCTTGCGAAGCGGTTATGCTCTCTTGATCGCCCCGGAAGGCGGGCGGTCTCATATTCCCGGCATGCGCCAGGCCTTTCCGGGTATCGCCTATATTGCCGAACAGACCGGCGTGCCGGTCATTCCGGTTGGCATCGTCGGTACAACCGACGACTTCTTTAAGAAGGCTTCCAGGGGTAAACGCCCCCTGTTGGAAATGCGCATCGGCAAACCTTTCGTGCTACCGCCTGTAGAGGGGAAGGGTGAATCCAGGCGTTCATCCCGTCAGCGGAATGCCGATTTGGTCATGCGCCATATAGCCGGATTGCTGCCGGAGGATTACCGGGGGGTCTATGGCAAAGAGGCCATAATTGCCGATACCCCATGACACCCATCCTGACCCTGCTTGGTAATTTGCCCTATCCTGACCTGCTCAATTCTTTATTGAGCTGGTTGGGATGGTTGCTTTTAACAGGGATGATCGTCTTTATGGGGATACGCTGGCGGCGGATGCAGAAGCATGGTCCGCGGCGGGGATGGTGGCTCGGCCTTTTCCTTGTTCTTGTTCCACTTACAAACCTGTTTTTAGGATTACAGCTGTCCACCGGAGAAGCCTTGCCGCCTTCCGGCATCCCGGCCGGACCCCATCATCCTCTCTGGATGATTTTCTCAGCCCTGCCGTGGATGCTGGCCGGTGGATTTCTGGGGCCGGTGGATGCGTTGATCGTGGGGGCTTTCACGGGGCTGACTCGCTGCCTGTGGGATACCCACAATCTTTTCAGCTTTCTTCAACCGGCTTTATTGGCAATCCTCTTCAGTACAGCCATCCATCAACGCTATCGCACTCTTTTTTACCGTCTCCTGCGCCAGCCCTTCCTGATCAGTCTGGTCCTGGTGCCTCTTTACAGTCTCATCTATATTTATGGTTCTCTCTTATCGGTAACAGGCGGGTTGGCCGGCCGCCTGGATTTTGCCCTCACCAACCTGGGCCCGGCCACCCTGGCAGCCGCCGGGGAAATTGTGTTCATGGGATTGTTCGTCCAGGTGATCGCAATTGCGCTCCCACGCGCCTGGGGAAACCACGAACCCCTCCAGCCCTCTCCGGCGGAACTCAGCTTGCAGACCCGTATTCTGAACGGCGGCGGGGCATTTATTGCCATCTTGCTTGTTTCCGTGATCTTGGGAGATTGGATCGTAGCCGGTAATGCAGCCCGCCGGATGATCCGTGACCGTCTGGCCGGTACGGCTGAAACCTCCGCCGCGGGAGTGCCCTTTCTACTTGAAACTGGGCAGAACCTGATCACGCAGATCGCCGGAGAGCCGCAGGTGTTGAGCGGATCCGGAGGGACTTTGAGCCAATTTTTGGGGGATCAAATGCACACGGTCACTTATTTCGACCGGCTCTATGTCCTCGATCTTAAGGGAAAAGTAGTAGCCGCCTATCCTGCCGGCGAGGCAGCCTCTTTTGGGTTGTCGCAGTCAGAGAACAGCGGCCTGGCATTGGCCGTCAAGGGGATTGCAGCTCAAACATACAGCCTTCCGCCTTCTGCGGGAGATGCGTCGGCACGGCTTTCTTTCATGGCTGCCGTTCAAGATGAGAATGGAGAGACAAAACGCATTTTGATCGGCCACAGCCAGTTGGCCAGCAATCCGCTTTTCCAACCATTGAAACTTGGTTTTCAAGGCCTCCAATCACTGGGGGGGCAGGGAAAACTGCTCGATGAGCAGGGCCAGATCCTTTTCAGTCCCACCGCAAATGAACTCATGAATGTCTTTCCGGTTGAGCCTGGCAGCCTGGCGTCTTTTTACGATCTGCCTGCTCCAAACGGGACTCGCAGCCTGGCTTATTTCCAACCTGTCAGCGGGACCTCCTGGTCCATTGTGCTGGTGGTTCCAGCTCAGCAGGCTCAACAACTTGCGTTAAATATTGCCGCTCCATTGGCAGGCGTCGTGCTGGCGCTGGCCCTGGCTGCCGCGGTCTTGTTGCGGCTGAGCCTGCGGAGTCTGACCTCTTCGCTGCAAGGTTTATCTATCGAAGCCGCCCGGATCGCCCGTGGACAGTTGGATCAACCCCTTGAACCTGGAGGAATGGATGAGGTCGGCCAATTAGGGCGGGCATTCGAGCAAATGCGGCTGAGCATGCAAACCCGCCTGGAGGAGCTAAACCAGCTTTTGCTGGTCAGCCAGGGGGTTGCCTCCACACTGGATATCGAAGGTGCCGTCCAGCCCATCCTTGAAGCGGTGCTGGCCTCCGGCGCCAGCTCGGTCCGGGTGGCCATGCTTCCGGCGGCACAGCTCCAGGATGGCCCGCCGCTTCAACTGGCTCTCGGGCCGTCCAAGGACCAATATGCCTGGCTCGATGGGACTATTTTGGAAAGGGTCCAAAAACAGGGGCGGCTGGTCTATGATAACCTGGCTCATTTTCACACATTGGATTTGCCCACCACAGGGCCGCGTCCGGAAGCGCTCGTTGCGGTCAGCCTGTATCATGAAAAACGTTATTACGGGGCATTATGGGCCGCCTATGACCAACCCCACCCGTTCGCGGAGGAGGATTTGCGCTTCCTTTCCACGCTCGCCGGGCAGGCGGCTCTGGCAGCCGCCAATGCCCGCCTTTTCCGCACGGCCGAGGTGGGACGCCAGCGCCTGGCGGCCATCCTGGCTTCTTCGCCGGACCCTGTCCTTGTTACTGATCAGGATAACCGCCTCATCCTGGCCAATCCCGCCGCCAAACGGGCGCTGGGAGCCGTTTCGGGATGGGCGGAAGGGCAGCCCACTGAACGCGTCATCGGTCAGCAGGAGTTGCAGGGTCTCCTGCGCGAATTGGAGAGCGACCAGAAATCTGCCGAAGTGGTCATGCCGGATGGAAAGATTTATTATGCCACCGCCTCCTCGGTCATGGCCGAGGGACGCCCGGTAGGGCGAGTCTGCGTGATGCAGGATGTCACCCATTTTAAAGAGCTTGATAGTCTGAAATCCGATTTTGTCTCTTCGGTCAGCCACGACCTGCGCTCGCCCCTGACCTTGATCCGTGGCTATACCACCATGCTCGGCATGGTGGGTGATCTCAACGAGCAGCAGCAAGGCTATATCTCCAAAATTGTGGTGGGTGTCGAAAGCATGACCAGGCTGGTCAGCAATTTGCTCGACTTGGGCCGGCTTGGGGCTGGAGTGGGCTTAAGGATGGAGGCAATCGTGCCCTTCGAGATTGTCGATGCGGCTGTAAAGACCCTCCAATTGCTGGCGGATCAGAAGGGCATCCGGTTGGAAGTCCAGGCGGCTGCGGATATGCCCGTGTCCATCCAGGCTGACCGGGCCTTGCTTCAGCAGGCGCTCTTTAACCTGGTGGAAAATGCCATTAAATACACACCCAAGGATGGTCAGGTAAAGGTGCGCCTCAAACCTCTACCGGACTCGACTTTGTTTGAAGTTCAGGATAATGGAATTGGCATTTCCCCGGCGGATCAACCCCGTTTGTTTGAAAAGTTTTTCCGCGGCAGCAGCCGCGAAGCCCGGGCCGAGCGAGGCACTGGCTTGGGATTGGCCATCGTTCGCTCGATTGCCGAAAAACACGCTGGGAAAGTATGGGTGGAAAGCATAATGGGGAAAGGCAGCACCTTCTTCCTATTAATCCCCTCCATCCAACCCAACCTCCCAAATCAGCCAGCCCTCACAAATTAATAGCCGAACCTCAAAGACCTGTCTATTGGTCCAGCGGTATCTTCTTGGAAAAAAGAAACCGCGGTAAGGTTCCCGTGATGCTCAAAAGCAGCCGCCCATATCCAATCTGGTCTCCCACCATCTCGGTCAATTTTTGGCTGAGGACCGGGTTTCGCAAGAAGATATCGAACATGAGTCCGGTCTGCCCATAGAAAATGGAGGTCAGAGTGGTGCCGATCCGGTGGTTCCTCCCAATCTGTCGATCGATCAAAGAGGCGTAGCGCTGAATCCGGCCTGCCAGGATGGATTCGGCTGCCAACCGCCCGCTTTTGATCGCAAAGCGAATGCCTTCGCCGGTGAAGGGATCCACCAGTCCGGCCGCATCGCCGGCTAAAAGCGTGCGGGGAGTGCTGATCTGTTCACGCCGGCTGTAAATGGGCACCGGGTGTCCATGCCTGAGCTGCCCATGCAGGACGATCCCAAGCCGGTCCATCACCCGCTCCAGGGCCGACTGTAATTCCTGTGGCCTGGGGTTCAGTCCTCCCACACCTACCGAAATATGATCGGCTTTGGGAAAGACCCACAGGTACCCGACTCCCACGTCTCCAAAAATGAGGACAGGTTTATTGGCATAGCGTGTCAGTATGTCTTCAGGAACGCTAGCTTCGATCTCAATGGCGCCGGCCAGCACTTTTTTCCTGCGTAAATTCAAGGACCTGGCCACTGCAGAATTGGCTCCATCCGCTGCAACCAGGGTATCGGCTTCGAAGCGCTGGCCATCTGCGGTTTCGACTGTTACGCCTTCGGCGGTTTCTTTCACCCCTTTGACGGCTGTGCCTTCCCGCAGCTCGGCTTTTGCATGCCTGGCCAGGTAAGCATCGAACTCATCCCGCATGACCATACACAAAGTGGGTTCTTTCAAGGGCACAGTGACCATCTTTTTCCCACTGGCATAGGAAATGGCCTCAACCCTGGATCGGATGACCGGTTCGAACGAAAATGGAAATTGAGCCAGGACCCTCAAAGAGACGGCGCCCCCACAGGTCTTATAACGCGGCAGGGTCTCTTTTTCGAGTATTAGCACCTTCTTTCCGGCTTCGCCCAGGAAGTAAGCTGCCGTTCCTCCAGCCGGTCCGCTGCCTGCCACGATGACATCGTATCTTTGGCTCATATCTATCTCCCTTCTAAAAAATAATGAAAAATAATATCACTTTCCGACCGGAGGGCATTCATGACTAATATGTTTTTAATTGTTTATAATACCCGCATACTGTTATGAGGTGGACTTCTATGGATGCATATTCCCGGACGTATGAGATCAGGTGGGCCGATATTGATGCCAATGGGCACGTAAATTATGCCGCTTATATCGACGCGGCGGGGGACCTCCGCTATCATTATTTCAGAGAGCATGGTTTTCCAACCGAACGGTTCCAGGATCTTGGGATTGGTCCAATCTATACCGCCATTAATGCCCGGTTTTTCCGGGAAGTCCGCCTAGGAGAGACGGTGACCATCACATATCTGCTTTCGGGTCTATCGCCGAAGGGCGCTCGCTGGAAAGTTCATCACGACGTCCTGAAAGGAAATGGCAAGAAAGCCGTCAGCATCGACCTGGAGGGCACAATCCTTGACCTGGCCTCCCGCAAACCCGTCCGGCCGCTGCCTGAATTACTGGAAATATTCAACCTGATCCCGCGGGCGAAGGAATTCGAGATCCTATCGGAGACACACTGGCTGTAATCGTTTGACCGAATCACCCCCCTCGGTTATAATTCCAAGCCGTTCCTCAAAAACCCCGGCGGTATGGACCGCTGTTTGGTGTTCGCTGCGTCCTGCGTTGGATAAAGAATAACCACGGGCACCCGTTCGAACAAGATATATTGATCCATTCTTGATTCGACGCAGTCCGCAGTATCCTGTCTTTTTTGGAGTAAGTGGATGGCAACAAAACGTACATATCAACCCAAGATCCGGCGGCGGGTGCGCGTCCATGGCTTTCGGCAGCGCATGTCTACTGCGGACGGCCGCACCGTTCTGAGGCGGCGTAGATTGAAAGGTCGCCTGCGGTTGACCACCCGCATGAATAATCACGTCAAGCACGTCCGATGGTAGGAAACATCCGGCGCGGCTGAGGCTGGCCTGCGCACAAGAGGGCGAGGTCCAGGTGAAGCGGAGCTTTCGCCTGACCCGGTCAACCGATTTTAAACGGGTGCGGCGTTCCGGTAAATCTTACGCCCATCCGTTAGTTGTGTTATATGCCAAAAAATCGGACGGCCCCGGCGTGCGTGTGGGGGTGGCAGCCGGCCTTGCGGTTGGGAATGCAGTCAAGCGTAACCGGGCCAAGCGCCTCCTGAGAGCGGCGATGAGTGATTTTTTACCCCGAACAGAGCCGGGCTCCGACTTGGTGCTGATCGCCCGTTCCCCGTTATCTGAATCAGACCTCTATCAGACTCGCGCAGCTTTGGAGAACCTGCTCAAGCGCGCTGGTCTTCTTTTGCAAGATTTATGAAAGACCGACATCAACATACATCCAGCGAATATTCCAGTGAGCCGCGATTACGCGACCTGCCTCGCACAGTCCGAAATGGGCCGCGCCTGGTATTGCTGGGCCTTATCCGTCTATACCAGAAATCATATTCGGAACACCGGCCTCCCACGTGCCGGTTCTACCCTTCCTGCTCTCATTATGGATATCAAGCCATTTATAAATATGGGGCCCTCAAAGGCAGTGCCATGGCCGTCTGGCGGGTGCTGCGCTGCAATCCTTTCAATCCCGGGGGTTATGACCCCGTTCAGTAGGAGAATACTTTTTCCATGAAGACGAAACTTTCGGTTCTCATTGGTTCGTTGCTCATAGCCCTTTTATTGGGTGGATGCGCATCCGGCCTGACCTCTTCCGCCTGGCCCGGCATCAGTGCCGATGCCAATTTGGCCTATATGGCCGGGGGTCAGTACGTGTATGCGGTCGATTTGAAGACGGGCGCCCAGACCTGGCGCTTCCCTGATAAACCCTCCGTCGCCAATCCTTTCTTTGCAACCCCTGTCTTAACTCCCGATGGCAGCCAGTTGATCGTAGGCGGCTACGATAAGAAGTTATATAGCCTCGATCCCAAAACGGGAAAATCGACCTGGACGTTCGCCCAGGCTCGGGACCGCTGGATCGGAGGCCCATTGGTCACCGACAAGATGATCTATGCTCCCAATGCCGATTACAAACTCTATGCGCTCAACCTCCAGGGAGTACTGCAGTGGTCTTTTGGAGCCGATCAAGCCATCTGGGGTACGCCGGCGACCGATGGGACGAACTTGTATTTCGGCACCCTTGGCAAGAAAGTCTACGCGGTCAATGCCTCCACCGGTAAACAGGTCTGGGTGCAAAAATTGGATGGGGCCGTCCTCGGCACGCCGGTATTGGGCCAGGGAAATACACTCTATGTAGGGACCTACGGCGGGACGGTCTACGGACTCAGTTCAGCCAGTGGAGATAATGTCTGGTCGAAACAGGCTTCCTCCTGGATCTGGTCTGGCCCTGTCCTGGATGGCACCAATCTATTGGTGGGCGACGCCAATGGCAAACTATTCGCCTTCCCTCTCTCAGGAAATGGGCAGCCCTGGACACAGGCTCTGAGCGGCTCGATCATTGGATCACCGCTGGTCAATGGTGATAATATCCTGGTGGGGACCGAGGCTGGCAGCATTTATCTGATCGATCGGAATGGCCAGAATGTCCGCCCCATCACTGTCTCCGGTAAATTGTATGCTACTCCCGTGGCAGCCGGTAATCTAACCCTGGTTGCGCCAACCGCTGGAAGTGCCACCCTGGTGGCTCTCGATCAGACTGGCGCAGTCAAGTGGTCTTTCATTCCCCCCAAATAGGAAGTGAATTATGTGGGAAACAATCATTGTTAACCCGTTTACAAATGTACTCTTGATGATCTACAAGCTCATTGGTGGGAATTTCGGCATCGCGATCATTCTATTTACCATTCTTATCCGCCTGATCACTCATCCATTGATGGCATCCCAGATCAAGGGCAGCACCAAGATGCAGGAAATGCAGAGCTCGAAGGAATGGCAGGAAATCCAGAAGAAAAATAAGGGTGATAAGGAAAAGCTGGCCCAGGAACAGATGAAATATTATAAAGAGATCGGGTATAACCCGCTTTCATCCTGTCTGCCGACGGTGATCCAGATTCCTTTGATCTTCGGGCTCTACCAGAGCATCATCCGGGCCCTGGCTCCTTCGCCCATGCAGTTGCTTACATTGACCCGCACCGTCTATCCGATCTTCCATATCGGCGACCTGGTGCCGCTCAATAGTAATTTCTTATGGATGAACCTGGGCCAGCCGGAGAAGATCTATCTCTTTGGATTGGCCATACCGTTCCTGGCGATCATTGTGGCTCTTACAACCTATGTCCAATCCAAAGTCACCATGCCGGTCAGCGCAAATCCAAATGACCAGGGCGCTATGATGGGCAAGATGATGGCTCTCTACATGCCGCTTTTGTTGGGTTACTTTGCCCTGACCTTTGCTTCAGGCCTCTCCATTTACTTCATTACCGGTAACTTGATCGGTATTGCGCAATATGCAATGCTGGGAAAGGTGAATTGGCGGGCCCTTATTCCGGGCCAAAAGCCTGTGCAGGCATCAACAGGAATAACAGCGAGGAAAAAATGAACGAGCGTACAACTCTTGAAAAAATTGCTCCGTCCGTAGAGGATGCTATTGAGGGAGGGTTGTCTGAACTCGGTTTGCCCAGGGAGGCGGTGGAAGTAGAAGTTTTAGATGAAGGCAGCCGGGGCTTGTTGGGGATTGGTGGGAGGCAGGCGCGGGTTCGCCTGACCCTTAAGGCGCCTCAGCCGGCCACTCCGGAAGCCGCCCAGGAAAAAGTGGAATCTTCTGAGGCCACACCTACTTTAAAGGATACAGCTGTCTCCCCCGAGGCAATGGAAAAGGGGTTTGCCTCGCTGGATGATAACTTGCTCTTCATTTCCCGCCAGACGGTCGCCGAGATTCTCGAAAAAATGAAGATCCAGGCCCGTGTGGAAGCCCGTTATGGAGATCCGGATGAGGAAGACCGTCGTCCGGTTCATATCGATATTCGCGGCAATGATCTGGGTGTATTGATCGGTCGGCGGGCCGAGATCCTGAATGCAATGCAGTATATCGTCAACCTCATCGTCAGCAAGCAGGTTGAATATTGGGTCCAGATCGTGATCGACGTGGAAGGTTATCGGGCCAGGCGTGAACGCCAGTTGCGCCAGATGGCGCAACGGATGGCCGATCAGGCCATTCGGACCGGTCGCCGGCAGGTTTTGGAGCCTATGGCTGCCGTCGAACGTCGTATCGTTCACCTCGAACTTCGAAATCATCCTAAGGTAACGACACAATCCATCGGCGATGAGCCCAGCCGGAAAGTTACTATCGTCCCCAAATAACTCATTCCAGATATTTTCGCAAGGACCAGGAACATCTTCCTGGTCCTTTTTTATATTCCGGCAAGACCCGCTTATAGTCAGTCACCCCAGGCTTAAATAACTTGACAAATGGTCTTAGACAGACAACTTATAACCGACCTCTCTTTACTACTCAGCTATCTGACTACGCACCTTTTGAACTCTCCAGTTATCCAACTACCAAATATTGCCTGCCTTTGGGGGTTAACCATCATCCTCAGGTATAATTTACTTATGCATCCCCTTGTCCCCCTTGGCCCGGTGGACTATCTCATTTTGGGTCACCTTTCTTGTGACCTTACTCCCGATGGCAATCGCCTGGGCGGAACCGTAGCCTATTCCGGTCTGACAGCCCGGGCGCTCGGTTTACGAGTGGGAGTGGTCACGGCCTGGGGCGGGGAAGTACCTCTCGATATTTTGGACGGGATCCAGGTAAGCAGTCTTTCCGCGCCGTACAGCACAACCTTTGAAAACGTGTATACGCCGGAAGGCCGCCAGCAGTTTATCCATTATATTGCTCCTGATGTAACCTTCAACCAGATTCCTGAACAATGGCGTACCACACCTATCATCCATGTGGGGCCTATCGCCGGTGAAGGCAAATCATTACCAGATGGACAATTTAGTTCATCTTTTCTGGGACTGACCCCCCAGGGCTGGATGCGAACCTGGACGAAGGACGGAAAAGTGCATCCCGGTCCCTGGCTGGAGGCCTCTTCCATGCTCCCCAAAGCTGCAGCCGCAGTATTGAGCCTCGAGGATGTGGGAGGCGATGAAGAACAGATAGAAGCCATGTCAAATTCTTGCAAGGTTTTGGCAGTGACCGAGGGACCCGCTGGAGCTCGTTTGTATTGGAATGGCGACCTCCGCCGCTTTTCCGCCCCTCGCATAAAAGAGGTGGACGCCACCGGTGCGGGCGATATTTTTGCCGCCGCATTTTTCTGGCGGTTGCACACCACCCGTGATCCCTGGGCGGCTGCCAGGTTCGCCACTCACCTGGCCTCTTTTTCCGTCCAACGCCGAGGCTTGGAAGGCATCCCTACCCAGGCAGAAATCCAAACCTGTCTGGTGGAGGTTATATAGTGGGACGCGTTTATACGCTCGTCAACCAGAAAGGTGGTGTGGGCAAGACCACCACTGCGATCAATGTGGGCGCCTATCTGGCCCAGTTCGGGCAGCGCGTCTTGATCGTCGACATTGACCCTCAGTCGAACGCCACCTCTTCCCTCGGCATTGATAAGCACACGGTCAAAGGTGGCACCTATGAAGTTCTGATGGGTGGTTCACCGGCCGCGAGCCTGGTGCTCCAGAATCCGCGTTTAAAATTGGCCATCCTTCCCGCTTCTCCTGCCCTGGCCGGAGCTGAGGTGGAGCTGGTCAGTGAATTGGGCCGCGAGACTCGCCTCAGGCAGGCATTGCTGCCGTTGGTGGACCGGTATGATTACATCTTGGTGGATTGCCCGCCTTCCCTTGGGCTGTTGACCATCAACGGGCTGATGGCTGCCCAGAATGGCGTGCTGATCCCGGTCCAATGCGAATATCTGGCGTTGGAAGGCCTGGGGGAATTGACCCATACCATCCAACGCGTTCGTTCCGCCCTTTTTCCTACCCTGAAGGTGCGTGGTGTTATTCTGACCATGTTCGATCCGCGTACCCGCCTTTCCAGCGATGTGGTCTCCGAGGTTCGCAAATACTTCAGCGAACAGGTGTTTGAAACCATAATCCCTCGCAGTGTCCGGCTGGCAGAAGCGCCTTCTTATGGCCTGCCGGTCTCTTCTTACGCTCCTGAATCCAACGCCGCCAAATCATACGAGGCCCTGGCGTGTGAGTTATTGAAAAGTGATGGCATTGCTATTGCAGTAAGTCAAGAATGACGAAGGAGAATACTATGCCCCAAAAATCCGGCCTTGGTCGCGGCCTGGGAGCGTTGATCCCTGGAGGAGAAAATGCTCAAGCCGGGAACGGCGTCATGCTGGTTCCGGTGGATTTGATTTCTCCCAATCCCCGCCAGCCTCGCAGCCTATCCCATCCACAGAAATTGGATGAACTCACTGCCTCTGTCCGGGAGCATGGGGTGCTTCAGCCGTTGATCGTTACTCCCGGTGATCTGACCGGGCGTTATATCTTGATCGCGGGTGAACGTCGTCTGCAAGCCGCCCGCCAGGCCGGCCTAGCCTCCGTGCCGGTGATCGTCCGGCAGGCTACGGATCAGCAGCGCCTGGAATTGGCGATTATTGAAAATGTCCAACGCTATGACCTTTCTCCCCTGGAAGAGGCCGAAGCCTATCGTCAACTCGCCGAGGATTTTAGTCTCTCCCATGAAGGGATCGCTGCCCAGGTGGGAAAAAGCCGGGTGGCTGTGACCAATACCCTCCGCCTGCTCAAGCTTCCCGATGCGGTCAAAAATGCCCTCATCGAGGGCCGCATTTCCGAAGGCCATGCCCGTGCACTCCTGGCTTTGCTGACCCCCGAGTTGCAGACTGCCGCATTACATACTGTGATCACCCAGGATCTCAATGTCCGTCAAACTGAAGAATTGGTCCGCCGGTTAATCGGAGAAAAGCCCACCCAGAAACCCAAACCGGCTACCGTGCCGGAGATCGCTGCATTGGAAGAACGCCTGCGAGCCAGCCTGGGCACGAAGGTAACCCTCCGCTCCGGTCGAAAAGGCGGTACGGTGACCATTCGCTATTATTCTAATGAAGAGCTCGATGCTCTGATGAATTGATTATTGAAGGAATAACCTCTTTGAGAGAGTTTCTGTGTCCATGAAGCTACTCCATAATGCCCGTATCCACACCCTCGATCCTCAGCGCCCGGTCGCCTCTGTACTGGTGTTGGATAATGAGTGTATTGCCGCGGTCGGGGACGAGAGTCTCCTCTCGGAGTTCGAGCAGGCTTCCAGGGAAGATATGCAGGGACGGGTGATCCTGCCCGGATTGACCGATGCTCACATCCATTTACAGGAGTTGGCCCTCAGCCGCCAGATCCTGGATTGTGAAGTGGAGGCAAAAGAGGCTATTCTAACGAAGGTGGCCGCCCGGGCTCGCCAGGCCCTTCCGGATGAATGGGTCCGCGGCCATGGCTGGAACCAGAATACCTGGGGCGGCAGTTGGCCCTCCGCAGTCGAGTTGGATGACGCGGCTCCGGCAAACCCTTGTTACCTGACCGCAAAATCCCTCCATGCTGCCTGGGTCAATCACCGGGCCCTCCAACTCGCCGGTATCACTGCTTCGACCCCCGATCCCCAGGCTGGGCGGATCCAGCGCGACAGTCATGGAGAACCGACCGGCATTCTCTTCGAGAAGGCGCTGGAATTGGTTGAGAAGGTCATTCCCGAGCCCTCCCCTGAATCCCTCGCTAAATCATTCCAGCGTCTCTTTCTGGACCTATGGCGGATGGGATTGACCGGCGTCCACGATTTTGATAAACGGACCTGCTTTCAAGCGTTGCAGGTCCTCCACGAGAGGGATGAATTGAAGTTACGCGTGGTCAAATCCCTCCCGCTCGATCTGCTGCCTCAAGCCATCGCGCTTGGCCTTCGCACTGGTTTTGGGGACGACTTTTTACGGATTGGATCGGTTAAGTGTTTCGCTGATGGTGCCCTCGGCACCCATACGGGTGCCATGTTCGAGCCGTATGCGGATGACCCTCAGAATCGGGGGATTCTCCTTTTGGAGGCTGAGCCCATTTTTGAAATTGGAAAACAGGCCGCCGGCAATGGTCTCAGCCTGGCGGTGCATGCCATTGGGGATCGGGCCGTTCATGAGGTCCTTCAGGGGTTTGAGCTTTTGCGGAACTACGAACGCGAGCAAGGTTGGCCGGTTTTACGCCATCGCATCGAACATGTCCAAACTATAAAACCTCAAGATGCCGGGAGGCTGGCCGCCATGGATATTATTGCTTCCATGCAGCCAATCCACGCTCCGTCGGATATGAACACTGCCGATAAGGCCTTGGGTGAACGGGCGGCCTGGTCGTATGCGTGGAACTCTCAATGGCAAGCCGGAGCCACCTTGGCATTTGGCTCCGATGCTCCCGTGGAGACTCCCAACCCGTTCCATGGATTGCATGCGGCGGTCACCCGCCGGCGCGCCGATGGTTCTCCGGGCTTGCAGGGCTGGCATCCTGAACAACGGCTGGACATTCGTGAAGCCATTTCAGGGTTTACCCTCGGGCCGGCCTACGCCTCCGGGATGGAAGACCGCCTTGGGCGGTTATCCGCTGGCTTCCTGGCTGATTTGATCGTCTTGGATATTGACCCATTTACCTGCGACTCGGCAGAGTTGATTGCCATCCAACCGCTGGCAACGATGATTAATGGGAATTGGGTCTGGCAATCGTGAGGCTATTCGGATGACTACTCCCTTAACCCCTGAAGCTCTGGTGCCCCGTTTGGGAGAGTACCTCGTCCAAAGAGGTCTGATTTCCAACGCTGATTTGCAGAAGGCCCTGATATACCAGAAGAACCGGCAAATGGCTGGAGAACACCTCCTGTTGGGAGATGCCTTGATGAGCTTGAATCTCCTCACTCGCCGCCAGATCGACCATGCCGTCACCGAGCAAATTATCCTGTTGCGGAATGCCCTCGAAGATGCCAACCGCTTCCTCGAGCGCCGTGTCCAGGAACGGACCGCCGAACTGCAGGAAGCCTTGCGTAAACTTTCAGAGTTGAACCAAATGAAGGCCAATTTCGTGGCAAATATTTCCCATGAGCTGCGTACCCCTCTGACCCATGTAAAAGGCTACCTCGAATTGCTCACAACCGGTTCCCTTGGCGAATTGAGTGACGACGTGAAAAGTGCCTTGCAGATCAGTCAGAAAGCTGCAGGCAGGTTGGAAAGCCTGATCGATAACCTGATCCTGTTCTCGCTGGCTGCCAGGGGCGAAATGACCTTGCGCCTGGAAAGCGTGAATCTCAATAAGGTTGCCGGAGAGGTCATCACCTATTCCCGCCCCAAGGCCAATGACCGCAATGTCACCTTGAGTTTCGATATCCGCCCCGATATCCCCTTCGTCCAGGCCGATGAAGAAAAGATCTCCTGGGCCATCCTCCAATTGGTGGAAAACGCCATCAAATTCACCACCAAGGGCGGGCGGGTGAACCTTTCCATTCAGCCGGAGACCCAAACTCTCGTGATGGTCTCTGTCAGCGATACAGGCATTGGCATTCCCCCCGAGCGGATGGATGAGATCTTTGAACCCTTCCACCAGTTGGACGCCTCCGCCACTCGCCATTATGGTGGCACAGGTCTTGGGTTGGCCCTGGTAAAAGAAATAGTCAGCGCTCACGGCTCGATCATTGAAGTGCAATCGATTCAGGGAAAGGGGACAACCTTCTCCTTCCCACTCTTGGCAGTTGTCAAAACTATTGATCAATAACAGGAAAACATATGGATGGCGAGGCCCTCGAACTTTTTGTAAAATTGAACGAAACTGTGCTTAAGGAGGACTGGAAGAAAGTCCTCGATTCTCTCTTTGTCCTCTTGCGCAAAAAATTTATGTTTGATAACCTGGCAATCTATCTGGTCGAGAAAACCGGAGGCAGCCCGGAGCCGGTCTATGCCCGTTCCGCCGGACGCGGCCGGAACAAAGAAGCCGAAGCTTCCTGGGGAGGTGAGATTGCCAATCAGGTGGTTTCCGCGGGTAAGATCGTCATGTTTACGCCTCCGCTGTCCAATACTGAGGACCGCACCAATATGCCCTATTTACTGGGTTTGCCTCTCATCCTGCACAATGGCAACGGTGCCATTGTCTTTGTTCGCTTTGGCGGCCCAAAATATACCGAAGAACAAATGCCGTTTGCCTCATTAGCTGCCGTGCAGGTGGAGCGTGTATTCGAAAACCGCTACTTGAATGAGAGTATCTCCCAACTGGAAGCCGCCCGTCAGCGGGCCCAATTCCAGGACGATCTCATTGCCACCATCTCTCATGAACTTCACACTCCTCTCGGATTCATCAAGGGCTATACCACTTCCTTGCTGCGTTCCGATACCACCTGGGATCCGGCTACTCAACGCGAGTTCCTGTCCATTATTGATGAAGAATCGGATCATCTGATTGGCCTGATCGACCATATCCTCGATTCGGCCCGCCTGCAAAGCGGGAATATGCCGATGGATTTCCAACCCGTCCGGCTGGATTCACTCCTTCGGGATGTCGTTATGCGGTTCCAAAGCCGTCGTAAAACCATGGATATCTCCCTGGATATTGATGGGGCAACCTCTGTCCCGATCAAGGCAGATACGGTTCACCTTACCCAGGTGTTCGACAACCTGTTTGAGAATGCCATCAAATATGCGCCGGATTCTCCCATCAACATTTTCCTCAAATCCGGTCTGGAAAAACAGATCATTTCTTTTGCGGATCATGGGCCCGGCATTCCCTCCGAACATCTGCCATTCTTGTTCGAACGATTTTACCGGGTACCCGGCCAGCCGAATAAACGCGGCACCGGCCTGGGCCTTTTCATTTGCAAGCAGATCATATTGGCGCATCATGGGCAGATTTCGGTGAAGACGGCCCCCGGAAAAGGCACCACTTTCCTGATCGAATTACCAGTCAATCAAAAAGATAAGCTTAGAAAGGATGGTGAGTAATGAGCGTACGCATTCTTGTTGTAGATGATGAACCTCGTTACCTTCGCCTGCTCGAAGCCAACCTACTGACGGAAGGATACGAAGTAATCACCGCCATGGATGGGGAAGAGGCGGTCGAAATCATTTTCTGCCAACCCGGTGGATCTTGTTCTGTTGGATGTGATGCTGCCGCACATGGACGGTTTTGCGGCCTGTCAGCGCATCCGCCAGTTTTCCTCCGTTCCTATCATCATGCTTACAGCCAAAGGCGAGGAGCAGGATCGCGTCCGCGGCCTGGACGTCGGTGCGGATGACTACCTGGTAAAGCCGTTTTCGGTGATGGAATTGCTGGCGCGTGTGCGGGCCGTCCTCCGGCGGGCGCAGGTAACCGAATCCGGACCTGACCGTTTCTTTGTCCATAACAACCTCCGCATCGACTTCGCCCGCGCCGAGGTCTGGTTGGGCGAACAGCCCGTTTATCTTTCTGCGACGGAATACCGCCTTTTGCTTCAATTCACTCATAACGTCGGCAAGGTCTTGACAGCCGAAGAGTTGCTGACCAGCGTGTGGGGCCCCGAATATCGTGACGATAAGGAAATATTATGGGTGACCATCGCTCGTCTGCGTCAAAAAGTGGAGGAAAATCCCCACGAGCCGGCTCACATCGTCACGCGCTCAGGGTTGGGTTATCTCATGCCGCCATTGGAAGGGTAATGGAGATTTCTATTTCACCCATCCGCGTGCCTATCATCCTGCAAGGCAGATGACGTAGTTCTTATTTCGACCACCACACTCGCCACAACCGATCTCATTTTCGTTGCCTGGGAGGACCTAAAGGCTCAAGGTGTGGATACCTCCAGGATTTGCGCCATCCAGAATCGGGCGGTCGCGTTGGAAAGAATGGCATAGGCTGAAGTGGAGGAGAAGATTTGTATAAGATGGTAGATATCCAAAAGGTTAGTGTTTCTTCATAGATTATTGGAGAATTGTATGACGATTGAATTTGATGATAATGGGAAATTCTTTACGAATTATATTTCTAAGGATCCATTGCCGGTAATAATCCAAACGAAGATCCACCGTATTCATGGCAATATTCATATTCGGCCGGATCAGCGCCTTAAAGATCAATTGGATGAGACCGAAAAATTCGTGGCTGTCACGGATGCTTTCATTTACTCGGTGGATGGGCAGGTACTTTACCAAACCCGCTTTCTGGCGCTTCGGTGCGATGAGATTATCTGGGTGGTGCCTCAGAAGGAGATTACTGAATCTCTCAAGGAATTTGACAAATGACCGGGGCGGGAATCAATTCGGCAGGAGCCTCTAATCCGGATTATGAAAAGCTTAGAGAATACCTGATTGCGACGGTGACTCAACAGCCTCTCGATGATGATCTCCCGGAGGAAAAACATCGGCAGATAATTCATGACCGCCTGGTGGAAGTCATCGCTCGAACAAAATTGAATTTTACCGAATCATTTCAAGAGCGTTTCCTGGGGGATATTCTTGACGAGATCACCGGGTATGGACCAATCCAACCTTTGTTAGATGACTCTAGTGTTACGGAGATCATGGTCAATGGACCAAAAAAGGTTTATGTAGAAAGAAAGGGCCGTTTGGAACGGACGCATGTGGTTTTTCAAGATAATCTACACGTGTTAAAGGTGATAGATCGGATTGTTTTGCCGCTGGGCCGCCACATCGATGCAGATAGTCCCATGGTGGATGCGCGCCTGCCGGATGGCTCCCGCGTGAATGCCATCGTCCCCCCTTGCGCGATCGACGGAGCTTCCCTGACGATTCGGAAATTCCGTAAGGAAAAATTGTCCATGGCCCAATTGATCGAATATGACTCGTTGACACTACCAATGGCCGAATTCCTCAAAGCTTGTGTGCTTGGCCGTTTGAATATTGTAGTTTCCGGCGGGACAGGTTCCGGAAAGACTACCTTTTTGAACGTTCTCTCCAGCTTTATCCCGGAGGAAGAACGTATTGTTACTATTGAAGATGCAGCCGAGTTACAGCTTCAACAGGACCATGTGGTTCGTTTGGAAACAAAAATGCCTGACGTGGAAGGCCATGGGACGGTGGCGGTTCGAGATTTGGTGCGAAATTGTTTGCGGATGCGGCCCGACCGGATCATCGTTGGCGAATGTCGTGGTGGCGAAGCGTTCGATATGCTTCAAGCAATGAATACAGGTCACGATGGTTCATTGACCACAATTCATGCCAATTCACCTCGGGATGCACTTTCGCGTCTTGAAACATTGGTTCTTATGGCAGGCATGGAGCTTCCATTAAAAATTGTGCGTCAGCAGATTTCCTCAGCCGTCGATGTCATTGTTCAGATGTCGAGATTGCGGGACGGAACCCGTAAATTAACATCCATTACTGAGGTTGCCGGCATGGAAGGGGATGTGATCGTCTTAAGTGGGATTTTTAAGTTCACTCAAACTGGCGTGGATGCCGAAGGAAGGATTCAGGGACAATTAAAACCGACCGGTCTGCGCCCGTTGTTCGGCCCCCGGTTGGAAGCAGCTGGTTATAAGCTTGGCGGTGAAGTATTTGGGATGACTGCCGCCGAAATAATCGCGGCTCGCCAGCGTCGTTAGTCGCCATTCGGCTTCTCTGCTATAATAATTCTGTAGTATCCGGCGAGTTTATGAGGTAATTCCATGAGTATCAAAGCGCAAGTTGCCCTTCGGTCCAGGAAATTAGGCGTCTTGATCCGCGATGCCCGTTTGGCCGCGCACAGGACCATCAACGAATGTGCTCTAGCTATCGGAGTGAAGAGCGGCGTTCTCCGCTCCTGGGAAGAAGGCCGCAACGCCCCTTCCTTGCCGGAATTGGAATTGCTGGCTTATTCTCTTCAGATACCTTTGGAGCAATTCTGGGGCAAGAATGCCAGGTCTGATGATGCGCTCACGACCGGATCCATGAATTTGCCCGCCCTCGTCGGGATCCGCCAACGGTTGGTCGGTGCGTACCTCCGCCAGCAGCGTGAGAAGGCCGGCATGTCTTTGAGCGTGATGTCCCAGCAAGCCGGGATCCCGACCTCTCGGCTGAAAGCCTATGAGATGGGTGAGCGACCCATCCCTTTGCCTGAACTGGAAGGTTTGGCGGCAATGGTTGGGGGCCAGGTCGAATCCATGTTTGACCAGACCGGCGCTATCGGAAAGTGGATGATCCAGCAAAAGGCCATCCAGGCTTTCTTGGAACTCACCCCGGACCTTCAGAATTTTGTATCCAAACCCGTCAACCGGCCCTATCTGGAATTGGCATTGAAATTAAGCGATATGTCCGCCGATAAGTTAAGAGCCGTAGCCGAGAATTTGCTCGATATTACCTACTAACCTATGGATAACCAACCTAACCCAAAAGAATTGACAGATCAGGCCCAATTGGCATATCAGTCGGGAGATTACCCCCAGGCGGCTCAGTCATTTGCACAGGCAGCCCAGTTGTATTCCGGAATGGGGGATCCCCTCATGGCTGCCGAAATGAATAATAATAGATCGGTCGCCTTGTTGCGCGCTAAAGAGCCTCAAGCCTCTCTTGAAGCAGCTCAAGGGACTGAGAAGATATTTGCAGACGCAGGCGATTTCCGCCGCCAGGGAATGGCGCTTGCTAACCAGGCTTCGGCCCTGCAAGCCCTCAAGCAGTATCCCGAATCCATCCAACATTTTAAAGATTCCGGCGACGCCCTCGAGAAAGCCGGTGAAGGCGAATTGCGCGTCGAAGTAATGCAGCTTCTCTCCATGCTCTATTTCCGCCGGTTCAAATTCTATGAAGCGATCCTGGCGTTACAATCCGGCCTTTCGGGCGTCAAAAATCCAACTCCCCGGCAGCGCTTCATGAAGAAGATCCTTTTCTTCCGCTTATGAGGATTGGCCTGGATTTCCAGGTACGGTCGGCAACCCAAGCAGATCATCGTCAGCTTGCTAATTTGATGCATTTCAGTCCATTTGTTCACCGCCATTTGGATTGGCGGTATCCTTTGGATTGGATCGGCACTTCTCCCTTCTATGTGCTTGAAACCCAGGGCCAGATATCTGCCGCCCTGGATTGCACCCCTGACCCGCCCCAGGTAGCCTGGGTGCGGCTGTTTATTAATTCCGGTAAGATCCCTCTCCAGGAATCCTGGCAGGCCCTCTGGGATATGGTCCATTCCGACCTGGGGCGCTCCGGGAGGGTCATCACGGCTGCCATCATTTTGCAGGATTGGCTCCCCGATTTGCTCCTTGCCAACGGGTTTAATACCCACCAATCCATCGTGATGCTGGAACGGGAAGGAAATATCCATGAGGAGGCCGGCTTGCCGCCGGGTTTTATGATCCGTTCCATGCAGCCGGAGGATCTGCCTGCCGTAGCCCGGGTGGATGCGTCTGCCTTTGATCTTCTCTGGCAGAATTCTCTCCCATCTCTCGAGTTGGCTTATCCCCAGGCAGTCTTCCCTACCGTGGTGGAGACTGGCGGGGGGGTGGTCGGGTATCAGATCAGCACCCGCAACCCTTTGGGGGCCCATCTTGCCCGGCTGGCGGTCAACCCGTCTATGCAGGGAAAGGGTCTCGGCCGCGCCCTGGTGGCTGACCTCATTCAGAATACCGGCCGCCATGGCATGCCTCGCCTCACCGTGAACACACAGAGTGACAATTTCACTTCCTTGGCGCTTTATAACAGGATCGGTTTTAAAGAGACCGGAGAACGCTTCCCGGTGTACCAGTTGCTGGCCCCTCAGCCGGCATGAGGAGATCCCATGATCAACATTGAAGATGCCGTCATAGTGAATGCATTGGTACGGCAGGCCCTCATCTCTGCGCAGGAAGTGATGGGGGAGAATGGTTTAAATGCGGTTTTACGCAGCGTCGGCCTGGCCCGTTTTATTGGCAATTTTCCCCCGAACGATACTCAGCCCGGCATCAAGACGGTCGAATATGCAAAGTTCAATGAAGCCATTGAGGCATTTTATGGCCGCGGCGGAAAGGGAATGTTGCGGCGCATCGGCAAGGCTTCATTTCAATATGGCGTCCATGAACAGGGCGCGTTGATGGGCGTGGCCGGGGCCGCCCTCAAATTGATGCCGCAGAGACAGCGGATCAAATTTGTCCTGAATGCAATGGTCAATGCCTTGAAAAAAACCAATGACCAGGTAGATGCCTGGGTCGAAGATGAGAATGGCAGGATCGCCTACTGCGAATCCACCTGCGCCATCTGCCTGGGCCGCCACAGCGCCGATCCCATTTGTCATCTCTATGTGGGCTCGGTCGGGGAAGCCGTCCGTTGGGCTACCGACCAGGAGTTTTCGATCCAGGAGACTGATTGTATTGCCAGGGGCGATCCTTATTGCCGTTTTGAAGTGGGCGAACCAAAAGTTTGAAAAATTCTATTCCTCTCCATTTTTGCCGTTCCACCTTTCTTAAACTGAAGTGCGGGCTATGTCCCTGGAGAGTAATGGAAGGGACCGGCCCTCTTTACTAGTCTCAACCTCAGAGGAGATGTTAGATATGGAAATAAAAGAGTGGACTTGGAAATCCTCGGATGGTCTTGAAATGTACGGGCGCCAATGGGACCCCGGCTTCCCTCCCAAAGCTGCCATTGCCCTTGTGCATGGACACGGTGAGCACACCCGCCGCTACGACCATGTAGCCGCCGCTCTGGCAGATAAAGGCTATGCCTTGCTTGGTTTCGACTTGCGCGGCCACGGGAAATCCGGTGGGCCTCGCGGCCACACGCCTTCCTATGCTGCTCTCATGGATGATATTACCGCCTTCACGGCCCAGGTGGAATCCCGCTATCCTGGCCTGCCCCGTTTCCTCTATGGGCACAGCCTGGGCGGCAACCTGGTCCTGAATTATGGCCTCCGCTGTTCTTCCACCTTTCGCGGCGTCATCGCCACCGCTCCCTGGTTGGAACTCTCCTTTCAACCTCCGGCTTCGCAGGTCCGTCTGGGCCGGTTGATGAACCGGATTGCCCCCGCCTTCGCTCAAAACAGTAACCTGGATACCAAGGGTCTCTCGCACGATCAGGCCGTCGTTACGGCCTATGAGCAGGACCCGCTCGTGCATGAAAAAGTTTCGGCCCGCCTGTTTGTTTCCATGTATGAGACCGGCCTATGGGCGTTGGAACATGCCGCTGAATTTCCGCTTCCCTTGCTGCTGATGCACGGAGCTGCCGATCCGATCACCTCCCCCAAAGCCAGCCAGGAATTTGCCCGCCGGGCCGGTGAAAAGGTCACCCTCAAAATTTGGGATAACATGTATCACGAGATCCACAACGAACCCGCCCGGGCCGAAGTCTTCCAGTTCATGCTGGCCTGGCTCGACAAACAATAAGTAATTATCCAAAAATTCTAGAGAAGTTCGTTTTTGAGGATGCGCGGCAAAGCCGACCATCCTCAAAAACGAACTTCCTTTATTTCTAGGAAGTATTTTTTTCTTTTCCTTCGTGTTCCTTCGCCCCCTTAGTGGTTAATCTTTTGATTCTCGGAATTGAAATAATACATTGCTAAATCAGATACCCTCTTTCAATGGATATGCATTAAGAGACATGAGAAGACCCCCCAATTCAAACCCAAGACAGGGTTTTTACTGGACAAACCGGTTCTGTTATGGCAAAATCCTTCCACGTTCCAAGGAGTGAGGAGATATCATGACCAAAAGAGAAGAAATTCGCGCACGCCGAAAGAAAGAGCGCATTCGCAACCGCCTGTTCGCCGTCCTGGGGATGGTGGCCGTCGCACTGGTGATCGTATTTGCGCTCATCCTACCCGGCCTGAAGAGGCAGAAGGCTGCCGCCAATATCACCGAAATTACACCGGTAGCCCGCAAAGCCGCCGCGAACGGCACCAGCCTGGGCGACCCTGCCGCCAAGGTCAAACTGGACGTGTGGGAAGATTTCCAGTGCTCCGGTTGCAAGAGCTATACCGATACCATTGAGCCCTCCATCATTCAAGCCTATGTCGATACGGGCAAGGTTTATTACACCTTCCATAATGCGCCATTTATCGGTGGAGGCTCGGGTAAATCTCATCAGGCTGCCAACGCGGCCATGTGTGCCAACGACCAGGGCCGCTTTTGGGATTTTCATGACATCCTCTTTGCCAACTGGCTTGGTGAGAACCAGGGCTCCTTCACGGAGAGCCGCCTGGTGGCCATGGCCCAGGGCCTCAAGTTGGATATGAACGCTTTTAATCAGTGTTACAAGGCCAATAAATTTTCACAACAGATCCTGGCTGATTTTGCCGTCGGCCAAAAATTGGGCGTCCCGCCCACACCGGCTATCTTTATCAATGAGATCAAGGTGGTCAGTGCCCAGGGCGAGAATTACATTCCCTCCGTGGATGATATTTCCAAGGCTCTCGATGCGGCCCTGGCAAAAGAATAAGAAGTTACCTTGCGAAGGTCCTGGACCTTCGCAAGGGGATTGCCCTTACTCAAAAAACGAACTCCTCCGGAATTTTTGGATAGGTACTAAAAAGAAGGGATATATATATGAGTAAACGTCAGGAAATTCGTGAACAGCGCCGCAAGGCGCAGACCCGCAATCGTATTATCTTTATTGCTTTGGTCGTCGTCGGTGCCGCTTTTGTCACCTTTGCCTTGATTCTACCCGGGGTAAAGCTTTCGCAGAACGCTCAGGCCACCCAGACCGCCCTCAATGGAGCCCCGGTCGTGGTTACTCCTCGTGCCTTCACCGCCAAGGTGGATGGCGTCCATCTGGGCGATCCCAATGCCCCCGTCAAAGTGGTCTCCTACGAGGATTTTCGCTGCTCCGCTTGTCTATCTTATACCCAGACCATCGAGCCGACCGTCATCCAGAATTATGTGGAAACCGGCAAGGTCTATTACACCTACGCCTTCTTTCTTGTGATCGATGGCAATGATGGCAGCGATGCTTCCCGCCGGGCCGCCAATGCCTCCCTCTGTGCCGCCGACCAGAACAAGTTCTGGCCGTACCACGACACCTTGTATGCCAACCAGATCACCGAGAGTGCGGATTGGTTCACCGACACGCGCCTTACCAAGATGGCCCAAAGCGTTGGATTGGACATGAATGCCTTTAACCAGTGCTATCAGGCCAAGAAATTCGACAGCGAAGTGGTCAAGAGTGAAAACGATGCCGTTGCATTGAAAGCCACCGGCACCCCCAGCATCGTAGTCAACGGTACCCTTATCGCCAACTTCTCCACCGTCACTCAAGACATCGACACTGCCCTTGCCGGTAAATAATTTTCGTTATTACAGATTATTACCACGTCTCTATCATAAAGCCACCGAAAGAATGAATGCCAACGGCGCTTTTTGCCGTTGGCATTCATTCTTTCGGATTTTCCCCTTCCCGTACATAACTCATTCTGCAAGCCCACCGGCCTCGGGAAGGGGTTAGGGGATGGGTGGAATGAACTCGCTTTCGTAAAGAACCTTATAGGTTACCCAGTCTCTGTAAAGGGATGGGGCCTTACTTAACCCCCATCCACGCCAAAATTGCCACGATCACCGGCGCGATCAGAAGCGCCGGCAAAAAATTCCCTATTCTGATCCGCTTCAATTCCAGCAGACTGCTGATTGCGATCCCCAGCAGGATCACGCCTCCCGTGGCTGTCATCTCCGCCATCATGGCCGGGGAGACCACGTTGTTCAATTGGGCCGCCAGCAGGCTGATCCCGCCCTGGTACACCAGGATCACCAGCACCGAGAACAGCACTCCTACTCCCAGGGTGGACGCGAACGCCAGCGCAGCAAAACAATCCAGGACCGATTTGATGGCCAGCGTGCTGAAGTCACCCCTCAGGCCGTCCTGGATGGAGCCCAGGATCGCCATCGGGCCTACGCAAAAGAGCAGGGAGGCCGCCAAAAACCCGCGCACGAAGCGGCTTTCAACCCCGCTTTCCAATTCGTCTGCGGAAGGTTTGCTGAATCGTTTTTCCAGCCATTGCCCCAATTTCTGTAAACCGTCCTCGATCTTCCACCACTCTCCCAGCAGCACGCCGATCAGAATTGCCCCCAGCACGATCAGGGAGTTCTGGGTTTCCAGGAACATCTTGATACCCGTGACCGCTGTAAACAGCCCCAACCCGGCCATAACCGTCCGTTTCAGCCGGTCGGAAAGACGCGCACCGAAGAGCAGTCCCATGCCCTCCGCCTAGCAGGACTGCGACCACATTGATGATTGTTCCAGTCATTTTTTCGCCAAAATAGTGGATTTCCCGGCTTGTTGGTTTTCGAGAAGCTCCAGTGCGAAACAGAGTGACGAAAGCCGGTTCAGGTATTGCAGCAAAACTTGGTTCTCCAACTCGCCTTTATCGATCAATTCCGCCAGCCGCCGTTCGGCCCGCCGGACAATGGTCCTTGCCAGGGAGAGAGCCGCCCCCGCCGGAGAATCTCCCGGCAGGATGAATTCTGCCGGAATGGGAGCCAGCGCCGCTACCAGGTCGATTTGGGACTCGAGCCACCGGATCCGCTCCGGGTCGATGCCCACGGAAACGGCTCGCATTCTCGGTCGTGGCGGCCACTTCGGCCATGATGGCATACAGGTCCCGCTGCACCTCCACCAGCATGGGCGCGCTTTGGGCCGCCTGGCAGAGAGACCGGGCCAATCCCAGGGCGGCCGAAGCCTCATCCAAAGTGCCCAGGGCCTCCACCCGCGGATGATACTTGGGCAGGCGCCCTTCCCCCAATTGCCCGGTGGTGCCGTCATCCCCGCTGCGAGTATAAAAAGAAGACATGCCGGAATTATAACAGTAGGGCCGGGCCTCCCTCCAGATCTACACGTCTCTGCAAGCACCCTACTGGCCAGACGCCAATTACCTGGCTTTGCAGTCGTGTTTTTAGTTTCCGTTGTGTCTTAGTTTTTTCCCTTCTAGTGGAAAATCACCTCATCACCCTAATTACCAGTATAACTCTCTGCCATCCAATGCCGTATTTCTCCGTTAATATCTTCTTACCGGTTATCAATTCTCCTCCTTCCCCGTGCAAACCCCTCCCTCCCGTTTCGCCTGGCTCTCGCACGTCCTGCCCCTCACCGCCGCGCTTGTGGCCGTGATCATGTTGGTCTTAACCCCTGTGTGGGCCTGGCAGTATGCTCACCAGCCCTTCATCGGCGCGTTACTGGAACCCAATAATGTCGTCAGCAAGATCAATTCCGGCGCCTGGCCCGCCCATCAAGTGGGCGCAGCCTGGCCCGAGCAGTTGGTCTCCCTCAATGCTGTGCCGGTCAAAGACGTCCGTGAGATCGGCGCCCTCCTGCAGAAAAACGGGGATACGCCGGTCTGGTTGGGCTTTAGCGGGGGGACCGGCGCGGACCGGCGCATCCAGGTCACCCCGGTCCAATTCCCCGGCAGCGATCTCATCTCGCTATTCGTTATCCCTTATGCGGTCGGCCTGGTGTTCATGGTCATCGGGTTGTGGGCCTATTGGCTGCGGGGTGGGTTACGCGCCAGCCGGGCCTTGCTCATCTTCGCCGCCGCCGTGAGCGTCACCGCCAGCACATTTTTCGACATGAACACCACCCATCACGTGGTGGTGATCTGGGCCGTCAGCCTCTCCGTGGCCGCCAGCGCCACCATCCACCTGGCCCTGGTCTTCCCCAAGCAGATGCGCCTGGTGGACCGTTGGCCGGCCGCCCGTTTCTTCCCCTGGATCATCTGTGTGACCCTGGCGATCCCGGCCATCCTGGAGATCATCCGGCCCACCTCCCCGTTGGCGTATATTGCCACCTGGCAATCCATCTACATATATATGGCAATAGCCATCGTCCTGTTCCTGGGGATGTTGGTCTTGCGCATCCTCCGCAGCGATACGCCGGTGGTGCGCCAACAGAGCCGGGTCATCATCTTTGGAGCCACCCTGGCGTTCCTGCCGATCCTGATCTTTTACCTGCTTCCGACTGTGTTGAGCAACACCGCCCAACAGTTCCGGGCCTCGGTTTATTTCCCTCTCCTCATCCTGCTGCCGTTATCCATCACCTACGCCATCCTGCGCTACCGCCTGCTGGATGTGGACCGGGTCCTGGCGAACATCCTCACCTACACGTTGGTGACCGGGGTGGTCCTGCTGGTCTTCTATGGGCTGGTCACCCTCATTTCCATTGTCGTCCGGCGGACGATCCGGACGGATGACCCTCTCCTGATCGCGGTATACCTGCTCCTGCTGGTGGTGGGACTTTCGCCGCTGCGTCATTTCATCCAGCGCAGCCTCGACCGGCTCTTCTACCGTTCTCCGGCCGACTACCGCCGCGTCCTCAATACGCTCTCGAGCCACCTGGTCATCTCCCCTGACCTGGAAGGCACCCTGCGCCTCCTGACGGATGAGATCCGCCAGGCCCTCTCCCCCAAATCTTTCATCATCTTTCTGTACGACGATGACCGCTCCCTCTATATCCCTCATTCACAGGCTGGCCGGCCCGCCCCCTCGCTCCCAGCGGATGACCCGCTCATCCAGGCGATCGAGCGCGGCCGGCCGGGCCTGTCTGGTTGCCTCCGGATGCGCCCTTGCCCGTGGAACTGGCGGGCTCCAACGCCTTCCGGGAGGTCGGCTGCTCCGCCTTCGTCCCCCTGCGCTATAAGGGCAACCTGATCGGTTTCATGGCCCTGGGGCTGCGCCGGTCCGGGGAACCCTATACGGGCGAAGATCTCGATTTTCTCGGTACGGTGGCGGGACAATCCTCCCTGGCGCTCGAGAATGCCCGCCTCTTTACCAACCTGCGCCGCACCCTGGACCAGACCCTCGAAATGAAGGGCCTGATGGACGATATCTTCGCCTCCATCGCCACGGGTGTCATTACGACCGATACGGCTCATAAGGTCACCCTTTTCAACCAGGCCGCCGCCGCCATCCTCGGTATTCCCATGAATGATGTGGTCGGGCGATCCTTGCTGGAGGCCCTGCCGCATTATCCCGACCTCGAGACTGCCGCAGCCGGGGCGGTGGAGAACGGCACCATCACCCTCAGCCGGGAAGTTTCCCCCGTCACGCCCCTGGGCGAGCTCTACCTGCGCCTTTCCTGCAGCCCTCTCTACGACGCCTACCTGGGCACCAAGGGCGCCACCATCGTCATCGAGGACCTGACCGAGCGGCGGAAATTGGAAGTGGAACAGGAGCACATCCGCCAGACCTTCGGCCGGGTCGTCGCCCCCCGCGTCCGGGACCGTCTTCTTTCCGACCCCAGCCATTTGCGCCTGGACGGCCTCAGCCAGCCGGTCACCATCCTTTTCGCGGATATCAGCGGCTTCACCCCCTTCAGCGAGATCACTCCCCCGGCGGACCTGTTCAAAGTCCTGAACGAGTACCTTTCCCTGGCCGCCCAGGCCATCCTGGAAGAGGAGGGCACGTTGGATAAGTTCATCGGCGATGCCGTCATGGCCTTCTGGAATGCCCCCGATCCCCAACCCGACCACGCCTTGCGGGCCGTCCGGGCGGCGCTGTCGATCCTGAAGCGGGCCGAACAGGCGCACCTGCACATGGCCAACCCGCTCCACCGCCTCCAGTTCCGCATCGGCGTCGCCAGCGGGGAGGCCGTGGTGGGGAACGTCGGCACCCGCCAGTTCTTCAATTACACCGCCATCGGCGATACGGTCAACCTGGCCCAGCGCCTGGAAGTTAATGCCCCGCCCGGACAGATCTTGATCGACCAGGCCACCTGGTCCGTCGTCTCCGCCCGCGTCAATGCCAAGGCCCTCGAGCCGGTCCAGATCAAGGGCAAAAGCCAGCCGGTCCTCATCTACAACCTCAAAAGCCTGAAGTAAATCACCGGTCTTCCTCGCCTCCGCCTCGTAGGGGCGACCCGGCCACGTATCCCGTCTATCCCCACACCATTGCGGTGTCGTCCTCACGTCCTTCCTCTCGATTCCCCTCAAAAAACCTTCGCGATCTCTTCTTGGCGTTCTTTCCCTCCTTGGCGGTAAAATCTTTTCCACCTGCCACTCACCCCAAATGAGCGTGAATCGCATTTCCGAGGGATCGTCAGTACAATTCAACGAGGAACAATCCCAAAAGCCACCCCCAGATATGGGTTTTAAAGGGCTGTGGGGGAATAAATGTCACAGGTGGCGGTGGTCTATTCGTATAGGTGGGGATTGTTCCGCGGGAAAGGGGCTAAAAAAATCCAGTTTTTTGCGGTTTGAGGCGATTTTGAATATGTGTCATTGCGAGGAGCGTATCTCCCGACGAAGCAATCCCCTAGTCTTTCAAGGCCCCATCATGTGCCAACCCTCAAGATCTTCCTTATCACAATTATCGGGTGGTCCATTTCTTGGCCGCCCGGGGATAAATCCCCGGGCTCACAGCGAAACCCCCTGCGGGGCTGAAAGGAAAATTGTACGGGCGGATACCCTTGCCGGGAACCTTGTGGCGTCCGCCCACCCGAGCCTGTCCACGAACGCCAATGGTTCCGAACCGTCCTGCCCCAGCCTCCGCATCGTAGGGGCACCGAGATCTCGTGCCCATCTCTGCCATAAACCTTCCTCTTCTCCTAATCTTCGCGGTGAAATCTCTCCCTAAATCCGCCTCACATTATGCTGCCACATTCCAACCCCTATAAAACACCTTCACCTTAGAATTCAATAGAATTCAACAATTCCTTTAAACTCATCAACTCTTCCTTCGACAACGTCACCCCTTTCCCCCGCCTCCCCCCATCCGGACTCCACTCGCGGATATCGTATTCCGGCTCCTGCTCATTCCAACTCATCAGGTTGAGCTGCTTCTCCCAGCCCGAGGCCGTCGTGGAAAGGACGCCGATCTTCTGGATGATTTCGTATTTGATGTCGGACATGGTCAAAATCTCCTCAAAATTGTAGGGGCGGATACCCTTGCCGGGCACTTTGGCGTCCGCCCTTCTTGTATTCGCCTATGGCAAACCCTACTCAGGCCTGATGTTCTTGATTTCTGATGAAAATTATCCGAAATATTAATTTGACAAGGGTTATCAAATTTAGTATAATGATGTTAACAAATTCACTCCTCTGTGTGCGAAAGTCGGCTTCGCATGCCGTGCTCCCGCTAACCGGGACTAGCTACAGAGGGGTGATCTTTTTTAATTAGAGTTCAACAGAATTCAACAATTCCTTTAGTCTCAGCAATTCCTCCTTCGACAGCGTCACCCCTTTCCCCATCTTCTCCCCATCCGGAACTCCACTCCCGGATATCGTACTTCGGCTCCCGGTCGTTCCAACTCATCAGGTTGAGCTGCTTCTCCCAGCCCGAGGCCGTCGTGGACAGGACGCCGATCTTCTTGATGATTTCAAATTTGATGTCGGACATTTTTCATTCTCCGTCAAATGCTTCTTCCATTTTTTGATTGCAATGCAGACCAATACCGTTAATCAGAAATACTTTTCGGTCGCTAATCAATTCAATTATTTTCCTACCTTCCGCCACAGTGTGGCGCTGTTGACCTCACCGAATATATCCGCGCTGTTCTGCACTCCCACTTTCGCCACCAGTTCAGGAAAGTTGGAGAGTTCCTGCGCCAGCAGCCCGTGCAGGATCATGAACGGTTTCCCGCCCTCGGCGTATTCCTGCAGCGCCAGCACGTACCATTTCTGTTGCCGCTGTGCCAGCTTTAGAATGAAATCGTGCGAATCGAAATGCTCCTGCATTGAGCGGATCATCTCCGGATAACACGAAACCAGCTTGTCAAAGGCAATTGTTCTGGACATGTTCTTCTCCATTCTCCCTGACTAATTTATCGGCCAGCCATCGTGGAAAGGACCCCGATCTTCTGGATGATTTCAAATTTGATGTCGGACATTTTCAAATCTCCTCACACCTGATCACTCAATGTCAATGATCCTTATATATGGGTAAAACGTTCCGAATAACTTTCTAAAAGCACTACATCGTTCTCATTCAGAGTTCGATGCCCATGCGCCTGCAAGGATCGGCCGATCTTTGTGCCCAGGGATTTAATCCGTCTTTTGGTAGTGAAATCCAGCATCCACAGAATTCGCTGCGAAATCAGGTTGTTCCTTAATATCGAAGACTTGATTTCCCTTATCCCCCTTATCCAATCCATCAATTTGGTACTTACCATATTCGGATTTATTTCCCCTGTATTTTTTTCCGGACACAACAAACTTTTGGATCAAACCTCCACTCATTTGGGGCATTTTTTCCGCCATTGACAACAACCCAGATTACATCGTTCTTCCTGACTGTGTCGTAGAAGCTCTTATCATCGGTAGACCAATCGGGCGACGCCTTGGCATAAGGATTTTTACTTTCGTGATCGAAAATTTGCCAATAGACCAGATAATGGGACATAAATTCCTCCAATCTGTAATATTGATATCTTGACGAGAGTGTAAGGATATTACCCCACCTCAAACACCTTCAGCACCTCGTCCCCATAGTGGTTGATGACCTTGATGGCGATCTTGCCGGTCTCGCGGCTTCGGGAAGGGACGGCTGTGGTGGAGTAGAGGGCGGTCCAGGCGGCTTCGTCGATGTCGGCCCGGAGCGCCCGCTTCAGCTTCTCGTAGGGCTGGTCGGCCCCGGTGAAATAGGCGTGGCGGACGAAGAAGCTCTCGCCGTTGTAGTTGGTGTCGATGAACCAGCAGGCGATGTCATCCGTGGAGCTGGAGCGAATCTGGCCGGTGGTGGGGTCGTAGATGTCCAGGCCCTTGATCTCCACCACTAATTGCCGTCTTTCTGTTGCTGATCTCCATGTCCGGCTCGCCGAAGACCATGAAGAGGTTGCCCGCCCCGGTCTTCTTCAGGAGTTCATCGCCCATGGCCAGGTCCGGGTTCATGCGGGCGGTGAGCACCGTGAGCTTGCCGTAGCGTTTGGCTTCCTCGGCGACATGGGGGTCGAAGGCGAAGCCGCAGACGATGAGCAGGTCGAAGCCCACGCCCTGCACGGCTTCCTTGGCGGCCTCCTTGACGAGTTCCGGGCCGACGGTGCCGTGCTCCGGGCCGATGCACACGGCCACCCGCGGTCGTTGCCGTCCTGCTCGGTGTATTCCCCTTCGGCGTGGAGCCACTCCCCGGCGTAAGGCTCCAGGCGGTCGAATTTCAGGCGTTCGTTCTTGATGGTGTTCTGCACCCCGGCCTTCTTCAGGTTGTCCAGGATCATGGTCTCAAACTGCCCCAGGTCGGCTTCCCGCTGGGCCTGGGCCTCGGAGTCCGGGAGTTCCACCTCCGGGGCAAGCACCCGGTGGGGGGAGAGGCTCTCCACGGTGAAGGGGCCGGTGACCCGGAGGCGCTTGCCGTCCTCATAGGGCTGGTCATAGAGCAGTTCGGTGTCGGCCCGGCGGGCGATGGCGGCGTCAATCTCCTGCTGGCGCTCCCGGCGCAGGCCCCACCATTGGGCCGAGGAGGTCCTTGGCCGGGTGCGGCCAGGCTCCCCGGCTCTCGGGGGATTTGCCACTCTTCCCAGATTGTTCAGGAGCCGGTTCAATCCTGGCGCAGGGGTTCCAGCCGCTCCTGCCATTTGGCGTGGATGGCGTCGATCTCTTCGTTGTTGGCGATGGATTTGAGGGTGATGTGGGGCACCCGCTTGTAGACGAAGCCCTTCTTGAGGTCGCCCTTCGGTCTGGTAGTCGGGGGGCATCTGGCATCCGGTGAGTTCCGCTTCCTTCTTGAGGCCCTCCGGGGAGTCGGCCAGGAGGTAGTAGGGATACTTGGCGGCCATGAGGCGGGTGCGGGCCAGGGCCAGGGCCACCCGGCTGGTGTCGATGGTAATCCAGCGCCGCCCCCATTGCTCGGCCACATAGGCGGTGGTGCCGCTGCCGCAGGTGGGGTCGAGCACCAGGTCGCCGGGGTCGGTGGTCATCAGGAGGCAGCGTTCAATACTTTGGTATTGGTTTGAACAACATAAATCTTGTCGTCGACTCAAATCCAGCCAGTCCAGTGTCAAGCCATATATTAGTTATTGGATAATACTGGAAAATCTTCAAGATAACGAATATAACGAAGTGTATTGCCAGCGTTCATCATGCGCGCGTCTTGCTAGATCGAGTCTCATAATCCATCGATCAGTTGTTTTCCAATGCCACGTGATCCGGGCAGTGATATCTTTCCTTCGAAATCGAACTGCGAAATCGCCGGATGTAGTCGCCTTGTGAAATCAAGATTGTCATGCATATGAACGTCTGACCGTTGGAATTAGATCAGGTTGCGATTTCATCTGTCGTCAAAGTCGACGTCTAACCGTCCATCTGTATCTCGATGTAGTTATATTGCCGATCGCCCCTGTCCTCCGATTCTTTTTCCGTATAAAGTTGGTCGATATTTCACATGCTCTTTGTTCTTTGCATACCACAGATGATAATCGACAGATGACGGCAAGTATCGAAGTTGTCAGCCGCCGCTTGTTTTCTGACAAAATTATAGCTGACAAGAAATTTTCACTCCCAAAAACCTCATCCATCAAGCATCGCACCAGATGCACATTCTCATCGCCGATCTGGACAAAGATGCTGCCGGTCTCGGTGAGCAGTTCCCTGGCCACCACCAGGCGGTCCCGCAGGTAGGTCAGGTAGGAATGGATGCCCAGCTTCCAGGTGTCCCGGTAGGCCCGGACCTGCTCGGGCTGGCGGGTGAGGTCCTCCACCTTGCCGTCCTTCACTTCCCGCTTGCGGGTGGAGACCTGCCAGTTGGAGCCGAACTTGATGCCGTAGGGCGGGTCGATGTAGATCATCTGCACCTGGCCCTTCAAGCCCTCCTTTTCGGCCAGGGAGGTCATCACCAGGAGGGAGTCCCCCAGGATCAGCCGGTTGGTCCAGTTCTGCTCATGGTGGTAAAAGTCCACCAGTTCCTCGAAAGGCGATGCCGTTGAAGTCGGCGAAGAGCAGGCGCCTGGGGCTCGGGCTCACCCTTCCTGGCCTGCGCCCGCACTTCTCCATGATGGCCTTGGGGAAGAATCTTCTCCTGGATGTAGATGGGCACGGCAGGCACCGCCAGGTCTTCCCGGTCCTGCTCATCCTTGCCCTTCCAGACCAGTTGCGGGTCCAGGGATGGGTCCGGGGATAGAGCACGGTCTTAGGCGTCTTCTCGTCGTCGGCAATAAGTCCCGCAGTTCATCGGTGGGGATATTGGGGCGCGTGTCCGTGTGGGTGTGGGAAGTGATGGGAGGCGGGTAAAGAGGGTTTTTTGGGCATATTGGATTCCTTGTCCACAGATTACACAGATGGCGCAGATAATTCTTTATAGTTTTTTACATCTGCGCAATCGGCGACATCTGTGGATCGTTATTATGGTCTTCTCCATACAATATTCCTGGTTTTAAAATCTGCGTAATCAGTGACATCTGTGGATTTCTTATCCTCAGATTACACAGATGGCGCAGATTGTTTCTTAAGGGTATTCAAATCTGCGTAATCGGCGACATCTGTGGATTTCTTATCTTCGTAACCGAATACCATGCGTTTATACTCCAGACGAGACGCGCCGAAATTGATCAGAAGTCCACGCTGAAAACCGGTGGCTTTAAGGTAGTTCAAAAGCTGGGCCTCATCCGCGCTGGTCAGTTGAGACTGGGCTTTGAATTCAACGATGATGTTGCCAAAACAGACGAAGTCGGCGCGATAGCGGGTGTTGAGCAAGGCGTGCTTATAACAAATTTCAAACTGGGCTTCGCGCTCAAAAGGTATCTGGCGCAAGGGGAACTCGATCATGGCTGCTTCCTGGTAAACCGCTTCCAGGAAACCATGCCCGAGCGTGCGGTGGATTTCCATTGCCGCGCCGATGATGGCATAGGTTTGTGAATCGCGAATTTTGTTCAACGTTACTCCTTGGCTATCCACAGATTACGCAGATTTCACAGATTGTTTTTTGTTACTTATAAATCTGTGTCATCTGCGACATCTGTGGACTGTCTTGATGTTTTTATCCATGCATTTTCCTGGTTTTAAATCTGCGTAATCTGCGACATCTGCTGGAGAATAATCTCATTTTTTGAGTTCATAAATCTGTGACATCTGTGGACAATAATTTCATTATCAAACCGAACCGCTTTAATATTGACTCGAAGATAAAAATCGTTATGATAAGTTTGTAAAAGTCATTCAGACTTATCCTGCTCCGCGAAAAGTCGCCGATTGTGGCGGCCTGCCCCCTCCTTCAGGAGGAACGGGCTAGCGGGGCAGGTTATTTTTCACTGCCGAACTCGATCACGCGGGTCATTTTCATTGCGATCCGTTCGAACGCTCCGGTATCGTTCTTTGCATCCCGCCGCAGGATGGCCCCTGCCAGCAAGTCGGCTACCTGGATCAACGGTTCACGGGCCGAGCTGCGGATGAAGACGCGTTTAAAATGGCGAGGCATACCCCGTGCATCCATGATACGGCGTAATTCTATCCGCATGTTAGGAGTGGAACCGAATTCGTCCAGTATGAGGGTTGCATTTTCCCGTTTCCTGGCTGGAACATTGCTCAAAAGCTCGGTTATAAAATAAAGATAAAATTCCAGGCCGTTCATCGTCTTGAACGCATCCGTCAGCGTAGTCTTATCCACTACGATGGCCCAGGCTTCAAAATCCGCCGGCGCCAGGGCGGAAAAAACTCTTTCCCGCAAGGCCGTGGAAGATAAACTGTGAAATTTGAATTCATATGTTGGCGGCAGAGCCGATTTTTCCCGCAAATCTGCCAACAACTGCCGCAGCAATTCAGGCGCGGCCGTGGCGATCAATGTGGCTACAAAGTAGCGCGAAGCCCCTTTATGGAAATTGAAGCCCACATCCCCGGCTTCATCGCCGGCAAAGGTAAGAGTAAGATCAGCCGCCATCATTGCTCCCGGTCGTGGAGATGAGACCCATGGCAGTGTGGGTGTGGAAGGAGATGGGGGGTAGGAAAAGAGGATTTTTTGGGCATATTTGATTCCCTATCCACAGATTACTCAGATTTCGCAAAATGTTTCTTGAGGGTATTCAAATCTGAGTCATCGGCGACATCTGTGGACTTTAACGCTTGTTGACTCCGGTTGCAAACTGCTGAACACTTCTCGAGGTCACCAGCCATATTAATGTTCCTCCAATCGCAAATGAGGTCCAGTTCGATCTAAATTTTCACCTTTCAGCAATGCGCGGATGGTATTCTTCGCATCCCAAGGATCGACGATCTCGATGAAAGCCCACCGGCCAAAGCCGCCGTGATTATTGACCGCCGGCACCCATAGGTTGCGGGCGGCCGCCACTTTGGCAGCCTTTTCCTTCTTGGCCTCCCCGCTGACTTCCAGAACCAGATTCAAAAGATCATCTTTTCCATGCCCGTCTTCAATTTGGATAATATAGTCCGGGTTGTATTGATGTTCTTCCCCTTCGAAGGTATAGGGAATGGTAAATCCCAATTGGAAATTTTTGACGTAATGCAATACTTCGTCCATCTCTTCGAGGGTCTCGGCCAGTTTGGCCTCCCAGCCGCTGTCCAATACCACATGCGAGACGTGGGATTTATCTGCTCGAGTCCGGTAAACATCCCGGGCCGTGTCGAAGTCCACATAGCAAGTCGAGCCCAGGGTATCGTATGGTCGCAGGATCGGCAATAAGGTTTTCTCGCCGGCAGTGGAGCTGACGATGGCCTGGTAGATCTTGCCTGCCGCAGTGTGTGCGAAGGCGGTCATCAAAAGCATTTGTGGGAAGGCATTATCTTTGCAGGTGAAGCATTCCTCCCGCCAGCGCCGGACGATCCCCACCAACTGCGGGAACAGCCATGGTTTGAGATTGCCTTCCTTATCCTTCAAATACAGTTCCAGCACCAGTTTGCCCAGCTCAAAATCCACCCTTTGCAAACGTTCATCTTTCAGCCCATACAGATCATGGAAATTCGATTCCCCGATGATGGATTGCATTTCCGTGCGGGTGGGCACGTCTGCCGGCGAGATCGCCAGGCAGGAATCCTGCGAGAAAGTGGCCTGCACTTTCTCGCCTTTCAATTCATAGCGGTAGCCGATCAGCCGCGGGAAGGTGATCTCGCAATCTATTCGATCTTCCAGGGCTCTTACACGGGTCGGCGTCGGTCCCGGCTGCGGGTTTTTGGCTGAACCCGCGCTGGGGATGAACGAAAAGGGCACGCCGTATACTTCCGCATAATCCGGCTCGAACATGCCTTTTTCATTGGGGGCATAACTGCGCCGCCGAAGTCCCCGGCCCACCACCTGCTCGCATAACAACTGTGTCCCAAATGCCCGGATACCGAGAATATGGGTCACCGTCGAGGCGTCCCACCCCTCGGTCAGCATCGAGACCGAAACCACGCAGCGGATCTGCTCGCCCAATTTGCCGGGCTTGCCGACCGTGTTCATCACTTCCCGCAGGATATCCTCGTCGGTCAATTCCTCTGCGTCCCGCCCTGGGAACCGTTCCCGGTATTCCGCTTTGAATTCATCGATCTCAATGGCGGCGATCTTTTTGAAATCGTCGCTCATGCCCTCGCCGGATTCCAGTTGGTGGCTGTCGATCAGGATGGTATTCGGGCGGGGACTCCAAAGACCTCCGTTGACATTGCTGAACAAATGCAGCTTACCCGGCACAGACACAATTGTGCCATCAGGGAGTGTCTTATTCCAGCCGGAGATGTAATCAAAGACCAGCTTGGAGACATTGGTATTGTTGCACACCACGATAAAGACCGGCGGGGTCAATCCCCGCTCCCGTCCGGTGATGTTGGCTTCCCACTGGTGATAATACTTTTCATAATTACTGTAAAGACTTTGCAGCGCGCCTTCCAACTCTATCGGCAGGACCGGGTCGGTGGTCACCGCTTCCGTTTTGCGGCCCTTCTTCGGAAGATGGTCTCTTATCCGCAGCCACAGATCCCGGTAAGTTGGCTGCTCTCCCACCATCGAGTTCGTCCGCCACCGGCACCCGTGGCACTTTGACAATGCCGGATTCGATCGCGTCGATGAGCGAAAAGTCCGATACCACCCAGGGGAAAAGCGTCCCCTCCGTATAGCCTGAGCCTCGCAGGAAGAACGGGGTGGCCGAAAGGTCATACACCACCTTGACGCCGATCTTCGCCTTGACAGCCTCCAGGCCGGAGATCCAGACTCGGGCTTCTTCTTCCCGCTGTTCGGCTTCCTTCCGCTCATCTCCGGTCAGCTTCTCGGTCTCTTCCTCCATTCCGTTTAGCGGCTTCGGTAGCAATGGTGAGCTTCATCGTTGATGACAATGATATTTTTCTTATTACCCAGTTCCCGGCAGACCCGCCGCACCATCTGGTCGGGGGTTTCAGTAAAGGGACTGCCGTTCTTCTGTTTCAGGATTTCCTTGGTTAGCTTCCCCGCCGCTATCCGTTCACGCTGTTTGAAAGCGTGGAAATTGGTGATGAGTATCTTTGCCTTTCCCAACTCGGTCAACAGGTCAGGCGGCACCAGGTCGTGCAAGCGGTAATAATTGTTTGGGTCATTCGGCAGTAGCACCCGCAGCCGGTCCTTGATGGTGATCCCGGGTGTGACGATCAGGAAGGTATCCGAAAACGTGCATCCTGAGTGTTGGCCAGCTTGTTCAATGCCTGCCAGGCGATCAGCATCCCCATTACCAGCGTCTTGCCCGAGCCGGTCGCCATCTTGAAAGCCATCCGATACAACAACGGGTTCGAGCGGGCGTTCTCTTCCTTCAGGCGGTTTTCGATCCAGGTTTCCCCATATTTGCCGGCCACTTCCGTGATCCAGATGGCCGTTTCCAGGGCTTCGATCTGGCAGAAGAACAACTTCCGTTCGCGTTCAGGCTGTTTCCAGTATTCCAGCAGGCAGGCGGTGGTGCGGGTAATGCCCACATAGCCGCCCTTGCGCCATTTCTCCACAGCCGCCCGGATCTGGTTGATGAGCTTGTTTTCTTCGATGCGATCGGCCGTCCATTCGGTCTCGAACGATAGCTGCTTGGGGCTTTTCTTTTTAGCTCGTGGGATGGGAACGAAATACTGGCTGATCCGGCGGGATTCCTCGATCTCATCGGTGATCCCGTCTTCAGGTAAATTTAAAATGCCTGCGTGGTTCCTCGAATGGGGAATTCAGGATTGGATTCTCAATGATGACTTGTTTCATTCCACCGACCAGTGTACAAACGCCTCAATTTCGCGGGGCCCCAATAATGACTACTTTATTGTACAACTTAACCCATTTCCCCGTCACAACCTTACACAACTGACAAACCCTCCCCGCCAAAAACCCAAATCTATTTCCTCTCATTAATTTTTCTTCTTTTTTTTTCATTTCCTTTGTGTACCTTTGTCTACTTTGTGGTGAAATCTTTTTTTCTCTTTTTTTCCCATCTAACCGTAAATTCCAGAGTACTGCGCAAATCACCGGCAAAACCCTCTCGCTTTTCAGGAGATTCGCCGCTGGGAATAAAAGATAATTCTGTAAGGAGAGGGGGATTGACAAATGTAAGCCAACGACCCATAATGATATATAGAACAATAGTTCTTTCCATATCCGTTTATGTCCGCCTAGCCGCGCAAAGGCGGTCCGTTGAAAATTTCCGCCCACCTATTCCAGGCACACATGATCACCTTCAAACCATACTTCCCCCATCTGGCTCCAACCTCCTCATCCTTCCTCGACATATCGATGGACAAGAATATTCGTTCCTCCCTTCGAACCTTGAAACGAATATCTGTCAGGCGGTGCATCAAGTCGGACCCCATTGTTCCATCGTTTCGAAGATATGGAACCTGAATGTAGTCCGAATTACCCATTGTGGCACCATACCCTCGCAACCGTAGGGGCGGGTCTTCGGTATTTCTGGCAGGTGCTCAGGCAATGGCCAGAATGAGCTTATAGGCCGAACCTTTGCCTGAACAGACCCGCCCCTACCAGGCATATCAAGGCATCTCTCCCAGGAGAGTTAATGGAGAAGATTATTCGTTCCTCCCTGTTGTTCTCCGAAGCCCGTACCGTGTATCGAATACCGTCACCAATTTCTTTTCCGGAGGACATTGAATATTTGTTGCGAAGTCCTGATGCTTTTTCAGGGAACCTTAAGTTCAATTCGCAACACTGTTTGACTTTCGACCTTTGACGTTTGACGTGTCAACGTGTCAAACGTGCCAACCTGCCAACGTGTAAACGTGTAAACGTGTAAACTTGTAAACTAACGTTCTCCCCGCGGTATAATCACCCGATGGATACAAAAGAAACCCTCGAACTTGACCTGAAGACCGCCATGAAATCCGGCGATGACGTCCGCAAACGGACCATCCGCATGGTCAAGGCCGCCATCCGCCAGATCGAGATCGACAAGCAGGTGGAGTTGGATGAACCCACCGTCTTGAGCGTCATCCAAAGAGAGATCAAAACCCGCCGGGATGATGTCGAAGAGGCCCGCCGCGCCAACCGCTCCGAACTCATCGCCGACAGCGAAGCCGAGATCAACGTCCTGCAGGGCTATTTACCCAGGGCGTTGAGCCCGGAAGAGCTGAATACGTTGGTGCGGGAAGCCATTGCCGAAGCCGGCGCGGTCACCCCCGCCGATATGGGCAAGGTCATGAAACTGGTCCTGCCGAAGGTGGGCGCCCGCGCCCCCGGCAACCAGGTCAGCGCGGCCGTCCGGGACCAATTACAGAAGGGATGAATCGGACGCGGCCGTCGTTGGCTCCGCCCCCAAGATTGAATGGAATACCCTCGCCGTACCCCTCCTTTCCTTTCCCGTCAAAACCTGCTGCCGCTCCTGATATTGGCCTGTACCGCCATCCTGGCCTACCTGGCCCTCATCCAATCCTGGTCGTTGCGCCAGTCCAGCCTGCCGCTGGCGGTGGGGGATGTGGCCTCCCAGGACCTGAGCGCTCCCCAGAATATTCAATACGTCAGTGACGTCCTGACCGCCTCCGCCCAGGATGCGGCCGAACGGGCCGTCGCCCCGGTCTATATCCCTCCCGATCCTGCCATCGCCCGCACCCAGATCGCCGCCCTCGGCAGCCTGCTCGAATCGATTTCGCTCATCCGCATCAATGGAACTACCACCCCCGACGAAAAGAAACAGGCCCTGGCGGCCGTGGAGGGCTTGAGCCTCCAGCCCGATACCCAGAATTTTTTCCTGGGCATATCGGATCAGCGCTGGACCCTCGTCCGCAGCGAAGCCTTCAACGTCCTCGGCCAGACCCTCCGCAATCCGGTCCGCACGGAGGATCTGGATGCCGTCCGCCAGCGGCTGGGCTCCACCGTCAGTTTTTCGTTGACCGAGCGGGAAGTGGAACTGGTGGTCGAGCTGGTCTCCCCGTTGATCACCGCCAATAGTTTCTACAGCCCGGAGTTGACCGAGGCCGCCCGCAAGGCCGCCCGCGACGCCGTCCAGCCGGTCAGCCAGGTCTTCGTGCAGGGCCAGACGGTCATCACCCGCGGCCAGGTCATCACCCCCGCCGATTTCGAAGCTCTGACCGAGCTTGGCCTGGTCCAGGCCGAAGAATCCTCTCTACACCTATATCGGGGCGGGCGCGCTGGTGCTGCTTTCGGCCGTCTTCACGGCCCTTTATTTTTCCCGCCGCCAGCCGGTCGCCGCCGCTACGGATCTGCGCAGCCTCCTGCTTCTCTCCGTCCTCTTCCTGGTCTTCCTGGCCAGCGCCCGCATCGTCAACCCGAACCGGACCATCATCCCCTATCTTTTCCCTGTGCCGGCTTTTGCTCTGCTGGTCTCGGCCCTTTTCGGGATGGAGCGCGGCATGGTCTTCGGCCTGCTCATGGGCATCCTCTGTTCCTACGGCATGCCGGACGCCTACGGTCTCATGCCCTATTATGTGCTCAGCAGTCTCTGCGGTATATTGGCATTGGGGCAGGCCCGCCGGGTGGCAAATTTCCTCTATGCCGCCCTCGCCATTGCGCTTACCGGCGCGGCCGTGGTGGCGGCCTACCGCCTGCCTTTCACCGAAACGGATTGGATCGGTGTGGCCACCCTCATGGGAGCGGCCGGCTTTATGGGCATCGCTTCCACCGGCCTGGCGCTGCCGTTGCAGTTCCTCCTGGCCCAATTCCTCGGCCTGACGACTGCCTTGCAGTTGCTTGAAATTTCCCGGCCCGACTCGCCCCTGCTGAACTTTTTCCTGGCCCGCGCCCCCGGCACCTATCAGCACTCCCTGCAGGTGGCCAATCTGGCCGAGCAGGCCGCCGAGCGGATCAATGCGGATGGCCTGCTGGCCCGGGTGGGTGCGCTTTTCCATGACGTGGGCAAGGCCAACAATCCCCTCTTTTTCGTCGAGAACCAGCCCGGCAACCAGATCGACTCGCACGATGATATCGACCCGGCCGTCAGCGCCCGGGCGATCATCAACCATGTCACCGATGGGCTGGAATTGGCCCGCCACTACCGTTTGCCCAGGCGCTTGCAGGATTTCATCGCCGAGCACCACGGCACCCTCCTCACCCGCTACCAATATAACCGCGCCCTTCAGGCTGCCGGAGGCGATGCTTCCAAGGTCGATGAAAGCCAGTTCCGCTACCCCGGGCCCACCCCGCATTCGAAAGAGACGGCCCTGCTCATGTTTGCCGACGGCGTGGAAGCCAGCGCCCGGGCGGAGCGCCCCTCCAACGATGAAGAATTGCGGGCGCTCGTCCATAAGGTATTGGACAGCCGCCAAAAGAATGGCCAGTTGGATGATGCGCCCCTGTCTCAACGCGACATGGCCGCCATCACCGAATCCTTCATCGCCACCCTGCGGGTCACCTATCATCCTCGCCTGGAATATCCGACCGAGCCCCCCGCCGTGGTGGACCCGCAAGTCCAGGTCGCTGCACCCGTAAAGTCCGAATGAATCTATCCACCAAACACTTTTCCATCAAATTGGAGTGCGGGCTCTTTTCCCTGGAGTGCGGACTTTTACCCTTGGAGTGCGGGCTATGCCCCTGGAGTGTAACGGAAGGGGTCAGCCCGCTTTCGTAAGGGATTGCGAAGCAACGTGGAGTGCGGACTTTGTCCTTGGAGTGCGGGCTATGCCCCTGGAGTGTAACGGAAGGGGTCAGCCCGCTTTGGCGTTGAGCCGGGGGTTCTAACCCCCAGCGGACATGGCAGAAAAATCTTTCTCAACTCTCGCGAACCAGGATTGTCAGGCTGCTGAAATGATTTCGATAGAATCCGCTGTTGACCAAATTTTCCCCCAGGACGTTTTAGGACGAGCTGCCCAGGCGGCCCTTTCCTTTTCCGGCGCTTCCGAGGCGGACCTGACCCTGGTATTGACCGATGATGCCCATATCCAGGCTTTGAACCGGGATTTCCTCGGCCATGACGCCCCCACCGATGTGCTCGCTTTCCCTGCCGATGAAGCCGACCCGGAAACAGGCCGCCGCTACCTGGGCGATGTCGTCATTTCGCTTCCCCGGGCGGTCGAACAGGCCCATGAGCGCGGTCATGCGCTGGAATCGGAAGTGCAGTTGCTGGTCGTCCACGGAATCCTGCATCTCCTCGGCCATGACCACTCCACCAAAGAGGAAAAAACTGCCATGTGGCTGACCCAGACGGCCGTATTGGAAAGCCTGGGGATTTCCCCCACCATCGTCCATGAATAAGGTCAAGCACTTTTTTATCTCCCGGGCGCAGTCGTTCCGCCATGCCTTCCACGGGTGGGATTACGTCATCCGGACCCAGCGTAACGCCTGGATCCATGCGGTTATCACGACACTGGTTATTATCCTGGCAGCCTGGCTGCATTTGCCGGTCAGGGATTGGGCCGTCCTCTTTCTGACCATAGCCATGGTCTGGACGGCCGAGTTTATCAACACCGCCCTCGAAGCCGTGGTGGATCTTGCCAGCCCGCAGCAGCATCCCCTGGCTAAAGTCGGCAAGGATGTCGGCGCCGCGGCGGTCTTGCTCGCCAGCCTGGCGGCCATCCTGGTCGGCCTGCTCATCCTCGGCCCGCCCTTGTTGCAGAAGATCCTTTCCTGGTTCAGGTAATTAATTTCAGTAAATTACAGATCCAACCTTTGAAATCCTTGTAGTAGCGACTTCAGTCGCTGGTTCTTTAGTCTGACGTGAGCAAGAAGCGACTGACCCACAGGGCGCTTCGCAGAGTTGCTATAAATGACTAACGGCTTCAGCCGTGGTTTTAGTCTACTGATAAAAGCGACTGTATGCTACTACAAATGTAGTAACGGCTTCAACCGTTGGTATGCCAGCCAGGCCCCTCCGACTCCAACGTCTTCACGGAGTACCCTGTTACAAAGATCAAAAATCATTTCTTACTTAGGACACCTAACAAAACCCGGCAATTACTCTCAAATTTCACCCTTCGTCTACGGTGCAAGGAGCGCACCTCCGCTCAGGGCCACTCATAAGGGTCTTTTATTATAGGTTCTTAATCTTTTCCTTCGTGTTCCTTCGTGTACTTCGTGGTGAATCTCTTTCCCTCCTCAAGGAGCCTCCCATGCTCTCCTTCTTATTTGGCACAGTCGGTTCTCCCTTTGCTACCCCTCGCAATCCCGGCGGCTCGGTCGGCGGCATCCGCTATTCCGCCTCCATCGGCCTGAATGCCCTCGAGTTGGCCTGGGTGAACGGTGTCCGCGTCAGCGAAGCCACCTGCGCAGCCATCCGGCAGGCGTCCCAGGAGAATAACGTCGCCCTCTCCGTTCATGCCCCTTACTATATCAACCTGCATTGTGATGCGGATAAATGGGATCAAATCCGGAAATACCTCTATGATGCGGCCCATTTCGGCAACCTGGCCGGCGCCACCGACATCATCTTTCACCCCGGCACCTATTTCAAAAAGCCCCCCGAAGAAGCCCTGCGGGTGATCATTCCCCCGCCTGGCTGAGGTGGCCGAGCAGTTGCGCGCCGAGGGCAATCCGGTCATTCTCCGCCCCGAGATCAGCGGCAAGGGGGCCGCCGTCGGTTCCATGGAGGATGTGCTGGCCATGGCCGCGCAGGTCCCCGGTGTCGTCCCGTGTATCGATTTCGCCCATCTCCATGCCCGCCTGGGGGATGGCAAGATGAACAGCTATGAAGAATGGATGGTCGTGTTGGCCCAATACCGGCAGGAATTAGGTGCCGAGGCCATGCAGCATCTCCACATTCACCTCTCCGGCATCAATTACGGCCCGAAAGGGGAAAAGAACCATCTCCCCCTGGATGAAGCCGATCTGAAATTCAAAGACTTGATGCGGGCCCTGGCTGATTCGAAAGTCAAGGGCCGCCTCATGTGCGAGAGCCCTCTCATGGAAGAGGATGCCCTCAAGCTCAAGAAGCTCTGGATCAAGGTGAGCGGGGAAAAGGAATAACGCTTAATTAGGCTCTGTTGCAAAGATCGACTAGTGGGCTGCTACCGGAGTCAACGTCTTCGCGCTGCACCCTTTGGGCCAGACGTTGAGCGGCAGCGGCCTGCGGTGGAGTCAACGTCTCCAGACGTTGAGCGGCGGAGGCGCAATATCTGGCCCACAGGGTGCAAAGAACGCAAAGATATTGCACTCCGGCGCCGGCTACTCAATGTAATTCCTCATGTTTGCAACAGAGAAACTAACTTGACGATGTTAGATTAGTTATTCGGCTTAAGGTCATATAGAAGTAAGCAATTTTAAGCTTTTTCTTCCTTAGTGACCCTTTGTGCCCTTAGTGGTGAAGGTTTATTCTTCAAATTTGGAAAGTAACATTGTCGAGCTAATTAGGCTGGCTCAACCGCCTGAGCACGGATTGCAGCACCAGGGTTGCTTTCCGGTATTCCTCAATGGACAGATGCTCGTTGGGTGTGTGGTCCAGCGTGGAATCCCCCGGGCCATACGCCAATGCCGGGCACCCCCACACCGGCGCAACGATATTGAGGTCCGCCGTGCCTGTCTTGAGCACGAAGCCCGGCTGGCCTGCCTCGGCCCGGATCCCTGCCAGGAAGGCCCGCACCAGCGGCGTGTTTTTCTCCCCCTGAAAAGCCGGGATCGGGAAACCATTTGGTTCGATGCTGATTCCATCCACGTTCACTACCCCCGGGATTTCCTTTAAAATCTCATACCATTTTTCCGGAGGTGTCTCCAGGGGCAGTCGCGTCCCCACCTGCAGACTGGCCCACTCTTCGAAACCGTCATTCCCTGACTCAATCTTTCTTAATGTAGGCAGCACCTGGTCGAAGGCGCGGGATCGCTTAGCGTTAAAAGTATTGGCCCATGTTTTGATGGCTTGCCAGACATTCACACAGGCCTCACAAGCGCTTTCCCCTTGCCCGGCAGTATGCGCCAGCGAACGCCGGATGACGATCCTGGCCCAGGCGCTGCCCTTGTAGCCCAATGTAAGCCGGTCCCACCGGCTGGGTTCCCCGATGATGGCGTATTCGGGCCGGTAAAGAGGCGCCACAAACCTGGCTCCGTCCAAATCCTTCTCCTCTCCGACTGCGCCGATCACGATGAATTGCCAGCCTTCCATAGGACCCACGCCTGCAACCGCGTCCGTGAACGCCGCCAACGGTCCCTTGGCATCCACCGAGCCCCGTCCGTAAAGGTACCCTGCCTCCAGCCGGACCGGGATCTCGCCCGGGACGGTATCAATGTGCCCGAGCAGGACGGCCTGGCGGGGTCCATCCCCCATCAAGCCGACTGCATTGCCGGCTTCATCCTTGAAGGCCCGGGTATACCCCAGGCCTTGCATGCGTTTCACCAGAAAATCAACGGCCGGCTGCTCATTGCCGGAAGGGCTGTAGGCCTTGACCAGGCCGTAAAGGGTCTCGGAAATTTCTTCCATATAAGGCTATTTTAGCCTGTCCTTCACCGCTTGAGTAAACTCCTTTGTCGTGGCGTTACCGTCCAGATCGACCGTGCAGATTCCATTGGCAAGGGTGTCCAGGACGGCCAGGCGCAGACGCTTGGCTGCCTCCTGCAATCCGAAGGTTTCCAACATCATGACAGAGGAGAGCAATGCCCCCACCGGGTTGGCGATGCCCTTCCCGGCGATATCCGGGGCGGAACCATGCACGGGTTCGAAGACGGGTGTGCCATTGCCAAGATTTGCAGAAGGTGCAACGCCTAATCCACCCACCAGGGCGCTGGCTTCATCGGATAGGATATCCCCAAACAAGTTGGTGGTAACCAGTACATCCAGGCTTTCAGGAGACTTCACCAATTTCATGGCGGCTGAATCGACCAGGGATTCACTGACTTTGATCTCCAGGGAATTCAGCCGCCACATTCAGGGCGCATTCGCGGAAAAGGCCGTCGGTTAGTTTCAATACATTCGCCTTATGAACGATGGTCAACACCGGCGGTCTTCCGCGTAATTTTGCCCTCTCCATGGCTTGAATACAGGCCAGGCGCACAATCCGCTCGCTGCCTTGCCGGGTGATCACCCGTTCAGCGATGGCAATATCCCCTTCCCATTCCCAGCGTTCACGGCCGCTGTATAACCCCTCCGTATTTTCCCGGACGATCAGCAAATCAATCCCGGTTCGGGAGAAAGCGCCCGGCAGAGAAAATACCGGCCTCAGGTTGGCGTATAAATCAAACTCTCGCCGCAGGACCAGAATAGGGCTGCGATAACCGTCGACAATGGTGGAAGGGGAGGCCGTTGCCCCAAACAGAACCGCATCGGACCGGCGGGCCAGGTCAAGGCTGGTTTCGGGGAGAGCGCTTCCGTTCTTCTCGAAACAGGCAAAACCCGCCTCCGCCTCGACAAAAGTAATATCCAGGTTCAAGGTTTGGAGAACTTCAGCCGCGGCCGGGATCACTTCCTGGCCGATGCCGTCTCCGGGTATGAGACAAATAGTTTTCAAAATAATTCCCTTCTCATCGTAGTGACGAATTCATTCGTCATCTCATAATTTCGTAGTGACGAATTCATTCGTCATCTCGTAGTAACGAATTCATTCGTTACTGCCTCTTCGCCTTAGTATATTCCACCAATCCGCCGGCTTGCAGGATCGCCTGAACATTTGGAGGAAACGCCGGGAAGGCGAACGCGCCTGCTGCGAGATGAATGAGTCCCTCGGGCCAGGTCCACCTTAATCGGCTCACCTCGTTGAGCTGGCCGCGACCGCCTCCGGGCAAACGATGGCTGGAAGTCCCTGGTTGATGGCATTGCGGTAAAAGATGCGGGCAAATGAAACCGCGATCAATGCGGCCACCCCTTTATATTTCAAACAGGTGACTGCCTGTTCCCGGGAGCTCCCACAACCGAAGTTGCTTCCACCGATCACGACGTCGCCGGCCTGAACGGAGGCGGAAAAGGTGGTATCCAGGTCCTCCATGGCATGCGCACCGATCTCTTCCGGTGTGGTCAAGGTGTAGGTATATTTTCCGGGGAAGATCTGGTCTGTATTCACATTATCCCCATATTTCCACACGTTTCCCTTCAGAATCTTTACCCTTTGCATCTGGATCATCCAAATAGGCAGGCGGGGTAGGCTGGACCGGGGAAGGCGCATTCTTTTTACGCAGGATCATGGCTGGCTGCTCGGAGTGTGGAGTTGTGGAGAGGTGTCCCTTATCCAATTCCTCCGGACTGGCAATCCGTCCCATCACGGCGCTGGCTGCCACCACGGCCGGGCTCGCCAGGTATATGGATGCATCCGGCTCACCCATCCGTCCGCGGAAATTACGGTTGGCCGTAGAAATGACAGTTTCACCTTTTGCAGGGATGCCCATGTGGTTTCCCATGCAGGGCCCGCACCCTGGAATGCCTATGATCGCGCCGCTATCCACCAATATCTCTATAACCCCTTTCTTGAGCGCCATGGAATAAATCTCGCTCGAGGCCGGGATCACCAAGAGGCGGGTCTGTGGGTGAACGTGCCGCCCTTGCAGGACGTGCGCGGCCGCTTCGAGGTCTTCCAGGCGGCCGTTGGTACATGTGCCGATGAAAGCCATATCCACAGGCTGCCCGGCTACGACCGAAAGGGGCTGCACATGGTCTATGCTGTGGGGGCAGGCAATGAGCGGTTCCAACCGGTCCAGATGTACATCATACTCAGCCGTATAGTATGCCTCTTCATCCGGATACAGCGCCTGGGTTTCCATCTGTTTTCGGGAAAGGTTTGACTTACGGCATAGGAAATCGAACACTTCTTCGTCAGGAGGCAGGTAAGCGTTCTTCACCCCGATTTCAGCCATCGTATTAGGGATGACCATGCGGCTTTCGAGGGAAAGAGATTTCAAGCCCGGCCCGGCGAATTCCATTGAATAATACAGGCCTCCATCTGCGCCTAATATCCGGGCTATCTGCATGCACAGGTCTTTGGAGGTGACTCCGGCAGGAAGCTTCCCATATAAATTGACGCGGATACTTTCCGGGACGCGCAACCACAATCGTCCTGTTGCCCATAGGACAGCCGCTTCACTCCTGCCTATCCCGGCCCCAAATGCCCCCAACCAGCCATAGTGAGTGGTATGGCTGTCGGCGCCCAGGATCAGGTTACCGGGCAGAACCAGGGCCTCCTCCGAAATGACCTGGTGGCAAATACCGCGGCCGACTTCGAAGAAATGGCTCACGCCTTGCGCATGGACGAATTCCCGCGTTTCGGCATGGTTTTTGGCATGCTGCGGCGTAGGGGGCGGCGAGGCGTGGTCGAGGACGATGCATAGCTTTTCGGGCTGGCTGACTCGCTCAGCCCCCAGTTCCTTGTAAAAGATGCGGGCAATGGCGGCGGTGTTGTCGTGTGTGAGGATCCTGTCAGGCGTTGCCTCCAGGATCTCTCCGGCAGTCGCCTCAGGCAAGGCCGCCGCACGCGCCAGGGCTTTTTCAGCAAAAGTCATGGGTCTCATAGGATTTCTCTTTAATGCTGTGATGAGGTCAAATCTTTTGTGGAGTTTTGACGAGTTGAACGTTGTTGTGCTTGTCCATCCGCTGGACGATCTCCGGCGCACCGGTCGGAGTGCTGACCGTTCTCTTCAGATGGAACTCATCTTCGGCGATCCGCAAAAGCAGTTCGGCCGCCGAGATATCTCCGTTCAACTGGTTGGTATTCTCTTTGAAATGAGTAGTCACCTGGCGGGCAGTGGCCTCATCGATATCGAAATAATGGATTTCCTTCAAGAAATAGTGGACTACGTTCCAGCCTGAAAGAGGCCCAAGCAGGATATCTTGTTCACTGACGCCGAATAGGTCCAGGGAATGGGCTTCATATGTGACCGAATCCTGCAAGATGGCGCCCTGGTGGACGCCGGCCGTATGCGTACGGTTGGTCAGGCTGACGGGTTCCTTGGAAGGTACCAATGTTTTCAGTTTATCTGCCATGGTGATGTTGATGGGGTAGGAACTTCGCAGGTTATATCCTTCCAGGTAATCATATTGCTGTTCAACAAAAAGATTGAACAGCAGCGCGGTCATGGAAGTAATGCCCGAGCGCTCTCCGACGCCCAGCAGCGTCGTATCCACGAACTGGGCCCCTGCCAGCACGGCCTCGAGGGTATTGATCAGGGCCAGGTTGCGGTCGTCGTGGAAATGCAACTCCAGCGGCGTGTGTGGGTAGCGTTCACGCAGGGCCTGGACGCGTTGGACAACGATCCGCGGTGTAGCGACGCCAACCGTATCCGGCATGCCCAGGCGGTCGACATATTCAGCGATGGGATCATATACTCTGAAAAGCTGGTCCATGGAGGTCCTGAAGGCATCCTCGCCGCTGAAGCGCAGAGTCAATTCCGGATGGTTGCGGTGAACGTCTTCCAATAGCGTACTGGCGCTTTTCACGATCTCATCCAGGTTCTTGCCATGGTTATAAGCTTGCGCCTGGGGTGAAGTGCCAAAATACATGTTCAATCCATCGAACCCGGCTGCTATGGCGGCTTCTACATCCTTGGGATGACAGCGTACGTGAGCCAGGAGAAAGGTATAGCCTTTCTGAACAACCAATTCATCCCGTACGGCTCGAAGAGCCGTCATGTCCTCGGCTTCGCGGGCGCTGACGTTGGGAGCAAAGATCTCGATGAACTTAACCCCGTAACCGATCAGGGAGCGCAGCAATTCCTGCTTATCTTGAAGGGTGAAATAATATTTATAGTGGTCGTGCAATAGTGAAGTCTGCTGGCCTTCCCGCAGAGAGGTGTCGATGATCTCCAGCAGGCGTGGACGATATTGGTGGTAACAATCGGATATCGGTATGGCGTTCATGTTCAGTTCAAGACCTCTTTAAGATTCTTTACTACCTGGTCTAATTGCTCCCGGGTGATCACAAGGGGAGGCAGCAGGCGGATGGTGGTCAGGCCGGCATTCAAAGCGATGATATGCCTTTCCTGTAAAGCAGCCAGGTAAGGAGCTACCTTTTGTTTCAGCTCGATCCCGATCATCAGCCCCAACCCGCGTACCTCCCGGATCAAGGGTGATTCAATGGATTTTAATTCTTCCATGAGATAAGCTCCCTTGGCAGCGGCTTGACCGGCCAGGTCTTCTTCCAGGATGGCAGTCAGGGCCGCCAGGCCGGCCGCGCAGGATAACGGATTGCCGCCGAATGTGGATCCGTGCATGCCTGGAGCCAGGTTCTGGACGGCCTCGCCGAAGAGGACTGCTCCCATGGGTAAACCACCTGCCAGCGATTTGGCAATGCAGACGATATCCGGCGTGATCCCGGAATGCTGGAAGGCAAATAACTTGCCGGTTCTTCCCAGGCCGGTTTGGACTTCATCCAGGATCAGTAGTGCTCCCCGCTCGGTGCATAGTCGCCGGGCAGCCTGCAAGTAAGCGGGATCGGCCGGATACACTCCGCCTTCACCCTGGACGGCCTCGAGGATGACTGCGGCCACCTGGTCGGTTACGGCGGACTCCAGCGCCTCGATATTGTTATACGGTACATGGCTGAAGCCCGGCACAAGCGGCTCGAAGGGTTCCTTATATTTTTTGTTGAAAGTCGCCGAAAGGGAGCCCATCGTCCGTCCATGGAAACCGCGGATAGTAGCGATCACCTTCGTGCGGCCGGTGGAAACCCGAGCGAACTTGAGGGCAGCCTCCACAGCCTCAGTGCCGGAATTACAGAAGAAGACCTTTCCCAACCCTGGGACGAGGGAGGTGATCTTCTCCATTAAGGCGGCCCGTTTGTCATTGTAGAAAGTCTCAAAAAGGGTCACCAACTGGGTGGATTGTTCCGCTATAGCCAAGGCCACCTTCGGATGAGCGTGACCCAGATTTGCCACCCCATGACCGGAAGAACAGTCGATGTATTCTGTCCCATTGATATCCCATAAAGAAGCCCCCCGGCCTCGCACAAAAATGATTGGCTGCTTGGTGTACAAGCCGGAAGTATGCTCGTTCTCGACAGTGAAGATATCCATGCTCATTCCTACATTCATTTATTTTGGCTGAAATGCACTTGCAGGCTACGATATTTCAAATCCTTTTGGCGCAATGCCTGGATGGCATTGACCGCTGCCATCCCTGCTGAGAGGGTGGTCAGTAAAGGAATGTTCATCAATGTGGCTGCTGCTCGGATTTGCGCCCCATCGCTGTGAGCCCGCGGGCCCAGGGGTGTATTCAAGATCAACTGGACTTTTCCCGTCCGGATCAGGTCAACCACGTGGGGAGAACCCTGCGGGACCTTGTTCACGGTGATCACCGGCAACCCGGTCCGGCAGAAGAATTCAGCCGTGCCGGCAGTGGCATAGAGGGTGAATCCGAGTCGATGAAGGTCACGGGCTATCTTCAGCCCGGCGCTTTTATCATAGTCGTTCACGCTGATCAATACTGCCCCGGATTGGGGCAGGCCCATTCCGGCTGCCAGCTGTGACTTGGCGAATGCGTGCCCGAAATGAGCCGCATGCCCCATCACCTCACCGGTGGAGCGCATTTCGGGCCCCAGGATCACATCCGTACCGGGTAATTTTTTGAAAGGCAGCACAGCCTCTTTAACGAAGAAACCATCCACTCGCGGTTCCTCGGTAACTCCCAGATCTTCCAGGCTCTTTCCTGCCATGATTTGCGAGGCAATCCGGGCCAGGTTCATGCCGGTGGCTTTGCTGGCGTAAGGCACGGTGCGGGAGGCGCGCGGGTTGACTTCCAGGACGCAGACGATTTCATCCTTCAATGCAAACTGGACGTTCATCAGTCCTTTTACCTGTAAGGCGAGGCCAAGTTGCTCCGTATATTCCCGCATGATGCCTTGATGGTACGCGCTGACCTTATAGGGTGGGAGGACACAGGCAGCATCGCCGGAATGGACCCCCGCCTCTTCAATGTGCTGCATGATCGCCCCAATGACCACTCTTTTCCCATCTGCCAAAGCATCCACGTCGATTTCGAAGGCGTCTTCCATGAATTTGTCGATCAGAATGGGTTGGCCGGGAGCCGCCTCAATGGCTTTTTCAATAAATCCTTGCAGGGTGTCTTCGCTTTCGACCAGGGCCATGGCGCGTCCGCCCAATACGAAGGATGGGCGCACTAAAACCGGGTACCCGATGCGGTGGGCTACCTCTCGGGCGACCTCCAACGAACGGGCAATCCCATTTTCGGGTTGAGGAATATCCAGTTCGGCCAGGAGCTTGGCGAACTCCTCCCGGTCTTCCGAAAGCTGGATGGCATGCGGCGAAGTGCCGAGGATCTTCGACTCCGGCAGCCTCCAATCCGGCCGAGAGGTTCAGCGGTGTCTGCCCGCCGAATTGAACGATCACGCCTACAGGTTTTTCCCGTTCGATAACATTCAAAACATGTTCCAGGGTGAGCGGCTCGAAATATAGGCGGTCGGCTGTGTCATAATCGGTTGAGACCGTCTCGGGATTGCAGTTGTACATGATGGTCTCGAAACCCATTTCGGATAGGGCAAAGGCTGCCTGGCAGCAACAATAATCAAACTCGATCCCCTGGCCGATGCGGTTGGGTCCTCCGCCCAGGATCATGATCTTCTGCCGGTCGGTCGGCCGGGCTTCATCATCCATTTCATAGGCGCTATAAAGATAGGGTGTCTGCGCTTCGAATTCAGCCGCACAGGTGTCCACTCGTTGGAAAGTGGGAACGACACCCATTTGCTTGCGCAGCTCTCGGATGCTGGCTGCAGAGTGCCGGATCAGGGCTTTGGAATGATGATGGATGACGGATGAATTTAATAAGTGGGCGATGCGAGAATCTGCCAGCCCATTTTGTTTGGCCCGGCGCAAGAGTGTGGTCATCGATTCATGGTTCATATAGGCAGGCTCATCTTCCTCTATGAACCAGGACCCATTTTCCACGATCTCCTTTTCCAAGGCTGCTATTTCTTTCATCTCGGCCAGGAACCACAGGTCATAACCAGTCTCTGCGGCTATCTCTTCCAAAGGTATCCCGGCCCGCAGAAGACGGTATACATTGAACAACCTATCGGCGGTGGGAAACTTAATGGCCTCCAGGGAAGGTAACCTTTCTGATAAAGTCCGGTTTGGCCCCGAGCCATCCAGGGCATCCACGCCAATCTCCAACGATTGGACGGCCTTGTTCAACGCTTCCGGGAAGGTCCGGCCCAGCGCCATCACTTCACCGACCGATTTCATCTGCGGCCCCAGGACGTGGTCCACACCCGGGAATTTTTCGAAAGCCCACCTCGGTATCTTGACGACAACATAATCAAGCGAGGGCTCGAATGCGGCTTTGGTCTGTTTGGTAATATCGTTGGTGATCTCATCCAGGCTGTAACCCACTGCCACCAGGGCCGCCAGCTTGGCAATCGGAAACCCTGTTGCTTTGGATGCCAAAGATGAAGACCGGCTGACCCGCGGATTTATCTCGATGATAAATACTTCTCCGTCGGCCGGGTTGACTGCGAACTGTACATTGGACCCACCTGTTTCCACCCCTACGGCACTCATCACCCGCCGGGCCAGGTCTCGTAAAATTTGATATTCCCGATCTGTGAGGGTTTGGGCTGGAGCCACGGTAATACTGTCGCCGGTATGGATACCCATCGGATCGAGGTTTTCGATAGAGCAAACCACCACGAAATTATCGGCATGGTCGCGGATTACCTCGAGCTCGTATTCCTTCCAGCCCATGACTGATTGTTCCAGCCAGGCCTGGTGGATGGGAGATTCGGCAATTGCATTACGGACTGCCTCGGCAAGGTCGTCTGGATCGTGCACCCAGGCAGCGCCGGTGCCGCCTAAGGCAAAGGAGGCTCGCACAAGGATCGGATAACCGGTATCTTCGACCAGCGCCTCTGCTTCGATCAGAGAATGGGCCGGGCCGCCTTTCGGGACCGGTAGACCGGCTTTGACCATGGTGTCCCGGAATAATGCCCGATCTTCGGCAGCTTTAATGGCGGTGAGACTCGCGCCGATCAGCTGAACGCCATATTTTTCCAACACGCCATTTTCGCTCAACGCCAGGGCCAGGTTTAGACCGGTTTGGCCGCCGACAGTGGGTAGCATGGCATCCGGTCTTTCCTGCGCGATGATTGCCTCCAGCGCTTCCGTTGTAAGGGGTTCGATATAGGTGGCATCGGCAATATCCGGATCGGTCATGATGGTGGCCGGGTTTGAATTCACCAGCACAACCCGGTATCCTTGAGCCCGCAGGGCTTTCACCGCCTGGGTCCCGGAATAGTCGAATTCAGCCGCCTGGCCGATGACAATCGGCCCGGAGCCGGGAACGAGGATAGTGTGGATGTCGGTGCGTTTACCCATGGTTATTTCTTTTCCCCTACGGCCAGAAAGAGCGGGTAGTTCCTTGAGCCCTTTTGGATGGAATAAGGCACCGTGAAATGGATCTTCTCAAAACCGGCCCGGACCAGCCTGCCCGTGAGCTCGTCGCGATCGAAACCATGGTGCTCGCCATGGTCATGTTCATGGAATGTGCCGTCTTCCTTATCCAGGTCGGCAATGCAAAGGATTCCGCCAGGTTCCAGCATTGACTGGAATTTCTCCAGGATGTCGACCGTATCAGGGATGTGGTGTAATGTCATCAACGAGTAGATCAAATGGAACCGTTGGGCGGGTAATGGATCCATTCCGAGATCCAAAAGCAAAGGAGTCGATATTCTTGACACCGCTGCTCGATATCTTTTCTCTGAGGACTTCCAGCATGCCCGGCGAACTGTCTGCCAGGGTGATTTTCCCCAGATAGGGTTGGAGCTCAAAGCTGAGCAGTCCGGTCCCACAGCCGTATTCCAGGGCGGACATTTGGGGTGTAAGCCTGACCTGCTCCCGGATGGATTCCGCCACGGCATTGGCTCGTTCCCGCCGGCCCGGCACGTCATCCCAACCTTTAGCTCTAGCATCGAAATCAGTCATGTTTATTTTTCCAAACTAGTTGAAAGAATTCGCTGAAGATATCGTGGGCGTCGTGCGGCCCGGGAGCTGCCTCGGGGTGGAACTGCACGCTCAGGACCGGCTTGCGTTTGAGTCGCAATCCCTCCAGGGAGCCATCGTTTAAACTCTTATAGGAGATCTCCACCTCTCCTGGGTCGAGGTTGGTGGCTGAAACGCAATAGTTGTGGTTTTGGGCTGTGATCAGCACCCGCCCGCTCGGCAGATGCTGAACGGGATGGTTGCCGCCGTGGTGACCGAAGATCAATCGTTGGGTATCCGCGCCTAATGCCCGCCCGATCAGTTGATGACCCAGGCAAATCCCAAAGATTGGGACATTGCTTTTTATCAAGCTCCTGACGGCCTCGGCGGCATAGGGTAATCCGGCCGGGTCGCCTGGACCGTTGGAAAGAAAGATCCCGTCCGGATGCAACTGGATGGCGGCTTTTGCATTTGTATCCGCCGGAACGACTGTTACGCGGGCGCCGTAGCTGGTCAAGTGCCGGAGAATATTTCTCTTAATGCCGAAGTCATATGCCACTATGTGGACGGAAGCTTGTCGATTGTTTGTCAAGGCGGGTCGGATCCATTTGTCGCCCGCATCACCTTCCCAGGGATATGGTTCCGGACAGGTAACTTCTTTGACCATATCGATCCCATCCAGGCCGATCCACTCGTTGGTCCTTCGCAGGAGCTCTTCCGCCGGTGTGCCGCAGGTGGAGAGGGCCGCTTTCTGGGTACCGCCATCCCGTAGTCTGCGGGTGAGATAACGGGTGTCTATCCCGGAGATCCCTGGCACGCCATGTTCTGCCAGCCAGGAGGAAAGGTCCTGGGTGGCCCGCCAGTTGGAAACCAACGGGCTCAATGAACGTATGACTGTGGCGGAAACCTGAGGAATGGACGATTTGTAGTCCTCGCTGTTTATTCCGACATTCCCAATATGTGGCACAGTGAAAAGCACTCCCTGGCCTCGATAGGAGGGGTCTGTCAGGATCTCCTGGTAGCCGGTCATACTGGTGTTGAACACCAGCTCGAAGACGGAATCCGCCGCCGCCCCAAAGGCGATGCCTTGGAAGATAGTGCCGTCCTGCAAGACGAGAGTTGCTGTTGTCATTATTCTATGATTGTGCCTGATCCTGAAGGGCATGGGAGAGCGGATCTGTAATCCGCCCATCCGCGATGATGACCCGTCCCACCCCGCCTTGTAAAGCTTCCTGGCTTCCGAGGATTTTCTTTTTCATCCGGCCTTCGGCAAAGGAGATGGCTTCATCCAGTTTTTGGCGGGGCAGTTGTCGGATCAGCGTACTTTCATCCGGGAAGGACCGCATCAGACCGGGGACATTGGTCAGCAGGACGAGTGTATCTGCTTGCAAGGCAACGGCGACCATGGCGGCAGCCCGGTCAGCATCCACGTTGAGGGCTTCCCCTGCCGCGCTGACGGCGATTGGAGCGATGACAGGTGTATAGCCGCCCTCCAAAAATGTGTTCAATAATACCGAATTGACTGTTTCGATCTTGCCGGTGTAGTCGTCCCGGATGATCTTGCGCTTGCCGTTTTCGACGCTTTGGATGGTGTCCTTACGGGTGGCGGCCATCAGCCTTCCATCCAGGCCGCTCAGGCCAAACGCATTCACTCCGAGCTTCTGAAGTTGCTCCACGAGGAGGGTATTCACTTTCCCATTGACGGCCATGGCAAAGATTTCCAATGTGCGCCGGTCGGTGTAGCGGGAGGTATATCCGGAGGGCGAAGTGATGAAGCGCGGCGGATAACTCAACGCCTCTCCGAGTTGGTTGGCTTCTGCCGAACCGCCATGGACCAACACCAGCTTTTGGCCTTTTGCCAGCAGATTGGCGGCGTCGCAACAGATGGCTGAAAAGTCAACACCTTCGGTTCCGCCCAATTTGACTACCGTAATGGAGGATGTTTGCTTCATGTTCTTTCTTTCAATCTAAAATCTGCAATCGAAAATCAAAAATCTTAGATGGGGTGAAGCCCGGGGAATTCCAGGCCGAGAGTTTCATCGAAGCCGAGCATCAGGTTCATACACTGGACGGCCGTACCGGCTGCGCCTTTCATTAAATTATCAATCGCGGAAATGGAGACCACGTGGCCGTTGCTTTCGTCCAATTCAAACCCCAGGTCGGCATAATTGGAACCGGCCAGGATCTTCGGTTCTGGTACCCGGTAAATGCCTCGTTGTTCCTTGACTACCCGTACGAATGGGTTCTCAGTTGCCACTGCCCGGTAGGCCTTCCACAGGTCCTTGGTGGCTACGCTGGGTTTCACCGTCCCATGAGCGGTAGCCAGTACGCCCCGTACCAGGTCCACCGAGGTCATGGTGAGGGAAACGTTTGTCAGGCCGAGTTCCTGCATGACTTCAGCCGTGTGCCGGTGACCAAAAGAAGAAAACGTGCGGATCACGTTAGCCCGCTCCGGGTGATGCGTACCTGCATTACCTTCCGCCCCGCCCTCGGAGGAACCGACCTTCAGCTCCACGATAACCGGCTTATCCATATCGAGCAGACCGGCTTTGACCAACGGCAGAAGGGCCAGGTTGGCGCCGGTGGCATTGCAGCCTACGCCGCTGGCGTAATGAGCACCCTTTAATTCCTGCCTGTGCAATTCCGGTAGACCGTAGACGAATTTCTCCAGCCAACCTGGGGATGTGTGCGGCGAACCATACCAGTGTTCATATACCTTCGGATCGTGCAGACGGAAATCAGCAGCCAGGTCGATAATGGTCGGCGCAATCTTGTCTACCTGATCGATCTTGTGTTGGGCCTGGCCGTGAGGCAGGGCCAGGAACAGCACATCCACAGGATCGAGCAATTCGGGATCAGTGAACTTAAGAGTGGATTGCTTGCGAAGGTTGGGATGCACCTGGTAGACGTATTCGCCCAGGTGACTCCGCGAGGTAACTTGCGCCACCTCTACTTCAGGATGCATGATTAGCAGCCGGAGGAGTTCACCCCCGGCATACCCTGATCCGCCAACGATGCCGGCGCGGATCATAAGGCCGCCTCCATGGATTTTTCCTGGGCCACGTTGACGGCAAAGCCGACGATGGTGTCGGCGATATCTATACCGCTAAGAGGTTGGACAGTATGGAATTCCATGGTGTGGTTCACCTCATTGACGAGCATGCCCCTGTCTGGGTCTTCGATGACATCCACTGCCAGCACGCCTCCGCCGACGGCTTGAGCCGCCTTGAGAGAAATCTCCTCAAGCTCGGGCGTGACCGGGCAAAGCTCCCCTTCGCCGCCGCGGGCGGTATTGGTGATCCAATGGGCGGATTTTCGATAGATGGCGGTCAGGACCTTATCACCCACCACCACTGCCCGGATATCCCGTCCCGGTTTCTTGATATATTCCTGGATGTAGAAGACTGAATGCTGGACGGAGCCGAGAGTTGCCTTATGCTCGAGAATGGCCTCGGCAGTATCCCGGTCATTGACCTTGGCGAGCAATCTTCCCCACGATCCCACCACCGGTTTGAGCACCACCGGATACCCCATTGCCTCGATGGTCTCCAGGGCAGATTCAGGCGTGAAAGCGACCCGGCTGTGAGGTTGAGGCACGTTGGCTTTGGCCAGCAGGGTCGTAGTGATGAGTTTATCGCCGCAGGCTTCGGCCACTGCCGCCGTATTAACGGTGGGAATGCCCCAGGTGTTGAAAATACGGCAGGCATACAGGCCGTTGGTATAGCTGATGCTTCGTTCGATGACCACATCATATTGCCGCCAGGGCTCGGGGTCATCCAGGTCAAAGTGAACCAGCCGGTCGTCCAGGCGTTCGTAATCCAGGCCGCGCCTCTCAAGGGAGGCAAAGATCCATTTTTCCTCCACCCGGACGCGGGAGAAAAGCACACCCATGCGAATTTTCTTGGTCATTACTTACTCGCCCCAATCTTCTTGTTCCATCGGAGCTAATTGCACCGCCGCCGGGTTCAGAGAAGTGACTTCCAGATCCACTCCACAATCCGGGCAAACGATGATCTCGCCGGCTTCCACGTTGGCATCCAGGGAAATATCAGCTCCACATTCAGGACAAGCTACAGCGTTCATGATTTGATCTCCTTTTTTGAAATGATAAATGCAGGTGTTGGAATGAAGGGTCAAACAACTCCGGCATTCCGCAGTTTTTCTTTAGCAGTTTGCAGTTGTATTTGGACTGCTTCAAGGGATGTACCGCCGGTCGCATTCCGCCGGCTGATGCTTCGCTTAGGCTCGAACACTTGATAAACATCTTCATCTACTTGCGGTTCCAAAGATTGGAATTCGGCCACGCTAAGCTGATCCAGCTTTTTGCCCTGTTGGAGGGCCAATTGAACAGCCTGGCCGGTGAGAGCATGCGCCTGTCGAAAAGGCAGGCCTTTCTCCACCAGGTAATCCGCCAGGTCCGTCGCCAGCATGGCCGGGTCGATGGCCGCCTTCATCCTGTCCTGATTAAGGCTGAGTGTCTTCAAAGCTCCCGCTAAAACAGGCAGGAGGGCCATCAGCGTATCATAAGCCTGAAAAACAGGTATTTTATCTTCCTGCAGGTCCTTATCGTATGAGGAAGGCAGGCCTTTTAGGGTGGACATCAGGCCGGTCAGATAACCGATCAGGGTGCCGGCCTTGCCGCGGGCCAGTTCGAACACGTCTGGATTCTTCTTTTGCGGCATCAGGCTCGAACCCGTGGAGTATGCATCCGAGAGCTCGAAATAACCAAATTCGGTCGTGCAGAAGAGGATGACCTGTTCGGCCAGTTTGCTCAGGTGGATGCCGGCCAGGGCGGCGTTGAAGAGGAATTCAGCTGCGAAATCCCGATCGGAAACCGCATCCAGGCTGTTAGGCGAGGCCTCTGTGAAACCAAGACTCTTGGCCAACTCCTGTCTATCCACCGGAAAGGAAGTCCCTGCCAGTGCGCCGGAACCAAGCGGTAGCATGGCTGTTCTCTCTCGAAGTTGCCCCAACCGTTCCCGGTCCCGCTGGAGCGGCCAAAAATGAGACAGCCACCAATGGCCCAGCAAGATGGGTTGGGCCCGTTGCAGATGGGTGTAGCCGGGCAGCAAGATTTCGATATCCGAACCGGCTCGTTCGACCAGCATTTCTTGCAGGCCGGCAATGGCGCCCGATAGGGTTGGGATCGATTCCATTACCCACAAACGGAAGTCAGTCGCGACCTGGTCGTTCCGACTGCGACCGGTATGCAGCTTTCCGGCTACAGGCCCGATCAGTTCACCCAGGCGTCTTTCCACGGCAGTATGGATATCTTCATCACTGTCTTGAAATAAGAAACCCTGGTCTTCGAATTCGTTCCGGATTTTTTCCAGTCCGGCGCAGATTTGTGAACATTCCGGCTGGGTCAGTACGCCTGCTTTCCGGATAGCTTCAGCCCAGGCAATGCTGCCGCGCACATCCTGCAGCGCCAGGCGCTTATCGAAAGGCAGCGAGGCATTCAGAGCCCAGGCTTGTGGGTCCAGCTTTCCAGAAAAGCGACCACCCCATAAAGTCATGTGCGACTCTCCTATTCCCTGATTCCCTAATCCCTCTTGAACCGGCTGTAATCGGGATGAGGCATGTTCAAGCCGGATACCGGCAGGCCGTTGAGAGCCCTAACTTTGAGGGAAAGACCATATAGGTGGATGAACCCTTCCGCATCGGATTGGTCGTAGACATTTTCCTGGCCAAAGGTGGCGAAATCTTCCCGATACAGGCTGAAGGGGCTCTTGCGGCCGACCGGTATGACGTTGCCCTTGTACAGTTTCAGTCGAACGGCTCCAGTGACGGGTCCCTGGGTGGCATCCACGAACGCGTCCAGCGCTTCCCGCAGGGGCGAGAACCACATTCCGTTATAGACCAGTTCGGCGTACTTCAAGGCGATCACATCCTTGTAATGCAGCGTGTCTTTATCCAGTACCAGGGATTCCAGTTCCCGGTGAGCCGCCAGCAGGATGGTACCGCCAGGAGTTTCGTAGACGCCGTGCGATTTCATCCCTACCAACCGGCCTTCCACCAGGTCGACCCGGCCCACTCCGTGAGTTCCACCCAGTGCATTCAAGTGGGCGATCAGCCGGGCCGGAGAAAGTTTCTCCCCGTTCACGGAAAGCGGCTTGCCGTGCTCGAATTCGATCTCTACGTAGGCAGGCTCGTCGGGAGCATTCTCGGGAGCGGCCGAGATCTGGAACATGGACTCTTCCGGTTCCTGCCATGGATCTTCGAGAGGCCCGCCTTCATGGGAGAGATGCCACAGGTTACCGTCTCGGCTGTAGATGGATTTGAGGGTGGCTTTTACCGGGACGTTATGGGCTTTGGCATAGGCGATCGCGTCTTCCCGTGAGCGGATGGTCCACTCCCGCCAGGGGGCAATGACCTTGAGGCGGGGGTCGAGGGCCGTATAGGTCAGCTCGAACCGGACCTGGTCATTACCTTTGCCGGTGGCGCCGTGAGCCACGGCGTCCGCGCCGACCTCGTGAGCCACCTCAACCTGGTGCTTGGCGATCAGGGGCCGGGCAATGGAGGTGCCGAGCAGGTACTTGCGCTCGTAAACCGCACCGGCGCGGAGCATCCGGAAGATGTAATCTTCGGCCAGTTCTTCCCGAAGGTCATGGATGATGAGCTGGCTGGCGCCGCTGGCTAACGCCTTTTTCTCGAGGCCGTCCAGTTCTTCTCCCTGTCCAACATCGGCGGCAAAGCAGACCACTTCGCAGCCATAGTTTTCCTTCAGCCAGGGTACGATGACCGAAGTATCCAACCCGCCGGAATAAGCCAGGACGACTTTCTTTACATGATGTTTGGGCATACGATTCTCCTTTGATGAATAAAAAATCCGAGTTACAGGTAACAAAAAGCCCTCCCGGGGAGGAGGGCTTGGTTTGCTCTAAGAGTGCGCGCGGTCGGCCTTTTCACTTGCAGGTACGCGCCAACAACCATCCTTCCCGGAGGAGTGACGGACGGGGACGACGGGCGCGAGGTGACTTTAAGTTCAAAGTGATTGCAGACATGTTGGGGCGGTTTATATCATCCTTGTCTAGATGTGTCAAGGAGGTGGAAGCCCGTTTTTCAAAGTTCGTAAAATCCTACAAAATTCCCGCCTGTTTCTTGACAAGATTTCCAATCCCATCTTTACAAGCAGTATTAGATCAGCCTGTAAAGCGATAACAAGTGACGCTGTAATTTCTTGTGTTTTTGTCGGGCTTCTTGGCATGGGGTAGGGGCCATTATTGCGCTAATTTTCTCGACTGAGAAAGTCATATGAAGGCCGCTAACAGCCTCGCATTTTTTCGAGTTCAATAATTTAGCGAGAAAACCGCTAAAAATGCAATTCCATTGAAATCCACAGAAACGGTTTTCAATGGTGCTATACTTCCGCAGATTTTGTTCACGAACAACGAGGACTTAGCATGGATCTTGATCTTGAGAATAAAACCATCTTCATCACCGGCGCCTCCAGCGGGATCGGAGCCGCCGCTGCGTGCATCTTCGCAGAGGAGGGGGCGGATGTGGTCGTTTCGTATGGCACCAATAAAGCCGGCGCCGAGCAGACCGCCCAGTCGGTGCGGGAGAAAGGCCGGAAAGCCTGGCTGCTGCCGGTGGACTTGACCAGGCCGGATAGCATCCAGGAAGTCATCCGGCTCTTACCTTCCGAGATCGAAGGGTTGGATGGGTTGGTGCTCTGCGCCGGGCTCAGCCTGCATGCCGATTTCGAAGACATCTCACTGGATGAATGGAACCGGGTGCTGAGTATCAATTTGACGGGCGCTTTCTTTGTGCTGCAGGCGCTCACCCCCTTGCTGCGGGATGGATCTGCGGTGGTGACCGTTGCCAGTGTCTCGGCCCAGACGGGTGTGGCTCACCAGGCCCATTACGCGGCCGCCAAGGCCGGCCTGGTCAACCTGACCAAGAGTGCTGCCCGGGCGCTGGCACCGAGGGTGCGGGTCAACTGCGTCACCCCTGGGATCACCCTGACTCCGATGGGGCAGGACACTATCGAGGCGCTCGAGCCGGATTACGCCAGGAATAAAATGCTGTTGGGCCGTTATGCCGAGCCCGCAGAGATCGCCCGGGTGATCGTCTTCTTGACCAGCCACGCTAACGGATTCATGACCGGCGCGACCGTGGATGTCAACGGCGGGCGGGAGTTGCGCTAGGGACCCTCTTACCTTTGAAGAAGCGACAGGAAAGAGAATAATATCTGAGGATGGCGTAAACCTTACTACCGGGTTTAGGGACATTGAAAAGGGAATTTCCCGGAAGATCGGTGATGGCGGCACCGGCCAGCAAATCGAGGCTGGTGGAGGCAGGGTTGGCCGAAAAGGCATTCACTGCCGACTTGGAATTGAACGTTATTTATGGATCACCGGTAGATAAATAGTTGCAGCCGCATCCATCACTGTGAAGGGTCGCCAGGGGCTGTACTCGCTTGGGCCGGCATCAATGGCGGAAACCTTGAATTCATAGCTGCCGACCTGCAGCGCCTCCGCCGGGCGATACCTGCACACCCCGTTCGAACAGACTGTGCTCGGAACAATTTCATTCAAGACTTCGGAGGCAGGCGACGTGGAATTCACGATCAGCCGGTAGGAAGTGGCGCCGTTGGAGGCGTTCCAGGTGTAGGCGGGTTGGTGGTTCGTGAAGATGATGCCGTTCGGAGAAACCGTCACCGGCACGGATGGGATTCCGTTGCGTATGAATGACCACCAATCCTCTCCCGCATGGGTGGTATCCACCTCGTTGCGGGCCCGCACCTGCCAATGATACGTGGTGGAGGGAACAGGTTCGTGAGCGAGACCGAGGTATTACCGCCCGTCGAGATCCAGGCTGAGTTCGGATTGCAGTCGCCGCTGTTCGTGATATAGAGACAGTACTCGTAGCTGCTGGCGCCCGAACTGGTCGTCCAGCTCAGGCTGACATCGGCAGGAAGATTGCTTGATCCGTTGGCGGGGGAGGATTTGTGGAAATTGCCTGGCGACGCCATGAAGTTGGCTGTAACGGTTTTATCATCGTCCATGATCACGCTGACCGGGTTGGCGCTGGTGGAGGCTTCTCCGCTCCAGTGAGTGAACCAATAATCATTCGCCACATTACGGGCGGCAGTGAGCTGCACGGATGTGCCCGAGATGTATTTGCCGCCCGGGCAGTTCGGGGGCGGAGTGGCGCTGACAGTCCCGCCGGGTATCGGTACGGACGGATTGATTGAGACTGTCAGGGTATAGCAAGGCATGATCTCGTTGAGCAGGCGGGCGATGTAACCGGTAAAGGCGCCGCCGATCAGGATCTTTCCATCCGGCTGGAGCAGGATGGCATTGACCATGCCGTCGTTGCTCTTTCTGGAAAGGAATGTCGGATCCAGGCTGCCGTCATAGTTCAAGCGGGCGAGATTAAGAATTCCACTTCCGTTGAACGTGGAGAAACTCCCGCCGATGAGGATGCGCCCATCCGGTTGAGGCGCCACGGTGGTCAGGTAGGGCGAGGTTCCACCGATGCCTGTGCCGGGATTGAAAGTGGTATCCAGAGAACCGTCGCTGTTCAAGTGGGCAATCCCATTGCGGGAGACGCCGTTGTAAGTGGAAAAATTGCCGGCGATGTAGATCTTATCTTCCTGTAATGTTATAGACCGGACCGCGCCATTTGCACCGGTGGCAGGGGAAGGGTTGAAGAGGCTGTCTAATGAGCCGCTCGAATTCAACCGAAGGATACCATGCGTAAAATCACCGCCAATGAGGATTTTTCCGTCCGATTGAACTGCAATGGCATACACGATGCCTCCGGGGTTGGCAAAGTTAGTGGTATCATCTGCGCCATTTGTTCCGCCAACCCGAACGATAAAATTGTGGGTCGCGCCGTTATAGGTATCAAAATTCCCACCCACCAATATCCTGTCATCCGAAGCTTGAATGGCTAAGGCATTGACAGAGGCGGGGCGGTGATCTGCAAACGTGGCGCCGGTCACGCCGTTATTAAAGGCGGTCTCCAGGGTCCCATCGCTGTTCAAACGGGCCAGATTGGTACGAGCGATGAAATCGTATGTATTGAAGAAGCCGCCCAGGAGGATTTTATGATCGTTCTGCACAGACAGGGCAAAGACCTGGGGCGTACCGGTTCCACTGATACCATCGACCGGCTCAAAAGCGGTATCCAATGACCCATCGGAATAGACCTGGACGATGTGGTTACGGGATTCGGCGCCGTAGGCGGTGAAGTCTCCGCCGGCAAGGATCTTATTATTTGGAGTCTGGAGTCCCAATGCCGTGACGGGTCCGTTCAAGTCGGAGGGTAGAGTAAAGGTCGAGTCCACATCACCGGAGACCTGGTTGGCCACCACATGGAGCCAGCCCTGGATGACCTGATGCAAACACCAATAATCTTTGCCAATGGTACTCCCGGCATCCAGATTGCCGACAATCCAATTTGTAACTGGAAGAGATCTCGCACCACTTGAAGATGTATTCTGCTCCAGGATGGTGATCGTCCCATTTCCTGACGCATTCACATTCACTCCACTGATGACCATTGTATGACCTGCAGAATTAAAGTCTGACCTATCTTCAGTGATAATGTCCCCAGGAACGAATGGATGGGTACCATCGTTAGGATAGAAAACGATGGAACTGGGAATATGGTCTTTAATTGTGTTGCCATTACCTTGGAAGGGCTGAATATTCCACTGAAGTTTGAGGAATCTCATTACCAGTTCCACGCACTCAAATTCGAATACCCCCCAACCGCCGCCAGGGAAATAGACACCTAAATCAGCCCCGCCATTATTGCTACAACCGGATATCCCCAACCATGAGGCAAGGGGAAGAGGATGATGTCCTGTGGCCGGGAAAAAATGATAGTCATCACAAATTGTCCCATTCCACCAGGAAGGAAGGCTTTGGGTGCTTGGCCCACCAGCCGCTTCAATTTCACCTGACTGGGATTGGGAAGCCTTGAAAGCTTTGCCCAGGTCAAAAGCAAGGTCCGGTAATTTTGCGCCGGAGGTATTCTGGATGGCGAAGTTTTTTAAAGCTTCTTCCCAATCTGAGGCATTCTTTAGATGGATATCCCAAGTGATAATGAATGTCCACAATCGACCATTATGCTCAACATTCCATTCGAGGGTTCGGAGGGACAAATTGCCCTGGGATGTGGAAAGTTGGTAATCCGCCTGAAGGCCAACTGTTTTTTGCCCCCAAAGGCTCGCGGCAGGCGCGTTTGAGAGACGATGATCAGGTTGCAAGGATTTCAGATCCCGGATGGCCTGTAAATATTCATCCAGTTTACCTGCATTGTATACGGGCATGTGAGGGCCTGGATGGTTTCCGGGAGCCGTTGAGCGGATATCGACGACGCCGTAGCCATCCACTTGATCCAGACCCGCATAGCCCACTTCGGGTACGGTCAGGTTATCTTCGAATGTAGTAAAAGGCAAAGACGTCGGAGAGCAAAAGCTGATCTGCTCCGATGCCAGCGTGATCCGAACGACCTGGGTGGTGCAATCGGAGGTTAAGCCAAGAGCGGAGGCAGCCTCGAATTGCTGACCCGGCCTTCCCAGCGGGGAGAAGGCCAACCCAAGTGCCATGATCCCGCTGAGGGCCTTCCAAACAGGGCCATTGGTTTTCATTTCGCCTCGCCTCCATGGAAGAAAACTATAAGTTCAATAAAAAGGGGAATGTCTACTAATTATTATAGGGTCGCGAAGCCGCGAAAGGCAAGTGATGTTTGGGGGGAGTCGGTAGACATTAGACGTTGGTTTTCTTTGGCCAGGTGACCGTTTTTTTCCGTTCAGACCCTTTCAACAAATTGAGTCCTCCGAGTTCCCCAAGGACCCGGAAGGCAAGGCCTCTCGGTTTCAAAAAAAAGTGAAAAATATCGCCTGAAACCGCAAAATTTCTGACTTTTTTAGGCCCTTTTCCGCGGAACAATTCTGTCCTCTGCGCATAGACCTCCGCCACCTGTGGCATTATTGCCCCCAAAGCGCATTAAAAATCCATATCTGGGGGGTCGCATAGCTTTTGTCCCTCGTTGAATTGTAAAAACGATCCCTCGGAAATCGCGTTTCTCTCTACGGAGCTTTGAGAACGCACCCACGCAGGAGGCAGACCTGTCAGGTCTGGATGGGAGAGTTGATTCTCCGTCCGTCAGACTATTAGAAATCCTTGGATCTGTGAGAAAGCACTTTGAAGAGACAATTTAATTAAAAGAAAAAAGACTGGCGGCGAGGAAAAATATGGGATACACTACCAGCATGGTACTTCGAAGGAAGATCCTGCTTGGCTTACTCATTCTCCCGGCGATATTGGTCATCGCGGCCATGGTTTCGCCGGGGGCAGGAGCGGAGTTCTTCTTCCTGGTCATAGGGGTACCCATTCTGGTGCTGAATGCATGGGAATTTTTCCTGAAGGAAGAGGGGAATTCTTTCTTTGACCTCTCCAGGAAAAGCCCAACCCGGGCAAGTTCAGAAGGTTCCATTATGAAATCCAAGTCGATCGCAGCTCTGATCATTGTCAGTTCGGTCTTTCTCTTGCTGATCATCGGATATACGGCTGCCAGGTCCGCAGTGGACCAGGTGCCATATTCCCTGGCGGTATATACTTTCCTGATCAAGCTGGGAACCAAGCTGTGGCATTTCCTATCCACGCCGCTGATCTTTATAGCACTATTGTTGTTCGTGGCTATACTTGCCGCCGGACCGCAGATCCTGAATGCCCTTGAAGAAGACCAAAGATTCGGCAGCAGCCCCTTTCCCGAATGTATTTGTGAAGTCGGCCCAGCCTCCGTTCGCGGAGATCCTGCCGCAGGCTGAGGATAATGAAAGCATCCTGGCGATGGAGAGGAAGATCAGCGAGGGAATCGACCTGAAGGCGATCCAACTCATGCTGGAGATCGACGGGCTCGACCTGACCAAACCGTATCTTCTTTCCAAGGTGGAGACGTTGGGGATCCACTCGGAAGGAATGCCGGCCGAGGCGAATCTAGTGCAGAAAGAGGCGTTCTCTCGGGGTGTGTTGGAGGGGCTGGCGGGTTATCTTTTCCCGCTCTTTTGCTCCATCGAGACGAAAAATGGGGATAATTCTGCCCGTTTCAGCCTCAAAGCGGGTGCCCGGGAAAGATTAATGGAGCGGCTGAACCAGAGAAACCGCCCGCCCGAAACGCCGACGGTATGAGTAATAAAATAATTTGAATTCAATAATCACAAAGGTCCTTCCAATAGTTGGAGGGACCTTTTTATATATGCTCCGGAGGTTCTTTTCTCAGGAATAGAGAAGGGAAAAGTTTTCCTGCTTCAACGATGCAAGAACGGCAAGTAAATCCTCTGCATTCCGTTTAGGAACTTGGCCACGAAATGGAATATCTATATATCAACGCCGGATCAAAGGCAAGAAAGTGTGGTGAGGAGGTTGTTCGGGCGGGACCACAAATAATGTAATTGAATTGGGGGAAAAGTCTGCTGTAAAACCAGAGTTGGTAAGCGATTGATCGGGGAGGCGGACGATAGCGGCCAAATTTTCAGAACTATAGCGATAGACTCTCGCGGAGGCGGCCGCCAGGAAATTGGAAAGCGCCAGATGGCTGGATAGATTCTGGCCGGTCTTATTGATGACCATCAAGGTCAAGGCTCCATCCTGATTACGCTTGGAAGCATAAATTGCCAGTCTTTCCTGGTCGAAACTGGCAGCCTGGAGGCTCAGGTCACCAAAGGAGCCACCGGAGCCATCATAGTTCCGGTACATGCGAAAAGCAAATATCCCCGGCGCGTTTACAGACTGAGGCGGACCCCAGAGGGTTGCCAGGTCCAATCCTTCCCTTCCAAAAATACCGAGCAGATCTGCCTGGGCCAAAGCGCCATTCATATAACCAAGCGCACCCCAGTTGTATTCTGTAATGGCCAGTTTTGTACCGGGGTAATAGGTTGAGACCCACTGCTGCATTCGAGGAATCAGGTAGACCGGTTGACCGATCCAGCCCTCATGGACGTAAGCGGGATCCCATAATTGGCGAGTGGAACGCAAACGGGCCGACTGTACGGCGGCGCTGCCTAGAGAATCAGAAAAGACGCCCTCTATTTGAGGGTAAATATGCACATCGAGATAATCCAATAGACGACGACTATGCTGCTGGTCATAGGTCTGCATTTGCTCAAGATACCATGGGATGAAATCGATGCCGCCATGAGCCTGGCGATCTGCACCAGGGCTGCATCCATCCAAGGCGGAATAAAAGTAAGCGCACCAACCCCATACTACCGGCCCCAACGTTTTCGCGGTTGGATCAGACGTTTTTACTGCCGCGGCATAGGCGATGGATCGATCCCGGATCTCATCATAAGTGGTCGGCTGAGGATGAACATCCCTGTGAGTGCTGTTCCATAACATGGGTTCATTATCCAGGTCATAGAACATCACGCCACCATTAGCTGCCGTTCCATATTCTGAAACCAGGTGATCGACCCAGCCATCAACAAATGCAGGCGTGATGGCGATACTGGTGTCCAGAGGATTGTTGCCGGTGATATCGGTACCATTCAGGCGAATGCCATTGCCACAATCAGGATCCCATTGCGAATCGGTAGACTGCTGAGTGCCGTACAGGCTCACCTTGAAACCACAATCATAGGGATGGCCGCTCGGGCGGCTCTTGGCCACCCAGCCGATCAGAGGCACCGTCAGTAAGGTTTTTGTGCCGGTGCGGAGGTTTTGAGCAATGAAATTTCCGGCGGCGTCGGTTTCTTCGGGGACATTTTCAAAATACCAATCGCTGCCTGTGTTGGTGGTATCGTTCTGCCAATTGTAACGGGAGGTCGAATTCCCACCCCAGCGCCGGATGGGCAGACGCACGGCCCCGGCCACAGCCTCGCTGGCATAGTTGATGCCGTAAATAAATGGGCTGATTGGATGTGTGTCCATAGCAGCATCCACCGTCAGGGCAGGCCCAACACCCGGAGGCAGAGGCGTTGGAGTGGGAGTACCTCTATCTACAAAGGCGAGGTCGTCCAGATAAAAAACTGGTTGCGCACCCGCGCTATTGTTAAACCAGGAAATACTACGCACCGACCGAGGCGAGCCGAGAGGCAACAAGGATATATCCACTTGAGTCCAGACATTGGCGGTTGGAGTAATATCCTGCTCAATGGATCCCAATTGAAGTTGAATCGTCTGGCCACCGGTGGAACCGCCATGGATCCAGAAACGAAGGGTATCGTAAGCACTGATATCGAGGTCTCCCTCTCGATAGCCGAGCTGCAGACCGCTCCACCCTCCCGTGTATGTGACGGCAATCGAAGCAGAGCCGGTATGGTGAGGTGCGGTATTTGCGTAGTCGACGGCAATGGTGCCAGTATCCCAGGACCAATCCTGCCAACTTGAGGAGAGAGAATCAATATAAATGGGAAAATCAGCCGCAGCCGCACCGGCCAACCTGCCAAGGGAAAGGCTGAGGAGGAATATAAATATTCCCAACGTGAGGACCATTTTGGTGAAGTTTATATGTTTCAAGTGGTTTCTGCCGAAGCTGGATTTACAGATCGCGGCTCAACGCTCGATGAAGGGCAGGAAAACTTTGCTTATGTCCGCGTCCACATAAAAGCTGCCCTCGCTATAAGGGCTGACGCCGGATTGATTGGCGGCGCGGAGTTTAATCTGGTAATTTCCGCGTTCGAGGACGGGTGCAGAATTCCATGTACAGGTGCTCGCAGTGCAGGTAGGTATCGCGGGTATGGAGGTTTGAGAGTAACGCGGAGTGGAGGATCCCGCCGGATAGATGTAGAGTTCGTACCAACTGGCGGCGGTTGACTTCGACCAGGAAAAAACGGGGGATGCACTTGTGACTGTCCCCGAAGGGGCAGTGATAGTAGGCGCGGTAGGGAGACCGGAAACCGTAAAGATCTGCCAGGGACTGTATGTAACAATGCCATAATTATTCCTGGCGCCGATTTTGAATTGATAATCGCCAGGAACCAACGGCGAATGGGAAGCGAAAGTGCATATGGAAGTTGTGCAATAATAACCAGGCGATAGGCCGGCCTGGGAGGTTATGATACCACCAGGGGTGAGAGAATTTACATAGAAATCATAAGAAATGACAACCATGGAATTGAGCGGAAGCCATTTAAAATCCGGCAGATTATTAGTGATGACCCCAGTTGGAGAAATGAGTGTTGGACCAACCGAGCCTATGGTTTCCCAGTAAAACAGACCACTCCAGGTGTTATTATTTTCATTGCTTTCAACGATGCTGTTTTCGGGATCCACTATTATAGACACTGTATGCCAGCCGGAAGTGTTCCAAGTAAAGCTGGTATCGTTATAGCCGCCAGCCAGGCCTGCTCCCAGGCCTGCAAACGGGTAATCGAGGATACGTTGGCCATCGATGAAAAGGGCTACTGTGAAGACTGCATTGGCATTCGCAGTGCCTATGTTCTTAAATCCCCAATCGATGAAAACCGGCTGGTTGGCATATAAGGTATCGTCCAAAAATGTCCCGGTGATCGAAGAGATAGTTACCGGATCGGTACCAGGGGCACGGGGATACGGGATAAGGTCAGGCATGGAAGCTTCCGAAACGGAAATGTAATTCCCTCGGGTTAGATCATCCCATCCGCCGGGGCCCTGGACAGTCAGCGTGACCGAATAAGAACCTGAACTGGTATACGTATGAGTGTGAGCCGCGGCGCAAGATGTACCGGTCTGCCCATCCCCATATACCCACGAACAAGAGGTGATATTGGCTGCATTGACGATATAAAAGGTGACAGTCAAGGGACCGGTTCCGTTTGTGGGAGAAGCCAAAAAGCTGGCCGATGGCGGAGTTGGGGGCGGCCCTTGGTTAGGTATGGCGACGATGCCATCGAGAACATCGTTGTCAATATTCAAAGTGGCCGTTCCCCACTTTTCGTTATGGGCTCCCTCGTACTGGCGAATGCGTTGGTGGCTGGCCCAGATGTCATTGGGGATACAGCCGAGATTCCACAAGCTGGCATCAGGGTTATATGACCCATTTCCGGCCGAATGATCCCAAATCGCCGGCCAGATGGCATCGGGCCGGTTGGCGATTTGCCAATAATTGAGGATGCCGGACTTACAACCGGTCGAACCGTAAATTCCTGCAAGATTCCCAAGCAAGTGCAATTGACTGACCCAGCCATTCATGAAAGATTTAGCTGCATCCATGCAAGCCTGATCACCGAAAAAAGTTTCCAGGTCGTAATAAACGATGGACCCTTTCTTATCTGCAGTGGTCAAATTCAGGATAGCCAGGGTGTCCACTGCCAGGTTGGCTTCATTCTTCCCGTCAAGGAAGGCCTGGTCTACATTGGAACTGAACTTTGCATTATAGGTAGTGCAGGGCGCTTGAGGTCCGACCCAGGTGGGAATGAAAGTCCAGCTCTGGGCCCGCGCCTGGGCCAGAAATGAGGCGGTCAGCGGTGAATTGTCACAACCATGGGCGCGGGCGGCTCCACCGATGTAAATATTCAAGGCCCCATATGGGCTGTAAGAATTCCAGGTGTTTAGTTGATCTAAGGAAGGAATGGCGCAGACGTCAAAACCCTGGCCTATATAGATCTGGGTATTCACCGCGCTGGCGGCTCGGATTTGGGAAGGGCTGGACGTAGTTGTGGAACTGCTCTGGACCAGCGTTTTGGAATGAACGGCGGGCAGGAGAAGATCTTCCCAGGTGACACCTGCATTCACAGTCCGGATCAATTCGGTGGAGGCGGTGCAGTTAATGTCGGTCGCGCCGTCCGAACTGGTTGAAGCCTGCCTCGTACAGGCGGATGTATTCCATTTAGCCCACCCAAAATCAGGCGAAAGCATCCGCAGTTCGGTGATATCGGCCGACATTCCGTCCTGGTTGGCGAGCGTGTTCGGACGCCCCTGCGTTACCTGGAGCAGGCGGTTGTCAGCGGGAACCGATGCGAGCGCATTTTGCGGATCAAGCAAGGTGAGGGGCAGGGTCCCATTCAGGAGACCCAGTGGGAAAGCCATATTGAATATCCACTGCCGGCCTCCATCCACACTGGTGTAGAACCGCACCTCAAAGCCAGCCTCTTCCGAGACGATGACAGGCAGAAGCCCGTTCCCAGCCGGATCGAAAATGGGAACATAAACTATTTGAACCTGGTCGGACTGCACATCTGCGGGCAGGGGTTGTTCCGCCCAGGTGAGGCCGGCATTTTCAGTTTTAAATAATTGATCCAAGGCCGGGCCGCCGGCCATCCATCCCACCAGCCTATCTATAAAGTGGACCGGTTCGCCCGCCGGAAGCACCGAGCGGGTCCAGCTTCCTCCGCCGTCCATGGTGTGGAATAAGACCCCCGCGCTGAAGTTCGTACCGGTCTGGCGTTTGATCGAGACCCAACCGGTGGATGCATCCAGCCAATCCATGCGTGCGCTTTCAATGAAGCTATCGGGATCGTCGGGAGAGATGGTTTGAACGAGCCGGCTTTCCCAAGTCAGGCCGCCATCAGAGGTGGAAGAGATTTGCAGATCCAGGTTTCCGTCCGTTTGAGGATCTGCCCAGAGAACCCACCCGGTTTCGGCATCGAGGAATGTCACCGCCAGGAGATTGGCTGCGGATGGAAAGGCAGGCGTGATATCCTGCCAATTATCCCCGTTATCAAGGGTTATATAAAGGCGGCTGTCCAGCAATACCCAACCGGAAGAGGTTGATAAGGGAGAAAAATCCTGAATTTCATTGGCCGGTGGGACCTGAGCCTGAGGGCTGATCGGATTGTTGGGACCGGCTCTCGGAGAAAGTCCCGCGCCGGGAATAGCGAAGATCATCCCCAAGACTACCAACCCGTCCAAAACTTTCCGTATGGCTCTTTCGACTGCTGTATAAATGACCGTGCCTCCCCGAACAAGATTGGTTGGACCAGGCGATCACGGGAAAACTCTTCCTTGCATAATTATATAGGAAGATGCCTTAGTCGTTCAAGTGGGTTGGAAGACCCTAAATATTATCCTTGCGAAGGTTTCCCGCCGTTGTAGAAGGTCATGCGGGACTGTTTCATTTTCATTGCAGCTTATTGACGCTCCCATGGGTCGAGGTTAGAATGGTACTAAGTCGGGAAACGTCGGTTATTAACAAGTGAAGAGAATACAAAATGGGAGTGGACGATGAACCTTTCAAATCACACCTCTGGCCCTGCGTATCATTCCATTAGTTTCCGGGAACACCGGCCCAGAATATTTAAGAGATCCATTTGCCGGGGCGGGACTTTTTGGCCGCGCTTTTTCTCCGTTCTTTTGTTAAGTACGATGCTGCTCAGTCCGGCGGGAACAATGGGGGCGAAGGCGGCGGGGCCAGGTCCAATCCAGTTGACGCCAGCCGACGGGTTAATTACCACGAGCCTTAATGCGTCTCCTTTGGGTATTCCGGAATTTTCCTGGCAGCCAATAGCAGGGGCGACGAAATACCGCCTCCAATTTTCCACCACAATCGGTTTTTCCACTCACACCGATTTCACCACATCAAATATCTCTTTTACTCCGGAAAGTTTAAGCGATTTTCCGGATGGTTTGTGGTATTGGCGGGTCAGGGTAGATGCTCCCACTGCCTCAATCTCGGATTATAGCAGCACGTGGACCTTTCGAAAACAATGGGCTTCTGCCGGTAATCTGCCTCAGTTGACCTCCCCAGGCGATTCTGCCACCTTTGGTTTTTATGATGTCCCGATTTTTTCGTGGACCCCTGTGACCGGCGCGGCCAAGTATACCCTGCAGATCTATACCAGCCCCGGAGGGTGGTCAACCCTGATCTTTCATGTTGATACTTTATCCACCACCTACCAACCGATAGACAAGCTGACCAACGGAACCTATTATTGGCGGGTTGTGCCTGTGGATACGGCCGGCCGCCAGGGGACTCCCAGCGCGGAACGTCGCTTCACTGAGAATTATAACCCTGGGCTGACATTACTTGAGCCGGATCCAAACGTGAAGACATTTCCAACTTTCACACCCACCTTCCGGTGGACGGCCGTCCGTGGAGCTGAAATATACCGGCTGCAGTATGCCACAAATTCCGCTTTCACAGCCAACCTGGTCACAATTAACACGAAAAACACTTCCTACACGCCGGTGGATACTCTTTTGAATGACCAGGACTATTATTGGCGGGTGGGTGTTATTTCAGGAGCTTCGGGCCCTATCTGGACCGCGGCCGCCCAGCCGTTCAGGAAAAAATGGTATATCAGACCTGAACTCCTCACCCCCAGGAATAACTATCAGCACGTGCGTTTCCCCTTATTCAGTTGGACTCCCGTGCCGGAAGCCTCGTACTATATTCTCGAACTCGATACAGATATTAACTTTACCAGCCCCATCTACCTGACCAGTGAAAAAACGGCCAATCCTTTTTATACTCCGTCAAAATATGTGGGTGGTGACACAATTTATTACTGGCGGGTGACACCTTATGACTCCAACGCTCGTAAAGGTTCCCTGAGCGATACGTGGTCCTACCGCAGTTATGCCACATCTGTCGCACCAGACCTAGTGTACCCGCTTTATTATTACCCACCGGATACCTATGAGGATTTCCCGGATGTGACGACGAATCCTCACGAAGATAGAACCATCCCCTTACCGGTTTTTATGTGGCACCATGTATTGGTGGGGCCAGGATTGCCTCACCAGGGAGAGGTGTATCCGGATTCTTACCGGATAGAGGTATCTTCTACTGAGACTTTTGCCACTGTGGATTGGTTCGCAGTAACAGAAAACACAATCGCCGCGCCGACGGCAGCCAATCCGTTTGCACCTGTGGGCGATGGAATCTATTTCTGGCGAGTGTGCGGGCTGATGGACGGCTACCAGGCAACGGATTGGAGCCAGATCTGGAAGACCCGCATCGATACCCGATCCGAATTCAATAAGGCATTGCCCTCTTTCAGCGACGCCGCCCCCAGACTCCTGCGCCCGATCGATGGCTATGAATACGCGGAAGCCTCGCCTTTACTGGAATGGTTCCCCAAGACCGCTGCGACTTCATATGATGTTGAGATCAGCCTGGATTCCAATTTCGCGGCCGGCACGGTCGTGGATAGCGCCACCGTCAATTATCCGATGTACGTTCCGACTCAGGCCCTGGGGATGCGCAGGCTGGAAGATGAAAACTTCGGGATATTTTACTGGCACGTTCGCCAGCACGGCGGCTCAACCTGGAGTGATCCCCGCCGGTTCCAGGTGGCTGCTCAAAGCGAGTGGAGCCTCAGTCGAAACCTGGGAGAACTCGTCATGCCCTCTCTCCTGGCGACCGACCCGGTCGATCAAGATGATGATCATCTATCTTATGAGCTTACCGATATCTATCAGGCTCAAACAGACACATACTGGCATTATGGTTTCCATGTACCTTATGCTCCCACCGAGGATGTGACTTATACGCTTTACCTCGATATGGACCGGATAAATGGTTCGGGAGCCACGCTGGATCCACGCGGATACACATTAACCACTGCTCCGGCTCAATACCCTGAATATGCCATCTATCTCCTGCGTGAAGGCGGGCTTTTCTCCGTCTCCAGGGTTTACATCTATCATTGGTCTGGCGGTAGTTGGGGAGCCCCTCAAACGCTTGCGAGCCTGGGCGGTACTCTCAGTCAGACCAGCGGTTATGTAGAGATCAAAGGGCCCAATTCAATCATCGGTTATGACTATGATCCAGATTTTACCGATTTTGCCGACCCGTATGCCATCACCCTTTTGAGCCTGCCGGCAGGAGATGCGGGCCAGCCGGAAAATTTGTCCCCAGCGATCCGGGAGCTCCCAAAGCAACCCCTATTCCTATCAGCCACTTTGCCCTGATCTATACGAAATTGTCCTTGCTGGCCGGTTCTGACCCACCAGTGGGTGGAGGCGACGTGACCACGGACGCGGATTATGACCTGGTCGATCTGCACGTCGGCCAAACCATCGGCGCCTGGCATTTCGGTTTCCACGTGCCTAGATCACCCACCAAGGATGTGACCTATGCGCTTTACCTGGATACCGATCACGTTATAGGGTCCGGAGGGACAACTGATCCCGAAGGATATACCATCTCTACAAATCTGGCGCCCGGCTACCGGCCTGAATACGTCATTTACATCCACCAGCATTATGGCTATTACTCGTCCACGGATGTTGATGTTTATCCATGGAATGGCACCGGCTGGGGAACAGTGGCTTCACTTTATAGCATTGGCGGCTCACTCAACCAATACCTCAATGAATGCAATAACTATATTGAGATCCGAGTTCCAGACACTTCCATTGGGTATCAAACAACAGCCGGCAGCTATACCTTCTCATTACTCAGCCTGGCTGCCACCGGCGGAGGCACTCCGAAAGATTTATCCCTTCAGACCCGAACGTCCCGGGGAGTGGATCGATCAGCCGCTTTTCCAATGTGACCGAGCGGATGAATCTTCTGACGCCGTTTTCCAAGGCGAGTGACGATGATCCCACTTACTATACATCCATTCAGCCGATCATTTGGGATTATCCCATCCTGGCGCCATACTCCGGAGCCATAATAAAAGCTTACCTGGATCCCGGGTATACCAGTGAAGTCGGCTCCTATACTTATAAAACGAATTCTTCGTTTTGGGCGGCCCCCTTCCAATCCTGGCCGGATGACATAGCCGGTGATTTCTCGTATTGGTGGAGATTACGCCCGAATTACTTGCCTAATGCAGCTTCAACAGGCGTGTGGACCCAGGGAACCCGGATCGAACGAAAGGGATTTGTTCCTGAGAATTTGGAAACGCGGGTTACTTTCGCCACGCCCGTATTTACCTGGGATAAATTGGAAGGTGTGCTAACTTACGATCTGGAGGTGGCAACCGATCGTAATTTCAGTTCACGCGTTTTCCTGATTACTAACCTCGCTGAAAACACCTATACCTGGCCAGAAACGCTAGCTAATGGCGAATACTATTGGCGGGTGGAGGTGAATTGCTATGGGGGTCCGACCAACGCCTGGACCGTGCCAGATGCACGCTGTCCTGGAACGGGACTTTCAGGATGTTTCACATTGACCCTTCCACCGCCTACCGGCCTGACACCTGCTTCTCCGGTGACCGTCCACAAGTCTCCGACGCTATGCTGGGATCCCTTGATATTAAAATGACCCCTTCTCCGGCACCCCATTTTTCGCAGCCTGGAAATATAAAGTTCAAACCAGCCAGACCGATAATTTTGCGAGTCCGACTACCACGACAACAGAACAAAGCTGCTGGACTCCTCCGATAGGCTATGAAGATCATGATTCTTATTACTGGAGAGTGGCTGCGATCGATGGAGATGGAAAAGCGGGAGCGTATAGTCCTGCGGAAACGTTCCGAAAACAATATCCTCCGGTGAACCTGGTCAGTCCCTTGAGTGGCGACCCTGTTCTCACCACACCCACATTCGTTTGGGATCCTTTGGACGGGGCCGCTTATTATAAACTGGAGGTGTCAATCGATGGTTTTTCAACGATTTATAAAACCTATCTCACCGACAATACTCGCTATACTCCCGAAACAATCTTCCCCTCCGGTAAGACGTATTACTGGAGAGTTGCCATGGTGGATGACACCGGCAATATTCGGCCCTTTAACGATGCAACGATCATATTCGATCCATTTCCAAATAAGGTGTATCTGCCTTTTGTGAAAAGATAGGGAGGCTTGCTCCTCTCGTTCTATGTTTCCCGACTGGCTATTTGTGAATTAAAAGCAGCCCCATCATAAGGTGGGGCTGCTCATTTTACAGCATGATTATAGGTATAAAAAAGTGCTCTCCATCCCGGAGAGCACTTTTTTATAGAGTTTTCTTTCCTACCGGTTCAATGCCGGCCTGAACTTATAGCCATAGACCAGCATACCGCGCTCATCCCCGTCCTGGCGCAGGCGGCGGGTGACCATCTCGACCGGCATGCCGATCTGGATGGGCTGGTCGCCCAGATCGGTCAATTGAGCCGTCACCAGGGGACCTTCTTCGAGTTTGATCAGCGCCACCGTGTAAGGAGCCGTCTCGTCGTACCCGGCCGGGGCTTCATAAATGGTGGTATATGAAAATACCTCGCCTTTACCACTGAAGGCAAAGGTCGTTTTGGCTTCGCACCCGCAGGAAGGGCAGACATCCCGCGGCGGGAAGATCTTGGTTTCGCAATGCGGGCAAACTTCTCCCACCAATCCGTATCGTTGTTGTTTGAGCCGCCAGTGGCGTGGAATTTCCATAATGAGTCTCCTTGTATAGTGTGCAAGAATAATTCTATTCTGAGGGACTTCAGGAACTATCAAGATGCCTCTAAAAGGGATTACAAATCAATTAAGCCGCGGATCCGGGCGAAAAACATATTAATTGCGAATTAATCGATGTCTCGAATCCATAAAAAAGGCGGGTAGCGACCCGCCCTGGCAAAGGATCGATTTATCTTATATCCGTTCGAGGATATGGGTGACTACCGTGGAAGCCGGGCCTCCCATGCACTGGATGAGGGCATAGCGAGCCTCGCCAATCTGGTTGGGGCCGGCCTGGCCGCGCAGCTGCAGGGCAGCTTCGACAGCCTGGTAGACGCCGGTGGCGCCGCCCGGGTTGCCGTGGGCCTTCAGGCCTCCCAGCGTGGCGCAGGGGATCTGTCCGGTCAGGGCGATGGATCCATCCGAGGCCAGTTTCCAGCCCAGGCCGCGTGGAACAAATCCGGCGGATTTGAGGGAAAGAGCGGCGAAAATCGAATAACTGTCATAATACTCGAACAAGTCCAGCTCTTCTAGGCGGAGGCCGGCCTTCTTGAGGGCTTCTTCCACCGACTTCTGGACTGCCCCGAATTGGAGCAGGTCCGGGCGGTCGTGCAGGGCCAGCGTGTCGGAGGCGCTGGCGGAGGCCGCGATCCTGACCAGTGGATGCGAATAGTTCTTGGGGAGCAGCTCCGGGCGGGTGAGGATAAGGGCAGCCGCGCCGTCGGCGTTGGGAGCGATATCATACAGATTGAGCGGGTCGCTGACGGGTTCAGCTTTTTGATAAGCCTCCAGGGAGATGGCTTTACGATACATGGCATTCTTGTTGCCGGCTCCGTTGGCATGGGCGGTGAGTGGAAAGCCTGAACATCCGCCGGAGGGCATGTTGTATTCATGCATATACCGCCGCATCAGCAGGGCTGCCTGGGATGTGGGCGTGAGGCCCTGAATGGCCTCGAAATCGCTGTCTGTGGCAGTAGCTGCGGCTGCCTCTGACTCCGGCCCAACCGTATCGGTGTATTTTTCCACCCCCACCACGATGGCAGTATCCACAAAACCGCTCGCCACAGCGATGAATCCCTGCCGTAAAGCGGCCCCGCCTGAAGCGCCGCCGGCCTCGATGCTGCTGGCTTCAATGCCGGCCTTATGCGGACCGTCGTCGAAGAACAGGCCGCCGTGGTCCACCAGCAAGGTTCCAAGATGAGCCTGGTGGGACAGGTTGGCGGCGAGCATATTGCCTACGTAGAGCGCCTGAGGCCGCAGACCGCCTGAGTCTTCCATGGCCGCCTGCATGGCTTTCACACCCATTTCACGCAAGGAATAATCCCAGTGTTCACCGACAGGGAGCTCCCCAATGCCGGCAATAACAACATCAGCCATAATTGCGCCTTTCAAATAAATAACCTTCTGAAAATTCTGGAGGAAGTCGTTCCTCTATTCTTAGGATGGATACAACATGCAGTTACTTCATCGTGATCTTGCCGCGGATGCGCGGTAGGTCGCATAGTCAATTTCGGTCCGCCGGGCAATGTAATCCTGGGTTTTGAGGGCTCTATCGCGTCTTTCGAGGAGCTTATCGGTGACCACGATATCGAACGCGTCCGAGCCGGCGCCGGAACCGAAGGAAACCATCAGGATGCGGTCACCCGGTTGGGCTATGTCGAGGATGGCCGTCAGGCCGATGATGGCCGCCCCGGCATAGGTATTGCCGATGACAGGGAAGAGCAGCCCGGGGGCAATCTGCTCTGGAGTAAATCCCAGCAGACTGGCTGCCCGTTGAGGGAACTTGGTGTTCGGTTGGTGGAAGACGGCCCATTTATAGTCCTTTGGGACGGTTCCGCTGGCCTCCATCATGGCCTTTCCAGCGGAGGTGATGTGTTTGAAATAAGCCGGCTCACCGGTGAAGCGCTGGCCATGCTCGGGGTAAACCTGGTGCTCCCGCCGCCAGAAATCGGGGGTATCGGTAACGTATGAATAAGTTGAATTGATGATGGCCAGGCTTTCTTCGGCCGGGCCGATCACGAAAGCAGCCCCACCGGCCGCGGCGGTGTATTCCAGCGCGTCGCCGGGCTTGCCCTGGGCGGTGTCCATGCCGATGGCGACGACATAACGGGCCATGTTCGACCCGACCAGGCCGATGGCCATAACCATGGCCTCCGTACCGGCCTTGCAGGCAAATTCCATATCGGCTGCCTGGATGTGCGGCGCCGCCCCGATGGCCTCGGCGATGATGGTGGAGGAGGGTTTGACCGCATATGGATGCGATTCTGGAGCCGATCCAGACCGCCCGGATCTCGACCGGATCGATCTGGGCCCGCTTCATGGCATTCCGAGCCGCCTCGATGGACATGGTGATCACATCTTCGTCCAGGCCGGGGACGGCCTTCTCTTTGATAGGCAAGCCGGAGGCTCTGCCGCCCACCCATATGCGGGCTACTTCCTTGGCTGGCAGCCGGTAGCGAGGTACATAGGAGCCATAGCCGACGATACCGACCGGCTTGGAGGGTTTGAGAAGGGTTTGTGAAGGAGTAGGTGTTGTCATGAGGTAACCTTTTTATTACAAAGGGGATGGCTTTCAGTTTTGGTTATCGTTAACGATGATAATCGGGTGGAAATCATTGACGAATGGAAGAGAGGTCATAAACAAAATATCTTCACTCAATTTCACGATGATTCTTGGCCTTTAAGATCTCTTCAGCCCGATCAATTCTAACAGTTTTTTCAGCGACCATCTGTTCGGCCACCTTTTCGATCATGTCTCCGCTCGCGCCGGCGGCGATAGCCACCTGGCGGGCATGGAGCGACATGTGGCCGCGTTGGATGCCTTCTGTGGCCAGCGCTCGCAATGCCGCCAAATTTTGAGCCAGGCCGACCGAGACGATGATCCCGGCCAGTTCTGAAGCCGTTTGGACGCCTAATAATCTTAATGCTGCTTTGGCAGCCGGATGGACCTTGGTGGCGCCTCCAATGATTCCCACGGCCAGGGGCATTTCCAGAACGCCGGTGAGGTTACCATTCGAATCCTTGCCCCAGGTGCTCAGGCTGGTGTAGCGGCCCCCCCGGGCGGCGTACGCGTGGGCCCCGGCCTCGATGGCGCGCCAGTCATTGCCTGTGGCGATCACCACTGCATCCACGCCGTTCATGATGCCTTTGTTATGAGTGGCAGCCCGGTACGGATCGGCCGCGGCAAAGGCCCAGGCTTCAATGATACCGTCCCGAACCTTCTCGCCGCTGAATCCATTGTTGGACAAATTGCTATTCTGACCAACACTTTCAAAAGCCAATTCCTGGATCGGGATGGTGCAAACGGCTTTTGCCAGGCGCCTATCAGCCAGGTTGGAAAGGATTTTCAGGTGAACTCGTCCGCCTGTGATCGCTTCGATCCGGGGGGCCAACCGCTCGCAGGCCGTATTGACGGCATTAGCTCCCATGGCATCCCGGACATCGTAAATGAGATGGATCACCATGAACGGTCCAATGGGCGATTCTTCGATCAGGCGGATTTCCAGGTCGCGGGCTCCACCTCCGAATTTTTTCAAAAGTGGATCCACAGCATCGGCTTCGGCGATAAGTTCAGCCTTCCGCTCCTGCAGCTTGAGGCCGGCGCTTTGCAAGTCTTTTACATCCAACAGCTGCATCTGGCCGATCATCTCAGGAGCTGTTGCTGTGGCGGTAAATCCGCCACCGGCCCGGGCTAATTTAGCCATAAAAGAAACCCCCGCAATGACTGAAGGCTCCTCAATTGCCATTGGGATCAGGACTTCCTTTTGGTTGACCACGAAGTTGAGGGCCACTCCAAGAGGCAGCCCAAAGGTGCCGATGGCATTTTCCACCATGTGGTCGGCCTGGTCGACAGGGAGGCCACCTGAATTGAATGCAGCCAGGTCAGCAGTGGATAGATCGGCAGCTTCCGCCAGCTTGAGCAGGCGCTGTTCGATGGGCAAATTATAAAATCCGGGGATGCGGGAGTTGGTCATGGGATTCTTTCACCAATTTTATAATCCAGGTTAGCCTTCGGAATGAATGGCAAATACTGCAGGAAGTTACCTTTCGAATTTTATCGCCTGCGTCTGGCAAAAGCTATCAAGTTCCGAAAAAAACCTTCGATTTGGATAAAAAAAGATCCGTTTTGAGTTTTTCCATTCTTTAAAAGTTATTTTGGAAAGGTCAACGTCCGATTTCGAACTTGGCATAATGCACTGATGTGGAGTAAAATCATCCATATTATCGAGGTGAATACATGCTCCTGACTCGCGAAGAGTTGCAAGACAGATTAATCGCGTTACACCGGGCGAGCCTTGAACTGGTAAAGAATGCCTCGCTCGAGACATTATTGGAACGGATCGTCTCCCTGGCCTGCGAACAGGCCGGGGCAAAGTATGCCGCCCTGGGGGTTTTGGATGATGAAGGAAAGCTAAAACAGTTCATTACAGTCGGCATGACCTCCACAGAGATCAAACGGATTCCTCATCCCCCGCGGGGCCTGGGATTGATTGGCGCTCTCATGCGCGGCGATGCGGGCACCATCCGTATCCCGGAAATTGCCGAGGACGCCCGGGCGGTGGGATTCCCGGCGGGTCATGTGGAAATGCATTCTTTGCTGGGTGTGCCCATCCGCCAGGGCAAACGACAATTGGGTCAAATCTATCTGACCGAGAAACTCGATGGAACAACTTTCACTGCGGACGATGAGAAGATCATTGAAATGCTGGCGGCCTACGCCGGAGTTGCCATCGAAAATGCCCGCCTTTATGAAAACCTGAATGATCGTGAAGCCGACCTGACCCGCAGGAATGATGAGCTGGCCCTCCTTAATCAGATCAACTCTGCACTGGCATCATCGCTCGACCTGGATGAGATCCTTAATAAGACCCTTGCCCTTTTAATCGCTCATTTTAAAGTGGAAGCAGGCGAGATTTTCCTGCTCGAAGAAGATGGCGATACTCTCCGCCTGGTGCTGCATCGCGGAGAAGCCGCGGAAGCTTTCTGGACCCGCAACCGCTATAAGATCGGTGAAGGCATGGTCGGCCAGGCTGCCGAAACAATGGAACCTGTCGTCAGCAACCATCTGGAAGATGATCAACGGGTGACTCGCCAGGCGGTTGTGGAGGCCGGCTTCAAGCAGATCGCTTGTATCCCGCTGACGACCCACGGCGAGGTGGTGGGGGTGCTTACCATCGCCACTCGCAGTCGCAAGGCTATCCCTAAAAATGAGCTGCAGGTGCTCATTTCTGTGGGAGCCGTCGCCGGGACCGCCATTGAAAATGCCCGCCTGCATTCCAATGCCCGCCGGGTGGCCGTCCTTGAAGAACGCGAGCGCTTCGGCATGGATCTTCACGATGGGGTCATCCAATCTATCTACGGGGTCGGACTGGCGCTGGAAAATGCGCGTGCGTTAATGAAGGAAGACCCTCAGTCGGCCGAAAACAACCTGAAGAAGGCGATGGAAGACCTTAATCGGACCATCCGGGATATCCGTAATTACATTCTGGACCTGCGGCCTCGCCAGTTGCGCGGGGAAAGCCTGATCGAAGGCCTGACCCGGTTGATAAACGAATTCCGCCAGAATACGAAGGTCGAAATCAGCCTGGCTGGCCCCAAGGACCACCTGGTGGATCTGCCCCAGGTCAATGCCATGGCCTTATTCCATATCTGCCAGGAAGCTCTCGCCAATATAGCTAAACACGCCAATGCAAAAAAAGTCACCATCGACTTGTGGACTACCTCCGACCGGGTGTTATTGGAAGTCCACGATGACGGCCGGGGCTTTGACCTCGAAAAGGCCAACAAAACAGTGGGACACGGCCTCGCCAATATGCAGACGCGTGTGACCAATGTGGGTGGGGATGTGGATATCATTTCGGCTCCGGAAGAAGGGACGACCATCCTGGCCTGGGTCCCCCGTACCCCGGTCCATAAACCGGCGGCTACTTCCGTTTAACCCCAGGCGAAACCTTGTATCTTATGTTTCACAAATCTCCGGCTCCAGCCTTTCTTCCAAAGGTTTTTTTAAGGATGAAACCCGAAATACCGGAATTATGAGGGATGATGGCCATTTCAACCCTATATATGGGGGGACTCTGCTTTCCAGGGTTGGCTGTGGGGGGTATAAATTCAACAGATTGAAGGGATGTGAAGCCTCTTTCTTAGCATTTTGTTTAAGGTTTCACTCATCTTAAAAATTCGGATTCTTTTAAGATACCGTAGGCTAACCGTCTGGAATTTACCCATTTTTTCTGCTAGAATGTTCATGCAATTAGGGATAGCGGGCACTATCCACCCAACGTAAAAACCAGTGTAGAGAATTTAAAGGTTTAAGGATGATCCCACTGCGAGAGCAGTGGGCTTCTGTCCCCTATACTCTAACGCCGAAATTTAATTGGAGGAAAGTAAATGGATGCCGTACAGGCCTGGCAGTCAGCTCTGGGACAACTTCAGATGGAGATGCCAAAAGCATCATTTGATACTTGGGTGCGAGATACCCTGATCGATTCCTACGAAGACGGGCTTTTTACCATTGCTGTACGTAATGCATATGCCCGGGATTGGTTGGAGAGCCGGCTTTCAAGCACGGTCACCCGTCTATTAATGGGTATCATGAACCGCAATGTGGATGTTGCCTTTGTGGTCCAGCAAAATAATACCCCTACCGAAACGGTTTCCGAGCCTGCCGCAGTCTCCTCCAGCGAGACGGAAGCAGCCCCCGCCGCACCTCAAAAGAGCTCCTCCCTTAACCCTCGCTATACCTTCGAAAATTTTATTGTTGGCCCCAACAACCGCCTGGCCCATGCCGCCGCCCAGGCCGTAGCTGAAAACCCTGCCAGGGCTTACAACCCGCTTTTCCTGTACGGCGGAGTCGGGTTGGGGAAAACCCATCTGCTGCATGCCATCGGGAATTATTGCCATGAGCAAGGGCTCAATGCCCTTTATGTGTCTTCGGAAGAATTCACCAATGATCTGATCGCCGCCATCCGGTCGCATACCACCCAGGCATTTCGTGAGAAATATCGCTCGGCCGATGTATTGCTGGTGGATGACATCCAATTCATTGCCGGGAAGGAATCCACCCAGGAGGAATTCTTCCATACTTTCAACACCCTCCATGGGCAGAATAAACAGATCATCGTCTCCTCTGACCGGCCTCCCAAATCCCTGTTCACCCTGGAAGAACGTCTGCGATCCCGCTTCGAATGGGGCCTGACGGCTGACATCCAACTGCCGGATCTTGAAACCCGCCTGGCCATCCTGCGCTCGAAGTCAGAACGACTGGGACGGATGGTACCGTCGGAGATCATGGAATTCATCGCCCGCCGGATCCAGTCCAATATCCGGGAGCTGGAAGGCGCATTAAACCGTATCGTTGCTTTTTCAGATCTAAGCGGAATGGCATTATCTCTACAACTGGCCGAGGTGGCCCTGGCCGATCTTTTACCTCAGCGAGGGGATGTGAAGCCTGCAACCGTGGTGGATGTGGTGGCGAAATCCTTCAACCTCTCCGTAACCCGCATGCTCTCGCCGGATCGCTCGCATGATGTGGCCTTGCCTCGACAGATCGCCATGTACTTGATGCGTGAAACCAATATATCCCTCCCTCAGATCGGCCAGGCTCTCGGCGGTCGCGACCACACCACGGTCATGTATGCCTGTGAGAAGGTGGCGGATCTTCTCGAGCGGGACGATCGTCTTCGCCGGCAGGTCGTTCAAATCCGGCAGCAATTATATTCATAGAGATTTCAAGGCGTACCATTTAGATGGCAGCGGGCCGGAAAATATCCGGCTCGTTGTCGTTAGGAAATAAAATTTCAACTAAAATCTCACTTAAAAATTTTATTTGCTGTCTTGCTTCTGACGCTGCTTTATGCTAGACTGTATAATGTCTTGGAGAGGTGAAATGGCAGAAAAAATCCTCATTATCGATGATGATGTTGATACTTTAAAGCTGGTTGGCCTTATGCTTCAAAAGCAAGGGTATGTCATTGTAGCTGCCAATAATGGCCCACAAGGCTTGGATCTGGCGGAAAGAGAAATCCCCGACCTGATCCTCCTGGATGTCATGATGCCGGAAATGGACGGTTACGAGGTGGCCAAGCGCTTGCGGGCCAATCCTTTGACCGCCAATATCCCCATCTTAATGTTCACAGCCAAAACCCAATTGGACGATAAGGTCACCGGTTTCGAAGCCGGGGCAGACGATTACCTCACCAAGCCGACCCATCCCACCGAATTGTCGGCCCACGTGAAGGCCCTTTTGTCGCGGGCGACCAAAGGGAAGAGATTGACCTCGCCTCTTCCGGTTGAAAAAAAGGCCTTAACTGTGGCCATGATTGAGCCCTGGGGCGGCCAGGGCGTTTCCACCGTGGCGGTCAACCTGGGGCATGCCCTCCGCCTTCTCACCGATGCCGAAGTGATCGTGGCAGAATTGCGCCCTGGCATGGGCAGCCTGGGGCCGGATATGGGCGACCCTGATCCTAAAGTATTGACAAGGCTCCTGACGGGAACCCCGGCCGATATGACCCGGCAAAAAGTGCGGGATTGTCTCTATATCCACACGACCGGTCTGCGCCTTTTGTTCGGATCCATTCATCCGAAAGATGCCTCCCTGGCAAACTCGATCCCCGCTATAGAGACGCTGGTGAACCGGCTGAGTTTCCTTGCTCCTTATCTCATCCTTGACCTGGGCGCCGGCCTGACGCCTTTGGCGCAAAAAATCTTACCCTCCTGTGATGTCATTTTTGTCCTGGTGGAGCCCCTGATCAATGCAGTGGCGCCATCCAGGATGTTGATGGATGATCTCACTGAAGGGGGAATTCAAAAACGAAGCATTAAATTAGCGGTAGCCAACCGGATCCGGTCGGATACGCAATTGACAATGTCGGCCATAGAGGATCAACTCGGCCAGGTCCCGGCGGTGGTCATTACCCCTGCCCCGGAACTGATGTACATGGCGGCTCGAAACCATACCACTGCCATTGACACCCGTCCCGACAGCCTGACTGCCCAACAGTTCACCAAAATGGCCACAATCGTCCTTGATTTCGAAAAGCAGAAATGAATGATTCAGATAAACGGCTGGAAGTCTATCGCCGCTTGATTGACATAGCTCGAGATCTTGCCTCCACCCTTGACCTGGACATTTTACTTAACCGGATTGTCTCGGCTGCAGTCGACCTGACCGAAGCTGAGGCAGCCTCCATCCTGCTATTTGACGAGACTGCCCGCCAGTTGCATTTTCAGGTGGCCACCAACCTCGATTTGCAGACCATGCGTGGCCTGGTCGTCCCGCTGGAAGGGAGTATTGCCGGTTGGATCGTGTCAAACCGCAAACCGGTCCGGATCGCAAATGCTCATGCAGATCCCCGCTTCTATCAAAATATCGAACAGGCTACTCGCTTCCCGACCGAATCCATGCTAGGGATGCCGCTGGTGACCAAGGACAAAGTCGTAGGGGCGATAGAAGTCCTGAATAAGCGGGAAGGCGATTTCACCGAATTTGACGAAGACCTGATCCAGGTATTGAGCTCCCAGGCGGCGGTGGCCATCGAAAACGCCCGCCTCTTTCAGCAATCGGACCTTATCGCTGAATTCGTGCATGAGTTGCGGACGCCGTTGGCGACCATTGGGACAGCCACGTATCTCTTGCTCCGCCCGGAAATCTCCCAGGAACAACGCCAATCCATTATCCAGAATATTCATAGCGAAACGATGCGGCTCAATTCGCTGACATCATCTTTCCTCGACCTGGCCCGCCTCGATCGGTCGCGTTCAATTCCACCTGGCGCCTTTTGATTTGCAGGCCATGCTGAATGAATGCATGCAGACCATGCAAAGCAAAGCCGATGAGAGCCATATCCGCATGAGCCTGGAGATGCAGGCTGATTTTCCGGAGGTGGAAGCCGACCGGGACAAAATGAAGCAGGTCATGCTCAATCTCCTGAGCAATGCCATCAAATACAATTCTGCCAACGGACTGGTGGAGGTTATTGGGGCTATCGCGCCGGAATATTGGACAATATCCATCCGTGACACCGGCATCGGCATCCCCGCCAAGGCCATTCCGCACCTGTTCCAGAAATTCTTCCGCGTCCAGGCTTCCGAGGGGAAAAGTACCCGGCACAGGCCTGGGTCTATCCATCTGCAAACAGATCATTACGGGGCATGGGGGGACCATTGAGGTTAAATCCCGTTTGGGCAAGGGAACTACTTTTATCATTCGTATCCCCCGCCTGAAGAAGAAAGCCTCCGAAAAAGTACTTCAACTGAACGGTCAGGAAGTTCCTTAGGCAACTTCCCGAGAAATTACCTCGCCCCTTTTCGCCCGAATTGCCGCTCCAGCATATCCACCGATAGATGGATCATCGTCGGCCGCCCGTGCGGGCAGGTCCGCGGCGAGGCGCAGGCTTCCAGGTTCGCCAACAAGGCCCGCTGTTCCTCCGGCGAGAGCACCTGTCCGGCCTTCACCGCCAACCGCTTACATACCCGCCCGGCTATCTTCGCTTCAAGCTCATTTTGCAAAGGCGCTTCATCCTCTTCAAAATCCTCCACCAGGGCCCGCAGTGCCGCAGCCGGATCGGAATTGGAAAATAGGACCGGCATGGCCCTTACCTGGAAGGCATTGGTCCCGAAAGTTTCCACGTGAAAACCAAATTGCTGCAGGATCGGTAACTGCGATGCTAATAATTCTGCCGATGGACGGGGTAATTCCACCACTACCGGTGTGAGCAGGGCTTGCGAGGGGATATTTTTTCGGCGTACTGTGCCATGAGCTTCTCAAATAGGACTTGTTCATGAGCCGCGTGCTGGTCGATCAGGTATAGCCCATCCGGGCCTTCAGCGACCAGGTAGGTCGCGCCGATCTGCCCAATCAGCCTCATGAGGGGGATCCTGTCGAAGGCCAGGGTGGGGGAGCTGCCTGCCTGCGCCTGACCATTCCCCATCGGTTCGAGATGGCGCCCCTCCGCCGGTTCTGCGTGGCCCAGGGACCAGGCGGCATCGATTTGGGATCCCTGGTTCGTTGTTTGGGATCTGTAGTCTGGCGATCCCCACAGGTTTTGCGGTGGCATTTGCGGGACGGGGGCATACGCCAGCAACGCTCGCCGGGTGGACCGCTGGACGAAGCTGAAGATCTTATCCGGGTTACGGAACCGCACCTCCGCCTTGGCCGGATGGACATTCACATCCACCTCCGCCGGCGGGATGCGGATGAAAAGCGCCGCGATCGGATAGCGCCCCACCATTAACAGGGTGTGATATGCCTGCAAGACGGCCGTATTCAGCGGGGTATCCTGGACCCACCTGCCATTGACGAAAAACGTGATCTCTTTCCGGTTGGACCGCGTCAGTGCCGTCGGGCTGATGAAGCCGGTCAGGCGGAAATCATCCTCCTCTGCCAGCACTTCCAGCATCTGGCGGGCAACCTCGATTCCATAAAGAGCCGCCAGGACCGCCCGCTGGTCACCATCTCCGCTGGTCTGGAGCGAAACCGTGCTGCCCTCGCTCAATTTGACCCGGACGTGTGGATAAGCCAGCGCATAGCGTGTCAATAAAGTGTCGATCGCCCTGCGCTCCGTCACATCCTGTTTGAGGAATTTCAATCGGGCCGGGACATTAAAGAACAGGTCCTCCACCGTGACGACCGTGCCCACCGGCGCGCCGGTGGCTTCCACCTGGCTGATCTCTCCGCCCTCCACCCTTAAACGAGCCCCGGCGGGTTCGGCCGCCGTCCGGGAGGTCAGGCTCATCCGGGAGACCGACCCAATCGAGGCCAGGGCCTCACCGCGGAAACCCAGGCTGGCAATGCGGAAAAGGTCATCCGCCCCCGTCAGTTTGGAGGTGGCGTGGCGTTCGACTGCCAAAATTAACTCTTCCGCCGGAATGCCGGCTCCGTCATCCGCCACCTGGACCAGCGTCCGCCCGGCGTTGGCCAGGTTCACCGTGACCGTTTTTGCGCCGGCGTCAAGGGCGTTTTCCACCAACTCTTTTACCACCGAGGCGGGTCGCTCGACCACTTCACCGGCAGCGATCTGGGAGGCCACTTCTGGGGCCAATATTCGTATGGGCATGGTCGTATTATATTCCGTTTATAATACCGCCATGCGTTTTACCACCTTCTTCTTCGACCTCGATGACACGCTTTACCCGCCTGCAGCCGGACTATGGGAGCAGATCGGTAACCGGATCAACCTTTATCTCTCTGAGCGAATGGGCTTCCCCAGGGACCAGGTCCAGGAAATCCGGGAAAAGTATTTCCGTGAATTCGGCACTACTTTGCGAGGCCTGCAGGCCAACCACCAGGTGGATATGGACGACTACCTGGCCTTCGTCCATGATGTGCCGCTCCAGAACTTTATCCAACCGAATCCCGCCCTGCGAGCCGCTCTTGAAGCAATTCCCGCTCGTAAATTCATATTCACCAATGCGGATAACAACCACGCCAGGCGGGTGATGGAAGCGGTCGGAGTGCAGGGTCTTTTCGACGGCATCATTGATGTGCATGCCATCGCGCCTTATTGCAAGCCCATGCCCGAGTTCTTCAAACTGGCGTTGGTCAAGGCCGGCAACCCGGATCCACACGCCTGTATCTTGCTGGATGACCAGCCCAGGATCACCCACACCGCCCGGCTATTGGGTTTGTACACGGTGTTGGTCGGCCGGCCCACCCCCGGCGAAGATGCGGATGCGGCCCTCTTGCTTTTGGCCGATCTACCCGCATTGTTGGATGGTAACCATTAACATCCTGGTAATTTATTTTGGGGTAGGGAAATCCAAAAAATAAGCTCTTTTTGCCCCTGGCTCGGTTAACGCTTTTCTTACACGCAATTGATAGAATTTCATACAAAGTTAATCCGGCTATGTTAAGATTTATCATCATCCGGATGGAGGTTTTTTGTAATGAATAAACCAGTAAAAATTATCCTGATCGCTTTTGTGGCCGTCGTGCTGGTAGTGTGTTCCTTCGGTGGTGGCCTGGTAGCCGGGCGTTTCCTTCCCGGTTTGCAAACTGTCGCAGCCGCGAATGGCACGGTCACACCGGTAGTAGCCTCAGGCAACCAGGGTGGTACGCCTGCTGAATTGCAATCATTATTTGTGCCTTTCTGGCAGGCCTGGGGTATCATCCACCAGCAGTATGTGGACCAGCCGGTTGATAATACAAAATTGATGGAAGGCGCTATAAATGGCATGATGGAATCGTTGGGGGATCCTCATTCCACTTATATGAATCCTCAAGTCTATAAGGATGCGACCACCCAGTTGCAGGGATCCTATGCCGGTATCGGAGCCTATGTGGATACCAACGCCACCTTGTTGACCATCACGAAGCCCATGCCCAACTCGCCTGCAGAAAAAGCCGGTCTGAAAGCCGGTGATCAAGTAATCAAGGTGGATGGACAGGATGTGACCACCTTACCTCCGGAGGCAGTCAGGCAAAAAGTGCTCGGTCCTGAAGGCTCCAAGGTGACTCTCACCATCCAAAGAACGGGCGTGGATACACCTATTGATTTTGATATCACCCGGGCCACCATTGTTGTTCCAAGTGTTTCCAGCAAGATGCTGGACAATAATATTGCTTATATTCAAATCACCACCTTTGGCGAAAGCACGGCCAGTGATTTGCATACCCAGTTGGGTCAATTGATGTCCAAAAACCCGAAAGGGATCATTCTGGACCTGCGGGATAACGGTGGTGGATACCTGGATACAGCCATTTCAGTCATTGGGGAATTCATCCCCAGCGGGGTGGCCGTGATAGAGAAGTCCGGTGACGGAACTGAAAAATCTTATGAAGTCCAGAAGGGTGGGCTGGCCACGGATTCGAAAGTCCCGATGATCGTTCTCGTCAATGCCTATTCGGCCTCCGCCTCTGAGATCACCGCCGGCACTTTGCAGGATTATGGGCGTGCCAAACTGCTCGGCGAAACCACTTATGGAAAGGGCACCGTTCAGAATTGGGTGCCTCTCTCCGATAGCCAGGGCGCCGTCCGCATCACCATCGCCCGCTGGCTCACCGCAAAAGGCCGGACGATCGATAAAAAAGGCCTCACTCCGGATATCGTCGTAAAAATGACGGCGGATGATGTAAATGCCGGCAAGGATCCTCAGTTGGATGCTGCCGTGAAACAATTGACTACGCCACAATAAGGGAATGTCTCAAGAGTTCAAAGACTCTTGGAAAGAGGTGAAATATGCTTTTCTTTAGCCCGCTTTATCTGATTTTCATGGCGCCGGCTTTCCTGCTGATGATTGCCACTTCCATTTATGTGAAATCATCATTCAGTAAATGGAGCCAGGTGCCTGCCCGCAGCCAGTTGACCGGCACGGAGGCCGTCCAACGGTTGATCGCCCGGGCCGGGTTGTATGGGCTGCAGATCCGCACCATTCGTGGCAATTTGACCGATAATTACGACCCGCGCACCAAAACACTGAATCTTTCCGAAGGTGTTTCTCAGTATGCCTCGGTAGCCTCCCTGGCAGTGGCCGCCCACGAGTTAGGCCACGCCCAGCAGGATGCGCAAGGATATTTTCCGCTCAGGTTCCGTTCGGCCCTCGTTCCTATGGTGAATATTGGTTCCTACCTTGGCTGGATCCTGATCATCGTTGGCATGTTTTTAAGCTATTTGGGCTCCGCCCTCGGTGTAAATATCGCCTGGCTCGGAGTGGTCATCTTCGCCGGAGGCTTCGTCTTTGCTCTGGCCACCTTGCCGGTGGAACTGAATGCCTCCGCCCGGGCTCGGACACTCCTCTCTGAAACCGGCATCATTTCCGGACCCGACGAGCAGCGCGGCGTCAGCACCGTCCTCAATGCGGCCGCGATGACTTATGTGGCTGCGATAGTCACGGCCATGCTGCAATTGCTTTATTACGTCATGCTGGTGATGGGGCTGGGTGGCCGGCGGCGCTAAAATCCAATTCGGACCACTTCGCTTTTTACAAATGGTCCCCGTAGATAATATTCCTCCCGCAGGATAACGGCCTGCGGGAGGCTTTGTTTGAAAATCCAGTATAATCCCCCTATGCGGAAATTCCTCATCACCTCTGGTCCTGTTCCTGGCAATCGTTTTCGTTATCCTCAGCCTTTCCGAACTAAAAAATATAATTACCACCCTACAACACAGCAATTACCGCTTTTTGGTTGCCGCTGTATTCATTGAGTTGATCTGGCTGTTTAATTCTGCCACCGATTACAGTTCCCTTTACAGGATCGTAGGCCTGAAAGAGAAACCCTATCACCTGGTCCTGGTCGCCACGGCTGCTAATTTTGTCAACGTGATCGCCCCGAGCGTGGGGATTGGCGGGATGGCCGTCTTTCTGGATGATGCAAGCAAACGCCACCATTCCACCGGAAAAGTCACCGTGGTGGGAGTTTTCTATATCTCATTTGATTACCTGGCTTTCTTCTGCGTCCTGGCACTCGCGTTTGTCGTCCTGATCCGCCGGAATAATTTGAATATAGGCGAAATCACCGCCGCCGCCATCCTCCTGGCCATTGCCATTGGGGTGGGATTCCTCCTGTATCTGGGCTATAGATCGGCCGACCGGCTCGGCCACGCCCTTGCCTGGATCGCCCGTCTCATCAACCGTATCTTGCATCCATTCATCCACCGGAATTATTTGGATGAAGAGAAATCTCATTTTTATGCCAAAGAGATCGCCGATGGCATCCATACTCTTCAAGGGAAACGAAGAGACTTGATCTGGCCGTTTCTCTTTGCGCTCAATAATTTCGCCCTGCTTATCTGCGTGCTCGCATTTACATTTCTCTGCCCTGGGGACTCCTTTCACCATCGGTACCCTCATAGGCGGCTTTGCCATCGGGTATTTATTCCTGATCGTTTCACCCACTCCTTCCGGCCTTGGGATCGTCGAAGGCACCATGACCGTCGCCCTGAACACCTTGCGGGTGGAATGGGCCGCAGCCACGCTGATCACACTGACATATCGGCTGATCACGTTCTGGTTGCCGCTCGCCATTGGAGCCGTAGCGTTCCGTCTTTTGGGAGGCCGGTCCAAATCCCTCACCGTCCCGCCTTCGATCACCTGAGTCATTAGATTTGCAAGTTTTGATTGGTTTTCATAACTCGACTTTTAAGCATTCTCTCATATTTCTTCCCTGATGTTTCTTTCCTTGTACTATGTTTTCTTTGTGAACCTTCGTGTTAAATTTCCTGAGGTAGGGGCAGACCTGTTTGACTGGGAGGCTGGTATGTTTGAACTTCCTGAACTTCTAAATCTTGCCGAGCAATGGAACCTGACGGTCCTGGGTAAAAAAATCAAAGAGGGCCGCCTGGGAAATTCCCCCCATAAATTCGTCTGGTATAACCGCCGGCCGGAGGAGTTTGCCGAACTAACCCGCGGCAAGAAGGTCGGAGAAGCCTCTGCCAAAGGGCGGTTCCTGTCCATTTCTCTGGAGCCGGGTTATGTATTGTTGTTGGGAGAGTTCGGCGGGCAGGCGGTATTTCATCCGGCTGGAGAAGAGATCCCTCCAAAATATCACTTATATTTGAGCTTTGAGGATGGTTCCTTTTTTACCGTTCTGACCCAAATGTGGGGCGCCATGGAATTATATGAAGCCGGCCAGGAGCAGGATCGTCAATACATGAAAGACATGCGCCCAACCCCTGTGGATTTGGCGTTTACATTTACCTATTTTTCGGATTTCATTGATGAGCTCAAACAAGGCGAGAAGCGCAGCGCCAAGAGTCTCTTGACCCAGGACCAGCTGATCCCCGGTCTGGGAAATGCCATCGCTCAGGATATCCTCTTCCGGGCGGGGCTCCATCCAAAACATCCGCTGACGGAGCTGGATGGGGTTCAGAAAGAAAGCCTGTTCCAGGCGATCGCATTCACGGTTCAGACGGTCACCGAGGAAGGCGGCCGTTACGATGAGATCGACCTGTTTGGGAACCCCGGCGGCTATATCCGTCTCATGGATGCCAAATCCGCCGGTCAGCCTTGCCCTGTTTGCGAGACCACCATCCAAAAGATCCAATACCTTGGCGGGGCCTGTTACTTCTGCCCCAATTGCCAGACCTGATAATCTCTATTTGTAGTGACGACTTTAGTCGTCCCTTATTCCAGGCTGGGCTGTATATTGTGCACCAGTTTTTACGCTATTACTGTTCAAATCCTGGAAATTTACGCTCACCGAAAACCTGATCCCTGATACCTCATCCCTTTCCTTCCCTTATGAACTGGTTACCTGACCAGGGCGGAAACTATACCATTGGTTCATCGGATTCCCGCCTCCATATCCTATAGTATTCATAATCATTCTCACTATAGGAGAAACCTCCCAATGAAACACTCGATCTCATTCCTTTTGTTTGCCGCCCTATGCATGACCTTCCTGGCCGGCTGCGCTCCGGCTGCCACACCAACAGCTGTGCCTACACCCATTCCGCCCACGGCCACCCCGATCCCGGCCTCCCCGACTCCTTCGGCTGCAGATGCGGTCTCGAAAATACATTGGTTTGGCACCTCTGCCATTCTGTACAATGGCTCCAAGGTCATCTATTTTGATCCGATCACGCTTGAACGGAAACCTGCCCAAGGCCGACCTCATCCTGGTAACCCATGCCCATTCCGACCATTGGTCGGTCGCAGACATTCAAAAGATCATTGGCCCCAATACCAAACTGATCATTGGTGCAAATGTGGCTAAATTGCCTATGAAACTGACAAAGATACGGTCGGCCTGCCTGCGACGATACTTAACGAAGGTGATAAAACCGAGGTGGATGGTGTGGCCATTGAAGCCGTCCCGGCTTACGATACCTCTTTCCATCCAAAAGGGAGCGGCGGCGTGGGTTTCTTTGTGACCGTGGACGGACTGGTCTTGTATATGGCCGGTGGCACGGACGCCTATCCTGAAATGTCGGGCTATATTTCCGATATTGCCTTTGTCCCGGTTTATTCCAAGAACCAGGCCCAGGCCATCACTGACATTCTCCCCGCCAAGGTAACCATTTTCGAACACACCTCTTACTATGCCGCCATGGCAGTTGCCAACCTCTTCAACCAGGCTGCCCCCGCCGGCAAAACCTACGTCGCTCTCGAAGCCGGCCCCTATAACCCATAGATTCACCTCTTCCATCAAACAGGGACAGGCTCCAGCCTGTCCCTGTTTGGTTAACTTGATTAACTTACAAAAGATCAGAGTTAATGCAAGAACCGCCAAAAAAGGATTGAGCAGGTGTTTTCCCGCTCAATCCTTTTTGGTGTTCCTATCCCCTCTTACTCATACCTCAAAGCTTCCACCACCTGCAGCCGGGTGGCCTGGCGGGTGGGGATGATCGCCGCCAGCGCACCGAAGATCAAACCTATTGCGATGGCAGCAATGCTGCCCGCCAGCGGGAAAGGCATACTCCATCGGGAACATCGCCGACAGCCCTTGCACGATCACGTAACCCAGGTATAACCCTGCCAACAGGCCGAATGCCGTCCCTACCGCCGCCAGCAGCAGTGCTTCTGTCGGTGATCATCCGTCCCACCTGTTTTCGAGTGGCTCCAACTGCCCGCAGCATACCGATCTCGCGGGTGCGTTCGATAACGTTAATGGCCAGGGTATTGAGCATGGCGATCAGGGAAGGCAGGGCCAGGAAGGCCAGCATGAAGTACATTCCCGCGAAGACCACTTTCACCAGGCTCAGCATCTGATCGATGTAAGCCTTACCGGCGTAAATGGTGAATTGGGGATAATCCGCCGCGACGGCTTTGACCTGTTTATCGACCGACGCCGTCGTTACTCCCGGTTTCAGGTTCATTTGGATAAGAATGTCCTCGGTCTTGCCGAAATCTGCCGCCATATTGGCCTGGGAAATATAGGCCGTATTGACTTTGGCGTTGAGCAAGTCCGTCGCAATCCCCACGACAGTATAGGATTGAGGTCCCTGCCTGTGTTTCCAGTTGGATGGTATCGCCCACGTTCGCCTTTATGTAACCGGAGAAGGCTCCGTTGATAATGACGCTGCGCCCGGCTGCCAGAGCTGCGTACGCCTTGCTTGGATCGCCTTTTTTAAAGTCGAGGCCGCTGACTTTGGGAAAGACTACTGGATCGATCCCCATCAGGGAGACTGCCTGTCCGTTGACCATGCTGCCGGCAAATCGCTGGGTGCTGATATCTCCCACGCCTGGCAATGGCTTTAAGCCGTTGGGTGAACTCAGGTCCTGCGCCGATGTCGCTGTTCCAGACACTCACAGAAGGAGGCAGGAAGAGATAATCGCTCCCCAGGCTCTTGCGGGTAACGGAATCCATCACTGAATTCAGGCTGGAGGTCATCCCGCCCAGGGCAACGATGATGGCAATGCCGATCATGCTTGCGCTGGCAGTGATGACCACCCTCGCCGGCTGGCGGGTCAGGTTCCCCTGCGGCCAGTTCCCCCGTTACCCTCCCGGGCATAAACGACGGCGGTTAGTTTTCCAAAAAGGTACGCGATTGGCCGTAACAGATCCCGGCGCGAGCAGGATCAAACCTACCAGGAAGAACAGGCCCTCCCACCGCGATCAGGCTCATATTTCCGGAGATCAAAGCGGCCACTGCCAGGCCGGTCAGCGTAAGCCCAACAATAAAGTTGACCTTTGCGCCGCGCTTGTATTCCACCTCGGCCACCGATGGACGCAAAGCATCCATGGGGGTGACCCGGGCTGCGTTGCGGGCAGGCAGGAGCCCCGCCAGAACGGTGATTCCTATCCCGAGCAGGAGCGAGGTCACTAGCAGCCCCGGCGAAACCACCACCTTGCTGAAATTGAGATGCAGGAAGGTGGACAAAGGCGCTTGCGCAAGTTTGAGGACGCCCACGCCCATCAGGTAACCCAGGCCCAGCCCAATGGCAGATCCGATGATCCCTTGCAGAAGACCTTCCACCAGGATCATACCGGTGATGGTATTTCGCTTCGCGCCGATGGCCCTCAGCATGCCGATATCCCGCCGGCGTTCGGCTACCACGGTCCGGAAGGTGTTGAAGATGATAAAGCCGCCCATGAAGAGAGCCAGCACGCCGAACATATTCATGGCCTGTTGTCCAAGTTTAAGGCTGGCAAACATATCCGTGCCCACTGATAAGGGCGCCCACCTGGTAATTGCTTCCAAGAACCGATTTCACCTTCGCAATTCGATGGCTGCCCTTTTGGCCGCATCGGTGGTGGTCAGGTTGATGTCGATGGTATTGATCTGCCCCGCCTGGCCGGTCATTTTCTGCGCTTCCGGAAGGGTCACCAGTACCTCTTCGTTGCCCGGAGCGGCCTTCGGCGGCAGAATACCCACTACGGTCAGGGGAGTATCTCCATCGACGGAGGGCAGGTTGATCTTTTCACCTGCGGTCACGCCATAGGCATCTGCCAGGCTTGGGAGATGATGGCGGAATCCGTATCGGCTGGTTGCAGGAATCGACCGCCGGGCTGGACGAGATAGACCCGCAGGCTCTGGGCGGCCGCCGGGTCGATCCCCACCAGGGAAATTGCCGTGATGGAGTCGGTCCTGGACCGGATTCTTGTCCACGTAATTGGCCGGAAGGTTAATAGTTCGGGCCAGGGAGGGCGCATACGACCGGATTCCCTCGATCCCTTGCAGGTTATTGGCTACATTGGCCGGAAAGGCTCCGCTGGTCTTTATGGGTGATGCTCACGTCCACCACGCCTCCGGCTGCCAGTGCGTTGGCCTGAAAGGCCGCCACCATGCTGGGAAGGATGATATTCATCCCGAAAATGACCATTACGCCAAAGATCACCGCCAGCGTGGTCAGAAAAGTCCGAAGTTTTCGCCCGGCCAAATACCGCCAGGCTAAAGTAAATTGAAGGTTCATTGAAAATTTCCTTTGGAGATGAAAGAAGAAACAAATGCAAGTCGAAATGACATTTTACAAGAGAATTATCGACTGATAATCTCGATCATCGCTCTTCTCACTATCGGCTCTTTAGTCCCCATACTCCTTCATCTTGTCTGCAATTCTCTCGCTGGTGCTGTCCGGCTCAAGGTTGGTCTCATCTACTACTTTCCCGTCTTTAAGGAAGATGATCCGGTCGGCGTAAGCGGCGATGCGTGGATCATGGGTCACCATGACCACCGTCCGCCCGTATTCCTTGGTTACCTGGCGCAGCAGCCCGGCGATCTCATCGCCCTGAACGCGTGTCCAGGTTACCGGTGGGCTCATCCGCCAGGATCAGGGCCGGTTCGCCTACCAGAGCCCGCGCCACTGCCACCCGTTGTTGCTGTCCGCCGGAGAGCTGGTCCGGCCGGTTGTTCAGCCGGTCGCCCAACCCGAAGCGTTCGAGCCATTGGCTGGCACGCTTCCTGGCCTCGGCCGGCTTGATACCGTCCAAAGTGACCGGCAGGGATGCGTTTTCCACCGCATTCAGAACCGGGATGAGGTTAAAGAACTGGAAAACGAAACCCATCTTCCGCCGGCGCAGTTTGGTCAGGTCATCGTCTTTCATGTCCGCGATGGGGGTGCCGTCGATGCTGACGCTGCCCTCGCTGGGACGGTCCAACCCTCCCAACAGGTGCAGCAAGGTCGATTTTCCACACCCGCTTGGGCCCATCACCGCCACGAATTCGCCTTCCTTGACTTGCAGGTTTACGTGGTCCAGAGCAGTCACGGCCGCTTCGCCGGAACCATACACCTTGGTTAGATTTACAGTTTGAATGAGAGACATATGAAACTCCTTCTTATAGTCAATTGATGATTGCTGTTATCACTCCATGGAGTGCAACTTCGTAACTCTCGACTGATAGCCTGCATTACCTTATTGCCTGATACCTAGATTCCTAATACCGTACTTATCTTACCCTTCGACCCAAAAAATCCAACAGGGCTTTATGGAATAACTCCGGCTGGTCCAGGTTGACCGCATGCTTCGGCTTTGGAATGACCACGAACTCGCAATCCGGCTCTGCTTTTGCCCAGATGGGCATCACTTTACGGATATTGCCGGTGGCATCCTTTTCGCCGACCACCAATAAGAGCGGCTTGCCGATCTTTATCCGGGTTCATAATGCAGGCAAAGTGAGGTAGCCATCATGATTTGAATGAACTCAGCCTTGGTCGATGCACCCCATCGAGGCCCGCAGCAATTCCTGCAATTCCTTGGAAGTCGCTGTTACAGCCAGGGATTGGTTCACGAGTGTTTTATAAGGATACAGGTCGAAAATGGGCCCGGCCAATTTTAGGGTGAAATTTCTCCACCGGCGTGAGCTTCTGGAAGTTCCAGGTGCAGTCGACGAAAACCATTGCTTCGCACCCGTTCCGGATGGCGGAAGACCAATTCCTGTCCCAAGTTGCCCGCCCATGGAGTGGCCGATGAACGTCGCTGCCTCTACCTTCATAATATCGAGCAATGCCAGCAAGTCTCCGATAGACTTTGCCAGGTCGAACGGAGCCGGGCGTGAAAGTCCGTGCCCGCGCACATCCCAGGTGAGCACCCGGTAATTCTCTCCAACCAGGGGCAGGGTGGCATCCCACTCATGATGGTCGATCGTTGCTCCATGCGTAAAGACCACCAGGGGAGCCCCTGCTTTTCCGCCGGTCCAGTAATGGAGGCGGCAACCCTCCCGCTCCAGCGTCTGTTCATTCATTGGTAAGCTCATCCTCGACCTCCTTCTCAGTCTCTTTTTCAACTCTTTCGGGGCCTGCCTCTTGGGCGGATCTCCGGTTCCGGGAAGGGCTGGCGTTTGACCTGCTCCAACCGCTGCTCGGTGATATCCAGCCAGCGCAGGTCCGCTTCCAGGTGCATGATCGATTTATCCAGTAGAAGGATCTGCGCCATCTCGCTCTGTGGATCGTAGCTGTCCCGCTGAGTGGTCGCCGCATGCAGCTCCTGGTAAAGATGCGCCCGCTGGATCTGGATCAGGCGGGTGGGGTCCGCTTCACCCGAAACCAGCCCCACCATCAGTTTGACGAAGAATTCGTCCCGTTGGTGTTCCGAAGCCACGCTGCTGGCAAACCATTCCTTCAGCGTTTCCCGCCCGGCCTCCGTGATCGCATAGACCCGTCGCGAGGGTTCTTCGCCTTCGCCCAGGTCAGAAGCGCATTTTACCTGCCCGGCCTGTTCCAATCGTTCCAGGGTGGTATAGATTTGGGCCGGTTTCACTTCCCAGTTCACATCGCCTCCCACAACTGCTTCAAAAGCCGCCCGCAGGTCGTACCCGTGACGGGGGCGTTGAGCCAGAAGGGCCAGGATGGCATGGCGGACAGACATGATGGATAAACCTCACTTAATCCAAAATAATAATACTAAACAAGTTACTAATATCCAACAGCGCAAAATAATAAACGAGTTACTATTTTTTGTCAAGAGGTGAGTAGCTCGACATTGTTAGATTAGGCCCTTTGATGCTCGGTTGCGATCAAAGAAGCTATTAGCTCTTGTATTTTCCTGTTTTTTCTTTTCCGTTGTGTACTTTGTGTCCGTCGTGTTTAGATCTTTTTCTTCAAATTTGGAATGTAACATTGTCGAGCTAGTCACAGGTGGTTTCGTCCTCCCCAAATCGCCCGCTTTTTGGGCTATTTGGGGAGGTGGCCGGAGGCCGGTAGGGTTGTTCTTTGCTTTTATCCGTGAAAATCCTTCCGAATGTGCGCCATTCGAGTTCCATTTCCGGATGGTGTGAGTAGCTCGACGATGTTAGATTAGGTAATTTGCCCTATCATTGCGACTAAAGAACCAACTTTCAGGTTCTTTTTCCTTTCCGTAGTGTCCTTTGTGTCCGTTGTGTTTAGATCTTTTTCCTTCAAAACTGGAATGCAACATTGTCGAGGTGGATACTGGGAAAGTAATATTGACGAGGTAGGTATAATTGCAATATGTCCCTCTCTTCTCTGATCTCTTCCTGGAAATCCGACCCGCTGACCGCCCCCAACTTCGAGACCTGGCGGACGGCTCCGGCTCGTCCGGCGGATTTCCGCCCCTTTCCGCCCGATCTCCCCGCTATTTTGGCGGGTGTGTTGATTCGGCAGGGGATCACAGCCCTCTACAGCCATCAAGCCGAGGCGTGGGCGCAGGCCAGGGCCGGGAAAAATGTGGTCTTGGCTACCGGAACCGCCAGTGGCAAGACCCTTGCCTACAACCTGCCTGTTCTGGCAGCCCTGCTGGAGGACCCGGAATCGCGCGCTCTTTACTTGTTCCCCACGAAGGCGCTAACCCAGGACCAACTCTCTGGCTTGAATTCTTTTCAATCATCAACCGTCAATCTCAAATCCGCAATCTACGATGGGGATACGCCTCAATCTCACCGTGCCACCATCCGCAAAAATGCAGGTATCGTCTTTACCAACCCGGATATGCTCCATACGGGCATACTGCCGCACCATACCAATTGGGCCGAGTTTTTCCGCCGGTTGAAATTTGTCATAATCGATGAAATGCACAGCTACCGGGGCGTCTTTGGCTCGCATGTCGCCAATGTCCTCCGGCGGTTGAAGCGGGTCGCCCATTATTATGGTGCCGATCCGCAGTTCATTCTCACTTCCGCCACCATCGGGAACCCGCGAGCACTGGCGGAGCGGCTGATCGAAGCTCCGGTTGAGTTGGTGGACCGGGACGGATCCAGCCGGGGCTCCCGTCATTTCCTGGTCTACAACCCTCCCGTGATTGACGAAGTCCATCGGTCTGCGAAAAAGTTCTTTGCTCGAAAGCGTCCGCCTTGCCCGGGACTTGCTCTCGCAGCAGATGCAGACGGTCATGTTCGCTCGTTCCCGCCGGTCGGTTGAGATCCTTCTCCGCTATATGCAGGAGCAAGATGGCCGGGGCTCCGCCGGTCCGGGAGCCGGGGGGAAGTTCAGCCGGTCGATTCCATTCGAGGTTACCGCAGCGGTTATCTCCCCGGTCAGCGCCGCGAGATCGAAAAAGGTTTGCGGGACGGTTCCGTCCGGGCGGTCGTGGCCACCAACGCGCTCGAGTTGGGCATTGACATCGGCGGGCTGGGGGCAGCCGTGCTGGTGGGCTATCCCGGCACCATCGCCAGCACCTGGCAGCAGGCCGGCCGGGCTGGGCGGGGGGATGATCCGGCCCTGGCGGTCCTGGTGGCTTCCGCCGCACCTCTGGACCAGTTCCTGGCCCACCACCCGGATTATTTCTTCGGGCGCTCTCCCGAGCAGGCCCTGATCAATCCTGATCATTTGCTCATCCTTCTCAATCATCTCCGCTGCGCCATGTTCGAGCTGCCTTTTAAGAAAGGCGATTCATTCGGTTCGCTTCCGCCTGAAACCCTGCAGGAATATCTCCAGTTCCTGGTCGAAAGCCAGGAAGCTCATCTCTCCCACGATAAATATTTCTGGATGGCAGATGCCTATCCGGCTGCCGGTCTCTCCTTGCGCTCGGCTTCTCCGGATAATGTCGTCCTGCAGGTCCAGGACGGAGCCGCTCCCTGGACGCTCGGGCTGGTGGACCTGGCCTCCGCCCCCTGGATGGTGCATCCGCATGCAGTCTACTTGCATGAAGGCCAGCAGTATTTTGTCCAGGATCTGAACCTCGAAAAGGCCCTGGCCACATTGATACCGGTCGCCCTGGATTACTTCACCGAGCCCCAACGCCAGACCGAGATCAAGGTATTGAGTGTGTCCGAGCAGGTGGATGTCCCTGGAGGTCAAAAAGGTTGGGGAGAGATCCAGGTGACCCTGAAGGTGGCCGGGTTCCGGAAATTGCGCTGGTTCACTCGCGAGAACCTCGGCATGGAGCCGCTCGACCTGCCTCCGACCGAGTTCCAGACCACCGGTTATTGGCTGGCCATCTCGGAAGATACGGTCAAATCTCTCAGCCAGGAGGGGCTGTGGACGAACGCGCCTAATGATTACGGTCCCGATTGGCCCAAGATTCGGGAGCGCGTCCGCGCCCGGGATGGCTACCGCTGCCAGGTCTGTGGGCGGCCGGAAAATGGCAAGCAGCATGACGTCCATCATAAGATCCCCTTCCGCACCTTCCGGGATGAAGGTGGGCGCATCCTGCGGGACCAGGCCAACCGCATGGATAACCTGATCACCCTTTGCCCGGAGTGCCACCACCAGGCCGAGCAGAACGTCCGTGTCCGTTCGGGTTTGGCCGGGCTGGGAAGCGTGCTGGGACAGTTGGCACCGCTTTTCTTGATGTGCGATCCCGGCGACCTCGGTCTTCACACCGACCCAACTCCCGCCACCCTTGGCAGCCCCTGTGTCGTCATCTATGACGATGTCCCTGCCGGCATTGGCTTCAGCCAGAAGCTATTTGAATTGTATGTGGATCTGATGCAGCGGGCCATCGAGCTCGTCCAGGAATGCGAATGCGAGGACGGTTGTCCCTCCTGTGTCGGCCCCGCTGGGGAAAACGGTGTCGGCGGCAAAACTGAAACCCTCGCCATTCTGGGTGAATTAACCAAAGGTCTCTAACCCACTCCCACCTGTACAGGCGACTGGCAGTCGCCCTCATCACTGAAATTGGCGTCGGCGCTAAAACCGAAACCCTCGCCACCCTCGTAGATTAACCAAACGCCTTGAATTCAATTCTTTTTGTAGGGGCGACTGGCGGTCGCCCTCTTCGCCTTCACCAACTATTCGAATCCCCAGCTCCATCTACCCTTATACAGGATCAAAACTGAATTTCCCTTCCCCCTAGAATGCATCAATTTTCCAAATATCCACAACCTTCCGGTCCTGGATGACAAAACACTTCCTGTGGAGATTGACCGTTGTGCAACAATGCGATGGAATGATCAAGACCTTTTCACCGATCCGTGGCGAGGGTTCCTGGGCTACCTGCCATTGAAGGTGTTCCTCGCTAAAATGCGGCTCTCGCAAATGCGGATAATTCAATAGCTCCGGATCTGAAAACTCCGTTCCCATCCCTTTCAGCCCCACATCCAGGATAACCCTGGATTCTAACCGGACGGCTGATGGTTGTCGCCAGAATAAACAAAGCCGGGCTATATTCGGGCGCCAGTTCCTGGTACGTGGTATCCGAATAGACATAGCTGCCGGATTGGATTTCTGTGAGTAAATTGTTCTGCAAGTGGCAGATGGAATTCCCTGTCCCGGCGCCGCTGACACGGGAAACATTGGTGAGGTATCTAACCGCTTCCAGTACCTTTGCAAGGATTTGATCGCTCGAATCCACTGCCCGTTGGCGTTCTTCCATATCCTTGATATAACTCGTTCCGCCGAAATATGCCTGTATGCCCCCAAATTTCAATGCGGGGCTTTCAAGGATGCGTCGAACCAAACCTGCCGCTTCATCAGGCGATTGGACCCCGCAGCGGTTCCCCCCGCTGTCGACCTCCACCAATACCTCAAACCGGCAATTCTGCTCTTGGGCGGTCTTATCCGCCATCTCGATTCCGAGAAGGCTATCCACCGCGAATTTCAAATTACATTGTTCTACCAGCGGCACCAGCCGGAGAAGTTTCTCAGGTGTGACAATTTGGTTGGCAATCAAGATATCCCTGATTCCAGCTGCTGCCATCGCTTCCGCCTCCCCCACGGTTGCACAAGTGACACCGGTGGCCCCTGCTTCGACCTGCATTCTGGCAACCTGACCGCATTTGTGTGTTTTGATATGCGGGCGCAAAGCCTTGCCGTACCTGGACACCTTCTCTTGCATGGTTGCCAGGTTGGTTCGCAGGGTCGGTAGGTCCACCAGCAGAGCCGGTGTGGGAATTTTATCCAGGTCCTCGCCGATCAACTCCATTGGTAGCGATGATTGATTGTCCAATTGATATCCGGTTTTGATCATGGCTGGGCCTCATAAAAGAATTCTTGAACTGGAAGAAATCCAGCTCTTGTCGCTTTTTTATAAGACCGTAAGATTTTACCTTCTTTTTAAAATCTTCCACAAGCAAAGCATTCAATATCACCCCAAGACTTTTTCTCCACTTCCTTAAATTTTCGTCCCGCAGGTTGTCTACCAGGTTTAACTCCTAGAGGCCCTCCTGCGGGACGATTTTGGAAAGTTTCCGACTTAGCAGCTCGTCCACCAAACCTCACAGGTCTTTAAGACCTGTGAGGTTTTCCTCGCCAGGGAGAACGGATTACCGCGGCACCTTTAGTACAAACAACGAGGGCCAAAAAACCGCCCGGCGCTTCAATGTCACCTTGCCGGTAAGAAAATCATGAAAGCCTATCTTTTCACCAGGGGCAGAAAAATTATGTGTAGATCAGGGTTGGTGGTATTGGTCATATAAAAACCGCCTCCCACCATATCATCAGAGCCGAATGTATAGAAAACGATGTAATAACTTCCAACAACCCCGTTGGCTGTGAAAGTCATGCTGGCCTGGCCGCCCGAGATGGTTGCCGCTGGTTCAGCCGGCACTGCGCTGGGACCGCTGGTGTTTAGAATATAGAAAACCTTGCCTCCATCCACGGGCTCTTCATCGCCACCGGTGATGCTTATCACCAATGGTTCGGGAAAGGGCGTCAGGATGGGAGTACTTTGCAAGAAACCGCTTACAGCAGCCAGATCAACACCGTGGGATTCATACGCGCCCATGTCGCAGTGATGGAGCAGCGGCCGGGGAAGCCGCGCCCGTCTTCCGGAGTGCAGCTTGAATCTTGTCCGGCATCAATGGCCGGGCTGCCAGGAAGCAACGGAAGCACCTGGATGTTGCTCCCATAAGTTCCCGGATCGCCCAGGAGCGGGTTGGAATTGAGGTTGCCCTCGCCCGTATAGCCGCCCTGTACATCACTATAGGTGACCACTGGAGTGCTGCTGATTGAATGGATTTGCGCTGAGACCGGCGCCGAGTTGCCCCAAATAATGCTGTTCTTAATAATTATATTGCTGCTGCTGTCATTGACTATGGCTCCCCCTTCAATGACGGCAGTATTGCCGCTCAAGGTGACATTGTTCAATACCGGGATGCTTTCATAGTTCGCCATCGCACCACCGCGAGTGGAAGTGCTATTCCCTTGGAAGGTGACATTGTTCAAAACGGGGCTGCTCTGATAGTTGCTCATTCCACCGCCTTCTCCACTCGTGGCAATATTGTTCACAAAAGTTGAATTCGTGAGAGTGGCAGTGCCTCCAAACAAATTGTGCATTCCGCCGCCATATGGGGCCGTGTTATCCTCAAAAGTCACTTCCAGCAAAATGGGATCGGAATTATCATTGACCATACCCCCGCCCTTGACATTGGCATCATTGCCGTCGAACTTCACGGCCAGAAGGTTTGGCCCCCCCATATAATTGTGCATTCCACCTCCGGAGTTTGCCGAGTTGTCCGAAAAGGTGACATTCCTCAAAATGGCGAAGCTGAAGTTGGTCCACATGCCTCCGCCACTTAAACTTGCATGGTTTCCAAAGAAAGTAATATTTTCCAGGGTTGGGCTTCCGCTCATGCTGATCAATCCCCCTCCCATTTGTTGCATGCTGGTGCCGTTGGCGTAACCGTTCCGGATGGTGAAGCCGTCCAGCCTGGCAGTTGTATTCGTGTTATCGGCAGTGACCACATGATAGGAGTTGTCAGTATTGAGAATGGTATTGATCGATCCGCTCAAAGTAGTTGTATTTACTTGCCAGTCGCGGTCGTCGCGGGTTAATTCAGTGCCCGCGAAGCCTCCATAAATGGCCACGCCGTTCTTCAACGTAAAAGTCGCGCTTCGGTTGGTCTTGGCTGGATCCGGGTAATAATCGCCCTCCATTACCCATATTTCATTACCAGTGGTCCCGGGGATTGGCGAATTCGCCAGGGCGGTTTGTAACATACATGCGTGTCCCCATGAATTGCATGCACCTGTGGTGGACCCATCCGGCTTTACATAGAGGACGATCGTTAAGGCCTGGGCGGTTTTTTGAGGCAGCCCGGCCAGCCCGCTGATCAGAAGGATGGCTGCCAGGGATCGCCATATCGCCCGGCTGGGATCCAGTTTCACCGAATGAGTATTCATCAAAGCCTCCTTGGGGAATTGCAATGAGAAAAGAGCGTTTATATTGTCCACCTGAGAATTCCACATTCCCGCGGCTGCTGGAACGCGCAGAATGGTTGATATACGAATCCCTTGCATGGGAAATTCGTTCAGTAGGGTAACCTCCCACTATAAAAATGAAATCTTAAAGGAAATTCTTTAATTGATCGCGATGATGGACTAGCCGCCCCGTTGGAGGCCCTCGATGGCATTCGTAATTACAGTATATACATTTAAAAGGCCAATTTCAATACCTTCTTCCTGATCTTTAAGGGTGTTCTTAAAGTCGAAATGAACCTTGGGCTCGTTCACCTGAACCCCCCTCCGCCTTCGGCACCTCCCCCAAACTCGACATCAATGTGAGAGTTTGACAAGTAGCCTGTTGTCGAATTTGGTGTCGTGTAGCATCGCGAAGCATGCCCGTCAGGGTATGCCGCAGGCTGAGGCAGGAGGGGGTCGGAGTTCGGCCAGGGCTTTAAGAACAACCTGGGACTTCAGTGGAGGGGGATTGACAGATGAAACTAACGATAGATCATTAAAGTATGAGATCTCGTTTCTATTATTGCCGCCTTATCTCTATTCCCGATCAAGGATCTATTTCATTCAGGGAATATATTATTCGTTCCTCCTTCGATACCGCGTATCGAATACCTGCCTCTGCCCCCCTGCCATAGGCTCAAAAAATAAGCCCAACTAATTGACTATTTGTTGAACCTCAATTTCAATTCCTGCCTCCGAGAGACCTCACAGGTTTCACCCCTGCCTTCCACTCCCGGGTGCTCCGTAAAAACCTGTGAGGTCTGACAACTGACAACTAAAAACTAATAACTGCCAACTGATTTCCCCCTATCCACCTGACCAGGGTAACACTCCCCTTTTGGCTGAGGAAAATTATCTTGGAATTCACTATAGTGGATAGCAGGAAAAGACCGCTCGTTCGAAAGGATAAAAGATGGCCCCCAAAAAGACCCGATTCAGCCGCCGTGATTTCCTCCGCCTCAGCGCCATAGGTGCAGGCACCGTTGCCGCCGGACCACTCTTGAGCGCGTGCAGCCCCAAGCCCACACCGGCCACACCCACCGCAACTCTCGTACCTCCCACCGCGACCGTTGCAGCCACTGCCACCCCCGTGGCGGCAGTCGCAGCCTCCACTCTGCCGGAGCTGGTCAAATTCTATCCGGCCGTTCCCAGCCGGGTGGTCCAGACTCACCACAGCGGCGTCTGGTCCGATAAAAACCTGGTTTCCTCCGTCCTCCGCCAGATGCTGGATGCGTCCATTACAAAGCTGACCGGCCTGCAGGATGTTAAATCCGCCTGGGCAGCCCTCTTCCGCCCCGGCGAAAAGATTGCCATCAAGGTGAATGCCTTCAGCAACAGCATCATCTGGACGCACGTCCCCCTGGTCATGGAAGTGACCAACTCTCTCCAGGAGGCCGGCATCAAAGCAGAAGATATCACCATCTATGATTACCGGACATCTGAGTTGACCCGGGCCGGTTTCACGGTCAACCTCGATGGGCCGGGTGTCCGCTGCACCGGTATCGATAGTAACATCGAAGAGGCTAAAACCGACGTATTGGATAAAAAGATCAATCTCGGCACCATCGTCAAGAACTGTGACGCTTTGATCAACATGCCCATTTTGAAGTCGCATATGCTCTCGGGGCTTAGCTTTGCGATGAAAAACCATTATGGATCGTTCTTTTATCCTGACTTGCTCCATGGCTCCGAAATGAAAGGGATCGCAGCTTTGAACGCGCTCAAGGAGATCAAGGACCGCACCCGCCTGATCATCGGGGATGCCCTCTCGGCCAATCTCCGTTACGCCAACTCCTATCCCTATTGGCGAGAGGACTGGGTGGGTGATTCCATCTTCATGAGCTTCGATCCCGTTGCCCACGACGAAATGGGATTGAAATTACTCATAAGTGAATTGGAAAAGGATGGCGGCAGCGGCGAATCTCTGGTCGGTATGTCAGATCCATATATGGACTACGCTGCCGAACTCGGCCTTGGCACCCGCCTCGAAGAAAACATGGAAGTGATCGAGCAAGCCCTGGCCTGACCCAGGCTCTCCTCCCGGCCATTTTGTGGTAAAACTGTCATTATCCCAACCCTGGAGAATACAAACCTATGGCCCATCTCACCCGGCGTGAGTTCCTCAAGCTCACCGGCATCGCAGCAGCCAGTATGGCCCTCTTCGAAACAGGCTGCTCCCCGTCTTCCAAATCCACTTCATCTGCATCCACCGGTCGACAGGCGATCCCTCCGACTGGGAACCAGTCCTACCTGGCCGTGGCTCATGGCGAAGATCCGGCCGCCATAGTGAAGGCGGCCCTGGCCTCTTTGGGAGGCATGGAGCGCTTTGTCAAACAGGGCCAGGACGTGATCATTAAGCCCAATATCTGTGTGGATTATCACCCGCCCGAATATGCCGCCACCACCAACCCGATCGTAGTGGCGACTTTAGTCGCTCTATGTATCGCAGCCGGCGCCAAAAGGGTCCGGGTGATGGATTCTCCCTTCGCCGGTATTTCGGCAACTTCGGCTTACGCCGTCAGCGGCATCGAAGAGGCGGTCAAGAACGCCGGGGGTGAAATGGAAGTGATGAGCCCGATCAAGTTTGCCAAATTTGATATCCCGCAGGGGAAGTCCATTACCTCCTGGAAGATTTACAGGGACATGTTGGACACGGATGTATTGATCGATGTGCCCATCGCCAAGCAGCATAACCTGGCTCGTCTGACCCTCGGCTGCAAGAACATGCTCGGAGCGGTAACCGAACCGAATCAGATCCACAGCAACCTGGGCCAGCGTGTGCCCGACCTGGTCAGTCTCCTTCGCCCGACCCTGACAGTCATCGATGCCTACCGGATCCTGGTGGATCATGGCCCCACCGGCGGCAGTCTCAATGATGTCAAACAGGCCAATACGGTCATTGCCAGCCACGATATCATTGCAGCCGATGCTTTCGGAGCTACCCTGTTCGGGCTGACGGGCGCCGAGGTACCCATCATCCAAAAGGGAGCCGCCATGGGACTGGGCACGCTGGACTTAACTTCGGTGAAGGTGGAGGAAGTCAATGTATAACCAACATCCCTGCCGTGGAAACCCGGTCCGATCTTTGTGGGGGTGGGTCCTGCTGATTGGGCTTCTGGCTGTGTCGCTCACTGCCTGTTCCCCCTCCAAAACCTCGGCTGTTTCCCCTTCGCTGGATCTTACGAAAGTGTTTCCAGGTGTTCCGGGTTGGACGATTTCTCAGGCCGTGGAGACCTACGATCACGATCATCTCTTCAACCTGGTCGATGGTCAGGCCGATTTGTTTTTCGTTTATGGGTTCGAGCAGGTAGCCGTTCAGCGTTATCAGAACGATGCCGGCCTTAACTTGAATGTAGAGATCTGGCGCCTGGCCACCCCCGCAGACGCCTTTGGGTTGTTCACTGAAGGGCGCGGCTGGAACACCTGCAGCTATCGGTAATGAAGGCGACGCTGATCCTGGTCTGCGCCTGGCCTTTTGGCAGGACCGCTATTTCGTCAGTGTCAGCGTCGATCAGAGTGTGCCGGATGAAACCCTGGCAGCCTTTGGAAGAGATATTTCAAAGGCATTGCCCTCCGGCGGCTCGCAGCCGGCCGTCATGGCTCGTCTTCCTAAAGAGAATTCGGTGGAACGCAGTTCCATCTTTTTCCATGAAGAAATGTCCGTTCAGATGGAAGTCTGGCTGGGAGGTGAGAATATCCTTGGCCTCAGCCAGGACACGGATGGGGTGGTGGCCCGCTACAAACTTGGCGACGTTACTGCCCGATTAATGCTGATCGAATATCCGTCCGCCGCTCAGGCCGCTGCCGGCTTGAAAGCCTTGCAAGGTAGTGAGGTCGCCGATCTGGCTGCATCCAGGCAGACTGGAACCCTCCTCGGAGCGGTCTTCGGGAAGGTTGAGGCCGCCCAGGCCGAATCTCTCCTCCAGGAAGCCCTCAAATGAAAGCGAACTGGAAGAATTGGCGCAGAGTCCGCCAGGTCTCTCAGATCCTCTTCTTCGCCCTGTTCATCTTATTATTGTTTGCCGGCCTTCAGCGGCGGGAAGTTTTTTCATGGTCCGATTTCTTCTTCCGGATCAATCCGCTTTCAGCCCTGGCCTCCATGGTCGCCGGGCGCGCCTGGATCCCCCGGCTGGGATGGGCCCTCATCATCATTGGTCTCACAGTCCTGATTGGGCGGGTCTGGTGCGGCTGGATCTGTCCGACCGGCTCTTTGCTGGAGTGGGTCTCCTTCCGCAAGGCTCACCAACGTGCCAAGGCCGTCTCGCCCCGCTGGCGGACCGTCAAGTACGTTCTCCTCGTCATTATCCTTACGGCTGCCATCTTCGGCAATTTGACCTTACTGATCTTCGAGCCCCTGGCCTTGCTCACCCGCGCCATGACCACGGTGGTCATCCCTGGCCTCAATTATGGAATTAATGCCACCGAAGGCGCCCTGTATTCGCTCAGTTTCATGCGGCCGGCCGTGGATTGGCTCGAAACGGTCATCCGTGGTCCCATCCTGCCGGTGGTCCAGCCTGCCTTCGCCTCTTCCTTGCTGATCGCAACCTTATTCTTTGGGATCCTGGGCCTCAACCTGCTGGCCGACCGGTTCTGGTGCCGTTATCTTTGTCCCCTGGGCGGATTGTTGGGATTGTTATCCAAGATTTCCATCTTTCGGCCGCTCATTGGTAACACGTGCACCGGCTGCACCCGCTGCGCCTTGATGTGCAAACCCGGGGCCATCAAAACCATCCCGGCCACAGCCGACTCCTCCCGCGAAGTGGAGATCCTGCCGGGTGAATGCACGGTCTGCCTGGATTGCCTGGTGAACTGTAAAAAAGAGGCGGGTCTGGGGATGGGCCCGGTGTTGAAACCCGCTCCTGCCCAGGAATTCGATCTTTCCCGCCGTCAATTCTTCCAATCCATCCTGGCCGGCGCGGCGGGGGTAGTCCTGCTCAAAACCGACTTGCGCCTGCGCACCAAAAATTCCCGCCTCCTCCGCCCGCCCGGTGTGGAAGACGAATCTGCATTCCTCTCAAAATGCATTCGCTGCAGCGAGTGCATGAAGGTCTGTCCGACCACCGGACTCCAACCCGTCCAGGGCGAGGCCGGAGCAGAGGGCGTCTGGACGCCCATGCTCCAGCCCCGGGTTGGCCACTGCGATTATGGCTGTAACGCCTGCGGACAGGTCTGTCCCTCCGGCGCCATCCCGTCTATGCCTCTGGAGCAGAAGCGCCTGGCGGTCATTGGGACGGCCATCGTGAATCGCAACCGCTGCCTGCCCTGGGCCAGCGCCACACCCTGCATCGTCTGTGAAGAGATGTGCCCCACGCCTCAAAAATCCATTCGTCTCGAGGAAGTGACCGTGACGGATGCCAATGGCGAAACGGTCACCCTGCAGCGCCCGGTCGTGTTGCGGGAGCTCTGTATCGGCTGCGGCATTTGCGAGAACCATTGCCCTCTGGAAGGCGACGCCGCCATCCAGGTCTTCAGCTCTTTATTGACCTGAAAAATTCTTTCCATCTCCTCTTGAAATATTCCTCCTTTTCGGTCATAATCGGGCAAATTTATTGACCTTATTAAGAGGAGGCAGAGATGACGAATATAGTTGACCAGGTATCATTAGGCGCAATTGTTCAGGTTCGCGACCGTTTATTGGAGCAGCAGGCGAAGGGGCGCAAAGTTCTGCGCCTCGAATCCGGCGATCCATCCTTCGACATCCCCTTGAATGTCCGTGAAGCCATTGAGAAGGCGTTGAAAGACGGCCAGACCCATTACACCGCCTCCACCGGGATTCCCTCGCTGCGTGAAGCCGCCTACCGTAAAGTGACCACGGAAAATGGTCTGAAGGTTGCGGGACCGGATAATATCGTCATCACCAACGGTGCCATGCACGGTCTCTATATCCTCTTCCGGGCCTTGCTGGATCCGGGAGACGAGGTCATTTTGCCGGACCCCATGTGGACCGAGATCGCCGAAAACATCAAGTTAGGGGGAGGCACTCCTGTGCCCGTCCGGCTCCACCCCGAAGCCGAATACCAGTACAACCCCAATGATATTGAAGCCGCCATTACGCCCCGAACCCGCGCCATTTTTATCAATACGCCTCATAACCCCACCGGCGCCGTTGCAGATCGCAGCACCCTTGAAGCCATCGCAGCGGTGGCAGAGAAGCACAACCTCCTCCTGGTCAGCGATGAAGCCTACGAGCACGTTATCTTCGACGGCGAAAAACATACCAGCATCGGCTCCCTCCCGCCGGCCCAGGGCCGCACCATCAGCCTGTATTCCATGTCAAAGACCTATGCCATGAGCGGACTGCGGTTGGGTTACATGGTTGTCACCGACCCGTCCATCCTCCTCCGGATCAAGAAATTGGTGCGCTGCACCATCAACGGCGTCAACTCGGTCACCCAGTACGGAGCCGCGGCCGCGTTGAACGGTCCGCAGGATGCCACTCGTTCGATGGGCCAGGAATACCAGATGCGTCGGGACGTGCTCTTCGATGCGCTTGAGGAAAGCCCTTATGTGAAAGCCTTCAAACCCCATGGCGCTTTTTATCTGTGGGCCCGCATTGAGCCGGATTGGCCCGGTTATGCCGGCAAGCAGGACGACTGGTCCATGACCAATTACCTGATCGACCAGGCCGCCATCGGTTCGGCGCCCGGATTCTGCCTTTGGATTGGCCGGAGCCGGCCATATTCGCTTTGCCTTCTCATGTTCGACTGCCCAGGTGAAGGAAGCGGCCTCTCTCCTTCCAGGAGCATTGCGGGCCGCCAAAAGCTTAAAGCCTTAAATTGACATGTAAATCAACCGCCGGTGTCGAAACGCCGGCGGTTTTATGTCATTCGACCTGACATTACAATTTTGTTAACCGGAAATGAAATTTCAGAATTTCCCTCATCATCCCCATCCGGTGCCTTACATATAGGAAAGCGCTGTTCATCCCCCTTATTTTTGATAAATCTTCATTCCTGAATTTACCCGCCCTGAAGTGCTTTTCATCACCTTTTCAACTCTATCGGTTTAGCGTACCATTGCACATTCTTAAGATATACATCTATGAGCTTACGAATCTTCCGGCACGAATCCCATCGTCAAGAAGTATTGGTAACCGGGCATGTGGTCCCGGAGCCTTCGCGTTGCGTCCAATGCGGTATCTGTTCTTTCAATTGCCCCATTGGCATCGATATTCGCCGCCATGCCTGGCAAGGGAAGCCCATTGAAGATTCTTACTGCCTGACTTGCGGTGAATGCGTAAGGCGCTGCCCACGGGGGAGTCTCCGATTTTGAGCGGACCAGGTTATTCACCGGGATGAAAGAGTGACCCGTTACGTCATCCTTGGAACCGGCGTGGCCGGTATTGCGGCTATTGACACCCTCCGGCGGATGGACCGTTCTGCCGAGATTGTGGTGGTCACCGAAGACCCGCACGGCTTTTATTCCCGCCCGGGCCTGGCCTATTATCTGAGTGATGAGGTGCCTCAAAATCGCCTCAACCTTTACTCTCCCCAGGACTGGAAGTCTCTCAACGTTCGTTATGTGCTGGGCCAGGTAACCCAAATCGATCCGGCTTCCCATAAAATCATCGATTTCCAAATTGGGTCCATTGCCCTATGACCGCCTGCTGCTTGCTACCGGATCGAGCGCCGTCCCCTTGAAAGTCCCCGGAGCTAATTCAAAAGGTGTAGTGAAGTTGGATACCTTTGAAGACGCCCGCCACATCCTTTCCATGACCAGGCATGCCAAGGCCGCCGTGATTGTCGGAGGCGGCATCATTTCGGTGGAGATGGTCGAGGGATTGGCCGCCCGGGGTGTGAAAGTCCATTATTTTATGCGCGGCGATCGGTATTGGTCGAATGTGCTTGATGAATCCGAATCCCGCATCATCGAAGACCGACTTATCCAGGAAGGCGTATCCATTCATTACCATACGGAAGTTGCAGAGATCATTCAACACAGAGACCATGTCACTGCCGGTGAAAACGATGCAAGGCGATACCATCCCGTGCGGGATCGTGGGAGTGGGGGTGGGTGTGAAATCCCGCACCGAGCTTGCCAAGGCAGCCGGCTTGAAAACCGATCGAGGCATCCTGGTGGATGAATATTTGCAAACCAGCGCCCCGGACATCTTTGCAGCCGGGGATGCTGCCCAGGCTTATGACCCTTCCACCGGTTCTTCTTATGTGGATACATTGTGGATGCCGGCCCGCAAACAGGGCTACACGGCTGCCTTGAATATGGCCGGAAAACGAAAACCCTATGCCAGGTCAACTGCCGTCAATGTCGTCCGGTTGGCCGGTGTGATGATCAGCATCATAGGAGCGGTCGGCAGCGGTCATGATGAAGATCTGTTAGGCGTGGCCCGCGGTTCCAGTGAAACCTGGTTGCAATTACCCAATACCATCCCAATGGTCACAGGCAGCAAGCTCAACCACCTGCGTGTGATGGTGGGAGAGAATCTTCTCCTTGGCGCGCTGGTGTTGGGTGACCAAAAATTATCCCTGCCGCTGCAACAGTTGATCACTGAAAAAGTAGACATCACCCCCATCCGGAACCAATTGCTCCAATCCGAGGCGCAATTGGGCCATATTATTATGAATTTCTGGTCTTCCCTTTTCAGCCAGGAGGAGTTGAGAAGTGCCGCGGAAGAATGAAGAATTGTGGCTGGCCCTCCTTATCGCAGTGATCATCACTGCGATCTATGGATTCTGTGATCTACTTGACCCGCAGCATACCGGCCGCCGGTGGTCTATTTGGCCATCTCTTGGGAATTGTCGGCTTCATTCTGATGTTGATGACTGAGGTGCTCTATTCTTTCCGGAAACGCAGCCGCCGGGCCCGCTGGGGAAGCATGGAAATCTGGCTGAAATTCCATATCCTCACCGGGTTGGTGGGTCCATACATGGTCCTTCTGCACACTTCCTGGAAATTCCACGGATTAGCCGGGGCCGTCACTCTCCTTACTCTCCTGATCGTCATCAGCGGATTTGTCGGGCGCTATATCTATACCCGCATCCCCCGCACCCTGGATGGGTCGGAAATGGCTGAACCTGCCAAAATGGCTGCCCTTGCAAGAGCCCGCCGTTTAATGGCCGTCTGGTATGCCATCCATATCCCCATTGGAATGGCCCTTTTTGTTGCCGCTTTCTTTCATATCGGCGCGGCGCTCTACTATTCCACTTTGCTGCGGTAATCGTTGTTCCAGGCCGGATAAATGAACGATCACCGTCTCGGTTTTTTAGTTCCTTCAAGCATTATTGCCGGAATACTGACCCTTCTCTTCACAGCCGGTCTCTGGCTTACTCGCGGAGGCCTCCTTTTCAGCCCTGGTCCGCTCAACTCGCAGGAAGGTCAACCGATCGGAGGGGTTACTTCCCACCAGGATTTACAAGGCCGTTGCTCTGCCTGTCATGGAGTTTTGTTCCAAAAAGGAACCATGGATGACCGTTGTGAGGTCTGCCATACAGACATCCCCAAACAAAAAGATGACCCTTCCACGCTGCATGGGAACCTTCTAAAAGATAACGGCAGCCTGGAATGCAGAGATTGCCATCAGGAGCATGGTCGCCCTTTGATCAACCCCACTAAGGCAAATGTGGACCATACCTGGTTCGGATATGACCTCGGCGGGCATAAAACCAAAACGGATGGGTCCGAGTTCACGTGCAAAGATTGTCATCAAAAGGATCTTGTCACTTTCGATGTCGGAATATGCATCGAATGCCACACCCAGGTGGATGCCGGTTTTACCCAGTCCCATATAAACGCCTTTGGACAAAACTGCCTGGCCTGTCATGATGGAATTGATACTTATGGCAAGAACTTCAATCATGACCTGTTTACATTTGGCCTGACCGGAAAACATGCCAATGTTCCCTGTGACCAATGTCACCTGAACAGCCGTACTCCCCAGGATTTTCGCACTGCTTCCACCGATTGCAACTCTTGCCATGCCAAGGATAATCACCATTCGAACCTCCTGGGGACCGGCTGCGCTTCCTGCCATACAACCTCAGATTGGCAGACCGCTACTTTCGACCATAATATCGCGGCTTACAAATTGACCGGAAAACACACCCAGGTTGCCTGCGCCGATTGTCACGTGGATAACAAGTACACAGGTATACCCACCGATTGTTTCTCCTGCCACAACAAGGATGATACCCACAAAGGCCAATATGGAAACGATTGTGCCCTCTGCCATACGGACTCCGGTTGGACACCCGCCACCCCTTTCGACCACAATACTTTTTCCTTCAAACTAACCGGACGCCATACCAATGTTCCCTGTGCCAACTGCCATGCCAATAATGTATTTAAAGGTACTCCTGCGGTTTGTGAGTCTCTGCCATTTGAAGATCAGCCCGCATAATAGCGGGTTATACATCCACTGCGCCTACTGCCATTCCACCGATTACTGGTAACCGCACTTTCCAGTTTGCAGAAATCCCCAAGTAAGTAAATGAAACGGCCTGACTAAATCGAGCCTGGCCGTTCCCAGGATGGTGAAAGGAGATCCAAACTTTATGACTTGGCTATCCATGGCTCCATTACCTGTATTCGTTGGTATTGTTTGGTATTGATAATGGCTGGGATGAAGAAAGCCAGCCGGCGCGGCATTATATTATGCCACGCTGTTGCATTGAAATCAGTATCGACCACCGTTATGGATCTGTTGATCGTGGAATTATAGGTGAGCGATGAATAAGAAGCGGATTGGATTTCTAACCCCCTCGGGAACCATTGCGGCTACACTGACGATCCTCTTTGTGGTAGGGATAGGGTTTGCAACCGGAGGCGCTTTATTCAGTCCCGGGCCGCTCAACGCGAAAAGCGGGTCCACCCTTGGCGGTGTCACTTCTCACGCAGAGCTCGCCAACCGGTGCGGAAGCTGTCACGCCCCCTTCTGGGGGAAGGCAAGCATGGCGGATCTGTGTGAAACCTGCCACACCGATATCCCGGCTCAATTGGGAGATCTCTCCAGACCGCACGGACAACTTCTCCAAAACAGTCCCACTTTGACCTGCCGGGATTGTCATCCGGAACACCGTGGCCAAAATGCTGCTTTGATTGACATGAGCAAGGCCAATATCGACCACAATGCCTTTGGATACTCTCTGGCCGCTCATGCAGCCAAATCGGACGGCAGCCCCTTTGGATGTGCCGATTGCCACACGAAGGGCTATGTCGGGTTTGATCAAAGCATTTGTGCGACCTGCCATGGACAGGTCAAGCCCGATTTTATGCAGGCTCATTTGCAGGCTTACGGGGATAAATGCCTGGGTTGCCATGACGGTGTAGATTTATACGGCCATGCTTTCACCCACAGCCTGCTGGCTTTTCAACTGAATGGAAAACACAGCCAGGTGGCCTGCGCCGGATGCCATACCGGCGCGCGGACGATAGCGGATATGAAAGCCACCTCCCAGGAGTGTAATTCCTGCCATGCGAAGGATGATGTCCATAAAGGCGACCTGGGAACTGGCTGTGCAACTTGCCATGGATTGGAAGGCTGGTCGCCCTCCACTTTCAACCATGAGACGGCGGCATTCAAATTAACAGGAAAACATGCCCAGGTGGGTTGCTTCGATTGCCATCAAAACAATGTGATTAAAGGCACGCCCTCCGATTGTAATTCCTGCCATACGAAGGATGATGTCCATAAAGGCGACTTGGGAAAGCTTTGTGATGGCTGCCATACCACGGCAGGCTGGCTGCCGGCCAATTTCGATCACAATTTGGCGATCTTTAAATTGGTGGGGAAACATGCTTTGGTGCCTTGTCTCGATTGCCATGTTAACAATGTATACAAAGGCACGCCTACGGATTGTTATGCCTGCCATTCGAAGGATGATGTCCATCAGGGCCAGCTGGGCGCCGCCTGCACCGCCTGTCATACTGCCGCGGGTTGGACGCCCTCAAGCTTTAGCCACAGTTCGGCCTCCTTTACATTGACCGGGGCACATGCGGGTGTAGCTTGTTCCGGTTGTCATAACGACCTTTTATTCAAAAAAACCCCCTCCGACTGTAATTCCTGTCATTCTAAAGATGATGCCCATAAAGGCCAACTGGGGCCCAATTGTTTCTCATGCCACTCTACAGCCGGTTGGAGTCCTTCTACATTCAACCATAATTCGGCCAGCTTTAAATTGACCGGAAAACATGCCGGCGTTCCTTGCGCCAGTTGCCATGTCAATAACGCTTTCAATGGAACCCCTTCCGATTGTGCTTCCTGTCATTCCAAGAATGATGCGCACAGTGGCCAATTGGGATCTAATTGTGCCACCTGCCATTCGACCTCTGCTTGGAGCCCTGCCACGTTCAACCATAATTCAGTCAGCTTTAAATTGACCGGAAAACATGCCGGCATCTCATGCAGTAGTTGCCATCAGAATAGCACCTTCAAAGGTACTCCATCTGATTGTTATTCCTGCCATGCCAAGGATGATACCCATAAAGGTCAATTTGGGACCAGTTGTTCAGCTTGCCATTCCACCACCGCCTGGCAGCCGTCCACCTTCAATCACAACACCTCCAGTTTTCCATTGGTAGGCAAACATGCCGGCGTTTCCTGCAACAGTTGCCATGCCAATAACGTTTTCAAGGGCACGCCTACCAATTGCTATGCCTGCCATGCCAAGGATGATACCCATGGCGGCCAGTTCGGGGCTGACTGCGGCACATGCCATTCTCCCAACGGCTGGTCCCCGGCGAGCTTCGATCACAACATCGTCTTTGCATTGACCGGCGCGCATTCCAGTCTGAGTTGTAACAGTTGCCATACAAACGGAGGCTTCACGGGCTTGTCCACCTCTTGTTCGTCCTGCCACTCAGACCCGCCTTTCCATGCCGGACTTTTTGCGGGGACGTCTTGCAGCTCTTGCCATAGCACCAGCTCGTGGACCCCGGCCAGTTATACCGGCTCCCATCCGGGCGGCTGCGATGGGAATTGCATTAAACATAAAAATGCAACTTGCCGGGATTGCCATACCACCAACTTGAACAGCGCCACCTGCACTAAATGTCATGACAGCAATAAACCCGGCGACTGAGGCGGAGGTGATCGAGGCTGGGATAAAATCCCAGGCAGCTAATTCAATCCCCGTCCTTTTATCTTGGAAAAAACCCCCGGCGTACGTCAGCCGGGGGCTCTCTATTCCTCACCTAAGAATAAATAAAGGTTGTTTCCGTATTGTGCTGATCGGTTCCAGGATGGTAAAAGCAGAACCAATCTTTATGGCTCGATTACCTGCGGATCGGCCACCTGCGCCTCGGCTACTTGCACTTGCTGGTTTTGTTCGATATTAATGATGGCTGGAATGAAGAACGCCAGGATGGTCATCAGGATGCAGAGGACCCCACCAAATAAGAACCAGGTGCGAATCCCCAGCCAGTCGGATATTGGACCGGCGATCAAGAGACTTAGAGGCATCATGGCCGTTGCACCTGCGCCGATCAACGAAAAGACTCGCCCCTGCACATCCGGAGCTACCGCGGATTGCAGGATGGCGCTGAGCGGTCCGTTGGCAAAAACCTGGGTGACACCCACGATAAAATTACCCGCCAGTAAAAGCACGAAAAGAGAGGAAGGGGCCACGCCTACCAAAATGACTCCGAGGCCGATCCCGATAATGCCGGAGAGAGTGGTTAAGATCCGGCGCTTAAAGCCGCCCCAAATACTTAATACTAATCCACCCAGGATCACGCCAATTCCAAAGACTGATTCGGCCCAGGCCAATTCCTGGGCTCCGCCATTGAAGGCCTTTCTTACCAACAACGGAGTCAACGAAGTGGCAGGGCTCAAGAGAAAATTGACCGCCATCGCCAGCAGGATCACGCCAAGAAGCCCGGGCCATTTCACTACGTATAAATATCCTTCCTTCAGGTCGTGCCAGTAGGAGGTCTTTTGCGCCGTTCCATTCGCCTGCGCTATCTGGCGGGGTGGTTGAGGCATCGCGATAAAGAACAACGGGATCACTGCCAGGGCTGCAGTAGCGATATCGACAAACAATACCTGCTCAGTAGGTAGAAGACTGAGCAATAACGCTCCTAATGGAGGTGCGACAATACTGACCACACCTTGCACTGTTTGGTTCATCCCGGCCACCCGCGCCAGGTGCTTATTTGGTACCATCAGCGAAGTGGACGAAGTCATGGCCGGACTATGGAAGGCACCGCCAAGGGACCGGAACATCAGGATGACGTACACGTGCCAGACCTGGATCATTCCGGTGGCGAAGAGAAATATTAACACTCCCGTTGCAATCGCGATGGCGCTATCGGCCACGATCATGATCAAGCGGCGGTTCCACCGGTCGATTAATGCGCCGACGAAAGGGCCCAATAGGATCTGCGGGAGGAGGCCCACCAGGGACGCAGTGGCCAGGACTGTGGCAGAGCCGGTCTTTTGGGTGAGCCACCATATCAGGGCAAACTGTACAATGGCCGAGCCGACCAACGAAAATGCCTGGCCGGTCCAGATAATGAAGAATTTTTGGGCCCAATGTTCAGGTGGATCCGAGATAGGGGAGGGCGTTGTGGTATCCATGTATTCTCCGGTTCTTTCCAGGAATAGTTATTTCATTCTATCGGCCAATATCTTCTTGACTTCTTCACTGGCTTGAAAAATTCCGCGGACCTGGACCGACTCTACCACCTCATCTGCCAACTCCGGAGTGATATTGTAACTTAGGTCCAGCATCCCAATAATGCTGATGACAAGTTTCTTCCCACTTGTTTTTATTTTCTCGAACTCAGACTGGTCGTAGTGGAACATCCCGATCCCGAAAGCGTGTCGAACCACCGATTGCTGGATTTCTTCATTGTGCTTATCCAGCCCGTTCCTGATGGCTGTGCGGATGAAATCTGTCCGGTTGGAATAGACTCCTTCCTGGACAAGCAAGTCCACTTTTCCCAAATCCACTGCGCTCATATTAATAGTGATTTTTTCTGTATCCGACATTATTCCTCCTTACCATCCATATGGATGGCCTATAGATGGCGCAGGGATGATTATATTCATTTCTTCCCATTTGTCAATAATAGAAAAAGCGGTCACCTTTTCCATGGGAAAGAAGTCGAAGAATGGCTTCAAGCACCCTCAAATTTAAGCAAATATTTCCAAATATCGAGACTGGCGAGAAACGTGTATTATCTCTTTATGCTATGAACCTACAGGCCTCTTTGAATTCGGAATCCCGCCGCCGGCAAATATTAGCCAGCGGCCATGTCGTGGCGGAACCGACGCGCTGTATTCAGTGTGGGATATGTTCGTTTAATTGCCCTATCAGCATTGATGTTCGCCGCCATGCCTGGCTAGGCATTGAAATAGAGGACTCCTATTGCCTGACTTGTGGAGAGTGTGTGGCCCGTTGTCCCCGGGGTGTATTGAGGTTCGAGCGTACCGAACTTTTCTTGCGGAGGGCAAGGATGATCCGCTACGTGATCGTTGGGATGGGAGTTTCGGGAATATCTGCCGCTATCGCTTTACGAGAGGTGGATCCATCCGCGGAAATCAATATTATCTGCGACGACCCCTTCGCCTATTATTCGCGTCCAGGGTTGGCATATTACCTGACCGGTGAAATTCCCGAAAAACAGATTTACCCTTTTGACAGGCAAGACTGGAAAGCCCTCAATTTCCATTTCATAAGAGACCATGCCACAAATATAAACCGGAAGGATCATCTGGTTGAAATAAAGAATGGGCTTCCGCTGAAATATGATCGTTTATTGCTGGCGACCGGCGCCGCCTCGGTCTCCCTGAACGTGCCCGGGGAAAACTTGAAAGGTGTAGTCAAACTCGATGATTTTGAGGATGCACGCCAGATACTTTCATTTGCTTCCCCTTCCAAAGCTGCCGTCGTTGTCGGTGGAGGCGTTGTTTCTGCAGAAATGGTGGAAGGGTTGGTCTGCCGCGGCGTAAAAGTCCATTATTTCCTGCGAGGCGACCGTTACTGGGTGAACGTTCTGGATGAGCCCGAGTCCCAAATAATCGAGAATTGTCTGGCCCACGATGGGGTGGAGTTGCATTATCGAACGGAGATCGCCGAGATCCTCGGAAAACAGGAAAAAGTCACCGGTGTGCGGACAAAAAAAGGTGAGGTTATCCGCTGCAATATGGTGGGAACTTGCATAGGAGTGAAACCCCGCTTGGAACTGGCTCTATCTGCCGGGCTCACTACGGAGCGCGGCATTCTGGCAAACGAATATTTGCAAACCAGTGATCCCGAAATATTTACAGCCGGCGATTGTGCCCAGGTGTTCGATCCTCAAACCAAGCATTCCATCGTCGACAGCCTGTGGACGCCGGGACGAATGCAGGGTAAGACCGCGGCATTTAATATGGCCGGCCAGAAAAAGGCCTATCAACGTAAAATCGATATCAATGTCCTCCGGTTGGCGGGAATTATGGTATCGATCATCGGCTCGGTTGGAAGCGGGCGGGATGAAGACCTGGTCAGCGTCGCCCGGGGTTCCAGCGAAACCTGGCTGCAACTGCCCAATAGCATTTCCACCGAGAACGGGAATGAATTCAATCACCTCCGCCTGATGGTCGGTGAAAGGACTCTCCTGGGTGGGCTCGTTCTGGGAGATCAGACATTATCCATCCCCCTTCAAGAAATGGTGGGCAACCAGGTTGATATTACTCCGATCCGGGATCGATTAATTCAAGCCGGAGCGGGTTTAGGTCAAGTGATCATGGATTTTTGGTCCGGCACCAGGAAAAGAGGCTAAAAAGATGAGGCGAAGCGCGATTAAAGGGGTAACCGGCCCATTTGACAGCACCGAATTTAATCGGAGCCGGCGGACGGATAGGGAACTCTGGCTGGCTTTTCTCGCCATCGTTGTGATCGGCGCCATTTATGTCTTTATGGTTCGCTGGTTTCGGGAAATTCCTGCCGCAAGTGGATTCTTCGGCCATTTGATTGGTGTGATCGGCTTCTTGCTCATGCTTTCCACTGAAACGCTCTATTCCTTCCGAAAGCGGACCAACAGGGCGCGGTGGGGCTCCATGGCAAGCTGGCTTCAATTCCATATATTTTCCGGAATAGTCGGGCCCTTTATGGTGTTGCTGCATACCTCCTGGAAATTTAACGGCATTGCCGGTGTAACCACATTACTGACGGTCATCATTGTACTGAGCGGATTTATTGGCAGATATATCTACACCCGCATTCCCCGTAATTTGAATGGCGTTGAAATCTCAACCCCTGAAGGCCAGGTTCAAAGTACAGCCCTGGCTCGGGCGCGGCGTTTATTTGCCACCTGGCACGCTGTTCATATACCCATCGGGATGGCCCTTTTCGTGGCGGCATTCATTCACATCGGCGCGGCATTGTATTATGCCACACTGTTGCATTGATCTCAGTATCGACCACCGTTGTGGGTCTGTTGATCGTGGAATTATAGGTGAGCGATGAATAAGAAGCGGATTGGATTTCTAACCCCCTCGGGAACCATCGCAGCCGCTTTAATGGTGCTCGTAGTGGTTGGGATCGGTTTTATGTCCGGCGGGATCCTTTTCAGTCCCGGGCCGCTCAACGCGAAAAGCGGGTCCACCCTTGGCGGTGTCACTTCTCATGCAGAGCTTGCCAACCGGTGCGGAAGCTGTCACGCCCCCTTCTGGAGTAAAGCAGGCATGGCGGATCTGTGCGAAACCTGCCACACCGATATCCCGGCTCAATTGGGAAACCCTTCCACACTCCATGGGGATCTCCTCAAAAATAGTCCAACTTTGGTTTGCAAGGATTGTCATCCGGACCACCGCGGCCAAAATGCCGCCCTGGTGGACATGAGCAAGGTGAAAATCGATCACAATGCTTTTGGATACTCGCTGGCCGCTCACATAGCCAAAACGGACGGCAGCCCCTTTGGATGTGCAGATTGCCACACGAAGGGTTATGTCGGGTTTGACCAAAGCATTTGTGCGACCTGCCATGGACAGGTCAAGCCTGATTTTATGCAGGCCCATTTGCAGGCTTACGGGGATAAATGCCTGGGTTGCCATGACGGTGTAGACTCATACGGCCATGCTTTCAACCACAGCCTGCTGGCTTTTCAACTGAATGGGAAACACAGCCAGGTCACCTGCGCCGGATGCCATACCGGCGCGCGGACGATAGCGGATATGAAAGCCACCTCCCAGGAGTGTAATTCCTGCCATGCGAAGGATGATGTCCATAAAGGCGAACTGGGAACCCTTTGCGATGGCTGCCATACCACGGCTGGCTGGCTCCCTGCCAATTTTGACCATAATTTAGCCATCTTTAAATTAGAGGGCAAGCATACCACAGTGCCTTGTCTCGACTGTCATGTCAACAATGTATTCAAGGGAACGCCCACGGATTGTTATGCCTGTCATAAGAAAGATGATGTCCATCAAAGCCAATTAGGCGCGGCCTGTTCCTCCTGTCATACTCCGGCAGGATGGGCGCCTTCTACGTTCAATCATAATTCTGCTGCTTTTAAATTGACCGGGGCGCATGCGGGTGTAGCTTGTTCCGGTTGCCATAGCGATCTCATACTTCAAAAAAACCCCCACTGATTGTTATTCCTGCCATGCAAAGGATGACGCCCATAAAGGCCAATTTGGAACCGGTTGTTCCGCCTGCCATTCCACCACCGCCTGGCTGCCGTCCACCTTCAATCACAATACTTCCAGTTTTCCATTAATTGGAAAACATGCCGGCGTTCCTTGCGCCAGTTGCCATGTCAATAACGTTTTCAAGGGCACGCCTACCAATTGCTATGCCTGCCATGCCAAAGACGATACGCACGCCGGCAAATTCGGAACTTCCTGTGGAACTTGCCACTCTCCCAATGGTTGGCTGCCTGCCACTTTCGATCACAACATCGTCTTTCCATTGACCGGGGCGCATGCCAGTCTCAGTTGCAACAGCTGTCATACCAACGGAGGCTTCACCGGCCTGTCCACCTCTTGTTCGTCCTGCCATGCAGATCCGCCTTTCCATGCCGGACTTTTTGCGGGGACGTCTTGCAACTCCTGCCATAGCACCAGCTCCTGGATCCCGGCCAGTTATAACGGTTCCCATCCGGGCGGCTGCGATGGAAATTGCATTAACCATCAAGGCGCTACTTGCCGGGATTGCCATACCACTAATTTAATGACCGCCACTTGTACGAAGTGCCATAACAATAATAACCCCGGTGGCGGAGGCGATTAGCGCAGGGCAATCCAATACCCATCTCATTCGGCAATGACAGAACCCCCGGCATATCTAAGCCGGGGGTTCTCTGCAATATCAAAGAAAAAAATAAGGTCTGTTTCCGTTTATAATTCGGGAGGTCTAGACCTTCCCAATGACAAAGGAATCCCATGCCTGACTTCGAGACATACCTCTCTCCCTTTACATGGCGTTACGGCACTCCAGAAATGCGCCGCCTCTGGAGTGAAACCAATAAACGCTTGCTCTGGCGCCAGATCTGGGTGGCCTTGGCGGAGGCGCAAGAGGAATATGGGTTGGTAACCGCCGTCCAAGCGGCCGACCTTCGCTCTCATATGACCGAGATCGATTTACCCCGTGCCCTGGAGATCGAGACGGAGATCCAGCATGATTTGATGGCGGAGGTGCGGGTCTTCGCTTCTCAATGCCCGCACGGTGGTGGGATCATCCACCTCGGAGCCACCTCCATGGACATCGAAGATAATGCTGATGCGCTGCGCCTGCGGGATGCGGCCGGTCTCTTATTGAAAAGCTTGAAGACTCTTTTGAGCACTTTAAGTGATCTTATCGGGAAATGGGCCGACCTTCCCCTGATGGCATTTACTCACCTCCAACCGGCCGAACCTTCCACCCTGGGTTACCGGTTGGCGTTTTATGGACAGGACTTATTAGGCGATTTTCACGCTTTGAAAAATATCCAAGCCGCGATCAAGGGCAAGGGATTCAAGGGTGCAGTGGGTACGGGGGCCTCTTACGCTGAATTGATTGGCGAAGACAAGTTGGATGAATTTGAACGGAAATTATCGAAGAAATTGGATTTACCATTTTTTCAGGTGGCTTCACAGGTCTATCCCCGCAAACAGGATTATGAATTTGTATCGGTATTGGCCGGAATGGCCGCCTCTCTTTATAAATTTGCCTTCGATCTTCGTTTCTTGCAATCTCCTTCCGTGGGTGAGTTGAGCGAACCATTTGGTGAAAAACAGGTTGGTTCTTCAGCCATGCCCTTCAAACGGAATCCGGTCCGTTCGGAAAAGATCAATTCATTGGCTCGCTATCTCGCCGCTTTGCCGAACGTCCTTTGGGAAAACGCGGCTCATTCCTTATTGGAAAGGACTCTGGACGACTCGGCCAACCGGCGGATCATCCTTCCGGAAGCATGCCTCGCGGCCGATGAGATCCTGCGGACTGCCAATGCCATTCTTGCCGGTTTGAAAGTCAACGAAAATGCTATTGCGCGGGATATGTCCATCTACGGGCCATTTGCGGCTACCGAGAAAGTGCTGATGGCTCTTGTCAAAGCCGGTGCAGACCGTCAGGTCATGCACGAGCATGTTCGTGTCCATGCAATGAAAGCCTGGGAAATGACCAGCCGGGGTGAGCCCAATCCTCTTTCTGAGCTTCTCTGCCAGGATGCTGAAATCTCTCATTACCTTGCCGATAAGGAGATCCACAACCTCATGGAAGCTCAGTCTCATATAGGCAACGCTCCCGCCAGGGCAAAAGCGCTCAGGCGATCGATCCTGGAAACAATCGGTGAGTGAAACAAAATACAAAAGTCCTAATACAATCCAAAAAGCGACCTTGCAAAGGGTCGCTTTTTGATGAGGAGGAAAAACTACCTATCCTGTCATCGAGCTTAAAGAAGGCCAGGGCTTTTCCTATTGAGTCGAAAATAATCTACTGGGCAGTTTTTTGCACCGAGGTTGGATCAAAGGAGTCCATATCCTTCGGACCGGTCAGAATGGGGGCCAGGCTGAGCAGGCCAAACAAGACCGTCAAGATACAGATTACGGTAATCGCAAATGGGGACATGGCGCTCTCCTTTCAATAACTGTTTCTATATATTTATACGTTGTTTAAATGTTTTCGTTTCCATATAGTAGAACACCAGAAGTACTTGATTCGTTCTTTACAAAACCCAAACAAAAAGCGCCTCTGCCGGGGCAGTGCGCTTTTTGGTTTCTCTGTCCCAACGGGACAGAATGTTTTTAGCTTCAGAATCCCATCGCAGTGAACATGGCGTCATTGGAGCCAAATTTATATTCCGGCAGGCCTAATTTTTGAGCTTCTTCTTGTTCCACGGTTTCAAGCCTGGCCAAATGCTTCTTATCGATGACCTGTTCGTGTGTTTCCATCAGGCGTTGTTCGAATTTATCGATTACATTTTCAAGGTCGAGCATCGGCGGTTGGGTTCGAAGATAAGTCAGGACCGCCTCGGCTGCTCTTTCTCCGTCCCTGCGGGCCACCCCTACTAGGCCCACGCTGGCCAGGCGAGCCCATCCTGCCAGGAAAACGCGCTCGATCGGCTGATCCGTGTCGGGGTTATATGCCTCATAAGATGTATCATTTATCGGGAAACGCGGTTGAGGCGAGGCGACATAAGCGTCATTATAGATCGGTACACAAAAATCCCGGTCCACAGTGTCGCCGATGGCAAAGATAATGGTATCTGCGTCGATTTGGCGTGTCTCTCCGGTGCCGCGGGCCTTGATATTTCCATCAATTGCCAGGAGACTGTTGTCTTCCACTTTTAAGGCATTCACGCCATTCATCCAATCTCCAAGCACGCGTACAGGCGAGACCAAAAACTCAAACCGGAAACGTGTCTGAGAGACAGGCGGAAGTGCCTTGGGGAGGGCGCTGAGAAATGCGGCTTTAACTGTGGATGGATCCTGACCCGCGGCTTGCATACAAGAGGAAACTCGTGCAAATTCCTTCTCCAATGCCGGCAGATCCAGGTTGGCTCCGACCGTTTCCATTTCGGCCCGGGTAAATTTAATCTCCGCCGGACCACGGCGGACTAACACGATCACCTCTTCGACCTTGCGCTCGCGGATGAGATAATGGGCAACATCCATCATCACATTCCCTGCGCCCACGACCGCGACCCGCTTACCGAGTAAATATTTCTTTTCGCTGAATGGAGGCAGCCGGTTGTAATGAAAGACAATATTCTTGGCATGATAGACACCCGGCAGGTTTTCACCGGGCAGTCTCAGCCACTTGGTGCCTTGTGCTCCAGTGGTGATCAATACTGCCTGGAAACCGGATTCGATCAAGTCTTCCAGGACTATATTACCGCCGCTGCAAACAGTCACGTTTCCAAAATAATCGATCTTGTCCAAGGTCAGGATTTGTTTGAATTGAGCTCTCAATCCTGCTTTCATTTTATATTTATCCGGATAAATGCCGTATTCTGCCAGGCCGCCGGGTTTAATATCCCGGTTGAAGAGGACTACATGAGCGCCTCCCTCGGCTAGCTTTCTTGCAGCAAACAAGCCGGCCGGCCCTGCTCCTACGACTGCTACCATGTAATGCGGTTCTCCCATCCAGCTTCTCCTCTTTGTTTGTGATGCCACCGGTATTATAGCCGTTGGAAAGAAGGCGGACAAGGATGATGGAACGGCCCTCCCAAAGTCCACAATTGTCATTGTGGTGTAGCCTAGGCTCTCCTAAGTTACAATGGTTATTTCAGGGAACGTTTATACCCTGATGCTGTTCATCAGGGTTTTGCGACACGGCGACCCTTTTGTTAGGCCCTCAATTGTAATTATGGGAAAACTCTTGAGATAACGTCATATCGATAAAAGTAAATCCTGAATAGCAGATAAACCCAAATCGACCGGAAAATTGATTCCCTCCTTTTGTAACTCTATGCTATAGTTAATTATCCATAAAAGGAGGCAGGCGATGATCAACTCCAACATACCCGCAGAAAAACCACTGGCCCAGGCTGAGGCATCCCTCGAAAACTCGGGTGAGACCATTATTTATCATACCGAAATTCCGGATCAGCCGGATAGTGCCTTTAAAAAATTCCTTCTTCTCTTCAAGCGCAAACCATCTGCCTCACCGGAAGGAACCGTCGAAGGCGAGGAAAAGCCTGCTCCTGCCGGTCCCAAACGAAGTTTAGGCCAGGGGCTCCTCCGCCGGGGCAAGTCGAAGTCGTAAGGATCCGGGTCCGGATATGCGCCTGCGCGCTTTTATGTCGCCGCCTATGACAATTCCACCGGAAGAACCGGATAAAAAATCTGGGTGGCGCCCCACCCGTGAAAAGGCCCACCGGGCTTATTGGGATGTCGCCGGCACTTTTTCCCTTATCATAAACGTCGTCCTGGTGGCAGTTTTGTTTATCATGGCGGGGCAGATCAAAAATTTGAAAACGGCCATGAATGGTCTTCTGGGAGGCCTCTACAGTAATTTTGTGGAGTTGGATAAAGCCAGTATTTCCACGACTATCCCGGTCGAAGCCCAAATCCCGGTTGTATTTAGCCTGCCAATCCAACAAAATACGAATGTTACATTAACATCAGATATTTCAATTCCCCATACCGGTGTTGTGATCAATTCGGGCGGATTGAGCATCAATGCGGGTGCGACCATCACCCTGCCTGAAGGAACCAGCCTTCCTATTGCTCTCAACATGGATATTCCGGTACAGCTCTCCATACCGATCAGCTTGCAAATACCGGTGAATATACCCATGAACGAGACTACTTTGCACGCTCCCTTCACCGGTCTCCAGGATACGATCCGTCCGCTATATTGCACCCTTGATAAAAATGCACAATATCCGCAAGGCATTTATATTTGCGCCGACCATACCAATCCAAGTACGGTTAATCCATGAATAAAACATTTAATGAATATATTCTCGATAATGGTTTGAAAATCTTATTAAAGGAAATCCATACTGCTCCGCTGATCAGTTCTTGGGTCTGGTACCGGGTGGGATCAAGAGACGAACCGTCAGGACACACGGGAATTTCCCATTGGTGTGAGCATATGCAATTTAAGGGAACGCCGCAATTCCCTGCCAGTCTGCTGGATAAGGCTATTTCCAGGGATGGGGGATTGTGGAATGCTTTCACATATTTTGATTGGACCACTTACCTGGAAACCATGCCTGCCGATAAAATTGACCTGGCTCTTCGCCTGGAAGCGGACAGGATGGCCAACAGCACGTTTGACGAGAAGGAAGCCGCCTCCGAGAGGACCGTGGTCATCTCGGAGCGTGAAGGCAATGAAAATGAGCCGCTCTTCCTTTTGGGCGAGGCTATCCAGCATGCTGCCTTTCGAGTCCATCCCTACCACCATGAAATCATCGGGGATTTGGCAGATCTGAAATCCATGAGCCGGGATGATTTGTATGCCCATTACCGCACCTATTATGTCCCCAACAACGCAGTCGTGGGTATTGCAGGGGATTTTAGAACAAAGGAAATGCTGGCGCGTCTCCGCGAGTTGTTCGAGCCCATTCCTGCTGGAAAGACCCCGCCACGGTTGGATCGGCCTGAACCTGAAGCCAATGGAGAACACCGGTTAACCGTTGAGGGTCCCGGAGAGACGACTTTCCTGGAGATTTCGTATCATGCCCCTGCCGCCGGTGATCAGAATTTCTTCCCTGTCACTGTTTTGGATAGCTTGCTGGCAGGTCCAAGTAGTTTGAATATTTTCGGCGGGGGTGGTATTTCCAATAAGACCTCCCGGCTGTACCAGGCCCTGGTGGAAAAAGAATTGGCCGTCTCTGTCAGCGGGGGCCTATTGGCCACCATTGATCCGTTCCTTTATACCGTGACGATCACAGTCCACCCTTCCCGCCAACCCGAAGAAGTCCTCCGGGCCCTGGATGAAGAGATCAAGCGCATTCAGGATCAACCAGTCAGTCTGGCCGAAGTGGCAAGGGCAATAAAACAGGCCCGGGCCTTATTTGCCTATAATAGTGAAAATATCACCAGTCAGGCTTCCTGGTTGGGTCACGCAGAAATGTTCGCCAACTATAATTGGTTCCTAATGTATCTGGATAACCTCGCCAAAGTCACTCCGGAAGATATCCAAAAAGCGGCTCAAAAATATCTCCGGCCTCAAAATCGTGTGATCGGTATTTACCTTCCTACAGGTACCGGAAGGAAAGCATGAAGCAAAAAAAGCAATCCCCCCTTCGCTCGCAGAAATCATTGCCGGGCCCTGATGATGTGACCAGGGTTACACTCTCCAATGGTATAGTTGTTTTGGTTCGGGCCAATTTCAACAGCCCATCTATCGTGGTAGGGGGGTATCTCCCTTGTGGAAGCCTGTTCGACTCAGATGAAAAACTGGGTCTGGCGGATTTTACGGCTTCATCTTTACTGCGTGGTACAGAGAAGCGGGATTTTAAACAAATATTTGAGGATCTCGAATCCACCGGAGCCAGCCTATCCTTTGGGAGCGGGACCCATACCGCCGGGTTTACAGGTCGCTGCCTGGCTGAAGACCTGCCTCTTCTATTGAACCTTCTTTCAGAAGCTTTGCGCTCTCCTGTTTTCCCGGATACCCAGATCGAGCGCTTACGGGCTCAATTCCTGACCGGCCTGGCCTTGCGGGCCCAGGATACGGCTGAAATGGCTTCCATCACATTTGACAAGATGATTTTTGCCGGCCACCCATATGGCCGTCCGGATGAGGGCTATCCTGAAACCATCCAGGCGATTACCAGGTCGGACATGCTGTCCTTTCACCAACAGGCCTATGGACCTCGTGGAATGGTTCTGGCATTGGTGGGAGCAGTGGAACCGGAAAAGGCCCTGGAACAAGTCACTCAAGCGCTGGGCGATTGGACGAATCCAGGACAACTTGAGGTCCCCCCTTTACCCGCCCTCAAGATTTTGGAGAAACGCCTCACCCGCAAAGTAAAAATCGCCGGAAAATCGCAGGCCGATATTGTCATAGGGGCATATGGGCCCACCCGCAAATCCCCGGAGTTTATGCCCGCCTCTCTGGCCAACTCCATCCTGGGCCAATTTGGTTTGGGTGGTCGGATTGCCGAAGTGGTGCGGGAAAGGTCCGGCCTGGCTTATTCATCCTCCTCTTCCCTCAATGCCGGTGTTGGACCTGGTTCCTGGGATGTAAGTGCGGGTGTCAATCCTGCCAACATTAATCGGACCCGGGATCTGATCATTGATGAAATCACCCGGTTCATCGAAGAAGGTGTAACTGTAGGAGAATTGGATGACAGCAAATCCAATTTTATCGGGCGGTTACCCCTTTCATTGGAATCAAATGCCGGGGTGGTCAATGCATTGTTGAATATTGAGCGGTATGATTTGGGATTGGATTATTACCGCCATTATCCCGATTTGGTCGGCAAAGCGACTGCTGAAGAAATCCTCGTGATTGCACGCAAGTATCTCCAACCTGAAAAACTTGCCATCGCCATCGCGGGACCCTGAAGATCATTTCCCCGGACTAGCCATGATCTTGAAAACTGGGATCGATATTATTGAAGTTCACCGCATTCAGGCCGCCCTGGATCGGCACGGCGAGCGCTTTCTAAAACGCATTTTTACAGACCTTGAGGTATTTGAATGCCGTGGCCGGGCGGAAGCCCTGGCAGTCCGTTTTGCCGCGAAGGAAGCCGCCAGTAAAGCCTTGGGCACAGGGATTGGCCCAATTAGTTGGCGGGATGTCGAAACTCTCCATAAATGGAGCGGCGAGCCTTATCTCGTTTTGCATGGGTCGGCCGAACAGATTGCCCATAAAATTGGTCTCACGGATTGGGCCGTCAGCCTGAGCCACAGCCGCGATAATGCCATTGCGGTGGTGGTGGCAAGCGGATCTTAAGGATATTCCTGATAAAATTCAACCAACCAAAAACTCCACGCTCAATACGTGGAGTTTTTGGTAATTGTAAATTTTCCCGAATTGATCGATTTATGGTTAAATCTTATCTTCGGTCCCGATCCATAGATGTCCTGGTAGGATGGACCGGTTCGGGCGGACGGCGATCTTACCGCCATGCAAATCTTCCAGGGAGGGCTGAGGTTCGCCCAGCATGGCCGGGTTCACCATGCACAAGTTCGCCACCCGACCGTATTTCTGCCGGTAATAATCTGCAGCTTTTGAGACTTTAGCCGTCAGGGCTGTGCGAGGGTCGTTATCAAACCATAGCATTCCTACGTTCATGTCTAACTCCTTATGAAAGTTGTGGTAATAGGAACCTTAACCATTGTCCCGGTTGGTAAAGACCAAACTGGATTCCCGGGATGAGATCCCGCAGGTTGACCTGGGGATCATCTACCAATAAACGGGCATTTTGTTCATACTTTACTCGTCCTAAAACTAGCGTATGGAAGTATTTCAACCAATTCAGCATATGGGACAAATGAGCCGGATTGGTGGATACCACCGGCCACACGTGTCGTTCTGGGCCGTGAGCCAGGAGCCAGCGCAGCTCTTGTTGCAAGTTAAATTGGTTGCCTGCCAATAGATCGAGACCGTCGATCAGCACTACGATGGCTCGACGGGTCTTCGGGAGCACCTCGGCCCAGTGGACCAATTTCGATAGATATTCGTGCGCAGACGGGTGGTAGGCTGGCCAGATTCCCATTCCGTTAGGTAACTCTTCCAGGTCAGCCCATTCTTCGGGGAAGGGAGTGACAACTCCAAACTCAATATCGCCTGGATCCCTTAAGTCTGAAGCCCGTGCAAGCCATTGTAAAACGGCGGTCTTCCCGCAACCTCTATCCCCGGCCACCAGCAGGGGACCCGGCGTGGGATCATATAGGTCAAAGTACAAAGGCAGTCTATCTTCGGCAACACCAAGGAGAAGTGATCCATTTGGCGGCATGGAAGCTGATGCCTGAATTAAATCTGGTTTTTCTACAACGGAAATATCAGATTGGGCCTTTCCTTCATGACCCGGGTCTGCCCGGATTTCTTCATAGGCCTTTAAACCAAGGAGAAACTGATCTGTTGTGGACATAAACATCCTCTCTTGAATTGCAAGAACATTAGTTCTAACTATAGCACTTATGTTCTACGAAGTCAAGATGTTGAAGGAAAATTGCTTGGGGAGGTTATCTAAAGTCGGGCAATTGGGACTAAAGCCTCAGCCAATGATCTTCATAGGATTGCCTGGCAGATAGAAGATCGACATCCATTTTTTCTTTCTACCCATATGAATCGACCTGGGAGAGCGGTCCGCTCTCCCAGGTATTGATTACTCGCCCTCAAAAGATCTCTATGGTATCGGCGTCCCTGCATACTTTACCGAAGGCGTCACCGCCAGCGGCTCAGCTCCCAGGGACGTCAACAATTCCTGGGCTTTCCAGCGCAGAGGGTTCTCGACCATTCAGAGCATTACCAAAATGGAGAATGTGTAATCCCAAAAAACTCATCCCTAAATTTATGTGTCTGTAAAATCAGCAGTGGGTTTTCTGATTTGCGGGACAGAATGTCAACAGTTGACTCCGTTTGGCCCTATTTTGACCATCCGGTAGGCTGCCTTTCTCATTTTTTTGGTCAATTCCAGCCTCGAACTGGTACAAGAAAGTGACCAAATGTATAAGTTACAGACCCAAAATAATTTGCATATTCGAAACATTTGTGCTATTATGGATATGTGGAATTGAACTTGTTTTCTTGTGGGATCAACATATCCAGCTTTTCCCTAAGAAAGGTGAATTATTCGTTCCCCATGGCCAGAAGTATTTTCCTTCAGGAATCGATTGCGCGTATCGAATATTTCCTACCGAATTTTTTCCGGGAGACATTAAATCTCTTTTGAACCTCTAGTTCAAACCAGGTTTGCTTTCAACCATACTTTATAACCTGACGACTATCCGATTACCGACTAAAGTGACTATGGCCTTCCTCCTCCGATTTGTTTTATTTGTTTTCCAAATATTGGCACAAGAGCCATCTTGGATATGAAGGACAATCAGAGCAATTTAAGAAGGATCTTTGTTCCTCAAAAAAAGGAAAACAATTCAATCTTTTCTCCTCGCCCATTCACATAAATTTGCTGACTGCTTACTGACAACTGATAACTGACAAAATCCTGCCTTCCTTCCAGGCCATGGAAATAGTGAAAAAAGTCCAAAATTGAAATAAATCAATAATGTTAAACCCTTGACACAGAACGTATGTTCGTGTATTATCCACAATAGCACAAATGAGCGACAGCAGAAAGGATGGTGCTTATGGTACGGACTAGTAAAGGTTTGACGAATAGACATCAAAGAATTTTAGAGTACCTCGGCGAGAGAGCCAACAAAGGCTATCCGCCCTCTATTCGAGAGATCGGTGAAGCAACGGGAATCTCCTCCACTTCCGTCGTCACATATTATTTAAAGCAATTGGAGGAGTGGGGATATATTGAGCGGGATGCCCGCTTCTCTCGGGCTTTACGCCTGAAGAAAAATACCCTCCAGAATTTGATCAGGATCCCGATCATGGGTCCCATTGCTGCCGGTGTCCCCATCCAGGTCCCGGAAGCCGGGGAGACGTATATCGCTGATGAAATCGACGGCGTCGATGTGGCCCGCAGCGTTTTACCCTCCGGTGAAAAAGGCGCTGAGCTCTTCGCCCTCAAAGTGCAGGGAGAATCCATGATCGATGCCATGGTCAATGATGGCGATATCGTCATCATGAAGCGCACGGCTCAGGCCAGTAATGGTGATATGGTTGCGATTTGGCTGCCCGCCCGGGACGAGACTACCTTGAAATATTTCTACAAGGAAAAAGATAATTATCGTCTTCAACCCGCCAATCCGACCATGAAGCCGATCATGATCAGCAAGAATGAACCCCTGGAAATCAAAGGGAAAGTAGTTATGGTTATTCGTAATTTGGAAACCCTGGTGGTCTGAAGTGCTGGACTAATAATAAAAATTCGGCCTCCATTTCTGTGGAGGCCGAATTTTTATTATTACTTGGTTTCTTCAACGAGAGGCCGTTTCATCTCAAGGACTTGTATCCCATTCCGGACCTGAGTTAATAATTGCTCTACTTCATGCTCCAATTTCGCCAGGGAGTTCTATTGCGTATTGGTCGGCTCCCGTCTTGATATTTTCTGCTTCCGCTTTTGCCTGATCGACGATTTGCTCGGCCCGCCTCTTGGCATCCTGGACGAGCAATTCCTTTTCAACAAGTCCATCCGCCTTTTCGCGAGCTATCTGAAGCGTTCTGTTCGCTTCCTCTTGAGCCTGTGCCATCACCCGGTCTTTTTTCGAAAAAACATCCTGGGCTTTCTTGACCTCCTCCGGCACCGAAATGCGCATTTGGTCAATGATGTCCAAGAATTTATCCTCATCCACGATCACATTGTGGGTGAGGGGGATGGGCCGGCTGTTATTGAAGAGTTCCTCGAGGCGGTCAACTAAGTGAAGAATGTCCATGGGTTCCTCCGCTTGTGCAGAAAGCTACATTAATTATACTTTAATCCCAAAAGGGCGTAGCTGTTGGTCACTCATGTTTTTCACTTTTATTTTGACAGCTGCTTCCACATGAGGCGATACCATACTGGAAACATCTCCTCCAAGGGATGCAATTTCACGGACGGTACTCGACGATAGAAAAGTATGATCCTCATCCGTGATGAGTGCAACACTCTCGATATCTGGGGCCAGGCGATGGTTGGCCAGCGCCATGCGGAACTCAAATTCAAAATCCGAAAATACCCGCAGACCTCGGACAATGACCTGCGCATCATACTTTCGGCAGAAATCAACGGTGAGACCGCTGTAACCGACCACTCGTATTTTGGGCATATCCTTGAAGGTCTCGGTCACCAGGGATATCCGTTCTTCCGGTGTGAACATGAGGGATTTCAGCGGTCGATCGTAGACGGCGACCACTAGCTCGTCGAATAGGCGAGCCGCCCGTCTGGCGATATCGACATGACCATAATGGATGGGATCAAATGTCCCGGGGAAAAGAGCGCGTACCATTAACTTACATCTCCTTTGCCAACGCCCCAAAAACGTCCCAAGGCTTCAGCCAAAAGGCCGTTTTCGGGATCCTTTAGGTCCGGGTCGCGGGTAAAGAGCGCCTGGGCCTCCGTGCGGGCTTTTTCTATTAAAGGAATATCGCTTAGCGATGCCATCTTTAAAGTGGTGGCATATCCTGCCTGGCGGGTTCCCAGGAATTCACCCGGACCTCGCTGCTGCAGATCTCGCTCTGCCAGGATAAAGCCATCATTAGTCTCATGCATGGCCTGCAAGCGTTCATTTTCAGTAGCATCTTCGTGGTCTGGCACGAGAAGGCAGTAGGATTGGGCTTCACCGCGCCCTACCCGGCCGCGTAACTGATGAAGCTGTGCCAAACCGAAATGGTTGGCGCCTTCCACCAACATAACGGTTGCATTGGGTATATCCACACCCACCTCAACCACAGTAGTTGAGACCAGAATATCATATTTGCGGTCCCGGAAGGCCAGCATGACGGCATCTTTTTCATCGGGCTTCATCCGGCCGTGCAGGAGACCTAATTTCAAACGCGGGAATACTTCCTTTTGAAGTCGTGCATGTTCTTGCGTGGCAGCCAAAAGTTCGGATTTATCACTTTCTTCCACCAGTGGATAAATGACGAACGCCTGGTGGCCTTCTTTGATCTGGCCGGCCACGAGGGTGTAAGCCCGTTCTCGTTCGAGCGGGGTGAGAATGTATGTCTCGATGGCCTGGCGGCCCGGCGGCATCTCCTCGATAACGGAAAGATCAAGATCGCCGTATACCGTTAGAGCAAGAGACCTTGGGATGGGAGTGGCGGTCATCACCAACAAATGCGGATTCGTGCCTTTGGAGCGCAAAGTGGCTCTCTGTTCAACACCGAAACGGTGTTGTTCATCGATCGTCACGAATTGCAGATCTATAAAGGTAACCGGCTCCTCGAGCAGCGCATGTGTTCCGATGGCAATTTTGATGTCACCGTTCGAAAGGCCGAGGCGGATTTCTTCCTTTTCTTTTTCGGAAGTATCCCCTACGAGTAGGCGGATCTGTTCAGGTTTGAGAAGGCCTTCTTCTGCTGCCAGGATATTCAGGAAATTGCGATAATGCTGTTCGGCCAGAATCGAAGTAGGTGCCATGATGGCAGCTTGGGCACCTGATTGGTTGACCATTGCAGCAGCCAGAGCCGCCACCACAGTTTTTCCAGAGCCCACATCTCCTTGTAACAGCCGGTTCATTGGCCGGCCTGAACCTAGATCGGCCCGGATATCCTCGATGGATTTTTTCTGCGCATTTGTTAAAAGTAAAGGGGAGTGCAGCCAGGCGAGACTCCAACCAGGCTTGGTCCACCTCGAAGATCCGCCCGGGAACTTTCTGCCAATCTCTCCGTTGGCGCATTACGCCGGTCTGTAGGAAGAAGATTTCGTCGAACGCAAGTCGTTGCTGGGCGGCTTTAAGTTTTTCGGCGGTATCAGGGAAATGGATCTGGAGAAGGGCTGTTCCCAAATCCATCAATCCAGTCGATTGGCGGATGGTTTCGGGTAAGTGATCGGTCAACTTGGGGGCCCAGTAGATCACTACCTGGTGCATTAACTTTCTCAGCCATTTTTGGGTGACATTGGCCGTGAGCGCATAGATTGGAACGATGCGATTGGTATGCAGGTTCTCCGCTTCGACCGGCTCATAATCTGGGGATGTCATCACCAGGCGGCCCAAATACTGGTCGATCTTACCCGAAACCGAAATGGCATCTCCAACACGGATACGGTTGACCAACCACGGCTGATTGAACCAGGTCAGGCGAAGACCTGCCGTGCCATCATTGATCACTGCTTCGACGATGGATGTTTTTCCACCGCGGATGGGCCGGCTGTCGATAGTGGTGACCGTCCCGATGACTGTCACCTGTTGGCTGTAGAACACATCCCGGATCGGTTTGAGCTGGCTGTAATCATCATAACGGCGGGGAAAGTTATAGAGCATATCGCCAAGGTTGTTCAAACCGAGCCGTGACAGCATCACGGCGTTTTTTGGTCCCACGCCGGCCAGGACTGTCAAGGATGCATTGAGGGCGATCGGGCGCTTACTGGTAATGCCGCCGGGGCGGCCATCGGCTCGACCCATACTCCTGGCTCCATTCTGGGATGGGCTTGGGCGGGATGAGTACGTCGCTGGACTGTTCGATGGTGGTTTATTAAAATCTCCCCTGGGGATAAGATCTGAAGGTTTGGGGGCAGAGATTGGCTCCTCTGGGGGAGGGGGTGTCAACTCACTTTCCGGAGCCGATTCTACTGGAGGCGGCGGCTCAGGCATCGATATATTCTCTTGAAAAGACTCGTCTGGTTCAGGTAAAGAAGACGATTGAGGTAGAGCCTGATTTTTGGGAGAACCGGTCGCAGCAGGTACTTTTTCCTGGACCTGTTTCCAAAGAGCTTTTAATGATTCGGCTCGCTGTTCCGGAGTTCAGATCTGCATAGTTCCGTAAAGTGGCGCTTGTGGCCTGAATGAGGTCTTCCGGTACTCCTTCATTCCGAGCTTCCCCTTCCCAAAAGCTAAGGATATTTGCAAGGCCGCCAAAAACTCTCTTATTGTCATATCCCTTTTCATACTCGAGCAGGAATAATTTTCGCAGTTTTTCCAATGAAGATTGCATGAGAGTATTTTACCCTATAACCCAAAGTGGATTTACAGCTGGCTGACGCATCCCATTTACGGCAAAGTGGATCGGTGAGAAAAGGATTTCCGGTGGATTTCGCACATTCCCATCATTTCCAGGGCCTGTAAGTGGATTGCGGTTCCATATCCTTTGTGCCGGGCAAAGCTGTAGCCCGGATATTGATTATCTATCATTCGCATGTATGCATCCCGGGCGGTCTTTGCCAGCACCGAAGCAGCCGAGATGGAAAGAGAGAGCTGATCACCTTTGATCAGTGCAGTTTGCGGAAGGTCTATTTCCGGAAAAATTAGGAAATCGGTAAGGAGATAATCAGGAATTAGGTTCTCGAATTTTGAAGTGAGGGCAGAAAGTGCTCTGGTGGCGGCTAATTTTGTTGCCGGAAGTATGCCAAAAATATCTATTTCCTGTGCAGTAGCAAAGCCGATACCCCAACCTGAGGCAGAGGATTGGATCAAGGGTGCCCATGCCTCTCTTGCCGGTGGAGTCATTAATTTGGAATCCCGCACCCCCGAAAGCCTTTGTTGCAATGATGGGTCAGGTGGGAGGATGACGGCGGCTGCTGAAACCGGCCCTGCCAGGGCTCCACGCCCGGCTTCATCTATTCCGGCGACGTGTAGAAAACCGTCTCCCCACAGGTTCTTTTCAAATTCGAGTGTTGGAAAGCGATCCCGCCCCGCCACTAACCGTAACTTCTGGATCTTACGCATCATACAGACCCTTGCGGGCATTTCGACGAATGGTCAGCAAATCAAAGAACATACGACTGAAATCACGGAAGATGTTGATCTTACTTCCGGGATTGTAATACCACGGAATTCCTATCTCGATAATGGAATAGCCTCGCCGGCGGGCGATTGCCAGTAGTTCCACGTCAAAAGCCCATCCTGTGAGGGTCTGGTAGCGGAAGATATCCTCGGCTATGGCGGCGCGGAAACATTTGAAACCGCATTGGGTATCTTCCAGGCCAGGTAAGACAAGCGACCGGATCATGAAGTTATAAATCCTCCCGGTCAGGTGCCGATAAAGCGGTTCATTATAACGGACCGCTCCGGGGCTCTCCCGGGAAGCGATGGCGATATCCCAATCACATTGAGGCGGCAAAAATCGATTAAGGTTCTCAACGGGCATTGAAAAATCTGTATCGGCAATGAAACGGTATTCACCCTGAGCCTTTAACATACCCGTACGGACGGCCCGCCCTTTACCGGCGAGCTCTTCATGCAAGACAAAAAAGTTGGGAAAATGGTTGGCGAATTTCTGAGCTACTTCCAGCGTGCGGTCCTGGCTGCCATTTTCCACCAACACCACTTCACTGGTATAGGTCTGTTTCTCCAGGAACGCAAAGACCTGCCCCATGGCTCGGGGCAGGCGGGATTCTTCATTATGAGCGGGTATGATAAGTGAAAGGAAGGGCAAATTCAAGGAGAACAACTCTAGAAGAAGAGATCTCGGGATACGACAAATGCAAAAACCGCCATGATCAATAACCAGACGATGACCATCCCGATCAGAAAAGCCCATTGCTTTCTCGATATCCGTTGGCGAGAACGTGCCGGTTGTGGAGCTATGAGTGCTTCTTCACGCCTGGGAAAAAGGCAGTGGCGACATCCTAGAATTTGCCTGCCCGGCTTCCGATTCTGGTAATGCTGAACTTGGCACATAAGGATTTTCAGGCTCCCCTTCAGCGGGTGCCTCTGGAGCGGGTGGTTCTGCCGGCTGCTCTTCTGACGCAGGTGCTACGGGGTTCAAAATACGCTTGACAATATTATAGGCGGTCTCGGGGGAGATAATGACCCGGCCTTGAGCTATGGAAACTGCCAGGCGCTCCAGGGCATCGCTCATGACCACCCGAATGATTGGCCTTAGACTATCGACGGTAACGGATGGGTCAGAACACAGCAAAATCGCATCTACAGTGGTAATTCCTGAATAGCCTTGCTTTTGCAAGTAGAGTTGAATTGCTTGCGCCATCCGCTCGGTGCGGATTAGTAGGTTCGGTTTTTCCGGTTTATACGCGTTCCCGGTAATTGAGCCCCATTGATCCCCTTTTGCCCTGAACATACCTTTGACGGGGGTTACATACATGACATATACACCCGTCGGTCCCACCAGGATAAACGGGATCCGCGCTTCCAGGTCGGGAGGAGTGACGTTTCGCAGGAGTGTGAAATTCTTGTCCAAAACCTTCTCAAAAATGGACACGATGGTTTTCTGAGCTTCCATCTCTTTGACCCAACCGGGGCCGAATTGTATGATCGACTTGCCGCGATCGATAAGACTCAATTCGCCATTTTCATTATAAAGAGGAGTCTGGTCAATGATTCTCATAAAATAACCTCCAGACAGAAACTAAATGAGGAAATTAAAAAACTCCCACTCCGGCCAGCATATCCCGCCCACCGGATTGGCCGTCTGTCACGACGTTCCCATCGGTTAGATGGACTGCTTTTCCGGTATCAAACACGCTGCCGACATATGTTTTCCGTACCCCGATCACGAAATGCTTACCTTGCTTCAATCTATCGATGAGATCTTTTCGTTCGAGTAAAACGTCATCCGACCAGACCACTCCCCGGCGTTCATATGCACGGACAACACTGATTTGGCCAGCGGAAGTGTAGCGAACACCTTCAATAACTCCGTCAATTTTTGAGCGTGCCATATTAAATCCCTTTCGATAATATTGTAGCATACAAGCAACAAGCATACCGCCGAGAACATACTTGTTCTCGGCGGTAAGTCGGGGTGGGCGGATTCGAACCGCCGACCACCGCGTCCCAAACGCGGTGCGCTAGCCAGCTGCGCTACACCCCGAGGCAGCGTGAGTATAATGCGACCACGTACCCCCGTCAAGCAGAGAGGATGAACTCGGTTATAATTTTCTCAAGATTCCCATAAAGGCCCGGCCAGGCCTCTCACCCGTAATGATGCCCATAATAGTATCGGGGAGGCAGCCTGGGAAAACCTGGAGAAATAATATGAACATTTTTATCACTGGGGGCGCAGGATATATCGGCTCAGCTGCGGCAGAAGCACTATTGAAAGCCGGCCATTCAGTCACTGTATATGATTCTTTCATCACCGGTCATCAGGCTGCGGTGCCCAAAGGAGCAAAATCCATCCAGGGGGACCTGGCGGATGCAGCCAGTCTGACCGCGGCCTTGTCGGCTGAAAAATATGAAGCGGTCATGCACTTCGCGGCTTTCATCGAAGCAGGGGAATCGATGAAAGATCCCGGCAAATTCTTCAGGAATAATTTAGCCAATTCACTCCAACTCATGGAAGCGGCTCAACGGGCCGGTGTCAAAAGGTTCGTGCTTTCTTCCACAGCGGCGGTTTATGCTTCCTGTAATGATCCATTGAGTGAAGAATCGCCTCTTGATCCGGCCAATGCTTATGGGTTTACCAAGCTCGCCATCGAGCAAGCCCTGGATTGGTACAGGCGCATCTACGGATTACACTTTGCGGCTTTGCGTTATTTCAATGCCTGTGGCGCCTTACCTGGAAGGGGAGAAGCGCACCAACCCGAGTCACATCTCATTCCGCGGGTTTTGCAAGTTCCTCTAGGGAAACTCCCTGCCATCCAAATCTTTGGGGGGGATTATCCCACCGGGGATGGCACCTGTATCCGCGATTACATTCACATTGCCGACCTGGTCTCGGCGCATTTGCTGGCGCTGGATGCGTTGAAAGAACAGGACCGGTTGATCTATAACCTGGGGAATGGCAGCGGTTACTCCAATTTGCAAGTGGTAGAGACCGCCCGGCGGGTAACCGGGCATCCAATCCCGGTGGTCATGTCGCCGCGCCGGAACGGGGATGCGCCCAGATTGGTAGCTTCCTCCGAAAAGATCCGCCGCGAGTTGGGTTGGGCCCCGCAACATCCGGATCTTACCGATATCATTTCCAGCGCCTGGGAATGGCATCATACTCATCCGAATGGATATAATTCATGACATTCCTCATCGTCATCGTTGGCTGGATCTTTTCTTTGTGCCTGCACGAATTTTCGCACGCCCTGGTGGCCTATTATGGTGGAGATACCAGCGTGCGGGAGAAAGGCTATCTGACCTTTAATCCATTGAAATACACCCACCCGGTCTATTCCCTTCTCCTGCCAATGGTTTTCCTCCTCCTGGGCGGGATAGGCCTACCCGGAGGCGCCGTCTATATTGAAAAATGGCGACTGCGCAGCAAGAGATGGGAAAGCGCGGTCTCGCTGGCAGGCCCAACTGCCAATTTGGTGTTGGCGGTGATCCTGGCGATCGTGTTGAAAGTTCGCACCGGTCAAAGCTGCCGGTCTGTGGCCGGCGCTGGCGTTCCTGGCCTTGCTTGAAGTAACTGCGTTGGTCTTGAACCTTCTCCCGATCCCACCGTTGGATGGATATGGCGTCATCTCTCCATATTTACCCATGAATATACGGGCGACGGTGGACCAGGCCGGCGGTATTTTAATGCTGGCTCTCTTTGCGATCCTCTGGTACGTTCCATTGATCTCGAACGCGTTTTGGTCCTTTGTCTATCGGTTGGTGGTTGTCTTTGGCATTCCCATTTCGTTGGCGGGGCAGGGATTGGCCTTGTTCCAGTTCTGGCGCCATTAAAAAGCAATTTATTGTAAAAATATGTAGGACAAAATGCCATTTTGTCCTACAAAACAAGTAGAGCGAGATAATTTTCTCGCTCTACTTGTTTAATATTCGGTTGCAATAACCTACTTTAGGGTGATCATTCCAAATGTAGTGGGATCGGCATAGGTGCGGGTAGGGGAGGTGGACAGCATGGCTTTCTGGCCCATGGCGGCAAAATCGGCATCGCTCAAGCTGACATTCATCCCGAATATGGCGCCCTGGGTCAGGCTGATCCCTTTGAGCAAGTCGATCGGGAAGAAGATCTCAAGGATGTAACCATCGGCGGTCTTGGATTGGGCCTGCTGGACCTTCAACTCACCCGCCGGGTCTGAGCCATTGAACCAGGCGTAAGTGTACGCAGGGACGGAGGCGAAATCTCCTGCGGAGACGCCGATCTGGTAATCGTCGCTGTTCATGCTCTTTTTGTCACGGTCTTTCTCGAGGAGCGTATCGAACTGGAATTCCACATAATCGCCATGCCACAGGTTCAGATCGGCAACGGTCTGGACGTGGACATCATCGACCACCTTGACGGCGAAATACAACCCATCCGGGGCCCAGCCGGTCCATACCTGGCCGGATAAGTCTTCAGGCCCGGCCCAACTATCGGAGGAGACCTTGAAAGCGAGTTGGGATCTATCGTTCAGGGTAAAGGTGGGTTCACCCGTCCAATCATCCAGGTTGCCATCCACCTTGATCCCGCTAACCGACATGATACTGGCCGAGTAGGGTCGCGGGACGATGACGGCATTGGGATCGCGGGTTGGCTCAAGGTGAGGGGTGCCCCGGCCTGGAAACCTTGCTGAATGGCTGCGAGCAAATCTCCATTACCCTGGCTTAATTCCCAGATCATGATCCCGCCCAGATTCTTGTCCTTCGCATATCCAGCCTTGGCGGCGATGGATTGAGGATCATCATAACTGACAAAACGGGCGGTATTGATGTTATACAGCCATGGCACCTGGGATTCGCTGCTCCAGGAACGCTTGTAAGTCGGGAGGTAATCGGAGACGATTTCGGTATACAAGAGTGAGCCTTCCTCGTACTTTCCTTTGGCGGCTCCCTCGCTGGGTTGGTAGAGTCCATCGTTGGTGTATCCGACGCTTTTCCAAACGTGACCGTAGAAAGGCACTCCCATCACGATCTTCTCTGCCGGAACGCCGGCATCCAGGTAATCCTGAATGACTGCGTCATCGTTGAGGGAGGAATCACCCGGGTCATCCTGTTCCTGATAAAGCGGAGCGTTGAAATTCGTGGTCAGGTCCCAGGTGCCATGCAGATCGTAAGTCATGATATTGAGCCAGTCGAGATACTTGACGATCTCGCTGCGTTCGTAGCGGTTATCCATGCCCGGGCCGCCCGGTACGGCGATGGTCAACAGATAATGCTTGCCTCCGTTGGAAGAACCAAGATCATCCAACTGCTGGCGGAACTCTGCCAGGAGGAGGGTGAAATTGTGGCGGTCTTCAGGGACGCCGTTGGGTACCAACCCCCCGGTGACGGGAAATTCCCAGTCGAGGTCGATGCCGTCGAACGAGTCTTTATATTGTTTAAGATAAAGGTCGATGCATGATTTGACAAAGGTCTTGCGGGAGGCGTCGGTGAGGGCGGCTTTGGAGAAATTCTCCGACCAACTGTACCCGCCGACGGAAATAACCACTTTCAGATACGGATATTTGACCTTCAATTGCGCCAATTGGTTGAAATTACCACGGACGGCTTTAGGACCGGTTGAATCGGGCTTGCCATTGACGCTTTGGTTGGCCGGAAAGAAAAAGTCGATATCCGCCAGCGGATCGCCAAGAATGCATTTTCCCTCGGGTGAAACGTTCGAGAAGGCGTAATTGATGACGGTGACCTTATCCGCCGGAATGGTGGAGACGAAATAATCCCTCTCCTTGGCGGCCCATTCGGCGTAGTAGCCGACCACCTGCTTGCCAGGAGTCAAACCTGCGGGCAGAGTGGCCGATGCCGGCTGCCCGCAACTGCTCAATACCACGGCAGCCAAAAGTATAAACGAAAGAAATCCGGTCCTGTGCATATTCGTCCTCTCTACTAAGTATGGATCAATGGTTACAACACTAAAGAATGGAAAATGATGGAAGACAGTTCACCGACAAGAGCCGGAGCTTCGTCAAATTCCCTTAGGCCTTTGGTCAATATGGCAAATACGTAAGGAGCCCGGTCAGGAGGATAGACGATGGCGATATCATGGTACATTTTCTCGTTCCAACCGGTCTTATGAGCCACATCCACACCGAGAGGTAATTTAGCCGGGATGCCTTCGTTGAAACGCTGCTGTTTCATGATGGAGATCATTTCCTCCGAGGCGTTCGGGTTGACCACCCGACCGCAAGCCAACTCGACCAGGATCTGCATAAGGCCGCGGGCGGTAGCCGAGTTGTTCATCCCCATGGCAAAGGCCCGGTTGTCCTCCGGACCCCGCAGAACGAGAAGATCCGGGACGCCCAGCTCGTACATGAACTGAGTAACGCGCCGGCCGCCGACTTTTTCAATGATCAGGTTGGTGGCCAGGTTGCTGCTGCGGGTGATCATGCGAACGATGAGGTCGCGCATTGGCAGGTGCTTGCGGATATGGTTGTACAGGTCGGTTTCCCCGTCATCCTCCTTTGAAAGCGAGAAGAGACTGCCGTCTGCAATACTGTGAAACTTATTTTTGACCACAATCGGGTCATCCAGGGAAAATTCGCCGTTGGCAGCCTGATGGAAGGCTTCCATCATCACGCAGACCTTGACGGTGCTGGCCGGGTGAAAGGCTACATCCGGCCGGATCAGAACCTCCTTGCCGGTGGCAAAGTCATGGATGGCCAAACTTACCTGGGCCGCAGGTACCGAGGCCAGCAGACGCTGTAATTCCTGATGAAGGCGAGGGGGCATATGGTGAATTTTATCACTTCTAAAAAAGACCGTTAGCAAATTTGTTACCTTATCCAGGAAGAACGGTCATACGTCAATCGTCGAAAGTCAAAAGTTTTACATGTCAGCGGAGAATTGGGTTTATGTATGGGGTAAATGGAGGGAATGGGAATAAAAGTCACAAAATGCATCTCTTTCGCGGAACGAATGAGGCGATTGATGATTTTGGATTGCTGATCGGGATGACAATGTACGATTGGCGATGGAGCTCAGTGGGAGAATTGAATCAAAAACGAACCCTGTAGGAAAACACACCAGGGCATAGAGAGGAACAATTCGTTCGCCGATTATGAGGGCAAAGGATGGTTAATAGAGGCGGGGGAGGGAAGAACCAAGATGGTGAGGCAACGTTTCGAGATCATGGATGACTTTGTTCCTTAATTACAGTATAGAACATTAGTTTCATCTGTCAAGTAGCAGTTTGGAAACTGTAAGGTTGAAATAGAAGCCGGGATTTCTAACATCCTTCTTATTGACGCTCCCAAACAGCGCATGATATGATTCTATTCGTTCAATTAGCACTCTCTTGCCGAGAGTGCTAATAAAATGTGAAGACACCTATGAATGAACTCACGGAACGCCAGAGACATCTTCTCGCTCTGATTGTGCGGGATTACACCGAGACAGCCCAACCGGTCGGTTCGGCGCGCCTGGTGGAGCGTTACAAGCTCGACCTGAGCACCGCCACCGTCCGCAACGAGATGGTGGCCCTGACCGAGATGGGTTACCTGCGCCAGCCGCACACTTCGGCCGGGACGCATGCCGACCGAGGAAGGCTATCGCTATTTCGTCACCCATGTGGTCTACCAGGCCGACCTGCCCGAACCGGCCCGGGATACCATCTCGCACCAGTTCTACCAGGCCCGCCAGGATGTGGAGCAGTGGATGCCCCTGGCCGCCTCCATCTTGGCGCACCATTCCCGGGCGGCCTCCATCGTCACCGCCCCGCATTCCGAACGTTCGCATTACAAGCACGTGGAGCTGATCGCCACGCAGGGCCGGCAGGTGCTGATGGTGCTGGTCATGACCGGCGGGGAGGTCAGCCAGCAGATCCTGACCCTGGCCGAGCCGGTGCTGCAGGAACGCCTGTCAGACGCAGCCGACCGTTTGAACCTGGTCTGCCTGGGCAAAACCACCGAAGAGATTGCCGCCCTGCCTCCCCGCCCGATGCCCTGGAGAAAGATATCCTGACCCTGGTTTTGCAAGATATGAACAGGAGCGAACAACGCGTTTCCGGCGAGATCTACCTGGACGGGCTGACCAACGTGCTTTCCGAGCCGGAATTCCTGGAATTCAGATGACGCCCGCCGGGCAGTGCACCTGTTCGAAGAGCGCTCACTGCTGCAAGACCTGCTGGCCCGCACCACCGACAATGCCACCGTGGGAGGCGTCCAGGTGGTCATCGGCGGAGAAGGCGAATGGGAAGAATTGAAACAATGCTCAGTGGTGATGGCTCGCTACGGCATCCCCGGCACTGATCACCGGCACCCTGGGCGTTTTCGGGCCCATGCGCATGCCGTATGCCCGCACCATCCCCACTGTCCGCTTTATGGCCGACCTCTTGAGCGGCCTGGTATCTGAAAACATGGTAGGAGAAAATAATGACCAATAAGAAAAATAGTATCATGAAAATGAGGAGAACCGGGAAGTGGAATCCGGTTCAACAGAACATGGATGCCGAAGAGACACAAGCCCAGGAAAGCTCAGACTGAAATAAAGGCTGCCAACGAAGAACTGCAGAAAAAGTTGGCCGAAGCCCTGGCTAAAACCGACGAATACAAGGACGGCTGGCAGCGCTCCGTGGCCGATTTCCAGAATTATCGAAAGCGGGTGGATGCCGAAAGAGATGATACCTATCAAAATGCTGTAGGAAATATTATCAAGCGCTATCTGCCGGTGCTGGATGATTTGGAAAGGGCCTTGGGGCACGCCCGGAAGGCCTGGCATGGGCGGATGGGATTGAGTTGATCTGCCGGAAACTTCAATCCATCCTGGACTGCCGAAGGGATCAAGCGGATCGAGGCCGAAGGGCAGATGTTCGACCCGAATTTCCACGAGGCCATTGGCAGAAGAACATGCCGACGGCGCCGAGAGCGGCCAGGTTATTGCCGTCGTCCGGAATGGATATATGCTGGGTGATAAAGTGATCCGCCCGGCGATGGTCAGGGTGGCCAGGTAAGCCTGGTAAGAGAACACAGTGGCAGAAGAAAATAAACCAAAGTAAGCAACAAATAAATAATACTGGAGAATTCATGGCTAAAATCATTGGAATTGATCTGGGCACTACCAACTCCGTCGGAGCGGTCATGATGGGCGGCCGAGCCGGTGGTGATCCCGTCCTCTGAAGGGGAGAGACTGGTGCCTTCTGTGGTGGCCATTAATAAGAACCACGAGCGGCTGGTGGGCAGGGTGGCCCGCAACCAGGCCATCGTCAATTCACAAAACACCATTTTTTCCATCAAGCGTTTCATGGGCCGCAAATACGAGGATGCCGAGGTGCAGCGGACCCTGCCGCGCATCCCTTATACAGCCCTGCCAGCCGACAACGGGGATGTGCGGGTCAAGATGGATGACAAGGAATATTCCCCGCCGGAAATCTCGGCCATGATCCTGGCCAAAATCAAGCGCGGACGCCGAGGCCTACCTGGGTGAACCGGTCACACAGGCAGTCATCACTGTGCCGGCTTACTTCAACGATGCCCAACGCAACGCAACCAAAGACGCAGGCAAGATCGCCGGCCTGGAAGTCCTGCGCATCATCAACGAACCGACCGCTTCCTCACTCGCTTACGGCCTGGACAAGAAGGCCAATGAGATCATCGCCGTCTATGACCTGGGCGGCGGCACTTTCGATATCTCGATCCTGGATGTAGGCGAAGGCGTCTTCCAGGTACGTTCGACCAATGGCAATACCTTCCTGGGCGGCGACGATTTCGACCAGCGCGTCATCGATTATTTGATCGACGAGTTCAGGAAAGGAAACAGTATCGATCTCCGCGAGTGACCGCCAGGCCCTGCAGCGGCTGAGCGAAGCCGCCGAAAAGGCCAAGATCGAGCTTTCGACCATGATGCAGACGGAGATCAACCTGCCGTATCTGACGGCCGATGCCACCGGTCCCAAGCATCTGGTACTGACCCTGACGCGGGCCAAGCTGGAACAACTGACCGGCGACCTGGTGGAAGGCACCCTGATCGCCGCTGAAGCAAGCTTTGGCGGATGCGGGCTTATCGCCTTCCGAAATCAATGAAGTCGTCATGGTGGGCGGAATGACCCGCATGCCGGCTGTCCAGGAAGCAGTCCGAAACTTCTTCGGCAAGGAACCTCACAAAGGTGTGAACCCGGACGAGGTGGTAGCGGTCGGCGCGGCCATCCAGGCCGGTGTGCTGGTCGGCGAAGTGAAGGACATCCTGCTGTTGGATGTGACCCCGCTGACCCTTTCCATCGAAACGCTGGGCGGAGTTGCCACTCCCCAGATCGAGCGCAATACCACCATCCCGACCCGCAAGAGCCAGGTTTTCTCCACGGCCAGTGACAGCCAGACCCAGGTGGAGATCCATGTCCTTCAGGGCGAGCGCCCCATGGCGATGGATAACAAGTCACTGGGCAAGTTCATCCTGGACGGCATCCCGCCCGCGCCGCGCGGCATGCCCAGATCGAAGTGACGTTCGACATCGATGCCAACGGCATCCTGAAAGTCACGGCCCAGGACAAGGCCTCCGGCCGCAGCCAGCACATTACCATTACGGCCTCGTCCGGGCTGTCGAAGGATGAGGTGGAAAAAATGCGCAAGGAAGCCGAAGCTCACGCGGCCGAGGACAAGCACCGCCGGGATCTGATCGATGCCCGCAATCAGGCCGACAACTCGGTTTATGGGGCTGAGAAGGCTTTGAGCGAGCTGGGTGATAAAGTGCCGGCAGAGCTCAAGACCCAGGTTCAGGCGGCCGTGGAAGAAGTAAAGAAGGCTAAAGAAGGCGAGGATGAAGCTGTCATCCGCAAGGCTGTGGAAGCCCTCAGCCAGGTAGTCCAGAAAGTTGGCGTGGCGGCCTACCAACAGCAGACGCCTCCGCCTCCGACCCGCCGGCGATGAAAGCGGCAGCAAAGCCGAAGCCAAAGGACGAAGGACCTGAAGTAGTGGAAGGCGAAACGAAGGACGTCTGATTTTCACAACGCCTACCAGATTATGTGATATTTCCCAACGACGTGATTATGAGCAACCGCGATTTCTATGAGATATTGGGCGTTCCGAGGAACGCCTCCATTGACGATATCAAGACCGCCTTCCGCAAGCTGGCGCGCCAGTACCATCCGGATGTGAGCAAGGAACCGGATGCCGAAGAAAAGTTTAAGGAGATCAACGAGGCCTACGGCGTCCTATCGGACCCGCAAAAAAGGGCCCGTTACGATCAGTTCGGGCGGGCCGGGCTGGGTGATATGGGCGGCATGCCTGATTACACCAACACCATGGACTTCAGTGACCTCTTTGAAGAGATCCTGCGCGGATTCGGCCTGGGCGGCGGCGGATCCCGCAGCCGCAACCGGCCTCATCGCGGCAGGACCTGCAAGTCCGGACGGAACTGACCTTTGAAGAGGCTGTTTTTGGCGTTGAAAAGACCATCGAGGTCACCCGCAATGAGACCTGCGGAACTTGCCATGGTTCCGGCTCCGAGCCGGGCACCACGCCTCAGCGCTGCACCACCTGCGGAGGCCGTGGAGAAGTCCGCCAGGTCCGCCAGACTATTTTCGGATCCATGATGCAATCCGGCCCTTGTCCCACCTGCGGAGGTCGCGGCGAAGTCATTACCACTCCCTGCCACACTTGCCGCGGCCAGGGACTTGAACGGAAAACGGTCAAGAAAATTGTGGCCATCCCGGCCGGCGTGGATAATGAAACCCAGATCCGCCTGGCGGGAGAGGGCGAACCGGGCGCATTTGGCGGCCCGCAGGGAATCTGTACCTCCTTTTATCCGTCAAACCGCATAAGTTCTTCCAACGGCGCGAGAATAATATCCTGTTAAACCTGGATATCAATGTGGCCCAAGCCGTGCTCGGGGCTGAAGTGGAAGTGCCCACTGTGGATGGGTCTGAAAAATTGAAGATCCCGGCCGGCACTCAGCCGGGCAAAATCTTTACACTGAAGGCGAGGGGCGTGCCTGACCTGCGCCGGTCCGGGCGCGGCGACGAGTTGGTGATCGTGAACGTGGATATTCCCAGCAAGCTGACCAAGGAGCAGAAACAGCTCTTCGAACAACTGGCAGCCACCCTGGGAACCACCGTCAAGCCAAAAGATAAAGGCTTTCTTGACTGGTTGAACGAGGCCCTGGGGGGATAAAACCGGTGGACTCTATCGATCCTCGAAAGATCCGTTGTGTTGTCTTCGACTTCGGTTTTACGCTTTCGCCGGATTATTATTTTAAAGTATCGCCGCCGAATACGCCTCACTGGCACGAAATCATTCAAGAGCACATTTTTAGCGACCCGGCCATCACCATTCCGTGGATGAAGGGGGAAATCAGCAGCCGGGAAGTGGCGGCTATTCTTGGGCGATATATGCCTCTGGATATCGATACCATCCTCTCAACCATGGAAGAAGGCTGCAAAGAATTGGCTTTTAATCCGTCCGTCTGGCTTTTTGCTTTGAAGCAAAAACTGGCGGGCAGGAAGATCGCCCTGGTGACAGACAACATGGATGTGTTCACGAAGGTGATCGTGCCGGCCCATAAGCTGGACCGCATCTTCGATGTCATTGTAAACAGTTCGGATTTCCATGAGATCGGCAAGGAATTCCTGTGGCCGCTTGCGTTCGAGAGGCTGGGGAATGGGATCGGGTATGCCAACAGCCTGCTGATCGAGGATGGGGAGACTGAACCGGAGAAGTTCCGGCGATTGGGCGGTGTGGCGTATCAATATAAAGGTGAGAAGGCATTTTCGAAGTGGGCCGCATCCATGGAATGGGGATAAGAAGCACTGAATCAACGGGCCGCCTCTTAGAAAGACAAAGAAAGTTTACCGCGAAGGATGGAAGAAAAAGGGAAGGGATTTTGGGAAGGAAGAAAAGAGGGGTGAGGCGGGATAAATGATGTCGGGAATGGTAGGCTGACGGGCGACCCGACGAGGGTTGGTTTTGAATGATTAGGTGTCGGGATAGGCGAGAGGGGGCGAACACCATTCGCCCCTACAAAGTGCGAGGAAATTTCATAACTGGTAAGTATTATATTTGTATGTAATACATCGTTTGTATTGACTTACCTGTATGAATGATGTAATATGCATACAAGTAAGGAGAAATCCTGCATGGTCACTCATACGACTACAAAAGGGCAAATTGTCATTCCGGCAGCTTTACGCCGAAAATACGGAATTACCGAAAATACCAAAATTGTCATTTTGGATAATGGCGAGGATATTATTTTGAGGCCCATGACACCGGAGCGCATCTCAAAGTTACGCGGTTCACTGAAAGGGAAAGGCTCATTGCAATTGCTGCTCGATGAACGCCGAAAAGATAGGGAAAAAGAAGATGCCGGCCACTAAAGTGCTGGATGCTTTTGCTGTATTGGCTTTTCTTTATGATGAAACCGGCGCAGAGCCGGTCCAAAAATGTATCACGGAGGTTGATGAAGGTAGGGTGAACCTGATCATTTCCATGGTGAACCTGGGTGAAGTCTGGTACTGTGTCGCTCGAAATACCTCTCCCAAAGTGGCTGACCAAACCATCCAGGATCTGCTGGCGATGGGAATCGAGTCCATTGAAGTTGATTGGGGGATCACGCATCAGGCCGCACTCTATAAATCCAAAGGTAATATTTCTTATGCAGATACCTTTGCGGCGGCTTTAGCCAAATTACGGAACTGCCCGGTGGTAACAGGAGATAAGGAATTCAAGCAACTTGAAAGGGAGATAAAAATAGAATGGCTGGAGTAGCCTCCTGGTTGGAAGTATCCCTGACCGTCAACGGTGAGTTGGCCGAAGCTGTGGCGGATGTGCTGGCCCGTTTCGCCCCCAACGGGGTGACGACGGAGCAGGCGGTCAAGTACACCCATCCCGAGGATGAAGGCACCCCGGCCGGTCCCATTATCGTGCGGGCATATCTGCCGGCGGATAAAGACCTGGAAGAAGCGCGCCAAAAATTAGAAGAAGCGCTTTTCTATCTGGGCATGATCCAGCCATTACCAGCCCCGGTCTTTACACCCATCGTCGACCAAAATTGGATGGAGGCCTGGAAAGAACATTACCATCCCATCCCGGTGGGGAAGAGGCTGATCATCGTGCCGGTCTGGCTGGAGTTGCCCATGCCGGACCGGATTCCCATCCGCATCGATCCGGGGATGGCCTTCGGGACGGGCACGCATCCCACCACCCAGTTATGCCTCGAGCTGACCGAAGTGCAATTTTCGAAAGAAACTTCCCAGCCATTGGAGGCCGGCCCGGCCTCTGTAATCGACGTCGGCTGCGGCTCCGGGATCCTGTCTGTGGCAGCATTGAAACTGGGCGCAAATTTTGCCCTGGGGGTGGATATAGACCCGGCTTCCGTAAAAGCCAGCCGCGAAAATGCAAATGCAAATGGGGTCCGGCCGGAAATATTTCAGACCGGCCTGGGATCGGTGGCGGAAGTGCTGGAAGGCCGCTTCCAAATCCGGCAGGCGCCCCTGGTGCTGGCGAACATCCTCGCGCCGGTGATCATCCGTTTATTCGAGGCAGGCCTGGCAGGGCTGGTGACGGCCGGGGGGACGATCCTGTTGTCGGGCATTCTGGCCGAACAAGCCGATTCTGTCAGAGATGCCGCAGCCGCTAAAGGATTAACCTTTGTCGAGAAGCGCCAGATGGACGATTGGGTGGCCCTGGCGTTTAAATGTTAAAACGTTCCAACGTTCAATCGTTTTGTGCTATCATTCAACCAGCATGCATGCACGAAGGCCCCTTTTCCCGTATCTCCTGCTTAACATTTTTGTCTCTGCCCTCGTGACGGGGACGATCATTTTTTTCTACGATCGCGCTCATAAAGCCGATTGTCTTGCCTCTCAACCAAGCCTGTCGGCGGTCACTTCAGATAGCGGCGAGAATATCAGCATCACCGGTGTCATTGGGGCCGGTACAGTCGGGGATGAACGGGTCATTATCCAAAATACCGGCACCGACAAGATACTCCTGACCGGTTGGACACTGGCAGATAACAAGGGCCTGACCTATAACTTTCCTCATTCTCCGGAATTGACCCTTTATCCCGGCGCAAGCCTGCAGGTGCATACAAAGGCCGGGACCGATGAACCTTCCGATGTGTATTGGAGCCGGACCGAACCCGTCTGGTCTTCGGGTGAATTGGCCGTCTTGTATGACCCGAATAATATAGCTCGCGCCTTCTACCGTGTTCCGTAACCGTCCTCCAGGCTAAAAACAGACATGACTCAAGCTCTCTATAATAAATGGCGCCCCCAAAAGTGGGAAGAAGTGGTCGGACAGCAGCACGTCGTCCAGACTCTCCGTAATGCAGTGGCTAGCGATCGGGTGGCCCATGCCTATCTGTTTGCCGGGCCGGGGGGACAGGGAAGACCACCGCCGCCCGTTTACTGGCGAAGGCGGTCAACTGCCAGAACCCGGACCCGGCCGCCCGTCCCTGTAATGAGTGCGCATATTGCAAAGCGGTCAGTGAAGGCCGCTTCCTGGACCTGATCGAGATTGACGCAGCCTCCAATACCTCCGTGGAAGATGTGCGGGACCTGCGCGAGAAGATCAATTTCAGCCCCAACCAGGGAAAATATAAAGTCTACATCATCGATGAAGTCCACATGCTCTCCACGGCGGCTTTCAATGCCCTCTTAAAGACCCTGGAAGAACCGCCGCCCACGCCATTTTCATCCTGGCGACCACGGAGATGCACAAGATTCCCGCGACGGTCCTTTCCCGCTGCCAGCGGCATGAATTCCGGCGGGTGCCGGTGGATGATATCGTCATGCAGTTGGAAAAGATCGCCAAGACTGAAAAGCTGACCGCCGAACCGGAAGCTCTAACCTGATCGCCCGCCAATCCGCGGGGGGGATGCGGGATGCCATTTCACTGTTGGACCAGATGGCCTCCACCGGCAAAGAGATCAGCCTGGGACTGACCCAGACGGTCCTGGGAACCGCCACCAGCCAGGCCATCCTGGCGCTGGTCGGCGCGGTCCAGGAACAGGATCCAGCCGCCGGAATGAACCTTCTCCATGCCAGCCTGGATGCAGGCACGGATCCACGCCTGCTGGCCCGCCAGATCGTGGAGTATCTGCGAGCCCTGTTGCTAATCCAGATGGGCAATGCCTCCCAGGTCGACCTCTCGGCGGACACCCGGGCTCAAGCCGCCAAGCACGCCAAGACGTTCACTCAAGCAGAAGTGCTACGAATGATCAAGGCATTCAATGCGGCCGCGACCGACATGCGCGGCGGTTGGCAGCCGGCCCTTCCGTTGGAGCTGGCGTTGGCCGAAGTCATGGAGACGACTGTTTCCGAACAGCCCGCGGTTCAATCGCCACCTCCGGTGAAGAAACCTCCGCTGGAGGCAAAACCTGCACGAAACAATGAACCTGCACAGCCTGCCGCAGGGACGAAGCCAGCTCCAGAAAAAAAGATCGAGAAGAAGCCGCCGGTCGAGCCGGTTAAGGCTGTCACACCGGAGGCGAAGGCTCAACCCAAGCCGGAGATCAAACCGGTCGCGACCCTGGAGCAGGTTATTAAGCTGGAAGCAGATCCGAGCCGTGATCAAGGGGAAGAGTTTTTCGCTGGAAGGTCTGCTGAATTCCGGCAAATTACTGGATGTCAAAGAGAATGTGCTCATTATCGGATTCCAAAGTGAGATCCTGCGCTCGAAAGCGGACACGCCTGAACAAATGAAGATCACCCGCCAGGCCATTACCGAAGTCATGAATGTCGAACTGGGTGTGCGCTGCGTGGTCACGAATGCGAAGCATTCCACCCCGCCGGATGTTAAAGCTGACGGCATGGCGGCGGCTGCCTTGAGGCATGGCGGAGAGATCGTCAATTAAAATATCGGGAAGGCCTAACCCTATCCCAAGGAGAAAACCATGGCAAAAGGATTTATCGCCCGCCCGGTGGAGGCGGACAAGGTGGAATGATGCAGCAGATACAGAAACTGCAGCAGCAGATGGCCGAGGCGCAGGAAAAACTGGCTGCCGAGACTGCAACTGCAACGACAAACGGCGGGTTAGGGTTGGGGATAGGGGTAGGGCTAGAACTGCCGCCCTGGCGCGGCGCCGGATCCGGCGGCAATACGCCGGAAGCTCCCACTCAAGCCGCTACGCTACAGGTGCGAACGTGCCAATGGCGGCCGTGGCCTCGCCGCGTGGCCGTTTGGGTCCGCGCCGCCGGTAAAATTCAATGCGTCACGCGCGCGGCGGGAAACGCTGCGCGTGGCCGATTGGGTCCGGACACCGGGGCCCAATGTGGATCGCGTTTCCTGGGTGGGCCTGGCGTGGCGGGTTCGCACCTGTGCGGAGGCGGGGCGACGGGCCGGCTGGTCAGTCCAGGAGCTTCGAACTGTTGCAGCTCCGCCACCCGCTCACGATCCGGGCGGGGGTACTCAGCTCGAGTGCCCGCAGCTCGTCCAGGATCACCTGCGACACGATGAGCCGGGCGTTGTGCTTGTCGTCGGCGGGGACGACGTACCAGGGCGCTGCCCCGCGTGCTGGTGGCGCTCAGGCATTCCTCGTACGCCTTCATGTACTGCTTCCAGTACTTGCGCTCCTCGATGTCCGCCGGCTGAACTTCCAGTTCTTCTCGGGCTCGTCGATGCGCTTCAGGAAGCGTTTGCGCTGCTCCTCCTTCGAGACGTGCAGGAAGAACTTGATGATGCGCGTGCCGTTGCGGTGGAGATGCCTCTCCAGATCCACGATGGACCGATAGCGCTGCGTCCAGATTCGCCGTTCTTCAGCTGGCTCGCGCGGGAGGCCCTCGCCGCGGAGAATCTCGGGGTGCACGCGCACGATCAGCACCTCCTCGTAGTAGGAGCGGTTGAAGATCCCGATCCGGCCGCGCTCGGGCAGCCGGCGGTCGTGCGCCACAGGAAATCGTGGTCCAGTTCCTCGGCGCTCGGCTGCTTGAAGCTGAACACCTGGCAGCCCTGGGGATTCACGCCGGACATCACGTGCTTGATGGCGCCGTCCTTGCCGGCGGCGTCCATCGCCTGGAAGATCAGCAGCACCGCGTGCTGCGCCGAGGCGTACAGCCGGCCTTGCAGCGAGGCCAGCTCCTCGATGTGGCGGGTCAGGATCCGGCGGTAATCGTCCTTCGAGCCGTAGACCGGCTCGACGGAGGTGGGCCACTCCTCGAGGGCGACCTTGGTGTCCGGTCGCACGCGGAACTGCGTCGGTCAATGTCGGTCATGGGCTCATGTCCGGTCTGGTCGCGTGCTCGCGCCTGCAGATCCGGGCGACTGCTCGCCGGCGAGGGCAGCACGGGCACAAAATGGACCGTCGCGCCGCGGGGGGGGATACGCCCCTGGGGCGCGCGGCGCTGGTGGGCGCCGAGCTCGCGGAGGCCCCGGGGAAACGGATTCGCGAGCGACGAGCCCGAGCGCGTGAGCGTGCGCGACTGGGCCGCGATCCGGCGTGGATCGCCGGCCCGGATTCGGGCGGGATCCTGCCGGATGGCTCACGCTCACGCGCGCGCTACGCTCACGGATTCCCTTTCCTTGCCTCTAACTTCGCTTCCCTACGCCGGGTTGCGCGACAAGCGCCCGGACGCGAGCTTATTCGCCTAACAACAACCCGGCACACCCCCGGCCACGGGGCGGCGCGCGCCGCCCCGGCAGGGCGGGGTGGGTCCTGCGCGCGCCGGGCGCGCCCACCACACGAGAGCGCGAGTGCCGAGAGCAAGACCCCAACCGAACCAAGAGAGGGAACAATAACACGTATTGCTCTCGGCACTCGCGCTCTCGTCCGGTGGGCGCGCCCGGCGCGCGCAGGACCCACCCCGCCCTGCCGGGGCGGCGCGCGCCGCCCCGTGGCCGGGGGTGTGCCGGGTTGTTCGTTAGGCGACTAAGCTCGCGTCCGGTGCTTCTCGCGCACCCCGGCGTAGCGAAGCGAACTTAGAGGCAAGGTGAGGGAATCCGTGAAGCGCAGCGCGCGCGTGAGCGTGAGCCATGCGGCAGGCGTCCCGCCCGTAGTCCGGGCCGGCGGCCCACCCGGATCGCGGCCCGGTCGCGCACGCTCACGCTCTCGCTCTCCTCGCCCACGAGATCCGTTTCCCCGAGGCCACCGCGAGCTCGGCGCCCACCAGCACAGCGCGCCCGGCAGGGAGTATCCACCCAGAGGCGCGGCGTTCCATATTGTCCCCGTCCTGCCCTCCGCCGGCGAGCCGTCGCCCGGAGTCCCTCGCAGGCGCGAGCAGATGTGCGCGCGCGGACCTTGACCGGACACGAGCGATGAGACCTCCACCGCGCATTTCCGCGTGCCACCGGGCGCCACGGTCGCCCTGAGCGACTGGCTCATGTCCGTCGAGCCGGTCTACAGCTCGAAGGCCGAGTACCGCAGAGCTGCTGACAGCGGCACACCGAGGAGCTGGCCTCGCTGCAAGGCCAGCTGTACGCATTGGCGCAGTACGCCGTGCTGCTGATCTTTCAGGCCATGGACGCCGCCGGCAAGGACGGCGCCATCAAGCACGTGATGTCCGGCGTGAATCCGCAGGGCTGCCAGGTCCTCAGCTTCAAGCATCCGAGCGCCGAGGAATTGCGATCACGATTTTCTGTGGCGCACCACCTGCGCGCCTGCCGGAGCGCGGCCGGATCGGCATCTTCAACCGCTCCTATTACGAGGAGGTGCTGATCGTGCGCGTGCATCCCGAGATCCTGCGCGGCGAGGGCACTGCCGGAGCGCCGCCGAACGCCAAGTCGATCTGGACGCGAGCGCTACCGCTCCATCGTCGATCTCGAGCGGCATCTGCACCGCAACGGCACGCGCGTCGTGAAGTTCTTCCTGCACCTTCGAAGGAGGAGCAGCGCAAGCGCTTCCTCGCAGCGCATCGACGATCCGGAGAAGAACTGGAAATTCAGCCTGGCCGACATCGAGGAGCGCAAGTACTGGAAGCAGTACATGAAGGCCTACGAAGCAGTGCCTGAGCGCCACCAGCACGCAGCAGCGCCCTGGTACGTCGTCCCCGCCGACGACAAGGCGAATGCGCGCCTGATCGTGTCACAGATCATCCTGGACGAGCTGCGGGCACTCGACCTGCAGTACCCCCACCCGGATCGTGAGCGGGTGGCCGAGCTGGAAGCCCTTCGAAGGCTCCTCGACTGACCCGCCGGCCCGTCGCCCCGCCTCCGCACAGGCCCGAGCCAGCCACGCGAGGCCCACCCAGGAAACGCGATCCACATTGGGCCCGGTATCCGGACCCAATCGGCCACGCGCAGCGTTTCCGCCGCGCGCGTGACGCATTGAACCCCCCGCATAGCGGACCCAAACGGCCACGCGGCGAGGCCACGGCCGCCATTGGCACGTTCGCACCTGTAGCGTAGCGGCTTGAGTGGGAGCTTCCGGCGTATTGCCGCCGGATCCGGCGCCGCGCCAGGGCGGCAGTTCTAGCCCTACCCCTATCCCCAACCCTAACCCGCCGCCCGCCGTTGCAGTCACAGTCTCGGCAGCCAGTTTTTCCTGCGCCTCGGCCATCTGCTGCTGCAGTTTCTGTATCTGCTGCATCATTCCACCTTGTCCGCCTCCACCGGGCGGGCGATTAAATCCTTTTGCCATGGTTTTCTCCTTGGGATAGGGTTAGGCCTTCCCGATATTTTAATTGACGATCTCTCCGCCATGCCTCAAGGCAGCCGCCACCATGCCGTCGGCTTTAACATCCGGCGGGGTGGAATGCTTCGCATTCGTGACCACGCAGCGCACACCCAGTTCGACATTCATGACTTCGGTAATGGCCTGGCGGGTGATCTTCATTTGTTCAGGCGTGTCCGCTTTCGAGCGCAGGATCTCACTTTGGAATCCGATAATGAGCACATTCTCTTTGACATCCAGTAATTTGCCGGAATTCAGCAGACCTTCCAGCGAAAGACTCTTCCCCTTGATCACGGCTCGGATCTGCTTCCAGGCTTTAATAACCTGCTCCAGGGTCGCGACCGGTTTGATCTCCGGCTTGGGTTGAGCCTTCGCCTCCGGTGTGACGGCCTTAACCGGCTCGACCGGCGGCTTCTTCTCGATCTTTTTTTCTGGAGCTGGCTTCGTCCCTGCGGCAGGCTGTGCAGGTTCATTGTTTGGTGCAGGTTTTGCCTCCAGCGGAGGTTTCTTCACCGGAGGTGGCGATTGAACTGCAGGCTGTTCGGAAACAGTCGTCTCCATGACTTCGGCCAACGCCAGCTCCAACGGAAGGGCCGGCTGCCAACCGCCGCGGATGTCGGTCGCGGCCGCATTGAATGCCTTGATCATTCGTAGCACTTCTGCTTGAGTGAACGTCTTGGCGTGCTTGGCGGCTTGAGCCCGGGTGTCCGCCGAGAGGTCCACCTGGGAGGCATTGCCCATCTGGATTAGCAACAGGGCTCGCAGATACTCCACGATCTGGCGGGCCAGCAGGCGTGGATCCGTGCCTGCATCCAGGCTGGCATGGAGAAGGTTCATTCCGGCGGCTGGATCCTGTTCCTGGACCGCGCCGACCAGCGCCAGGATGGCCTGGCTGGTGGCGGTTCCCAGGACCGTCTGGGTCAGTCCCAGGCTGATCTCTTTGCCGGTGGAGGCCATTTGGTCCAACAGTGAAATGGCATCCCGCATCCCACCCGCGGATTGGCGGGCGATCAGTATTAAAGCTTCCGGTTCGGCGGTCAGCTTTTCAGTCTTGGCAATCTTTTCCAACTGCATGACGATATCATCCACCGGCACCCGCCGGAATTCATGCCGCTGGCAGCGGGAAAGGACCGTCGCGGGAATCTTGTGCATCTCCGTGGTCGCCAGGATGAAAATGGCGTGAGGCGGCGGTTCTTCCAGGGTCTTCAAGAGGGCGTTGAAAGCCGCCGTGGAAAGCATGTGGACTTCATCGATGATGTAGACTTTATATTTTCCCTGGTTGGGGCTGAAATTGATCTTATCGCGCAGGTCCCGCACATCTTCCACGGAGGTATTGGAGGCTGCGTCAATCTCGATCAGGTCCAGGAAGCGGCCTTCACTGACTGCTTTGCAATATGCGCACTCATTACAGGGACGGGCGGCCGGGTCCGGGTTCTGGCAGTTGACCGCCTTCGCCAGTAAACGGGCGGCGGTGGTCTTCCCTGTCCCCCGCGGCCCGGCAAACAGATAGGCATGGGCCACCCGATCGCTAGCCACTGCATTACGGAGAGTTTGGACGACGTGCTGCTGTCCGACCACTTCATCCCACTTTTGGGGGCGCCATTTATTATAGAGAGCTTGAGTTATGTCTGTTTTTAGCCTGGAGGACGTTTACGGCACGCGGTAGAAGGCGCGAGCTATATTATTGGGGTCATACAAGACGGCCAATTCACCCGAAGACCAGACGGGTTCGGTCCGGCTCCAATACACATCGGAAGGTTTATCGGTCCCGGCCTTTGTATACACCTGCAGGCTTGCGCCGGGATAAAGGGTCAATTCCGGAGAATGAGGAAAGTTATAGGTCAGGCCCTTGTTATCGGCCAATGTCCAACCGGTCAGGAGTATCTTGTCGGTGCCGGTATTTTGGATAATGACCCGTTCATCCCCGACTGTACCGGCCCCAATGACACCGGTGATACTGATATTCTCGCCGCTATCTGAAGTGACCGCCGACAGGCTTGGCTGAGAGGCAAGACAATCGGCTTTATGAGCGCGATGGTAGAAAAAAATGATCGTCCCCGTCACGAGGGCAGAGACAAAAATGTTAAGCAGGAGATACGGGAAAAGGGGCCTTCGTGCATGCATGCTGGTTGAATGATAGCACAAAACGATTGAACGTTGGAACGTTTTAACATTTAAACGCCAGGGCCACCCAATCGTCCATCTGGCGCTTCTCGACAAAGGTTAATCCTTTAGCGGCTGCGGCATCTCTGACAGAATCGGCTTGTTCGGCCAGAATGCCCGACAACACGATCGTCCCCCCGGCCGTCACCAGCCCTGCCAAGCCTGCCTCGAATAAACGGATGATCACCGGTGCGAGGATATTCGCCAGCACCAGGGGCGCCTGCCGGATTTGGAAGCGGCCTTCCAGCACTTCCGCCACCGATCCCAGGCCGGTCTGAAATATTTCCGGCCGGACCCCATTTGCATTTGCATTTTCGCGGCTGGCTTTTACGGAAGCCGGGTCTATATCCACCCCCAGGGCAAAATCTGCGCCCAGTTTCAATGCTGCCACAGACAGGATCCCGGAGCCGCAGCCGACGTCGATTACAGAGGCCGGGCCGGCCTCCAATGGCTGGGAAGTTTCTTTCGAAAATTGCATCTCGGTCAGCTCGAGGCATAACTGGGTGGTGGGGTGCGTGCCCGTCCCGAAGGCCATCCCCGGATCGATGCGAATGGGAATCCGGTCCGGCATGGGCGACTCCAGCCAGACCGGCACGATGATGAGCCTCTTCCCCACCGGGATGGGATGGTAATGTTCTTTCCAGGCCTCCATCCAATTTTGGTCGACGATGGGTGTAAAGACCGGGGCTGGTAATGGCTGGATCATGCCCAGATAGAAAAGCGCTTCTTCTAATTTTTGGCGCGCTTCTTCCAGGTCTTTATCCGCCGGCAGATATGCCCGCACGATAATGGGACCGGCCGGTGTGCCTTCATCCTCGGGATGGGTGTACTTGACCGCCTGTTCCGTCGTCACCCCGTTGGGGGCGAAACGGGCCAGCACATCCGCCACAGCTTCGGCCAACTCACCGTTGACGGTCAGGGATACTTCCAACCAGGAGGCTACTCCAGCCATTCGATTTTTATTTCCCTTTCAAGTTGCTTGAATTCCTTATCTCCTGTTACCACCGGGCAGTTCCGTAATTTGGCTAAAGCCGCCGCAAAGGTATCTGCATAAGAAATATTACCTTTGGATTTATAGAGCGCGGCCTGATGCGTGATCCCCCAATCAACTTCAATGGACTCGATTCCCATCGCCAGCAGATCCTGGATGGTTTGGTCAGCCACTTTGGGAGAGGTATTTCGAGCGACACAGTACCAGACTTCTCCCAGGTTCACCATCGAAATGATCAGGTTCATCCTGCCTTCGCCGGCCTCCGTGATCCATTTTTGGATCGCGTCTGCGCCGGTTTCATCATAAAGAAAAATCAATACAGCAAAAGCATCCAGCACTTTAGTGGCCGGCATCTTCTTTTTCCCTATCTTTTCGGCGTTCATCGAGCAGTAATTGCAATGAGCCTTTCCCTTTCAGTGAACCGCGTAACTTTGAGATGCGCTCCGGTGTCATGGGCCTCAAAATAATATCCTCGCCATTATCCAAAATGACAATTTTGGTATTTTCGGTAATTCCGTATTTTCGGCGTAAAGCTGCCGGAATGACAATTTGCCCTTTTGTAGTCGTATGAGTGACCATGCAGGATTTCTCCTTACTTGTATGCATATTACATCATTCATACAAGTAAGTCAATACAAACGATGTATTACATACTTATATAATACTTACCAGTTATGAAATTTCCTCGCACTTTGTAGGGGCGAATGGTGTTCGCCCCTCTCGCCTATCCCGACACCTAATCATTCAAAACCAACCCTCGTCGGGGCGCCCGTCAGCCTACCATTCCCGACATCATTTATCCCGCCTCACCCCTCTTTTCTTCCTTCCCATAATCCCTTCTCTTTTTCTTCCATCCTTCGCGGTGAATCTTTTCTTTGTCCTTCTAAGAGGCGGCCCGTGAGTCAGTGGCTTCTTATCCCCATTCCATGGATGCGGCCCACTTCGAAAATGCCTTCTCACCTTTATATTGATACGCCACACCCCCCAATTGCCGGAATTTCTCCGGTTCAGTCTCCCCGTCCTCGACCAGCAGGCTGTTGGCATACCCGATCCCGTTCCCCAGCCTCTCGAACGCGAGCGGCCACAGGAATTCCTTGCCGATCTCATGGAAATCCGAGCTGTTTATAATGACATCGAAGATGCGGTCCAGCTTATGGGCCGGCACGATCACCTTCGTGAACAAATCCATGTTATCTGTAACCAGGGCGATCTTCCTGCCCGCCAGTTTTTGCTTCAAAGCAAAGAGCCAGACGGACGGATTAAAAGCCAATTCTTTGCAGCCTTCTTCCATGGTTGAGAGGATGGTATCAATATCCAGAGGTATATATCCCTTTAAAGATAGCAGCCACTTCCCGGCTGCTGATCTCCCCCTTCATCCACGGGATGGTGATGGCCGGGTCGCTGAAAATATGCTCTTGAATGATTTCGTGCCAGTGAGGCGTATTCGGCGGCGATACTTTAAAATAATAATCCGGCGAAAGCGTAAAACCGAAGTCGAAGACAACGCAACGAATCTTTCGAGGATCGATCGAGTCCACCGGTTTTATCCCCCCAGGGCATCGTTCAACCAGTCAAGAAAGCCTTTATCTTTTGGCTTGACGGTGGTTCCCAGGGTGGCTGCCAGTTGTTCGAAGAGCTGTTTCTGCTCCTTGGTCAGCTTACTGGGAATATCCACGTTCACGATCACCAACTCGTCGCCGCGCCCGGACCGGCGCAGATAAGGCACGCCCCTCGCCTTAAGTGTAAAGATTTTACCCGGCTGAGTACCCGCCGGGATCTTCAATTTTTCAGAACCATCCACAGTGGGCACTTCCACTTCAGCCCCGAGCACGGCTTGCGCCACATTGATATCCAGGTTTAACAGGATATTATTCTCACGCCGTTGGAAGAATTTATGCGGTTTGACGGATAAAAGGAGGTAAAGACTTCCCTTGCGGACCGCCAAATGCGCCCGGTTCGCCCTCTCCCGCCAGGCGGATCTGGGTTTCATTATCGACGCCGGCCGGGATGGCCACATTTTTCTTGACCGTTTTCCGTTCGAGTCCCTGGCCGCGGCAAGTGTGGCAGGGAGTGGTGATGATCTCACCGCGACCTCCGCAGGTGGGACAAGGGCCGGATTGCATCATGGATCCGAAAATAGTCTGGCGGACCTGGCGGACTTCTCCACGGCCTCCGCAGGTGGCGCAGCGCTGAGGCGTGGTGCCCGGCTCGGAGCCGGAACCATGGCAAGTCCCGCAGATCTCATTCCGGGTGACCTCAATGGTCCTTTCGACGCCAAAAACAGCCTCTTCAAAGGTCAATTCCGTCCGGACTTGCAGGTCCTTGCCGCGATGAGGCCGGTTGCGGCTGCGGGATCCGCCCCCGCCCAGGCCGAATCCGCCCAGGATCTCTTCAAAGAGGTCACTGAAGTCCATGGTGTTGGTGTAATCAGGCACGCCGCCCATATCACCCACCCCGGCCCGCCCGAACTGATCGTAACGGGCCCTTTTTTGCGGGTCCGATAGGACGCCGTAGGCCTCGTTGATCTCCTTGAACTTTTCTTCGGCATCCGGTTCCTTGCTCACATCCGGATGGTACTGGCGCGCCAGCTTGCGGAAGGCAGTCTTGATATCATCAATGGAGGCGTTCCGCGGAACGCCCAATATCTCATAGAAATCGCGGTTGCTCATAATCCTCGTTGGGAAATATACATATTGGGGCGTTTAAAATCAGACGTCCTTCGTTTCGCCTTCCACTACTTCAGGTCCTTCGTCCTTTGGTTCGGCTTTGCTGCCGCTTTCATCGCCGGCGGGTGGAGGCGGAGGCGTCTGCTGTTGGTAGGCCGCCACGCCAACTTTCTGGACTACCTGGCTGAGGGCTTCCACAGCCTTGCGGATGACAGCTTCATCCTCGCCTTCTTTAGCCTTCTTTACTTCTTCCACGGCCGCCTGAACCTCGGTCTTGAGCTCTGCCGGCACTTTATCACCCAGCTCGCTCAAAGCCTTCTCTGCCCCATAAACCGAGTTGTCGGCCGAATTGCGGGCATCGATGAGATCACGGCGGTGCTTATCCTCGGCCGCGTGCGCTTCGGCTTCCTTGCGCATTTTTTCGACCTCATCCTTTGAGAGTCCGGAGGAGGCCGTAATGGTAATTTCTGGCTGCGGCCCGAGGCCTTATCCTGGGCCGTGACTTTCAAGATCCCATTGGCGTCGATGCGAACGTGACCTCGATTTGGGGGATCCCGCGGGCGCCGGCGGTATCCGTCCAGGATGAATTTGCCCAGCGATTTATTATCAATCGCCATTGGGCGCTCACCCTGAAGGACATGGATCTCCACCTGGGTCTGGCTGTCACTGGCCGTGGAGAAAACCTGGCTCTTGCGGGTCGGGATGGTGGTATTACGCTCGATCTGGGGAGTGGCTACTCCACCCAGCGTTTCGATGGAAAGGCTCAACGGGGTCACATCCAACAGGAGATGTCCTTCACATCGCCGACCAACACACCTGCCTGGATGGCTGCCCCTACCGCTACCACCTCATCCGGGTTCACACCTTTGTGAGGTTCCTTACCGAAAAATTTTCGGACTGCTTCCTGGACAGCCGGCATGCGGGTCATTCCGCCCACCATGACGACTTCATTGATTTCGGAAGGAGATAATCCCGCATCCGCCAAAGCTTGCTTCAGCGGCAAAAGGGTCCCTTCCACCAGGTCCATGGTTAGTTGTTCAAGTTTTGCCCGTGTCAGGGTCAGTACCATATGCTTGGGACCGGTGGAATCCGCCGTCAAATACGGCAGGTTGATCTCCGTCTGCATCATGGTCGAAAGCTCGATTTTGGCCTTTTCGGCGGCTTCGCGCAGCCGCTGGATAGCCTGGCGGTCACTCCGGATATCGATATTGTTTCCTTTCCTGAACTCTTCGATCAAATAATCGATGACGCGTTGATCGAAGTCGTCGCCGCCGAGGAAGGTATTGCCATTGGTCGAACGCACCTGGAAGACGCCTTCGCCTACATCCAGGATCGAGATATCGAAAGTGCCGCCGCCCAGGTCATAGACGGCGATGATTTCATTGGCCTTTTTATCCAGGCCGTAAGCGAGTGAGGAAGCGGTCGGTTCATTAATGATCCGGAGAACGTCCAGGCCGGCGATCTTGCCTGCGTCTTTGGTTGCGTTCCGTTGAGCATCGTTGAAATAAGCCGGCACAGTGATGACTGCCTGTGTGACCGGTTCACCCAGGTAAGCCTTGCGTCCCGCTTGATTTTG